>NZ_CDBI01000025.1:0-118755 GCF_000820025.1 Aeromonas popoffii
CCGTCACTCACCTACGGGTTCTGCGGGGCGCTGCTGCGTAAAACGATTCTGGCCAACCCCTCCCCCGGCATAGCCCCCACCCTTGATCAGCATTCAGCCTGTGAACTCAACAAGCAGGGGCGACTTGTCTGTCCTCGGCAAGGTGCTGCTATTGACTTGATATACCCAAGGAAAAACAGCTATCAGATTGCCCTGTGGCTGGCTCAACACACCCCGTTTGATCGTCTCTATCTCTATGGACCGAAGCAGAGTCGCAGGCACAGCAGGCCGCCAAAGCGCTGCTCTACCAGATTGCCGACATTTCCCTCATCAACCAGGCCTGCGAGCTGGCCCATCAACAGCTACCCAACAGCCTGCTCTATCCCAACCATTCACTGCTGCTGCACAAATGCTTTATTGCGCAATTACCGCCGCTGCTGCGTGTCTACCTGGGGGCGGCTTGCCAACTCTATGGTGACTTGACCGATATCGATGTGATCAAACTGCACATTCGCTCCGGCAAGGTGAGCCTGATGGGGTATGACAACTTCAGCAAGCCCATTCCCTATCTGGTGGAGCGAGTGAAGATCAAGATGGCCGAGCAGGAGGTCGATTTCTTTGACTACATCAATGCGCAGACCCGGCCAACCAAACGTTTGAAAAGGACCACCTCACAAGAGGTGGCCCTTTGTTATCAAGCTTTAAAACCTCATAAAAAGCGCAGGGGAATATCCACACTAGGGGCTGTTACATCCACAAACTCGTCAATACCACGCCACAACCGGGCATGCTCACGGACGGCCTGCTGATAGGCCCAAGTGGCGATGGCAGTAGAACGCTCGGCATCGACGCTCACCAAGGGGGCCAACTCGCCAGTAAGGTACGCCCCATGAGTCAGGATATTCTGCTCGTACCAGGTATCCCTGTGCTCGGGAGCGGCGAGAAAATCCCGTTTGCTCCGGTTACAGTTGGCGTGTGCCAGTACGAAATTGTGGCCCAAATCGATTGGATAACGACGCCAGGGAATGAAATGGTCTACCTCGCCAGTCCCGTGTATCGCCTTGTTACAGTAAAAACAGGTCCCCCCCTGCAAGTCCCTCAATACTTCCCCTACCCGCCCCAGCGCCTGACGGCTTGAACCAAAGAGAAAATTCTCCAGCCCCACGCTTGGGCCAATCAGTGGCTGATTCCCCTTGATGTCGCAGATAAGCTGCAGCCAATGCTGTCGGGAGAGGGAGACCACCAAATCGTAAAAGCGGTGGAGACAGTAGAGAATGCCGGGGTTAAGGCAGATATGATCCTCGCCCCTTTGATGAGGATAGAGGTGGCACTCCTCTCGCCCACCCAGGATCTGCAGACGCCACAAGGGACCCTCAATAAGGATGCGTCGAACTCGGGCAAGGAGAGGCCGCCAAGCGTCGTGACGACGCAGTGCAGTCACCGAACGGACACCCTCTTCACGCAGCCGTGACAACTCCGTCAGCATGATGGCCTGACGACCGCTGCTCTGCTTGAGCAAGGTGGCTGTTTCTCCCGTCGCCGAGTAGGGCAGACTGTGCTGCCAATAGAGCTCCACAAACTTGGTGGCCAGTTCGTCCAGCGTAATGGTGCGCGCCGCAGTCAGATCATGGGTCTCGCTGCTGCGCTCAATTGCGATATCTGCAATCCCGTGGAGCAAGGCGCACTTGTAAGTGGCAACAAAATCGCCTTCGGTAAAGATGCGTTGCAAATAAGCAATAAAGGCGAGTTGCTGCTCAGGGGAGGCGTGCATGCTCGCCCCCAAGGATCAGACTCTGCCAACTCAACCCGGTACGCGCCAAGGCATCCCCCTGTGGTTCTGACACATGGAGCAGTGTCATCCCCTCCCCCAATGCAAGCTGCTCAACTTCATCGGCAGCCACCGGGTACATGGCTCGCTCCCGCATCTCCTGCTCCGATACAACCAGGCGAAGACTCAGTACCAGATAACCATCTGGTGAGAGCAGCTCATGAAGACGAGCCAGCGCCAAGGGGCGAGACTCAGGGGGTAGATGCATCCAGACAGCACTGAGCAAAATCAGATCAAAAGTGCCTGTCACGCCAGAGAGAGCAGGCATAGCGTCACTGACCCACGCCACCGCAGCCTCACGGGTATGACATTGCCCCTGTAGAGCGAGTGCCTGACAGGGCTCGGCAGCGACCACACAGTGGCCCTGATGGAGCCCCGCTAAAAACGCGGCATCACGACCACTGCCAGCCCCCACATCGAGCAACCTGCGCGGCGCAGCCAAGAGCCAAGGCTCCAGCAGAGTGAGCCAGTCGCCGTGAACTGCGCGAGCAGATACCTGCAGGTAACGGGTCGCCAATTCGGTGGCGTGGCGCTGGTAGTAATCGAGGGACACAATGCGTTCCGATCGGAGAAGGAAGGGAAATAGTCTCACAAGATCAGTGGGTTGACCATGGCAAGGACGACACTTTCCAAACATGAACCATTAAGGGGGCAGAGGCATTTACCAAAACGGGATGCCAGCCAAAAGAACTGCGACCAGAGGGCTCTGAATGATGCCACCGTTCAACATTTCGGGTAATATTCGGCCAACTCACTGATCTTTTGGCACTTATTATCGCCATGAGAGGTCAACGCCAGATGGAGATGGCTATTGATGAACTCGACTGATGTCGTGGCCCTGTTTGGGGATGACAAGATTCTTTCCTTTGACCTTGAACTGACCCGAGATGAAAAGCTCCGTCATCTGGGTGCACTCCTGGCTGATCGTGAGCTCAATCTCAAGGGCCCGCAGGATCTCTCCCTCAAGGAGTTAAATGCGCTGGCACAAGAGGCTGATGTGGTCCTTGGCCACAATATCACTAGAAAACGCGTCTTTGTATGACACTGGATCTTCAGGGGCCAATCTACTCTCTGCGTCAACACACGCCAGACATCAGACAAACGCTCCCTCATCCCGGCTCGTACAGGGGAGCATTGCTCCTGATGCTGCTGTCACGTCTCTCTATACTTCAGCGATATTGACCCGCCCCGGCAACCTGTATTTTGACCGGTCACTGTAGAGGAGATCCACATGTTCAGAGTGCTGGTACTACTGCTCTGTCTGATCGCGCCCGTCCGGGCCATCACTCTGATCCCGCTGGTCGAAGGGCTTTCCCATCCCTGGGGTCTGGTGCTGTTGCCTGGCGGGGAGTTTCTCATCAGCGAACGGACAGGCCGTTTGCTGCGCATCGATCCGCAAGGGGAGCGCCATTCGGTGCAGGGACTGCCTCCCATCGCCAACGCCGGTCAGGGGGGATTGCTCGACCTGGCCCAGGACAAGGAGGGCTGGATCTATCTGAGCTACAGCGAACCGGGTGAGGGCGGTGCAGGCACGGCAGTGGCCCGTGCCAAATTGCAAGATGACAGACTGCACCAGTGGCAACTGCTGTTTCGCCAGCAGCCGAAAATGAGCGGGGGTGCCCACTTTGGTGCCAGGCTGCTGACTGGGGACGATGGCTACCTCTATATCACGCTGGGAGATCGCTATCAGGGGCGAGATCAGGTCCAGTCCCTCGATAACCACCTGGGCAAGACCATACGCCTGCATCTTGATGGCCGGGTGCCACAAGACAACCCCTTTGTACAGCACGCCGGAGCCCTGCCCGAGATCTGGAGCCTGGGTCATCGCAACATGCAGGGGGCAGCCCTGCACCCCGTCACTGGCCAGTTCTGGGCCCACGAACACGGTCCCCAGGGCGGCGATGAGGTCAACCTGATCCTGCCTGGCCGCAACTATGGCTGGCCCAGCGTCAGTTTTGGCGAAGAGTATGGCGGCGGCAAAATTGGTTCAGGCACTGCGGCCCCCGGTATGGTGCCGCCAAAATGGATCTGGGTTCCCTCCATCGCCCCCTCCGGCATGACGTTTTATCAAGGCACCCTGTTCAAGGAGTGGCAGGGCGACCTGCTGGTCGGTGCCTTGCGGGGTCAGGCCCTGTTGCACCTGAAGATGGAGGGAGACAAGATAGTCTCGCAAGAACGCCTGCTGACCGAGCTGGGGGCACGGATCCGCACAGTCAAGGAAGGACCGGATGGCGCCATCTATCTGCTAACCGATGCCCCTGACGGACGCTTGCTAAAACTGATTCCCTAACTCACCTGAGAGGAAACAAGATGAAACACATGAAATATGGGCTGCTGCTCTGCTGCGTCCTCTTGATGGGCTGCAACACCGTCAGTGGTATCGGCAGGGATATCGAAAAAGCGGGGGAAGTGATCCAGCGCTCCGCCAGTAAATAGGGCGTGGGCAGTGAGCCGCCTAACCGGCGGCCTGCTGCTCTGCCAACCAGGACACCAGCGTGAGCTTGACGCCATGTTGGGCCAGCACCTCGCGGGCGCTCTCCGGCAGTTGTCCATCCGTGATCACCTGATCGATCACTTCCCATCCCACCACGTTGAAAGTCCCCACCTTGCCATATTTGGACGAGTCGCAGATGAGTATGCGGGTAGCGGCCGCCTCCACCACGGCGCGCTTGACCGGCACCTTCTGTTCGCTGGGGGTGGAGATCCCCATGGCATCCCAGGAGGACGCCGACAAAAACGCCATATCAAGGTGCAGATTGCGCAGGAAATGGGCGGTCGCCTCACCGGCGCAGGACTGATTCTCCCGAATGACCTGGCCCCCGGAGTGATAGAGGCGGCAACGACCATGCTCGATGAGGTAGGCACAGACCATAAAGTCGTTGGTCACTATCATCAGATCTTCCCGCTGCGCCAGTTCGCGGGCCAGTTCGAGGGAGGTGGTGCCGGCATCCAGATAGATGGTGCTGCCCTGCGCCACCTGGGCGGCCGCGTTGCGTGCAATGGCCAGCTTGGCCTCCTGCATCAGGCTGCGCTTGGCGGCATGAGAGGGTTCGCTCTTGATTCGCTGGGAGAGACTCACTCCTCCCGAAACAGAGAGCACTCGCCCCTGCTCTTCCAGCTTCTGGATGTCGCGCCTGATGGTCATGTGGGAGACCTGTAGCCGCTCGGTCAGTTCGGTGATGCTGACGGCACCGCGCTCGGCCAACAGGTGCAGTATCTGTTGCTGTCTCTCTACGGGGATCATGGGCAATCCGTAACGGTAAAACGGGTGTTCATGTTACCCCAGTGGAATGGGAAATTTTGATAAAAAATCCCCCCTCCGCTCACGCCTCACATAAATTCACACAAAAACGACATCCAAAGCCATCCAATTGGCTCCAGACATTCATAAATAACAAAAATTAACACATCGATAGTTAATATTTGTGATGTCAGCCTGATTTTTAACCACAACAACCCCTTACTATCGGCTCATCCGTTGTAATCGAGGAATAGACAGATGAGCAGACCCTACCACGTAGCCGTCATCGGCCTGGGCGCCATGGGAATGGGCGCCGCCCGCTCCTGCTTACGGGCCGGACTTGCCACCTATGGCATTGATCTCTCTGAAACCGCCCGGGAGCAGTTGCAAGCAGCCGGTGCGACCGCCGTCATGGCCGATGCCCGCCCCCAGGCAGAAGCACTGGATGCCGTCCTGCTGCTGGTGGTCAACGCCGCCCAAGTGCGCCAAATCCTGTTTGGCGAGAGCGGCCTGGCCGCCCACCTCAAGCCGGGCACAGGCGTCATGATCTCCTCCACCATAGCTGCTGATGAAGCCGCAGCGCTGGCACACGAGCTGGCCGAGCTGGAGCTGCTGATGCTGGACGCCCCCGTCTCCGGCGGTGCCATCAAGGCCGATGCGGGCGAGATGACGGTGATGGCCGCCGGCTCCGACGCCGCCTTTGCACGCCTGCAGCCGGTGCTCGACGCCGTGGCCGGCAAGGTCTACCGGGTCGGCAGCGAGCCGGGTCAGGGCAGCACGGTCAAGATCATCCATCAGCTGCTGGCCGGGGTGCATATCGCCGTGGCCGCCGAAGCCATGGCGCTGGCCAGCCGGGCAGGCATCTCCCTCGACCTCATGTATGACGTGGTGACCCATGCCGCAGGCAACTCCTGGATGTTCGAGAACCGCATGGCCCGAGTGCTGACCGGTGACTACCAGGCCCGCTCCGCAGTCGACATTTTCGTCAAGGATCTCAATCTGGTGGCCGACACGGCGCGGATTCTGCACTTCCCGCTGCCGCTGGCAAGCACGGCGCTCAACATGTTCCTCACCGCCAGCAACGCCGGTCACGGCAAGGAAGACGACAGCGCCGTCATCAAGATCTTCGACGGCATCAGCCTGCCGGGTATGGAGGGCACAGCATGAAACTTGGTGTCATCGCAGACGACTTCACCGGGGCCACCGACATCGCCGGTTTTCTGGTGGAAAACGGCCTCGCCACCATCCAGTTTTCCGGCATCCCGGCAGAGGCGGATCTGACGGGGGTTGACGCCGTGGTGATCAGCCTCAAGAGCCGCTCCTGCCCGACCAGCGAGGCGGTGCGCGACTCCCTAGCCGCCCTCGACTGGCTCAAAGCGCGCGGTTGCCCGCGCATTTACCAGAAGTACTGCTCCACCTTCGACAGCACGGCGGCGGGCAATATCGGCCCGGTGACCGACGCCCTGCTGACGGCGCTGGACAGCCAACTCACCCTGATCTGCCCGGCGCTGCCGGTCAACGGCCGCACCGTCTATCAGGGCAACCTGTTTGTTGGCACCCAGCCGCTCGCCGAGTCGGGTATGCGCCACCATCCCATCACCCCCATGACCGACAGCAACCTGCTGCGGCTGATGGAGGCTCAGGCCGGGGGGCGCGCAGGTCTGGTCCCGTTCACCACCATCAGTCAGGGACCCGGCGCCATTGCCGACGCCTTTGAGCAGCTGGCAGCCGACGGGGTGCGCTACATCGTGGTCGACACCCTCACCGAGCAGCACCTGTTGGACATCGCCGCCTCTGCCCTCGACATGCCACTGGTGACCGGCGGCTCCGGGCTCGCCATCGGCCTGGCCCGCCTGCTCGGCGACGGTAATCGGGCTGCCGCCCGCGAGGCTGGAAGGCCGCTTTGCAACCGCGCCGTGGTGTTGTCGGGATCCTGCTCCGAGATGACCAATCGCCAGGTGGCCTGCTACCAGACCATGGCACCGTCCCTGGCTCTCGATGTGGCGGCATGCCTGACACAGGCCGATTACCCGGCCGAGCTGGCCCGCTGGGTATTGAGTCAGCCGGCAACGCCGGCCCCCATGATCCACGCCACCACCAGCCCGAACGAGCTGGCCGCCATTCAGGCCCGTTTTGGCCGCGAAGCGGCGAGCGAGGCGGTGGAGCTGTGTTTTGCGCAAATTGCCGTGCAGCTGCGCGAGGCGGGGGTGGAGAGCTTCATCATCGCCGGCGGTGAAACCTCCAGCCGCATCACCCAGGCTCTGGGTATCGCCGCCTTCCACATCGGTCCTCAAATCGCCCCCGGCGTCCCCTGGGTGCGAGCCACCGATGCCCCTCTGTCACTGGCCCTCAAATCGGGCAATTTTGGTGACGAAACCTTCTTCAGCCGGGCACAGGAGTTCTTCCATGACTGAACAGGCACTGCGCGACACCATGGTGATGCTGGCTGCATCCCTTTTCGAACGAGGCTATGCCACCGGCGGTGCCGGCAACCTCTCGGCCAAGTTGCCGGACGGCACCCTGCTCGCCACCCCGACCGGCTCCTGCCTCGGCCGGCTTGATCCGGCACGCCTCGCCAGGGTGAGCATGAGCGGCGAGCACCTGGGGGGAGATCGCCCCTCCAAGGAGGTGGCCTTCCACCTCGCCATTTACCACAACAATCCGGACTGCCAGGCCGTGGTGCACCTGCACTGCACCTACCTCACCGCCCTCTCCTGTCTGGAGGGGCTGGATCCGGCCAATGTGATCCGCCCCTTCACCCCCTACTACGTGATGCGGGTCGGCCAGCTGCCGCTCATCCCTTATTACAAGCCGGGGGATGCGCGCATTGCCGAAGAGTTGGGGCGCCGCGCCGCTGACGGCAACGCCTTCCTGCTGGCCAACCACGGTCCCGTGGTCACCGGCAAGGATCTTGTCGACGCGGTCAACAACATGGAGGAGCTGGAAGAGACGGCCCGCCTCGCCCTGCTGCTGCACGGCCAGCGGATCCGCTATCTGAGCGAGCCCGAGATCAACGAATTGAGGAGTCTGAAGCCATGAGCAAATTTGCCGCCAATCTCACCATGCTGTTTACCGAGCTGCCGTTTCTGGAACGCTTCGCGGCGGCCCGCGAGGCTGGCTTCGAGGCGGTGGAGTTCCTGTTTCCCTACGAGTGGCCGGCCGCCGAGCTCGCCCGCCAGTTGCAGCAGTACGGTCTGACCCAGGCGCTGTTCAACATGCCGCCGGGTGACTGGGCGGCCGGGGAGCGCGGCATGGCCGCCATACCGGGGCGAGAAGCCGAATTTCGTGCTCACCTGCCCACCGTGCGTGACTATGCCCTGGCCCTTGGTTGCCGCAAGGTGCACGCCATGAGCGGTATCGTCGACCCGGCACACACTCTGGCAGCCCACCGCCAAACCGTGATCGATAACATCCGTTTCGCCGCCGATTTCCTGGCCAAAGACGGTATCAGGGTACTGCTCGAGCCGCTCAACGATCGGGACGTGCCCGGCTACTTCCTCGCCCATCAGCTCGATGCCCTGGCACTGGTGCAGGAGATAGACAGACCCAACGTGGCGGTGCAGCTCGATCTCTATCACGCCCAGATCATGGACGGGGATCTCACCCGCCTCATCGGCAAACTGGGCCCGGCCATCGGCCACGTCCAGATCGCCTCGGTGCCGGACCGTCACGAGCCAGATGAAGGGGAGATCGCCTACCCGCACCTGTTCAAGGTGCTCGAGCAGGCGGGCTACCACGACTGGATCGGCTGTGAATACAACCCCAGAGGCAATACCCGGCAAGGCCTGGCCTGGCTGGCACAACAATAACAACCCTAAACACGAACGAGTCTGAGGATAGCAAGATGCAGATCATTATCACCGGCGGAGGCGGTTTTCTGGGACAGAAGCTGGCCCATGCCCTGTTGCACAGTTCCCTCTCTTTCAGCGAGCTGTTGCTGGTGGACATTCAGGAGCCACAAGCCCTGGCCGACCCGCGAGTACGCTGCCTGCAGGCGGATCTGACCGCTCCCGGAGTGGCCGAATCGCTGATAAGCAAACATACCGCCATCGTCTATCACCTTGCCGCCATCGTCAGCAGCCATGCGGAACAAGACTTTGATCTCGGCTGGCGGGTCAACCTGGACACCACCCGCAGTCTGCTGGAGGCGTGCCGCCAGGCCCGCCCAGGCATCCGCTTCGTGTTCACCAGCTCGCTGGCCGTCTACGGCGGCCCGCTGCCGGAGGTGGTAGACGACGGCACGGCACTGACCCCGACCTCCTCCTACGGCGCCCAGAAGGCGATGGGGGAGCTGTTGGTCAACGACTACAGCCGCAAGGGCTACGTCGACGGCCTGGCACTGCGCCTGCCCACCATATGTGTGCGGCCCGGCAAGCCTAACCGCGCCGCCTCATCGTTTGTCAGCAGCATCATTCGCGAACCGCTACAGGGGGAACAAACCACCTGCCCGGTGAGCCCAGCGCTTCGCCTCTGGCTCTCGAGCCCCGCCACCGTGGTCAACAACTTCCTGCTGGCTGCCACGCTGCCCAGAGGGGATGGCCGCAGCATCAACCTGCCCGGCATCAGCGTCACCGTCGGCGAGATGCTGGACGCACTCACCAAGGCAGGCGGTCAGGCGGCCCGTGACAAGGTCAGTTTTGCCCATGACCCGGCCATCGAGCGCATCGTCGCCAGCTGGCCCGGACAAATAGACAACAGCCGGGCACTGGCATCCGGCTTCATGGCAGACTGGACGTTTGCCGGGATCATCGACAGTTTCATGACCCATGACCTGCAGGAGGCATCATGAGCACCATACCAACCCCCATCATCGGACTCATCATCGCGGTCTTCGTGCTGGTCTTCCTGGTAGTGCGTACCCGGGTACACGCCCTGATCGCCATGCTGGCCGCGGCCTGCATCGCCGGGATCACTGGCGGCATGAGCATCGACAAGACCCTCACCGTCATCACCCAGGGGTTTGGTTCGACCCTTGGCAGCATCGGCATCGTCATCGGCCTCGGCGTCATGATGGGACGCCTGCTGGAGGTGTCGGGCGCTGCCGAACAGATCGCCTACAGCTTCATCAAGTGGCTCGGCAAACGCCGCGAGGAGTGGGCCCTGGCCATCACGGGCTACGTAGTCAGCATCCCCATCTTCGTGGACTCTGCCTTCGTCATCCTCTATCCGGTGGCCAAGGCGCTGGCGAAAAGCGGCAAGCGCTCCCTGCTCACCCTGGGCGTAGCGCTGGCGGGGGGGCTGGTGGTCACCCACCACACTGTGCCGCCAACCCCGGGTCCCCTCGGTGTCGCCGGTCTGTTTGGCGTGGACATCGGCGCCATGCTCTTGATGGGCATTGCCCTGGCCATCCCCTGCGTGCTCGGCATCGTCTTCTACGCCCAGTGGCTCGACAAGAAGTACCCCGAGTTCGCCGCCCAGGTCACCAAGACGCCGGATGAACTCCAGTCCACCTACGAGCAGTACATCCAGGGGAAGGAGGGCAAGAGCCTGCCCAGTCTGACCCTGTCACTGCTACCGATCCTGGTGCCCATAGTGCTCATCTTCCTCAAGGCCATCTTCACCACCCTGGCCACCCTGGAAGGCATGGACGGCTTGGCCGCCAACCCTCTGGTGCAGGGCGTCAACTTCATCGGCACCCCCATCATAGCGCTCGCCATCAGCGTGCTGCTGGCGGTCTATACACTAGTACCGCACATGGATCGCCACGCCACCGCCGCCCGTCTGGAAGAGGGGCTGCAATCGGCCGGCATCATCTTGCTGGTGACCGGTGCCGGTGGCGCCCTGGGTGCCGTGCTCCGTGACAGCGGTGCGGGCCAGCAGATGGCCGAGCAGATCGCCCAGCTACCCATTTCCCCCATCCTGATCCCCTTCATCGTGGCGACCCTGGTGCGCCTGATCCAGGGCTCGGGTACAGTGGCCATGGTGACAGCGGCCTCTATTTCTGCGCCCATACTGGCCCAGATCCCGGGGGTCAACATGCTGCTGGCAGCCCAGGCAGCCACCATGGGGTCGCTGTTCTTCGGCTACTTCAACGACAGCCTGTTCTGGGTGGTCAACCGCATGATGGGTATCTCGGATGTCAAACAACAGATGGTAGTCTGGTCCATCCCCACCACCATAGCCTGGGCCATTGGCGGCACCAGTGTGGCATTGCTCAACTTGCTGTTCGGTTCGGGCGGCACCTGGCTCGATCCCTTGCTGCCACTGGTGGTACTGGCGCTGATCATCTGGGGAGTAAGGCGTCAGCCAATTACCCCTGTTGCCAATGCGGAAGTAAACGGTAAATAGTCGATAACCAGACCAAAACAGGGATGGTCAGGAGGGA
This sequence comes from Aeromonas popoffii, assembly GCF_000820025.1. Classification (GTDB taxonomy): domain Bacteria; phylum Pseudomonadota; class Gammaproteobacteria; order Enterobacterales; family Aeromonadaceae; genus Aeromonas; species Aeromonas popoffii. Next base: position 11,374 of record NZ_CDBI01000025.1, read on the forward strand.
GGGTCAGTCTGCTAGACTGGCCCTCTTTTTATTCATCTTGCAAAGGAGTGTTGGATGTCTGCTTCTTCCTGGTGGGACAAGTCCACCGGTTTTGCGCTGCTGACCATACTGCTGTGGGCCTCGCTGGCGGCGCTCACCTCCCGGATCGCCAGCGTGTCACCTCTGGTGCTGGTGGGATTGGTGCTCTTCTTCTGCGGCGCCGGTGCCCTGCCGTTCTGGCGCCAGTGGCGGGCTCGCCCCATCACCTGGCTGGTCACGGTTGCGGCGCTGCTGTTCTACCATCTGCTGCTGTTCATGAGCTTTCGCCACGCCCCCGTGCTGGAGGCGAACCTCATCAACTACCTGTGGCCCCTGTGCATCATACTGTTCACCCCCCTGCTGCTGCCGGGCCATCCGCTCCATGCTCGCCACCTGCTGGCCGGTGCGCTAGGGCTGGCCGGTTCCGTGCTGGTGATGGTCAACGGCGAGTTGCAGCTGCAACAGGCCTATCTGCCCGGCTACCTGCTGGCGCTCGGCGCCGCCATCATCTGGGGTGCCTACTCTGTGCTTTCCCGCCGGTTGCCACCCGCACCGGCTGTGGTGACGGCGGCGGCCTGCCTGCCCGCCGGATTGCTGGCGCTGCTGCTTGCGCTGTGGCTGGAGGGACCGCTGCCCCTCGAACAGATCCCCACCCGCGACTGGTGGTTGATCGTGGGGCTGGCGCTCGGGCCCATGGGAGCGGCCTTCGTCACCTGGTATCTGGCGCTGCGAGACGGAGATCCCCGTCGCATCGGGGCACTGGCCTATCTGACGCCGCTGCTGAGCACCCTGTTGCTGGTGCTGCTCAATGGCGAACAGCTGACGCCCCGTCACCTGCTGGCCGGAGCCTTCATCATGGGGGGGGCCCTGCTCGGCATGCTGGGCAAGTCACCTGCCGCCCGCAAGCAGAAGGAGCCCGCCGCGCCTTCGTTGTCATGACAGCACCGCCATGAAGTGGCTGTCATAAAAACGCCATCTCTCCTGCCTCGGCCATCAGGTCTGAATATCCCGTCCTATCTCTCTTATGAGTCCCCTGCTCTCGCCCCCAACGCGGGGGCATATCTTTTTTTTTGGCACAAAATTATCTGTTGCATACAGGTTAACGAAAAAAGTGACGCCCCTTGCAAAAGATCCGCCCAAGTCTCTGACCAATTTCACCTGAATATGGCTATCAGCGCTGATATAAGCGGGCTGCGGGTGTCCATGACAAGATCCATGATTATTTGCACTCTGTCATATTTTTGAAACTTGGCGGGAACTTTCCATTGATATTTCGCACCGCGAACGTACTCTTGGCATTGTCCGATAGCCAAGAATCGGAACACAAAAAATAACATGATGTGATGAACAGAACTGCCCACCGCACATACGCCAAGACGTCGCGGCCGCAGACGAACGACCAGTAATTTTTTGCCCTACGGGGTTTTTGATTGCAATGCCAATACCGAGCGGCGGGCCATCGCCTGACTGCCGGACAAAAAAGCTAAGTCCATAAAATCAGGAGCAATAAAAATGGAAAACGTGATCTTCAAGCGTGCTGCATTAAGCGCGGCGGTTGTTGCCGCCTTGGTCACCCCCAGCATGGCGTTGGCAGCTCAGGATATGATGAGCCCAACTTATGGCAAATCTTATGAAGCCTTTACCGATGATGCCAAGCTGACCGGCGGGCTGTTCTACTTCCAACGTGATCGTGTTCGTGTTGACTCTGGTGTCGTACCTGCAGAGAACACCGGAAAATATCGCTCCAACTTGAGCCATGCTACCGCTCAAGCAGCCCTTAACTTTACCTCCGGCTATGCATGGGACGTGGTGGGTTTAGACTTGGGCGGATTCACTGCCTATGACTTAGCCATTGATGAAAGTAACCCTGTCAACGCCGAGAATGAATTCTCTTTCTGGGGACGAGCTTGGGGAACCAGCAACACCGAATCTGAAAATGGTGCGAGCCTGACAAACGCAGCTCTTAAGTTGAAGCTGATTGAAGGTGTGACCGCAAAAGCTGGCTATACCCAATTGTATGTTCCTGGCCAAATTGGCGTTAACTGGTCTTATCAACCTGGTACTTACCGGGGCGGACAAATTGAAGGTAACCTTGGTGGTCTCTATCTGACCTACGCGATCGCCGATGAATACAAGGCTCCCTGGTTCAAAGAAACTCAGGGCTTTTACAAAAGTAAAGCGTGGAGCGGGCCTTGGGGTAATACCTTCGATAAAGAAAACGAAATCGACTACATCCATGCAGTTGCTGCTCGTTACACCTTTGAGACTGGCACGGCCATTACCGGCTCCTTCGGCCAGTCTGCCGATTATATGGATAGCTACCACGCCAAACTGGCTCACAAGTTTGACGTATTGGGAGGCCTCTCAACCAGCTACCAGTTCTATGGCTCCGAGACTGAGACTTACAAAAATGCCTCTGGTAGTCCTGTAGAGACTTATGATGGCTTGGCATGGCAACAAGCCCTGACCGCCGCCTGGAGCTACGCTCAGTACGGTTTCCGTCTGGAAGGTCTGTGGACCAAAGCGGAAGGGGCTGAAGGCAACTACCTGCCCCGTCTGACCCGCGGCTACGGCAACTCCCAGGGTGCTAACGAAATTTGGTGGGATTCCCGCTCCGACTGGAACGCCAACAACGAAAAAGCACTGTTCTTCGGCGTAACGCGTTCTCTGGATGACCTGGTTGGTGCACCTGGCTGGTCTGTCGGTGTATCCGGTGCTTACGGCTGGGATATGGAGAAAGGTGATGGCACTAAAGTTGCCGAAGGAGATACAGAGTGGGCAGCTAACTTCGATGTCAGCTACACAGTCCAAGATGGCAAGCTGAAAGGCACCCTGTTCAAACTGCACTACACCGACTATAACAACGATCTGCCATCCACTTGGAAAGGTTGGACTGACTATCCAAACGTATTTACCTCCGAGCGTGACGTCAAATTCCACATCATCATGCCACTTACCATCATGTAATCAGGCAAATGACGATGTCAGCAAACCGGGCTACTTGGCCCGGTTTTCTTTTTTCCGGGTGGCAGGCTAACATGCGAGCCGGATAAGGTTTTTATCCGCGCTATCCTGCCCGCACGCTTCTGTCAGCAGTTACAAGGACGCCATCATGCCCCGTTTTGTTCTGATCACCGGTTGTTCCAGTGGTATTGGCCTCGCTGCCGCGCAGGCGCTGGGTCAGCACGGTTTTACCGTGATCGCCTCCGCCCGCAAGGCCAACGATGTGGCACAGCTGCAACAGCAGGGTCTGCTGGCTGTACAACTGGACCTGGCGGACACCGCCAGCATAGAGCGAGGGGCGGCAGAGGCGCTGGCCCTGGCCGGGGGCCGTCTCTATGGCCTGTTCAACAATGGCGCCTATGGTCAGCCCGGTGCGCTGGAAGACTTGCCCACCGAGGCGCTACGTGCCCAGTTCGACACCAACCTGTTTGGCTGGCACCACCTGATCCGCCAGATACTGCCGGCCATGCTGGCCGCAGGAGAAGGACGCATAGTGCAAAATAGCTCTGTGCTAGGGCTGGTGGCCATGAAATATCGCGGCGCCTACAACGCCAGCAAGTTTGCACTGGAAGGGTATACAGACACCCTACGTCTGGAGCTCGAAGGCAGCGGCGTGCACATCAGCCTGATCGAACCGGGCCCCATCGATACCCGCTTTCGCGCCAATGCCCACGCCGCCTTCGTGCGCCATATCGATCCGGCCCAGAGCCGCCATCAGGGCGCCTATCGCCAGACCCTGACCCGGCTGGAAAAAGAGGGGGCTACCAGCGGTTTCACGCTGCCAAGCGAAGCCTGCATCCCACCGCTGCTGCACGCGCTGCAGAGCAAGCGGCCAAAGCATCGTTACCCTGTCACCTTCCCGACCCGGCTGTTTGCGGTATTGCGCCGCCTGCTGCCAAGCCGCTGGCTCGACAGGATCCTGGCCAAGTCGGCCTGATCCGGTTAGCGGCTATGGGCATCAAGCAACCCAGGTTGGGTTAGCGGCGTAACCCGACCCGCCGATCTTGTTTACCCGCTTTTCAATAATGCTGGCCATCGCTGTAGTAGTGGCTTTTGACGATGGGCAGCACCTGCACCACCACATAGGTCTGCTCCCCCAGCACCGCCTTCAGATGACGGGTGATGAGCGCCGCGGCGGCATCTTGCAGCTCCTGCGGTCGTTCGAACCAGACCAGCTCCACAAACGGAAAACCGGCTTCGACCGCCCCGCTGCGTACCCAGCTGCTCTCGACCTGCTCCAGGGTGACAAACTCGGGCTTGCCGCCGGTCAGGGCGCACAGATCCGCCAGCAAAGGCGTGCTTATCTGCTGCAGGGTATCGACGGAAACGGCCCGAAAACGAAGATGGGGCATGGGAAACCTCTTGGCTGTGACGAATGAGGACTTATCATAGGGCTTAATGTTATGAAGAGAAGCCATCCCGCCAACATAAGGTGCCTCATGAAATTTCACCGCACGCTGATTGCCTTCCTGCTCTGCCTGCTGCTGCCGCTGACCGCCTTTGCCGACCCCGCCTTCTATCGGGTGAGCAAGGGTGACCAGCAACACTGGCTGCTGGGCTCCATTCATGCGGGCAAACCCTCGCTCTATCCGCTGCCCGATCCCGTCGAACGCGCCTGGCAACAAAGCCGTGCCCTGGTGATGGAGGTCGATCTCACCCACATCAGCCAGACGCAGTGGCAGGAGATGGGCGCCATCACCCGGCTGGTGGATGGCAAAACCCTCCAGGATCACGTGCCGCTCGATCTGTATCAACGCACCCTCATAGCCGCCGGCCAGAATGGCCTGACCGAGCACATGATCGCCCCGCTGCGCCCCTGGTTTGCGGCCATCACTCTGACCCAGGCGGCGCTGGAACGTACCGATTTCAGCAGCGCGCTCGGGGTGGATCAACACTTTGCCAAACGCGCCACCGAGAGCGGCAAGCCCATCATCGGCCTCGAGACCCTGCTCGAACAGCTCGGCTACCTCGCCAGTGTCGGTGACAACCAGACCCTGATGCTGGAAAGCACCCTGGATGAGCTGCCCCAGCTCGAAACCGGCTTTCGCGACGTGATGAAGGCGTGGCAGCAGGGGGATCAGGCAGCCCTGGTCAACCTGCTCAAAGCCGAGATGGCGCCACCCAAGCTGCAAGCCTGGCTGGAGCAGACCTTGCTGGCGGAGCGCAACCACAACTGGCTGAAGAAGTGGCCTACCCTGCCGAACGAGAGCTTTATTGTGGTAGGCGCCCTGCACCTTTATGGTGACCAGGGGCTGATCGCCCTGCTGGAGCAGCAGGGATGGCGCATCACTCCACTGACCGCACCGGGCCCACGCACGGCAACCGATTGATGCCCCATCGCAGCGCTGGCTCTGCCCAGCGGGTTAGCCGAGTGCGAGATGGCTCACAGATCAGGCTGCCGATTAAATAACCACCAGGGGACTTGATCGAGATCATCTCATCACTCCCAAAGGGGTATCTATCATGCTTGTCATCAATGGGATGACAGGAGTGCATGAGATGGAATTTTGGATGAACCTGATGTTCGGCAACAGCGTGGGGCTCATGTCCATGTTGGTGATTATCGGTACCTTCCTGCTGATCAGTTCCTACGCGGCCTATTTCATCTACAAGGTGATAAATGCCAAGCCGCCGAAAGAGGAGCAGTAACACATCTCGTCAGGCGATCCCGCGATCGCCTGTTAACGCTTGCCCGGCACGACTGACAGTGGTCCTCCAGACTGGCTAGCTGTGGCCCCATTTTCTGACCCCGACTCCCCCGCTATAATGCCCGCTCATTCCAATGCGGGGAGCCTGCCGTGTCTCATGACGACGAACTCTCACTGTTTCTGCAGGAAGTGGCCGACGTGCGGCCCATTCGTAGTGACAACACCCTCTCTCTCACGGGCACATCCGCCCCGACCGAAGCGCAACTGGCCCGCCGCCAGGCCGCGACCGCCGAGCAACTGACCCTGGATCACCTCAGCATGGAGGCGGTCGAGATGCTCGATCCCCACGCCATCGTCGGTTTCAAGCGCGACGGTGTGCAAGAGGGGGTCTACAAGAAGCTGCGGCTCGGCAAGTACGAACTGCAGGCAAGCCTGGATCTGCATCAGAAGACACTCAACGAAGCGCGCCAGAGCCTGGTGCAGTTCATTGCGGATTGCGAGGTGCGGGACATCCGCTGCCTGCTGATCCTGCACGGCAAGGGGGAGCGCAGCACGCCGCGCGCGGTGCTGAAAAGCCATGTCAGCACCTGGTTGCCACAACTGCCAGCCGTGATGGCCATGCACAGCGCCGAGCGCCGCCACGGCGGCAGCGGCGCCCTCTATGTGCTGCTGCGAAAAAGCGAGCGCCAGAAGGCGGAGAACCGCGAGCGACACCAGAAGCGCCTCGGCTAGTCAGTACCAGTCATCTGGTCAGGCCCCTTCGGCCAGGGTGGTAAAACGCGCGATGGCAGTGTTAGCATCGAACGGCCCCGATCATGCCAGGTACGGGGTGCACACCATCAGGGACGATAACAAGGACAATCCCATGTCATATCAAAAACTTGAACAACATCAGCAACAGCTGCACCGGCTCTCCCACCTCAGTGCCATCTGTGGCTGGGATCAGGCCGCCATGATGCCGGAGGGTGGCAACGAGGCACGCGCCGAGGCCATGGCCGAACTCGGCGTGCTGATCCATCAAAAGCGTACCGCCCCCGAGCTCGGCGACTGGATCGCCAAAGCCGAGAGCGAGTACTTGAATGAGCTCCAACGCGCCAACCTCGCCGAGATAAAACGCCACTGGCAGGATGCGAGCCTGCTACCCACGGATCTGGTAGAAGCCTTGTCGCTGGCTGGTAGCAAGTGCGAGCACGCCTGGCGCAGCCAGCGCAAAAATAACGACTGGGCAGGCTTCGCCCCCAATCTCAAGGAGGTGGTGGCCCTGTCGCGGGAAGTGGCGCACCTTCGCGCCGAGGCACTCGGGGTGCGCCCCTACGACGCCATGCTGGCGCTGTATGAACCCGGCATGACGAGTGCGCGGCTGGATCAGATCTTCGGTGATCTCACCAGCTGGCTGCCGGGCCTGATCCAGACGGTGAGCGAACAGCAGAAAAGCGAATCCTTGCTGATCCCGCAAGGCCCCTTCCCGATTGCAAGCCAGCAGGCGCTCGGTCAAGAGGTGATGGGCGTGCTGGGCTTTGATTTCGCCCACGGCAGGCTCGATGTGAGCAGCCACCCGTTCTGCGGCGGCGTGCCGACCGACGTGCGCATCACCACCCGCTACAACGAGCAGGAGTTTGTCTCCAGCCTGATGGGAATCGTGCACGAGACGGGTCACGCGCGCTACGAGCAGGGGCTGCCACGTCAGCTGCTGGGCCAGCCGGTGGCCGAGGCTCGGTCCATGGGCATTCACGAGAGCCAGAGCCTGTTCTGCGAGATGCAGCTCGGCCACGATGCGGCCTTCCTAGCTCTGCTGGTGCCGCGCATCCGCGCGCACTTTGGCGAGCAAGCGGCATTTGCGCCGGCGAACCTGGCGAAGCTCTACAACCGGGTCGAGCCCGGCTTTATCCGCGTCGATGCGGACGAGGTGACGTACCCGGCGCACGTGATCCTGCGCTACGAGCTGGAGCGCGACCTCATCGAGGGGCGCATCGAGGTGGCCGATCTGCCCGAGCTGTGGGATGCCAAGATGCAGCAGTGGCTCGGCCTCTCCACCAGGGGCAACGACCAGAATGGCTGCATGCAAGACATTCACTGGACGGACGGCTCGTTCGGCTACTTCCCGAGCTACACGCTCGGCGCCATGTATGCGGCGCAGTTGCGCTTCGCACTGGAGCGGGAGCTGGGCAACATGAGCAGCGTGATCGAGGCGGGTCGCCTGCCGGAGATACTCGCGTGGCTTGGCCGCCACATCTGGTCACAGGGCAGCCAGCACAGCACGGACGAGCTCATTCGCCGCGCGACTGGCGAGGCGTTGAACCCGCGCTGGCTGCGCCAGCATCTGGAGCAGCGCTATCTGAAATAACGGATACAGCGCCAGCGAGTTGAAGAGGAGAACGGGGCAGCTTGGCTGCCCCGTTTTTCATTGGCAAACAACCGGATTCAAAGTGGCTCGGGGCGCTCCCGGCCACATCTTTATTTCAATCCCTGTCCGTTTCTGGCTAGTCACCGCCTTTTCTCCTCTTTACTCTCTCATTCATGCACCCAGTACAGAGCGCCCGGACCATGAACTCGCAACCCGCCAGTGACAACCATCAGGATGAGGGGACCCCGAGCCTCAGCCGCGAACAGTGCCACGCCGCCCGGCTCGCCCGCGATGCCCGTTTCGATGGCCGCTTCTTTACCGGCGTGCTCTCCACCGGCATCTACTGCCGGCCGGTCTGCCCCGCACGGCCGCCGCACGAACACAACGTGCGCTACTTCCAAAGCGCCGCGGCTGCCGAGCAACATGGCCTGCGCCCCTGCCTGCGCTGCCGACCGGAGCTGGCCCCCGCCGCCCGTGGCGATCTGCCGGTTGAACTCGCCCGTTTGCTGACGCGGATCGATCGCGGCGAGCTGGCGGACGGCTCGCTCGCCGAACTGGCCGCTGAGGCCGGGATCAGCGAACGCACCCTGCGCCGCCAGTTCGAACAGCACCTTGGCGCCTCGCCAAAACAGGTGGAACAGACGCGCCGCCTGCTGCTCGCGAAACGGCTGCTGACCGAAACCCGGCTGCCCATCACCGACATCGCGTTTGCCGCCGGTTTTGCCAGCATCCGCCGCTTCAACGACGCCTGGCTCAACGCCTACGGGCTGGCCCCGCGCACCCTGCGCCAGCAGGAGGCGCTCGATAACGCGCCAGATCAGATGGGCTCGGAGCCGCGTGGCGCAACCCTGACCCTGCAACTGCCCTATCGCCCCCCTTATGACGTGGCGGCCATGCTGGCGTTCTATCGACTACGGGCGATCCCGGGGCTGGAGCGGGTGGATGGTGAGGTGTATGAGCGGCGCTACCGGGTCGGCGATCAGGTTGCGCTGGTGCGCATCGCGCAGGGCAAGGGGCACAGCCTGCAGCTCACCGTTCATGATCTGCCGCTCGCGGCGCTGCCTGATCTGCTCTATCGGGTGCGCCGGATGTGGGATCTGGATGCCGATATGCAGCGGATCGGCGATCTGCTTGGTCAGGATCCGCTGCTCGCCCGTTTGCAGGCGCGCTGGCCCGGCGTACGGCTGCCGGGTGGCTGGGACGAATACGAGGTGATGCTGCGGGCCATCGTCGGCCAGCAGGTGTCGGTCAAGGGGGCAATCACCCTGCTCGGGCGACTGGTGGCCCGCACCGAAGCGCAATTCGGGGTGGCGCAACTGCCAACCCCCGCCCAGTTGTGCGAATTCGATCTCGACGGCATCGGCATGCCGGGCAGCCGCATTCGTACCCTGCGGGGAGTGGCTCAGGCACTGGCCAGCGGCGAGCTGACCCTCACTACGGCCAGTGACGAGCAGTTGCTGGCGCTACCGGGCATAGGCCCCTGGACGGTCTCGTACTGGCGACTGCGCTGCGCTCTGGATCCTGATGCTTTCCCCGCCTCCGATCTGGTGCTGCAAAAAGCGCTCGGAGGTGGCACCAAACTGCCGGTGAAGGAGGTGTTGGCGCAAAGCGCAGCATGGCAACCGTGGCGCAGCTATGCGGCGAGCTGGCTGTGGCACGCCATGAGTGAAGCGCCCAATTTGCTGATCCATGCCACCGGCAACGAAAAACAGCCAGATAACCAACAACAGGAGATAACCCCATGATCCGCTACGATATCCTGCCGACCCGCTGCGGCGATCTGCTGGTCGCCATCACTGAATCTGGTCTGGTGCACGTGGACTTTGTGGCGGGCCTGCGGGCACTACCCGATATGAGTGGCTGGCAGCAAAACCACACGGCGTTGGCCCCCTTCCTCGCCGAGTTTGACGCCTATTTTGCCGGTCGCTTGCAGCGCTTCTCCCTGCCCCTTGCCGCCCACGGCACCGCCTTTCAGCAAGCGGTATGGCAGGCGCTGTGTGACATCCCCTACGGCGAGACCCGCAGCTATAGCGAGATTGCTCGCGCCATCGGCAAACCGAGTGCGAGCCGCGCGGTCGGCGCGGCGAACGGCCGCAATCCGCTCTCGATCATCGTTCCCTGCCATCGGGTGATCGGCCAAAACGGCAGCCTGACCGGCTATGCGGGGGGATTGGAGATTAAAAAAGCGCTGCTGGCGCTGGAGGGGAACAACTAAAGGGAGGTTGGCAGAGCGCCTGCGATAAAAGTTGCCCCTTTCCCAGACGGAGAAAAGGGCAGTTTGATCAGCGTTTCAAACTACCCATCACCTGCATTTCACAGCGGTTGCAGTCAAAACGCAGGCGGAAGGTGTCTTTACCCATCTTGAGCTCCAGCGGCTCGGCCTTGAGCCCGGGCACCTCTTTCGGGCAGAGGTTCTGGCTGTAGCGGATGCAGTGCTTGGTGATCATCAGCACCACTTCCCGCTCCTCCTTGTTAGCCTCATAGGCGGGAGCAATGCGCTCCACCCCGTGTTCACGGAAGAACTGCTCGGCGGCGCTGTTCAGCACGTTGCCAAGGTAGGAGAGGCGGTGCTGGGGATAGCTGATATCCCGCAGAGCGATGCGTCGCTCGGGGCGCTGGTAGCTGGCCACACGCGCTGCCTCCAGCGCGGCGATGCCATCCCGGCGCAAACCGTTGAGCTGTGATGCGGCGATGAATAGCGGCCTCGTTACCACCAACTCAATCTTGCGCGCCACAAACAGGGTATTGCCGAGTTTGCCGAGTCGATCCCGCGCCTGTTGCAACGCCCGCTCCGGATTGTCGGCAGGCTGCTTGTCGCAGGGAAGCGTCACCGCGGCGCTGATGCCCTGCTCGTCGGTGAGCGTGAGGCGCAATCCCTCATCGCACTCGGAGAGCTCCATATCGACCCGGATCCGGCGATCCGCGCTCGCCTTCTCCAGCATCTTGCTGAACGCACTATCGTGGTTGCGATAGAGCTCGGTGCCTACTTTCAGCCCCGGCATACGTTCTGACAGGAGCAACAGCTTACTCTCCGCCTTCTCTTCGACTTTATTGAGGCGCATCCCCACCAGCTCGTTGTTCGGCTTGAAGAAGCCCAGACCGTCGCCGTTGTTGAGGCTGACCTGCTTGCCGTCAATCTCTATGCCATCCCTGGTGACTCTGGTGACACGCCCCAGCGGTTCGCCCACGTATTTCGGGCTCTTGGTGGAGTCGATCCCTGGCTTTCGGCCATTGAGGAAGTAGTCGGTGCTGCCGCGATTGAAGCTCTTTTTCGGATCCGGCTCGAAGCTGTAGCTGCAACGACCCGCCGAAGCGGCCACCAGATCGGAGCGGCTATCGAGAATGGCGTCCAGCTTCTGGCGATACCAGGCGGTGACGTTCTTGACGTAATCGAGCCCCTTGAGGCGCCCTTCAATCTTGAACGAGCGAATGCCTGCGGCGATCAGCGCCTCCAGATTGTCGGTCTGATCCATATCCTTGAGGGACAGCAGGTGACTGTCGGCCACCAGCACTTCACCGTCCGGCTTTTGCAGCGAGCAGGGCAGACGGCAGAGCTGGGCACACTCACCGCGGTTGGCGCTGCGGCCGGTACGGGCGTGGCTGATGTTGCACTGACCGCTGTAGGAGACACAAAGCGCGCCGTGGATAAAGAACTCCAGCTGCACGTTGGTTGCCGCGCTGATCTCGCGGATCTGCGCCAGCGACAGCTCGCGTGCCAGCACCACCTGGGAGAAGCCCACATCCTGCAAAAACTTCACCTTTTCCGGCGTGCGGTTGTCGGTCTGGGTACTGGCATGGAGCGCGATGGGAGGGAGGTCCAGCGCCAGCAATCCCATGTCTTGCACGATCAGCGCATCGGCCCCCGCTTCATAGATTTGGTGGGTCAGGCGCCGGGCCTGCTCCAGCTCGTGATCGTGCAGCAGGGTGTTGAAGGCGACAAAGACCTGGGCACCGAAACGGTGGGCGTGACGTGCCAGCGCTTCGATATCTTCGAGGGCGTTGCCCGCCGCACTGCGGGCGCCAAAGGCAGGGCCGCCCATGTAGACGGCGTCAGCGCCATGGTTGATGGCTTCGATGCCGTAGGCGAGGTTCTTGGCCGGAGCCAGCAGTTCGAGGCGGTTCAGGACGTGGCTATGGGTCTGTGGGTGCATGGTCTCTGAGTCTATCGGCAGACAGAAAATGCCGGTCACTCTAGGTCAGTCACCCTTTGCTTGCCTTGATCCCGCTTAAGATCACTGCGAAATACAGGATTCAGCGTCCCGTGCTCACAGTCCCTGCCGCGGAGCCGGATATTCATTCAGCAGCCCTGCCCTGTCATCGCGCGAGCCACTGACAAGTGAACCTCAGAGCACCACCTTCAAAGCCAATCCCAGCAGTACCAGGCCGCTGACCTTGTCGATCACGAAGGATTTGGCTTTGAGCCAGCCCAGCACGGGCCCACGAGAGAGCACCAGCGCCACCAGCACGTACCAGATAGCATCTATGCCACCTGCGGTGAGCATCATGATCCCCCCCTCGTTCCAACCGGTGTCGGCCCGTACGAACTGGCTGAAGAGGGCGATAAAGAAGATGGCGAGCTGGGGGTTGAGAAAGGCGACCATAAAGCCTTCAAAGGCGCCCTGACGCCCACGCAGCTGATGTACCACCTCCTCGACCGACTCACTGGCGGGCTTGGCAAGCAGCGCCTTGATGCCGAGCCAGGCGAGAAACGCGGCGCCACCGTAGCGGATCAGATCAAACAGCAGCGGGGTCTGGGTGATCAGCACGGAGAGCCCCAGCGCGGTAATCAGTGCATAGATCCCGACCCCGAAGCCATGACCCAGGGCAGTCGCCACCCCGTGGCCCTGCCCTCCTTGCACCGTGTTACGGATGATCAGCGCCAGGCTCGGCCCCGGGCTGATGGCCCCCATCACGCAGATTGCGGCCAGTGCCAGCCAACTCGTCAATTCCATATCTTTCCCTATCTGTAAACCGAATATCAGCAGCGGAGCTCAGGGTAAGGGGCGGCCAGTTATGCCAGAAGTGAAAGTTATGAATAGATCCCATAGCCAATGGCTATAGGTTGGCGCAACCGACTGCGGTTAGCGGACGCCAGCCAACAGCTTGCGACCCTCGGCGACAGTGCTTTGCAGGTGTTCGCGCAAGAAGGGGTAGGCCAGATCACGAAACCACTTGTGAGCCGGATCCTGATGATGGCGCTGGTGCCACAGCAAATGATACTGCTGGGGGCGGGTGGCGAACGGCAGATCACAGAATGTAAGATCGTGCTCACGTGAAAGTTGCCAGGCGATATGGGCGGGGGTGGTCATCAAGCAGTCGGTGCGCAGCAGTACCTCGACTGCGGCCTGAAAGAAGGGCACCCTGGCAAACCAGCGCCGGGTAAGCCCCTGCGGCGCCAGCACCTGCTCCACCGGGCTGTCCTTGTCGCCGCCGCCGCTCACCTGCAGATGGGACCAGGCGAGGTAGTGATCCAGACTGAGCGGATTGCCCGCCAACGGATGGTGACTCCCCATCAGCACCACCAGCCGGTCTTCTCCCTGATGCAGGCCACGGATCTGCTCCGGCACCAGATCCGTAATGGTGGAGACCAGATCCAGCTCTGACTGCCACAGCTGCGGTAACTGGCGCTTGTCCCACAAGCTGTACTCCAGCGCCGCCAGCGGCGCCTCTTTGGCCAGCGCGGCGCAGATATCGGGCAGGATGTGCTGGGCCACATAATCGGACGAGGCAAGCCGAAACACCCGCTCGCAGCGACCGGGGTCGAAACCCGGTGCTTCGTAGAGCCGATCCAGCGCACCGAGGGAATCCGCCAAGGCTGCCGCCAGCGTCTCGGCCCGTGGCGTCAGCAGCCAGCGCTGCCCCTCCCGCACCAGCAAGTCGTCGCCAAACTCGTTGCGCAACTGACTTAGCTGCTTGCTGATGGAGGGCTGGCTAAGGTGCAGCAGCTCAGCTGCCCGGCTGATGTTGCGGGTCTCCAGCAGTACCTTGAGGGTGGGCAGCAGATTGAGGTTGGCTTTGTGCAAGGGGCGGCCCCATAGGATGGTGGAAAACCCTATTTTAGGGCAGGCGAGTCCTCGACTTTAAGCAAAATCTCCCGCTATTTTCGGCGGTTTTACGCCCCTTCCCTGCCAGATAACCATGGCCACAAGATGACAGTGGTTGGTCCGTGCGGCATAATTGCGCGATTTTCCGCCCGCGGGCGATCCACTTTGAGAAGCGGTAACAAGATGAAATACGCCAATATCACCGGTTGGGGCAAATGTCTGCCTCCCTCAGTGCTGACCAACGATGACCTCAGCACCATCATGGATACGTCGGATGAATGGATCTATCCGCGTACCGGTATCAAGGCCCGCCGGATCTCCCACGTCAGCACCTCGGATCTCGCCACCCTGGCCAGTCGCCGCGCCCTGGCCTGTGCAGGCCTGACAGCCAGCGATCTCGATGGCATCATCTTGGCGACGGCGACACCTGATACGCTCGCGCCCAATGCAGCCTCTGCGGTGCAGCAGAAACTGGGCGCCGTCAATGCGGCCGTGTTCGACCTCAATGCGGCCTGTACCGGGTTTGTCTACGCCCTCTCGGTCGGCACCTCATTAGTGCAAACCGGCATGATGAAGAAAGTGCTGGTGATCGGTGCCGAGCGTCTGACTTACCTGCTGGACTGGACCCGCCGCGATACCGCAGTGCTGTTTGGTGATGGTGCGGGGGCAGTGGTGATCGAGGCGAGCGAGCAGGAGTGTGGCCTGATTGCCAACAAACTCGGCTGTGACAGCGAAGCAAGGGAGATACTGCACGTCCCGAACTTTGGTACCGATCGGGTGCGTTTTGCCGATATCGACGGTCTGTTTACCTTCAACTTTGAAGGCCAGGAAATTTTCAAGCGCGCGGTGCGCGGCATGGGTGAAGCGACCAGTTGCGCACTCACCCAAGCCGGAATTACACCTGAGCAAATCGATCTCATCGTGCCGCACCAGGCCAACATCCGCATCATCGAAACCTTGGCCAAGCGCATGAACGCGCCCATGGAGAAGGTGATGGTCAACATAGAGAACTACGGCAACACCTCCGCTGCCACAGTCCCCATCGCCCTGTGCGAAGCGCTGGAGCAAGGCCGCGTCAAGCCGAATTCCTATCTGCTGACCGCCGCATTCGGTGCCGGTCTGACCTGGGGCGCTGCCATCATCAAGTGGGGCGACCGCGTCACCCCCATCAACTCGTGTGATGCCGAACTGCCCCCGTGCGACAAGAGTGCACTTGAGCTGATTGCCCATGCGGTAGAAGGTTGCCAGAAGGCCCACGCCAACGAGGACTAATCCTTATCAGGGGCCTGAGTCATCAGGCTCCTTTTTATCTGTGCTTGCCTCCCCGCTATCCCCACGCTTCGTTATACGCCACGTCACAGCGATCTCATTTCGCCAGAGCCCCCGTCGGCTGCCTCCATATTCCAGCTTTATCAGTAGTCCCCGCTGAATTGGGGCGACTTGCAACCAAGTTATTTTTTTGCGCTAACCTTATTGAGCCATTTGTAATTAATGGGTTCGGGCGTGGTTCATCCTCTCTGACACCAGTGGGATAACAGCTTGCTCCCGCCTCGACTCACGTGCAGGGATGAGTTTGCGTATGACAGATCACAAGACGGCAGAGACAATTGCATTCTGGGACCCCGTGAGTTGGGCATGCTGCCTAGGCATAGGCCTGCTCAGCATCCTGCTGCTAGTTCTCGCTGGCAGCCCTCTGTCTTATCTGCTGGCCAACGGCGTGCTGGCCCTGGGCGCAGCCCTCTGGTGCTCCCATCACTATCACAACAAGCCGGAGGCAAGCCATCACGACGAGGAGGCTGCCCATACCTGGTCTGCCGCCCAGCTCAGCCATTCCATTATTGGGCTCGAGCAAGTGTGCGAGAAAGCGGTCCCCATCTGGTCACAGCAAATTGAGAGCTCTCGTCAGCAGACCGAAGGGGCCATGATCGATCTGACCCAGCGCTTCTCCGGGCTCACCACCAAGCTGGAAGAGGCGGTAGCCGCCTCTCACAATGCCGCCGGAAATCTGGGCGGGACAAAATCGGCGGGCATGGCCGCCGTACTGGCCGAGAGCCAGGCTCAGCTCAACCAGGTGCTCGCCATCATGCATTCCGCGCAAGCCAATCGCGATGCCATGCTGGCGGAAATCAAGACGCTTACCGCCTACACCATAGAGCTCAATACCATGGCGCTCGATGTGGCCAAAATTGCTTCCCAGACCAACTTGCTGGCGCTCAATGCTGCAATAGAGGCGGCTCGGGCTGGCGAGGCCGGTCGCGGCTTCGCCGTGGTGGCCGATGAAGTGCGCACCCTGTCGCGCCTCTCCAGCGAAACGGCCAAGAAGATGACGGACAAGGTCGACACCATCAATAGCGGCATTGGCCGAGCCTTCCAGATAGCAGAAAGCGCAGCCGCGCGGGATCAAGCAGCCGTCAGTGACTCGGAGCACGCTATCGAGCAGGTGCTGGAGCGCTTTCGCATGGCCACTACCAGCCTGGCGGAGTCGGCAGCCCTGCTGCAGAGCGAAAGCTCGGGGATCCACCGCGAGATCTCCGATGTCATCGTTTCGCTACAGTTCCAGGATAGGGTCAGTCAAATCCTCAACCATGTACGCCAGAACATGGACAGCCTCAATGACCATCTGATTTCCTCACGTAATAGAACACACCAGTCAGGCCCCATCCAGATAGATGCGGAGAGCTGGCTGGCAGACATGGAACTCTCCTACGCCACAGATGAACAACGCAACATTCATCATGGCCGCCGTCAGCAACCCATGGTGAATTCATCCCGCAGCGCAGACGTTACTTTTTTCTAGGAGACAGATATGTCCAAAACAGTCCTGATCGTGGATGACTCGGCAACCATTCGCCAAGTCGTCGGCATGACGCTCAAGGGAGCCGGTTACGAGGTGATGGAAGCCTGCGATGGCAAGGATGCCCTCAGGAAACTCGACGGCAAGAAGATCAATCTCATCATCAGCGACGTCAACATGCCGAACATGGATGGCATCAGCTTCGTCAAGGAGGCCAAGAAACTGGCAAGCTACAAGTTCACCCCCGTCATCATGCTGACCACCGAATCCCAGGACAGCAAGAAGCAGGAGGGACAGGCTGCAGGAGCCAAAGCCTGGGTGGTCAAGCCATTTCAACCCGATCAGATGCTGGCGGCCGTCGCCAAGCTCATCATGCCCTGAGTCAGGAGCCACCAATGCCGCTGCACATAGAGACAGGTGAACACAAGACGCTGGTCAAAGTCTCGGGGGATATGACCATCTATACAGCCGCCGATCTCAAGCAGGCACTCACCCCCCTGCTTTACCGCCAGCAGGCGCTGGAGCTAGATCTGTCCCAAGTATCCGAGATGGATAGTGCCGGCTTGCAGCTGTTGCTGGCTGCCAAGAAAACGGCGCAACAGGGCGGTTATCCACTGCACCTGATCATGCACAGCCATGCGGTGCTCGACGCGCTGGAGCTGTGTCAACTGACAGCCTTCTTTGGCGATCCAACCCTCATGCCCCACGCTGATCACGCCTAGGCAGTCCCAGTGACAAGGAGTCATTCGTGAGCATCAATCTTGATCAGGCCCTGCAAACCTACATCGCCGAGGCACGCGAACTGCTGGAAGAGATGGAGTCCGCCCTGCTGACGTTGGAAAACGACCCGAACAACAGCGAGCTGATCGGTGCTATCTTTCGGGCGGCACATACCATCAAGGGATCCGCCGGCCTGTTTGGCTTGCAGCCCATCGTCAGTTTCACCCACATAGTTGAAGACTTGCTCGATCAGGTGCGCAATCAGCAACTGGCGATCACCACGACGCTTATCAAGGATCTGCTGGAGAGCCGGGATCATATCGAGCGGCTGGTCTATCTGGTCGCAGAGCAAGGCGCGTCCCTGGGGGGTGACGAACAGGCTATGGACTCTCAGTTGCGGCTAAATTTGGCACGCCATCAGGCGACCCGCCCGACCGGGTTGACGGACTGCACCCCATCAGCAGGCGCTGAGCCGCTCAGCAAGGAAGAGGGTCATGTCAGCACCACCTCGTTGTGGCACATCTCCCTGCGCTTTGGCCCGGATGTGCTGCGCAATGGCATGGATCCCACCTCGTTTCTGCGCTACCTCGGCACCATGGGCACCCTCTGCTCCATCGAAACCCTTCACGACGCCCTTCCCGACTGGGAACATTTCGATCCCGAGAACTGCTACCTCGGTTATGAACTCGATGTCGACACCCAGGCCGACAAGGGAGCCCTGAGCGACGTGTTCGAATTCGTACGCGATGACTGCCGCATCACCATACTGCCCCCTCACAGCAAAATTGCCGAGTACATAGCGCTCATCAATGACCTGCCAGAAGACAACGATATGCTGGGACAATTGTTGGTCAAAACGGGAGCACTAACCGCCAGCGAGCTAGCGCTCGGCCTGCAAACCCAGCATGACAACCCGCAGACAGACAGCAGCAAGCTGGGGGAGATCCTGATTGCACAGGGCGCAGTCAACGAAGTGGTCGTAGAGGCCGCGCTCAAGAAACAACACCAGAACAAGGAGAATAAAACCAAAGAGGGGCGCTACGTCCGAGTACATGCCGACAAGCTGGATGATCTGATCAACCTGGTTGGCGAGCTGGTGGTCGCCAGCTCGGGCGCCAGTCTGTTAGCCCAACGCTCACGGGACAGCCAGTTGCAGGAGGCCAACTCCACCATCGCCATGCTGGTCGAGGAGATCCGGGATGGCGCCCTGCGCCTGCGCATGGTACCCATTGGGGACACCTTCAACCGCTTCCAGCGCGTCGTGCGCGACGTAAGCCAAGAGCTGAACAAGAACATTGCGCTAGTCATCACAGGCGGTGACACCGAACTCGACAAATCCGTGGTGGAAAAGATAGGTGATCCCCTGATGCATCTGGTTCGCAATTCCATGGATCACGGCATCGAATCGGCGGGGCAGCGCCTCGCCGCCGGCAAACCGGCGAGGGGCACTTTGACCCTCAATGCCTATCACGACTCCGGCAGCATCGTCATCGAGATCAAGGACGATGGCGCCGGACTCAACAAAGCAAGAATTCTGCAAAAGGCGCAAGAACGGGGCCTGGTCGCCGCCAATGCGGCCTTGACAGATCAGGAGATCTACCTGCTCATCTTCGAGCCCGGTTTTTCCACCGCAGAGACAATCACCAACCTCTCGGGTCGAGGGGTTGGCATGGACGTGGTCAAACGCAACATCACGGCCCTGCGCGGCAGCGTCGAGCTGGACAGCAAGCCAGGACAGGGCACCCGAGTGCAGATCAGGTTGCCATTGACCCTGGCCATCATCGACGGCTTTTTGGTCAGGGTTAGCACCACACATTACGTCATACCCCTCGACATGGTAATCGAGTGCGTTGAGCTGACCCAGAGTGCGCTGGCCGATACTCAGGGACGCAACTACCTCAACCTGCGCGGCGAGGTGCTGCCATTCGTACGACTCCAACAATACTTCGATATCGAAGGTGCGAGAGGGCGCAGGGAAAACATAGTGGTCGTCAGTCACGGCGGCAAAAAATCCGGGCTGGTAGTCGATGAACTGCTGGGGGAGTTTCAGATCGTGATCAAGCCGCTCGGCAAGCTGTTTCAACGCCTGCAAGGGATCAGCGGATCCACCATTCTGGGCGGTGGCGAGGTTGCCCTGATCCTGGATATTCCCTCCCTCATTCAACATGCCATCGATCAGGAACTGAGCCAGCTGAGCCAGTACGCCCTTCCTCGCCAGCAAACTCAACCAAGAGTCAATTAACGCCAGGAGCCCATTATGTTCAGAAACTCCACCATT
This sequence comes from Aeromonas popoffii, assembly GCF_000820025.1. GTDB lineage: Bacteria > Pseudomonadota > Gammaproteobacteria > Enterobacterales > Aeromonadaceae > Aeromonas > Aeromonas popoffii. The sequence goes on from NZ_CDBI01000025.1 coordinate 31,223, forward strand.
AAAATGCGACTCACCATCCTGCTCTGCCTACTATGCCTGCTGCTACTAGGCGTTGGCGGGCTAGGACTCTACAACATGCAGAGCAGCAACCAGGGCCTGCAACGGGTTTATAACGACCGTGTGGTGCCGCTCAAACAGCTGAAAACCATCTCAGACAACTACGCCGTCGCCGTCATCGACAACGTCAACAAGGCCAATGTGGGCCTCATCAGCGCCGAAGAGGCATTGCAACAGGTCCAGCGGGCCCAGCAGCAGATCAAGCAAGAGTGGCAGCATTATCAGTCCACCAAGCTGACCGCAGCCGAGCAGAAACTATCGGCTGAGGCGGGCACCCTGTTCAACGCGGCGGATCGCGATATCACCAAACTGGAGCAGTTTCTAGCGACCCAGCACGGAGTCATCGCCGGCACCCTCAATGATTTTGACGGCAAGCTTTACAGCTCTATCGATCCCATCGGCAACAAGATAACTGAGCTGGTCACTCTGCAACTCGATGTGGCCAAAGCCGAATATGAGCAGGCTCAATCCTGGTACGACGCCATGCTGCTCACCATGATGGTAGTGGTCACGGCGGGGATAGTGGCGGCGGCCTGGCTTGGTATAGTGCTCATCCGCAGCATCATTGCCCCCATCAATCAGGCGCTGCAGGTGGCCAACCATCTGGCGGAGGGGAACCTCGACGTCACCATCACCATAGGAGCCAACGATGAAGCGGGTCAACTCTTGATGGCCATGCAGAATATGGTCAACAAGCTGACAGCACTCATCAACGACATAGAAACCCTGGTCACCGCCGCCGTCGATCAAGGGGATTTCAGCTACAAGATAGCGCTGGACAATCGGCAGGGTTATACCAAACGCTTGTCCGAGCAGCTGAACCGCTTGTCCAACGTCACAGATACCAGCCTCAAGGATGTCATGCGCATCGCCACCGCCCTGTCGCGGGGGGATCTCACCCAAAAGATAGATCAGCCCTACCCGGGGATTTTTGGTCAGACCAAAGATGGTCTCAACAGCACCATAGACGCCTTGACAGCCATCATTGAAGAGGTACGCAACGCCGCTGACAACCTCACCAATGCCTCCAGCCAAGTCAGCACCACGGCCCAGTCCCTGAGTCAGGCCACCAGTGAACAGGCAGCGAGCGTGGAAGAAACCAGCGCCTCCATCGAGCAGATGAGTGCCAGCATCAACCAGAACACCGACAACGCCAAGGTGACCGACAACATGGCGAGCAGCGCCGTCCTCGAAGCGACCGAAGGGGGTCACTCGGTACAGCAAACCGTGGCGGCGATGCAACAGATAGCCCGCAAAGTCAGCATTATCGATGACATCGCCTACCAGACCAACCTGCTGGCGCTCAATGCCGCCATAGAGGCGGCCCGCGCCGGTGAACATGGCAAGGGCTTTGCGGTAGTGGCCGCCGAGGTACGCAAATTGGCTGAGCGCAGCCAGATTGCGGCGCAGGAGATAGGGGAACTATCCTCCAGCAGCGTCGATACCGCAGAGAAAGCGGGCAGTCTGCTCGACAAGATAGTGCCTTCCATTCGCAAGACATCCGACCTGGTCCAGGAGATCAATGCTGCGTCCGGCGAGCAGGCCAGCGCGGCTAACCAGATCAGCATGGCCATGAACCAGCTCAATCAGGTGACCCAGCAGAACGCGGCCAGCAGCGAGGAACTGGCCGCCACCGCCGAGGAGATGAGCTCCCAGGCCAACGAGCTGCAGCAGACCATGGACTTCTTCTCGCTGGATAACCTGGTCAGGCCCTCAAAACTCAGCGAGGGTACGCACAGGGGAGCGTCCCCCAGAGGCACGTTTGTCATGCCCGCCCACCACCCGCTGCACGGCAACACGGTACCTCAACCCCAGGTTGATGAAGCCGATTTTGTCCGCTTTTAACCGGAGAGACTCATGAGCATGTCAACCGAAGTGGTCCCACAGCCAGTCACACTGGCTCATGACAATCAGGGCGATGCCCAGTATCTGACCTTCCTGATCAAGGGTGAGATGTTTGCCATCAACATTCTCGGGGTCAAAGAAATCATCGAATACGGCAACATCACTCCCATCCCCATGATGCCCAGCTTCATCCGCGGCGTGATCAACCTCAGGGGGGCAGTGGTCTCGGTGGTGGACCTCAACGCTCGCTTTGGCAATGCCCCCTCCAGCATCACCCGCCGTAGTTGCATCGTCATCATCGAAGGGATGCACCCGGATGATCCCGAGCACGGCAATCAGGACATTGGGGTCGTGGTGGATTCGGTCTCGGAAGTACTGACCATTCCCTGCAACGAGATAGAGCCACCGCCCAGTTTTGGCGCCCGCATCCGGGCCGATTTCATCAGCGGTATGGGCAAGGTGAATGGCAAGTTCGTCATCCTCATCAATACCGAGAAGGTGCTCTCCATCGACGAGATGACACAACTAAGTGAACTGACCCAGCAGCAGGAACGGCTGCTGGAACAAAAACAGCCAACGCCATAACCCAAACATCAACAACAACGAGAGTGTCGCTCACACCACACAGCAATGACATGTCGCACAAGGATCAGGCCCATGACTCAATCATTCTTTGGCAATCTCTTCGGCAACGGTAGCGCTCATACCTTGCAACAAGCACAACTGACCCAGTTGATCGGGGCTACTCGCACTATTTCGCAGGGGATCGCGCAGGGTGAACCGCCGTTCCTGCTGGAACTGGGCACACTGGATGGCCCGCTGCGGGAACTCTGTCAGGAGTTCAACCAGGTAATCACGCTGCTGGGCCAGCGGCTCAACAGCGGGCTGGCGGCCATCAGCGCCAACCAGGCCCTGTATGACGAGAACCTGCGGGTGCGCAAGGCTCTGGATGGTGCCTCGACCAATGTGATGATCGCCGATACCAACCTCGACATCGTCTACATGAATGAAGCCGTGCTCGCCATGCTGGGGCAGGCGGAGTCCGACATCCGCAAGGATCTGCCCAACTTCGATACCAGACAGCTGATGGGCAAGAACATAGACACCTTTCACAAGGATCCGTCCCACCAGCGCAGCATGCTGGCCAAGCTGGACAAGACCTACCGCACGCAGATCTCGGTCGGTGGCCGCATCTTCTCCCTGATCGCCAACCCTGTCTTCAACGATAGCGGAGAGCGGCTCGGTTCAGTGGTGGAGTGGGCAGATCGCACCAAGGAGATCGCCATCGAAAATGAGGTGAAAGCGGCCAACGCGGCGGCCAAACTCGCCGCCGCCGAAAGCCTGCGAGTCAAAAGAGCGCTGGATGGCGCCAGTACCAACGTGATGATTGCCGACACAGATTTGAACATCATCTACATGAACGAATCGGTCAAGGAGATGCTTAGCCTGGCCGAGTCCGACATCAAGAAGGATCTCTTCAGCTTCAATTCGTCCACCCTGATGGGGGCCAACATCGACAGTTTTCACAAGAATCCCGGCCATCAGCGCGGCATGCTGGCCAAGCTGAGCAATACCTACAAGACCCAGATCCTGCTCGGTGGCCGCACCTTCTCGCTCATTGCCAACCCAGTGTTCAGCGATGATGGCGAGCGGCTGGGCTCCGTGGTCGAGTGGTCTGATCGCACCAAGGAGGTCGCGATCGAGCGGGAGATGTCGGAGATCGTGCAGGCGGTGATCAACGGGGAGCTGCACAAACGCATGGATCTGGTGGGCAAGAGTGGTTTCTTCCAGACCCTGGGGGAAGGCATCAACCGCATCGCAGAGGTGATAGACACCAGTCTCAACGACGTGATCCGGGTGGTGCAATGCCTGGCTCGGGGAGATCTGACCCAAACGATCGTGGCCGACTACCCCGGGGTATTTGGCACTACCAAGGACTCCCTCAACCAAACCATCATCTCGCTGACCAACATAGTGACCGAGGTGCGGAGCGCGTCCGATAACCTCTCCAGTGCCTCGGAACAAGTCAGCGCCACCGCCCAATCTATCAGTCAGTCGAGCAGTGAGCAGGCATCCAGCATGGAGGAGACCAGCGCCTCCATCGAGCAGATGAGTGCCAGCATCAACCAGAACACAGACAACGCTCAGGTCACGGATGGCATGGCCAGCAAGGCGGCCAAGGAGGCCGTGGAAGGCGGTGAAGCAGTCAAGCTCACGGTCGATGCCATGAAACAGATCGCCAAACGAATCGGCATCATTGATGACATCGCCTACCAGACCAATCTATTGGCCCTCAACGCCGCCATCGAAGCCGCCCGTGCGGGGGATCACGGCAAGGGCTTTGCGGTGGTCGCCGCCGAGGTCCGCAAACTGGCGGAGCGCAGCCAGGTGGCGGCTCAGGAGATAGGCGAGCTGGCCTCCAGCAGCGTCGACATGGCGGAAAAAGCGGGCCGCCTGCTCGATCAGATGGTGCCCTCCATCAACAAGACTTCGGATCTGGTACAGGAGATCAGCGCGGCCTCCGCCGAACAATCCACCGGCGTTAGCCAGATCAATATCGCCATGAATCAGCTAAGCCAGGTGACCCAGCAGAATGCATCCTGCAGCGAGCAGCTGGCGGCCACAGCAGAGGAGATGAGCAGCCAGGCCGAGCAACTGCAACTGGCCATGGAGTTCTTTACCCTGGAGCAACACAAGGGCGGCACGGGTCACAAAACCACAACCCCCCGGGCTGCAACCCGAGGACGTTTCATCACCGACGGCAATGGACAAGATGGCTTCAATGGTTCCCCTCGCCCCCACAACGACGCTGATTTTGTTCGGTTCTAAGCAAGGTAGCGGGTGAGCATGGCTCACCCGCTACGCCCCGATCACCACAGGGAGTCAGGTCGTGTATCAGACCCAGTTGCATGATGATGAATTTACACAGTTTCAACGCTGGCTCCACCAAACGGCGGGCATCGATCTGTCACCGGCGAAGAAGGCGCTGGTCGCCAGCCGGCTGTCAAAACGGCTCTGTCACTACGAACTGGAGAGCTACGGCGACTATTTCAGCCTGATCATGAATAACCGGGGGGCAGAGCTGCAAATCGCACTGGACCTGCTCACCACCAACGAGACCTACTTTTTCCGGGAACCAAAGCACTTCGAGTTTCTCAGCGAGAAGGTGCTGGCACTGCTGCCAAAAGAGCGGGCGGTGCGCATCTGGAGCGCGGCCAGCTCATCCGGCGAAGAGCCTTACAGTCTGGCCATGACGCTGGCTGACACCTTGAGCCAGGGCAATTGGGAGGTGATAGCTTCGGATATTTCGACCCGGGTGCTGGAGCAGGCCAGATCGGGGCAATATCCCATCGAGCGGGCCCATAATATTCCGCTCTCCTTCCTGATGAAGTACTGCCTGAAGGGCGTCGGCTTTCAGGAGGGTACCTTCATCATCGACCGCAAGCTCAGGGACAAGGTGCAATTTCATCACATCAACCTGAATCAGGAGCTGCCTGACATCGGTATGTTCGACATCATTCTGATCCGCAATGTGATGATCTATTTCAATCGGGAAACCAAGGGGCAGGTGCTACAGCGCCTGGTACCACGCTTGAAGAAGGGAGGCTATCTCATCGTCAGCCATGCGGAGAGCCTGAACGGCCTGCCCCACGGTTTGCAACTGGTATCACCCTCCATCTATCTGAAACCCTGAGGGTTTCAAAATGAAAGAGATAGTGCTGCAACCGGGAGAATTCTTTTTTGGTCAGGATAACACCATCATCCGCACCCATCTTGGCTCCTGCGTGGCCATTACCATGTGGCATCCGGAACAGAAACGGGGTGGCATGTGCCACTACATGCTGCCAAGCCGTGGTCACAACGATGACGTGCTGGATGGCCGCTATGCAGATGAGGCAATCCAGTTGTTTATCAATGAAATAAGCAAGTACCCCGCCCCCATTCACGAATACGAGGTCAAGTTGTTCGGCGGCGGCAACATGTTTATCGAACAGCAGACACTCAACACCATGAATGTGGCAATTAAAAACATCAAGGCGGCCTGGCAACTGACTCAGCACCTGGGACTGTCGATCAAGGCCCACCATCTCGGACATGCAGGACACAGAAGCCTGATTTTTGAACTGACCAACGGCAATGTCTGGGTACGCCACCACCGGCTGCCTCATCGTTAAGGGAACTGGGCTATGAAACAGATCAAAGTCATGCTGGTGGATGACTCCGCCGTGGTCAGGCAGGTGTTGCAGGCCATTCTGGAACAGGAACCGGATATCAAGGTGATTGCCACCGCGTCTGACCCGCTGTTTGCACTGGAGAAGCTGAAAAAAGAGTGGCCCGACGTGATAGTGCTGGATGTGGAGATGCCGCGCATGGATGGCATCACCTTCCTCACCAAGATAATGGCCGAGCACCCGACCCCTGTGGTGATCTGCTCTTCCCTGACCGAGAAGGGGGCGGAAACCACGCTGCAGGCCATGGCTGCCGGCGCAGTGGACATCATCACCAAACCCACGGTCGGGCTCAAAAATTTTCTGCAGGAGTCGGCGCAAGCGCTGGCCATGGCAGTCCGTGCCGCCGCCCAGGCCAATGTCAAACGACTGGGCAAGGCGCCTTTGGCCACTGTCGCCGCCAAACTCAATGCCGACGCCATCATGCCCGCAGCCAGCCCGCATGCCATGGCTCAGACCACGGAGCGGATCGTGGCAATCGGCACCTCTACCGGCGGCACCCAGGCACTGGAAGCCGTGCTGACGACTCTGCCTCGCGTTTGTCCCGGCATCGTCATAGTGCAACACATGCCGGAGAAATTCACCGCCTCCTTCGCCGAGCGACTCAACAACCTGTGCCAGATAGAAGTGCGGGAAGCAAAGAGCAATGACAGGGTCATTCCGGGTCTTGCGCTCATAGCGCCGGGGGGCAAGCACATGCTGCTCAAGCGCAGCGGGGCCTACTATCACGTCGATGTGATCGATGGCCCTCTCATCAACCGTCACCGCCCTTCGGTGGACGTGCTGTTTCGCTCTGTGGCCAAATTTGCCGGTGGCAATGCCACCGGCATCATCATGACGGGAATGGGGGATGATGGTGCACGCGGGCTAAGAGAAATGCTGGAGGCGGGCGCCAACACCTTCGCCCAGGATGAGACCTCCTGCGTGGTATTCGGCATGCCCAAGGAGGCCATCAAGCTCGGGGCTGTCCGCCACATACTGCCGCTGCAGGACATTCACCACGCAATAGTGGGCCGCTAGCTGCATTGCACATCAGCCAGCACATAGAAGTGGCCGGCCCAGCTGCATACCTAATGCTGGCCAAGATACTCGGCCATCTCGGTCTGAAGTGGCCGAGATAGTCAGTCATGGCCGTGATCACGGCATGATGAATCCGAACGCTACCCTTACCGTCGAAAAAGATGGGATCTTGCCATCAAGCAGTTGATTGAGGGCGGGAAACTGGCCGCACAACACGGCGATATCGAGAGCCTGCATATGAAGAGCCCACCGTCCCCATTAACATTTTAACAAAATGGTGAGAGTAAGATGCGGTAGCCGCAATCTCCATCCGTGAACCAGTCAACCATCACAGTGACAAGATGAGGTCATATTTTCAGTATAAAATGCTGAAGTTCGGTGCAGAACCCACCTGCCCCATCAGTACCTGCCGGCACGGGTCTCTCGCCATATTCATGCCGGGAATCGATATAGAAGTCGTTGATAAGGATGAAAAATGAGCGAAATATATCAAAAAATGACCGGCTAGCACTTTTTTGTCGCCAGATATCACCAGAAGGGGTTCACAAAGCTGCCGGATCTGATAGTATGCGCCTCGCACTTGGGGAGGGGTTCCCGAGCGGCCAAAGGGATCAGACTGTAAATCTGACGGCTCTGCCTTCGAAGGTTCGAATCCTTCTCCCTCCACCATTCAAGTGCAAAAGTAGTGACAATCAGGAAATACCCCGTGGAGGGGTTCCCGAGCGGCCAAAGGGATCAGACTGTAAATCTGACGGCTCTGCCTTCGAAGGTTCGAATCCTTCTCCCTCCACCATTTTCCCGATTGAAATGGCTGAATAACCTATGCTTTACCCCTGTGGAGGGGTTCCCGAGCGGCCAAAGGGATCAGACTGTAAATCTGACGGCTCTGCCTTCGAAGGTTCGAATCCTTCTCCCTCCACCATCCTTTAGAAGACCCGGCCTAGCGCCGGGTTTTTGCTTTGTAAAAATGACTCCATTTGGCACTGTCAGATCTGACAATTGCATCACCTGCTCTTTTTGGAAACAGTAGTGCTCACACAGTTCGGAGTCATGGATAACCATGTTTGAAATTTGGGATGAGGCAGGACAGGCAAACGACTTGACGCTACCACAATTGCAGCAACGGCTGACCAGTTATCGAGGTGAAGTCATGGTGCGCTACACCAATCGCATCGGACTGCCGACGACCCTGTTCCTGACTGTCGATCAGGGGTTGGCCTATCAGCGCTTCAAAGCGGACAGGCCCCTGCTCGACTGGGCCTGGCTGGCACAAGCCGTGCACGCTACCGACCCGGGCAGGGAACCCATGCTCTCCTATCTAGACGCCGTCTCCCGCTGATATCCCCTTTCAAGACCGGGCAAACAACCCGGTCAGCTCATCGACTATCTGCTGTAACAGAGCCCTGAAATCCGCCAACTCGGCTTCACACTGCCCGGTCCCCTCCCTGCGGATCTTCTCCTCCAGATGCCATGCTTGCTGCACCAGATCGCGCACCATCATCATGGATGATGGTGCCAGCCTGACGATGCACCCATCGCGGCGGATGCTGACCGGTCTGGTGGAATACCTGCAGCGACTCGGTATGAAGGGGGTCGAGACACTGCAACATATCGAATCGGCCGCGACTACCAGCAGGGCTACGGCTACGCCTACGCCATGCCCCCTCTCTCTCTGGACCTGATCGGAACCTGACATTCCTCACGGCTCGCGCCGGCAACCATTGCCTGTCAAATTGCATGATGGCGTGGGGGCGAGTACAATCTCGCACCCCGTATATCAGGTGCATCCCATGCAATCTTGCATAATGATGTACACCATCGGGTAGTTGTGTCGCGAGCGCCGTCTCGTACCACGGCTCAACCAATCCGGCGCCATCAGGTGGCGCCGTCCTGATTTGCAATCAGATACTAAGAGTCCAACATGTTCAGACCAGAATTGCTCTCCCCCGCCGGAACCCTCAAGAATATGCGTTACGCCTATGCCTATGGCGCCGACGCCGTCTATGCGGGCCAGCCGCGTTACAGCCTGCGGGTACGCAACAACGAATTCGATCACGAGAATCTACAGCTCGGCATTAACGAAGCCCATGCGCTGGGCAAGCAGTTCTATGTGGTGGCCAACATCCAGCCCCACAACTCCAAGCTCAAGACCTTCATCCGCGACATGCGTCCCGTGGTGGAAATGAAGCCGGATGCGCTGATCATGTCAGACCCGGGCCTCATCATGATGATGCGCGAAGCCTTCCCGGAGATGCCGGTTCACCTCTCGGTGCAGGCCAACGCAGTCAACTGGGCCACGGTGAAGTTCTGGCATCAGATGGGCCTGACCCGCGCTATCCTCTCCCGCGAGCTGTCCCTCGACGAGATCGAAGAGATCCGCATGCAAGTGCCAGAGATGGAGCTGGAAGTCTTCGTCCACGGCGCCCTGTGCATGGCCTACTCCGGCCGCTGCCTGCTCTCCGGCTACATCAACAAGCGCGACCCCAACCAGGGCACCTGCACCAACTCCTGCCGCTGGGAGTACAAGGTGCACGAGGGCAAGGAAGATGACGTGGGCCAGATAGTCCACCGTCAGGAGCCCATCGCAGTTCGCCCGGACAACACTCTGGGGCTCGGCAAGCCGAGCGACGCACTGGTGTTGCTGGAAGAGTCCAACCGTCCGGGTGAATACATGACGGCGTTCGAGGATGAGCACGGCACCTACATCATGAACTCCAAGGACTTGCGCGCCGTCGAGCACGTCGAGCGCCTGACCAAAATGGGCGTGCATTCGCTGAAAATTGAAGGCCGCACCAAGTCCTTCTACTACTGCGCCCGCACCGCTCAGGTCTATCGCAAGGCCATCGACGATGCGGTCGCCGGTCGTCCGTTCGATCCTACCCTGATGGGCACCCTCGAGAACCTGGCTCACCGTGGCTACACCGAAGGCTTCCTGCGCCGTCACAACCACAGCGAGTACCAGAACTACGACTACGGCTACTCCGTCTCCGACACCCAGCAGTTCGTCGGCGAGATCACTGGTCGCCAGGGCGACATGGTGGAAGTGGAAGTGAAGAACAAGTTCCTGGTGGGCAACAGCCTGGAACTGATGACACCGCAGGGCAACGTCAGCTTCAATCTGGAGCAGATGCAGAACCGCAAGGGCGAGCTCATCGACACAGCGCCGGGCAACGGTCACGTGGTCTATGTGCCTGTTCCTAAAGAGATCGACATCAACTACGGCATACTGCTGCGCAACCTCGGCGATCGCCAGGACACCCGTCAGCCGCACTCGGCGGCCTGATATGTCCCTGCTCATCACCGACAAGTGCATCAACTGTGACATGTGCGATCCCGAGTGTCCGAACCAGGCCATCAGCTTGGGGGAAGAGATCTACGAGATAGACCCCAGTCGCTGTACCGAGTGCGTCGGTCACTATGAGAAGCCGACCTGCATCAGCGTCTGCCCCATCGATTGCATCATCTGGGATCCCGCGCATGTGGAAACCGAAGCGCAGTTGCTGGAGAAGTTTGTGCGGATGCACAGGCAGTAAAACTCCTGCAGACAGTTGTAAAGAAGCCCCGCATGCGGGGCTTCTTTACGTTTGGTGCTTGCCGTGCCTAGACGTATTCCATAAAGACCCGGGAGGTGAGCTTGGTGATGAGTTCGTAGGGGATGGTGCCAATCTCGTCGGCAACCCGCTCCACCGGCAGCCCCTCACCCCAGAGCACGGCTTCGTCACCGGCCTTGTCGGTGGCGCCCGGTCCCAGATCCACTGTGGTCATGTCCATGGAGACGCGGCCCACCAGCGGCACTATGCGGCCATTGACCAGCACTGAGGTACCGTTGGGCGCCATGCGCGGATAGCCATCGCCGTAACCGATGGCAATCACACCGAGCCGGGTATCACGATCAGAAACCCAGTTGGCACCGTAACCTACCGGCTCACCCGCCTTGTGATCTCGCACCGCGATGAGCTGGGTCCTGAGGGTCATCACAGGTTGCAGGTCGTAATCCGCCGCCACCGAATGGGGGAAGGGGGATACGCCATAGAGGATGACACCGGGACGGATCCAGTCACAGTGGGAGTCCGGCCAGGCCAGGATCCCCGCCGAGTTGGCCATGGCCCGCTCACCCAGCAGCGGCGCCGTAAGACGGCTGAAGAGATCAATCTGCTCGCGGGTGGTGGATTGATCGAGCTCATCGGAGCGGCTGAAGTGGGTCATGATGTTGAACGGTTGCACCACGTTCTTGCACTTGGCGAGACGTGCGATAAAGGCGGGCATCTCATCGCTGCGCACCCCGAGGCGGTGCATGCCGGTGTCGAGCTTGAGCCAGGCCACCACGGGGGCAGGCAGTTCGACCTGCTCCAGCGCTTCGAGCTGCTCCCAGGTGTGGACCGCTGTCTGCAGGTTGTTGGCCGCCAGCACCGGCAGATCATCGGCCGAGAAGAAGCCTTCCAGCAGTACTATCGGTTTGACCACGGCGCAGGAGCGCAACATCAGCGCCTCTTCGATGCGAGCCACGGCATACGCGTCGGCATCCACCAGGGTGCGGGCGACCGGCAACAGGCCATGGCCATAGGCGTTGGCCTTGACCACTGCGATGATCTTGCAATCGGGAGCATGCCGTTTGACCACGGCGAGGTTATGGCGCAGGGCCGCTGTATTGATTTGGGCAATTGCCGCTTTCATCTGTTTTCCCTTACGAGGGCATGATGGCACGTAAATGCGCCAGGCACCGTGTGGTGTCAGCCCTTAATTGTCATCGTCTAAGGCCGGACCGGCATAATTGTCGAACCGGGAAAACTGTTTCAGGAACCGGAGGTGGCACCCACACAAGCGCCATCCCCCGGATTAGTAGTCATCATCAAACGCAGGACCGGCATAGTTATCGAACCGGGAGAACTGACCCTGGAAGGTGAGGCGCACTCGCCCGATGGGGCCGTTACGCTGCTTGCCGATGATGATCTCGGCAATCCCCTTGTCAGGACTGTCATCGTGATACACCTCATCACGGTAGATAAACATGATCAAATCCGCGTCCTGCTCGATGGAGCCGGATTCCCGCAGATCCGAGTTGACCGGACGCTTGTCAGCACGCTGTTCCAGGCTTCGGTTGAGCTGAGAGAGCGCCACCACGGGGCACTGCAGCTCTTTTGCCAAGGCCTTGAGGGATCGGGATATTTCACCTATCTCCAGGGTCCGGTTGTCGGAAAGTGCGGGCACCCGCATCAGCTGCAGGTAGTCGATCATGATCATGGATAGGCCGCCGTGCTCACGGGCAATGCGGCGCGCACGGGAGCGCACGTCGGTCGGGGTGAGGCCGGAGGCGTCATCGATATACATCTTGCCCTTCTCGAGCAGCAGCCCCATGGTGGAGGAGAGGCGCGCCCAGTCTTCGTCATCGAGCTGACCGGTTCGCACCTTGGTCTGGTCGATACGCCCGACCGAGGCGAGCATACGCATGATGATCTGCTCGGAGGGCATCTCCAGCGAGAAGATGAGTACCGGCTTCTCGGCGGTGAGCGCTGCATGCTCGCACAGGTTCATGGCAAACGTGGTCTTGCCCATGGAGGGACGGGCCGCCACGATGATCAGATCCGAGCGCTGCAAACCTGCCGTCATTTTGTCGAGATCCCCATAACCGCTGGAGACCCCGGTCACCCCGTTGTGGGGGGTCTTGAACAGCTCTTCAATCTTGTCGACCGTCTGCTCGAGGATCAGCTTGAGCGGCTGCGGCCCCTCGTTGGCGCTGGTGCGCTGCTCGGCGATCTGGAACACCTTGCTCTCGGCCAGATCGAGCAGATCGCCCGAAGTGCGTCCCTGCGGCTCATAGCCTGCTTCGACTATCTCGTTGGCGACCGAGATCATCTCCCGCACGACCGCCCGCTCACGCACGATTTCGGCGTAGGCATTGATGTTGGCGGCACTTGGGGTGTTCTTGGCGATCTCCACCAGATAGGCGAAGCCACCGGACTCTTCCAGCTGCTCCGAGCGTTCCAGCTCCTCTTGCAGCGTGATGAGATCGATGGGGTTGCCCACATTGGAGAGGCGGGTCATGGCCTGGAAGATCAGCCGGTGCGGACGGCTGTAGAAATCCTTGTCGATCACCCGTTCGGCGACCCGATCCCAGGCGTCGTTATCCAGCATCAGGCCGCCCAGTACGGACTGCTCGGCCTCAAAAGAGTGGGGAGGAACTTTCAGCTGTTGTGTCTTGGCGTCTTTTTTCGCCGTCACTTGCTCTGCCATACACATAAAAACCGCAGCGGGAAGGGGACGGGAATTTTACAAAAGAAACCCCGCCATCGCGAGTGCTAATGCACGCTATTCACCTCTGTCTGGTGCAACCCTCCTCCTGATGGTGGCTGGCACCACTTGCCGATGAACTATGCCAGGGGCTCACCCCCGCCTCATACCATGATAAAGGGCCAGACCAGGATCTGGTCATGGGGCTTGGCTCTCGCCTTGTTGCGCAACTTGCGCTCCTTGCGGCTCGGTCGTCGACTTTTCATTGCGCTTCTCCTCTGATGCCCCCGATCGGGACAATCTGTTCATGAATAATTCATGACAAGCATGTTAATCATAGTCGCAAGCTGCAATACAACGCGGGACAGGCAGCCTGCCATGCGCCGCGCTGAGCTTGCCCCACCCACTGATGAGAGTGAAAAGAGTCAAAATGAAAAAAATGCTGACCCTGTTTGCCGTGATCCTGGCCATTGGCCTGGGGGCACCCATGGCCGAAGCCAAAAAGTTTGGCGGCGGTAAATCCTTTGGCAAGAACTACAAGACAGCTCCGGCCCAGCCGGCGGCCAAGCCCGTCGACAGCAAGAACCCGACGGTCGGGGCTCAGGCCGCACCGAAGAAGGGTGGCATGATGGGCGGCCTGCTCGGCGGCCTGCTGGCCGGTGGTCTGTTCGCCTACCTGCTGGGTAGCGGTGCATTCGAAGGTCTGCAAGGCATGGACATGCTGCTGATCGCCGCCCTGGCGCTGGGCGCCGTCTTCTTGTTCCGTGCCATGCGCAGAAGCAAGGCGGCCTCGCCCCAGCCACAGGCCGCCTACGCCGGCTATCAGCCGCCATCGGCCGCCCCCCAGCAGTTCGAGCAGAGCAACAGTGCACCGCAAGCGACCGGCTTTGCCGACAGCGACGTGCCCTTCCGTCTCCCGCCAGGCTTTGACATGAACGGTTTCCTGTCAGGTGCCCGTGATCACTACCGCACCCTGCAAGAATCCTGGAATAAAAACGATCTGGAAAAGGTACGCGAGTACGTGAGCCCTGAGCTGTTCGAACAGCTCAAAGCGGAACGTGCCGAGCTGACCGGTGAGCAGCATACCGAAGTCATGTATGTGGATACCCAGCTGGTGCGTGCCGACTACGGCAGCGACTGGGCCCAGGTCAGCGTGCGCTTCAGCGGCCGCTACATGGATCGCCAGGAGCAGGTCGAGGAGGACATCAAGGAGGTGTGGCACCTCGAGCGCAACCTGGCCAAGGACAATGCACCTTGGCACATAGTCGGCATCGAGCAGCTGTAAGCACTCCCTTGTCTACGATGACAACAGAGGCGGCCCTGGGCCGCCTCTGTTATTTTTGAGTCCCTATATCCCTTCTCCGCCGCCCCCCCCCGGGCCCCTGCCATTGACACCCTGTGGTGGCTATGAGAATGATGGCTGATTGTGTAGTATGACCGACCTTTTTTGTTCAATTTCCGTTCACTGAGGCGTGGTCCATGGCTCTCTCTTTTCTGCGTCGCAGCAACATGCCCCGTCTGCTGGCCAGCCTGCTGTGCTGCGCCTCGTTGATCTTCATCTCCCTCGCCACCCTCTACTGGCAAGCCTGGGCTCTGACTCGCCAGCAAGCCCAGAATGCCACCGAGCGCGCCATGGTGCAGATCGACAGCGCCCTGCACCACTCGATCCTGGCGGCAAGGGCCGCCCTGCCACTGGCGACCAGACCCTGTGTCGAGGTTGCCCGCGAGCTGCGGGTGCTGGTCGCCACCTCCCCCTATGTGCGCTCGGTCAACCTCTCCCGCCACGGCCGCCTCTACTGCTCCTCCATCTTCGACGAGATAGACCTGAGCAATGAGCTGCAAGACGGCCCGCAAGAGCGGTTCAAGCTCACCGCCGTCACCCGGCTCGGGAACAAGCCCTCGCTGCTGTTCTATCACCTGAGTGAAGGAGATCATTCGGTGCTGGTCGCCATCAACCCTTATCACCTGAGCAACCCCTTGCAGTGGCGGCTCGCCGGAGCCCATAGCTGGGTGCAGATCGGCGACCAGTGGCTCGACGTCAAGGGCAAGATCCACGACGGCCAGCCCCCAAGATTGCGGGGATTCAACTATCGGCTCAACTCGGCAGCATTCGACTACAGCCTCAACCAAGGGTTTCCCTTGCATGCCGTGCTGTCCCTACCCCTGCAAACGCAGGGCTCCATCATCATCTTGATCCTGACGCTGGGAGGCCTGGCCGGCCTCGCCACCTATCGCTGGTGGAGCCATATCTCGACCCCGACCCTGGAACTCAAGCGCGCCATCATCAAACAGGAGTTCGTCCCCTATCTGCAACCCATTGTCTTCAGCAAGAGTGGCCAGCTGCATGGCTGCGAGGTGTTGATGCGCTGGCAACACCACCGCCAGGGGCTGATCCGGCCTGATCTCTTCATCCCACTGGCAGAGGAGAGCGGCCTCATCATACTCATGACCCAGACCCTGATGCAGCAAGTACGCCTGCAGTTCGCCCCCCATGCGGCGCAGCTACCGACCCGCTTTCACTTCAGCTTCAACATCTGCGCCCAACACTGTCAGGATCTGAGCCTGATCGATGACTGCCGCACCTTCCTCGCCGCCTTCGCCGACAATCCGATCACGCTGGTGCTGGAGCTGACCGAACGGGAGCTGATCCCCCCCTGCCAGCTGACGGACCAGCTGTTTGGCGAGCTGCGGCAGATGGGGGTCAGGATAGGGCTGGACGACTTTGGCACCGGCCATTCCAGTCTCACCTATCTGCAGCAGTTCCACGTGGATTATCTCAAGATCGATCAGAGCTTCGTCGCCATGATAGGTACCAATGCCCTCTCCCGTCATATTCTGGACAGCACCATCAGCCTGGCCACCCGGTTGGGGCTGGAGACCATAGCCGAAGGGGTCGAGACCCAGGAGCAGGCGGACTTCCTGACCGAGCGCAACGTCAACTACCTGCAGGGCTATCTCTATGGCCGCCCGCTGACCCCCGCGCAGTTTCTGCGACTGCTGCCCGCCATCACCACCGAGTAAGCGGCCCGGCACAGCCTGATCCCCCGATACAGTCAGACCCAGATACGGCGATATGACATTTGTCATTAGTCTGTGGTCATGGCATTACGCAATATGGCAAACGTTTGCTTATTTATTAAATGTGCAGTAGCTCAAAGGAATCGGCTCTCTTTATTTCCAATTATTGCGTTTTGCCTAGAATCGCCACACTCCTGTCATGCGGGAACGATATACAGGACAATAACAACAAGAGGATGATTACCGATGAAGAAGACGCTACTGGCCGTCACCGTCTCTATTACCCTGTTCGGGCTGACCGCCTGCAATTCAGAAAACAGCAGCAAGGAACATATTCCGCTGGATCTGACCATTGCCCACATCAATGATACCCACGCCCACCTGGACCCGACCGAAAATGCGCTGGCCATCCAGCCCACCGGCCAGGAGTTGTTCAAATTCTACGCCCAGCTGGGCGGCTATCCCCGCCTGAAGTTCAAGCTGGACGAGCTGCGCAGCCAAGCTGCCAATGAAGGCCGCAACTTCATGGTGCTCAACGGCGGCGATGCCTTCCAGGGCACCCTCTACTTCACCCAGTTCAAGGGGGAAGAGGAGTCTCGCCTGCTCTCCGACATGGGCATAGATGCCATGGTGCTGGGCAACCACGAATTTGATTTGGGTAATCAGGCCATTAAAGATTTCGCCTCACGGGTGAATTTCCCTGTATTGGCTTCCAACATGGTGAAATCCAGTAGCGCCACCCTGAAAGACAGTGAAAATATTCATGAATATGTCATTAAGGAAATAAATGGCGAGAGCGTGGGTATTTTCGGGCTGGTGCTGGAAAATATGCATGATATCTCTTCACCGGATACCGATACCCAATTCCTGCCGATGATTGAGACCGCCCAAAAAATGGTCGACACCCTCAAGTCAAAAGGCGCCAACAAGATCATCATGGTCACCCATATCGGTCTGCAAAATGACCAGGCCGTCGCCAAGGCGGTCAACGGTATCGACCTGATTGTCGGTGGTCACTCCCAGACCTTCCTCGGCGACATTAACGAGATCAACACCATAGGCTACACCGCCCACAACCAGAATCCGGACGACGACAACACCTATGCCCAGCTGGTGAGCAACCCAGACGGTGGCAAGACCTGTATCGTGCAGGCCGGTGAATGGGCCAAAGGCTATGGCCTGGTCAACGTCTCCCTGAACAAGGAAGGCCAGATCACCAAGTGTGAGGGTCGCAACACCCTGATGACGGGCGACGATTTCACCAAGGACGTGGCCAAGAAGAAAGAGCCCCTGAGCGGCAGCGAGCAGACCAACGTGGTCGATTTCATCACCAAGTCACCCGTCATCGAAATCGTGCCGGAAAACACCGCCATGCGCGATGTGATCGACACCGAGTACAAACCGGTCGTGGCCGCGCTCGAGGCCAAGATCATCGCCGATGTGCCGACCCAGTTGCCCCATGTGCGCGTGCCGACCACCCCGAATGGCGCGGGTCTTATCGATCCTCTGGTGGCCGAATCCCTCTACTGGAAGCTCAACAAGCTCAATACCAAGGTCGACTTCACCATCCAGAACGCCGGTGGTGTGCGCACTGATGTGAATGCGGGCCCGCTCTCCGTCGGTTACGTGATGGGCACCTTGCTGCCGTTTGGCAACAAAATCGCAGCCTTCAACCTCAAGGGCAAGGACGTGCGCGCCACCCTGGAGTACGCCGTTGACTATTCCATCGGCCACGAGACAGGGATCGGCGCCTCCAGCGGAGCTTTCCCTTACGTCGGCCACCTGAGCTACACCTATGACGGCACACAGCCCAAGGGTTCCCGCATCACCAAGCTGGAACTGCTGGACGCCAACGGCCAGTGGCAGCCGCTGGACGACGACCAGGTGTACCGTGTCGGTGCCAACACCTATATCGCCTCCGGCAAGGATGGCTACAGTGGTCTGCTCAAGCGTGAAGAGCTGCCCAACAAGGGTGACTATGTCGACTCCGGCGTCGGTGAGAACGAGATGTTCATGGAGTACGCCGAGTCCCTGGGCACCCTTAATCCGCTGCCCTATGCGACCGTGACCTACTACAAGCCCTGATCCGGCTCACAACCTGCTACAACGGCGCCTGAGGGCGCCGTTTTTATGGCATACTCCCCGCCAATCGATGCCGAGGAGACCCTTTGATGGCGAAGTACGACAAAATATCCCCAGAGACCCAGCAGGATGCGCTGAAGATCGCCCGCGCCAATCAGAAGCCGGGACAGAGCAAGGAGCAGACCCAGCTGATCGCCCAAGGGATCCAGAAAGGCATAGACGAGTACAAGAAACAGATGAAGGCACGGGCCCGGGAGGCCAGTCGCCAGAAGAAGTTGCAGAGCAAGGCAAAGCCGCAACCGCAAGCCGACCAGGTAGAGGAGAGCGAGATCGAGCTGATTGAGGTCTCCCGCCAGCATCCCCTGCCCTGGATCCTCTTGCTGCTGAGCTGGCTGGGCATTGCCGCCGCTTGGTTCTGGTTGCGTTGATCCCCTGATGGCAAGGTTTTGCCCAGGCTCTCCTTCCAAGCTTTAACCCGCGCCACGGCTCTTCGCCGGCCAAGGCCATCCCGCCGGCTCTGTGCGATGGCTGAACCCCAACCCCACTTACCCACCGTCTGGAGAACACCAACCATGAACCCGGCTCCGCTCTATCTGCTGGCACCTCTGGTGCTGTTTATCGTGACCCTGGTGCTCTATCGCATCTCGCCGCTGCGCGCCGTTGCCGCTGGCAGCGCCCGCTGGTTTATTCTGCCGGCCTTCACCCTCTTCATCCTGCTGATCATCATCAATGGTGCGGCAGACCCGAGCCTGCGCAACCCGGCCTTTCACTGGCTGATGCCGGGGCTCGGCTTTGCCTTGAGTCTGTTTCCGGCCCTGCCCAAGGCGCTGGTGCCGCGCCTCGCCATCAAGGAGGGGGCCTTTGCCGCCCTCGGCCTGATGCTGATGAGCCTGGCCATGGTCTACTGACCGGCTGACAACGGGTGTTGGCATGACTCAAGGGGCACTCTGTGACGGGTGCCCCTTGTGCAAATAGTGGCCTGCAGGCATCTTGGTGACAGGATCGCTAGCAAGGAGGCCAAATGGACAATCCGCCCGATTTCATGGCGCAGTGGGATTATCGGGATCCCGCCGCCAGCGCCCTGCGTTTTAACACTCTGCTTCCCGAGGCGCGCACCACCGATCTGCAGTACGAGCTGGAGCTGCTCACCCAGATAGCCCGCACCCATTCGCTGCAACGCCAGTTTGCCGAGGCGCACCAGCTGCTCGACGACATCGAACTCCGCCTCACCGAGGCCACCCCGCGGGCCCGCCTGCGCGTCTTGCTGGAACGCGGCCGCACCTTCAATTCCGCCGGCGACAAGGCCAGCGCCAAGACGCTGTTTGAACAAGCCTGGCAGCTTGGGCTCAAGCACAAGGAGCTGTATCTCGCCATCGATGCAGCGCACATGATCGCCATCGCCGCCCCGCTGGAGGAGCAGAGCCGCTGGAACCTGTTGGCGATGGAGCTGGCAGAGCGCAGCCAGGACAAGCAGGTGCGTGGCTGGCTCGCCACCCTCTACAACAACCAGGGCTGGACCCTGTTCGAGCTGGGTCGTTTCGATGAAGCAAGGATATCCCAGCAAAAGTGTCTGACCTGGCACGAGCAGCACAACAACCAGGCCAAGGCTTTTATCGCCCGCTGGAGTCTGGCCCGCCTGAGCCGGGCCCAGGGGCAGCACGAACAGGCGCATGCCGAGCTGACACAGCTGAAAGAGGATATGGCCGCCGCCGGTGCCCCCGAGGATGGCTATGTGTTCGAAGAGCTGGGGGAAAATGCACTGGTACTGTCTGACCCGGCCGCAGCCGAATACTTCGCCCGAGCCTGGTTTCTGCTGTCACAGGATGGCTGGCTCAGGGCCAACGGGGCAGAGCGGCTGGCCAGGCTCAAGCAGCTGGCCAAGCTCTGAAAAACCGCCTCTAGCAAAGCAGCGGGGCGGCCAGTTGGCCGCCCCGCACACATACACATCAAGCTGGGATCATGGATGCCATCCCGACATCTGCCTCAAACCAGGCTCGCCTCTTCCCGGCTCTGCTGCTTGCGATACATGAGAGGATTGAGGGGCTGATCTCCAGCAGAATCGCCGCCTTGGGAGTATTACCATTACCACTGGCGATTGCCTGCTCGATGGCGGGACATTGACCATGCCTCGCCACTCAAACCAGGCTCGCCTCTTCCCAGCTCTGCTTCTTGCGATAAATAGTGGAAGGGCTGATCTCCAGCAGTGCCGCCGCCTTGGGGATATTGCCGTCACAGCTTGCGATGGCCTGCTCGATCACCTCTTTTTCCACCAGCCAGAGTGGGCGGATCGGCGTATTGAGCGAAGGCATGGCAACACCGCTGGCCGTGCTGGCTGGCGCCATGGCCACCACCCCGCCCCTGCGGCCGCTGAGCGGCGGTGGCAATATATCCAGATTCACCAGTTCGCGATCGTTGAGCACCACTATGTTGCGCACTACGTTTTGCAGCTCGCGCACGTTGCCGGGCCAAGGGTAATCGAGCAGCACCCGTGCCACCTCGGCATCAAAATCCTTGAAGCGCTTGTTCTCTTCTCTGGTGTAGCTCTGCAACAGACTGCGTGCCAGCAGCAGTATATCCTCGCCCCGCTCACGCAGCGGTGGCAGGCTGAGGGGGATCACGTGCAGACGGTAATAGAGATCCTCGCGAAAACGTCCCGCCTTCACCTCTATCAGGGGATCCCGGTTGGTGGCGCAAACGAAGCGCACGTCCACTGTCTCCAGCTTGCCGCTGCCGACCCGTTGCAGGGTGCCGGTCTGGATGAAGCGCAGCAGCTTGCTCTGCAGGTCGAGATCCATCTCGCAGATCTCGTCCAGAAACAGGGTGCCACCGTCCGCCAGACTGGCAGCCCCCTTGCGATCCCCCTGGGCGCCGGTAAAGGATCCCTTCACATGGCCAAAGATCTCGCTCTCCATCAGATCGTGGGGAATGGCGGCACAGTTGAGCGCGATAAAGGGCTGCTCGCTGCGGGGGCTGCACTGGTGAATGGCCTCGGCGCACACCTCTTTGCCGGTGCCGCTCTCCCCTGTGATGAACACGGTCGCCTTGCTCGGCGCCGCGCTCTCTATGATGCGATAGACGGCCTGCATCGGCATGGAGGCACCGATGAAACCGGCGAACGAGCTGCGCTCGAAGTTCTCCCGGTACTGGGCCACCAGCGAACTCAGTTGCTGGTGCTTGAGGGCGTTACGAGCGGTGGCACACAGCCGTTTGCCGTCGAACGGCTTGGTCAGGAAGTCGAAAGCGCCGAGGCGCATCGCCTCCACCGCCACATCCACCGAGCCATGGGCTGTGATCACCACCACGGAGCAGGGCAGTTGCTGCTCAGTAATCTGTTGCAGGATATCCATGCCGGACATGTCGGGCAGTTCGAGGTCAAGCAGCACCACAGGCGGCGGGCTGGTCAACAACTGTGCGAGCGCCTGCTGGCCACAATCGGCCAGCAGCACCTCATAGCCATCCTGGGCCAGATACTGTTCATAAACCACCGCCAGACTGCGGGTATCTTCCACCAACAGGACTCGAGGTTTGCTTTCAGCCACGGGAGCCATCCTTGCAATTGATTTTGTTGTCTATTTCAAGTCTTGTCCGCCATCTTAGCACAATTGGCGACGCTCTCTTTTATCCCGCTATTTACGAAGATATACAAGTAAAAACGGCTCCTTAAGGAGCCGTTTTTTTCAACGATGAGCGCTTACTTCTTGGCTTTGTCGCCATCAGCAGCCGGCTTCTCGATCGCCAGCAGCTCAACATCGAACACCAGCACGGCATTGGCCGGGATGGAACCTGCACCGTGCTCGCCATAGGCCAGCTCGGACGGCAGGAAGAACTTGAACTTGGAACCCACCGGCATCAGCTGCACGCCTTCGGTCCAGCCAGGGATCACCTGGTTGAGCGGGAAGGTGGCAGGCTCGCCGCGATCGACTGAGCTGTCGAACTTGGTGCCGTCGGTCAGGGTGCCAGTGTAGTGGACCTTGACGATGTCAGTGGCCTTCGGCTTGGCGCCGGTACCCATCTTCTCAACCAGGTATTGCAGGCCGGATTCGGTGCTCTTCACGCCTTCTTTCTTGGCGTTGGCAGCCAGGTACTCTTCACCCTTCTTCTGGTTATCCACGGCATCCTTGTCAGACTTGGCCTTGGTCAACTCGTTGATCTTGGCGTCGTACTGCTGCAGAACCGTCTGGATCTCCTCGTCAGTCATGCTGGCTTCTTTACCCAGACCATCAGTCACCCCCTTGAGGATGACGCTGTTGTCCAGTTTGATGCCGAGTTCCTGCTGACGTTCCAGGGTATTGGCGATATAACGACCCATGGAGAGGCCAATTGCATAGCCGGATTGCTCTTCGAAGCTCTTGGCATCAGCCTTGGGAGCCTCGGCCGGCTTGCTGGCTTCTGCCTTGACCTCTGCGGTATTCGCAGCAGTCTTCTCGTCTTTTTGGCAAGCAGTCAGACTCACGGCAACTGCCGCAGCCAACAGGGACACCTTCAGAAAATTGTTCATCAGTTTCTCCAAAACTCTAAATACCGCTCTCGGTTCCTTCGTGAAATGAGAGGTTTATCGTGACAAGCGCCTTATACTAACGCCGTGATCGCAGGTAACGAAAGCATGAGACAGGAAAAATGATAAAAAGTGCCATTTATTTCATCGGTATTTGCCTGATACTGACAGGTTGCGAACAGAGCTCACTACCGGACCGGCAAATTACCCTCGCCAACCAGGGGCTGCTGAGCGCCGATCTCACCAGCGACGGCAAGCAGGCCATCGTCTCCAGCCTGGGCCAGGGCACAGTAGTGTGGGACCTGGAGCAGGGCAAAGAGCGCTGGCGCTGGCGCCAATCCGACAATCAGGACAACTTCGTCATCATCACCCGCTTCTCGCCAGACAACCGCCACGCCGTCACTGCGACCTTGGATACCTTCGCCATCTGGCGTCTGCAAGATGGTCAATCCCAAGGCTACTACTCGCTTCCTGAATCCAGGCTGAGGGACATAGCCCTGTCAGCCGATGGCCGTCAGGTGCTGATCGGCCGGCAAGATGGCAAGGCCGAGGTGGTCGATACCCGCACCGGCCGCAGGCTGCAATTCCTCGGTCACACCGAGCAGGTCAATACGGTGGATCTCTCCGCCAATGGCCACTACGCCCTCACCGGCGGCAACGACTACAGCGCCTATCTGTGGGATACCCGCTCCGGCCAGGTAATATGGCGTTTCAACCACGCCGGCCGGGTGGTGATAGCAAGGCTGGATCCCCAGGGCCGTTTCGCCTTTACCGCCGACAGCAGCCAGGCCAGCATCTGGGATCTGAACACCGGCAAGGAGGTGAGCCGGCTGCAATTCGCTCACCGCTTCGAGGTCTACACCAGCGCCCGCTTCGCAAACGACGGCAACTGGCTCATCACAGGCTCTCCTTCTCGCAGGCTCTCCCTGTGGCGGGTGAGCGATGGCAACCTGCTGCAAAGCTGGCGCGTCTCCCCCCACCCCAGAGTGAAACCACCGAGCGCAGTGGTCTACGGCGTGGCTTTGCGCGACAATAGCCACCTTGTCAGCGCCAGCTCCAGTGGCCTGGCCGAAATCTGGACAATCAAGTAAGGACCCAAAGGCCCATGAGTCAGCCACTTAACGATCGCCTCGAAACCCTGGAAAGCCGCCTCGCCTTCGCCGAGTACACGGTAGAGCAGCTCAACGACGAGGTTACCACCCAGGGCCGCGAGCTGGATCGACTCAAGCATCAGATCCAGCTGCTGGTGGACAAGCTGCAGAGCGTGCAGCCGAGCCAGATCGCCAGCATGGCCGAAGAGACGCCCCCCCCGCACTATTGAGCTGCAACGCGCACCGCCACCCAGCCATAAAAAAACCCGCGTTAGACGCGGGTTTTTTATCGGGCTCTGCCCATAACGCAGATCAGTGCTGGTGACCCTTGCCACCGCAGCCACCGCCACCGCAGCAACCGCCCTGACCCTGATCGTCGCCGTGGTCATGACCGTGATCGTGGCCATGGCCACCACCGCAGCAACCGCCGTGCTCATGGCCGTGATCGTGGTCATGGTCATGGTCGTGGTCGTGACCGCAACCACCGGCACCGTGAACGTGGCCGTGAGCCAGCTCTTCGGCCGTGGCGGCACGCACGTCCTTGATCTCGACCTTGAAGCCCAAGGTCACGCCAGCCAGCGGATGGTTGCCATCCACCTTGATGAACTCTTCGGACACTTCGATGACAGTCACCGGGCGGTGACCATCGTCAGTCTCGGCCACAAAAGTATCCCCTTCAGACACTTCCATGCCGTCAAACAGCTCGCCAGGTACTTCTTGCACCAAGCTTTCGTCGTATTCGCCATAGGCCTGGGTCGGTGCCAGCGTGACGTCGAACGCCTCGCCCACACTGCGGCCTTCCAGCTCGGCTTCAAGGCCGGAGACCAGATAACGGGTACCGTGCAGATACACCAGAGGCTCTTTACCGACAGTGGTGTCGATGACTTCACCGTGTTCGTCGGTGACTGTGTATTCCAGCGTAACCACGCTCAGGGGAGCTACTTTCATGTCAGGGATCCTGCGGATAGAAAAAAACGGGCCCAGAATACCTCAAAAAGGTGGCCAAGCATATGGTGAGCCCGGCTCAGTCGTGATGAAAAAGTCATCAATGTGAAACCGCATAGGCCTGACTCGCACCTCATTCCCGGGTATTGCGGCTGGGTCCTCATTCGGGACGAAACACGCCTATCACCTGTTTGGTCTCCCGGGTCACCTTGTCCACCTCGGTCTGGCTCATTCGGGACGAAACACCCCAATTACCTGCTCCGTCTCCCGGGTCACCTTGTCCACCTCGGCCTGGGTCTGCACCTGGGTGTCCCCGCAGTCGACACAAGTCACCTTCTCGACTCCATGCTCCATATACAGCATCATGGTGTCCATTTTGCCGCACGCCGGACAAACCGCACCGGCAATGAAGCGTTTTTTACGTCTGGTTTCCATTCTTGTTACCTCCAGGCAGCATCATATCAGGGTTTTTACATGCATCACGCCATCGAATGCCAGCATTTTTCCTCCCCGTACCTGCAGGTCGGCGGCCGCAAACGCACGCCGGTAGGCCAGTTGCTGCGGATAACCCGGGGCGCGGCACTGCTGCGACTCGGCCAGCATGAATTGCTGCTGACCGCGGGCAACAGCTTCTGGCTCTGCGCCGATGCCCTCGCCGCCTTCAGCCCGCTGGCAGGCTGCCACCATGATCTGCTGACCTGTTCCCTGCGGGTTGCCCAGCCAGCCCAGGCGGGCTGGTTGCAACCGGCCCCGCTGCTGGATGCCCTGTTCGACAGCTTGGCCCAATGGCAGCGCCCCCGCGATTGGCAAGGGGCCTATGGTCACCGTCTGCAGGTGATACTCGACGAGTTGCAGGCCTGCCCCCTGTCGCAACATGCGGATCAGCTGCTGCAAGGCGCTTGGCGCGCACTGATCAGCCAGCAAGCGGGCAGTGACGCCGCCTGGCAAGCCTGTCTCTCCCAGCGCGGGATCTCGGATCCGGGCCTCGCGGCCGATGCCCTGAGCGCCCAATGGCAGCTGCTGCAGGCGGTGCGCCTGCTCAAGAGCGGCAGCAAGCGGGCGCAGGTGGTGAGCAAGCTCGGCTACCGGG
This sequence comes from Aeromonas popoffii, assembly GCF_000820025.1. Lineage (GTDB taxonomy): Bacteria > Pseudomonadota > Gammaproteobacteria > Enterobacterales > Aeromonadaceae > Aeromonas > Aeromonas popoffii. The sequence continues at coordinate 57,323 of NZ_CDBI01000025.1, forward strand.
ACGAAGAGGCCCTCGCCCAGGCCTGCCAACGCTGGCTTGGCGCCAGCCTGGATGAACAGCAACCCGCCTGACCCGGCGGGCCAAAAACCGGGTAGGCCAGGCGAAAAAAAATGGGTTAAATGAGTCCAGTTTTGCGGCAAGCGGCCGCTAATAACAAGAGGGTCATTTCTCCAATAATCCTTTATGCTAGGGGCCTGAATTGACTGATACCGTTTTGACTCACAGGACATCTGCCATGAAAAGCAAAGCCAACCAATCCCAGGGCATGTTGCTGTTTCATCTCTCGGCCAAACAATCCTTCGCCATCGGCACCCTCAAGGTGAAGGAGATAGTGCCTTACACCCAGCTCACGGCCATGCCACACTCGCACCCGACCGTGCTCGGCGCCGCCAGCATGCGGGGCACCACCATTCCGGTGATCGACATGGCCATGGCGGTGGGCTATCGCCCAATCAGCAAGGAGGAGATGCCAAACTGCTTCATCATCATCACCGACTGCCGCCGCACCCTGGTGGGCTTTCTGGTGCGCGGCATCGACAAGATCACCGAGTGCAACTGGCGCGACATCGAATCCCCGCCCGCCGCGCTCGGCCATAACGTGTTCGTGACCGGGGTCACCCGGGTCAACGACCAGCTGATCCAGCTGCTGGACGTGGAGCTGATACTGTCACGGGTCTACCCGGACGACCCCAGCCACCTCTACCCGGTGCTGACCGACGTGCAGCGTGAGCGGATCAAGCCGATGCGGATCCTGCTGGTGGACGACTCCTCTGTCGCCCGCCGCCAGCTGATGGCGGCGCTGGACTACATCAATATTCCCTACGAGGTCTGCACCAACGGCAAGGATGCGCTGGTCCTGATGCAGGCTCGCGCCAGCCAGAAGACCCCCATCGATATCCTGGTGAGCGACATAGAGATGCCGGGGCTCGACGGCTACGAGCTGGCCTTTGAGGTGCAGAGCGACGCGACGCTGGCGGGAGCCTACATCATATTGCACACCTCGCTCTCCAGCGAGATCAGCGTGGAACGGGCCCACCAGGTGGGCGCCCACGAGGCGCTGACCAAGTTTGAGGCCAACGAGCTGATCCAGGCCATGCTGCGCGGTGCCGAGCACCATGACAGCCTGCTGGCCTGACAAGGCAGCGAGAAGCCCCCTTCTCGCCGTACTTTGTTGCCTGTTTCGGACCCCATCATGCTCATAGAGAGTCACTTCCACGCCCCCTGGTGGGCGCGCAATCCCCATCTGCAAACCATATTGCCAAAGTGGCTGCGACGGGCGCCGGCACGCTTCGTGGCCGAGCGTTTCGAACTGGCGGACGGGGATTTCGTCGATCTCGCCTGGAGCGGCGACATCCACCAGAACGCGCAGCCACTGATGGTGCTGTTTCACGGGCTGGAGGGGAGCATCCACTCCCACTATGCCAAGGGGTTGTTCGCCCATCTGCAACGGCAGGGGGACGAGGCCGTACTGATGCATTTTCGTGGCTGCAGCGGCGAACCCAACCGTCACCTGCAGGCTTATCACTCCGGCGCCATCGAGGATGCACAGGCCCTTATCGCCGAACTGGGCCAGCGCTTTCCTGGCAAGCCACTGATCGCCATCGGTTATTCGCTGGGAGGCAACATGCTGGTCAATCTGCTGGCACGGGCCTGCCCCCGTGAGCTGCAGGCGGCCGTGGTGATCTCGGCGCCGCTGCGACTGGACAGCTGCGCCGATCGGGTCAATAAGGGCTTCTCCCGGGTCTATCAGAGCTATCTGCTGCGCACCATGCGCGACAACCTGCAAAACAAGATCCGGCGCCAGACCGAGGCGGGCAAACGTTGGCAGCGGCAACAGGTGCAACAGATTGCCACCCTGCGCGACTTCGACGAGCAGGTCACAGCCCCGCTGCACGGCTTTGCCAACGCCGACCACTACTACCAGCGCTGTTCCGGCCTGGGACTACTGGCCCGCATTCCCATTCCCACCCTGGTGATCCATGCCGCCGACGATCCCTTCATGACAGAGGCCGTGATCCCGCAGCCGGAGCAGCTCTCACCCATGGTGCGTTACGAGTTGAGCCGACGGGGCGGCCATGTGGGCTTCCTGCACGGCACACCCTGGCGCCCCCGCTTCTGGCTGGAAGAGCGCATCAGCCAATGGGTGAAGGAGCAGACTCAGGGCGCGAGTCGATAGCCGTTGCGCCCTGTCCCCTTGACCCGATAGACATAGAAGCGGGCAAGCAGGAACAGGATCGCCCGCTGGTTGACGGCCCAGAACCAATGCAACCCCTGGCTCAGGCCATGGCGGCGTGACTGGCACAACTGATGATCGAAGTGGGTGGAGAGGCGACGTTGTTCATCAGACAACCTGCGTACACCCGCTGACAGCCCCATAAATCCCTTGCGCTTGCTGGCAACAGATAGACAATACCCCCTCTCTGGTCACTGAAGATGAACCCATGATTATCCCCTGGCAAGACTTGGACTCCGATACCCTCAACAACCTGCTCGAACACTTCGTCCTGCGGGAAGGCACCGAGTACGGCGAGCATGACGTCAGTCTGGCTGACAAGGTCGACGATGTCCGACAACAGTTGCAACAAGGCCTGGCCGTGATCGTCTACAGCGAGCTGCACGAGAGCGTAAACATAGTGTCAAAAGCGACCTTCAGCAGCGCACCGATGAACGATATACCGGAGTAGCCATGTCATTGCCATCCCAATCATGACCTTGCCTGCGACCCGCAAGATGGCGTCATGAACCCGACAGTTCCCGCCCAGAAGCTGGCATTTCCTGGATATAAAAATGGCCCGCCGAGTAATCGGAGAGCTATTTTTGGCAAAATCAGTTACCTGAGTTGCGGGGTTTATTCAGCAGAACAGACTCTATATTTAATGAATACAAAGCCGGGTTGGATCACGCCAAATAAAAATAGATGTTGTTCACGCAGATATAAATGGGTGTTGATGCTTCCCGCCTGAGCGAGAAAGTGCATAGCGGAAATATAATAAATAAAAAGAGAATCTCATCACAATACCGCCAGAATATGACAAGACAATTCCCCCATATCAACGCAGGGTTCATCTCCATCTATGGCTGGCCCGGCACAGGCGGTGCCCCATATTGCGCTCGATGGCAAGCATCGTCCTGATCCTCGATAAATGACAGGCGCTCATGTGAATGCGCCCATCCCTTATTTTGTTACCGACTCGCCACGACCGATGCCGTAGTAATGAAAACCATGCTCCTTCATGCGACCCGGGTCAAACAGGTTGCGACCATCCACGATCAGCGGCCATGTCAACGCCTGCTTGATGGTGACGAAGTTGGGGGCCTTGAAGTGGTTCCACTCGGTGCAGATCACCAGCGCATCCGCACCGAACAGGGCGGCCTCCTTGGTGCCCATCAGCCTCAGGTTGTCACAGTTGCCATAGAGGTGCTGGGCCTCCTGCATGGCCTCGGGATCATAGGCCTGCACAGTGGCGCCGGCACGCCAGAGTGCCTCCATCAGGGCGCGGCTCGGCGCCTCGCGCATGTCATCGGTATTGGGTTTGAACGCCAGCCCCCACAGGGCGATGGTCTTGCCCGCCAGGGATTCCCCCTGGGCGCTGAAGAAGCCGGACAACAGCTCGTAGAGCCGCGATTTTTGCTGCTCATTGACCCGTTCCACCGCCCGGATCAGCGGCGTGTCATATTGCAGTTCCTGGGCTGTTGCCAGCAAGGCTTTGACATCCTTGGGGAAACAGGAGCCGCCATAGCCACAGCCAGGGTAGATGAACTGATAACCGATGCGCTGATCCGACCCTATGCCCTGGCGCACCATCTCGATGTCCGCGCCGACCCGCTCGGCCAGACCGGCCATCTCGTTAATGAAACTTATCTTGGTGGCCAGCATGCAGTTGGCGGCATACTTGGTCAGCTCAGCGCTGCGCGCATCCATGAACAGAATGCGATCATGATTGCGATTGAACGGCTCATAAAGCTCGCGCATCAGCTGGCGGGACGCCTCGTTGCAAGTGCCGACCACGATGCGATCCGGCCGCAGGCAATCCTGGATGGCGGAGCCCTCCTTCAGGAACTCGGGATTGGAAACCACATCGAAGGCAAAGGAGACATCCCGCTGCTGCAAGATGACATTCACCTTGGCCATCACCTTCTCGGCCGTGCCCACCGGCACGGTCGACTTGTTGACTATGATGACGGGGGCATCACGATGACGAGCTATGGTGTCGGCCACCGCCAGCACATGGCAAAGATCGGCGGAGCCATCGCCCCCCGACGGCGTGCCGACCGCCAGAAATTGCACCTCGCCGTGTTTGACGGCCAGCACAGCATCCGTGGTAAACACCAGAGCACCGCTCTTGATATTGCGCTGCAGCAGCGCCTCTAATCCGGGTTCATAGATGGGAACCTGACCAGCCATCAAGTCAGCCACCTTCTGTTCATCGACATCGACACAGATAACCTGATGGCCGACATCGGCCAGTACTGTGGCATGGACCAAGCCCACGTAGCCACTTCCAAATACAGTAATATTCATATTGATACAACCAGAACGCCAGAGATGATGTAATTTGGAAAAACAAGAACCCGGGGGGTTATAAATATTTATCACATTACATAAGATGACAGCATGAGTTAATTGTTACCAGCTGTTTCTGGACCATTGCTGGCCCGCTTTTATATACGATATGTTGAACATCAATTTTAGGGCTGCCCCGCTTGCTGGGCACTGATTAATATTCATTAATGGATCGCTTATGCAAGATTTTCTGCCATTTTCGAGGCCCGCCATCGGCGATGCCGAGATAAGTGCTGTCTGCGAGGTGCTGAAATCGGGCTGGATCACCACGGGCCCGAAGAATCACCAGCTGGAGCAGCAATTCTGCGACACATTCGGCTGCCAGCATGCGGTCGCGCTCTGCTCTGCCACCGCCGGTATGCACGTCACCCTGATGGCGTTGGGGATAGGCCCGGGGGACGAGGTGATCACCCCCTCCCAGACTTGGGTCTCCACCATCAACATCATCACCCTGCTTGGCGCCGAACCCGTTTTCGTCGACGTGGACAGAGACACTCTGATGACCAGCGCCGAACTGATAGCGCCGCTCATTACCGCCAACACCCGGGCCATCATACCAGTCCACTACGCCGGAGCCCCCGTCGATCTGGACCCAATCCTCGACCTGGCACGCCAACACAGCATCCCCGTCATCGAAGATGCAGCCCACGCGGTCGGCACCCGCTATCGGGAGCGCTGGATTGGCGCCACCGGCACCGCCATCTTCTCCTTCCATGCCATCAAGAACCTGACTTGCGCCGAAGGGGGCATGCTGGTGACCGATGACAAGGCGCTGGCCGACAGGGCCCGCATGCTGAAGTTTCACGGGCTGGGGGTGGATGCCTTCGATCGCATGAGCCTGGGCCGCAAGCCACAGGCGGAAGTGATCACCCCGGGCTTCAAGTACAACCTGACCGACATCAACGCCGCCATCGCCCTGGTGCAGCTGGCGCGCCTGCCCGAGCTCAATGCCAAGCGGGCCGAGCTGGTGGCCCGCTATCAGGAAAAACTGGCCGGCCTGCCGCTGATGCCGCTCGCCGTGCCCGCCTATTCCCATCTGCACGCCTGGCACCTGTTCATGGTGCGGGTCGACCCCGAGCGCTGCGGCCTGAACCGGGATCGGCTGATGCAGGCGCTGCAGGAGCGCGGCATCGGCACAGGGCTGCATTTTCGGGCCGCCCATACCCAGAAATACTACCGCGAGCGCTACCCGGCACTCAGCCTGCCTCATACCGAGTGGAACTCATCGCGCCTGTGCACCTTGCCACTCTTCCCGGACATGACGCTGGCCGACGTTGACCGTGTGGTCGCGGCACTCATCGACATATTGGAGTAACGACACGTGAACAACACAGATATCAAGCTGGTGTCGGTGATCATCCCCGTCTACAACGAGGAGGCCAGCCTGCCCATGCTGCTGAGCCGGGTCACCGCCGCCTGCGAACGGCTGCCCCAGGATTACGAGGTGCTCCTGATCGATGACGGCAGCCACGACGGCTCCACCGAGATCATCAGCGAGGCCGCCGCCAAAGCCGGCAGCAAGCTGGTCGGGGTGCTGCTCAATCGCAACTATGGTCAGCATGCCGCCATCATGGCTGGCTTCGAGACCGCCAAGGGGGATCTGGTGATCACCCTGGATGCGGATCTGCAGAACCCGCCGGAGGAGATCCCCCGTCTGGTGGAGGCTGCCATGCAGGGCTATGACGTGGTGGGCACGGTACGTCGCAACCGCCAGGACTCCTGGTTTCGCAAGACTGCCTCCCGACTCATCAACAAGTCGGTGCAGAAGGCCACCGGCGTGCACATGAGCGACTACGGCTGCATGCTGCGGGCCTACCGCCGCCACATCATAGACGCCATGCTCTGCTGCCAGGAACACAGCACCTTCATCCCCATCCTGGCCAACAGCTTCGCCCGCCGCACCATAGAACTGGAAGTCGGCCATGCCGAGCGGGCCCACGGGGAGTCCAAATACGGCCTGATGCACCTCATCAACCTGATGTATGACCTGGTCACCTGCATGACCACCACCCCCTTGCGGCTGCTCAGCATCGTCGGCAGCGTGGTGGCGGGCATAGGTTTCACCTTCTCCATCCTGCTGATCCTGATGCGCTTGGTGATGGGCTCAGACTGGGCGGCCGATGGCGTCTTCACCCTCTTTGCCATTCTCTTCACCTTCGTCGGCGTACAGCTGCTGGGCATGGGGCTGCTCGGGGAATACATAGGCCGCATGTACACAGACGTGCGCGCCCGTCCCCGCTACTTCATCCATCAGGTTGTGCGCACCGCCTCCACGCCTTCGCAACAGGAAGCTGAATAATGAACGTTGTCGTCTTTGCTTACCATGATATCGGCTGTACCGGTATCGAGGCCCTGCTCGAGGCAGGTTACAGGATCCAGGCCGTCTTCACTCACGCCGACGATCCCGGCGAGCACCGCTTCTTTGGCTCGGTAGCCCAGCTCTGCGCCGAACACGATCTGCCGGTCTACTCCCCCGAGGATGTCAACCATCCGCTCTGGGTCGAGCGCATCAAGGAGCTGGCGCCCCAGGCCCTCTTCTCCTTCTACTATCGCAACATGCTCAAGCAGGCGATCCTGGATATCCCCTCGGCCGGTGCCTTCAACCTGCACGGCTCCCTGTTGCCCGCCTACCGCGGCCGCGCGCCCATCAACTGGTGTCTGGTCAACGGCGAGACCGAAACCGGCATCACGCTGCACCAGATGACGGCGCGGCCCGATGCCGGTGACATCGTCGCCCAGCAGGCCGTCGAGATAAAAGACGCCGACACGGCGCTGACCCTGCACGGCAAGGTGCGCCTCGCCGCCAGGACCTTGCTCGAGGCCGAGCTGCCGAAGCTGCGCACCGGCGACATCTCGCTCACCCCGCAGGATGAGAGCAGGGCCAGCTACTATGGCCGCCGCACCCCGGCCGATGGCGAGCTGCACTGGGAGCACTCGGCCCAGGCGCTCTACAACCTGGTGCGCGCCGTCACCCAGCCCTATCCGGGCGCCTTCAGCTTCGCCGGCGATCGCAAGCTGACGGTGTGGAAGGCAACTCATCTCGAGCAGACCAGCGACAAGCTGCCCGGCACCATCCTCAGCCAGGATCCGCTGCGCATCGCCTGCGGTGAAGGAGTGCTGGAAATCGTGGCAGGCCAAGTGGAAGGCGGCCTCTATGTGCGTGGTGCCCAGCTCGCCCGTGAACTGGGTCTGGTGGCAGGCATGCGGCTCGGCGCCAGGGCCAGCAATGCCCTGCGCAAAGAGCGATTGACCCGGGTGCTGATCCTCGGGGTCAATGGCTTCATCGGCAACCACCTGACCGAGCGCCTGCTCAAGGATGGCCGTTATGAGGTCTATGGACTGGATATCAGCGCCAGCGCACTGGAGCGCTTCATCGGCCATCCCAACTTCCATTTCGTGGAGGGGGACATCAGCATCCACACCGAATGGATCGAGTATCACATCAAGAAGTGCGACCTGATCCTGCCGCTGGTGGCCATCGCCACCCCCATCGAATACACCCGCAACCCGCTGCGCGTGTTCGAGCTCGATTTTGAAGAGAACCTCAAGATCGTCCGCTACTGCGTGAAGTACCACAAACGCATCATCTTCCCCTCCACCTCCGAGGTGTACGGGATGTGCGACGATCACAGCTTCGATGAAGATGAATCCCGCCTCATCGTCGGCCCCATCCACAAGCAGCGCTGGATCTACTCCGTCTCCAAGCAGCTGCTGGATCGGGTGATCTGGGCCTATGGCAAGAAAGAGGGGCTCAGCTTCACACTGTTCCGCCCCTTCAACTGGATGGGGCCGCGCCTCGACAGCCTGGACTCCGCCCGCATCGGCAGCTCTCGCGCCATCACCCAGTTGATCCTGAACCTGGTGGACGGCACCCCGATCCAGCTGGTGGATGGCGGGGCCCAGAAGCGCTGCTTCACCGACATAGAGGACGGCATCGAGGCGCTGTTTCGCATCATAGAGAACAAGGGCAACCGCTGTGATGGTCAGATCATCAACATCGGCAGCCCGGACAACGAGGCCAGTATCCAGCAGATGGCCGAGGTGCTGCTCGGCAAGTTCGAAGCACACCCGCTGCGCCACCACTTCCCGCCGTTTGCCGGCTTCAAGATGGTGGAGAGCAAGTCCTTCTACGGCGATGGCTATCAGGATGTCTCTCACCGTCGTCCCAGCATCAAGAATGCCCGCCGCCTGATCGACTGGGAACCGACCATCGACATGGAAGAGACCATCGGCAAGACCCTGGACTTTTTCCTGCAAGGGGCGGTCTCCACGGGTGTCGAGCATGATTGATGTGGGTCTGCGGATCGACGTTGATACCTTCAGGGGGACCCGTGACGGGGTTCCCCGCTTGCTGCAACTGCTCGACAAACATCAGGTCAAGGCCAGCGTCTTCTTCTCGGTCGGCCCCGACAACATGGGCCGCCACCTGTGGCGCCTGCTCAAACCCCGCTTCCTGCTCAAGATGCTGCGCTCCAACGCAGCATCCCTCTACGGGCTGGATATCCTGCTTGCCGGCACCGCCTGGCCCGGCAAGCCCATCGGCAAGCAGCTGGGCTCCCTGATGCGCGACACCGACAGCGCTCGCCACGAAGTAGGGCTACACGCCTGGGATCACCACGGCTGGCAGGCCAATACGGGCCGCTGGGATGAAGCAACGCTTATTCACCAGACAAGGCTGGGGGTGGATGCCCTCAGCCAGATCCTGGGTCGGGAGGTGGACTGCTCCGCCGCCGCTGGCTGGCGGGCAGACCCGCTCACCACCCAGGCCAAGGAAGCGTTCGGCTTTCGCTACAACAGCGATTGCCGTGGCAGCGGCCTGTTTCGGCCCCTGCTGCAAGACGGGCGGCTCGGTACGCCGCAGATCCCGGTCAGTCTGCCCACCTTCGATGAAGTGGTCGGCCCTGAGGTGACGGCGGCGCAGTTCAACGCCTTCATCCTGAGCAAGCTCTGCACGCCGCCGCAGGGAGCACCTCACGTCTACACCATTCACGCCGAGGTGGAGGGCATCGTCATGGCCGAGCAGTTCGATGCGCTGCTGGCCGAGGCAAGCGCCCGCGGCATCCGCTTTGTTCCGCTGGGGGATTTGTTACCATCCGATCCCGGTCAGCTGGGCGCCGGACGGCTGGTACGCGGCACCCTGCCGGGGCGAGAGGGATGGCTTGGCTGCAAGGCCGACGCATAAACCATGACGCAACACATCAGGCCACCAGCAAGTGACTGGATGAACCATGCCCCTGGGGGCGACCTGATGAACCATTGCGCTCACCACACCATGCTACAGAGGATGTCATGACCTTGACCAAGTGGGCCCTGCCCCTGTTCTTTCTCTTGTTTTACCTGCTGCCCCTCGGTCAACGGCCACTCTGGAGCCCCGACGAGAACCGTTACGCCGAGATAAGCCGTGAAATGGTGAGTACGGGGGATTGGGTCGTACCCCACTTCCTGGGCTTGCGCTATTTCGAGAAGCCCATCGCCGGTTACTGGTTCAACAGCATCAGCCAACAGCTGTTGGGTGACACCAACTTCGCCGTGCGCTTCGCCCCGGCCGTCGCCACTGGCCTGAGCGCCCTGCTGATCGTCTGGTTCTCGCTGCAGTTGTGGCAGTGCCGGCGCAAGGCCTTACTCGCCGGACTCATCTATCTGTCGCTGTTGATCGTCTACGGCATAGGCACCTACAGCGTGCTCGATGCCATGGTCACTCTCTGGATCAACGCGGCCATGGTCAGCTTCTACATCATCCGCAAGGAGGGATCGCTGCGCAGCCGGGTCGGCGGCTATCTGCTGTTTGGCCTCGCCTGCGGCATGGGTTTTCTCACCAAGGGCTTCATCGCCCTGGCGGTGCCCGTGGTGGTCATAGTGCCCTACGTCATCTATCAGCGCCGTCTGCTCGAACTGGTACGCTTCGGGCCGCTGGCCATCCTGAGCGCGGTCCTGCTGGCCGCCCCCTGGGCTATCGCCGTGCACCTGCGCGAGCCCGATTACTGGCACTACTTCTTCTGGATTGAACACATACAGCGCTTCGCGGCGGACAACGCCCAGCACAAGGCGCCGTTCTGGTACTACTTGCCCATGGGACTGCTCGGCACCCTGCCCTGGCTTGGCCTGCTGCCCGGCGCACTGCGCAAGGGCTGGCAGGATCGCAAGATAAGCCCTGAGACCCTCTATCTGCTGGCCTGGGTGGTACTGCCATTGCTGTTCTTCAGCATCGCCAGGGGCAAGCTTATCACCTACATTTTGCTCTGCTACGCCCCGCTGGCCATGCTGATGGCCGCCAGCGCCGTCGACCTGCTCAAGGAGGGGAAAGAGCAGGCATTCAGGCTCAACGCCTGGCTGAACGGCCTGTTCGGCCTTAGCTGCCTGGCGGTGCTCGCCGTGCAGGCCTTCTCTCCCAGCCACGCCGTCTACGGCGAAGAGGATCACGGGGCGCTGGCGGTGGCCATGGTCATCTTCGCCGGCTGGGCCCTGCTCGGTTTCATCCAGCTGAAGGATGTCAGTCGCCGCTGGCCCCTGAGCGCGCTCTGCCCCATGGTACTGGCCATAGGGCTGCCCTGGGCGCTGCCGCAATCCCTGATCGATTCCAAGCTGCCGGAGCGCTTCATCGAAGCCAACCAGGTTGTGCTGATGCAATCCGACACCCTGCTGGCCAACGATGTGGGGCTGGCCTCCTCCCTCGCCTGGGAAACCCGGCGCAGCGAGATCATCCTGTTCGGCAGCAAGGGAGAGGTCTATTACGGGCTGGGCTATCCGGATGCCAAGGGGCGCTACGTGGCGCCCGCCGACTTCCCGGCCTTGCTGGCCGAGGCACGTAAAAAAGGTCAGGTGGCCCTGTTAATGAAGACGGATCGGGACGGCAACACGGGCCCGGTGCCACCGGCTGACGAGACGATAGTGAGTCATCGGCTGACGCTGTTGATCTACCATGGGGCCCAGTGATGGACATACTGTTGCTCCTGTTGGTGTGCCTGCTCACCTGCGGCGGCCAGATGCTGCAAAAGCAGGCGGTCATCAGCTGGCAGCGCCAGCCGTGCAGCCACTGGCAGAAGCTGTTGTCACCTTGGCTCATCGCCAGCGTGGTGGCCCTCGGCAGCGGCATGCTGCTCTGGATCTGCCTGCTGCAACGGCTGCCGCTGAGCATGGCCTACCCCATGCTCAGCCTCAATCTGGTGCTGGTGCTGATAGGCTCGCGGCTGTTCTTTCACGAGCAGATCACCTATCACAACTGGCTGGGGGCTGGCGCCATCATCATTGGCGCCCTCTTGCTGGGAGGTTTGCTATGAGTGGCGTTGGCAAAGAACCTGCGGTGACAGGGAGGCCTGCGATGAAGGGTTATCTCTATGTGCTGGGCAGCATACTGCTGGTGACCCTGGCCCAGCTCGCCATCAAGTGGGGGGTGATCCAGTTGCCCACCTGGCAGGCGGATCTCGCCATCATGCTGGCCCATCCGCTGCCGCTGCTGGTCATCACAGCCGGGGTGGGCTGCTACGCCCTGTCGCTGCTCTGCTGGTTGGCAGCGCTGCACTCCACCCCGCTCAACATTGCCTACCCCCTGCTCAGCACCAGTTATGCGCTGGTCTACCTGTTGGCGGTCAGCATCTTTGCCGAGCCGCTGGAGCCTGGCAAGGCGGTGGGGGTGATCTTCATCCTGCTGGGGGCCGTGATGGTGGGGATAAAACCGGCGAGCAAGAAGCACAACTCACATTAATCCATCACGGGTGGGTACCCGCTATCCTCCCTGTGTAAGGGCTGCTTCGTCAGCCCTTTTCTTATAATGCGGATCCCCCTGCTCACTCGTCTCCTCTCCCCTTCGTCGCTGCGCGCCAAGGAACAAGTGTCACGCCAGAGAACCAGTCGGGCAGCTGTACTGACAAGCGGCGCACTTGACCTCACTCGGAACATGCCTTTATAACGGAACGCCCAAGGAAGAGAGAATTCTATGTCGGCCAAGCATCCCATTATTGCGGTTACCGGTTCGTCCGGTGCCGGCACCTCCACCTCCACCAACGCCTTTCGCTCCATGTTTCATCAGCTGGGTTACAAAGCGGCCGTGGTTGAAGGGGACAGTTTTCATCGCTACACCCGACCGGAAATGGACGTAGCGATCCGCAAGGCGCGCGAACAGGGGCGCCACATCAGCTATTTCGGCCCCGAGGCCAACGACTTCGGTCTGCTGGAGTCCTTCTTTCAGCAGTACGGCCAGAACGGCAGCGGTCAGTATCGGCGTTATCTGCACAGCTTCGACGAGGCGGTGCCCTTCAATCAGATGCCGGGCACCTTCACCCCCTGGCAAAACCTGCCAGCCGACACCGACCTGCTGTTCTATGAGGGGCTGCACGGCGGCGTGGTCACCGAGGATCACAACGTGGCCCGCCACGTGGACTTTCTCATCGGCGTGGTGCCCATCGTCAACCTGGAGTGGATCCAGAAGCTCATCCGCGACACCTCGGAGCGCGGGCATTCGCGCGAGGCGGTGACCGATTCGATCGTCCGCTCCATGGATGACTACATCAATTTCATCACACCGCAGTTTTCCCGCACCCACATCAACTTCCAGCGGGTGCCGACCGTGGATACCTCAAACCCCTTCAGTGCCAAGGTGATCCCGAGTCTGGACGAGAGTATGCTGGTGATACGGTTTCGTGGCATCAAGCAGGTGGACTTCCCCTACCTGCTGTCGATGATAGATGGCGCCTTCATGTCACGGATGAACACCATAGTGGTACCAGGCGGCAAGATGGGCTTTGCGATGGAGCTGATCCTGCGCCCACTGATCCAGCAACTGCTCGAAACCGGCAAGATCACCTGAGCCAAGGAGTTTATGATGCGGCTAGCGTTTCTCTCTGTGGTATTGGCCGCCCTGCTGGGCGGTTGCAGCAGCGGCCCCGCCGCACCGACCGTCGAGCCGGGCACCATGGTGGTGCGACCGGCGACCAACTGGCCGTTCGGGGCGACGCCGCGCTACGCGCTGGCCGAGCAGTTCCAGTATGCGGGTGACAATGCCGAGGGCTGGCTGGAGCCGGTGCAGCAGGCGGTCAATCAGGTGCTCGGCAGCAAAGGCTGGCAAAGTGTGCCCCTCGCCGAGGCCGATGTCTGGGTCGCCATCGGCGTCGCGGGCAGCAAGGATCTGAGCGATGGCGAGATCTTCGCCCGCCTCGGCATGACCCCCGGGCTGCAGGCCAAAGCGGGCGATCGCAAGGGCACCCTGGCCATAGTGCTGCTCGACCGGCGCACCCAGCAGGCGGTGTGGAGCAGCACCATCTCCCTCGCCAGCGATGTGGCCATCCCGGAGGCGTCACGCCGCCAGCTGAGCCAGCAACTGGCCAGCCAGATGCTGAACACCCTGCCGACCCGCTGATACGAAGCCCTTCCTCATAAAACAGAACGGCCTGCGCGAGCAGGCCGTTGCGATCACACCATGACAATCACTTGCGCTGACAGGTCAGCAGGGTCACCCCTTTTTGCGTGAGGAGGACCTGCTTTTCCTGCCTCCAGAAGGTGGTGACACCGTCGGAATACTTTTCACCAGACTCCGCTTCCACCCGTCCCAGCTTGTGATACACGCCGGCATAGGGGAACTGCACCATCTCGGCCTGGGCATCATAGGCCACGGCCAACAGCTCTTCCCCGCACTGGTACTGGCTGTACTGGTACTGGGTTGGTTGCGGCATGCTGCAGGCCGCCAGCCCCAGCAGAGGAAGTAACAGGGTTATGTTTTTCATTGCACTTTCCTTATGTCATGGTGGTATTCAATCGGCAGAGTCGTGGCTATCAGGCTTCAAGAATTTGATAACTATGGGTAATTTCTACCGCTTTTTCCAACATCAGTGAAACGGAACAGTACTTTTCCATCGACAGATCCACTGCGCGGGCCACCTGTTTCTCCGCCAGCCCCTTGCCGGTCACGACGAAGTTGAGGTGGATTTTCTCGAATACCCGCGGCACCGACTCCACTCGCTGCCCTTCCAGCTCCACATGGCAAGCGGTCACGGATTGACGCGCCTTCTCCAGGATGGAGACCACGTCGATTGAGCTGCAACCGCCCACCGCCAGCAGGATCATCTCCATCGGGCTGGCACCTTCGCCGGGGTTGGCGCCGTCCAGAGTCACCTGATGACCGGACTCACTCTCGCCGACAAACTTCATGCCTTCCACCCAGCTGACCTTGGCTTTCATCTCACATTTCCTCTTAAATAACGACAGTTCTGAGTGACATAGCATACCCCAGACGACGCGGCAGCGGCACATGTCCGCTATTTTCGCGAACTTGCAGGCTAACTAGATCAAAATCAACATCTGATGCCGCCATCTTCCCTAAAATGGGCGAGATAGCGCAATGGGCAACAAGGGGATCTGGCAAAAGCCCTCAAAGCCTTGTCAGCACAGACAAAGGCTCTTATCCTACTGCGACTAATACAAGGAATGGCAAGGTTGGCAGCTTGCCCGGACGCACGAGTCCATAAAAAGACACTACAGAGGAATTCTCATGGTCATTGGCAAACCGCAAAGCGATCCCACCCTGGAATGGTTCTTGTCGCACTGCCACATTCATAAGTATCCCGCCAAGAGCACCCTGATCCATGCGGGTGAGAAAGCGGAAACCCTCTACTACATCGTCAAGGGCACTGTGGCCGTCTTGATCAAGGACGATGAAGGCAAGGAGATGATCCTCTCCTATCTGAACCAGGGCGACTTCCTGGGCGAGATGGGCATGTTCGAGGAGAGCGAGACTCCGGAGCGTTCCGCCTGGGTGCGCGCCAAGGGCTCCTGTGAAGTAGCCGAGATCTCCTACAAGAAGTTCCGTCAGCTGATCCAGGTCAATCCGGAAATCCTGATGCGTCTCTCCGCTCAGATGGCGACTCGACTGCAGCACACCAGTCAGAAAGTCGGCAACCTGGCCTTCCTGGACGTGACCGGCCGGATCGCCCAGACCCTGCTCAATCTGGCCAAACAGCCGGATGCCATGACCCACCCGGATGGTATGCAGATCAAGATCACCCGTCAGGAGATAGGCCAGATCGTTGGCTGCTCCCGCGAAACCGTCGGCCGGATCCTCAAGATGCTCGAAGAGCAGGAGCTGATCTCCGCCCACGGCAAGACAATAGTGGTGTTTGGCACCCGCTGACAGGGTTCCCTGACGGCTCAGCACAGGACCGTTGGATAAAAAAGGCTGCCACGGCAGCCTTTTCTGATCGTCTCCCCTATAATCCTGCACGCCCTTCCCCGGCCTCAACCAAGCGAGTGTGTATGCATCTTCAATGTCCCCTTTGCCGCAGCCCCCTGCATCTTCACGAAGCATCCCGCGGGGTCTATTGCGACAACAAGCACCATTTCGATCCGGCTCCGGAAGGCTATCTGGATCTCATTCCCGGCAAGAAGAACCCCAAGGACAGTGACAGTCGCGCCCTGATGCGCGCCAAGCGCAACTTCCTGGAACAGGGTCACCAGGCGCCGCTGGTGGATGCCATGGCGGCCCTGCTCGCCCCGCTCGGCCCCCGCGAGCTGATCCACCTGGGTTGCGGCGAAGGCTACTACTGCCGCGCCCTGGCCGAACGCCTGCCCGAGTGGCAATTTGGCGGATTTGATCTGGCCAAGAACGCCATCTTCGCCGCCAACAAGGTACAACCACAGGGCCAGTTCGTCATCGCCGATCCGGCGCGCGCCCCGCTGCAACCGGGCACGGCCCAGGTACTGCTGGTCAACGATCTCAAGATCAAGACAGAGCAGCTGGTCAGCTGGCTGGCACCGGGTGGTTACCTGCTTTACCTGCAACCGGGCCCACGCCACCAGTGGCAGCTGAGGGTCAGCCTCAACCCGGTGAGCATGGAGCACCCGCTGAGCTGGCCCACTCTCGGTGGCCTCACCCCTCTGGGCCAGGAGCGTTGCCAATTCGCCATGACCATGGATCACTCCCTGCGCAGCTTCATCCTGGAAACCAGCCGCCTCGGCTGGCGCGCCAGCGGTGAACAGCGCCACGCCTTTACCCAGCAGGGACCGGATGAGCTGGAACAGGATCTGCTGCTGAGCCTGTGGCAAAAGCCGCTCTGATGACGCGTCCTCCCATGACAAAAGGCCCTGACGGGCCTTTTTTATTGAACGAATACAGTCGTCACAGCTTGATCCAGGCATCCCCCCAGGCCGTGCCCTTGCCCGGCTCATAGGCCCAGGCCGCGCCCGCGCACCAGCCGCTGTAGGGGTGAGGCTTGCACTGGTAGTTGCCCCCCAGATTACTCACCTTGTCCCCCGCCTTGTAGGCCGTACCTGCTTTGTAAGGAGGGTTACCATCCGGCGGCGTAGTGCCGCCACTGCCCTTGATCAGGATCTCATGGGTCGCACTGCGACTGAGCCCCTTCTCGTCGGTTACCTTGAGCACGAAACCGTAGCGGGTATCGCTGACCGGCGTAGCTGGCAGGGTGGTACTCAGGGTGGGCTGGGTCAGATCCGACGCAGTGGCGCCAGCGGGCAGGGTCCAGGCGTAGTCGAGCGGCTTGCCTTCCGGATCGCTCGACCCCTGGCCGGACAGCAGCACGGTCGCACCGCCCAACGCCTCGCTCGGGCCGCTGATATTGGCTACCGGCGGCAGGTTGCTGCCACCGCCGTTATCCTCGATCACCACCTCGGGGAAGAAGTGCTGCACGCACTGGCTGTAGTCCCGCGCCTTGAAGGCACTGAAACGGGTCTGGTAACCCACCAGCTTGCAGGCATAGCTCTTGCCGCCATTGGGGTTGCCCGGCACATAGCTCCAGTCATTCTCCCAATAGATAGGCAAGGCGCCCGCACCTGCCTCGTCAAAGTACTTCATGTTCTTGCAACCAAGCACCTCGTCTGCCGGCACTGGCACTCCCAGATACTGGGCCTGGGCCTGATAGTAGGTGATGCGGTTCTGGGACTGGGCATGCTCGGCCGCGCCGCCGCACTCCACCCCGCCGTTGATGATCTGGGTCGTGACCCCGAAGCCCGGCACCAGCCCGTTCTGCCGGTCGTGGGCATTGGGCTGCCAGGTGCCGTCGATCACGTGCAGCATGGAGGGCTTGGGCGGCTGTGGATAGACGAAAAAGAAGACGGCGCTGGCGAGGTTGAGCCAGGTGTCCGCCACTCTCTCCGGGTTATCCAGCAGGGTGCGCACTGTGCCGAACATGGCCTCGGAGAAGGGGCCGTAGTTGTAGTTGTACGACAGCTGCTTGGCGCCACGGCCGAAATAGCCCTTGAACTCGCCGTTCTCGAACTTGCCGCACGGCCACTGCTGGCCTTGCCACACATCCGGCCGGCACTCGGCGTTGTAGCCGCCGCGCATCTGCTCGGTCCAGCCCATCTCCCGCACCCAGACCAGCCCCTGGCGCCACTCGGGCTCAGGTCGCCAGCTCTCGTGACCGCCGGTTTCCTGGGCGAAGTGGGCAAACATGGTGGCCAGCGACTTGCGGCAGATGGCCTCGGCATTGCGTCCGTCGCTGTAGTCACCGCAAAAAGCCGGGAACTTGGCCACCGCCTGCAGGAAGCCGCGGTAGGTGTATTCCGGGGCCCGCAGCGGGAACAGGAAGTTGAACTGCGACTCGCTGATCACCCCCTCGACCCGCTTGACGTTGGCGGGGTTGAGCGGCAGGCCGGGGGCCACCGCCTCGACCACGGCATTGTCACTGGTCGCGATGGAGGCTTTGACTGCCGCCATGGCCGGGAAGTCGGTGAGAGCCTGCTCCCTGGCATCCAGCTCGCTCTGGCTCAGGTAGACGGGGGCGCCTTCGGTCGCACCGCTCCCCCCCTCCACTGGCGGTGTGATGCCCCCGCCGCCATCGGACGGGGTCGCCTCGCCGTCACCCAGCAGGGTCCACGGAGAGTCCCATTCATTGGCGACCTGCAGCGCCGGGCTCTGGCCCGGATTGGCATACCACTTGGCTTCGTAGATCTTGCCGTTGAAACTGACCTGGCTGCCGCCACTGTAACCCTGATTGATGTTGTAGGCGTCAGCCGCCCAGAGGTGTCCGCTCAGCATCAGGCTGGCAAGCAGAAGTGTCGTGCGATTTTTGTTCATTATTGTTGTTCTCCGGTTTTCTTCGAAAAGGGACGGGGCCAGACCAGCCCCGCCATCATGTTTGGGGCTGCCCCCTTACGGGCAGCTGGCGACCCCGATATCAAGCCAGACGCCGGACTTGCCAGGCTCATTGCCCTGATTCCACCATTTGGCCTGCCAGCGGCGACCACCGTGATTGACCAGATCGCCGCCGTTATAGGCAGCTGCGGTATCCCAGCCCAGCTCGACCTTGCTCTCGAGCTGCCACTGATCGGCCCCTGGGGTGGGCTCATTGCCTCGGCTCCAATACTTGGCGCGCCATACCAGCTGGTTGTGGCTCACCTTCTCGCCACCGCTGTAGGTGGTCGCGGCCTTCCAGGCAGGCCAGTTGGCGGCATCGGGATCGGTAGCATTGCAGTCGCCGCCACCGCTGACCGGGGTCACGGTGAGGCGGGTCTTTGCCTGGGCATCCAGCGCGCCGTCGGTCACGGTGACCGTGAGGTCATAACTGGCCTCCACGGTCACGTAGGGGCCTGTCACCACCAGGGTCTTGCTGTTCTGACCGCTGGTGGTCAACCCGGCCGGGACGCTCCACTGATAGCTCAGGGTGTCGCCGTTGGGATCGCTGGCGTTGGCGGTGATGGTCACCTGCTTGCCGGCCTCTACCGAGACCTTGTCCTGCACCGTCACCACAGGCGGCAGGTTGGGTTGCGGCGCCTTGTTGGTCACTACCAGCTGATCCTTGGCACTGAGGTTGTGATCGTCGGTCACCGTCAGTTCGAACACCAGATTCACGTCCTGGCTGACCACGTCGACGCTCACCTTGGCCTTGGCCTGGTTGGCATCGCTCAGGGTCGCCTTGGGACCGGAGATCTGGGTCCAGCTGTAGTTCAGCACGGCCCCTTCCGGATCGCGGGAAGCAGAACCATCCAGCACCAGCTCGGCCGGGCCCGTCACGGCGATATCATTGCCTGCACTGGCCACCGGCGGCTTGTTGACCGGCGGTGTTGTGCCTTCCCCGTTGCCCAGCCCCTCGTGCATGGCATTGAGAATGTCGCCATTGTCGGCATCGATTTCCCAAGCGAACATGCCGCCGAGCTGGTTGGCCAGCACATATTGCCCCTTGGCCTTGACTGAACGCTCGTCATCGAAGGTGATGAGCTCGCCGGTGAAGGCCTTGAACACATAGGGCGCCTCGGCCGCCTCGTCGTAGTTGTACTGCCAGTCCCCGGCCATCTTGCCCTTGGCGATGCCGCGATAATCGATGACCCCCTTCTCCCAGATCCCTTCCGCCTCGCTGCCCGCAATCGGGCCGGTGGCGATGCCGGTGAAGGGGTTGTTGCCCTGATAGCCGCTGACACCGGTCCAGCCACGGCCATACATGGCCGCGCCTACCACGACTTTGCCCGGATCCACCCCCTGGCCCAGCAGCGCCTTCACCCCCTTGTCGGTGGTGTACTTGGTGTTGGGATCCCAGCTCGCCTCATAGAGCGCAGTCTGGTGGCCCAGCCCTGTGTTGGTCCAGGCACCGTTGAAGTCGTAGCTCATCAGGAAGAGATGATTCATGTATTGCTGGGCGGCGCGATAGTCCACCTTGGCAATCTTGTCACCGCCAGCGCTGATGGCGGAGGTGAGCTCGTAGGTGCGGCCCGTCTCTGCGCTCAGCTCATCGAGCATGGCGCGCAGCTCCTTCATCAGCAGCACATAAGTCTCGCCATCAGAGGCGCTGCCCAGTTTGGGGTTGGCCCCCTGCCCCCCCGGGAACTCCCAGTCGATATCCACCCCGTCGAAGAATTTCCAGGTCTGCAAATACTCTTTCACCGAAGCGACGAAGGTGTCGCGTTTGGTCTTGTCACCGAAGAAGAAGAAGGGGTCGGAGAGGGTCCACCCGCCGATGGAGGGGAGAATTTTCAGGTCAGGATAGGCCTTCTTGAGCGCCATCAGGTTGCCGAAGTTGCCCTTGTAGGGCTCATCATAGGCGGTGAGATTGCCCTGCCCCATCTGGATAGCGGCCCAGGGATCGTGGATGGAGACCTTGAAATCCTCGCGCCCGGTACAGGAGCGTTGCAGCGCCTCGAAACTGCCCGCGATCTCTTTCAGGCTGTCGTTGATGCCATTGCCGCCGCAGATGGGAGTAAAGCCGTAGAGTATGTGAGTCAGGTTCTGGGCCGGAACCTTGTCCACGGTGAACTTGCGACCATAGACACCCCACTCCACGTAGTAGGCCCCCACCACCTTGCCGGACTTGTTGGCGTAAGGCTTGTTGTTCTCCTGCAGCGGTGCCTTGAGCGGCACCAGGTGGCTGCCGTCTGTGTCCGCCACCAGGATCGCTTTTTTGTCGGAGAGAGTGCAACCGTCGGCGTTGCAGAGCGCCACCTGCATCTGGTAGCGGCCCCCCTTGGTCACCTTGAAATTGGCGGTGCCGGCGGCGGATGCGGCACCGGACCACACCTCCTTGCCATCGAGTAACACCTTGGCCGTCTGGCCAACGTCACCGGACCAGAGGTTCCAGCTCACGCTGACCTGGGCGCCATCCTTGTGGACAGTCACCAGCTTGTTGTAGGAGGTGGCGGCTTGATCCACTTCGACGATGGCGAACTTGGTTTCGCCCCAGCCTATGGTGGGTTTGCCGGGTGCGGCTGCGAACGCGGAGGAGGCACACAGGCCCCCGACCAACAATGCCAGTAATGAGGGTTTTGGACTTAACATAGTTGAATATCCTTATTTCGTTCTTGGAATAAACAACGAAAAAGGCAACGCCAACCTGACAGGTCACGTAGACAACATCGCACCATGGCTTGGCCCATGGGCGAAACAACCTGTGGTGGCCCCGCTATCTTAGGTACTGCTGACCCTTAGACCGGAAGCTTTGCGTCCCGAACTTTCGTCCGGTTTGCCTTTGGCACAACTTGATTTGCGACAAAAAATAATCGCCAGTTGACTATAAGAAGTTAAATAAAGAAGGGCAAACCAATGACCGGTTATTAATAGACCACATTTGATCGATAAATAGCCTCAAAAGAGAAGAAATAGTGCCTAACTGAGCAAAAAAGCACCACCCCTATCCCCTTAAGGTCGCGATTAAAAATAAGACGAATTACTTGTTTCGTGATCATCATCAAGTTTGGCCGGCCGCAATATGCTGTTCATCAGCGCCCGCAACTTGAGCGGTTTGACCGGTTTACTGATGTAGCCGTAACCGTGTTCACGGATCTGTGCCTGCAACCCGCTCTTGCGATCCGCGCTGATGATGATGCCGCCGATGTCGTTGCCATGGGCGAGGCGCAGCATGTGCAACGCCTGCAAGCCTGTCTTGCCATCATCCAGGTGGTAATCGGACAACACCAGCTGCGGCAGGAAGCCACCGGCGATGAGATCCTCGGCCTGAACCAGGCTCTGGGCGCAGACCACCTCGCAGCCCCAGCGCCCCAGCAGGGAGTGCATGGCGATGAGGATATCGCTCTCGTTGTCGATACAGAGCACCCGGATCCCCTCCAGCTGGCTGTCCCTCAGGGCGGGTGCCGCCACCTGCGTCGTTGCGACAGGACGGGTCGCCAGGTTGAGGGTGATGGCAAACACGGAGCCCCTACCCGGCCAGCTGCGCAGGGTCAGGTTGTGGCCCAGCACCAGGGCGATACCGCGGGCGATGGCGAGCCCCAGCCCCAATCCCTGCTCCTTGGCGGTGCGGGAGTGATCGAGACGGGAGAACTCGTCGAAAATGGCCTCCTGCTTGTCGGCCGGAATGCCGGGGCCGTTATCCCACACCTCGATGCGCACCTTGTCCCCCATCCGGCGGCAACCGAGCAACACACGGCCGCCCGGGTTGTAGCGAAACGCATTGGTGAGGAAGTTTTGCAGCACCCGGCGCAGCAGGCGCACATCGCTGTACACGGCCAGCTTGCTCTCCACCACCGAGAACTGTATGCCCCCCGCCTGGGCCAGCACCCCGAACTCCGCCTTGAGGTTGGCAAGCACGTCGTGCAAGGCGAAATCCAGCTTCCTGGCCTTGAACTTGCCTGCTTCGAGGCGCGAGATATCGAGCAGATCCGTGATGAGATCCTCGGTCGCCCCCAGCGCATCGTCGATGTGACGGGCGATGCGGGCCGTCTCATCCCGGGGCGGCAACATCTCCAGCAAGGAAGAGGTGAACAGCCTGGCGGCGTTGAGCGGCTGGGTCAGATCGTGGCTCACCGCCGCCAGGAAGCGGCTTTTGGAGTGGTTGGCCCGCTCCACCTGCTGGTTCACCAGCAGCAGCTGACGGTTGAGTTCGGAGAGCTCGTGAGTGCGTTCAGCCACCCGCGCCTCCAGGTGTTCGTTGGCTTCGCGCAGCACCCGCTCGGCGTCGCGAAACGGGGTAATGTCGGTAAAGGTCATGACGAAACCGCCAGCTGGCATGGGGTTGCCCTGCATCTCGATCACCCGGCCATCGGGTCGCTCCCGCGCCGAGATGTGGGGGCTGCCACGCAGCATGAAGGCGACCCGCCGTGCCACATGGGCCTCGATATCTCCCGGGCCGCACAGCCCCTGCTCGGCGTTGTAACGGATTATCTCCTCGATGGAACGCCCTGCCTGAATAAGCCCCGGCGGATAGTGAAACAGATCTATGTAGCGCCGGTTCCAGGCCACCAGCTTGAGCTCTCTGTCCACGACCGAGATCCCCTGCCCCATGTGTTCTATGGCCCCCTGCAGCAGGCCTCGGTTGAAGCGAAACACATCTGAGGCCTCGTCCACTATGGTGGCTATCTCCTCCAGCTGCATGTTACGCCCCTGCAGGGCAGAGGCCAGCACCAGCCGGGCGGACGAGGTGCCGAACACCCCCGCCAGCAGCCGCTCCGTGTGAGCAATGAGTTCGGCCGACGCCTGCATCTGGGGCGCCAGTGTGCCGCCCCGCTCGCCGGCAAAGCGACCGAAGGCCCGCTTGACCCGGCTCGAGCCGACGAAGCGGGCCGCCAGCATCTCCAGCTCCTTGACCGAGACCCGCGCCTGATAGAGGGCCGTGGTATCGCGGCTCGGCTTGCCGACGAAGTTGGCCGCCTGCAACCGCTCACTCACCGCCGCCCGCGACAACAGGGAGCCCATCACATAGCCGAGCAGGTTGAGCAAGAGGCTCAGAAAGATGCACCAGGCCCCCAGGCTCAGATCGCGGAAGGCAGGCCAGTCCGGCGGCGCCAACAGGGCTTCCAGCGGCGAGCCGGCCAGCAGGCCGCTCTCTGCCAGCAGGGTCGCAAACCAGAGGCTGACCCCGAGGGCGAGGCCAAGATAGACCCCCTTGCGATTGCCGTGCCGCCAGTAGAGGCCGAGCAGCAGGGCCGGTGCGAACTGGGCCACGGCGCCGAACGACAGATAGCCGATGCGCGACAGGCTGGTGAGATCCCCAAGCCAGAGGTAGAGCCCCCAGGCCGCCAGCAGGATCAGCAGGATGGCACCCCGGCGCACCTGCAGCAGCAGGCGCACCAGTCGCTCGTCCCGCCCCTGCTGCCAGAAGCGGCGCAGCAGCACAGGCAGCACCAGATCGTTGCTGACCATGATGGCCAGGGCTATGGTAGAGACGATCACCATGCCGGTGGCCGCCGAGGTGCCGCCAAGAAACGCCAGCATCGCCATGCCGTCGAAACCGAGTGACATAGGCAGGCTTATCACATAGGTATCCGAAGCCATGTCGGCCCCCACCCACTGTTTTCCCGCCAGCGCCAGCGGCCAGACGAAGAGCCCCATCACGAACAGATAGAGCGGGAACAGCCAGCGCGCCCAATGCAGATCCTGGCCCTGGTTGTTCTCCACCACAGTCACATGGAACTGGCGCGGCAGGCAGATGACGGCACACATGGCAACCAGGGTGTAGATGGTGAGCTCCAGCAAACCACCCGGCGTCACCGCCACCACGGCATCGAGAAAGTCGCTGGCCACCAGGGTGCGGGCCTGGCTCGGCTTGCTCAGGATAAGCCATAGCGCGAAGCCCCCCACAGTCACGAAGGCAAGCAACTTGACGACCGATTCGAAGGCGATGGCCACCACCATGCCTCTGTGGTGCTCGGTGGCATCCAGGTTGCGGGTGCCGAACAGTATGCTGAACAGCGCCAGCAACAGGGCCACGCCGAGGGCCAGTCCGGCAGTATTGCCAGTGGGGCCGGCAGACACTGAGTTGGCCATCAAGAGATCCAGCCCGGTCACTATGGCCTTCAGTTGCAAGACCAGATACGGGAGTATGCCCATGATGGCGATCAGCGCTATGACCATGGCGAGACGCTGGGACTTGCCATAGCGGGCGGCGATGAAGTCGGCGATGGAGGTGATGTGCTCACGCTTGGCCACCAGGATAAGGCGGGCCAGCAGTCGCCAGCCAAACAGGAACACCAGCATGGGGCCCAGGTAGATGGGCACCGGCGACCAGGGAGATTCGCTGGCCTGACCGACGGTACCGAAGAAGGTCCAGGAGGTGCAGTAGACGGCCAGCGACAGGCTGTAGAGCAGGGGTTGCCCCTTGAGGCGACGGCGCTTGCTCTTGTCAGCCACATAGGCGATCAGAAATAGCAGCCCCAGATAAGCGAGTGACAACCCGATCAGCAGCCATCCCTGGTGCATCGATAACCCCTTGTCCATGTTGATAATTTGCATGCAGTTTCGCCAGTCTAGAGAGACTGGTGGCAAAAGTCACTCTTGATGGCATCAGCAAAAATTATCGTTTTTCAATAAAAAATAACTTGCGTGATTATCGAAAAACGACAAACATACCCTTGAGTTTATTGATAAACAATAACCTCTAACAACAGATACACAATCTCTCTTTTATTCACGCAAGAGGTAAACGATGAAACAGAACACGCTGGAACGAACAAGTAAGCTAATCGAGTGGATCTTGCTCTTTGCACTGTTGGCCACCCCACTGATCACCATTCTGGAGAACTGGGCAAATATCGGCAGCGGAAACCTGTTACAGCAAGAGCTGGGCAAGCTGGTCAGTCGCCCCGGTATCAACCCCGGTGACTATCCCTTGTCCCTCGCCACCCGACTGCTTGCTACCGCGGTGCAATTGCTGCCGGATCTGGTCTTCATGCTGATGCTGTGGCAGTTGCGTCAGCTGTTTCGTAGCTACCGCCATGGCCTGTTGTTCACCTTCGAGCAGATCCGCCGTTACCGGCAGATAGGCCTGCTCCTGTGCACTGCATTCATGGTCGATCTGATCCACACCTCCTTGCTGGATGCAGCCCTTACCATAAGCGGCCCCAAAGTACTCGGCACAATCTCTCTCAGTACATCCGATTTCCGGGCACTGCTGGCGGGATTTATCGTACTGGCGCTGGCGCTGGTGATGAACGAAGCCAAGCAACTGGCCGATGAACAACAACTGACAGTGTGAGGATCCCATGCCCATCATAATTCGGCTCGACGCCCTGCTGGCCGAGCGCAAAATGACAGCCCGTGAGCTGGCCCAGCGGGTCG
The DNA here is from genome assembly GCF_000820025.1 of Aeromonas popoffii. Lineage (GTDB taxonomy): Bacteria > Pseudomonadota > Gammaproteobacteria > Enterobacterales > Aeromonadaceae > Aeromonas > Aeromonas popoffii. Next base: position 83,326 of record NZ_CDBI01000025.1, read on the forward strand.
ACATCACAGAGGCCAACCTCTCCATTCTCAAAAACGGTCATGCCAAGGCGGTCCGCTTCTCCACCCTGGAAGCCATCTGCCGCGAGCTGGGCTGCCAGCCGGGCGACCTGCTGGGCTATGAGCAAGCGCGCTAACCCGCAGGACACCCGTCATGACCCTTGATCCCGTCATCCAGGGCCTGTTGCTGCTCCCCTTGTGGGGAGCAGCCGCCGAAGGCGCCCCGGGCCCAAGCGACCAGCTCATGGCCAGACCCGACACCCTGCTGCTTCGCGTCATCCCGGAAGGGACGCCGCCTCGTCAGGGTGCAACCGCAGGAAGAAGACAGGCACCACCACCAGCACCATGATGAAGAAGATGCCGCCACCCAGCGGCTCGAACAGCAGGCCGCACAGCATCATCAGGGCGGCGACCGTCATCCCGAGGCCCAGCGCGGCGTAGAGCGCCTGAGTGGGGATCAACTGCTCGGCCGGCAGCTGGCGGGTCATGAAGCGCACGGCGCCGAGATGGCTGACGCAGAAGGTGACCGCATGGAGCAGCTGGCCCGCCACCAGCACCAGGATCTCGGTGGAGGCGCCGAGCAGGATCCAGCGCACCACGCAGCCCAGCGCCCCCACCAGAAACAGGGTCTGGGCGCCAAACCGGTTGAGAAAGCGCTTGTCGGCGGCGAACATGCCGATCTCCGCCACCACCCCCAGCGCCCACAAATAGCCTATGGTGGTGCCGCTGTAACCCGCCGCCTTCCAGTGCATGGCGCTGAAACCGTAGTACGCGGCATGACTGCCCTGCAGCAGGGCCGAGATCAGCAGGAAGCGGCGCACCGGGGGGGACTTCAGGGTATCGAGCAGGGAGGCTTTCGCCCGCTCCCCCTGGATGTCCCGGGGCGCCGGATGCAGCGGCAGCCAGCTGAGCAACAACATCAGCACCAGCCCTGCCACCATGGTATGCAGCACCCAGTCGCTGCCAAAATTCCCCACCAGGGCCCCCACCAGCGTCGACGCCACTATGAAGGCCAAGGAGCCGAACAGCCGCACTTTGCCGTAGTCGAGGTGCACCTGCACCACCATGCGGGTGGCGAGTGCCTCCCCCACCGGCATCAGGGTCGGATAGATGAAGTTCGCCACCAGGGTCAGCCCCACCAGCCACCAGAGGCCATGACTGAGATAAAAGCCAAGAAAGGCCAGCAGGCTCAGCAGGCAAAGCAGGCGGGTAACGGGCAGCAGGTGCCCGGCCCCCTTGATCTGCCCCATCACCAACAGGTTGCCGGCAAAGCGGATCGCCATCCCGGCGCCCAGCAGTAGACCTATCATCTCGGCGCTTACTCCTATGCCCTCCAGCCAGAGCGACCAGAACGGCAGGTAGGCGCCATAGACGAAGTAGAAGGCGCCAAAGAACAGGGCTAACCAGGAGAAGGCGGGCATAGATCCTCGACAACGAGAAGAAGGGGCACAAATGATAACCGATTTTAGGACCAGGATCCTGCGAGCCAGGCGCAAGCCGAAATGAAAAACAACAATAAAATTGAACGATTACCGTAAGGACGGTGTCTATTGAGTAACACCACTTCCTGGTTAGTGTTGCAATCCTTCCACCCGCTTCTGGCGGGTTTCTTTTTGGCGGCAACAAGCCGCTTTCCGCCCACGGAAAAGGGGCCTGACGGCCCCTTGGTCAATGTCCTGCTGTACTGCGGTATCAGAATATGTACTTGACCCGTGCGCTCAGGTTGCGGCCCGGCTCGGTCTGGTTGCTGGTGTTGGTCGTGGCACTCAGCCCCGTGATGCTCTCGTAGCTGACGTACTCCTTGTCAAACAGGTTGAAGACACCCACGTTGAGCTGCAGATCCTGCATCGGCTTGAACTGGGCATAAAGATCCACCACACCCCAACCTGCGCTCTTGATGTTGTCGTTCCCCCTGGCATCCTTGCCCACCTTGTCCATGTCGTCGGCAAAGCGCAGCGCAGTGTTGATGTTCCAGTTGGGCTGTTCCAGCCGCACACCCAGGCTGCCGTTGAGCGGGCTCAGGCTATTGATGTAGTTGCCGTTGCCATCCTTGCCTTCGATGTAGCCCAGGTTGCCCCAGACGTTGACCAGATCATTTAGCCAGTAATCCGCCTTGACCTCGCCCCCTTTCGTGGTCGCTTTGTCCAGGTTCTGGTACTGATACACCTTAGTGCGACCCTCGGTGCCGATCTGGGCCAGATCGATGAAGTCATCGAACTTGTTGTAGAAGGTCGCCACTTCGTAGCTAAAGCCACCGGCACTGCCGCGTATACCCAGATCGATGCCGTTACTGCTCTCGGACTTGAGATCCGGGTTCGGCTCGATGCGATAACCGTATGCCTGATGGTTAAGGGTGGAGAAGGCGTTGTCATACATGGGCGCCTTGAAACCGTGGCTGTACTGGGCGAACAGGTTGGCAGCCTCGTGCGCCTTGAACACCAGCCCCAGCTTGGGCGAGAACTCCCCTTCGGAGAACTGCTGGAGCTTCTCGCCCGTGTAGGCGGGATCCTCATCAGGCGTCATCTGGTAGTAGTCGTAACGGGCGCCCGGGGTCAGCACCCAGCGCTCGCCAAACTTGATCTCGTCGAAGGCCCACAGCGCGCTGTGCTCGCTGGTGGTGGGGGGGAAGCTCAGCTCGCTGTAGCCGATGAAATCCCCCGGCACGGTCGGCGCCTTGAAGCGGGTCCGCTCGTTGTCGGTGTGCTCATACTCCAGACCCCAGGCCAGACGCTGGCTGGCCAGCGCTTTGCTGAACTTGACCTGGGCACCCAGGCTCTTCTGCTCGAAGCCGTTGCTGTCCAGCGAGTTCTTGGTCACATAAGGGTTGGTCGGCTTGACCGGGTACTTGGACGAGGCGTACTGATCCAGGGTCTGCTTGGTACGGGCGTAGTAGAGCTTGCTGTCGATGCGATCGACCCAGGGCGCGTTCAGGGTGATGCCGTGATCCAGCACCAGGGAGAGGTTGTCCGTGTCCTTGTCGGTGATCGGCTGATTGAAGACGGAGGCAACCTTGGTGAGATCAACGGCATCCGGATCCTGCCCTTCGCTGAAGTAGTCGACGGTCAGCTTGAGGAACTGATCTTCGCTCAAGTGCCACTGGCTCTTGAACAGCACGGCCTGGCTGACAATGTCGAACTCACTCTTGTCACTGTCGTAGTTCTGGGTCACACCACCGTCACGCCAGGTGTAACGCAGCAGGTTCTCGAACTCACCGCTACGCAGGGCACCAGTGAAACCGGCCATGTTCTGGTGGCTGCTGGAAGCATAGCCGGTGGTGGCGTCCAGATAGCTGTCGCGCCCCTTCAAGAAGTCGCCTGCGTCCTTGGTGGTGATGACGATGACGCCCCCCAGCGCATCGGATCCATAAGCCGCAGAGGCGGGTCCCTTGGCCACCTCAATCTGCTTGATCATGTCGGTGTCGAAATAGCTCTGACCCACCCCGCCGTTCTTGTAGGCATCGTTCTGGCGTACGCCGTCACGCACTATCTTGACCCGGTTCTCACCCATGCCGCGGATGATGAAGGTCTGAGCATCGCCGGCGCCGCCAAGGACAGTGACACCCGGCTCGTAACGGAACAGGTCGGCGACGTTGCTCACCACCTGCTCTTCAATCTGTTCAGCCGTGATCACCGAGATGGGGCCGGAGACATCCTCCAGTCGTTGCTCCATCCGTGAGCCACTGACGACCATGACTTCATCTGCTTGCTTGTTCGTCGCGAAGACCGGGGAAGCGAGACCGGCCGCCACAGCAAGGGCAACCAGCGATAGGGTGTTGTTATGGGCCACTGCGAATCCTTATTGAGAACTGTTATCAAACAGCAGGCATATTACTCAGCTCGCAACAAATATCAACAGTAAAGGGAATCATTCTCATTTTCTTTTGTCGTCATTAGGTTCTACACTATTCCCCTCTGTTTTCCGACTCGCCATGCTGCCATTGTTATGACTCTGGCCCTGCTTCGTTGTGAGATACCATGACTCGATTACTGTTCCTGCTCACCCTTCCCCTGCTACTGGCCGCCTGCACGACAGTGCCCGATGACGATGCCGGCACCCTCTACCACTATCGGCTCAGCGCGGGCCAGCCCGATGCCAACCAAGGTGAACTGACGCTGACCCAGGCGGTGGAGCGGGTGGCGGACGCCGATATAGTGCTGGTGGGCGAGCTGCACACCCACTCGGCCGTGCACCTGCTGCAGGCCCGCCTGTTGGCGGGGTTGGCGAATACCTCCCAGGCCGATGGCCGCGGTCTGGCGCTCTCCATGGAGCAGTTCAGCCGCGCCGATCAGCCGGTGCTGGACGCCTACCTCGCCGGACGCATAGGTGAAGCCGCCCTCATTCGCGATGGCAACGCCTGGCCCAACTACCAGAGCGACTATCGTCCGCTGGTGGAGTTCGCCAGACAGCAGCACCTGCCCGTCATTGCCGCCAACGCCCCCAAACCGCTGGTGAGCTGTGTCGGCCAGGAAGGGCCCGCCTGGCTGGACAAGCTCCCCGCCCATCGCCGCAGCCAGCTCGCCCGCGAACTCACGCTGACCGACGATCCTTACCGCCAGAAATTCATGGTCTCGCTCCACCATGGTGATGCCGACGACAATGCCCGCCGCTTCGCCGCTCAGACCAGCTGGGACGACACCATGGCCGAAAGCATGGTGGATTACCTAAATAGCCACCCGGGCCAACGTATCATGCACATCGCCGGCAACTTCCACGTCGAGGGGGGGCTGGGGCTCGCCAGCCGCATCGCCAGCCGCAACCCGGCGCTCAAAGTGGCGCTGGTCGTGCCAGAGACAGAAGCGCAGCGCGATGCGCACGCCACCTCCGGGCGGACCGCCGACATCCGGGTACGGATCAGCCCCCTGCCAGAACGCTGGCTAAATGCCGATGAAATGAAGCAAGATATGATCGCACTGCATCAATCCCGAAGCCGTGACTGCAGCCAGTGGCTGCAACCCTGAAAATTGCCTAAGGATTTCATATGGATGTGTTACTGGTCATCGACATGCAACAGGGGTTGTTTACTGACCCCCGCCATCAGGACGCGCAGGTCATCGCCAACATTAATCGCTTGGCAGACAGCGTGCGGGCCAACCAGGGGCGTGTCATCTATGTGCAACATGACGCACCGGGTTCTGAACTGGAACCCGGCAGTGCAGGCTGGCAGCTTCACGCCGATCTCACCCCGGGCCGCGGCGACAGCCGGGTGCGCAAGACCGCCTGCGACAGCTTCCTCGATACCGAGCTCGGCTTCCTGCTGGCAGAGCAGGCGGTGGACAGGCTGCTGATCAGCGGCTGTGCCACCGATTTTTGCGTCGACACCACGCTGCGCAGCGCCGCAGCCCATGGGTTCGACGTGTTTGCGGTGACGGATGCCCACACCACGGCGGATCGCCCTCACCTGAGCGCGGAGAAGATCATCGAACACCACCACTGGATGTGGCAGCATCTGAGCCTGCCAAAAGGCAGAGTCGTGACCCTGCTCAGCACGGATCAGCTGCTTGAGGCCATCCAGCCCGAGCTGGCGTGTTAATCTGCCTCTCTTGAAGTGATCACCTGATTGGAGTCTTGTGTGCGTCTACTGTCTGCCGTTGCATTCATGCTGTTGTTACCGGTAATCACTGCCTGCTCCGGTTTGCCGGGGCTACAGCCGGATGGCCCGGCCCCCCTGTTTCGAACTCATATCAACGAAGAGGGGAGCAAGCGCTTCACCTTCGAAGCTGCGCCGCTCGACACCCTGCCCACCCGGCTGCAAGAGAACGACGGCAGTCGTATCAGCCGCAGCAAGAGTCTGCTGGAACGGCGTGATGCCCTACAGGACGCACAGTTGACCCAGACCCTGGCCGAGCAGAAGTATTGCCGCGATGGCTATATCGTCCTCAGCCAGACCTCCTGGAAGATCCGGGGCGAATGCAACGAGACGGCCCATCAGGCCGATCGGGATGCCTTCCCCAACAAGGCCTCCTGGCAGGACTAGCTAGCGTTCAGGCGTGACACGCAATAAAAAAAACGGGCAGCCAAAGCTGCCCGTTTTTTATGCGATATGGCCGCCATCAGACTGGCGCATCGGCCGGGCTGGTCAGCTCAACACCGTTGTCGACCCGCTTGTGCCCTTCCACCAGATGGACGAAGTCCACCAGCTCGTCACCTGAGACGCGAAACGCCTGACCGAAGCCCTTGACGAACAGCCCCTGCTCGGGCTTGAGCCGGAACAGCACGAAATCCTTGAGGTTGGAGAGCCCCTTGACGATGTCGCCGAAGCGCCCTTCCAATGCGGTAATCGCCTGGCCCCAGCGCACGTCGTCGCGAGTCACCACTTCGGCCAGCGCATCGAAGGTAAGCCGCTTGCGGGCAAACAGCTCGCGGGCACCGGTCTCATCCTCGATCAGCATCAGCGACACCTTGGGCACCTGTTGCAGGTTGCGGGCGTGGCGGGCAATTTCGGAGATGAGCACATAATAGCCATCCTCCTGCAGCACGAAGGGGGCATAGCTGGCATTGGGGTTGCCTTCACTGTCCACCGTTGCCAACTGCAGGGTGCGGCAACCGTCGCGAAACTCGCGGATCTCCGGTTGCAGGCGATTCTGCAGACGCTCCTGACGTTCACTCATGCTTTCACTTCCTCTTGATACTGGTGGCGCAAGGCCATGAAGCGTTCCACCTGGGCGGGCAGCAGCTTGCGCTGCTCGTCACGTCCCAGATAGACCTTGAAAATACAGCGGCCGCTGTGGCCGAAAAACTGGAAGGAGTGCCCCTCCTTGCCCATGAACAGCTTGCTGACCAGCGCCATGCCAGCCACGTTGTCGAGCTTGAGGTGGCCATGCATCTCGCCGTCACGCCCCATCAGGTTGTAATAGCCACGCGCACTCTTGCCCTTGGGAAACGGCGCCTTCACCTCGAAGATGGAACCATCGGATTCGACGATGGTGGTCACCTGACCCCAATCTGCCAGATCTGCCAGCAGGGCTTCGGCCCGCTCGCCAGGCACCAGGGTCACCAGCTCGGCCGGCAGGTGGCGTACCACCTCCCACTCGCTGACCGCCAGCTGGCTGGCAATGGTGGAAGGATGGGCGCTGGGGTCTTGCGCCAGCAGCTCATGAATGCGTTGTGCAATGCTCATAGGTTCTCCCTTGGGATGCGCGCTGCATCCCTCTCCTGTCATGGCGAATACTCTAATAAAGCACCCGATCCAATGCAATTGATAATTGCTTTCATTCTCAGTGCTTTTTTTTCACCGGCTTGATATTCTCGGCGGCAACCCAACTTCATTCACCCTTCGGAGGTTAGCATGGGCCGTTGTTTTGCCCTCGTACTCAGCCTGATCGGCTGCTCAGCCCTGTCCCTGTCAGCTGCCGCACAGGAACGTATCGTCAGCATAGGCCCGGCCACCACAGAGCTCATTCTGGCTCTGGGCGGTGCACCCAGCCTGATCGCCACCGACATCAGCAGCACGGAACCGAAAAATCTGCCCCGGGTCGGTTATCACCGCGCCCTCGCCGCCGAGGGGATCCTCAGCCTGGCGCCGACCCGGCTGATCGGCAGTGACGAGATGGGGCCTGCCCCGGTGCTGGAGCAGCTGCGCCGCGCCGGGGTCGAGGTCAGCATGCTGCCGACGGCACCGACCCTCGCCAACCTCAACCAGCGCATCGACACCCTGGCCAGCCTGCTCAACGATCCGGCCGCTGGCACGCGATTAAAAGCCGAGATCCAGGCCCAGACCGCGCAGCTGGCGACGCAGGCGAAGCAGACCAAGCCGCTCAAGGTCGCCTTCCTGCTGCTGCACAAGGGGCAGCCCACCAGCATAGCCGGTGGCAATACCACCGCCAGCGCCCTGCTCACCCTGGCGGGCGGCGTCAATCCGGTGGCCCAGTTGAGCGACTACAAGCCTGTCTCTGCCGAATCCCTGATCGAGCTGCAACCAGATCTGGTACTGGTAAGCGGTCGCGAATGGCAGCAGTATCAGGATCCACAAACCGTGCTGAGTCAGGTACCCGCGCTCGAAGCGACCCCAGCGGGTAAAAACCGGGCCATCCACGCCATCGACGGCCACGCCTTGCAAGGAGGCCTCAGCCTCACCTCGCTGCAGCAGGCGAACCAGATAGCCAAGTGGATTAAGCTGGCTTCATGAGACGCCTGCCACTGCCCTGGCTGGTCGCGCTCACCGGCGGCGCGTTGGCGCTGCTGCTGGTCGGGTCGCTGGCGACCGGCCCCATGACCCTCTCCCTCGGCGAGAGCCTGCGTGCTCTGTTCGCCGGGCAGGAGAGCGGCATTGAAGCCCACAAGCTACTGATAGTGCAGGAGATCCGCCTGCCACGTACCCTGCTCTGCATCGCCGTGGGGGGCATACTCGGCCTCTGTGGCGCTGTCATGCAGGGGCTGTTTCGTAATCCGCTGGCCGACCCCGGCATCATAGGCGTCTCCGGCGGGGCGGCCCTCGGCGCCGCACTGGCCATAGTGCTGCTGGCCCCTCTCGGCCAGCAGTGGCAGAGCCTGCTCGGCATAGGCTTGCTGCCTCTGCTCGCCTTCCTTGGCGGCGCGATCACCACCACGCTGGTATATCTGCTGGGCACCCGGGAAGGGGGCACCTCCGTCACCGTCATGCTGCTGGCGGGGGTGGCCATCACGGCACTGTCCGGCGCCGTGATAGGCCTGCTCACCTACCTGGCCGACGACCAGATGCTGCGCAACCTGAGCCTGTGGCAGATGGGCACCCTGGCGGCGGGCAAACCGGTGGACGTGGCGCTGGCACTGGCCACCCTGGTCACCTTGCTACTGTTGTTCATGCGCGATGCAAATCCCCTCAACGCTCTGTTGCTGGGGGAAGGGGAGGCCCGTCATCTGGGGGTCAATGTGCAATCCCTCAAGCGGCGCCTCATCCTGCTCACCGCCGCCGGGGTTGGTGTGGCCGTCGCCGTGGCGGGCATGATCGGCTTCGTCGGTCTGGTGGTGCCCCATCTGGTGCGGCTGCTGGCCGGCCCCAACCATGTCAGGCTACTGCCGCTCTCTGCCCTGCTCGGCGCCGCCCTGCTGCTGGGCGCCGACATGCTGGCCCGCACCCTGCTGGCACCGGCCGAGCTGCCGGTGGGCATCATTACAGCCCTGCTGGGCGCCCCCTTCTTCATCTGGCTGCTGCTCAAGGGCCGCCGGACGCTTTAACCGGAGGTCTATCTTGCCTGCATCAACGCCCCTGCTGCGCTGTCACCAGCTCAGCCTCACCCGCGCTGGCCGCCCCATCCTGGACAGGCTCGACCTCAGCCTGCAGGCCGGCACGCTCACCGCCCTGCTGGGCCCAAACGGCGCAGGCAAGAGCTCGCTGCTCAAGTGCCTGACCGGCGAGCTGGAACACGAGGGGGAGATAAGCCTGTTTGGCCGGGAGCGGCAAGCCTGGCTGGGCATAGCGCTAGCCCACCGCGTCGGCGTGCTGCCGCAGAGCTCGTCCCTCAACTTTCCATTTCTGTGCGAAGAGGTGGTAGCCATGGGGCGCCTGCCCCACAGCGAACCCGCCAGCCGGCGCGACGAGATAGTGCGAGCCGCCATGACCCATGCCGGGGTTGAGCACCTGGCCGGCCGCCTCTATCCCGGCCTCTCCGGGGGGGAGCGGCAGCGGGTGCAGTTCGCCCGGGTACTGGCCCAGATCTGGCAGGCACCGGACGAGCCCCAGCAGCCGCGCCTGCTGCTGCTGGACGAACCCACCTCGGCGCTCGACCTCAAGTACCAGCACCAACTGCTCACCATGGCCCGCGCCCTGGCCGCGCGCAACACCGCCGTACTGGTGGTACTGCACGATCTCAACCTGGCGGCGCGTTACGCCGACCGGCTGGTGATGCTGGAGCAGGGCAGGCTGATGGCCGACGGCAGCCCGGCTGAGGTGCTGACCCCGGCCCTGATCGATCGCCTGTATGACTACCCGGCCCAGGTGATCCATCATCCAGAAACCGGTCTGCCCATGGTGGTGTGACGCAAGGCTCATCTCCCTCCCGGTAGCACGGCTACCCGGTTCGGGTACTCCACCATCCAGAAACCGGTCTACCCATGGTGGTGTGAGAGGGGTCGGGCTCCCGGATAGCAAAAGAGCGCCATCAGGCGCTCTTTTTGATTGTGAGAGAAGTGATGCATCAAGCTATCTGATAGCGGCCCGGCTTGTGATTAAGTGTCAACACCAGGTTACAGATGATGGCCGCCACCACCGAGAGCGCCAGGATCCAGGGCTGCACCACGAAGCAGGAGGCGATGACTATGGTGCAATCCAGTCCCATTTGCAGCTTACCGGCGCGGATGCCGAAGCGGTCCTGAATAAACAGCGCCAGTATGTTGAAGCCACCCAGACTGGATTTGTGGCGGAACATGATGAGCAGCCCCATGCCGATCAGGGTGCCGCCGATCAGGGCCGCATAGACGGGTTCTATCTTGCCTATCTGTAGCACGGCGTTGAGGTGATCCGTCATGAAGGAGACGGCCGCCACAGAAACGAAGGTGTTGAGGGTGAAGCGCGGCCCCATCCTGAGCCAGGCCAGGGCGTAAAACGGCAGGTTCATGCCGAAGAACAGCAGGCCGAAGCTCAGCCCCGTTACCTGTTGCAGCAGCAGCGCCAGCCCGGCGGTGCCGCCGGTGAGCAGGCCAACCTGATGAAACAGGAAGATACCGAGGGAAACGAAACCGGCAGCGGTCAGCAGGGCGAGTACATCTTCATAGAGGGGATGCGCAGAACGGGCTGAGCGCGCAGAGCCTGGGGTGTTGTCCATAACCTGTATCCAATAGCGAAGTGAAAAGAGTGTCTTGTGCCCGCCATGGCGGACTCGGGCCCTGTCCGCAGGGCTTCGTTATGGGGTCAAGTCTATTTTTTGCGACCAGGATCACAATAGTCACGGGGAACGCCCCATGTTGGTGCCTGTCATTCTCCATTGACAGCCAGTGCACCAAGATGCAGCATGCCGCGCCTGACGAGCCAGCCCTCATCCACTATGGCGCCGCCTCCATGTGGCGCCGGGGCCCACGCACTGGTACAAAGTGCCCAGCCCTTTTTCAACCCCCACTCAGGACCACAGGCCCATGATCAGCACAGGACAACACGTATGAAGTATCTGGTGACAGGCGCCGCCGGTTTTATCGGCTTTCACGTCGCTAGGCGGCTGTGCGAGGCGGGCCATCAGGTGGTGGGGCTCGACAACCTCAACGACTACTACGAGGTGAGCCTGAAACGGGCCAGACTGGCCCGGCTGGTCCCCTTTTCCCATTTTCGCTTCGAACAGCGAGAGCTGGCGGATCGGGACGGCATGGCTGCCTTGTTTGCCGAGAGCGGGTTCGAGCGGGTGATCCACCTGGGGGCCCAGGCGGGGGTGCGCCATTCGCTGGAGAACCCGTTTGCCTACGCCGACAGCAACCTCACCGGCATGCTGACCGTGCTGGAGGGGTGTCGCCAGCACGGCATAAATCATCTGATCTACGCCTCCTCCAGCTCCGTCTATGGCCTGAGCGATCAGATGCCCTTCACCACCGAGCAGCCGGCGGATCACCCCGTCTCCCTCTATGCCGCCACCAAGAAGAGCGGCGAGCTGATGGCCCACGCCTACTCGGCGCTCTACGGCCTGCCCACCACAGGGCTGCGCTTTTTCACCGTCTACGGTCCCTGGGGTCGCCCCGACATGGCCATCGCCAAGTTCACCCGCGCCATCCTGACCGGCGAGCCCATCGATGTGTACAACCAGGGCTTGCTCAGCCGCGACTTTACCTACATAGACGACATAGTGGACGGCATACTCGCCGTCGCCGAACGGCCACCGCGCGCCAATCCGCACTGGCACGCCAGCCAGGACAGTCAGGCCGAAAGTGCCGCCCCCTACCGCATCCTCAACATAGGCAACGGCCAGCCGGTGCGGCTGCTCGACTTCATCGAGGCACTGGAGCTCGCGCTGAACAAGCCTGCCATCAAGCGGATGCTGCCGATGCAGGCCGGTGACATGCACGTCACCTGGGCCGACAGCGACCCCCTTCACACCCTCACGGGCACCCGCCCCGCCACCCCGCTCAGGCAGGGTGTCGCCGAGTTTGTGCGCTGGTATCTGGCCTACCACCAGATTGCCGAGTGAACCCGCTCAGGACCTGCCGGAGCGGGCCCTGACCTATCCATACACCATCACCAACATGGTCACCCCCCCCCAAAAAAAGCACGCCCCATGAGGAGGGGAAGGTGTGAGCAGGCTGGCGGTTTACCGTCCCCCGGCTGGGGTAGACAGACCACTGCTAACAACAGAGCCATCCCCTGCTCTCGACCTGAGTGGTGAGTAAACTCCGTCTGATGTACCGCCAACTGCCGGGGAAGATGAGCAGACCTATCATCTCGACATCTCGCCGCAACGACACTGACAACCTATGCCACCCTGAACGTTACTCGGCCACTGCCGCCCGCAAGTGATAATGGCGGGGTCAATGGAGCCTATCGGGCTGCTGCTAACCACGTAAGCCGTGTCTGCACCTCTCTTTTTCTCCCCATAACGATTGGATGGCACAGCCACAGATCCCGCCGTATGCACATTCGTGCCTGCATTTCACACAGGTTCCATACCGTTTTGATCTCTGGAGGAGTGGATCCATAACAACAGGATCCACTGGATTAATGGCGGAGCGGACCATGTTCCACTATATCTTCTGTACCCCAACAGGAGAGAATCCATGTCGAGCCTCAGCGAAAACAGGCTGTTTTTGCTGCTTTTTTTATCGCTGTTGCTGGCCGGTACCGTGCAGGCAACGGCACAAAGCAGGGATTTCAGACAGGCGCCCAAGGCGCTCAGCGCACTGAAAAAAGGCCAGGTGGCACAGAGTCAGGGCAACCTGACCCAAGCCATCCACTTCTACTGCGCCGCCGCCACGACGGGTAACCCGGAAGGTTACTTCCGCATCGGTCGCCTGCTCGCCACTGGCCCGGGCTCGGTGCGCAACCCCAGGATGGCCAACGCCTACCTCGCCATGGCGATGCGCCTTGGCAACCAGCAGGCCACTCGCTACTACAACGCCCGTATTGGCAATGCCGTCATGGGGGATCATTGTGGCGCCGGGGTCGGCGGGGGCGGCGGCTACTTCGCCGAGATCCCCAATACCCCTTTCAACCTGGAGGCCTATCTGGCCCGCCAGTCCCCAGCCAAGCAGAAGCTGGTTATCATGCTGCGCAGCGCCGCCAAGCATCACCACATCGACGAGCGGCTGGTGCTGGCCATCGCCATCGCCGAATCCAATCTCGACAGCCGCGCCGTATCTCCCAAGAACGCCCAGGGACTGATGCAGCTCATACCTGAGACCCAGCAACGCTTCGGCGTTACCCGCCCCTTCGATCCCGAGCAGAACATCAAGGGTGGAGTGGCCTACCTCAAGTGGCTGCACACCCACTTTGACGGCAACTGGACCCTGATGTCGGCGGCCTACAACGCCGGCGAGAAATCGGTGGAACAATACGGGGGCATCCCCCCTTATCAGGAGACCCAGCAATATGTGCGGCGGGTCCTCTACTTTGCGGGCCACAAGCAACCCTGAGCGGGCAATCAGGGTATCGCCGACAGGAATGCGGCTACCTCACCTTGCAACGGTCAAGGAAATGGCGACCATGTCCAGCATTGTTCAAAGCCATAGTGGCGGTAGTAACCCACCAGATTGCTGACCAGCAACAGCCCCTCCATCAGCGCGGCGACCAGTGAGCCCAGCCGCAGCTTGTTGACCAGCCAGCAGATCCCGACCGCAGCTCAACGTCAGCCGTGGCAAGCACAGGCAAAGGGCTTCGCCCATCGCGGCAGCCAAGTCCATTGCGCAGAGAAAGGCAGCCAGTGGGGGTGCCTGAGGGGGATGGGATCATGGCGGCTCCGGAACAAAACGGCAGCCCACATCATGCCCAAATTGCACGGCTGATGCATCAAGGCGTGACCGCTGCGGCAAAGGGGAGTGCCAACCGGGCGCCGCCTTTGCCCACCCCTGTCCATTGGTTTACAATCGACGGGTTTTTTGGAACCGGGTTGACGGCGTGTCGACCTGGCCCCACCACGACATCAGTCTGTTAGTGCCAAGACATTAACCCGCTGAAAAGGAAGAGAATTAGCCAATGGCTCAATTTATTTACACCATGAACAGGGTCGGCAAGGTAGTGCCGCCCAAGCGTCATATCCTCAAGAACATCTCCTTGAGCTTCTTCCCGGGCGCCAAGATAGGCGTACTGGGTCTCAACGGTGCCGGTAAGTCCACCCTGCTGCGCATCATGGCGGGCATCGACACCGATATTGAAGGGGAAGCCCGTCCGCAACCCGGCATCAAGATTGGCTACCTGCCCCAGGAGCCGAAGCTGGATCCCGAGCAGACAGTGCGCGAAGCGGTCGAAGAGGCGATCGGCGAGGTGAAGCGCGCCATGGCCCGTCTCGACGAGGTCTATGCCGCTTACGCCGATCCGGATGCAGATTTTGACAAGCTGGCCCGCGAACAGGGCGAGCTGGAAGCCATCATCCAGGCCCAGGGTGGCCACAACATGGAAAACCAGCTGGAGCGCGCGGCCGATGCCCTGCGCCTGCCAGCCTGGGACGCCAAGATCCAGCACCTCTCCGGTGGTGAGCGCCGCCGCGTGGCGCTGTGCCGCCTGCTGCTGGAAAAACCGGACATGCTGCTGCTGGACGAACCGACCAACCACCTGGATGCGGAATCCGTGGCCTGGCTGGAGCGCTTCCTGCACGACTACGAAGGCACAGTGGTGGCCATCACCCACGACCGTTACTTCCTCGACAACGTGGCAGGCTGGATCCTGGAGCTGGACCGCGGCGAAGGTATCCCGTGGGAAGGCAACTACTCCTCCTGGCTGGAGCAAAAGGACGCCCGTCTGGCGCAGGAAGCCAGCTCCGAAGCGGCTCGTCGCAAGTCCATCGAGAAAGAGCTGGAGTGGGTTCGTCAGAACCCGAAAGGCCGTCAGGCCAAGTCCAAGGCCCGTATGGCTCGCTTCGAAGAGCTCAACACCAACGACTACCAGAAGCGCAACGAGACCAACGAGCTGTTCATTCCGCCCGGACCCCGCCTCGGCGACAAGGTGCTGGAAGTGGCCAACCTGCGTAAATCCTACGGTGATCGGGTGTTGATCGACGATCTGTCGTTTGCCATTCCGAAGGGGGCCATCGTCGGCATCATCGGCCCGAACGGTGCCGGTAAGTCCACCCTGTTCCGCATGATGTCGGGTCAGGAGCAGCCGGATTCCGGCACCATCACGCTGGGTGAAACCGTGGTGCTGGCCTCTGTCGATCAGTTCCGCGACAGCATGGACGACAAGAAGACGGTGTTCGAAGAGGTCGCCGACGGTCAGGATATCCTGCGCATCGGCAACTACGAGTTCCCGAGCCGCGCCTATATCGGCCGCTTCAACTTCAAGGGTTCCGATCAGCAGAAGCGGGTTGGCGAACTCTCCGGTGGTGAGCGTGGTCGTCTACATCTGGCCAAGCTGCTGCAGACCGGCGGCAACGTACTGCTGCTGGATGAACCGACCAACGATCTGGATATCGAAACCCTGCGCGCCCTCGAGAACGCCCTGCTGGAGTTCCCGGGTTGTGCCATGGTCATCTCCCACGATCGCTGGTTCCTCGACCGTATTGCCACCCACATCCTGGACTACCAGGACGAGGGCAATATTGCGTTCTTCGAAGGTAACTTTACCGAATACGAAGAGTGGAAAAAGAAGACCTACGGCGCCGAGGCGATCCAGCCACACCGGGCCAAATACAAGCGCATCACCAAATAAGGGTGGCAGCGTCACAAGGGGAGCTCAGGCTCCCCTTTCGATTGCCTTTGACTTACAATCGAAGGCGTATGCCTTTGCATGGATGTAGCAAGATGACGACCCAGCCCCCCATAGAGAAGAAACTCACCATCCAGATCCGGGTCGAGCCCGGCTGCCTCGGGCCAGATGGCAAGGAACACATCGAGACCTTCTGTGTCGCCGCTGCCAAGATTTTCTCTGTCATCGATCCTGAACTGGTGAGCTGGGTGCTGATCCCGCGCTACGACAAGCAGTTGCCGGAACAGGAGTTCTTCATCGAGGGACGCAAGCTGACCGAGGAGCAGGCCAGCCTGTTTCTGCGCCGTCTCGGGCGAGAGCTCGGCGAGGTGCTGGACAGACTCGACTCGGTGCTGGCCCAGCTGGTGGAGCGTTACTTCAAGACCCTCTAAGCCGTATTCTCAATGGGTTCACCATAAAGGTTCTCTGGCGAGAACCTTTTTTATTGCGCAAATAGCAAACGTTTGAATTTTTGCGCTATTCATTGATCCGCTTCGCAGATCCGGGGTTTGTAAACGCCGCCGCCTGTGTGAAAATGTGCCCGCTGTCACGGTATCAGGACGAGTCTGGTCACTTAGTCACCAGAAAAATAGCCCCCTTGCCCACGCATGGATGGGGTGCCGACTCTCCTGCTGCTTATTTCACGTCACCTATTGGAATCCAACATGAACCAACAACACCAAGCCGCCAACC
The DNA here is from genome assembly GCF_000820025.1 of Aeromonas popoffii. Classification (GTDB taxonomy): domain Bacteria; phylum Pseudomonadota; class Gammaproteobacteria; order Enterobacterales; family Aeromonadaceae; genus Aeromonas; species Aeromonas popoffii. The sequence goes on from NZ_CDBI01000025.1 coordinate 99,800, forward strand.
AGGCCGCCGGGCAAGGATTGCTTGAGCGCCTGTTTGCCCTGCAAGGCCATGGCACTACCGCCCGCACCGAAGTGATCGCCGGTATCACCACCTTCCTGACCATGGTCTACATAGTGTTCGTCAACCCGCAGATCCTCTCCGCTGCGGGCATGGACACCCAGGCCGTGTTCGTCACTACCTGCCTCATTGCCGGTATCGGCAGCATACTGATGGGCCTGTTGGCCAACCTGCCCATCGCCCTGGCCCCCGCCATGGGGCTGAATGCGTTCTTCGCCTTCGTGGTGGTGGCTGGCATGGGTTACTCCTGGCAAGTCGGCATGGGCACCATCTTCTGGGGCGCGCTGGGCCTGCTGATCCTGACCCTGCTGCGGGTGCGCTACTGGCTGATCGCCAATATCCCGCTCACCCTGCGAGTCGGCATCACCGCCGGTATCGGTCTGCTCATCGCCCTGCTCGGTCTGCACAACGCCGGGATCGTGGTGGCCAGCCCGGCCACCATGGTGACGGTGGGCAACCTCACCTCCCTGCCCTGCCTGCTGGGTCTGCTTGGCTTCTTTATCATCTGTATCTTCTCCGCCCGTGGCGTCCACTCCGCCGTCCTGATCGCCATCGTGGTCACCACGGGTCTGGGCTGGCTGTTTGGCGATGTCACCTTCAAGGGGTTCGTCTCCATGCCCCCCAGCATAGCGCCAGTGTTCGGCCAGCTGGATCTGATGGGATCGCTCGACATCAGCCTGGCGGGGATCATCTTCTCCTTCATGCTGGTCAACCTGTTCGACTCTTCCGGCACCCTGATTGGCGTCACCAACCGCGCCAAGCTGGCGGACGACAAGGGCCACTTCCCGCGCATGAAGCAGGCACTGCTGGTCGATAGCGTGAGCTCGGTCGGCGGCGCCTTCATGGGTACCTCCTCGGTCACCGCCTTTATCGAGAGCAGCTCAGGCGTTGCGGTCGGCGGCCGCACCGGCCTGACCGCCATCGTGGTCGGCCTGCTGTTCCTGCTGGCGATCTTCTTCTCTCCCGTCGCCGCCATGGTGCCAGCCTATGCTGCCGCTGGCGCCCTCATCTACGTGGGCGTGCTGATGTGCTCCGAGCTGACCCGGGTGAAGTGGGAAGATCTGACCGAAGCGGTACCGGCTTTCATGACCGCGGTGATGATGCCGTTCAGCTTCTCCATCACAGAGGGGATCGCCGTGGGCTTTATCTCCTACTGCGTGATGAAGGCGGGCACCGGCCGCTGGCGCGAGATCAACCCCTGCGTGCTGGTGGTCGCCCTGCTGTTCGTGCTCAAGTTCGTCTGGGTCGACAGCCACTAAGCCAGGCTATCGCACACAAAAATGCCCGTCATCGACGGGCATTTTTTATGGCAGGCAGAGGACGGCACTCAACGGATACCGCGAGCCTCGCGGATCCACTCCCAGGCCTGCTGTATCTCCTGGGTCTTCTCCTTCGCCATCTCCATCATCTCCGGTGGCAGCCCCTTGGCGGCCAGCTTGTCCGGGTGATGCTTGCTCATCTCCTTGCGGTAGGCGCGCTTGATGTCCTGATCGCTGTCGCTCTCGCTCACCCCGAGCAACTGGTAGGCATCCTTGAGGCGATCCGCTGACGGCGCTTCCTGCCGGTACTGCTGCCCGCCGTGCCCACCGTCCTGATAGTGCCCGCCGTGCGCCCGGTTGAAGAAGTTCATCTGCGCCTCGGCCATGGCCAGGATACGGGCCAGCTCGATGCGGCTGAAACCCAGCTCATCGGCGATGGTGTGCAGGATGGCCCGCTCGTTGTCTTCGACCTTGCCATCGGCAAAGGCGGCCTGCAGTTGCACCTCCAGGAAGAAGCGCAGTATGTCGCGCTGCCCCAGACTGGCACGGCGAAATTCAGCCAGGGTTTCCCGCAGCGGGAACTCGGCCTCCTTGCCCAGCCGGAACGACTCCTGGGCGCGGGCCCGCTGATCCCCCACCAGCCGCATCCGATCCATCAGGTTGGAGGCAACCCGGATCTCCTGCTCCGTGACTTGACCGCTCGCCTTGGCGATATGGCCCATGACGGCGAAGGTGGCGTGAAAGAAGACCGCCTGCTGTTGCTGACTGGGGCCACGCTGGAACGCCCCCCGAATACCCATGCCCCGATCGAAACGGTGGCCGATCCAGAGGCCAAGCAGGGCACCAAAGATGTTGCCGAGCAGAAAACCGAAGAAGGCGCCAAGCACCTTACCCCAAATACGCATGGTTCAAGACCTCGTGATGTTAATGAGTGCGGGCCAGCAGCTGTTCGTCCAGCTCGCGCAGCCGCTCAACTGTGCCAATGTCGCGCCATTCGCCAGCCAGCATGGCACCACCGACCCGGCCTTGCGCCATCCAGTCGCGTAGCAGGGGGGCCAGCTTGCGCGCACCCGGCGGCAAATCGGCAAAGGCGGCGGGGTCATAGAGCCCGACACCGCTGAAAGTAAGGGCCGGCGCATCCTGTACCCGACCCGCGTGCAGAGAAAAATCCCCGACGGGATGCTGGGGTGGATTGGGCACCAGCCATAGATGAGCCAGATCCTCCGCCAGTGGCTGGGTCACCAGGGAGCGATAGTCCAGACTGAGCCAGGTATCGCCGTTGATCACCAGAAAAGGCGCCGGGCCAAGCAGCGGCAGCGCCTGCACTATGCCACCGGCGGTTTCCAACGCACTCTCCTCGGCCGACCAGTGGATACTCACCCCGAATTGACTGCCATCACCAAGCGCCTCGACCAGCTTGTGGCCGAGCCAGGCGTGATTGATGACCAGTTCGGTCACCCCGGCCGCCGCGAGCTTTTCGATATGGTGCACTATAAGCGGCTTGCCCCCCACCGCCAGCAGCGGCTTGGGCAGGCTGTCGGTGAGCGGGCGCATGCGCTCGCCACGGCCGGCGGCCAGGATCATCGCCTTCATGGTTTCATCCCCGCACGGGTTATCCCCGGCAGCACCACCTGCTCCAGCCACTGGCCAAAACGGGCCAGCACAGGATACGTGGCGCCATGCTGGTGGCACACGTCCACCACATAGCCCAGGGTGCGGGGAATGTCCTTGAGGTAGCCGGATTTGCCATCGCGATGGTAGAGACGGGTGAAGATGCCCGCCGCCTTCAGGTGGCGCTGCATGCCGGTCAGGTCAACATGACGACGGAAGCTGGCATAGTCGAGCCCGCCAAGCAGCCCTGCCTGCTGCAGGGTATCGAAGCCCTGTCGCATGCCCTGCTCAATCACTGCATCAGGCCAGCGCACGTAACAATCTTTCAGCAGCGAGACCAGGTCATAACCCAGGGGGCCGATGACCATGTCCTGAAAGTCAATGATGGCAAGCTGGCTGCCATCTGGCGTGTCACCCCCACACACCATCAGGTTGCGGCTGTGAAAATCACGGTGCATCACCCCCTGCGGCTGGGCCAGGTTGTTGGCGGTGAGGCAGGCAAAGGTGTCATCCAGTAGCCGTTGCTCGGCCTCGCTGAGCTGAAATTGCAGGTGATGGCTCAGCAACCACTCGGGGAATATGCTGTTTTCACGGGCCATGAAGGCGGCGTCGAAGGGCTCCAGTGCCAGATCCACTGACCCCAGCCGGGGCAGCAGCGCTATGGCTTTGTCATACCAGGCCAACACATTGTGCGCATCCAGACAGCCGATAAGCTGGGCATCCCCCAGATCTGTCACAGCCAGCAGGCCCTGCTCATAATCCACAGCCCTGACCTCGGGCGCCAGCAACCCCATTGCCTGCAGGGCGGCAGCATTACGGACAAACTCATGATTTTTTTCAGTTTTTGGATTGGCATCCACCCACACCAGGCCAGCGCCACGGTGGTAACGGCGAAAACTGGCGTCACCGGAAATCAGGGTCAACTGAAGGTGGGCATCACCGGAGATCCGGCGCGCCCATTGCAATAGCAGGGAATCGCGATCGTACATAAGTCGGGGACCAAATTGGAAAGCAGCACTTGGCTGTTAGCCCTGGCCGCAATAATGCTTTATCATTGCCGGCTAACATAAAGCAATGACATGCAATGTCAACTCGATGAATCCTGTCGTAAAATGCATGTCTTGAATCAGCCGTAGCTACCACGGATTGCGCGAGTCTTTCACATGACAAAATGGACACTGGGGTACTCATTTCACATCGCCCTGACCATCAGCCTTGTTCCAGCCCTGACCCCGGCCAGAGTGCAGGCAGCACCGATGACGCCGCCTCCCGCTACCGGGATCCTGGACGGGCTCTGCTATGACTATGTACCCAAGGTAGAAAAACTGGCCCCCGGGCAGGATGCCAACGCCCAACTGGTCGAAGTGGATGCCAATCGGCTCGAGGCTAAACAGGGCGGCACCGCCATCTATCAGGGGGATGTCAAGCTCCGCCAGGGTGTGCGCAAATTTGACTCGGATTATGCCGAGCTCGATCAGAAGAGCCGGGATGTCATCGCCATCGGCAACATCTATTACAACGATGGCCAGATCACAGTCACCAGTGACAAGACCCTGAAATCCAACCTGGATACCAAGAATTCCGAGCTGGAAGAGGGCAAGTATCAGGTCCATGGCTCACCGGTACGCGGCTCCGCCGACCGGGTCACCATGACCAACAACAACCAGAACATCACTCTGGAAGGTGCCCAGTACACCACCTGCCCACCGGGCCAGGAAGTATGGACCCTGAAAGCGGGCAGCATCGACATAGACCAGACAGAGGTGTTCGGGGAAGCCTGGAACGCCAGCCTCTGGCTCTATGACTATCCGGTGTTCTACTTCCCGTATATCAACTTCCCCATCAAGGATGAGCGTAAAACCGGTCTGCTCTACCCGGGTTTTACCCAAAGTTCCAAGAACGGCATGGACATCACCCAACCGTTTTACTGGAACATAGCGCCCAACTACGATGCCACCATCACCTCCCGTTTCATGGACAGACGGGGCCTGATGGCGCAGGTCGAGTTCCGCTACATGCCGGATCCGGCCCATGTGGGCAGCCTCTATTTCGAGAATCTGGCAGACGACAAACAATATGATGAAACACCCAGCCTGAATCAAAAGCTGTCTGACGGGCATCGCTATCTGCTCAATGCACGTCACACCTCTATGTTTGCCGATAATGCCATGCGAGCAACGCTCGACTACACCAAGGTCCGGGATCGGGATTACAACTACTTCAACGACTTCTCCCCCAAGGTGGGTACCTGGGTCGAGAACCAGTTGCAGCAATCCCTGATGGCTGGCTACTTCCAGCCCAGCTGGAACATCAACACCGAGGTGCGGACCTACCAGATCCTGCTGGCCAGTGCCCAGCAGCCCCACGAGCTGATGCCACGGATCAACCACAACTACTACCAGCAGGGCAGCTGGTATGATCTGGCCTGGAATAACGAAGTCACCCGGTTTGGTTACAACAACACCCAGTCCTCCGCGCAAAACCTGGGGGAGGCCTATACCGGCACCCGGGTCTACACGGCCCCGACCCTGACCATACCTCTGATCAACGAGGCGGGCTACTACCTCGACAGCCAGTACAGGTTGATGTACACCCGTTACGATCAGGAAGTGCCGGACAACATGAGCCAGGCCTTCCGTGACAGATTTGATCCCAGTTCCAAAGGCGCTAACACAGGAACAGGCAGACAAGAAAACGTCACGCTGGACGAAGGCATCATCAGCCGGACCCTGCCCTCCTTCCGCCTCAAGGGCGGCATGACCTTCGAGCGCAACCAGAGCTGGTTTGGCGGCGATGCCAACCAGACCCTGGAGCCTGAGTTCCAGTACCTCTATGTGCCCTACAAAAATCAGGACAACATAGGTGTCTACGACTCCACCACCATGCGTCAGGACTACTACAGCCTGTTCAGCGACCGCCGCTACGCCGGTCTGGATCGCATCAGCGACTCAAATCGCGTGTCGGTCGGTGTCACCAACCGGATATACGATGATGCGGGCGATGAACGAATTCGGCTGGCCGTTGCCCAAGCTTTCGATTTTGTTGCGCCCAGGGTCAAGCTCTACTCCAGCGAATCCCTGACCACCAATACCCGCTCCCCGCTCTCGCTCGAGGGGGATGCCAAGATCAACGAACAGTGGTTTGCCCATGCCGGTGCGCAATATGATATGGACCAGAGCCAGATCAGCTCCGCCAACAGCGCCATCGAGTATCGCCATGAGAAGCTGATCAGCCAGCTGAACCATCGCTTCGTGCGCGATGCCAACATTGTCCCAAACACGAATAATGAGATCACCGACCTCAACCAGATCGGTTTGTTGTTGACCACTCCGCTCAATGAGCAGTGGCGCCTTTACGGTGGCTACTACAAAGAGCTCAATCAGAACGTGAAATCTGATCGCAAGGTGGGTCTGAAATATGACTCCTGCTGCTGGAGCATCAACTTCAATCTGGAGTGGGTCAATACGCCAGATAACGTGAGCAATACTTCGACAGCCGAACGCAGCTTCGGCATTCAGTTTGAAATGAAAGGATTGGGTAGCGTGGGTACCGGTAGCAAGGGCACCTCCCTGGACACCGAAGCACTGCCTTACATTCGTCCGTTTAACCTGCGAGACCAGTAACGGTCTGGCAAACGCCTTGAGAGATGGATATGAAGAAGACGTTGATTTCCCTGCTGACTGCAGGCCTGTTCGGAGCCATGAGCCAGGGTGCCTTCGCCGCCCCCGAGCTGCTGGACAAGGTGCTTGCCGTGGTCAACAAGGACGTGGTTCTGGCCAGCCAGCAGGAAGCCCTGGTACAGAAAGTGAAGAGCTCGGCCCAGGAGAGCGGTCAATCCCTGCCTGACGATGCCACCCTGCGCAAGCAGGCACTGGATCGCCTGATCCAGGAGAGCCTGCAGCTGCAACTGGCGGATCGTCAGGGCCTCAAGATCAGCGACACCCAGCTGGAACAAGCCATCCAGAGCATAGCCGCCGACAACCAGATGACGGTGGAGCAGCTGCGTGCCCAGCTGGCCCGCGAAGGGCTGACCTATGCCCAGTACCGGGAAGAGGTGCGCCGCGAGATACTGATGAACGAGGTACGCCGCAACCAGGTGCGCCGCCGCATCAACATCTCGGAGCAGGAGGTCAAGCAGGTGGTAGACATCCTCGCCAAGCAGGGCCAGCAGCAACAGCAGTACCATGTCGGCCATATCCAGATTGCCCTGCCGGACAACCCGAGCGCCGAGCAGCTCAACGCCGCCAAGAGCAAGATTGAACGCATCCTGGCCGCCCTCAAGCAGGGGGCTGACTTCCGCAAGCTGGCCATTGCCGAGAGCAATGGTCCCAAGGCGCTGGAAGGGGGTGACTGGGGCTGGATGAGCCCGCAAGAGATGCCGACCCTGATGGCCGAAGCGGTACAGGGTGCCAAGAAGGATGACATAGTAGGTCCGCTGCGCTCAGGCGCCGGTCTGCACATCATCAAGGTATTCGATACCAAGGGTCAGCAGCAGGTCTTACAGACCGAAGTGCGCGCCCGCCACATCCTGATCAAGCCCTCCATCATCTTGAGCGAAGAGAAGGCCAAGGGCATGCTGGACGGCATACTGCACGACATCAAGAGCGGCAAGGCCAGCTTCGCCAGTCTGGCGGAGAAGCACTCTGAAGATCCGGGCTCTGCGGTGCAGGGCGGCGAGCTGGGCTGGTCTGATCCCAATGTCTACGTGCCGGAATTCCGCGACATGGTCAACCGCCTCCAACCGGGTGAGCTGAGCGCCCCCTTCCGCACCACCCACGGCTGGCACATAGTCCAGCTGGAAGAGCGTCGCAGCCAGGATGCCACCAACAAAGCCCAGGAACAGCGCGCCTATCAGCTGATCTACAACCGTCGCTTCACCGAAGAGTCCCAAGCCTGGCTGGACGAGCTGCGTGACGAGGCCTACATCCAGATCGAAGGCGCCGGCAGCTGATGAGCTGTCGTCGTCTCGCCGTCACGCCGGGTGAACCGGCCGGGATAGGCCCGGACTTGGTGCTGCAGATAGCCCAGCAGGATTGGCCCCACCAGCTGGTGGTGATTGCCGATCCTGCCCTGATGCTCGAACGGGCCGCCCTGCTGGGGCTGCCCATCGAACTGAATCCCTATGACGCCAACACCCCTGCCCAGCCGCAGCGAGCAGGTACCCTGACTCTCTGTCCTGTGGCCCTGGGTGCCCCCGTGGCAGCGGGTGAACTCGATGAGGGCAACGGCGCCTATGTGCTGGCGACCCTGCAGCGCGCCTGTGACGGCAACCTCAGCGGCGAGTTTTCCGCCGTGGTGACCGGCCCGGTACACAAGGGGATCATCAACCAGGCGGGAGTCTCGTTCAGTGGTCACACCGAATTCTTCGCCCAGCAGTCGGACACCGCCGATGTGGTGATGCTGCTGGCGACGGAAGGCTTGCGGGTGGCGCTGGCAACCACTCACATCCCGCTGGCCTACGTGGCGATGGCGATCACCGAAGATCGGCTCGGCAAGGTGATCCGCATCCTGGATGCGGATCTCAAAACCAAGTTTGGCATCGCCAACCCCCGAATTTACGTCTGCGGCCTCAATCCCCACGCCGGGGAAGGGGGCCATCTCGGCCGTGAAGAGATTGACGTGATCGAACCCGCCCTGGCCGGCTTGCGCCAGGAGGGGATCGATCTGGTCGGCCCTCTGCCAGCCGATACCCTGTTCCAGGACAAATACCTCAAGGATGCGGATGCGGTACTCGCCATGTACCACGACCAGGGACTGCCCGTGCTCAAATACAAGGGCTTTGGCAGTTCGGTCAATATCACCCTTGGACTTCCTTTCATCCGCACTTCGGTGGATCACGGCACTGCGCTGGATCTCGCAGGCAAGGGCCTGGCGGATCCTGGCAGTCTGATCACCGCGATTAACCACGCCATCAAGATGGTAGAGAAAAAAAGATATGAGCAGTAAGGTGCAGAGCAACAAGGTGCACATGGGCCACACGGCCCGTAAGCGTTTCGGTCAGAACTTCTTGCACGACCGCTATGTGATCGATCAGATAGTGGCCGCCATCAACCCGCAACCGGGGCAGAACCTGGTGGAGATAGGTCCGGGTCTGGCCGCGCTGACCGAACCGGTCGCCTCCCAGATGGACAAGATGACCGTGGTCGAGCTTGACCGGGATCTGGCCGCGCGCCTGCGTGAGCATCCGACCCTCAAGGACAAGCTGACCGTGATCGAGGCCGACGCCATGCGCTTCGACTTCGGCACCCTGATGGGTGAAGGCAAGGGGCCGCTGCGCATCTTCGGCAACCTGCCCTATAACATCTCCACGCCGCTGATCTTCCACCTGTGCGAGTTCGCCGACCGGGTAGAAGACATGCACTTCATGCTGCAAAAAGAAGTGGTATTGCGGATGTGTGCCGGTCCTGGCAGCAAAGCCTATGGCCGCCTGAGCGTCATGGTTCAGTACTACTGTCAGGTAGTGCCAGTGCTGGAAGTGGGCCCGGGCGCCTTCAAACCCGCCCCCAAGGTCGACTCTGCCGTAGTGCGCCTGATGCCGCACAAAAACCCGACCATAGTCGCCAAAGACATCCGCTGCCTGAGCCGCGTCTGTACCGAAGGCTTTGGCCAGCGTCGCAAGACCATCCGCAACAGCTTCTCCAACTTCATTACCGACGCCCAGCTGACCGAGCTTGGGATCGATGGCAACCTGCGCCCGGAGAATCTCTCCCTGGAGCAGTTCGTCATGATCGCCAACTGGCTGGCGGATCAGCAACAGGCCTGATCCCGTGGCACACCCGCACATAGTGATCCGCCCATACCCCAGTTATGTGGCGGATACCCAAGACCCTTACCAGTTCCACTATCTGATTGAAATTGAGAACCTGGGGCCCGGCCCGGCGCAGCTGCTGCACCGGCGCTGGCTCATCACGGATGCCAATGGCAAGATGCTGGAAGTCGAAGGCCCCGGCGTCGTCGGGGAGCAGCCCCTGATTGCGGAAGGGGAGACCTTTCGCTATCAGAGCGGCGTGCCGCTCGACACCCCCGTTGGGGTGATGGAAGGGAGCTATACCCTGCAAGATGCGTCAGGGCAGCCGTTCGAGGCGCCCATAGCGCCTTTTACCCTGGCCGTCCCCCACATTATTAACTGAGGTTTCATGGCGAACTGTTTTGTTGGCGATATCCAAGGCTGCCACGACGACTTGCGCCGTCTGCTGGATCTCGCAAAGTTCGATCCCGGCAACGACGTGCTCTGGCTCTGCGGCGACCTGGTCGCCCGCGGCCCGGATTCCCTCAACACACTGCGCTTCGTCAAGTCGCTGGGAAGCCGCGCCGTCACCGTGCTCGGCAACCACGACCTTCACCTGCTGGCGGTGGCCGATGGTGTCGCACCGCTCAAGAAGAAAGACAAGCTGCAAACCCTGATGGAGGCCCCCGATCGGGACGAGCTGCTGACGTGGTTGCGCCATCGTCCCCTGCTGGCGGAGTCTCCCGACCTGCCCATCATGATGGTGCATGCCGGCATCTCTCCGGCGTGGGACGCCCGCACCGCCCGCAACTGCGCCCGCGAAGTGGAGAGCTTGCTGCGCGGCGACCAGTACCAGTGGCTGTTGCACAACATGTATGGTGATCAGCCCGATGGCTGGACAGACGATCTGGTGGGGATAGAGCGCTATCGCTACATCATCAACACCTTCACCCGCATGCGCTTCTGCTATTTCGACGGCCGGCTCGAGTTCAAGTGCAAGAAGGGTCCTAGAGAGTCCACACCCGGCCTGCGCCCCTGGTTCGAGCAACGTGAACACCACGTGGATGACCCTATCCTGGTGTTCGGCCACTGGGCGGCCCTGATGGGCAACACCGGCAAGCAGGATATCAAGGCGCTCGATACCGGCTGCGTCTGGGGCAACAGTCTCACCCTGTGGCGCTACGAGGATGATGCCCTGATCGCCACCCCCTGCCCGGTTCACGCCAGCTAGGGGCGGCGCTGCAATCAGGCGGTGCATGCCGCACTGATTGCCAAGACCCGCACCAGCAACAAAGCCCGGCAACCTGCCGCAATGCTGTTCACTTAAGCGAATTTGAGTTCCAGTCCACGTAGTATCAAGGCTAAAAAGAGAGGGAGGCATGATGCCTCCCTCTTTCTATTGCAAGCCACGCAGTCTAAAGGCTGGAGGAAGATTGACTGAAAACAGCCTTGCCCCCCCCCCCCAACTAAAGTCGCATTTATGAAAAATCAGTCAAAAAAATCGCCTATCTAAACGGTATTGCGGCAATCTGCCGGGATTGCTGTTTTTTATATTGATGATGGATGAGTATCATCAATTAAATAAAGATATATTTTTCGTACAATGAAATATTTTCAATTATCAAATGCTAATCGATAAAAATGACCAAAATTATTATACTAAGATACTTAAATAGGGCATCCGCATGATTTGTTTGAGCAACAAAGCTGTGTGTGACCAAACATCACCTAATTAGAAATACATATACCGATTTAATCATCTAAAAACGCCTATAGCACAGACCAATATTGCTAAATAAACGGCGACCACATTGCCCTGCTGTGAACCACGCTGGGGTAGCCAATCTGGGCCCACAGGGGAAATCTCCGATCATTGCTTATGTAGTAACTGAATTGTTCTCGAGTTTAAGAATATGCTTATCTAGTTGTGGATAATATAAGCCATCTATTCTAACGTAGGCGTGCATGAACTCCTAACTCACCTTTTAGATGAAATTCCCTGATATATAATATTGCTATAAACGGCTAGGGAAGTAGGGCAGGAAACGCAAGTTTGATAGCCTTGTGAGGTATTTCAACTCTATGCTCTTTTTTCCAACTCACGAATGAGGCCTTTCATTTCATCAATTGCATGACGATTCCAAATAATCTTAGTACCCGTCGCAAATGCTAGAGTTTTACTAATGCGATTGGAAAATATAATTATAATTTCCAAACCTAGTTTGGAGTCTTTTTCACCCCTTGAAAATGAAAATGTAACATCCGTCCGATTCGTCGTATTAATAACTCCAAGGACTCTCACCTTGCTTTTCAGTGAAACCAAATAAATCTTATCGCCAGGTATCAACTCTTTGATCGCGTAGTGGTGAACTACATCCTGAAAACCTGCACTTTCCTTTATTCTTATAAGTCCGCCTTCTTCCCAGTTATTGTCAATAACACAAAATTCTTTATGTGCTTTACTTAAGCTGGTATAGAACTCCTGAATTCCAAGATATGCAGTATAAGCTGTATCCTTATCGAGCAAGCATTGGGCTTCACAATAAATTCTGATACTTGTTCCATTCTCTCGATATGCTGCGATAGCGGATATCAGAAACCAAAAAAAACAAACATATAGAATCACCATATTCTTTCTCCATGTTCAGAACTTACAGTCATAACAGTGACTAGATGGAAGGCTGCACTCATCCGATAGTCTAGCCTTCCATATAATCAGGCAGTTTGGGAGGGTAGTTAACCGCATGCATTAGCTTGTCGATAGGTCAAATATAAATTCAACGTACGCCCCCAAAGCACACCGCTAATAAAACCACTTAAAACACCAAAAACAATATTGAACCACAATGAAAATCTTAACTCAGGTTCTATATTCAAAAAAACATTCAATGTGTACTTTGTAATAAAAGTAATTATCACAAAAATGATAATCCACGGAGTTCCTGGCCAGACAATTAAATGAGAGCCCTCTTTGCTCTTCAACTGATGCCCACCGCTCGAGAGAGACCAGCCAGCCCAATGACCTGCCATCAACCCCACCAACATAGCAGCTAATCCCCAGAATAAGAAAGCCAGCTCATTTATCACAGAGATCCCGCCCCACAAGAAAAAGAACAGTGGCATAATGAACAATCCTTTAATATTCATCTCTCTATCGCGCAATGCATTTATCCCTGTAGCAATGAGAAAAGCAAACAGAGCCCAGACCCATACTGGGGTGTCAGCTATAATACGTAAAAGCAACATGTTATCACCCTTAAAAACACAATATTACCATCTAAAAATGATGGCCATATATAATTTTATTCACGAAATTAAGTCGCTGCAAGCCAAGGTTATTTGGTAGCGGCCGCTCTCAAAATATAATTACTCCATATCGTGGATGCGCCCATATTCAGGGATGTTAGCTATGATGCTGTAATATAAATATGGGCATAGGTGTGATCGTCTTGAGATTACAGCTTGCGCCCCAACCGCTTCTCGATCTGGCTTCGCTCCCACTCAGGGCCAAATAGCTTGAAGGGTTGGTACACACTGATACCATGGGATGCCAATCCTAACCCCCACCCCAGCGCAGCCCACCAGACCCAGATATACTCCGGATTGCTCAGGTAGTTGATCACAAATAGCCCGCACATCACCAAAAAATAGCTAACAGCATGGTAATAGAAACCCTTGAGCGCCTCCACATACTTCATAGCGGCCTGCTCTTCCATCGATACTTGCAATACATTTTTATCCATCGTGCCACTCCCTCGCATCTCGCGCTCCTGTTGCTCTGACCCATCCAGTTGAGCCACATCGAGTTCAAAGACGGAGGCCAGGGCCTTGAGGGATTCCAATCCGGGTTGCTGCCCCTGCTCGATCCGCTGAATAGTGCGGACACTCAAACCAGTCAACGTCGCCAACTGATCCTGGGACCAACCCCGTTGCAATCTCAACTTCCTGACGATCATCTCGCACTCCTTGTGGTAATTGACAGGGCCAGCATAGGGCTTGCGCCGCGAAAGGTGACACGACAGATGGCCGACATCCACCTGACAATCCTTTAAAATCATTAGGTTAAATTGTGATCCTGGTCAGTCAGCCGGTCGTTCCCCCAGATATTGAACAAACCGTAACAAATAACCATCGGGATCCTGCAGCAAAAATTCGCGCTGCCCAGCCAGCATATCTCCCACCGGATACCAGGCTTCAGTGGGCTGCCGAAAAAGCGTAATGCCGGCGCGCTGCAACCGGTCGAGTAGCGGCTGGATGTCGGTCAGCTCCATCTGCAGATTTATCCCCCGGCCGAACGGTGCCTCCAGCTCCCCGACCTGCCAAGCCTCTGGATGAACCTGTTCAAGCATCAGCTGTACCTGTTGCTGCTCCAGATAAGCAAAAGGAGGGTCATCGCGCCGATAGCGGATAGAGAAGCCCAACACGCCGCGATAGAACGCCAGAGAGCAAGCCAGATCGGTGACAGACAGCTCCGGCACCATGGGGTTCCAATACACCTCATCCACCTCGACATTCGCCCCCGTCATGGCTTACAGGCTCTGCATCAACTCGGCGGCGATCTCGAAGGAGCGCAGCCGTGCCTGATGCTCGACGATGGGGCCGTTGAACATCAGCTCATCGGCCCGGGTCTCTGCCAGTAACGCCTTGAGGCCATGGCGCACCTGATCCGGATCCCCCACCAGAGAACGAGCAAGCGTCTGCTCCATCGCCATCAGCTCACGGGGCGACCACTCGTCACCAAGTTCGACGACCGGCGCGGGCAGTTTGCCCGCATCACCGCGATGGAGACGCAAGAACTGCTGCTGCACGGTAGTGAACTGGAAGCGGGCCTCCCGCTCGCTGTCGGCAGCAATCATATTGATGCAGACCACGGCATAGGGCTTGGGCCAGCGCACCGAGGGACGGTACTGGCTGCGGTAGATCTCCAGCGCCTGCAACAGCAAGGCGGGGGCAAAATGGGAGGCAAAGCCGAATGGCAAGCCCATCGCAGCAGCCAGCTGGGCACTGTAAAGGCTGGAGCCCAGCAGCCAGATGGGCAGGTGAAGCCCCTGACCCGGCACCGCCTGCACCGCGCCGATCTCGTCGCCAAAGTAGCTCATCAGCTCGCGCACATCCGCCGGGAAATCATCCACCTCGCCGCTACGCAGGCGCCGCAGCGCCCGCATGGTGCGCTGATCGGTACCGGGCGCCCGGCCAAGGCCCAGATCGATGCGGTCAGGATAGAGAGAAGCCAAGGTGCCAAACTGCTCGGCAATGACCAGCGGCGAGTGGTTCGGCAGCATGATGCCGCCAGCGCCGATCCGCATGGTGTGGGTGGCACCTGCCAGGTGGCCGATCAGCACAGAGGTGGCGGCACTGGCAATGCCCGGCATGTTGTGGTGCTCGGCCAGCCAATAACGCTGGTAGCCCCAGCGCTCGGCATGTTGCGCCAACTCGCGCGAACGGCGAAATGACTCGGCCGGCAGGGATCCTTCGGGGACGGGCACCAGATCGAGTACAGAATAGGGGATGGCAGACATGGGTCACTCCATTGATTCACAGACCAGTAACAAGTGGGGCAATGTAGCACGGGATACCTGAATGAATCACGCACCGGGATGGCGCCAGGCCAGCCCTGGCAGAACGTCAAGTGACACAGTTACCCTCTCCGGTCACAGACGCTGGCATGCTGTCGCTCATCGTCTGGTTGTAAGCTCCGCCCATCACCTTCTTACAGGGGGTTGTCATGCCCAAGCTGTGCCATATCCTGGTGACCACCTAGGGCAGCCCCGCAGGGGGCCGTCACATCTGAGGCCATATACTGATACCACTCAATCAGTTATTGTGTTTTTTGTCACCCTATTGGCACACTGCTGGTTGATCATCTCTGCAATCGCCAATGTGACAAGGATGCGTCCATGACAAGTGCCAAGCCAGGTCGTAAACCCTTCTATGTGCATATCGCCACCCTTTTCATCCTGCTGTTTACCCTGCTGGGCAGCGCCCTCATAGCGCTGCAGTTTCAGCAAGGGGCGCGACAGGGGTTGGAGCATGAGCGACAGAACTTTCTGCAATACCGGGAGCAGCTGGCCCTTGCACTCCAGCTGAACGAGCGACCGGCCCGCATGTCCCTCAGCCTGCTGCGTAGCGGCCAGCTGGCGGCCATGACCAGTCTGGATGCTCGCCTGGACTACCTGCCGCAACTGGCGGAAGTGCTGGCCAACAGCCCCAGCTATGGCGCCGTCTACGCCGGCTATGAGGATGGCGACTTCTTCCTGGTGCGCAAACTGACCGAACGGGCCAGAGCCCAGCTGGACAAGGTGCCCGCCGCCAGCACCCTGCTGGTGCAGAGCCTGCATCAGGGCAAGGGGGAGTTTCTCTACTTCGATCAGCAGCTAACCCTGCTCGAGCGCCGGGCCATGCCCCTGTACCAGTTTGATCCCCGCAGCCGCGACTGGTACAAACAGGCACGCGGGCACGCGGGGATCGCCACGACCAATCCCTATCTCTTCTTCACCACCAAGGAGCCGGGCATGACACTGGCGGCGGAGAGCAATGACAAACGGGCGGTGATCGGGCTGGATGCCAGCGTAGAGGGACTGTCGGCCATGATCGGCAAGCTGCGCTTGCCAGCGCAGAGCAAGGTGATCCTGTTCGACGAATACGCCACCCTGCTGGCCGCCGATCCCAAGCTGCTCCCCAGCTTCGAGCAGCTGAGCCAACTGCCCATGCTGTCGGCGCTGTCCCAACCTGTGCTGACCCGGCTGCAACAGCAGATCACCCGCCAGCCCGCTCTGCTGAGCAGCCCGGTAGAGTTGACCCTGACCGCCGCCGATGACAGCGACTGGCTGGTCAACCTCGCCCCCCTCGGCGAGGGTTCCCCCTTCCATATCGCCCTGCTGGTGTCGGCCGATCTGCTCTACCAGCAGGCCCGTGACGAGGCACTGGTCAATCTCGGCTGGACGGTGGCTGGCTTGCTATTGCTGCTGCCGGTGATCTGGCTGGTCTCCCGCCGCACCGCCGCACCGCTGCTGGCACTGACCCAGGAGGCGGAGCGGATCCAGCACTTCGACTTTGGCGAGAGTCGGGCGCCTGAGTCGGCGATCCGCGAGATCGACGATCTGGCCCGTACCATGTCCGGCATGCGGCTGACCCTGGGCAACTTCATGAACATGGGGCGGGCACTGGCGGCCGAGCACCGCTTCGACTCCCTGCTCAGCCGCATACTGCACGAGACCATAGCCGCGGTGCAGGCCCAGGGGGGTTGCCTCTACCTGGAGCAGGAGAAGAGCATGGTGGCCGTCCAGGCGAGCTGGCGACAGCAAGCCCTGCCCGCCGGGCAAGTCCCCTGGCAGGAGGCGCTGTTCGGCAAACTGGCCCAGACCGAGCGGCTCACCCTGCCCATCGACGAGCATGGCTGGCAGCAGCATCTGGCGAGCTGGGGCCCCTTCCCCGGCCCCTGCCAGCTGGTGGCCGAGCCCCTGCGCAACCAGAGACAGGAGCTGATCGGCTGCCTGCTGCTGATCCTGCCTGACTGCTCTGCCCGCGAGTTGGCCTCGCGCATCAGTCTGATCGAGGCACTGGCGGGCACCTCGGCCTCCGCCATCGAGAACCAGCGACTGCTGGAAGAGCAGAAACAGCTGCTGGACTCCTTCATCGAGCTGATGGCCGGCGCGATCGATGCCAAGAGCCCCTACACAGGGGGTCACTGCCAGCGCGTACCCGAGCTGACCCGGATGCTGACCGAGGCGGCCTGTGCCCAGCAGCAGGGCCCGTTCGCCGATTTCCGGCTCAATGAGGAGGAGTGGGAGGCCATCCATATCGCGAGCTGGCTGCACGACTGTGGCAAGGTCACCACGCCGGAATTCGTGGTCGACAAGGCTACCAAGCTGGAGACCTTATACGACCGGATCCACGAGATCCGCACCCGCTTCGAGGTGCTCAAGCGCGACGCCTATATCGAGGCGCTGGCGACCCGCCTGTCGGAATCCGGGCGACATGCCGCCCGCGAGGAGGTGGCCCCGCTCTGGAGCACCCTGGACGAGGAGTTTGCCTTCGTCGCCGAGTGCAACCTCGGGGGGGAGTGGATGGCACCGGAGAAACTGGCCAGACTGGACGCCATCGCCAGCCGCACCTGGCACCGCACCCTGGATGACAGACTCGGCATCAGCCGGGAGGAACTCAAGCTGCGCCAGAGCGAGTACGCCACGCAGCTGCCCTGCGCCGAACCGCTGCTGGCCGACAAGGCGGCCCACCTCATTCCCCGCCCCGCCCACGACAGCCTGGATGAGCACAATTCCTGGGGCTTCAAGGTCAAGGTGCCCACCCATCTCTACAACCGGGGGGAGCGTTACAACCTGGCCATAGGCCGTGGCACCCTCACCGAGGAGGAGCGCTACAAGATCAACGAACACATCATCCAGACCATCCGCATGCTGGAACGGCTCCCCTTCCCGCGCCATCTGCGCAGCGTGCCCGAGATCGCCGGCGGTCACCATGAGCGCATGGACGGCAAGGGCTACCCGCGCCAGCTGCTGGGGCAGCAGATGAGCATTCCGGCCCGCATCATGGCCATCGCCGACATCTTCGAGGCGCTGACCGCCAGCGATCGCCCCTACAAGTCGGGTAAAACAGTGGCCCAGTCTCTTGCCATCATGCAGAGCATGGTGCGCGAGCAGCACATAGATCCGGCACTGTTTGCCCTGTTCGTCGGCAGCGGTATCTGGCGCGACTATGCCGAGCGTTTCCTGGCGCCAGAGCAGCTGGACGAGGTGGATAGCGACGCCCTGCTGGCTGCGCTGACCTAGGGCGGGGTCATATTTTCTTACATTTGTGCACTGGTCTGAGAGCGCCGGCTTGGTTATAACGGTGCCCCGATAACGAAGGGGGAGCAAAAGACTCCCCCTCACTCTTTGTCACACCACACTGTTCAGGTTATCTATGTCAAAACATCTCATCGTGCTGGGCGCACTGGCGCTGTCCGGCTGCGCCCTGTTGTCGCCACCCACCGTCACCCCGGTGCACCTGGCCGATGCCAGCCAGCACGGCTTCTATATCGAGTGCAGCAGCATGGCAGCCTGTTTCCAGCAGGCCAACCAGACCTGCCCCCAGGGCTACCAGGAGACGGATCGCCGTCAGCAGACGCTCTACTCCACCCAGTACACGACGGGCAGCTATGACGAGAAAAAGAAGCTCTACAAGGCAGGCAAGCCTTATCGCGTCGCCAATACGGTCCATTCGCTGACCATTCAGTGCCCCAAGGACTTGAGCATCACGCCGCGCTAGCAAGCAGCAAGCAACGAAAAAGGGCCCGCGGGCCCTTT
>NZ_CDBI01000025.1:118869-136642 GCF_000820025.1 Aeromonas popoffii
GGGCCCGCGGGCCCTTTTTCCAGAGCGGCAAAACCGTCTCAGCGCGTCGCCTCGGCATGCTGGCGGACCAGTTCGCGGCTCATGGCCTCCCGCATCTTGAACTTCTGCAGCTTGCCGGTCACCGTCATGGGGTACTCCTCCACAAAACGGATGTATCTGGGAACCTTGAAGTAGGCGATGCGGGCCGAGAGAAAATGCTTGATCTCCTCCTCACTGACCACTTGATCCGGCCTGAGCTTGACCCAGGCGCACACCTCCTCACCGTAACGCTCGCTGTCGACACCGAACACGGCCGCATCCTGCACCGCTGGATGAGCGTAGAGTCGCTCCTCGATCTCTCGCGGATAGATGTTCTCGCCACCACGGATGATCAGCTCCTTGCTGCGCCCGACGATCTGCACATAACCCTCTTCATCCATGATGCCGATATCCCCCGAGTGCAGCCAGCCCTCCTCGTCGATGGTCTCCGCCGTCTTGGCAGGATCCTGCCAGTAACCCTGCATCACCCCGTTGCTACGACAACAGATCTCCCCCCGCTCGCCGATGGGCACCAATGCGCCACTCGGATCAACCAGCTTGATCTCGGTGTGATCGAGGGCACGGCCGACCGTGGTAACACGCTTGTTCAGTGGCGCATCGATGGCGGTCATGTGGTTGATGGGACTGCACTCTGTCTGGCCGTAGGCAATCGTCACCTCAGTCATGTGCATCAGGGTCTGCACCTTGCGCATCAAGGGCTCAGGGCAGATGGCCCCGGCCATGATGCCAGTGCGCAGGGAGGAGAGATCAAACTCTGCAAAGCCGGGCAGATCCAGCTCGGCGATAAACATGGTCGGCACGCCGTGCATGGCGGTGCAACGCTCCTCGCTCACCATCTGCAGAGTTGCCACAGGATCGAACGCTTCCGAGGGAAACAGGGCGCAGGCCCCCACGCTGATGCAGACCAGGTTGCCGAGTACCATGCCGAAACAGTGATAGAGCGGCACCGGTATGCAGAGCTTGTCCTGCTCGCTGAACGCCATACCCCGCGCCACCTGGCGGCCGTTGTTGAGGATGTTGCTGTGGCTCAGGATCGCACCCTTGGGGTTGCCCGTGGTGCCCGAGGTGAACTGGATGTTGATGGCATCGTCCGGCTTGAGGCTCGCGGCCACCCGGGTAAGCCGGTCCGGATCCTGCTCGTCCCCCAGCGCCAGCACGGTACCGAAGTTGAGCATGCCGGCGGTGGCCTCCTCCCCGAGCCGGATCACCATCGCCAGGCTCGGCAGGTGGGCACTGACCAGCTGCCCGGGCGGCGAGCTGGCCAGTTCCGGGGCCAGCTCATTGAGCATGGCGAGGTAATCGCTGCCCTTGAAGGCACTGGCACAGATGAGGGCACGGCACCCCACGTTGTTGATGGCAAACTCCAGCTCGTAGCTGCGGTAGGCAGGATTGATACAGACCATGATGGCGCCGATGCGGGCGGTGGCGAACTGCACCAGACACCACTCTATGTTGTTTGGTGACCAGATGCCGACCCTGTCGCCCGGTTGGATGCCGAGCCCCAGCAAGCCCAGCGCCAACCTGTCTATCTGGGTGAGGTATTCGCGGTAGCTCCAGCGGATCTGCTGGTGACGCACCACAACAGCAGGCCTTTCGGGAAAGCGTTCCGCTATCTCTTGCAGGTATTCGCCTATGGTCTGATGAAGCAGGGGCTGATCGCAGGGACCGGTCCGATAGCTGAGCAGTGAGGTCATGGGGTGACTCCTGGCCACGTTCGATTTGAATTGCCTACTGCTCGGCTGGCACGCTGTTTTCAGCTTGTTACATTAATGTAATTACCCACCATTAAAAAGACTCACTTTGGTCTAATGCCGACCACAAAAAACGGCCAACCCAGGTTGACCGTTTTGAATCCAGAGCAAGGGCCCTAGAACAACAGATGTGCTACACCGGCGATGACCGGCAAAGTGACCAGGGTGCGCAGCAGGAAAATGACAAACAGCTCCCACAGCTTGACCGGGATCTTGCTGCCCAGCAGCAGGGCACCCACTTCCGACATATAGATGAGCTGGGTGACCGACATGGCGGCGATCACGAATCGTGTGATGTCGCTCTCTATGGTCGATGCCAGCACGGCCGGGATGAACATGTCGGCGAAGCCCACCATGATGGTCTTGGAGGCCGCCTCGGCTTCCGGTAGCTGCAGCAGTTCCAGCAAGGGCACAAAGGGCGCCCCCAGCCAGTTGAAGATAGAGGTGTGCTCGGCCAGCATCAGGGCACAAGTCCCTATGGCCATCACCACCGGCAACACACCAAACACCATGTCGAGTGCATTCTTCACACCTTCTCGCGCCACCGCGCCCATGTCCGTCATGCTCTCGGCCTTGGTCAACGCCCGCTCATAGCCGTAGCTCAGCACGCTGTGCTGATGAGGCACGGACTCCTGCTGGCGGCACAGGGGGGTGCCATCGGCATAGACATCCTTCTTCCAGGAGAGCGGTGGCAGGCGCGGCACCACGACGGCAGCCACCACTCCAGCCAGGCAGACGGTCAGGTAGAAGGGCACGAACATGTGCTCCAGCCTCACCTGGGAGATCACCACCAGACAGAAGGTGATGGACACTGCCGAGAAGGTGGTCCCTATGACGGCAGCCTCACGCTGGGTGTAGAACTTGCCTTCGTACTGCTTGCTGGTCAGCAGAATGCCGACGCTGCCATCCCCCAGCCAGGACGCGAAGCAATCCACGGCGGAACGGCCCGGCAGGCGAAACACGGGGCGCATGATACGGGTCATCATGGTGCCGACGAACTCCAACAGACCGAAATCCAGCAGCAGGGGCAACAGCAGGCCGGCGAAAATGAACACCGAGAACAGCACAGGCAACAGATCGTGCAGCACCAGACCACCGGTGGCATCAGAGCGCAGCACCTCGGGCCCGAACTCGAAGAAGGTCAGCAGCACGAACACACCGCCCAGCACCCGCACGCAGGCCCAGAAAGGAGGTACATTGAACAGGCTGTTGAGGAAAGGGCGCTGCACCAGGATGGCCGGCTTGAACAACCAGGCAATCAGCGTCATCAACATGGTGGTGGTGATGATGGCACTGACCATGGCCACCAGATAATCGGCAAATACCGTCTGCACCAGTTTCGCCAGCACGGCGACGGGTATGGTGACATTACCGTCATAGATGACGGGGGTCATGAACAGCAGGATCCCGATGAGTGACGGGATCAGGAACATCAGCACGTTGCGACGGGTATTGAGCGCAGGTGCTTGCAGAGTCTTTTCCAGCATGGTTTACAGCCTTAATGTTACTTTTCCTTAGCCAGGCGAACCTGCATATTCATGCTTTCACCCAGCAAAACGGGCGCAAGAATACTCCAATAAAATGCACAAACAAGCCTTTAACGGATCATTTCAAGCATAAATATTTTTACAGGCAAACCTTCCATAAGAATGACCTCAAACAGACATGCATATCAATTCACTACAAATAGTTAGCACATTGTTTCAATTAGGTTGCATTCAGGTGCGCAGTATAATCAGTTGCAGTTGGCAGGCAATAAGTGACATGAGAAATATATCTACATGGTGATCAAGCCAGTCTGGATGGACCCCATAAAAAAACCGAAGTCTGTTACCAGACTCCGGTTTTTCTCACCAATGGGCGAAGACGCCAGGCAGGACCGAGTGATCAGTCACGAACATAGATGACTTCAACGCCATCCTCGTCGTCATCATCCCAGTCATCATCATCATCGAGGGTCGCATCGAAGGCCAGGGAAGCCGCTGCAGCCTCCGCTTCGGCCTGGGCCAGCTGGTTCTTGTGGTAATCGTCCCACTTGAACTCCACCTTCTCGATGGCATCCTTGGCATCTTCTACCAGCGTGCGCGGCATGGTATCCAGCAGATCCAGGATGTCATAGCACACCTTCTTTGTGCCTTCCTTGCTGATGGCCGTGATCTGGTAGACAGGGCCTTCGTAGGCCAGCGCAGCCTTGACGCGCTCCATCACCTCGACCGCTTCCTCTTCCAGGATCAGATCCATCTTGTTGAACACCAGCCAGCGCGGCTTGCCCGCCAGCTCGGGGCTGTATTTTTCCAGCTCCTTGACAATCGTCACGGCATTCACGGCCGGATCCGAGCCATCTACCGGGCAGATATCCACAAGGTGGAGCAGTACTCGGCAACGCTCCAGGTGCTTGAGGAAGCGGATACCCAGACCGGCGCCTTCGGCGGCACCCTCGATCAGACCCGGAATGTCGGCGATCACGAAGGAGCGGGAGTTCTCGCCACGCACTACGCCCAGGTTCGGCACGAGTGTGGTGAAGGGGTAGTCAGCCACTTTGGGTCGGGCGGCAGACACTGCGCGGATAAAGGTAGACTTGCCTGCGTTGGGCAGACCCAGCATGCCGACGTCGGCCAGCAGCAACAGTTCCAGCTTCAGGGTACGTACTTCACCCGGCGTACCGCTGCTCTTCTGGCGCGGCGCCCGGTTGACGGAGCTCTTGAAGCGGGTGTTGCCCAGACCGTGGAACCCCCCCTTGGCAACCATCAACTTCTGACCATGGCTGGTCAAGTCGCCCAGTCGCTCACCGGTATCTTCATCACTGGCGCGGGTTCCGACAGGAACGCGCAGCACCTTGTCTTTGCCACGATGACCAGTACAGTTGGCACTGCGACCATTCTCACCGCGCTCGGCCGCATGGAAGCGCTCGAAACGGTAATCGATCAGGGTGTTCAGGTTTTCGTCGGCAATCAGATAGACATCGCCGCCATCGCCACCGTCTCCGCCATCCGGGCCGCCGTTGGGAACGTACAACTCCCGACGAAAACTGACACAACCGTTACCACCGTCACCGGCATCGACTCGAATCTGGACTTCATCAACAAACTTCATAGGTAACCGTCACCTTAATTCGAAAAACCGATACGCAATTATAGTGGTACAGGCCCCTGCGGGCGATACGCATCTTAGCGATGAATGCCTCGCGCAACACCAGGCACATCTGCGTTCCGTTTTTTCGTAAACTGCGTCAGAAAAACAAAAGCCCCGCCTGTTGGCGGGGCTTCGGATCCTTGCGGTCCGTAATTACTCAGCAACTATGCTAACGTACTTACGATTCAGCGGACCTTTAACTTCGAACAGGATCTTGCCAGTCGCTTTCGCGTACAGGGTGTGATCGGTGCCCAGACCAACGTTGGTGCCAGCGTGGAACTTGGTACCACGTTGACGAACGATGATGCTGCCTGCCAGAACTGTTTCGCCGCCGAAACGCTTAACGCCAAGGCGTTTAGCTTCAGAATCGCGACCGTTGCGGGATGAACCGCCAGCTTTTTTGTGTGCCATCTATCGGACTCCTCTAATTAAGCGCTGATGCCAGTGATTTTGACTTCAGTGAACCACTGACGGTGGCCCGCTTGCTTACGATGGTGCTTACGACGACGGAACTTGACGATAGTCACTTTCTCGCCACGGCCGTGAGCCACAACTTCAGCTACAACCTTGCCACCTTCAACGAAAGGAGCACCTACTTTAAAAGTGTCGCCTGCAGCAACCATCAGAACTTCGTTGAAGTCGATAGTAGCGCCAGTCTCAACGTTCAGCTTTTCCAGACGAACGATTTGACCTTCGGCCACACGGTGTTGTTTTCCGCCGCTTTGGAATACCGCGTACATTTGATTAACTCCGTAAAGGCGTGTCTTTTGCTCAAGGCCAGACACGCGCAAAAACCTATAACAATGGGCCGGCATTCTACGCAAATCGATTTGCTCAGGCAAGGCCAATTTAGCAAAAAGTTTATTTTGTGCGCATATCTGCCGCCGTGGATAAACGCTTAACTGTAACCCATTGTGAAATCGTGTAGAATCCCCGCCATTACTAAAACCGCAGTTATTGCTGCCGTCACGTTACGAGACTTATGGACCAACAGACTATCCGTGCGCTCTGTGCCGCCGACATGACGGCGGTGAATGAACTGATCCTGGCGAGACTTCAATCCGATGTCAGCCTGATCAACCAGCTGGGTTTCTATATTGTCAGTGCAGGCGGGAAACGGATGCGCCCCATGCTGACAGTGATGGCCGCCCGCGCACTGGGATACGAAGGTCAGGATCATCTCAAACTCGCCGCCATCATAGAATTTATCCACACCTCTACCCTGCTGCACGACGACGTGGTCGACGAATCCGACCTGCGCCGCGGCCGGGAAACCGCCAACGCCCTGTTTGGCAATGCCGCCAGCGTCCTGGTCGGTGACTACCTCTATAGTCGCTCCTTTCAGATGATGAGCGAACTCTCCAACCTGAAGGTGATGGAGATACTGTCGGATGCCACCAACACCATAGCCGAGGGCGAAGTGTTGCAGTTGATGAACTGCAACGATCCGGACACCACGGAACAGAGTTACATGACGGTCATCTACTGCAAGACCGCCAAGCTGTTCGAGGCCGCCACCCGCCTCGCTGCCGTGCTGACCCATCAGCCCGAGCCCATCGAGCAGGCCATGACCAACTATGGCAAGTATCTGGGTACCGCCTTCCAGATCATCGATGACGTGATGGACTACTGCTCCCAGAGCGATGAGATGGGCAAGAACGTTGGTGACGATCTGGCTGAAGGCAAGCCCACCCTGCCACTGCTGCGGGCCATGGAAGTTGGCTCGCCCGAAGAGCGTCAGCTGGTGCGCGATGCCATAGCGCACCGCAACGGCATGGAACATCTCGACCAGATCCTGGCCATTCTCGACCGTACAGGCGCGCTGGAGTACTCCCGCATGCGTGCCCGGCAAGAGGCTGACAAGGCCATCGCAGCGCTCGCCGTCCTGCCGGACTCCCAGCACAAGCAGGCGCTGGAAACCCTGGCCCAGATGGCGGTACAGCGTAGCGCCTGAGTCAACGACTCCTGCTGGATGAACAAGAGGCCCGTGGGCCTCTTTTTTATGGTCTGCGCTTTAGTTAGAGACTGATCCAGCCAGATGGCTCAATGGCTCAACATCCAGATAATAACGGCGCCCGCTACCACCAGCGAGCCACCGATACGGCGCAGGTGCTCAGGTGACTGATCACTGAGCAGCCGCAGCATCTGCTGCCAGGCCCTCGGCATCAGCAGGGGGCCAAGCCCTTCAAACAGCAATAGCAGCCCCAGTCCCATCAACATGGATGTCAGCATCCCAGCTCCTTGCACAAAAAGCCGCCCATATCGGCGGGGCTGGCGCCATAAAGCAAAAGGGCCTGAATCATCAGGCCCTTTGGTCTTATTGCTTGTCTCTTACTGCTCGGTGCCGTTAGGCGACCTGAAGTAGCGGAAGAACTCGCTATCTGGCTTGAGCACCATCAGCTCGTTGCCACCGGCAAAGCTCTTGCGATAGGCCTCCATGCTACGCACGAAGCTGAAAAACTCGGGGTCTTTCTGGTAGCTGTCGGCATAGATCTTGGCGGCTTCCGCATCCCCTTCACCACGCAACTGACGCGCATTGCGCTCCGCGTCAGCGATCATGACGGTCACCTTGCGGTTGATGTTGGCACGCAGGATTTCGGCCTGCTCACGACCCTGTGAACGATGCTCACGGGCTACCGCAGTCCGCTCGGCACGCATCCGCTGAAAGATGGAGTTGGAGACTTCGACCGGCAGGTTGATCTGCTTGATCCGCACATCAACCACCTTGATGCCGAGCTCGGAGGAGCGCGCCATCCTCATCAGTGCATCTTCCATCACGGTACTGCGCTCACCAGAAACAATGTCCCTGATGGTGCGGTTACCTATCTCGGAGCGCAGACCGTTGTTGATCTTGCGCTTGAGCAGGTCTTCAGCCTGCATCTTATTGCCACCACCTGTTGCCAGGTAGAACCGGGAAAAGTCCTCAATCCTCCACTTCACATAGGAGTCGATGATGAGGTCTTTCTTCTCCGAGGTGACGAAGCGATCAGCCTGGCTGTCGATGGTCTGGATACGAGCATCCATCTTGCGAACCTGATCGATGAAGGGCACCTTGAAGTGCAGTCCTGGCTCAAAAAGCCGCGCTTCACCGGATTCAACCCGCTTCACCTTGCCAAACTGCACAACTATCCCTTTCTGCCCTTCATCAATCACAAAGATGGAGGAGAAGCCGATCATAGCGGCCACAGCGATGACACCAATAGCTATTTTTTTCATCTATTAGTTTCTCCCTGAGCTGAAACGATCGCCACTACGCAGCGGGATCGGTGTAGAGTTGGCCCCTTCGTTGGACGGAGGAATCGATTCAACCTCCGGAGTACCAGCCGGAAGAGCCGGTTGTACGGCATTTGCTTTGCCAGAGAGCTTGTCGAGCGGCAGATAGATCATGCTGTTGTTGCCAGCCGGCATGTCGACCACCACCTTGTTAGCTTGCTGATAGAGCTCTTCCATGGTTTCCAGATAGATACGCTTACGGGTCAGCTCAGGAGCCGCCTGATACGTGGGCAGCAGCGCGCTGAAACGAGCAACCTCACCCTGGGCCCTCAACACGACCTGGGACTTGTAAGCTTTCGCTTCCTGCTCCAGACGCTTGACTGAACCACGTGCCTTCGGCTCGACTTCACGAGCATAGGCTTCTGCTTCACGAATGAAGCGCTGTTCATCTTCCTGAGCGGAAATGGCGTCATCAAACGCATCTTTCACCTCTTCCGGCGGACGAGCCGGCAAGAAGTTGACGTCGACGATTTGCAGACCCATTTGGTATGGCTCTATGATGTCATCGATCACCTGCCAGGTCTCCTGACGGACTCTTTCCCGACCAGTGGTCAGTACATCATCCATCCGGGTATGACCCACCACATAGCGCAGAGCGCTATCGGTAGCCTGGCTCAGACTCTCCTCGGCATTGGTGACGCTGAACAGGAACTGTTCCGGATTGACAACACGAAACTGCACGTCCATCTCGACCCGCACCACGTTTTCATCCTGAGTCAGCATAAAGCCGGACGCAGGCAGAGAACGCACAGACTCCACATCCACCGGTATGACCCGATCGATAAAAGTCGGCTTCCAGCGCAAGCCCGGCTCTACGTTGTGAGAGTAAGCACCAAACCGCAGAATCACCCCTCGCTCAGCTTCACGAATGGTATAAAAGCCGCTGAGGACCCACACCACCACAGCGATCACCAAGACGATAGAGAGACCGAAACGTCCGATTTCACCACCTGACTTGCCACCCCCCAGCAAACCGCCAAAACGGCGGCTCACCTTGCGCAGCATCTCGTCCAGATCAGGGGGTCCCTGATTCTTGCCGTTGTTCCCCCAAGGGTCACGGTCTTTGCCGTTGTTTCCAGGCTCATTCCAAGCCATCAGCATCTCCATTAATACAAGCGGATGGATATCATCTCTATCTGGTCATCAATCGTTGATGAAGCGGGTAAGCATTCATCTTCATCCGCGACTCAATGCCTGATAAAGCGTTGTAAATTCTCACCTTCCTGTTTCACAAGGCGGTTCCAATCGGCTAGTTGCAGCCGAACTTGCAACACAAAATCCCCCTCCTCGCTGAAACCTTCCTGCTCAATGCCTTTAAGGCGATAGAGCGCACTTCGCAATCTGGCGGCCGAAGGAGGCAACTGCAGGGTATGATGCACCATGGAACCGGCCAGCAACTCGGTCAGAGCCGTAAACAGGGATTCACAGCCTTCCCCGGTCTGGGCCGACAACCAGAGACGCACAGGACGTCCCTCATCATCCCGTTCCAGACCTACCCGATGATCCACCAGCTTGTCGATCTTATTGCAGATCATCAGCTGGGGTCTGTCATCGGCTTCAATCTCGGCCAACACCTGCTGCACGGAGTCGATATTCTCCTGCATCTGCTCATCGGCACAATCCACCACATGCAACAGCAGATCCGCTTCACGGGTCTCCTGCAGGGTCGCCTTGAAGGCCGCAACCAGATCATGGGGCAAGTGTCGAATAAATCCAACTGTATCAGCCAAAATCACATCACCCACATCCAGGATCACCAATTTACGCAGGGTGGGATCCAGAGTTGCGAACAATTGGTCGGCAGCATACACGCTGGCAGCTGTAAGTTGGTTGAACAAAGTGGACTTTCCGGCGTTGGTGTAACCCACCAGCGATACAGTCGGTACTTCGTTTCTGTTGCGGGCACGGCGGCCCTGTTCCCGCTGCTTGGCCACTTTGTCGAGCCGGCGCAAAATCGCCTTGATGCGCTCACGCAACAGACGACGGTCAGTTTCAAGCTGGGTTTCGCCCGGGCCGCGCAGACCGATCCCGCCCTTCTGACGCTCAAGGTGAGTCCAGCCTCGCACCAGGCGAGTAGAAAGATGGCGTAGCTGGGCCAGTTCGACCTGCAACTTGCCTTCGTGGGTACGGGCGCGCTGGGCAAAGATATCCAGAATCAGGCCGGTTCTGTCAACGACCCGACACTGGAACAGGCGTTCCAGGTTGCGCTCCTGGGCAGGAGTCAGGGCATGGTTGAAGATTACCACGTCTGCGCCCAGCATCTGCACCTGGGACGCGATCTCTTCAGCCTTGCCGCTGCCGACAAAAAATTTGGCGCTGGGTGCACTGCGATTGGTGGTGACTACCCCCAACGCATTGACCCCAGCCGAGCTCACCAACATCTTGAGCTCTTCCAGATCCTCCCGCTCACCCTCATCGCTGAAGTTGACATGTACCAGAACGGCCTGTTCGCCTGCTTCATAACGGTCAAACAAGCGCTTGCTCCTTGACAGGAATCATGATGAATCTGGGTTGGCGAGTCATCTCGCCCTGGGATATCACGCCTCGGCTTCACCCTGTTCTTCGCCAGCTGCGCCAGGGACGTGCTGGTGATGGTTGACGGCACGGGCTGGCACCACGGTGGAAATGGCGTGTTTGTAGACCATCTGGCTCACGGTGTTCTTCAGCAAAATGACAAACTGGTCAAACGATTCGATCTGACCCTGCAGTTTGATGCCGTTCACCAAATAGATAGAAACAGGAATCCGCTCACGGCGCAGCGCATTCAAAAACGGGTCTTGGAGAGATTGCCCCTTAGCCATCTTCTTTTTCCTTATAGTTTGTTGTTTTTAAACACCGGATATCAATATAACAACCTGATTATACAGGAGTGTCAAGCCACACCGGCACGGGCCACGACCCTTGCCAGATTGCCAGACTCTCCAGATTCCAACCAGGTGATTTCAGGCCAACCGCGCAACCAGGTCATTTGACGCTTGGCCAACTGGCGGGTGGCAACAATTCCGCGATAGCGCATCTCATCATACTCCACTTCCCCTGCCAGGTAGTCCCACATTTGGCGGTAGCCAACGCAGCGAATAGCGGGCAGATCAGGGGTGAGATCGCCGCGCTCATAGAGCGCCCTGACCTCTTGCTCGAACCCGCTTTGCAACATCTTGTCAAAGCGCTGTTCGATACGCTGGTGTAACAGGGCGCGATCGCTCGGAGCGATGGCAAACTGATGCACCCGATAGGGCAGCCCCGCCCCCTGCACTTGCGTAAGTTCAGTGAGCGTCTTGCCACTGATACGATACACCTCCAGTGCCCGGCTCAGACGCTGTGGGTCATTGGGATGAATGCGCGCCCCGGCGACCGGGTCTATGCGCACCAGCTCCTCGTGCAGCGCCTGCCAGCCGAGGCGGGCCGCCTCTTCCTCAATCCCGGCACGAATGACAGGGTCGGCGGATGGTAGCGGCGAGAGCCCCTCCAACAACGCCTTGAAATAGAGCATTGTCCCCCCCACCAGCAGCGGAATGCGGCCACGGGCCACTATGTCGTCCATCTCCCGCAGGGCATCGCGGCAAAAATCTGCCGCAGAATAGCTCAAGGCAGGATCGAGCATGTCGATCAGCTTATGGGGCGCCAGGGCCAGCTCGTGGGCGGTCGGCTTGGCGGTACCTATGTCCATGCCGCGATAGATGAGCGCAGAGTCCACGCTGATGATGTCGCAGGGCAGGGCCTGACACAGATTGATGGCGAGATCCGTCTTGCCGGAGGCCGTCGGCCCCATCAGAAAAATTGCAGTCGGCAAGTCAGCCACGTGAAAAACTCCCCTTGCATGGTCACCACCAGAGCGGGCACACCTGCAAAAAACATATCTATTGGTCAAAGAGGCGGCCATCCCGCCCCTCAGTTGCCATCGGCAAACTCGGCCAGCACGCTTGCCAACGACACAGGGCGCACCATGCGCGTGTCTGCCAGTTGGTCACTGAAATCGGTCACAAGTTCCATCAGCAAACGACTGGCAGTTGAAAAATCATATACTTTTTCGCGAGTTATCCCCTGCTCTACCAACCATTGGCATAATACTTCAGCCAGCTGGCTAGCATCACTGTCAGATCCGCTCTCGATAATTTGCAATAATTCGGGTAATAACCGCACCAGATCGGTTTGACGCAGCAAGGCTGGCACCCGAGTCAGGATCATGGTGTCGCGCCCCCCGTTTTTCAACTCCAGTCCCATGCGGGTGAGCAAACGCTCCTGCTCTTCAACCAGCGCTATCAAGTTCTTGGGCAACTTGAAGGAGACCGGCAGTAGCAGCGGTTGCGCCGCCAGTCCCTGCCCCCAGGCCTCCAGCAGCCAGTTGCGCAGCAGCAGGCGCTCGGCCCGCACCAGCGAGAGCAGTGCCAGTTGACCATCTCGCTCCAGCAGCAAATAAGCCTGCTCCACCAGGATGAGCGCCCGCCAGACTCCGGGCGCGGCCTGAACGGCTGCGTTGGAGGTCGCCACCGGGGTAGCGGGTACGACAGACGCGGACCCCGCATCAGATAAGGTGGTGAGCAGCGCCCCCATGCCACGCATCGCATCCCGGCTGGGCGGTTCGGGCGGCTGATAATGGCTGGCGCGAGCCACGCCCCCTTCTCGCACTTCATTCGTCGCAGCCGGAGTCCGGTAATTGTGCTCGGCGCCGTACCACTCGGGACGAGGCGCCTGGCCCGGGTATTCAATTTGCCCGCTGACCGGCAGCTCGACCAGGGTCTCGGCCAGCAGTTCGCCCTGTTCAGCTCTGGCGGCAGCCTCCCGGTGCAGGGCAGTGAACAGCGCCTGGAAGATGAAGTCGTGGATGAGGCGTGCCTGATGGAAGCGCACCTCGTGCTTGGCCGGATGGACGTTCACATCCACCTGATGGGGATCCAGCTCGATATAGAGCACATAGGCGGCGAAGCGGTCGGCAGGCAGCAGCTCGTCATAGGCCTGGCGGATGGCGTGATTGATGAGCTTGTCGCGCATCATGCGGCCGTTCACATAGGTGTATTGCAGATCGTTCTGCGGTCTGGCCCCCTCAGGGGTCGCCAGCCAGCCCCGCAGGCGCACGTCGCTGTGCTCGCTTTCCACCGCCAGCACGTGGTGCATGAAGGGGGTGCCACAGACAGCGGCCAGGCGGCGCTCCTGCTCAGGTACCGTATTGGCAGCCTTGTACTGGCGCATCACCTTGCCGTTGTGGCGCAGGATCAGGGTGACATCGAAACGGGAGAGCGCGATGCGACGCACCAGCTCGTCGATATGAGCAAACTCGGTCTTTTCGCTGCGCATGAATTTGCGCCGTGCGGGCGTATTGAAGAAGAGATCCACCACTTCCACTGTGGTCCCCACCGGGTGGGCCGCGGGCTTGACGGTGACCTGCATCTCACGCCCTTCCGCCTGGGCTTGCCAGGCCTCGGACTGATCCAGGGTGCGGGAGGTGAAGGTGAGACGAGAGACCGAGCTGATGGAGGCGAGCGCCTCGCCGCGAAACCCCAGGCTGCAGATCCCTTCCAGATCATCCAGGGTCGCCACCTTGGAGGTGGCGTGACGCGACAACGCCAGCACCAGCTCCTCTTTGGCGACGCCGCAGCCGTTGTCACGGATGCGGATCAGCTTGGCACCGCCCTTGTCGATGTCAATCTCGACCCGGTCGGCACCCGCGTCCAGGCTGTTTTCCACCAGCTCCTTGACGACCGAAGAGGGCCGCTCCACCACCTCTCCTGCGGCAATCTGGTTGGCCAGGATCGGCGGTAAAATACGGATCGGCATGGCTTACTCCTGACCTTTAGTCTTGCGGGATCCAGACACTGTCACCGCTGAGCAGGACCGATCCCCCCTCTCTCCGGCAGCAATCTGGTTGGCCAGGAAAGGCGATAAAACAGGGATCGGTATGGCTGCTCCCGGTTTCTATTTTTGGGGGATATAGAGCACCTGCCCTATCTGGATATCCCGTGATTTGAGTTTGTTGATCTCCACCAGCCGCGCCTGGCTCACCCCGAACTTCTCGGCGAGGCGAGAGAGGCTCTGGCCACGGGTGACCACGTGGCGGATCATCTTGGCCTTGTCGTTGCTCTGCACGCTGCTGACCGGCATGTTCGGCTCCTTGGCAGCCACCACATAGGGCTTGATCACACCGGCGCCGGACGAGCTGCTGACACTGCTGACCGGGGCGCCGCCATCGCGGCTACGGTTTGGTTCTGTGGCCGGCATCCGATTGGTCATCACGGGCTGCGACTGCACCTGCGCGGGTTTGCTCACCGCCACAGGTCTGCTGACCGCAGCTGGCTTGCTGGCCTGCCCCTTGCCGGTCAGCATGGCACCCTTGGTCGGGTGGGCACGGTAGTAGTTGCGGATGCCCTCGAAGATGGCGCGAGCCAGCTGATCCTGATAAGCGGGGGTCGCCAGCAGCTGCTCCTCCGCATGGTTGGAGATAAAGCCTGTCTCCACCAGTACAGAGGGGATGTCCGGTGCTTTGAGCACTGCCAGACTGGCGTGCTCCGGCGCCTTCTTGTGCAACCTGGCCACCTTGCCCATGGAACGCAGGATCTGGCGGCTGACGTCGTACCCCTCGGCACGGGACTTGTCCATGGAGAGATCGAGGAAGGTCTGTGCCAGATAGGGGTTTGGATCGGACTCGGCCAATACCTTGCCCACCCCGCCCAACAGCTCACCCTGTTTCTCCTGTTTCTCCAGCCAGCTGCCCATCTCGCGATTGGCGCGATTGGTCGACAGCACCCAGACCGAGGCTCCCCGCGGGGTGGCGTTGTGGAAGCTGTCAGCGTGCACCGACACCAGCAAGTCGGCCTTGGCCTTGCGGGCTATCTCGGAGCGCTTGTTCAGATCGACGAAGTAGTCGCCACGACGGGTCAGCACGGCGCGCATGCCGGGTTCCCTGTCGATGAGTGCAGCCAACTTCTGGGAAACCGCCAGGGTGACCCGCTTCTCATAAGTGCGGCGTGGACCGATGGAACCCGGATCTTCCCCGCCATGGCCCGGATCGATGGCGATCACCACGCCTCTGCCCTTGCCGGCCACTGGCGTAGCCTGCACGGCGACGGAGGCTTTCTCTTCATAAGGCAGGTCGATCACCAGCCGATGACCATAGGGGCCAGCCGGCGCCAGCGGAAAGACCACAGGCTTGATGGTGGAGCTCAAGTCCAACACCAGTCGCAGGCCGCCCTTCTCCAGCGGTGAACTCTCGCGGATCTTGCGCACCAGCTCGCTCTTGTTCTCGATGCGGGCCAGATTGGTGACGTTGTTCGCCCCTTTGAGGTCGATCACCAACCGATCCGGGCCGGTCAGAGTGAAGTAGTTGTAATTGGGGGCGCTGCTCATGTCGAGTACCACCCGGGTGTTATCCGGCGATGGCCACACCCGCACACTCTTGAGCTGATTCGCCCAGGAGGGTAAGGCCATCAGAGAGAGGACAATAACAAGGATCACGCGCACGTAGATGACAACCGTTCCAGAATGGCTTCGCCAATCGCAGTGCGAGCCTCTATCAGAGCCTCACGCTGCTCGTTTACATAAGTCAGGGTAATGTCCAGATCGGAAACCGGCAGCCAGCCTTCACCCTTTTCTGGCCACTCCACCAGACAGAGGGTATTGGCGGCAAAGTAGTCCCGAATGCCCATGAACTCCAGCTCTTCCGGATCGGCCAGGCGGTAGAGATCGAAGTGGTAAACCTGCCACTCGGCCAGTTCATAGGGCTCGACCAGGGTGTAGGTCGGGCTCTTGACCTTGCCCTGATGGCCCAGCCCCTGCACCCAGCCACGGGTCAGGGTGGTTTTTCCGGCCCCGAGGGTGCCATGCAAGAACACCGTGGTCGCCTGCTGGCAGGCGTGTGCCAGACGGCCACCCAGTGCCACTGTTGCTGCCTCGTCCGGCAGTGTCATCATCAACTGTTTTGCCATGTTCTTCTTTAACTTGTTATGGTGTCGGGATTAACCAGTCGACGGATAAAAGGCAGCAGATCTGATGCCAGCATGCCCCTTTCTCCGTCTGCGGCGGCCAGATCGGCCGCTTCCCCGTGGATCACTGCGCCCAGCCGGGTTGCCTCGACGGCAGACCAGCCCTGGGCCAAAAGGGCGGCGATTATACCAGATAACAGATCGCCCATGCCGCCACTGGCCATGCCGGGATTGCCCTCGTCACAGAGCACTATCCCCTTGCCATCACAGATGAGCGTGCCCGCCCCCTTGAGCAGTACGACACCGCCAAAAACGTGCTGCAAGCGCCGCACGGCGGCAAAACGATCTGCTGCAATCTCGGCAATCGAGCAGCCCAGCAGGCGGGCCGCCTCACCCGGGTGAGGCGTAAGCACCCAATTATCCTGATGACGGGGACATTGCGCCAGCCAATTCAATCCATCGGCGTCCAATACCAGCGGTGTCTCCCCATTGACCAAGGACTCAAAATGGCGGCGGCCCCATGCGTCCTGACCCAGTCCCGGCCCCACCAGTCGCACCGAGGCCCAGCGCTCATCTGCATCAGCCTGCGTATCCATCAACTCGGCTTGATGGAGACTGACGGGCACATGACTCGGGTGCTGACATACCCGTACCAGACCGGCCCCCGCCCGCAGGCAGGCAAGACCCGCCAGCACGATAGCGCCCTGCATGCCCACATTGCCCCCCACCACCAACACCTTGCCGTGAGACCCCTTGTGGGCAGAGCGCTGGCGCGGCGTCAGCAGGTGTTTGAGGCCGGGATAATCGATCCGTTCGGCGGTCGCTTCCAGGCCAGCCTCCGGCGTCACGCCGAGGGGATCGCAATCGAGCCGGCCGACACCATCCACCCCCTCGCCGGTGAGCATGCCCTGCTTGATGCCGATGAAGGTGAGGGTGCGGCTGGCACGGACCAATACCCCCATGGCACGGCCCGTGTCGGCATTGAGGCCGGAGGGCAGATCCACCGCCAACACGGGTGCCGGCAAGCCATTGATTGTTGCGACGATCTTTGTCAAAGGCAAGGAGAGGGGGGCATGAACACCCGTGCCGAGCAGTGCGTCTATCACCAGATCTGGCGGCGGCAGTGAATCCAGCTCGCTCGCGCCGGCCATCAGCACAGTTCCCCCCTGCGCCAGCCACTCATCCGCGGCCCGTCTGGCATCCCCTTTCAGCTCGGCGGGGTCCCTCGCGGCGATAACCTGAGGCTCGAGACCGATCTGCCTGGCGAGACGGGCCAGCACATAGCCGTCCCCCCCGTTGTTGCCGGGGCCGACAAAGATCCACCAGTTGCGGCTCTGCGGCCAATGGTGGGTGGCATAGGTGCGCAGCGCCGCACCGGCACGCTCCATCAGGGCATAAAGTGCCTGCCCTTCACGCTCGGCCCAGCGCAGCTCCAGCGCGCGGATCTGTTCGGTCCGCCACAGTGATCGTGGTAAACTGCGCACCTCTTTACCGCTGATAGTATCCCTGATGACCTTTACCATGACGGCTCCTGACTTTCATCCATTGACCCTGGCTGACACGCTCCGGGCATCCGGTGCGGCAGATTTTCACTGCCGGTTGACCCGGGACATCAAGCCTTTGGACCAGATGCAGCATGAGCACACCTGATTTTCACCGCAGGTT
>NZ_CDBI01000025.1:136877-142844 GCF_000820025.1 Aeromonas popoffii
GGTTGACCCGGGACATCAAGCCTTTGGGGCTGGATGCAGCATGAGCACACCTGATTTGCAGCAGTTGGCCCACGATATCAAGCTATGGGCGAGCGAGCTAGGATTTGACCAGATCGGCATCACGGACACGGATCTCAGCCTCGAAGAGCCCAGGTTGCAGGCTTGGCTGGATGCCGGCCATCACGGCAGCATGGACTACATGGCCCGCCACGGCATGATGCGAGCCAGGCCCCACGAACTGCTGCCAGGCACCCTGCGGGTGCTGTCGGTACGGATGAACTACCTGCCTTTCGAGGCCGGCTTTGCCGCCACCCTGCGCGACCCGACCCTCGGCTACATCAGCCGCTACGCCCTCGGCCGCGACTACCACAAGGTGCTGCGCAACCGCCTCAAGCAGCTGGGGGAGCGGATCGAGCAGCGCTGCCAGGCGCTGTTTCACACCGACCAGGACACCATGGGAGAGTGGCGCCCCTTCGTCGACTCGGCCCCCATACTGGAGCGGCCACTGGCCGCCAAGGCGGGACTAGGCTGGATTGGCAAGCATTCACTGTTGCTCAACGAGTCGGCGGGTTCCTTCTTCTTTCTGGGGGAGCTGCTGATCAGCCTGCCGCTCCCCCTGGATGCCCCGGTGGAAAAAGAGCTGTGCGGCAAGTGCGTGGCCTGCATCAATATCTGCCCGACCGGCGCCATCGTCGCCCCCTATGTGGTGGATGGGCGCCGCTGCATCTCCTACCTCACCATAGAGAACGACGGCCCCATCCCGGAAGAGTTCAGGCCGCTGATGGGCAATCGCATCTATGGTTGTGACGATTGCCAGCTCATCTGCCCCTGGAATCGCTATGCGAATGTAAGCCCGGAACCCGACTTCAAAGCGCGCCCCAACCTGCACCGCCCCCCCCTGCTAGAGCTGTGGCGCTGGAGCGAGAGCGAGTTTCTCAAGCACACTGAGGGGAGCCCGATCCGGCGTATCGGCTATCAGCGCTGGCGCCGCAACCTGGCGGTGGCACTCGGCAACGGCCCGGCCATCCCCGACGTCATAGCGGCGTTGCAACTCGCGCTGGACGAGGCTGAGCCCATGGTGGCCGAACACATAACGTGGGCGCTGGCAACCCTGGCCCGGCGCCAGCAGGATGACAGCAAAAAAACCCGTTTGCTGATCCGTTGCATCGAAAAAGGTTTACCAGATCACGCATAAGCGGTCTGCCCCTTGCCGGATACACGTCATTTTTTCATGCTCTGTCGACGGTAAAGCGTCGGCACTATAAAAGGAACAATCTGATGCAGATGTTGGGAGTGGATATCGGTGGCTCAGGGATCAAGGGATGCCTGGTCGATACCGAAACGGGCGAGCTGATTGGCGAGCGCCATCGTCTGGTGACGCCGCAACCGGCCACCCCGGCCGCCGTGGCACATACCCTCAAGGCACTGGTAGAACATTTCCAATGGAAGGGCCCGGTGGGCTGCGGCTTTCCCGCCACCATCCACAACGGCATCGCCAAGAGTGCGGCCAACATCGACAAGCGCTGGGTTGAGACCGATGCCGCTCACCTGTTTGCCGATGTGACCGGCCTGCCCTGCCATGTGCTCAACGATGCCGATGCGGCTGGCCTGGCCGAGATGCGCTTCGGTACCGGCAAGGATCGCAAGGGCGTCATCATACTCGTCACAATCGGCACCGGCATAGGCACGGCCGTGTTCGTCAATGGCCAGCTGCTGCCCAACACCGAGCTGGGCCACCTGATGCTGGAGGGCAAGGTTGCCGAGCACTACTGCTCCGATGCGGTGCGCAAACGCGAGGATCTCTCCTGGGGCCGCTGGGGCAAACGCTTCAACAAATACCTGGCCAGGCTGGAGTTTCTGTTCTCCCCCGACCTCTTCATTCTGGGGGGCGGCAGCTCCTCCAAGCTCGATAAGTTCATCGACAAGATTGAGACCCGGGCCCCCTTGGTAGCGGCCGCCAACCTCAATCAGGCCGGTATCATAGGCGCCGCCCTCCATGCGGCCGAACGCACCGCCGAACAGCAGTAAGGCGGCATCCCCACCTTGGGTCGATCATAGAAAAGGCCCGGCAGATGCTGGGCCTCTCTCATTACACCTGTGTAGCTAGACGATGCCCCCGTGCACCAGCCGGGTCATACGGGTCTGCTCGTGCGATGACAGCGCACTCAGCAGTGCGACCGTCTCTTGCGCCGGGCACTCGCGGGCCAGGTGGCCCAGCTCGCCGATGAGTTTCTCCTCCTGACGACACACCTGCTGCACTATGTCCTGAGTCTGGGCATGGCAGGCAACGACCAAGAAAACAGCGATCAGAACAAAGTGGAATGATTTGTGCCGATACGGTCGTAATGGCAGCATGGCCAGGCAAATCTGAATCGAGACTAATAAAGAAGGATATAAGAACACATTTACCATGTGATATTCGGCAATATGGCTACACTGCCAAATACAATATTGATGTGAACCAGATCACCGTTCGCGTTAGTCGGCAGGCGGGAATCCTTAGCACTTTTTTAGACGTCTAAACGTCTAAATCAGCATTGACACAGCCATCCAGACATCTTAGCATCATCCTCCATGATGACAGAGTAACCCAGTGGAACCTCTGCCCAATTCACCCGCCTGTAGCGCCCTGTGCTTTAAGGCTGTTAGCACGGAAGAATCCATGATTAAGTTGAACGGTCTCAACAAAGTCTACGGTAAAGGCAGTGATGCCGTGCACGCCCTGCGTGACGTGAGCCTGCATGTGCCACAAGGCAAAATTTTCGGGGTGATCGGCGCCTCAGGGGCTGGCAAGAGCACCCTCATTCGTTGTGTCAACCTGCTGGAGCGCCCGACAGAGGGCCAGGTCATCGTCGATGGCCAGGACTTGGTCGCCCTGCCGGAGCGGGAGCTGACCCTGGCCCGCCGCCAGATCGGCATGATTTTTCAGCACTTCAACCTGCTCTCCTCCCGTACCGTGTTCGCCAATATCGCGTTCCCGCTGGAACTGGCAGGCTGGAGCAAGTCCCAAATCCGGGCCCGGGTCGATGAATTGCTGGCCCTGGTCGGGCTGGAAGCCCGCGCGCATGCCTATCCGTCCGAGCTGTCAGGCGGTCAGAAACAGCGCGTCGCCATCGCCCGCGCCCTGGCACCGGCTCCCAAGGTATTACTGTGTGACGAGGCCACTTCGGCCCTGGATCCACAGACTACCCGTTCGATCCTGAGCCTGCTCAAGGAGATCAACGTCAAACTGGGGCTCACCATCTTGCTCATCACCCATGAGATGGACGTGGTGAAGGGGATCTGTGATGACGTAGCCATCATCAGCGACGGCAGTCTGATCGAGCAGGGCGAGGTCGCCTGGTTCTTCAGCAATGCCAAAACCCAGCTGGCACGGGACTTCATCCACTCCACCATACATCTGGAGGTACCGCAGGAGTATCAGGACAGGCTAAGTGCAGAGCGGGTGGCCAACAGTTATCCGCTGGTAAAGCTCGGCTTTACCGGTAGCACAGTCGATACGCCACTGATTTCCGAGGCGAGCCGTCGCTTCAACATCGATATCAGCATACTGAGCGCCGATATCGAGTACGCCGGGGGCGTCAAGTTCGGCTTCCTGCTGGCAGAATTGTTCGGGGATGAGGCCCAGTGCGAGGCGACCCAGCAGTTCCTGATCGACAACCATATTCAGCTGGAGGTAATGGGTTATGTCCGCAGCAATGACTGATCTACTCATCACTGCCCTCAAGGGATGCCAGACGCAGTCCCTGATCACAATCGCATTCAGCTGGAGGTAATGGGTTATGTCCGAAGCAATGATTAATCTGCTGGTCACAGCACTCGGCGATACCCTGCTGATGGTGTTTGCCTCCGCCCTGTTTGGCTGCCTGCTCGGCCTGCCGCTGGGTGTTGCACTGCACGTGACCAAGGCGGGCCAGATCCTGGCCAACCCGGTCCTGAACAAGTTGCTCGGCATCCTGGTCAACATTGGCCGCTCAGTGCCCTTCATCATTCTGCTGGTCGCCATCATTCCGCTGACCCGGCTGATCGTCGGCACCAGCATAGGCACCATAGCCGCCATAGTGCCGCTGACCATAGGTGCCGTGCCCTTCATCGCCCGTCTGGTAGAAGGCGCCCTGATGGAGGTGCCGGACGGCTTGCTGGAAGCTGCCAAGGCCATGGGTGCCAAACCCTTGCAAATCATTACCAAGGTGCTGCTGCCCGAGGCCCTGCCCGGCATCGTTAACAGCGTCACTATTACCCTGGTCACGCTGGTGAACTACTCTGCCATGGCCGGTGCCATCGGCGGCGGTGGTCTGGGTGATGTGGGTATTCGCTACGGCTATCAGCGCTTTGACCCCACCGTCATGCTGGCAACCGTCGTCATTCTGGTTTTACTGGTTCAACTCATCCAGAGCGCAGGTGAGCGCCTGGTCAACACATGTGATCATCGTTAATCGTCGATTGCTGACAGGAGGTTTTTATGAAATTTGGCATTAAATCCGTTGCGGCTGCCCTGCTGGCTGGCCTGGTTCTGGCCGGTTGTGGTCAGAAAGAAGAGAACAAGACCCTGAAAGTGGGTGCCATCGCCGGGGCGGAATCCCAGCTGGTGGAAGCCGCGGCCAAGGTCGCCAAGGACAAGTTCGGTCTGGATGTCGAAGTAGTTACTTTCTCCGACTTCGCCACCCCGAACGTGGCCCTGAACGATGGCAGCATCGATCTGAACGCCTTCCAGCACAAACCGTATCTGGATAGCCAGGTCAAGGATCGCGGCTTTGATCTGGTGCCGGTCGGCAACACCTTCGTCTACCCCATCGCCGGCTACTCCAAGAAGATCAAGACCCTGGCCGATCTGAAAGAGGGTGCGCAGATCGCCGTGCCGAACGATCCGACCAACCTGGGTCGTTCCCTGATCCTGTTGCAAAAGCAGGGCCTGCTGACCCTGAAAGAGGGCACAGGCCTGGAAGCGACCGTGCTCGACATCGCCAGCAACCCGAAGAAGCTGAAGATTGTTGAACTGGAAGCAGCCCAGCTGCCCCGTTCCCTGGAAGACGTGGATCTGGCCATCATCAACACTGTCTACGCCTCCCAGATCGACCTGCTGCCAAGCCGTGACGGCTTGTTCGTGGAAGACAAGGACTCCCCCTACGTCAACCTGCTCGTTTCTCGTGGCAACAACAAGGATGACGCCAAGGTGAAGGAGTTCGTCCAGGCCTTCCAGAGCGATGAAGTGTACAAAACTGCTAACGAACTGTTCAAAGGCGGCATCGTCAAAGGTTGGTAATCACTCACTCTGCAAAAAAGGCCACGCCAAGCGTGGCCTTTTTTATTGTCGCGGTTATCATAACCGGGAGCACGGCAACACGAACATAACAGAACATGAAAAAATGGTATCTGGCCTACTGCAAGCCAAAGGAAGAGGCCCGCGCCCGCGCCCATCTTGAGGCCCAGGGGATTGCATCCTATTACCCCATGGTCGAAATCGAGAAGCTGCGGCGGGGCAAGCGTGTCCCGGTGCGGGAACCCATGTTTCCCAACTATCTGTTCATCTATGTAGATCTGGAAGAGGTCACCCCTGTCACCCTGAAATCGACCCGTGGCATCAGCCGCATCATCCACTTTGGCAAGGAGTGGACCTCCATAAGCAGCCAGCTGGTCTATCAGTTGATGAGCCGCGATGACAGCGACGAGGCGAGAGCCAGCTACGCCAACCTGCCGACCCAGGGCGACAAGGTGTTGATCGAATCGGGTCCATTGGCCGGGTTCGAGGCCATCTATCTGGAACCGGATGGGGAGAAACGCGCCATCCTGCTGGTCAGTCTGCTGAACCAGGAGACATCCAGCAGTTTCGACAATCAGGCCTTCCGCCGTCTGGACTAGCCCTCATCTGGCGTCCATGGCGAGCAACGCCTCACTCCTGCTGGTCAGTCTGCTGAACCAGGAGACATCCAGCAGTTTCGACAATCAGGCTTTACGCCGTCTGGACTA
>NZ_CDBI01000026.1 GCF_000820025.1 Aeromonas popoffii
GATCTCTTCTACCGCCTCAACGTGGTGGCGCTGCCGGTGGCGCCCCTGCGCGATCGCGTCGACGACATCCCCGCCCTGGTCCATCACTTCACTCGCCAGCTCACCGCCGAGATGGGGATGGGCTCCTTAAGCTGGACCCACGAGGACGTGGTGGCCATGCAGGCCTATCCCTGGCCCGGCAACGTGCGCGAGCTGCGCAATCTGATCGAGCGCTGCCTGTTGCTGGGCAAGCCCCCCGCCGACTATTGGCAGAGCAACAAGGCGGCAGAGCAGGGGGAGAGCGAAGAGGGCTATCCGCTGGCGTGGCCGCTGGCCGAGGTGGAGAAGGCCCATATTCTGCAAGTGGTGGCGAGCCATGATGGCAACAAATCCGCCGCCTCCCGGGTGCTGGGGGTGGCGCGCAAGACCCTGGAGCGCAAGTTCAAGGAGTGGGCCATCGAATGATCATCTGCAACCGGATGGCGCCGCTGTGACCCTGTTGCCGCGCTGGCTCAAGACTAAGGTACGCTGGCGCCTGCTGCTGCTCACCTCTGTGCCCATCACGCTCACCCTGGTGGGCATGATAGGGCTGACGCTTTACTGGACCCTCACCTACAGCTGGCAGAACCTGCTCACCAATGTGCGCGGCGACCTCAGGGTCGCCCACCATGCGGTGAGCGTGCAGCAGCAGCGTCAGGCCGAACATCTGGAGCACCTGCGCGATGCCTGGGCCTTCCAGCTGCGGCTGCGCGAATCGCCAGATCAACTGCAGGAGTGGGTGATGCCGCTGGCGGCCAACTATGGCCTCGATTTTCTGCGCTTGCGCCGTGGCCCCGAGCTGGATCAGCTGACGGCGCAGGCGCGCACGGCCCTCACCGCCGGGCGCAGCGTCAGCCACTTCGTGGTCTGGTCGCGGGAGCAGTTGCTGGCCCTCTCGCCCGCCCTTGCCAGCCGCGCCGTGCTGGACAGGGAGCACACAGCCGACCTTGGTCAGGAGACCCGGGGGCTGGTCAGCCTCTCCCTGACGCCCGTCATGGCCCAAGACGGCTCCCTTTGGGCCGTGCTGGAGGGGGGCGAGATTATCAATGGCAGTACCCGGCTGGTGGACGAGATCAGGGGGCAGGTGTTTGCCAAAAATACGCTGCCAGAGGGGGGCGTAGGCACAGTCACCCTGTTTCTTGGCGATCTGCGGGTGAGCACCAACGTGCCTGCCAGCAGCAGCCGTCAGCTGGGCCGGGCGGTGGGCACCCGGGTCTCGCCACCGGTGCGCGAGCAGGTGTTGGGGCGGGGGGAGATGTGGGTTGACCGCGCCTTCGTCCACGACGCCTGGTATGTCTCTGGCTACGAGCCGCTGCTGGGGGCGAATGGCGAGCGGATCGGCATGCTCTATGTCGGTTTTCTCGAGTGGCCCATCATCCGCACCTACCTCACCAATCTGGTGGAGCTGGGCTCCGGCGTGGTGGTGCTGTTGCTGCTCTCGGGCCTGCTGGTCTATCGCGGCGCACGGGATCTCTTCACCCCCATAGAGCGGATGCACAAGGTAGTGCGTCAGGTGCAGCATGACCAGTCGGCCCGGGTGGGGGCGCTGCCGCTTGACCCTGACCATGAGCTGGCCGAGCTGGGGCGCCAGTTTGACGCCATGCTGGACCGGCAGGCCGCGCACCAGCAGCAGTTGGCCCGCAGCGCCGACCAGCTGGAGCAGAAAGTGGCCGAGCGCACCTTGAGCCTCAAGCAGAAGACTGCCGAGCTGGAGCACCACATCCATATGCTGACCGAGGCTCGCCAGCAGCTGCTCATCAGCGAGAAGCTGGCGGCCCTTGGTGAGCTGTGCGCCGGGGTGGCCCACGAGATCAATAAC
The DNA here is from genome assembly GCF_000820025.1 of Aeromonas popoffii. Classification (GTDB taxonomy): domain Bacteria; phylum Pseudomonadota; class Gammaproteobacteria; order Enterobacterales; family Aeromonadaceae; genus Aeromonas; species Aeromonas popoffii. Next base: position 1,838 of record NZ_CDBI01000026.1, read on the forward strand.
CCCTTGGCGGTGATCCTCGGCAATGTGGAGCTGATGAAGCTGGAGCTGGGGGAGGCGGCCGAGCCGGTCAGTGAGGAGCTGGCGTTGGTGTTGGCCCAGATTGAGCGCATCCGCGCCATCACCCGAAGCCTGCTGCAATACTCCCGCCCCGGCGACTACGAGACTGCGCCCGTCTGGCAGCACCTCACCCCCATCATCGAAGAGAGCCTGACCCTGGTGCGTTCAGCCCTGCGCCAGCAGCAGGTAGCGCTGGTGGCCGATCTCAGGGCCCAGCAGCCCATCGAGGCGGATCGCCAGCAGCTGTTGCAGGTGCTGATCAACCTCTTGGTCAATGCCAGCCACGCGCTGGGGGAGCAGGGGGAGATCCGGGTCGAGAGCCACGACTGGTGCGATGAGGCGGGAGCGCTGCAAGGGGCCGAGGTGCGGGTCATCGACAACGGCAGCGGCATCGAGGCCGCCATCATGGACAAGATCTTCGACCCCTTCTTCACCACCCGCGCCACCGGCACCGGGCTGGGGCTGGCCCTGAGCCACCGCATCATCAGCCGCTGGGGCGGGGAGCTGTTGGTAGACTCCACCCCGGGGCAGGGGAGCTGCTTTACCATACGGCTGCGCAGCCACGCCCTGCTGCCCAGTGGCAGCGAGCCCACAAAACTGGAAGGGTGGCGCATCGCCCTCAATGCCGAGGGGCGTGAGACAGGGGATTGATCCCTTTATAAACAAGCCCGTGATAAAAACAGCCCGTCAATATGGTTGGCGGGCTGTTTTGTCGGTGGGTGAGTGGTTATTTACTGCGGGCTCCACACCAGCTTGCCGCTCTGGCTCAGGTCATAGCCGCCGAGGCGGGCCGCCAGCTCGCGCCCCTCGGGGGATTGCAGCCAGCCGATCAGTTGTTGTAGCAGGGTGCGAAAGAAGACCCCCTGCGGCATCACCAGATCGAAGCACTCCTGCGACAGCGGCATAAAGCCGAGGCCAAACTCGGTGGCGGTGCTCTGGGCGCCGGGCCCGACATCGGCATCGCCACGGCTGATGGCGGCGGCCAGCTCCCGCTCGCTGTTGACCTCGAGGGTGCGATCCAGCCGGGTCAGCGACTCACCTTGCGTTTGCAGCCACTCCTGCAGGGCGCGCTGGCTGCCAGCCCCCTCCTGGCGCATGGCCCAGCGCCAGTCGAGCGCCTCTTTCGCCTCCTTGGGTTGCAGCCCCTGGCGCAGTACCAGCCCCTGCACCCGCCTAAATCCATGAACGATCACCCATTGCCGGTGGCCCTGATACTGCTGCACCAGCGCCGGGTGGCGCAGGTGCGCCTCTTCGGCCTGCCCCCAGTGGATGGCGCACAGATCCACATGGCCGCGTGCCAGCATCGCCAGCCCCTGCCTTGTGCCGCACGGGGTGTAGCCCACCAGTGCCTGGGTGCCGAGCTGCTGGGCTAGCCGGCTGCTGGCGTAGTGCAGCAACACATCGTCGGAGCCCGCCAGCAGCAGCCGGTCGTTCATCACCCCCTCGTGGCAGCTGCCGAGCAGCCAGCGATCGAGCAGGGAGCGGGGAAACAGCCACTTTCCGGTCGCCTTGGTGGCGGGGATGCGCGCCTCGTTGGCGAGCTGGTAGACCTTCTTCTCGTTGAGATCGAGGTATTCCGCCACCTGCTTCACGTTCATAAATTCATTCATGGCTTGCGCTTGACCCTCTGGCTGGATCGGTCGAGATACAGAGCGATCGGCTCGGCACTCATCAATTCGTTCATGGCTTAATCCCGCATGCCGCGACCAGCCGAACTTGGCGCCAACACTGGCGGCTTCTCGTCCAGCACCAGCTGGTCGTGGCCGCTGAATACCTCGAAGTGACGCCCCTTGGCGCGGGCAATCATGGTGATGCCGAGCTGGCGGGCCAAATCCAGCCCCATCTGGGTGACGCCTGAGCGCGACAGCAGCACCGGAATGCCCATCTGCGCCACCTTGATCACCATCTCCGAGGTGAGCCGCCCTGTGGTGTAGAAGATCTTGTCGGCACCGCTCTCACCATTCATCCACAGCTCGCCCGCCAGGGTATCCACCGCATTGTGGCGCCCCACGTCCTCGACAAAAGAGAGGATCTCCGCGCCGCGACAGATGGCGCAGCCATGCACCGCACCGGCCATCTTGTAGGTTTCGTTATGGGCCGACAGCGCCTTGAGCAGGGCGTAGAGGGTGCTCTGTTTAAGCTCCGGCGCTGCCAATACCACCCCTTCGAGCTTCTTCATCACGCTGCCATACATGGTGCCCTGACCGCAGCCGGAGGTGACCGTCTTCTTCTCCAGTGACTGGTCGAGATCGGCGGCCTGCTGGCTGCTCACCACGGCGGCGGCCTCGCTCTCCCAGTCGACGATGACCGATTCGATGGCCGAAATATCCTCGATAAAGCCCTGATTTTTGAGATAGCCCAGTACCAGCGCCTCGGGGCGGGCCCCCAGCGTCATCAGGGTCACTATCTCCTTCCAGTTGAGGTAGACCGTCAGTGGCCGCTCACAGGCGATTTGGCGGGTTTGCAGCTGTCCCTGTTCATCCATCACCTCGACGGCCATGGTGAGCTGGGCTGCGGCATTGCTTTTGATAAAGGTCGGTGTCATGGGCCCCTCGCGACCGGTTGCCGGGATCTAAGGGGAGGGATACAGCAAGTTTTGTTCCAGATTAGTACGGATAATGAAGTTTAAACGGTAGGGGTGAATATTTACTTATATCCAGTAAATTAGAAAAGGAATAAATAATGATGTAAATCAATTGCACACCTTACATTAATCTAGTTAGATATGTATATTTTACATATGCAAGGCATACATTTTTTCAGTTTGGCTTATCTAAAATAAAGTTATGTGTTGTAATGATACATACGCATGGATTAAGCAAGGTTCAGTATTTATGCATTCTCAATTCAGTATGTGGAAATAGATGAAATGGAAATAACTTTGGATTCTGAAATATACAAAGCCATAGTGGAGACTGCTGGGCATGAGCTTTATGTAGCCACTTATAGTTTTCAGGAGTTTGAAAGAAATAAATCACTCTTGGTAAGTAAGCAGGAAGAGGAAATAAAAAGAGCTTGTTACATATCATTTAGTAATTTTTTGCGCTCGTTGTATGAATTTTATATCGCCATTATAAAGATTGATTTCGGGAATACAAAACTACCAAAATCAATAACAATAGATGAAAAAATCAATAATGCAGTTCAGAGGTTGTTGAACTTCTATGGTCCTTATTATGCATCAAAAGGATTAAGTATCCCTAGTGAAGTGCCGCCCTTTTTCGGGCGTGATTTTCGAAATGTTCGCAATAGAATATCTCACGCAGACTATCGTAGAATGTTTCCAGAGTTAGGCAGTGATGAAACATCTCTTGCAGAGTTTTATGAAAAATATTGGTTGTATGTAAGGCTTCTTTTTGAACACCCCCAATTCAATTGGGGTGGTATGCATTTTGAAAACAGCTATCGTTGGGATAAAATTGATTGTTTTGTTTCTGTTGTTATGAAATGAAATTTAATTTCGCATGTTGAACTAAATCGTAGGTTGATGCTTCACGAAGTGAAGCCCAACGTTTACCGCGGAATATTTCAAAAGCAATAATCGGATAATTCAGGCATATTCGATTATTGCCATTCCTACTGATTAGGTTCTGGCGGATTAGTCTTACTCCGCATGTTGGGCTTCGCTGCGCTCAGCGCCAACCTACGCCCGCGCCAACCCATGTCCCGCACAAGGCCCCAACCCGCATAAAAGCCCCAAGCGGCCACTAAACCGGCCTTGGCCCCACTCTTGCTAAGTCTTATCCCATTGATGGCCGTGGCCGCCATGAATCTCCTGCTCTGATCCGCCCCGACCGGGGGGAAATCATGGGGGAGAGCGGCCCGGCAGAGACCTTCTGATGGGAGCCGTGACAGTGCAAGAGACAACCAAACCCCTCTCCCCGCAGCGCTGGCTGCAACTGGAGTTAAAGGCCATCGACAGCCAGGTTGGCCGCTGGCAGAGCCGCCGTTTTGAGATTGCGGCGCTCCATCCTGCTGAAGCCGAGGCGACCGGTGCGCTGCCCCTTACCCTGTTTCGCGATGAGCGGGGGGATTATCGCTTTAATTTGAGCTCCGGTTCGCCGCGCCTTTTTATTACCGGGACTGTCACCGGAAGCCGCGTGGACAGTGGCTTTGTGGCCGATGGCCTGACCCTGAGCCAGACCGTGGCTGCCGCCTATATGGATGGCGATCGGCAGGTGCTCTCCTGCCCGCTGCCCGACGCGGTGCAAGCCTGGGTGGAGGCCTTTATCGGTCGCCATGGCGAGCTGCTGGAGGCCCGTCGCAAGGGCAAGAAGGGCAAGGGGCGGGCGCAGGATCAGCTGGGCCTCGATACGGCTGTAGCGACATCAAGAGATACGTTAGATCAAGCCAGCTGTGGCGCCGTTAAAGCCACCGGCCCCGATGGCCGCGAGCGTGGCAGTGACAGCGGAACCTGTGCTGTAAACAAGGCCGGAAACAGCGCCCATGAGTGAGTTCCTCAAGCGCTGGCACTCTCGCAAGAGTGAGGCGCGCAAGCATCAGGTATTGCAGCCGAGGGAAGAGGCCACCCCCGAGGTGATTACGACTCCTATTGAAGGCAGTGGCGAAGGTGAAGTATCAGATAACGCGCTGGATAGCCCCGTAGTCAGCACTGACAAGGGGAGTGACGAATCGCTTGCCGTTGAGGGGGCTGAGAGTGGCGCGCCGCCGCTAACAACGGCGCAGCCGGGCAAGGCCAGGCTCCCCGACAAGGAGGCGCTGCGGGCCATGTTTCGCAGCCACAAGCCGGACGGGCTCGACGACTACACCCAGGATTTCAGCCAGCCCGAATTGCTGCCTGCGGCCCTGACTGCCGGGCTGCGCAACTGGCTGGTGGAGCAGGTGATCGCCCCTGAGAGCGAGACAGCCAACCCGGCCAGCGGATCCGCTGAACCGGTTGCGGTTGCCAGCGTTGCTGCCGCCGACGAGCCGCACGGGTTGGCTGATAACCATTCTCAAACCCCCACCAACGATCGGGACATTTTGGCTTCCTGTGATGGACAAAATGTCCCAGCCAAAGATAAGGGAATGGAACCTTAAGGATCCTGACTCCCTGTCAGTCACTTTTTTTCCGGGGGAGTTGGCTCGGCTCTTGCTCTCTCGGCTTACCAACAAGCGCCCATCCCACGAGGTGGCGCGCACAGGAGCGTATGTGATCACCGAACACCCCATAACCACATCTGTCACAAAGCTGACCGACGAAGCGGCCGGGCATAACGCGCGCGCTCGCGCCTATGCCCTGCGGCATACGGTCAAGACCGACAACCTGATCCCGGCCACTGTCTCCTACCAGAGTCAGGGGCGCCTGCTGCTGGTCGGCCCGGAAGATCGCATTCGCCGCGCCGCCAGCCTGCTGCCAGTCGGGGTGAAGCCCACCCTGCTGGTGACCGAGCCGGTCCATGATGCCGAGGCGGCGGATCTCGAAGCCATTTTTGATGCCACCGCATCTCTCGCTGCCCTGACCCTGCGCGAGCCGAGCCTGACAGGGTATCTCGGTCAGTTCCAGCTCACCGGCCTCAATGGTCAGGGTGAGCGGATTGAGCTCGCCGCGATCTGCTTCCCGCAGCAAACGGCTGCTGTCAGTGAACAGCCGCGCTTTGATCTGGTGGCCGATCTGGGCCGCGCCCCGCTCTTTGCGCTGGAACGCCCGCCGGTCGGTTATCTGCATCTGGCCGATGACGAGGGGCTGGCTGAACAGCTCGCAGAACTTTGCGCTCTCACCGGTATCTTCGACAAGCCGCGCTATTTTCGCCAGGGCCCCGAGGCCTGCGCCTTTACTGCCCGTGGCGTGCCCGGTTGCAGCCGCTGCCTCGATGTCTGCCCGACCGATGCGCTCAAGCCCATCAATGGTCGCATCCAGATCGATCCCCATCTGTGTCAGGGCTTTGGCAGCTGTGCCACTGCCTGCCCGACCGGCGCCATCGCCTATCACCAGCCCGATGCCAACACCAGCGGCGACTACCAGTTCCGCCTGCTCAAGCACTACCGGGAGGCGGGGGGCGACGCGCCTCAACTGCTGATCGCCGCTGATAATGAGCGCGAGCGGGTGGAAGTCGAGCTCGCTTCTCTTCCCGCCAACTGGTTGCCGGTCTGGGTGGAGGAGAGCGCGAGTTTAGGCATCGAGAGCTGGTTCGCCGCACTCGCCTATGGCGCCAGCGCTGTGCGCATTGCGCTCGGTGACGATGCCCCTGCCAGCGTGCGGGCATTGGTTGAGCGGGAACTGGCGAGCGCCGCCGTGCTCTTGGCGGGCGCCGGTCTTGCTGCCGATCGCATTGCATTGTTTAACGCTGATGCCGAAATAGATGAGAGCTTTTCCGCACAGCCAGCCGTTGCCCTGCTGGACAAGCCGCTGAAAGGGGAGAAGCGGGAGAACCTGTTTGCCGCCTTTGATGCCCTCTGGCAGGCCAACGAGGGGAGCCGCGAGCCGCTGGCGGTGCCCCATGGCGCCCCTTACGGCAGCGTGGAACTGAAAGAAGCTGGCTGCACCCTCTGCATGGGTTGCGTGGCGGTCTGCCCGAGCCGCGCCCTGCATGCGGTGGGGCACACGCCTGGCCTCAACTTTATCGAGCAGGATTGCATCCAGTGCGGCATGTGCGAAAAAGCCTGCCCCGAGCAGGCCATAGTGCTCACGCCCCGTCTGCAACCTGTGCCCGAGGTGCGCCGCGCCGTGCAGAGCCTGAAAGCTGAAGAGGCTGCCTGCTGCATTCGCTGCGGCAAGCCGTTTGCGCCAGCTTCCCTCATTCGTCGCATCCAGCAAAAGCTGGCCGGTCACTCCCACTTCCAGAATGAAGCCGCAGCGCGGTTGCTGATGTGCGAAGAGTGCCGGGTCAAGGATGTGTTTACGGCGCTGGCGGCGGATCCTGCCGCCCAGCTCAAGATATGAGGGCCTGTGATGAGTGAACAACCGAATCGCTATACCGCACTGAGTGCAGGCGAACTGACCATGACAGATCTGGATCGCAATAGCGCCGACATGTATGCCCTGCTGGCGAGCCTCTGGCGCGCCGCCCCCCGTGGCGAACAGCTCGGCTGGCTGCAAGGGTTGCAGCCGATGCCGGGCCCCTTTGCCAGAGGGCTGGGGCTGGTGCAGCTGGCGGCCAGCAGCCACCACGAGAATGAGCTTGCCGAAGAGTATCAGGATCTCTTTATCGGGCTGGGGCGCGGGGAAATCGTGCCGTTTGCCTCCTGGTATCTCACCGGCTCCCTGATGGAGCTGCCGCTGGCGGTACTGCGCGCCGACCTCCAGTCGCTGGGCTTCGAGCGCCAGAGCGGGGTATGCGAGCCGGAAGATCACCTGGCCGCCCTGTGCGAGGTGATGGCGGCATTGATTGGTGAGCAGCACCCGGATCGCAACCGCTTCTATGAACGCCATCTGGCCCCCTGGGTACTTGTCTGTTGCCGCGATCAGCAACAGGCGAAAGGGGGCAGCTTCTACCGGGCCGTCGGGGCGCTTGCCGAAGATTTCTTCACACTGGAAAACGAATTGCGCCTGCCGTTTGGCGCCTGCGTGGTGACGGGCTGAACGCCCCTATCTGTGCATAACAAGCTGTGCATAACAAGAGCTGCGCATAACAAAACGAGCAGATGAGATATCCCATTGGACGCTAAGCTGGCGCGCAGGCGCCGGTAAGTACAAAAACAGAGGTCACAAGAATGAGCGATGAAAAGCTGAAAGACCCGTCCCGCCGCCATCTGATCAAGGGAGTTGGCGTGGTCGCCACCATAGGCGTGCTGGCCGGTGCCACCGGTCGGGTGGTGGGCAAAGAGGTGCTGACCCACGACACCGAGCCTGACAAGGGCTATCGGGAGACCCCCCATGTTCACGACTTTTATCGCACCCTGCGCGGCACCGACTGAGCCGGATCAGTGCCGAACATAGCGAAGGAGAATTCATGAAACTGACAAAACGTGCCGAGCTGGTCAAGGCGAGCGAGCAAGGCCACTTGCAAAGTAATGCAGCCGCATCCCGCGGTCAGGGGCTGACCCGTCGCGCCTTTATGGTCAACTCAGGTCTGGTGGCCGGTGGCGCCGTGGCGGCCGGTTGGCTGGCCCCTGCCATGATGCAGCGGGCCGAGGCCAAAACCGTGGCCGCCGAGGTGCCGGTCGAGGTGAAGCGCACCATCTGCTCCCACTGCTCGGTGGGCTGCGGCGTCTATGCCGAGGTGCAAAACGGCGTCTGGACCGGTCAGGAGCCAGCGTTTGATCACCCCTTCAACCTTGGCGGTCACTGTGCCAAGGGGGCGGCCCTGCGCGAGCATGGCCACGGCGAGCGTCGCCTCAAGTACCCGATGAAACTGGTGGGTGGCAAGTGGCAGCGCATCAGCTGGGATCAGGCCATCGAAGAGGTGGGCAATGAAGTGCTGCGCCTGCGCAAGGAGTCCGGCCCCGATAGCGTCTACTGGCTTGGCTCTGCCAAGCACTCCAACGAGCAGGCCTACCTGTTTCGCAAGATGGCCTCCCTGTGGGGCACCAACAACGTGGATCACCAGGCGCGGATCTGCCACTCCACCACGGTCGCTGGCGTCGCCAACACCTGGGGCTACGGCGCCATGACCAACAGCCTGAACGACATGCACAACAGCAAGTCGATCATGTTTATCGGCTCCAACCCGGCGGAGGCCCACCCGGTCGCCATGCAGCACATCCTGCTGGCCAAAGAGCGCAACGGCTGCAAGATCCTGGTGGTTGACCCGCGTCGCACCCGCACCGCAGCCAAGGCGGACATGTACCTATCTCTGCGTCCGGGCACCGACGTCGCCTTTATCTGGGGCATGCTCTGGCACATCTTCAAGCACGGCTGGGAAGACAAAGAGTTCATCCGCACCCGCGTCTATGGCATGGACGAGGTGCAAAAAGAGGTGGCGCGCTGGACTCCTGCCGAAGTGGAGCGGGTGACCGGCCTTAACGAACAGCAGGTCTATGGCGCCGCCAAACTGCTGGCCGACAACCGCCCCGGCTGCGTGGTCTGGTGCATGGGCGGCACCCAGCACACCACAGGCAACAACAATACCCGCGCTTACTGCATCCTCGAACTGGCCCTTGGCAACGTGGGCAAGAGCGGGGCGGGCACCAATATCTTCCGTGGTCACGACAACGTGCAGGGTGCCACCGACTTTGGCGTCACCTCCGACTCCCTGCCCGGTTATTACGGGCTGGAAGAGGGCTCCTGGAAGCACTGGGCCCGGGTGTGGGATGTGGATTACGAGTGGATCAAGGCGCGTTTCGACAACAAGGCCTACAACGGCAAGCTGCCGATGAACAACAACGGCATTCCGGTTTCCCGCTGGGTGGATGGGGTGCTGGAGAACGCCGATCTCATCGAGCAGGGCTCCAACATCCGCGCCATGTTCTACTGGGGCCATGCGGTCAACTCCCAGACTCGCGGCCCCGAGATGAAGAAGGCGATGCAAAAACTCGACATGATGGTGATTGTCGACCCGTATCCCACCGTCGCCTCTGTGATGAACGATCGCACCGACGGCGTCTACCTGCTGCCAGCCACCACCCAGTTCGAGACCTATGGGTCCGTCACCGCCACCAACCGCTCCATGCAGTGGCGCGACAAGGTGATCGAGCCGTTGTTCGAATCCAAGGTCGATCACGAGATCATGTATCTCCTGAGCAAGAAGCTCGGCTTTGCTGATGAGCTGTTCAAGCACATCAAGGTGGCGAACAACCAGCCACTGCTGGAAGACATCACCCGCGAATACAACCGCGGCATGTGGAGCGTGGGCTACACCGGCCAGAGCCCGGAGCGGCTCAAGGCGCACCAGCAGAACTGGCACACCTTCCACAAGACCAACCTCAAGGCCGAGGGCGGCCCGGTCAGTGGCGAAGTGTATGGTCTGCCCTGGCCCTGCTGGGGCACCCCGGAGATGAAACACCCCGGCAGCCACATCCTCTACGACACCAGCATTCCGGTCTCGGAAGGGGGCGGGGGTTTTCGTGCCCGTTTCGGCATCGAGTATCAGGGCGTGTCACTGCTTGCCGAAGAGTCCTGGCCGAAAGGGAGCGAGGTAGAAGACGGCTATCCCGAGATCACTGCCGATCTGATGAAGCAGCTCGGCTGGTGGGATGAGCTGACCGAGGCCGAGAAGAAGGAGGCCGAGGGCAAGAACTGGAAGACCGACCTCTCCGGCGGCATCCAGCGGGTTGCCATCAAGCATGGCTTCGTCCCTTACGGCAACGCCAAGGCGCGCTGCGTGGTGTGGACCTTCCCGGATCAGGTGCCCAAGCACCGCGAGCCGCTCTACACCCCGCGCCGGGATCTGCTGGCCGACTACGCCACCTGGCCCGATTCGAAGAGCCTGTGGCGCCTGCCGACCCAGTACGCCTCTGTGCAGGAGAAGGACGTCAGCAAGGCGTTCCCGATCATCCTCACCTCCGGCCGTCTGGTGGAGTACGAGGGGGGCGGCGACGAGACCCGCTCCAACCCCTGGCTCGCCGAGCTGCAGCAGGAGATGTTCGTCGAGATCAACCCGGCGGATGCCAACGATGTCGGCGTGCAGGATGGTCAGGATGTGTGGGTCGAGGGGCCGGAAGGGGGCCGGGTCAAGGTGAAGGCGCTGGTGACCCCAAGGGTCAAGCCGGGGCTCGCCTTTATGCCGTTCCACTTCGGCGGCCACTTCGAGGGCAAGGATCTGCGATCCAAATATCCGGAAGGGTCTGACCCTTATGTGCTGGGGGAGTCGGTCAACATAGTCACCACCTATGGTTATGACCCTGTCACCCAGATGCAGGAGACCAAGGTCACCCTGTGCCGTTTTCGCAAAGTAGGAGCCTGACCCCATGGCCAGAATGAAATTCATGTGTGACACCAAGCGCTGCATCGAGTGCAACGGCTGTGTGACGGCGTGCAAGAACGAGAACGACGATGCCCTCGAGTGGGGCATCCAGCGTCGCCGGGTGGTGACCCTCAACGACGGCCTGCCGGGGGAGACCTCCATCTCGGTCGCCTGCATGCACTGCACCGATGCCCCCTGCATGGCGGTCTGCCCGGCCGACTGCTTCTATCACACCGACGACGGCATAGTGCTGCACAACAAGGATCTCTGCATCGGCTGCGGCTACTGCCTGTTTGCCTGCCCCTTCGGGGCGCCCCAGTTCCCGAAAACCGCCGCCTTTGGCGATAGGGGCAAGATGGACAAGTGCACCTTCTGCGCCGGTGGCCCGGAAGAGGATCACAGCGAGGCGGAGCGCCAGAAGTACGGAGCCAACCGCATCGCCGAGGGCAAGCTGCCCATGTGTGCCGAGCTCTGCTCCACCAAGGCGTTGCTGGCGGGGGATGCGCAGGTGATCTCCGACATCTTCCGTGAGCGGGTCGCCTATCGCGGTGCCAAGGAGGCGGGCTGGGGTAACGGCGATGAGCTGTTCCATGATGCCAGCAAGGCGGGCAAGGGAGGGGCAGCATGAAAACCTGGCTAATGGCCCTGTTTGCTGCCCTGCTGCTGGTGAGTACTGCAAGTTTCGCCGATGCCGAGCAAGAGGCTGTCGGCTTTGCTGGCGCCGATTACTGGCGGGCGGTGAAGGATGGGCAGGAGGGGTACACCACCTCCCGCTCGCCGGAGCACGGGGTGCTGATCTCGGTGCCGGGTCAGCTCTGGTTCGAGGTGAAGACCAAGTGGGTGTCACCGCTCGGCGCTATCGCTATTTTTGGATCCTTGGCCATGTGTGGCCTGATGTACCTGGTCGTGGGGCAGACCAAGCTCTCCAAACCCCGTACCGGGCGCAAGCTCAAGCGCTGGAGCCGGCTGGATCGGGCGCTGCACTGGACCACGGCGAGCATGTTCCTGACCTTGTCCGGGTCGGGGCTAGCCATCATCTACGGCAAGTATTTTATCAAGCCGGTGGTGAGCCTCGGGGTGTGGGAGAACTGGATCTGGTTCGCCAAGGTGTTCCACAACTACGTGGGGCCGCTCTTCTTCCTCTGTCTGATGGGGGTACTCATCAAGTGGTTTCGCCACAACATCGTCAACATGGTGGATGTACAGTGGTTTATGAAGGCGGGTGGCATGCTGGGCCCCCACAAGGGGAGCCACCCCTCGGCGGGCTTCTCCAACGGCGGCGAGAAGGCGATCTTCTGGCTGCTCATCTGGTTTGGCGGCATAGTCGTGGCGACCGGGCTGTTTCTGGACTTCCCCATCTTCGGCCAGCTGCGCCGCCAGATGGAGTGGGCCAGCTTTATCCATATCGTAGGCGCCTTGATCCTCATCTGCGGCTTTATCTTCCATATCTACATGGGCCTGTTCCAGTTGGAAGGGGCGCTGGAGGGGATGGTGACCGGCGAAGTGGACGAGACCTGGGCCAAGGAGCACCACGACCTCTGGTATGAAGAGGTAAAGCATCAGCTCGATGAGCCCAAGGTGGGCAAGTCCGGCTGAGACGTGATGAAGGGATGGAACATGAAAGGACGCCGAGGCGTCCTTTTTTTATTGTCTGTTCCTGATTGTCTCGTCAACGCAAGCCTCTTTACAGGGGGGGCTGCAGGGGGAGCCTGATCTGGTATGTCAGCCCCTGGCCGGGCGGGCTGGTGACGGTCAGCTGGCCGTGCAGGTTGTTCTCCACCAGGTTGTGGATGCGGCAGGCGCTCAGGCCGCAGTGGCTGGTGCTGCCGCGCAGGGTGGTGAAGAAGGGTTCGAACAGGCGGGGCAGCTGTTCGGCCGTCATGCCGGGGCCCGAGTCCCGATAGGTCAGCAGCAGCTCGTTGCCGCTTTGCGCTATGTTCAGGCCCAAGCTGTGTGGCCCAGGCCCCTTGAAGGCGTGATCCATGCTGTTCTTGATGAGTTCATGCACCAGATCGAGAAACAGCGACTCGGGGGCGATCAGGGTCACCTCCTCACCGCCGATATCCGGGTTGACCCTGGCGATGAGAAACTCGGGTGAGAAGGCTTGCAGTAGTTTGCTCAGGCTTTGTTGCACCGGGAAGTGGAGGGCTGGCAGCTCGTGTTGATCCCGGGTCAGCTCTTTGAAGCGGGTGATCAGCAGGGCGACCCGGCGCAGGCTGGATTCGACCAGCTCTGATCCCTCCTTGATGTCGGTGAGCTGCTGGTGGAGCAGGCGCTGGCCCAGCATGCCGTTTTGCACCGCATTCGCCAGCAGATCGCCCGCGCCGTGGATCAGGCTGGAGGCCGTGATGCCGATGCCAACCGGGGTATTGATCTCGTGGGCAATTCCGGCCGTGAGCTGGAACAGGCTCTGGTAGAGCTGCACCTTGGCCTGCTGGCGGCTCAGATCCTTGAGGCGCAGCTGGTTTTGCACCCGGGCCAGCACCTCAAGCTGGTGAAACGGCTTGGAGACATAGTCGCAGCCGCCCGCCTGAAAGGCCTGCTCGAGGGCGCTGATCTCGTTGTTAGCACTGATGAAGAGGACGGGCAGGCACCACTGGCCCGGCAACTGCTTGATGCGGCGGCACGCTTCATAACCATTCATCACCGGCATGTTGATGTCCATCAACACCAGCGCGGGAGGGGACCGGGTGGCCGCATCCAGCGCCTGCTGTCCATCGGTCGCCTCGCGCACCGGGTAACCCGCCTCTTCCAGCAGGCAGCGCAATATGTAGCGGTTGGATGCCATGTCATCGACGATCAGGATATCACTCATAGTGCGGCTTCCCGGAATAAGGGGAGATAACCCCTGCTGTGGGTTTGCTGTTGAGCATAGTTGTCCGCCATATTCATTGCGTTGACAACCCTTTGGCATCGTCAAATCGTGTGGTTTTTTACGCAGGGGCGAGCAACAGTAAGGGCGGTTTCGTTTATTAACGAGGAGAACAAGGATGAAGAGAACATTGCTGGTAGCCATCTGTTCATTTGGTCTGCTGGGGGGAATGGCATCCGGGGTCGTGCAGGCGGCCGATGACATCAAGACCCAGCAGGTGCAGTTCAAGAAAGGGGAGTCCGGTGCCATCATCAAGGGTACGATCCAGGGGCATGAGACGCTGGACTACACACTGACCGCCAACAAGGGCCAGAGCATGGCGGTGACCCTGACGGGAAAATCGAGCACCTATTTCAATATCTTGCCACCAGGCAGCACGGGGGAGGCGATATTTATCGGTTCCAGCGAGGGCAACAATTTCCAGGCAAACCTGCCAGCCAAGGGGACCTACACCATTCGGGTCTACCAAATGGGCGCTGCCGAAACCAGCAAGGCCAAGCATGCCTTCAAATTGGAGGTGAACATCAGCGATTGAGTCTTTAACTGCCATGGGAATGAACACACGGTGGCTGCGGTCGCCGTGTTTGTTTCAGGTTGTACTCCGGCTCTGCGCCCGGCCTGATCATGTTTTTGGCCGCAGGGTATGCCCGAGCTCACAAAACGAAACAACCAAACGTCATATGATTGATTTCATTATGAGTCTTGCTCTCCTGCCGAACGGCAATTTCACGTAAATCAAAGAGAACGACTATGGCTACCGGACAATATCTGCTGTGGAAAGATGCACAGGGACAGGATTTTCGCCCCGTTGCACTGACTGGCACTGATCTGCTCAACGATCGCAACCTCAACAAGGGCACTGCCTTCACCGAACAGGAGCGCGCCGACTTCGAGCTCGACGGCCTGTTGCCTCCTCAGGTTCAAACCTTTGAGGCCCAGCTGGAGCGGGTCTATCAGGGCTTCTTGAGCGCCTGCAGCGACATCGAGAAGTACCAGAACCTGCGTGCCCTGCAAGATCGCAATGAAACGCTGTTTTATGCCCTGCTATCGCGGCACGTGGAAGAGATGACCCCCATCATCTACACCCCGACCGTCGGCAAGGCGTGTCAGGAGTTCAGCCACCGCTATCAGAAGGCGCGCGGTCTTTATATCACCCCGAAAAACGTCGAGGAGATGGGCTCTCTGGCTCGTCAGCTGGACGCAAAATCGGTGCGCATCATAGTGGTGACCGACAGCCAGGGCATCCTGGGGATAGGTGACCAGGGGGTGGGTGGCATGGGGATCCCCATCGGCAAGCTCTCCCTCTATACCCTGGCGGCCGGTATCCACCCCGCCTGCTGCCTGCCGATCGCCCTTGATGTAGGGACCGACAATCAGGCCCTGCTGGATGATCCCATGTATCTGGGTCAGCCTCACAAGCGCATCCGTGGCAAGGAGTATGACGACTTCATCGACAAGTTCGTGGCCGGAGTCAAGCGCCACTTCCCGAACGCCGTGCTGCAGTGGGAAGACTTCAGCAAGTCCAACGCCTTCAACAATCTCTCCCGCTACCAGCAATCCCTGCCGTCGTTCAACGACGATATTCAGGGCACGGGCGCCGTGGTACTGGCCGGTATCATAGGGGCGGTCAAGGTCAAGGGGGAGACTCTGGGTCAGCAGAACTATCTGGTCTATGGCGCTGGCGCCGGCGGGGTAGGGGTTGCAGATCAGATCTGCGCGGGCATGATCCGCGAGGGACTGGACCCGCAGGCGGCCCGCGATCGTATCTATATCCTGGATACCCAGGGGCTGGTGTGTGACAACCGCGATGGCCTTGACGAGTACAAGCGCCGTTACGCCAAGCCGGGTCTGCTGCTGGCTGGCTGGGATACCGAAGTGCCCGGCAGGGCCAACCTGACCGACGTGCTGCGCCATGTGCCCATCACAGTGCTGCTCGGCACCAGCGGTGCCGGTGGCGCCTTCAAGGAGGAGCACGTGCAACTGATGCAAAAGCACTGTGCCCGTCCCATGGTGTTCCCGCTCTCCAACCCGACGGCCAACTGTGAAGCATTGCCGGAAGACATCTACCGCTGGAGCCAGGGCAAGGCCATCGTCGCCACTGGTAGCCCGTTCAAGGACGTGACCTTTGATGGCAAGGATTACCGCATCGGTCAGGGCAACAACGTCTTTATCTTCCCCGGGGTGGGGCTGGCCGCCATCGTCAGCCAGCTGAGCGAGATCAGCCCGGATATCTTCACCACGGCCGCCTTTGCGCTGGCCGAGTGCGTGAACGAGGTGGATCTGGCACAAGGTTCCGTCTATCCGCGGATCCGCGAGCTGCGCAACATCTCGGTGCACGTGGCGACCTCCGTGCTGAAAGACATAGTGCGCAAGGATCCATCCCACTCGCTGATCGGGCAGGATCTGCAGCAGCATATTCTGAGCCACATGTGGGAACCGCTCTACCTGCCTTATCGCCGGGTATGACGGCCGAAAGCGTGAGATGAAAGGGGGTGGCCGTCAGGCCACCCCCTTTTTTCGTCAGCTGCGCAGCGGCAGCCAGTGCCCATCCTTGCTGCGGCAGGCGGTATCTTCCCACTGCTGGCTTTCCTGGCCTATATAGAGCTGCTCGCGATAGTCGCGACACCAGAGGCCATTGGGGTGGCGGAAGGTGCGCAGCGGCGTGACACTGCCACTGTGACGGTTAGCAGCATTGAACCAGGTGAGGCTCTGCCCTTTGGGGCGGGTTTGCAGCGCCTCTGCCAGCGCCTGATTGGCCAATACCACATCGGCCTTGTCCATCTGGTGGTAAAGCGGTGGGCTGTCGACCGTCGCGCAGCCAGTGAGGCCGAGCAGGAAAAGTGGTAACAGATAACGCATTATGGTTGCCCCTGTTCACGAAAACTGCGGTTGAGCAGAGCACGCTCCTGCTCATCGGTAAGCACTTGCTTACGATCATCGATGGTGCCATCGCCCCGCAGCTTGTTGCCGTTGGCATCGACGGTATCCACACCGTTATCATCAATGGTGCCGTCGCCCCGTAGCTTGTTGCCGTTGGCATCGAAGGTATCCACACCGTTATCATCAATGGTGCCGTCGCCCCGCAGCTTGTTGCCGTTGGCATCGACGGCGTCCACACCGTTGTCGTCGATGGTGCCGTCGCCCCGCAGCTTGTTGCCGTTGGCATCGACGGCATCCACACCGTTGTCGTCGATGGTGCCGTCGCCCCGCAGCTTGTTGCCGCTGGCATCGACGGCGTCCACACCGTTATCATCGATGGTGCCGTCGCCCCGCAGCTTGTTGCCGCTGGCATCGACGGCGTCCACACCGTTGTCGTCCAGGCCGTTGCCAAGGCCGCGTCCGCCAGCATGATGATCCCCTCCGGCGTGACGATCTCCTCCGGCGTGTTCACCGCCGCCATTGTCATCACTACCCTGGCTACCCCTGTCGCTGCCGCCACTGTTGTCGCTGCCGCCACTGTTGTCGCTGCCGCCACTGCTGTCGCTGCCGCCACTGTTGTCGCTGCCGCCACTGCTGTCGCTACCGCCCCCATTCCCGCCACTACCGCTGCTGCCATCGCCATCCTTGTTGTGAACGATCAGCGAGTTGGCTATATAGCTGTGGCTGCCATCGAGGATCAGGTTGAACAGTGCCGTGGTGGGCGGGCTGTCAATCCAGTAGAGCGATTCCACCAGCAGCTCGCTCGGTTGGGGAGCCAGCGCCAGATTGCCTGCACTGGCAGCGGCTGCTGGCCAGCCCAGCAGCCGCATGCCGGTAAAGAGTGGCAACACGGCCAGGGCCGGGTTCTCGGTACGGGTCATGGCGGGCGAGATAGCCGCCCAGCCGCGAGAGGTCAAGAAGGGGTGCTCCGCCGTGAAGAAGGGGGCCAGTTGGTTGATTCCGTAGAGCTTGCGCTCCCCCAACAGCACGCGCTCGATAGCCAGGATCCGGTTGAGATGACCATGTTGATCCAGCACACATTCACCGGCTTGCAACGTCTCTATGGGACGTTCGCTGCCGTCGGCAATGACGATCCGGGTACCGGCAATGAAGCAGGACTTGGCATAGGCCTGATTCATTTGCCACTCGTTGTGGGTGAAATCATAACTGAATGGGGTAGCAAACAGGGCCAATGCGATGGCCGATCCCACCAGTAATTTGCGCTGGCTGGGTTTGAAAGAGGGCAGTGTCATGGGGGACTCCTTGTCCGGCTGGGTTCACGCAATCAAGTATAGAGTGACCCTATGGCGGAGCAGGGGTGAGTCCTTGACAAACAAAGTAGCGTGGAAAAACGATTGGCGTCTGCCATAAAAGTGCGTAAAATCGCATACTCGATGCTTGTAGCAACGAATCCCGCCCAAAAAGCCAGTTTCATGCCCTCCCCAAGCAGTAAAAGGTAACGAATGACGCCAAGTGGCCCATTTAACGCCTTGAAAACGTCTTGTGATAACTGAAAAGTGTTAAATATCCCTGTCGGTTATCAAAAAATTAAGGACATCCATGTTTTCCTTAGTCAAGCAAAGTGTCGCCGGGCTGCAAATCCTGTTTGTCGCCTTCGGTGCCATGGTTCTGGTGCCCCTGCTCACCGGACTGAACCCCTCCATGGCCCTGCTTGGCGCCGGTGTGGGAACCCTGTTGTTCCAGCTCTGCACTCGCCGCCAGGTGCCGATTTTCCTCGGTTCCAGCTTTGCCTTCATCGCCCCCATCATTTACGCCACCCAGACCTGGGGATTGCCATCCACTATGTTTGGCTTGATTGCTGCCGGTTTCATGTACTTCATCCTGGCCGCACTCATTCGCGTGCGGGGCATGGGCTTTGTGAACAAGTTGCTGCCGCCCGTGGTGATTGGCCCCGTGATCATGGTGATCGGCCTGTCGGTCGCTCAGGTTGCCTGCAACATGGCGATGGGCCGTGCCGGTGGAGAACAGGTGGTGCCTGCCACGACGGCGTTGACGTTGGCGGGCATCTCGCTGGCGGTGACCCTGATTGCGGCCGTGTTCTGCAAGGGCTGGATCAAGCTCATCCCCATCCTGTGCGGTGTGATTGCAGGTTATGTTGCGGCCGTGCTGATGGGGCAGGTGAACTTCGATGGTCTGGTCAACACACCCTGGCTGGCGCTGCCTCACTTCGAAACCCCGGAGATCAACTGGGCCGCAGCCCTGTTCATGCTGCCGGTGGCCATCGCCCCCTGTATCGAACATATTGGCGGCGTGCTCGCCATCGGTGGCGTGACCGGGCAGGACTACACCAAGAACCCGGGTCTGCACCGTACCCTGGCCGGTGACGGCATTGGCGTCTGCTTTGCCGGTTTCATCGGTGGCCCACCCGTGACCACCTACGCCGAAGTGACCGGTGCCGTGATGATCACCCGCAACTTCAACCCTGTCACCATGACCTGGGCTGCCGTGTTTGCCATCATTCTGGCCTTCTTCGGCAAGTTCAATGCCCTGCTGACCTCCATCCCCATGCCGGTGATGGGCGGTATCATGCTGCTGCTGTTCGGCTCCATCGCAGCCATCGGTCTCAAGACGCTGGTGGAATCCAAGGTGGATCTGGGGCTGGCCCGTAACATCGCCATCGTGGCCGTGACCCTGACGGTCGGTGTCGGCGCGCTGGAGATGAAGATAGGTGACTTCGCCCTGGCCGGTGTCGGCCTGGCATCGGTTGCCGCCATACTGCTCAACCTGATCCTGCCTGCCAGCACCGAAGAGGGAGCCATGGAGAGCGCCAAGGACTAAGCAAAGGTTGCTGTCAGTCAAATAGTGAGGCCACCCCCGGGTGGCCTCACTCATTTCGACCGGTTTCTCGACGTCACTCGCACAAGGCCAGCACCCGCACCCACATGGCCCCGTCGCCTACCGGATGGCGTGCGAGCAGCGTCAGCTCACCGCTGCCCGGGTCTATGCGGTGCACGGCAAGTTGGTGGGAAGCTTGCCCGGCCGCCAGCAGATAGCGGCCGCTGTGATCGATGGCAAAGCCGCGAGGCATGGTCTCTGTCGGGAAGTGGGACCGCAGGGTCAGGCTGCCATCCTGCGCAGCTATGCCAAACAGGGTCAGCAGGCTGCTTGCCCGTTCGCAGCTGTAAAGAAAACGGCCATCCGGTGTGACGTGCAGATCCGCCCCCCAGCGCTCTCCCTGATACCCCGCTGGCAGCATCTCCAGGCTCTGTTGCAGATGGATATGGCCATCGGCCTGCCTGTGGTAGCGGTTGATGGTGCAATCGAGCTCGTTCAGGCAGTAGATATCTCCATTGACGGGGTGCAGCGTCAGGTGCCTTGGTCCGGCACCGCTGACGGTATGCAGATCCCCCAGCGGATGGGGCGCCAGCCGCCCCTTGTCATTCAGGGTGAAGCGGCGGATGGCATCTTCCGTGAGACAGGCGACCAGAACCTCCTGCTCGCCCTGCTCATCTGCGCCCAGCAGAGTAGCCGAGTGGGCGGCCTGCAAGCCATCTAGCTGCTGATGGGGCGCTTCTACCCGGCCGCCACTACCGATGGGGGAGACGGTGACATGGTTGAAGGCATAAGAAGCCGCCAGCAGGAAGCGGCCGCTGGCATCGATGGCGGTGTGCGAGGCACTGCCCGCCAGCGGCGCCGAGCCCTGTTCGCTGAGCCGGCCATCCATGTCAATCCGGTAGCAGATGACCGCAAAATCGGGCCGCACGGCGGCATAGAGCCAGCGCCTGTCGGGACTTATCACCAGCGGTTGTACCTGACCCGGCGTGCTCACCAGCTGCAAGAGTTGCATCTCTCCCGTGTCGGCCAGGGCAAACACATGGATCTGCTGGCTGCCGGGGCTGGCGACATAAACGACCTGCTGCATCTGATCTCTACTCCTTGTCATGGGTAACGGCAGGCCAATTTTATCTCCATCCTTCGGGGTTTTGCTTACTCTTTTGCCCAGCCTGGGCACTCTACCTGATGGGACTTCAGGTGATAGCGCGCCATCTGCGGGTGGCGGAAGAAGCTCACTCCCCACGGTTTTTTCTGCAAGAAGGCGGCGCGAACGGCTTCGAGGAGTGGATGATCCTGTGGGATCTGGTAGGCATCGGCGGTGATGATGGTGTCATTCCATTTGGTGGCCAAACCGGGCCCGCGAGTCGATGGCGACATGGCAGCGGCCGTCATGCGTGAGCCGTTGGGATTTGAAGGTCTCGGGGAAGGGGATGAAGAAGCGGTTAGCGTTATCCGAGGATAGAAAGAACCGCGCGTGGTGTGCGACTGTGACCGGTCACGGGGGACTTGCACCCCTATCCGATTCTCGCCTCGCCATCACACAACCGCCAACCCGGTTCTGGCAGGTTGATCCCGGACCATAAAAAAGGCCCCGTCACGGGGCCTTGGGGAGTGGTTGTCGTCCGGCATCAGGCGGGCTGCTGGCCCGGCTGGGCATCGGAGTTGGGCTCCACCTTCAGCTCTTCACCCTTCATGTTCTTGATGTAGACATCCATCTGGTTGAACGCGATCTCGATGCCGTTCGCCTTGAACAGGGCGTCTATCTTGCGGTTCAACTCGTCCACCGTCGGGTTGCGATCGCTGAGCTCACTCACGAAGAAGCGCAGCTCATGTTCCAGGGTGCTGGGACCGAAGGTGAGGAAGTAGACGATGGGAGCCGGATCCTTCAGCACGCGGCTGTTCTCGTCGGCCGCCTGTTTGAGCAGGGTGCGGGTCAGCTCCAGATCCGAGCCGTAAGCCACCCCCACCCGTACGATCACCCGGGTGACTGTGTCACTCAGCGACCAGTTGATCAGTCGCTCGGTCATCAGCACCTTATTGGGGATGATCACCTCTTTACGGTCGAAGTCGGTGATGGTGGTAGAGCGGATACGGATCTTGGAGACGGTGCCGGAGAAGGTACCAATGGTGACAGTGTCACCAATCCGCACCGGACGCTCGAACAGTATGATGATGCCGGAGATGAAGTTACCGATGATTTCACCCAAGCCAAAACCGATACCGACGGTTAGGCCAGCAGCCATCCATTGTAGTTTTTCCCACTGCATGCCGAGCATGGAGAGCGCAGTCAGGGTTCCGATCCCGATGAGCAGATAGTTGAGCATGGTGGTAATGGCGTAGGCGGTGCCTTGGGCCAGGCTCAACTTGGAGAGCACCAGCACTTCCAGCAGACCAGGCAGGTTACGAGCCAGTGACCAGATTGCCCCCAGCATGAAGAGGGCGGTCAATGCGTCGCTCAGGCTGATCGGGAAGAGCACGGCATTAGCGCCGGTCCCTTCACTGCGGTGCCACAGCACCATGCTGTCGAGGTAGGAGAAGACCGCCACCAGATCAGACCAGAGCCAGTAGAAGGCGACACCGAATACCAGCAGCAACACAGTGCGGGTCAAGCGCAGGGATTGCTGGCTGACTTCTTCCAGATCCATGGGCTGCTCTTCGATGGACTCGCCACCTTCTGCATCTTCCACCGATCTGTGTTCACGCTTGGCGACGGCGCGGCGGTAGGCCAGGCGACGGGCCGCCAGCTCCAGACCACGCAGTGAGGTACGATAGACCAGGCGCCAGATGATCAGCAGGTAGAAGGATTCCACCAGACGGCCAGTCAGTTTCAGCGCCGTGTAGTAGTAGCCCAGTCCGACCAGCACCATCAGTGCCACCGGCGCCAGCGCCAGGGCACCCGCCGTGATCGACTGTTGCATGCTGCCCTCGCCCTTGATAATGGCGCGAGAGATGGGGAACACCAGATAGGTGGTGAGGCCCAGCAGAAGCAGGGTCAGCGCCTGACCGATAACATCGTTGCCCAGCGACGAGGGCTCTACGACCGCCTTGGTAGAGAGCATGATGAGTGGCAGCAGCGGCAGCCACAGGTAGCGCATGCTGGTGCGCTTGGCCTGCAACACGGCCTTCGGAATGCGGAAGTGCGATTCGGCAATGCCACCCGGGCGCATCACCGTCAGATAGACGCTGAACACCAGATAACCGAGGGCGAGGTTGAGGGTGATCTGGAAAATCAGTTTGGGACTGAGCAGGCCACAGTAAGCGAGCCCAAGACCGGCCGCCAGTATGAACAGGCTACCCGGCAGGCGCTGCAGCACGGTATAGAGCAGAGCGCGCGGGGTATGCCACTGGCTGTCCTGGCGGAAGCGACCAAGGTCTTTGGTGATCTTCTTCTCGCGTTCAATCAGGGTCGGGCGCCGCCATACCAGCAGACCGCCGATCAGCAGCAGCGGAAAGGCCAACAGGGAGACCCCCAGCAGCTTGGCCCGCCAGCTTTGCCAGTCCGGCTTCAGCACCCAGTCTGAGGCTTGCTTGTAGGCCAGGGCTGGCCAGTTGATGAACCACTTCATGTCGATGGGTTTGTTACTGCTGACCCAGAAGATGTGTTGCTGCAGGGTAAATTCGATGGAAGCGTAGATCCGTGCCAGCTGCTGCTGGGTCAGTTGCAGGCTGATGGCGTTGGTCAGCTGACTGTCGAGTTGACGGTTGAGCTGGTCGAGCAGGTTGATGCGGGTGTCGAGCAGGGTGGCGAGGCTGGCTCTGTCCTCTGCACTGACCGGCTCTCTGCTGTTGGCGATCAGGTTGTCCAGATATTGGTTTTTCTGAAACAGTTGATCACGTTGCTGACTCAGTTCGAATTGGGCCAGATGCAGGTCGGCGATCTGCTCTTCCAGATTTTTGACCAAAGTGGAAGGGGCCGACTCCAGCTGCTGGTAGAGCTGATAGAGGATGCGGGAGAGCAGCAGGTTGCCCTTGAGCATCTGTACCTGTTCGTTCAGGTTGCGCTCTGTCTGGGTGCCGCGTTCCAGCCAGCTCTTGGCTTGCAGGTTCTTCTGCACCAGTTTGTTGAGATTGGCGGTGGCGCTGACCAGTTGCTGGCTGAGCTGATGGTTGAGTTCCTGCTCTTTTTGTACCAGTGGGTTATCGTCGATGGCGACCAGTTCGCCGGTCTGTTCGGCCGTTTTTTCGGTATCGCCCAGACGTTTGGCACTGCTCTGTTCTTGCAGCAGTTGCAGCTTTCTCTCCTCGTTGGCGAGGCGGGCATTCTGGTAGTCCCGTTGCTTGACCGCCAGATCCTGCATGCTGGTGCGGTTATCCAGCTGTTGTTGCAGGTTGGCAAGTTGTAGCTCCAGCAAGGCCAGTTCCGCGCCCAGCTTCATCTTCTCTGCGCTGCTTACCCCGTCACCTGCGTTGAGGCGGGTACGGATCTTCTGGCTGTCCTGATAAGCGCGGCTCATGTTGGCCTGTGCGCGCTCCGGCAGGGTCTGCAGGCTGGTCAGCTGGCTGCTGATGGTGCCGAGGGCCTCCTGGGCATTCTGCATGTTGGCCACGACATCTGGCTGGCGACTCTCCAGCTCGCTCAGGCTCATACGGGCGTATTCGCTCGTGATCTGCTCGTCGCTCTTGTTCTGGGCCAGGGCATCGAGTTTGGCGCTGATATCCCTGAGCTCGCCGGGCAGCGCGCGAATGCGTTGGGCCTGGCTCTTGGCCTTGGCCTGCTCCTTCTCGATGCTGTCGAGCAGGCTGAGGGTCTCGGTCAGAAACTTCTGGTCTGTCTGCTGGCTGACGGTGAGGGTATCTGACTTGCCGATGGCATCGAGCGCACGCTGTACGCTGGCCCGTTGGGGCAGCTCTTGCGCCATGGCTTGCGGTACGCAGAGGCTGATGAATAAGCAGAGCAGCGGCAACAGGGTGGCCGAGGCTCTTTTAAAACGTGTTGAGAGCATAAAACTTCCGGGTTATTACGCGATATTTGGGACATTTCCCATTTGAATTCAATCCGCGTGGATTCTAACACCGGGCTTGCACGGGAAGCAGGGGGACAGATAAAAAAAACGGCGCCCGCAGGCGCCGTTTCATCGGTTCAGTACGAATTAGAGTACGTGAACGGAGGCGGTGTTGGTGGTGCCGCTCGGTACCAGGGCACCGGAGACCATGACGACCACGTCACCCTTCAGACCCATGCCGCTGGCCAGTGCCGCTTCTTTACCGATGTGATAGAAATCGTCGGTAGAGGCGATGCTGTCAACCACGTGAGCAACCACACCCTTGGTCAGAACCAGCTGGGCAGCGGTCTTCTTGTTGGTGGTGATGGCCAGGATCCAGGCTTGCGGGAAGTACTTACGAATGGCCTTGGCAGACTTGCCGCCTTCGGTGGCAACCACGATCAGCGGGGCATCCAGCTTCTCGGAGGTCTCGACCGCGCCTTTACATACGGCTTCGGTGATGCGCAGCTTGTTGCTGTCGTTGGCAGCAGACAGGTTGGACGGCATCACGGCGTCGGTACGCTCGCAGATGGTGGCCATGATGGTCACGGCTTCCAGCGGGTACTTGCCCTTGGCGGACTCACCGGACAGCATGACTGCGTCGGTACCGTCCAGGATGGCGTTGGCTACGTCGCCTGCTTCAGCGCGGGTCGGACGCGGGTTCTTGATCATGGAATCCAGCATCTGGGTGGCGGTGATGACCACTTTACGTGCCTTGTTGCACTTGGTGATGATCATCTTCTGGGCGAAGATCACTTCTTCAACCGGAATTTCCACGCCCATGTCGCCACGCGCAACCATGATGCCGTCGGAGACCGCCAGGATCTCGTCGAAGTTATCCAGGCCTTCCTGGTTTTCGATCTTGGAGATGATCTGGATGTTCTCGCCACCGTGGGCTTTCAGGTGCTCACGGATTTCCAGCACGTCTTCTTTCTTGCGAATGAAGGACGCCGCAACGAAATCAACGCCTTGCTCGCAGCCGAAGATGAGGTCGCGCTTGTCTTTCTCGGCCAGGGCCGGCAGCTTGATGGAGACGCCCGGCAGGTTGATACCCTTGTTCTCGCCCAGATCACCGTTGTTCAGCACTTTACAGATGACTTCACGCTCGGTGATTTCGATCACGTCCAGGCCGATCAGGCCGTCATCCACCAGGATGCGGTTGCCGACGCGCAGGTCGTTGGCGAAACCGGCATAGGTCACGGCCACTTTGTCTTTGTTGCCAACCACGGTCTGGTCGGTGGTGAAGGTGAACGTCTGGCCAGCGACCAGGGCAACGTCGTTGCCGCCTTCCAGTTTGATGGTACGGATTTCCGGACCCTTGGTGTCGAGCAGGATGGCTGCATGCTTGCCGGTTTCGGCCATGACAGCGCGCAGGTTGCTGATACGACCGCCGTGCTCGGCGTAGTCGCCGTGGGAGAAGTTCAGGCGCATGACGTTCATGCCAGCATCCAGCATTTTAGCCAGCATTTCTTTAGATTCGGTCTTGGGGCCGATGGTGCAGACGATTTTGGTCTTTTTCATGTCAGTCTTCATGGTTAAGGAGTTTCCGCCGTGCAATATACACCAGTTTTTGGATACTTTTTATGATCCAGAAACAACGTTTTGACCAGATAACGTTTTCTTTTCAAGGATAACGTTTTCCTCCCGGCTACTTTTTAGGGCATAAATTAACTGGTCCGCGCAGATTTGGCATAAATGTTGCCATATGTATCCAGGCGCCGGCCCGCCTCATCAGATGTGGTAAAATGACGTCCCATCCTGTCATCAAGCCGTCATCAGTCCCGACAAGAATAGACCCGGTGACGGAACATGAGAGCCCCAAGATGACGCCCTATCTGTTGATACTTTCCCTTGCCCTGCTGGTCATGCCGGCACTGCCTGCCGCCTGCTGGCCGGACGATCCTGCCCCCCGGGCTGCCAGTGCCCTTGAGCTTATCGAATTGAAGCAGATGCTGGCCGCCAGCGAACCCGGCCTCTCCCGTGACGCCTGGCGGCAATTGCGCCAGGACAGCCTGCTCGGCTGGCAACAAAGGCCGCACTGAACGGGGGCTGTTAACAAGAGAAGGGAGGCCAAGCCTCCCTCTTGTTACCCTGTTTTCAACGGCGCCTTGCTCAGTTGATCTTGCCCATCTCGATGGCGAAGCTGGTGGCCAGCTGTGCAAACTTGAGGGCGTGGCTGGCGGAGGCGTCCGAATTTTTCAGGGTATCCTGCGCGGTGTGGATATTGGGGTTGTAGTCGTTGAAGCGCGACTCGAACGGCATGGCGGCGGGATAGCCCTGATTGTGCCAGGAGGCGTGATCCGAGCAGCCGTAGCCGCAGCTGTCGTAGCCATAGCTGATTTGCGGCAGGTAGGCATCGAGCAACTGGGCGAGATAGCCAGTCAGGCCCTTGTCCGTGTAATCGGTCATGAAGACGATGTCCTCGACCGAGCCCTGATAGTTGGTCATGTCCAGTTGCAGCGCGGCCAGTACCTTGGTGTTGGCTGCCTTGTAGCGGCTGGCGATGTCCTTGGATCCGCGCAAACCCACCTCTTCTGCCGCATAGCCGATAAATTGCAGGGTGCGTTCCGGCTGGCGCCCCTGCTCGGCGATGACTCTCAGCACTTCGGTCAGCGTGGCGATGCCGGAGGCGTCATCGTCGGCGCCGGGGGCCAGGGTGCTGCTGTTGGGGGCCGAGCCTGCGGTGGAGTCGAGATGACCGCCAATCACCACCACTTCATCCGGATAGCGACTGCCCTTGAGGGTCAGCACCACGGATTGCTGCGGGTAGCCGCTGTGCTTGACCCGGCTGACGCTGGCCCAGGGCAGGGGAGCGATCAGGCTCTGCCACTGGCTGGCCACCCAGTCGGCGGATTGCACCCCTGTGGTGGTGGTGTAGTAGCGGTTGCGCCAGCTGGCGAGCTTGCTGATGGTGCCGACAATGTTGCCCTGATCCAGATAGGGCAGCAGTCGGTTGACACTGGCACTCTGAGTCAGCGGCGGCGGGCTGAACAGGTTTTGTGTGAGGGGCTGGGCCATGCTCTGCAGGGCGTCGGCCAGGGTGCTGTGCACCACATAACCACCGCAGCGCTGATGACCTTCGTGCATCAGGTGGGAGAGGGTGCCGAGCTCGCTCGCCTCGATCTGCGCCAGCTGGACGGGGGCGCCGCTGGCACTGAACAGGGGGGCCAGCTTGGCCTTGACTTGCTTGAGTTCGACGCCGCTGTCGGCACCGATCGTGATCCAGACGGGGTCGGCGGCCTGCACGGCGAGGGGCAGCAGGGGGAGCAAGAGGGCGGTCAGCAAGGGTTTCATATCGGATCCTTCCGGGTTGAGTGACAGGTGAATATCATAAATGGGTGTCATAAGACGACCAACTCAGTCTAGTCAGGGGATCGCACGCCGGATCTGCCCATCTGGCGGGCTTCCCCATCCGGTGGGGGTCGCTGCA
Organism: Aeromonas popoffii; assembly: GCF_000820025.1. Lineage (GTDB taxonomy): Bacteria > Pseudomonadota > Gammaproteobacteria > Enterobacterales > Aeromonadaceae > Aeromonas > Aeromonas popoffii. The sequence continues at coordinate 29,678 of NZ_CDBI01000026.1, forward strand.
GGATCTGCTGTTTAGCTGGGGGAAGAGCGGGGCTGGTCAGTGCTTTGTGCTGATGAGAGGGGGGAGTGGCAGTCTGGTTGCCGTGCCGTGGTCATTGTGTCCCGGCTGGGGGGCTGACGCAGGGACCCAAAGTGTGCCATGTCGGCCATGTCGGCCATGTCGGCCATGTTGTGCCGGGATGGCCGGATTGATCAGGCCGGCCCGGGCGATGGCCTCGCCAGGCTCGCTGCTGTTGGGGATGGCCACAAGCACCAAGGCGACCCTCAGGTCGCCTTGGTGAAGAGACGCGGGCATTTATTGGCCCTTGGCAATCCCCTCGCGCCTTGGATCGGCGGCGCCGAACCAGCCGCCAGCATTGCGTTCGACCCCCTGCAGGCCCGAGGTCTGCTCGCTGAGTACCACTTCGTGGCCTCTCGCTCTCAATCCCTCTACCACACTCTCCGGTGTGCGTCCCGCTTCCAGCTCGGTGGGGCCGTTGCGGCTGCCGAAGTTGGGCAGGTTAATGGCTTGTTGCAGGTTCAGCCCCCAATCCTGGGTGCCGAGCAGCGTCTTGCCCACGTAGTTGATGATGGCGGAGCCCCCCGGGGAGCCCAGGCTCATTTCGAGCTCGCCACTGTGCTTGTCAAACACCAGCACGGGGGACATGGAGGATCGCGGCCGTTTGCCGGGCGCCACCCGGTTCGCCACCGGCAGACCGGCGGCATCCACCGAGGTGAAGGAAAAATCGGTGAGCTGGTTGTTGAGCAGGTAGCCATTGACCATCAACCGCGAACCGAAGCCATCCTCGATGGAACTGGTCATGGAGACCGCCATGCCGGCCTTGTCGACGATGGAGACGTGGCTGGTGGAGGGGAGCTCAGGGGTCGCATCCTTGCCGCGGGCCAGTGCCAGCGGCGGCGTACCGGGTTGGGCGACCCCCATGGATTGCTCACCGATAAGCTTGCCCCGCTCGGCCAGATAGCCCTTGTCCAGCAGCCCCTTCACCGGCACGCTGACAAAATCGCTGTCCGCCACGTACTGGTTGCGATCGGCGAAGGCAAGGCGCGCCGCCTCGCTGTAGAGGTGAATGGCATCGCTTGAGGCGGCCAGCCCCCCCTCAGGCGTCGTCACAGGCTTGAGGGCCGCCATGTTGCGGCTCTCCAGCATGCCGAAGATCTGGCCCAGCGCTATCGTGCCGGAGGAGGGGGTCGGGAAGCCGCAGATCTGGCTCTGACGATAGTCAAAGCAGAGGCCGTCCCGCAGCTTGGCACGATAGCTGGCCAGATCGGCCGCCGCCAGCACGCCCGGGTTGGTGGGATGCTGGCGCACCTTGGTCACCATGGCTTCCGCCAGGGGTCCCTGATAGAAGGCATCCACCCCCTGTGTGGCCAGGGTCTTCAATACCTGGGCCAGCGCCGGGTTGGTGAGCGTACTGCCGGCAGGCCTTGGCGTGCCATCCGGCAGATAGAAGTAGGCGCGGGCATCCGGGTCTTTGGCGAGATAGGGGTCTTTTGCCAGCAGAGTGGCGAGGCGAGGGCTGATCACAAAGCCCTGCTCAGCCAGGGTGATAGCGGGCTCGAACAGCGTGGCCCAGGGCAGCTTGCCATAGCGCTGATGGGCCAGCGCCAGTGCCCGCACCGTGCCCGGCGCACCGACAGAGCGGCCACCCACCACGCCGTCGTAGAAGGCCATGGGCTTGCCATCCTTCATGAACAGCTGATCCGTGGCGGCGGCGGGTGCAGTTTCGCGACCATCCAC
>NZ_CDBI01000027.1 GCF_000820025.1 Aeromonas popoffii
GGCGCTCGGGGCGGGCCAGATCGCCAAGATGTGCAACAACATGCTGCTTGCCATCCACATGGCGGGCCCCGCCGAGGCGCTGGCGCTCGGGGTGAAGGAGGGACTGGACCCGGGCGTCCTCTCCACCATCATGGGCAAGAGCTCGGGTAACAACTGGAGCCTGGAGCGTTACAACCCCTGGCCTGGTGTGATGGAGAACGTGCCCGCCGCCCGCCACTATCAGGGGGGCTTTATGACCCGGCTGATGGTCAAAGATCTGGGATTGGCGATGGCGCTGGCCGAACATGCTCACAGCGCCGTGCCCATGGGGGCGCTGGCTCGTAACTTGTTCAACCTGCACGCGACGCAGGGCCAGGAGCACAAGGATTTTTCCAGCATCGTTGAGCTCTATCTGGATAAAACGCCGGACCCGTCACAGGCCGGTTAGTCTGCGGCAGTGTGCCCATCACCTCATCAAGCGGGCTGCAACTCAGTTAACAACAAGGAGTACCCATGGATATCAAGCAGAAGGTCATCGCCGTCACGGGGGCGGGGCGGGGGCTTGGCCGTGCCATCGCCCTGAGGCTCGCGGAGCAGGGCGCCATACTGGCGTTGATCGATGTGAATCGCACCGATCTGGAGGTGACCGAAGCGGAGCTGCGCAGTCGTGATGGCCAGTGCGCCCTGTTCGTCTGCAACGTGGCGAGTGAAGCCGAGGTGGAGACGACCTTTGCTGCGATCAAAGAACAATTGGGTGGCCTGCATGGCCTCATCAACTGCGCCGGGATCCTGCGGGATGGCATGCTGATCAAGGTGAAAGAGGGAGAGCTGGTGGAGAAGATGAGTCTGGCCCAGTGGCAGGCTGTCATCGATGTCAACCTGACCGGCACTTTCCTCTGTGGTCGGGAAGGGGCAGCCCTGATGGCCAAGGACGGGCAGGGCGGCGTGATAGTCAACATCTCCTCCATTGCCCGTGCCGGCAACATAGGCCAGAGCAACTATGCCGCCAGCAAGGCGGGAGTGGCCTCCCTGGTGGTCACCTGGGCGCGGGAGCTGGCTCGCCATGGCATTCGAGTGATGGGCATAGCCCCCGGGGTGTTTGCCACCGACATGACGGCGGCGATGAAACCGGAGGCGATGGCCAGAATGCAGCAGGCCATCCCGGTTGGCAGCCTGGGGGAGGCGCACCAGCTGGCTGAAACCGTGCATTTTATTCTCGCCAATGATTATCTGTCCGGGCGCATGATAGCGCTCGATGGCGGCTTGCGGCTCTGAGTTTATCGGCGGTGAAGAAGATGCCCCTAGCCTCTGGCACAGGGGCATTTTTATTGAATCTTTTGTCAGCAAGCTGGCTGCACGCCCTGACGACAAGCTGCATGCTCATGCAGGGCCGATCTGGAAAAACGGGGGCGAAGTCATGGGGAAATGTGAAATATCAACGGGTCTTTCTTAATTTGAGCCAGCTCACAGGCGCTTGAAGTCAGTGCTGTAGAATTGCGCGCGGTCAAGACGGCGCATGATTGACGGTACGAGGGATTGCGGTCGGAATAGTCATGCAATATAGTTGCCGCCTTTTTCACGGGGTACGGATTTTTCGCCCCTCCCATATTGCGCGCTGTATGAATACGGATGCTCAGCCGCCGCTTAATCAAACAGGATTGAGATGGACAAGAAACTAGGGCTCGGCGCCCTCATCTCGCTGGTGATCGGCTCCATGGTCGGCGCCGGGGTCTTCAGTCTGCCACAAAATATTGCCGCTCATGCCAGCGCCGGGGCCGTCGCCCTGGGGTGGGCCATCACAGGTCTTGGCATGATCTGTCTCGCGCTGGTTTACCAGAATCTCTCCATGCGCCGCCCGGATCTCGATGGCGGTATCTTCAGTTATGCCAAGGCCGGTTTTGGCGATTTCATCGGCTTCAACGCCGCCTGGGGTTACTGGCTCTGCCAGCTGCTGGCTAACGTCTCCTACGCTATCGTCGTGTTCAGCGCCCTGAGCTACTTCTTCGATACCCCGGACAATGTCATCTTCGGCGACGGCAACACCCCCGTGGCCATCACGCTCGCCTCCATCCTCATCTGGTCCGTGCACGCCCTGGTGCTGCGCGGGATCCAGGTCGCGGCCCTGGTGAACATAGTCACCACCATCGCCAAGATGGTGCCGCTCATTGTGTTCTGTGTGGCCATCCTGCTTGCCTTCAACATGCAAACCTTCACCCTGGATATCTGGGGCCAGGACAACGTGGAGCTGGGATCTGTGATGGATCAGGTCAAGTCCACCATGAAGGTGACGCTCTGGGTCTTCATTGGTATCGAAGGGGCCGTGGTGGTCTCCGCCCGTGCCCGCCATCGCAAGGATGTGGGTCGTGCCACCGTGCTGGCACTGCTCGGTGCGCTGGCACTCTACGTCATGGTGACCCTGTTTTCTCTGGGGGTCATGAGTCAGCCACAATTGGCCGCCCTCAAGAATCCGTCCACCGCCATGATCCTGGAAGCCGTCGTGGGCCCCTGGGGCGCCTGGCTCATCAACATAGGTCTGGTGATCTCGGTGATGGGGGCCCTGCTGAGCTGGACTGTGCTGGCGGCGGAAGTGCCCTACATCGCGGGCAAGACAGGGGTCTTCCCTGGCTGGTTTGCCAAGGAGAACAAGAACGGCTCGCCCAAGGTCTCGCTCTGGTGCTCCACCTGCCTGGTGCAGACCTTCCTCATCATCATCTACTTCCAGAGCAGCACCTATCTGGCGCTGGTCAACATTGCCACCTCGGCGGCACTGGTGCCCTATGTCTTCTCCGGTGCCTATGGCCTCAAGCTGGCGCTGAAAGGGGAGACCTATGAGGGCCAGCCCCATCAGCGCAAGCGTGACCTGCTGCTGGCACTGATGGCCACTCTCTATGGCTGCTGGCTGGTCTATGCCGCCGGTGTCGAGTATCTGCTGCTGGTGGCGTTGCTCTACAGCCCCGGCATCTTCATCTACTGGAAGGCGCGTCAGCACCACGGGCTGCGCGGCCTCAACCGGTTGGAGCAGGGGATGACGGCGGCACTGCTCGGGTGCGCCGTACTGGCCTTCTACAAGGTCATGGACGGTACCATTCCCTTGAGTTAACCGGCACAATGAAGAGATGGCCCAAGGGCCATCTCTTTTTTTATGCGCGTTCTGGCCTGGATGGTCAGGCGCCGCCTCGGAAGGAATTGTTATGCTGTTTATGGGTTATCTGCTGCTGGGTGCTTTCGCGGGCATGCTGGCGGGGCTGTTCGGGATCGGCGGCGGTCTCATCATAGTGCCCGTGCTGGTACTCAGTTTTCACGCTCAGGGAGTCCCCCCCGATATCATTACCCATCTGGCACTGGGTACCTCGCTGCCCACCATGATCTTCACCGGTTTCAGCTCATTGCGGGCACATCAGGAGGCCGGTGTGGTTGACTGGGTGGTGATCCGCCGCTTGGGGGCCGGCATGCTGATCGGCGCCTGGCTTGGCGGCATGACAGCCAACCTGCTCAGCGCCAGCACCCTCAACATCATCATCGGCTGCTTCGCCTGGACCATGGCGCTGCAGATGGGGCTCAACCTCAAGCCCAAGGCGGAGCGGCACCTGCCGGGGCCTGTCGGCACCGGCATCGCGGGCACCGTTATCGGCTGGATGTCGGCGTTATTTGGCATCGGCGGTGGCTCGCTCACCGTGCCCTATCTCAGCTGGAACAGCGTGCCGATACGCAGCGCCGTAGCGGCCTCTGCCGCCTGCAGCATGCCCATCGCCCTGGCGGGCAGCCTCAGTTACCTCTATGCCGGCTGGGGCAATGCCGAGCTGCCAGAATGGAGCCTGGGTTTCATCTACCTGCCCGCCCTGCTCGGCATAGTGCTCACCAGCACCCAGTTTGCCCGTGTGGGGGCAAGGCTTGCCCATAGACTTTCCCCGCAACGGCTCAAGCAGGCGTTCGCCCTGCTGATGTTGCTGGTGGGGGCCAAGTTCATGCTGTTTAGCTGATTCATTCGGCAGATTGTTGAAAAATAAGGCAAACGGTTCGTCCCTCGGTAGAAAGCCATTGCAATGAAACGGGACTTTGCTATTCTCGTCGCCGGTGGCCCCATTGGTCCTCTCGCATTGATAACTCGTCAACCTGGTCAGGACCGGAAGGTAGCAGCCAAGGCGGGGGACTCGAGTGCCGGGATGCGGCTGGTGGGGCCACCACCTTTCTTTATATATCAATTACTTAGCATGTATATCTGCTAGGTGATCCAACTTGTGTGGATGACCAGCAAAGATTATCAGCTCGCTAAGGTCATGCCAAGTTCCCCTAACTTCTTCACATAAGCACCGTGTGCAGCTTCCTCTGTTGGGAAAGTCCCTAAACAAATCCGGCTACCCTTCACCCTTATCTGTGACCGCCATCTTCTCGTTCGTTTCTCAAACCATGCACCTATTAGCTTGCCCTCTCGGTAGCACCGTTGATTGGCTGCATTCTGACGATATGTAACCACCCTAAGGTTGCTTGGTCTGTTGTCATCCCTAATTCCGTTTAGATGGTCAATGCAAAATCTCAGTGGCTCACGTCTTGGTGATCTCCAGTCCTTGAGGCCCGCTAGCATGGCAACAATCTGATGAGCATATAGGCGCTCACCCTTGAACTTAACCTGATAGTAACCGTGGTTCGTTTTTGTCCCTGCCATCTGTCCGCATCGTGGGCCTGTTAGCCAGACCAAGCCAGAACCGCCCCTAGCAAACTGGGGTGCCAGTGAAAGCGCCCCCTTGATTTGGGTTACTGTTACCATAATCAGGAATTAGCCATGAACAGGGCCAGTTCCTCTTTGGTTGCTGTTCCAGCGGCTACGGCAGCTCGGGCCTTCTCCAGCTTCTCAGACAGTGACATAGCCTGTTCAATCTCTGACTGGCGGGCTGCTGCTTCTGCTGCCTTGCGTTCGTCATCAAGCTCTTTCTGCACCAGTGCATCAAAGTCCGCCTTGTTCTGTGCAAAGACAGTCTCTCTCAGGTGGCCCAACTTGCTCTCGGTGTCGATGCCCAGATACTTGGCAAGGGATACTTGCAGTTGCTGGGTGCCTACAATGCCGAACAGTTGGCTTTCAACTTCCATGTAGACAGGCTGGGTGATGCTAGCTGCCTTGATGGTTGCATAGTTCGCTTCAATTTCAGCAGGGCTCAGGCGCACAGAGTGCATGGCAGTAGTCACCAGACGATGAGCGGCAACAGGGTTCTTGGCTTCCGCAGCTTTATTAAGGTCAGCGAGGGCCTGCTTTGGTGTTTCGGCATCGAAGCGAAGAACCTTTGCATAATCAGATTCGGAGCCATCAGCCAGCCACTTGTAAACAGAAGATGCCCAAGTGGGGTGCAGGGATACAAGCAACGGTGCTCGCCACCCAGCGAACTGCTCAACGAATCGCTTATCAGCGGGTTGGTCACATTCCTCAATTGTGCGGGCAGGCTTGGTAAAGCCATCAACTTTACGGCGAAGGGCTACCAGCTCAATCAGCCATTGGGAAGGGGTCTTGCCTTCGGTGCTCGGCAGGAAACCAGAATCATGGCTGTACTTGCCAGTCACCTGTAGGCAACGAATCTCGAAATCAAGAGTATCGACTACAGTGTTGCGGTCGAAGTTAACGCCATCATGGCGCAGCTCAATAGGGGAGAGAGAAGAAGCGATAGACATGGAATCTTTTCCGAGTACCTCAGACTTAATATCTGCTCGGTTAGCATTCAGGATGCTGATGATTACTTGCTTCTGGGTGTTGTGGTCGAGATTGATAAAGGACATGTGCGGTCTCCTTGAATAAATGGAATAAGAAAACCCAGATGCGAGTTGAGCGCCTGAGTTGCAGGGGGGGTATTGCTTAACTTGGTTATGTCTGCGATTTGCAGTATTCAATATATTGCTGTGCTGCAATGAGGTAGATATTTCGAAGCCCCAAATTGGTCTCTGGTAAAAGCTGTTTGCCTCTGACACCCCATCTTGTGCTCGCTATACCTACCATCTTGATTATGCATGCTGGCAAATCGTCAGGGAAGTCTTCTTCTATTTGAAATGGTTTTCCGTTATTCAGCGAAGCATCACGAATTTGATTTCTGATACCTGTTCGATTGTGCGTGTTTAATAGTTTTGTGTACTCCAGTACACAAGGATTCATGCATTGTCCGAAATACGCTGTAAGGCCCACCAGAGGGGGTATGCGAGCAGGGGAAACCTCGACCATGCAAAGGCAAGGGCCAGTAACTGCTTGGCCTTGTTGAGCCACTGGCGACCCTTATCAGGCGGGGGCGACATCTGTAGCTGCCAAGCTGACAATCGACCATGCCGCGGTAGGTGCTTCACCCTGAGCGATAGCCAGCGAGATTTTGCCTGAAGCTAGCCTGACGGCCACATAGCAACCCTCGTACTTGCCAGACAGGTGCTTGATATTGATAGGGTGCGTGGCACTCTTGAGGTTCGCCTCGGTAACTAGGGCAGTAGTTGCACCAGAAACGGAATAGAGCTGGACGCTCTTGCCAATTTTATCTCCAGTGATGCCCATTACTTGCCACCTCGCAGGTTATGTTGACCGAGAGCAGCGTCCTGAAGTTGAATTTGATATTCCCGCTGTTCCATGCTGATGGAGTTGCGGCGAACGGCATCAATCTTTTCAGCAAAGTTAGCATTGGCCTTATATGCAGGGTGAGTCATCATCTCTTGATAAACATCCTTGGTCATACGGGCAGGAATTGCAGGCTTGCTGGATGCGGCAGTTTTCTCTGCAATAGCAGCTTCTGGGGTAGTAATCTTGATAGCCATATTTGGGCCCCTTATAGTTGCGGATTCTTATCGAATACCTAATTTAATTTGACTCTCTATGTGGTCATATAGCTCATCAGCTATCTTTCCACGAAATTGTGTAAGCTTGTGCAGGCCATAGGCTTTCCATGCGCTTGGCTCATCTGTACAGTCAACTAGGGAGTGAAGCCGCCCAAACCAGTAAGTTGCATGGTAATCATCCCCATGTTTCCAAACACCACTAGGAAATCCAGCGCCTCTATTTCTAAGTAGGCTAGCTAGTTGCGGTGGAACAAATAAAGCTGCGTCTGGTGAATAGTGCTTGTTATCTTTATCGTAAATGTCACAAGTCAGCTCATAATCATCTACGTTATTTAAATCATACCAAGCTTTAAATCCATCAGCTTCCCTCCACTCATCACATACTGTGAATCCATGAAAGGTATCAGCATGGCTAGTAACTGGGTTTGTTTTCATCCAGATGCTTTCCCAGATTGCCATGTGTCTGGGAACTTTAATTGTTTGATACATTTGCCAGCTCCTCCTCTAGCTTCTCGATGCGAGCAAGCAAGTCAGCTATCGATGGCAATTCAGTAAGTGTGTAAGTCATATAGCCACCCAACCAGATTCAGCCGAGAGGCTAATTAATGTTATGGTCTTTTCTCTTGCATCGTAATATCTCTTTTCTTTTCCCATGCTTGCATGGAGAGTTACCATTCTTGAGAATGGCAAGCTGTTAGCTATTCCATATCGCATGACAGGTGCGCGATATAAACTTCTAGTGGTTACTAAAGATTACTTATAGCTTTCCATCTACGATGGGAAAAGAAATATAAAGAAGAAGAGTATATGAGTTTAATGCTCTTACTCTTCTTATTATTTATAGTACCAAAGCCTCCCAGATACAGCCCGAATATAGCGAGTGACAGAGGGGCCTCAATTCTCTGTATCATCTATATTCGTTACCAATCAACTTGCAGCGGGTGGCTGGGCTGTGGTAGCTGTATCTGGGTACTGATTAGCCAAAGGAAGGAGCGCCGGTTCATTACGCTCAAACAATCCAATCAAGTTGGGTATGCCGTCTCTTCTAAACTCTAATCAATATGAGCCCACCATCTTGTTACAGGTGGTTGGCTCAAGTCTCTGTGCTGCTCCATTGCGCTTATGGAGAAAGCCTACCTAGTGGTAGCTCAGCCCTCATCGGGCAGGTCTTTCAGCTGTATGAATCCTGACCAGCAGGGACTGGCCATGCGGTCTATTTCTAGCGTCATATCTATTGTGTGCGTTTAATCATTTATTCAGTAATTGAGCATATTTATTTGTCATTATTCAAGCTGCTGCTCGGCAGCCTCTATCTATTGTGTGCAATGCGTCGGGTTGTATACTGTAGTACACAGGAAACGTTCCGGGCTCGCCTTCGTCTCTGGGCATGTCATGGCATAGCCTAAGAATGGAACGGCTCAGGGTGTGGCAGGAGGCTTGATGGAGGGTTGTCTGGAGGGTAGGAGGAGTGGCTGGCAAGCAGTCGGGAACAGGTAGAACGTGCAGACAGATACCCGGTGTTGCACGCCAGTGGCGTGCTTCATTCGAGAGCAGCCTACGGCCCTCTCTGCACTTCTTCTGTCACCTGATGCACTGACAAGTGGCTGGCCGCCTCAAGCTGTCTATGGCCCAATGGCGGCCCCTAGCCGTGCCCCTGCTCACTTGTTCCAATGACGCTTTACGGTTGCAAGGGATAGCCCCAGTCTCTCGGCAGCTTTGCTCTGGCTCAGGCCATCCGCCTTGGCTCGTAGCACGCCCCCGTGGGACTCTATTGACTTATGTCAGACCCACCCGTAGCATAAAGCTGTTGATTTTAGGTAAATGACAGTGTGAGGTTACATGAAACTGATAGTTATTATTAATACTCGACCACTGAAAATACCGCCTATACCCAAAAAGGTATTAAAACTCTCAGCTATTATTTCATTTGTGGTTTTAAGTGGTTTTATCACAACTCATGCGATAACCGCATATGAGATAAATCAAGCTAAGTTGGCATGGGAGAAAAAGGAAAGTGAATCCTTTCGGAAGTTTATTGCTGACGACAATGTTAACAAAGGAATTTATGAGCCGGTTAATTTGAATGCCACTTCCCCTAAATTTACAATAAACAGTGAGGGTAAAGTGGAGGCTAAGTTTAATACATCACCCTAGAAATGTATTATTTACAACATTATGCTGAATTCAGCCTGTCAGCTACACGCTTAACCTGAACTGCCGACCACTCGCCACCTTTAGCAGTTTTGATACCTCTTCGGTTTAAGCTGTCCGCCATCTGTCTGAGGCTCATTCCATGACCCCTCATCTCTTCAAACTCTGCCCTGAAGGTTTCGGCCCTGCTGTCAGCCGCTTGCCTTGCCCCTGCATTCCTTTCTGCTGTGCCGCTACGGAGGCCCCCAAGTTTGATACCTTTAAGCTTGGCCGCTTCCAGTGCTGCCTTGGTTCTCTTGGAGATAAACTCCCGCTCTTGTTCTGCCAGTGCAGCGTAAAGATGTAGCTGAAACTTATCAGCAGCAGGCATACACGCAACCTTCAGGTCTACCCGCTTGATGAGGTGCGCAATCAGTTCAACGTCCCTTGATAGTCGGTCGAGCTTTGCAACAAGCAGCACGGCTTTATGCCTCTCTGCAAGTTCAACTGCTCGCTTAAGCTCTGGCCTGCTGGATAGCCCGCCCTTGCCACTCAATACATCTGTGACAGTCTCAAGTACCTCATAGGGCTGGTCGCTGTAGTTGTCTAAGAAGAGTTGGACATCCCTTGCCTGAGCATCAAGCCCTAGTCCTGATTCGCCCTGCTTTTTGGTAGATACGCGATGATAGATTATGTACTGCTTCATAAGGTGAAGCCTCCATTCAGTTGATGGAAGCCAGCATATCACAGGTGTATACAATCTTCATTGTTCGTTGTGGGTGTAACGGTGCGTTTAGTACAACGCTATTAGCTGATAACCCTTGCAATCAGGGCAGAAGCATGAAGCTAATAATTCCACGACTACAGCTCATTTTCTTCATTGTAGAGGGCAGTTACGTGCCGCATTCTCTGAGCCAACCTTAGTACCCCCTATGGGGGAAACTCGAATCGGGACGGGACGGAACACCTCGGAGAAGTCCGGACTATTTTAAAGTCGTTCTCTTGCTCAGTGGCCTGCTAGAGCGCATCGTTGATTGCTGTCTCTAGTGCCTGAACTGGGATACCACCACCATAGCGGTCATAGCTTATGGCTCCGTTGGTGTGACCCAAGATGGCAGCAGCAAACTGAAGGGGAGTTCCCACCGCCTTGAGCTTGCTTGCTACCGTGTGCCGTAAGCTGTGAAAGTCCTTATCAAGCGGTCTGTGCCTGCTGAACCATTGCCCAAACAAATGACTGTAACTGTCCTGTCTGAACTTCAGTTCAGGGAACAACCTCCCACCACTACGGGACTCTGCGAAACTTAGGAAACCGGATTCGATTAACTTTGAATGTATGGGGATCAATCTTTCACTATTCGCAGTTTTCAGCTTTTGGTCATCATGAGTAGCCCTGACATGCAGGCACCAAACCCCTTGCTCCTGTCGTATGTCGCTGGCGTATAGCTGACAGATTTCATTTGCCCTTGCCCCTGAGTAGGCACCCAGAAGAAGTATCCATTTCCGGAAATCCTGTTGTTGGTTTGCCCATGCAAGGTATTTGGACAACTCCGAATCTGTGTAACTGCTCCGAGAATTAACCTCTTTCACTCGTTGCAGCTTAAGGCCATCAAATGGGTTTGATAGGTTCTCTATGCGTCCAGCTAACCACTTGAAGAGGAGAGCCAGCTTGGCGAGATACTTGTTAATCGTTGCAGGGCTTTTACCTGAGCCGAGAAGATAATCCTTGAATGCCACAGCATCTTGCTTGGTGTACCCTGTGATGACTTTATCACCAGTCTTTTCTAAATAACTGATCCTAA
>NZ_CDBI01000028.1 GCF_000820025.1 Aeromonas popoffii
CCACCACTTCCAAGATCCTCGTCAATCGCCTTCCATAACCTGCGCAATTCGGGGACTGTCAGCCATCTCTCTCTTGGCGAACCGGCACTGGCACCAAAATCCTTGGGTCGCAACAGTCTCGCAGGGTTGGCCTCGATCAGGCAGTGAACTACCGCATAATCCAACATCTGGTTCAGCGTTCCCAGCCCCTTACGGGTTTCATCTTTTGTTGCACGTCGAGTGATCTCTAACGCTTGCGCCAAGTGGGCACGAGTCAGATCGATTAGACGAATATTACCCAAGCTCTTCTTAAGGTGACGATTCCAACGCTCCTGATGGCACTGGAGAGTCTTTGGTTTGACGGCCTGGGCAACATGCTGCGCTTCGAGCCATCGCCCAAGTAACTCATCCATCGTCAGGGCGGTTTCATTTTTAGCCTTTTCACTAGCAACATGCTTGCGTGGATCTATCCCTTTCTTTACCAAGGCAGCCAGCTCTGCATGCTCAAGCCTGGCTCGCGCCAACGACAACGCTGGGTAATTACCCAGAACAACTGTCGCCTGAGTGCCAGCAATCCGATAACGATAGACAAACCGCTTGCTCTTCCCTGCCCTAACCTCAATAGCTAATCCACCGCCATGGGGAGATTTCACCGCATAGCGGGTAATCGAAGCCTCCCCTTGCAAAATCAATGAGGGGATCTCTCGATCCTGAGTTACCGGTTTTCTTGCCATAGCATTCTCTCCCCCCTGTTTGGGGTACCACTTGGGGTACCACAACAAACATGATAT
>NZ_CDBI01000029.1 GCF_000820025.1 Aeromonas popoffii
CTAAATAGCTGTTCCGAATAGTAGATCACCGGAGGAAGGGAACTCAGTCCAGTTTGTGCGATCTCATTAGTCGCCAAACAAAACAAGCCACACCCAAAGGACTGAGTTGATGCCTATCCTACCACCCCTGCCACGACCACAACGGCGCCGCATTCACAAAATTATCCATGCCACCCGTGATAAAGGGCATGCTCGTCGCTTGATGGCCATCTTGCTGTTACATGAAGGACGCACGGTCACTGATGTTCATCACCTTACCGGCGCTGCTCGCTCGACCATCGGCCGTTGGCTTCGGTGGTATCGAGATGAAGGCATAGATGCGCTAGAAGCCTTACCGGCTGGCCGTGCCCCGGTCTTGCCTGTTGCCAAGATAGTCACCTTACTGGTGCTGCTCATGCAGTTTTCTCCGCAAGATTTTGGTTATCAGCGCAGCCGCTGGTGTACCGAACTATTGGCTATCAAAATCAATCGGTTAACAGGGCTCAATGTGGCCGCCTCCACACTTCGTCGATGGTTACCTCGTATGGGTATTGTCTGGCGCAGGCCCGTGCCGACCTTGCGGATAAAAGACCCAGCCTATCAGGAGAAAATGGCGAGTATCGACGCTGCGCTGGCCCGCTGTGATGCCGCTAATCCAGTGTTTTATGAGGATGAAGTCGATATAGACCTCAATCCCAAATTAGGGGCCGACTGGATGTTCAGAGCGCAGCAAAAGCGGGTTGTCACACCGGGACAGAACGCCAAACATTACCTGGCAGGCGTTCTCCATGCAGGCAACGGAAGAGTGCTTTACGTCAGCGGGATAAAGAAAAACTCATCGCTGTTTATCGCCATGCTGGAAAAGCTGCGTCACCACTACCGACGAGCCAAAACCATCACGCTGATCCTCGATAACTACATCATTCACAAAAGCAAGCAGACCGAGCGATGGTTGAAGAAGAATCCCAAGTTCTGCCTGGTATTCCAGCCAGTTTACAGTCCTTGGGTTAATCACATCGAACGGCTGTGGCACAAGTTACATGAAACCATCACCCGCAATCATCAATGCAGAGGAATGGCCAACCTGCTGGCTCGAGTGAAACACTTCATGGATACCGTGTCTCCTTTCCCCGGGAATGGCTATGGCACAGCGAAGGTGTAGCACTATTAGGATCAGTTATTTAG
>NZ_CDBI01000030.1:0-30021 GCF_000820025.1 Aeromonas popoffii
GACCAGCCCTGCGAGCTGATGGTGTGGTACCACGGCGAGCTGCAACGCCGGGTATGCGGGGTAGTGAGCGACTTTGCGCAAGGGGACAGCGGCTTTCGCCGCACCCGCTATCAGCTGCACGTCAAACCTGCGCTGTGGCGATTGGGCCTTCGCCAAAACTCCCGTATCTTCCAGGCACAGAAGCCTGATGAAATCCTCTCCATTTTGCTGCAAGAACACGGCATCACCGACTACGCCTTTGCCCTGAAAAACGAGCACGCCCAGCGCGAATATTGCGTGCAGTACCGCGAGACCGACCTCGATTTTGTTAACCGCCTCGCTGCCGAAGAGGGGCTGTTCTACTTCCACGAATTTGAAGCAGGCAAGCATCGCATCGTGTTTGCCGACGATGCAGCTGCATTGACCGCTGGCCCTGAGCTCTTCTTTAACCTCGGCAACCGTTCGCTGGAACAGGGCGCCTATGTGCGCCAGTTCCACTACCGCGAATCGGTGCGCCCCTCAGAGGTAGAGCTCAAGGACTACAGCTTCAAGACCCCGGCTTATGGCCTCTCCCAGAAGAAAATGGGGGCAGAGCTCGAGCACCAGCGCGACACTTACCAGCATTTTGACTATCCGGGCCGCTACAAGCAGGACGGCAGTGGCAAGGCGTTTGCCCAGCACCGGCTCGATGCCCTGCGCAATGACGCGGTCAGCGGCAGTGGCAAGTCCAACAGCGCAGCCCTCTTGCCGGGGCAAAGCTTCTCGCTGACCGAACACCCGAACGACAGCCTCAACACCGACTGGCAAATTGTGCGTATCAGCCATACCGGCGAACAGCCACAGGCGCTGGAGGAAGAGGGCGGCAGCGGCCCGACCGTTTACCACAACGAATTTGGCGTAGTGAAAGCGAGCACCACCTGGCGGGCGCGTATGGGCAGTCCCGAGATGCCCCACAAGCCGATGGTGGATGGCCCGCAAATCGCGATAGTGGTGGGCCCGGAAGGGGAGGAGATTTACTGCGACGAGCATGGCCGGGTAAAACTGCAATTCCCGTGGGACCGCTACGGCAGCTCCAACGACCAGAGCTCCTGCTGGGTGCGGGTGAGTCAGGGCTGGGCCGGTGGCCAGTACGGCATGATGGCGATCCCGCGCATCGGCCACGAGGTCATCGTGAGCTTTTTGGAAGGGGACCCCGACCAGCCCATCGTGACGGGCCGCACCTATCACGCCACCAACCGACCGCCTTACGAGCTGCCAGCCAACAAGACGCGCACAGTGCTGCGCACCGAGACCCATCAGGGGGAAGGCTTCAACGAGCTGCGTTTTGAAGACCAGGCGGGGCAGGAAGAGATTTACATCCACGGTCAGAAAGACCTGAACGTGCTGATAGAGAACGACGCTGCTTGGCATATCAAGCATGACCAGCACACCGACATCGACAACGAGCGGGTGACCCGCATCAAGGCCAACGACCACCTGACGGTGGAGGGTGAGAAGCGCGACCACATCAAGGCGGATTACTCCCTCACGGTCGATGCTTCTCTGCACCAGAAGCTGGCCCAGTCGCTGCTGGTTGAGGCTGGCCAAGAGGTCCACATCAAGGCCGGTAACAAGATTGTGCTGGAAGCAGGCTCCGAGCTGACGCTCAAGGTCGGCGGTAGCTTTGTGAAGGTAGACCCCAGTGGGGTGACGCTGGTTGGTCCCACTATCAAGATGAACTCAGGCGGCAGTCCCGGCTCGGGCTCCGGTTGGGCGGGCCAAATGCCGGGCTTGCCGGGGGTGGTCAAAGTACCACCCGCTCCACCAGCGACTATCCCGGCAAGCGCCATTCAAAAAAGCATGGAGTCCATGGCACCGCTGGTGAAACCCTGCCCCTTTGCTCAGGGAGGTAAGGCATGACCTTTCAAGAGTGGCGTAGCCAACATCCCGGCCAACTATTTGCCATCGTCGATGCCGCGCTAGATACCTCTGCAGTGGCGGACTACTGCAACCAGGGCGGTGCTAATGCCATCCCCTTGTTTGCCGGTACCGCTTTTGCAGACCAAGCCGAACAAGGCCCTTGGCTACTGCCCAACCCCGCTCCCGAGTTTATTGCCGCTCACCCTCAATTGGGGGGCGTATATGTCGCTAGCGATGCTGCTATCGACGTCGTCCTGCAGCACTGGCAAAGCCTGATTGAGGTGGCCTTCGAAGGTGAGGTGATGTGGCTGCGTTATGCCGACAATCGAGTCTTTCCCAAGATGCTGGCCACCATGAGTCAGCAGGAGCTCGATGATGTACTGGGGCCTTGCTCAAGCCTGTGGGCCAACGACAGTGCGTGGCAGCGCACACCTGATACCGAATTTACTCCCCGCCAAGCCCCCTGGTTGCGCATTCAGCCTCACCACCTGACGCCGCTGTATGACGAAAGCCGTCACGCCTACATCCTCTCTCGCCACTTCTGGCAACGGATGGAGGATATGATGGTGCGTCATCCCAATCCGGAAGCCGCCATTACCACCGTCCTCAAGCAGGCCAATCAAGCTGGGCTGGCAGGTGACGTCCTTGATGGCGTGGTGGCTGGCGCTCTCACACTGCAGGCAAGCATGGCGCTAGATGCCATCAGAGCGCCATTGATGCTGACCGACGACGAAATGGCTCAGGTGAATAACTGGCTGAACAAACACCCTGACTTGATAGGAGCCGTGTAATGGCTATCAGTGCCCACTGCATCCCCTGCGAGAAGAACAACTGCTGGATTGAGATAGACGTTCGCGATGAACAGAGCCGCTCGTTCAAGGGGCAAAAAGCCACCTTGACCGATGCCACCGGCACCAGCAAAACCGTGACCCTGAAAGACGGTCCAACCCTGGTACAAGGCTTTGCGGTGGGGCCGGTGACGGTCAAGCTGGAGACCCAACCTTGGCTCAAAGTTGCTCAGTCCCGTGAAGCCCTGAAAGAGGGCGAAACCAGCCAGGTTCCCGCCTACACCGAGAAATTTTGGGGGCACTGCGACGTGAAGCGCGAGCATGTCAAAGTGACCACCGGCGACCTCTGCCTCAGCGACCCAGAACAGCCGCTACCGGAAGCGCACAAAGCCGGGGCCCAACCACCGCGCTTTATCACCAAGCACTCCTACGTGATTGAAGTGAAGGGCTATCAGCTCACCACCCTGCGTATCGGGGTGTTCTTTGATGGCACCGCCAACAACACCTTCAAGCACAGGGAAGGGAAAAGTGCATTGGAGACCGCCTTGGCGCAATGCAGCCCGGAAGAGCAGCAGGTATTGCTGGAGCAGTGTTTTGAAGGGGCGTTGCCTGATGATCTTAATAACAGCGAGAAAAACGACGTCACCAATATTGGCAAGGCACATGAACTGTATAGACGGCCAACCGAAACAGAGCTGACAGTAGCGGTATATGTTGAAGGTATTGGCACTGCCAAAGGTGAGGATGACGCCACAGCAGGGTTGGGGGCAGATAAGGGCCAGACCTCCAGCGCTTCCCGTGTCGAAGAGGCTTGTCGTACTCAAATTGTTGCGGAGATAAAAGAACAACTTGAAAGCATATTGCCCACCATTGAGTGCATCCATAAGGTCGAGTTCGATGTTTTTGGCTTTAGCCGGGGCGCCTCTGCTGCTCGCCAGTTTGTAAACCGTATCGATAAGAAAGGGGACCACCCACTGGTGGAGGCCATGGCTGCTGACCCCGATATCCCCCTGAAGACCGGCTTTGATTGGGCCAGCCGCGATGATGTGCGTATTCAGTTTGTCGGGTTATTTGATACCGTGGTCAGCTCCTATCTGTGGGGTAAACGTAATGTGGCGCTGACCCCTGATTGTGCTGAACGAGTGGTGCATATTGTGGCGGCTGACGAGTGGCGCTATCACTTTGACTTGACCCGTATCACCGACGATGCCGCAGGCACCGCACTCGCGGAGAATTTTACCGAAGTGATTATTCCCGGCGCCCACTCTGATATCGGTGGCGGCTATTACAGCCGCTGGAGTTTGCGTGATCCCAACTACGCATCACCGCTGATCACTGAAAACTGCGTGATCGCGACCTTCAATACCGATGCGATGCCACATGTTCATCCCATCGATGCCCAAGCATATCGCGATGCCAGTGCTTATGCCAAGATGCGGGCTGGGCAAGGCTGGGGCAAGGGCGTTGTGTCTCTGGCTAGCCATAGTGATGCCACTCAGCTTGGTTATCTGAATGTGCGTCCCAGGGCTCTGGGGCCGATCACGGGCAGTCAATCTGGGGGGCATAGAAATATCTGCGTCGATGTGGTTCTGCACCGGGTGGTGGAGGGGGAATATTCACGCATACCGCTGCACATGATGGTGGAAGCGGCGCGGGATGCTGGAGCGCCATTTATAGAGTGGGACCCCACTCGACGGGATTTGATGATGAACAGCGCTCTTTCATACCCCACAGTGAACCTGGCAAAACTCGATGAACTCTGGGTTGATGCGGCCAAACGGCGCGGAGAGGTGATCAACTTGGCTCGACGCTTACCTGACGAGATGTACCAAAAGTTGCGACTGAGTTACTTGCACTACAGCGCAGATACCGGGTTAGTCAACAAGCCCAATAGGGTTGGTGACAAAGAGATCCGCAAGCTGACGGGTAATGAAAAGGGAGGTTATTAATGCGCTGGATACTCTTATTGCTGCTGTTGCCGTTAGTCGCAGCCTGCCAAGCTGCCCCCACAGACCTCAAACAACTGGACTGGCGCCATATGGTGGGTTCGAACGCTGATGAGTTATGGGTGACGGAGGTACTCTTTTATCGTCAAGGTAAGTTGGTGGATGCCTCGACCAATGGTTCTGCCGGTTTTGTCGGCCCTAAAGCTCTTAAGGCCAAAGATTATCGCTGGCGCATTGGCAAGGGGCGTCGTGATATTCACCCCGCTCCTGATAAGGTAGAGGTAGAGTGGATTTCATTCCATGATAAAAAGCGCTATCGCATTAGCCTAGCCTTGCCAGCAGAACTGGAACGCATGATTGCGCAACCTTATCGCATCAAGGTGAGGGATGAATGGCGTGAGGTACGTCGCGATAACATTGGCTTAGGTATGGCCACAGGCGGCTATGTGGAAGCATTTTTAACCAACGCCAAAGTGAAGCCTGATATCTTGCTGGCCAGGGGGATTGCTAAAGAGGTTACTGATGACCCTTATGATCAACGTTACCCTCTATCCAGTCAGTTTAAAAATGCTTGGGCACGTTTTGACAAAGATTACACGGATGCCTACAAGCAATATCCCCCTCCCAGTGGTATGGCTTGGGCTCCGATCATGGACGCCTATCGCGCAGCACAGCCTAAGACGGATACTGACCCAGTGCAATGATGAAGCGCTTCAGTTTAGGGCAATTGCGCAAATGTGACGAGTCGTTACTACCTTACCGGTTTAAGCGCGGAGTTTGCGGCCAGTGGCGGTACCGGGTGTAACGGAGCCCCGTCGAGTTAGGCTCGGAGTTGCCGCTATCAGAGCGATGAAGCATGGGTTGTGTCAGGGAAACCACGGCATTGTTGATGTAGAGAGCCACCTGGTGAGCACAGCTAATGGCCAGGGAATGGCGCCGCATGAACAGAGCCCACCAGGTGGCAGCGAGGATAATAGCTGACTTAGGTTAGAGCATGCCTCCCAAATCATGCGGTCCGATTAACGTCAACCAGATATACCCTCTGAACCCAATACACTTCGCGCCTTATTCATCTATTTGGAATCAGTCAGAATGGCCACCTTTAGGTACCGTTGTTAAGGCGGCGAAGTAAGACTCGACCAGTTATAAGTCCAAGGTGCAGTCGAAAAGTACTGTGATCTTCGTCTGAGAGGCCGGGATGCGATCCGTCGGTATGAAGCATCTTGAACAAACCATTCAGGTAATTCTTTCCATCACTAGTCCATTCATTCCTGCTGATGGACAGAAAACCTTGTCCTGCAAGCCAAGCTCGATGATTCTCGCTTGAGGATAGTTCGGTAGCCTTCTGCAGATCAATGTTCGAGGCAATTTCACTGATTAAGCCTTCTAAGTAGGTACGAATTTGACTGTTTGCCGCGGCCCAATCGCCACGCGTATGTGCGTCAATTGCTTGATCCAAGTGTCCTAATGGCATGGTGAAACCGAATTGCTTTAGCAATTAATGAATTTCGTCATCGGTTGCAGGAAGATCAATTTCACCAGGCAATGCTGCGCGAAGTAATGGCGATTGTGTGTCAGGATCCCAAGACACAACATAGCCATCAAGTGCTAGCCCTCTTAGCAGTCTATCTTGCGCTCCATTTGAGTTAGATGATCTGGTTA
The DNA here is from genome assembly GCF_000820025.1 of Aeromonas popoffii. GTDB lineage: Bacteria > Pseudomonadota > Gammaproteobacteria > Enterobacterales > Aeromonadaceae > Aeromonas > Aeromonas popoffii. The sequence continues at coordinate 6,275 of NZ_CDBI01000030.1, forward strand.
CATTCACCGCCTCGCGTACCGCGGCTTCTGCTAGAGTCACCGTGCCGTCTAGAGTGCTGACGATCTCTGTCGCGCGCTGGTTCACGATACGTGCCAGTAAGGCACTCTTTGCCATAACACTTTTCTAGGGCCCTTGGGCAATATTCTCGTCTAGCCCCAGTCGTACCGTAAGTAGATCGAACTTTGCCTGAGTCAGTGTTATCCCAAGAAGTTCGATTGCAGCTACAATAGTTGGGCGAGTAAATGGATGTTCTTTCATCTCTTTCTAGGTCCTTTCAATTATCGGGCGACCACGTGACAGAACTCGGCTACATCACTTGAATGTCTAGTAATTACAGGCTGCATTCCTTGCAAGAGTCTCGTCATACTCCGTGACACCGTTTAAATTTGAGACCGGAACCGCAAGGACATTGCTCATTTCTGCCAATTCTCCCAAATAAGCCTATAACTGCAGATTTTGGTTTCTGAGTGATGGGCCTAGTCGGAGTGGCAAGTCTAGCTTGGTAGGCTAGCCGGGCTATGTATTTTGACTGGTTTTCAATTTCCGTCCGTTGGTCTCCAGTTAGTCCTTCAATATAAGGTGCCAAAAGCTGCATTTCCGCGCCAGCTTCATCGTGTTGTCCACAAAGGGCAAGTATTACCGCATACTGACTTCGGACCTGAATTAATCGATTCACTAGACCTTCTCTATGTACCACTGGCAGCACGTGCTGTTCCATGACCTCCCGAGCACCTACATAATCTTCTCTAGCAACAAAATCATCAGCCAGATCCTGTCCTACCCGAACCATAGAGTCTGCAGCCTGAACCATATTGTAAAATTTCATAGAATGAATACGAGCGAATGGAGATATTTTCCTCTGAGCATCCAGGGTTCTAGCGTAAAGCTCAAGGGCATCTGCAAGATGTTTAATATGCTCTTGTACATTTTCTGTCTTATTTATTATCTCCCACAACACATCTGCATTTTTACCTATTACATCATCAGGATTAATTCCGATTATACGATAATAATCGCCTATTATTTCTTGACACAAAACCTCTGCGTCTTTGTGTTTCTTCAGCTTCCACAGAGCAATTGCATAGTTATAGTCAAAAATACGTTTATGATCGGTATCTGGTAGTTTGTAGCGAAAATCTTTCACAAGCTGTTCAACTTCGTTGGCATTACCAACATCGGCTAAAAACAAAATCTTCTTCATTACATAGGCAATTTCCTCGCTATGGCCAAGCTCATTCTCTGCGAGTAGCACCTCCATAGCTTCAAATCGCTGATAAGCTTTATCAAAATTCCCTTGCCTAAATTCAGAAAAAATAATTCCATCTAAAGCCCAGAATTTATGAACAGGGTCCAACGCATCTGATTTTAATGCGTTTTCAAGGCTTGCCATTATGTCTACAGTGATTCCCATTTCATGAAATAGTTCCTCACCTGAAAGAGAAATAAGCGCCATGGCATCGTTGAGCCTGATGAAAACCTGCGTTAACAAGGAGAACCTTGAAGTGTCGCGAGTTTCATGAAGACTTGTGATCAACAGGTCCCTTAAAGCTAACAATGCATTGTTAGTCACCTGAGGGTTCATTAGCTCCAGATGTTGTAGACCTAATGCTCTTATGGCGTCATGGACTTTCATTGTTTGATTGCCAAATATTTCTATATTACCCGTGACTCGCATTTTTTTTATTAGTATAGCTGCAGCACTTTTTGAAACATTAAGGGACTTAACTAGGAGCTCAGAAACTTCCTCACGACTTAACCCTACGTCAGCCAAGCTAAATAATGCTAGGGAGTCTTGAACTAATTCGTCTAATGCCCTATAAACACGTGTAAGAATCACTTCCTGTGCAGTCTCAACACTATTCTCTTGCTGTTGAAGTTCGGCGCAAAGTGCGTCGATGTCACCATGGTAGCCTGAGACTGCAATCTTGGATGCGCTTTGGATATATAGCGGTAGACCCCCTGTGTAGGCTCTCAGTTGTTCATATCCCAGGGCTGTGCCAAAACCGCCCAGTTCATCCACTGCAGCGGCCACTGTATCAATGTCCCAACCTAGGAGCGTTTCGCGCTGGAGATCCAACACAGCTTCTAGTTCACGAACATTGTCATGGGGTTGGCATAGCAGGACAAAGCGTATGTTGGTCGCCGCATTCAGGACATTACGCAGGTTCTCTACAGGTATTCGATGCGCATTATCCAATACCAGCAACAGTGTGACGTTCTGCTGTTTTAAGAATGAGTCGAACGTTCTGAGAGCTTCATAACCACTGGAACCAGGAAGAAGGATCTTGCGCAAGCCATCCCGATCTTTGCTTGCAAACTTTGCAGCTAGTTCACGTACCAGTGTGCTTGCTAATGCGGGTCCCGGCAGGTCACCTACATCATAGTAAGCACACAAATCCGTACAATGTACTGCTGCTTGTGCCGCCCACGCTGTCTTTCCTGCACCAGATAAACCACAAATGATACGGACATGGGCCTCAGATGTAAGTGACGGCTCCATTTTTTGCGGTCTATATAAAATTGGAGGTGTGGGGAAGTCCTGTAGCTGAACTATTAACTGTTCAAATAATGCTGGAAGATCGTTTGCGTGGAATAAGTGTTCTCTGTTTAGGACGCTTCCCGTAGCGGCAAGTTGTACCAGCCCTGCTAATTTCCACACTAAGGATTCTGGAGATAACATCGAAAAATTCAGTTTTTCCGCTTCAGTGACACACCAAGTTGCAGCATCAAGCAGCGTCAACCAGGCGGGTGGGAGATCCAGAAAAGGCTCTGCAGGAGAATGTGGGGATAGGAAAAAAACATCAGGAGGCAGTTGATGTTCATCGATTGCTTTCTGAAGTTTAGGACCAGGTGCTTGGTTGGCCACGATAACAAATAAAGCTTCTCCTTTGCGTCTCTTCTCATTATGTTCTTTTCGTATTAGTTCGAAGCGCCCCAGAGCTCCATCAATATCACTGGGTATTATCGCGTTAGAACGAGTTTTGACCTGCACATAAATATGTCGTCCCCCAGCAACAAGCTCTATATCCTCATCAAGTTCAATCTGTACTATATCTATAGCAAGCTTAGGCGCCAATAATAGACAGCCAACTGCATACAAATGCTGGTATAAAAACCCTCTATGTACAGCTTCAATGCGAGTTAATTGAGCGGAATCCAGTACAGCTAAAGCCATTTTATCATTTTCGTTTTGCATTTCCTCACTCCTAAAGGTCACCATAGTGATGAACAACACATTAACACCAACAGGATGCATTCAGGAACTATCGAATCCACTCAATGATATATCTGTGCTTGATGTTGCACTTAAAAATGATTTTGAGGGTTAACTGACTAGATTCTCCAAAATCTGATCCATCTCTGGCATATCGTTGCGCTCGCTATCCATCAAGTACCGGAGCGTTTCCTTGGCTTCTTCTCGGGCTCGTGGCCGCAGCTCGGCTAACAGGCCAAAGACAAACCACTCTCGGGCATTCGACGCCATGCTGTTCTCGTAATCGCCGCTGCTATCTGAGGCCCGGCGCAGGCGGTAGAGATCATCCCAGTAGGTCAGCTCGTGCAGGCAGTCACTCAGGGTATGCGGCATCAGCTCAGGCAGGGCCTTGAACCGTTCGGCCACCCGCTCTGGTGGGTAATCCCATTTCACTTGTTCTACGGTGCGCAGGGCCTCCAGGCAAAATGCCTCTGCCTGAGTATCATTCCACAAAGCATCACCGAACCGCTTCATGGCCTCTGCTTCATTGGCTCGCCGCTCCATAGTCCGGTCGGCAAGATCATCAAGATTGGCAAAGCCGATACTGCCAAGGCCCGCCATGACATGCCCGGCACGGAGCACCAGCCATTTTCCGTATCGTGTTTCCAGTTCATCGAGTGGGGCGGTGATCCGCTCTGCAGCTTCCATGGCTTGCGCAATGCGGCCAGGGTCACCGGTCTCTATCACCTGGCGTAACCAGATCAGGGCATCAATATCTTGGTCTCCGGTTACCACCTGCTGAGGCGGTAGTTCCTGAGCCACTGGTAGGGTCTCTGTGCTCGTCAGTTGCACAGGCAAGGTGAACATGCCCCGATGCTTAGGGTTATCGGTAAAAAGCCCTGAGCGGCTGATAGAGGCCTTCACTGTGCCCAAGGATAGGCCCGTCAGAGCGGCCACCTCTTTGAGTGAATGACGGCGGCGCAGGTTGATCACTTCTGCTCGTTGCTGATTGGTCAATCTCAATGAAACCTCCAGTTCCGAAAAAGAGTGATCTCGATCGGCTGTTCGCACTCCATATATCAAAAAAACGGTGGCTACAGTGGCTACGCGGCTACAGTGCCCCTCTAGTCCGCGCCGTTGCTGGGTTTGTTGTGTAGCCACTACCCAAAAAAGTGGTGGTTACACGTGGCTACAAACCTATTTACAGCTGATCTCCATCCTTTGATGTAGCCACTGTAGCCATTGTGTAGCCACTAAAAATTAGGCTAGTGGCTACACCTCCAACCCTTGATATATAAGGCTTACAACGGTGTTTTTATATGGTGTAGCCACTGTAGCCACCATTTTTGTTTGTTCTTTCACGTGCGCGTCTGAGGCAAGAAAGAAAAGGGCCACACTCGGTGACACTCTAATGCCTGTTGGCTGGGGTGATTAATCGTCCGGGTCATCACCCTCCTCGCCCAATACCCGTTCTCCCAGCACATAGACCCTTATCCCCTTGCCTAGACCGGGTAATCTGACCTGTCGCTGTAGCCGCTTCTTGTCTTTATCGGTCAGCAGATAACCTGCCTCAAGACAAAGAAAGGCCGCGCGTTTAGGGTCTCGTCCTTTGGTGATCTCCAACCAGCCAAGGGGCAAAATATAAAAGCTCACCCCTTCGGGTTCGACCCTGCGAAAGCCCACCATGTTGACCGGGCGGTGATTGGGATCAAACCAGTCAGCAAAGCGCGAATACTGGTAGGCACTGATGAAAGCACATATCTGCACCAACGTTGCCTCATCCTCCTTGTTGCCCAGGTGCCCCCGTTCTGCCAGCCACGCCTTGAGGCAAACCCTTACCGCTCGAACCGCTTCGCCTTCCGGCCAGCCCGTCACACCTAATTTGGTAGCCAGTTCGCCTGCAGCTGCGACCAGTGCAAAGCGGTTGATCGCCCGGCCCACCTGATTCCCAGCCCCCTTGGGGGTCAGCTCGTCAGCTAGTCGTTTCACATCTGCCCGCAACTGCAGTCCATGGCTCGTCATATCGGTGGCAATGTGCTCGATAAAAGCACGAAAGGCGGTACCGTTATGCTTATCTGAGTTGGCTTTCAGGGTGTCTGCAAAGGTGCGCCCATTCTCAAGGCCATGTAGCCACTCAAAGGCGCCATGGTGACCGGTATCGCTCGGGATCTGAATAGTGCGCACCTCCATCCCTGCCTGGGTACTCTTCCCGGCACTGGCGGCATGGTCCTCAAGACTCAACTCACCCGTGGACAGGAACAGCAATCGCCATGCCTTACGCTCTCTGAGCTCGCCATCCTGTTTACTGCGGCCCTTGCCTTGGCCATTCGCCAGCATGTAGGCGGTCTGACCGGCCTCCCGACCATCGAGCTCGCCCAGTTCATCCAGGCAGAGCAGGGCATCATTGCGGCGGCTGGCAATCCCCTCGATCGCGTTACCGGTGGCCCGCCATGTCTGGCCATAGCGATCTGGGTGGCCATAAACACTGGCTGCCGCTTTCATCACCGTGGTCTTGCCGTCGGTACTCTCGCCCTTGAGGTGAAAACCACCGCCTTCCATGCCGATCAGCGACAGTAGGGGCGCAGCAAAGGCCAGTGATAGCGCAAAGCAGAGGCGGGAGTTACCCACTGCCAATGCGGCAACCCCCTGTTGCCAGTCGGCCAGGGTGCCGTGCTCGGTGAAGTCGTTGGTTGCGTATCCTGCGGTCTGCAGGATCACCCCCTCGGCATCTGGGCCAATGGCCCCTTGAGGCAGTACATAGGCTTGACCATGCCAGCCGGTACGCTCGACACAGGTAATTCGCTTCTCTGGGCGACAGGCCATCAAGTAGGCGGCTAGCCTGCGCTTGTTCCCCAGCTCGATGAAAGGCAGCCCCGCATCCAGCAGAGCCGCAAAGACCTCCTCACCATTACGCGGGACCAGTGAACGTACCGGCATGGCCCAGTGGCGCACGCGTCCTGCGCTGTCATGCCACTCCAGCAAGCGGCCATAGCCTCGGCCATGTTCATCAGCGGTCTCTGCCAGCACGCGCACAGGGCTTGATATGGGCACCAGCTCTCGACGGGCCTCATCACCTCGACCGACCAGCTCCCAGGCACAGAGGCGATCACCCTGGATCTCAAATCCCTTCGGCAGGCCATTTTTCCCAAGCGCGTCGTCATCACGCATCGGGTGAAGCGGCACCACGCTCATTTGCCAGGGTGCCTCGTGCTGGTTGGCTTCTGCGCTGAGGCTTTGCTCTAGCGCCACTACCTCCACCAGTTGCCACTGCGTGGCATTCTGGCCCTGATGGCCTTGGTATAGCTCAGCGTTAGGGGCCTGCTTCTGCAACTCCAGGATCAGGCGTTTGGCTTTCTCGGTCGCCAGGTTGCCGACTTGGTGAACGATGATCTTTCGGGTGGCATCGCTGTCGGCAATTTTGTAGAGCTTGGTGATCTCTCCCAGTTGACCAGGACTGACATGAAGCGTCTGCTCAGGCTCCACCTCTGGGTCTATCGGGTTGTCCGCCATGAGCGCGTCGTTGTGCGCTCGCTGCAGAGTGGCTCTGATATTGGCATCACGGTTGGCCTGCTCTCCGGTGTGGATCACGATGACCCCCTGATCTTGCAGATCAGCAAACTTGAGAAAGGAGTTTGCCACCGAAGCCGTGGCAGGAGCCTTACGGGAGGGGGAGCTTACAGCTCCCGGGTGTGTAGTGGTCATTGCGTCGCCCTCCCGTTGTACTCGCTCGCCAGCTCTGCCATCGGGTCTTTGCCCTCATTGAGCATCTGCCGCACATCAGCGCAGAAGGCGCAGTTCATCTGGTCCATCACCAGCGCCCCCAGTGCGGTTAGTGTCCCGTTAACCACCATATGACGCAGCATCAGCAGGGCATCAGCCAGCCCCTGCTTGGCTCCGGCATGTTCAAGGTGAGCAGCCACAATGTTGTTGTGAATGGCCAGTATCTGCGTGCCCAAGGTCAGAGGGAGGCGTACATCAAGGTGGACAAACTCAGTGCCTCGGGTAGCCAGGTAGGCTTGGGCGAGCTGATCCACCAGCTTGTTGATATCAGTCATGGCAACCCCCTGTTGCATTGCTCGCACCCTGCTGCTTATGGGCCTTGGTTACCCGCTTGAACAACTCCCGCAGAACCAAAGGGCGCAGTGGATAGCGCGATAGTTCACGCCACATACGGCTATTAAGGGCGGTGATCAGTTGATTACTCATGGCTTATCTCTCCCTGCAAAACGGCAACCAGCTCATTAAACGACCGGTCATCTAAACCGGCTTTGAGCGCTCGAGCCTCTTTGGCGGTGACAGCCACCGCGGCCCCATGGGTCTGCTGAATAAACAGGCCTCTCTCTTTGCTTGTGGCGAAGGCACTCAGGCTACCTTGCTGTGAACGCTTTCCGGTTCTGGAATGGGTGGGGCCGATGTAAATCGGGGGATTGCTGCCGTTAGCCCATGCAAAGTAGGTCATGACAGCACCTCCTGGCAGAGGGTGGCTTCAATGCGCAGGGCATCGAGCAATGCGCCAAATTGCGCTCGCTCTTGGCAACAGAGGTCGGTTTGCTCGAGGGTGTCGGCGAATTGTTCAATCAGGATGTTTAAATGGGAGGGTGGGGTCATGTGGTGGTTCCCCCGATGGGAATACGCGACACAAACACCAGGGGGAGGTCAGCATGATTGGCTCGGGCTAGCGCCTCGGAGGTGGCAATGGTGCGGATATAGCGAAGGACTGCCAGGCGACGAACGCCATGGGTGATCAGGAAGGTGAACGTTTTGAATACAACGGGGATGGGGACAGTAGCCATGATGGCAGCCTCTATTGTCGATAGGTCTTCACTACCGACCAGAGTTCCTACGCTCATGGTGGTAGCCCGAACGGGGGTAGGAATACCGGCGACAATAGAAACCGGCCAGCCTTGCGGCTGCCCCGCCCGAGCCACCATAACGCTGTAGATACCGATCGCCAGGTAGGCGAGCAGTACCCAAGTAAATGGGGGTCGAGCACCGACAAAAAACCACGCAAGCGCGTGGGTCGGCGCTATCGTCTTAACCGGGTTCCTACGCCCGGCAACGGATTTTGCCGTTGCGTGGAGAATCGTACTCTGTTGGACGCTGTGGGACAAGAGAGGATGGCGGATCATGCTCGGCCCTCCTGCTCAATTTTGGCCGTCAGCATCACGGCCAGGTGAGCCTTGCGCTCGGCAAATGGCATCCCGGCATCAATCAGGGTCGCATTGCTGCGCTCCAAATATGCGATCTGCTCAAGCTGGTGAGAGTTCATGTGCTGGCGTACTTCCCGGCAACCACCATGCAGCTCGGACCAATGCTTGGCATCCAATCCCAGCACCAGCCGATTGAGCATGTTCAGTTCGTTGCTGTAGTGATGAGACTTGGTCTCCTTGCCTGCATTGATGCGGGTAAGCTGCAGTGCCCGACACATCAGCCTATGGTAGTCCTTGGTCACCTCTCGTTGCGCTTGCCGGTGGGCTAACGCGGCTGCGTGTTGCTCGGGAGCCACTATGGATAAGCGACGTTCACAGTCGATGAAGTAACGACGGGCACGGCGGCCCTCGTCGGTGCGCTCGACCATGGACAGCTCTTTGGCTACATCGAGGGTTAGGGCGTACTCCTTTTGTGGGCGACCTCGTTTTGATTTTTCCCCGGTTTCGGGGAAAAATCTGACGAAATCCACACCCTCGATGAAGCCGTATTCAGCGATGCGTTCTTGTACCCAGGTTGAGAAATCACGGCCCACCGTCAAGAAGTCATGAAGCTCCCGGGCACTGACCGTGTTCACCTGCATACCTCCTATGTCCCACTTGGTCAGCGGTAACCACTTGGCCAGGGATAGCTGAGCCTGTTGGCTGAGTTTGGGCAAGGCTTCGCCCTGGGCAGTGAGCCCATATTGTTTTTTCATGGCATACCTCGGGGTTAAGCGGCTGGGGGTAAAGGACTGACTACCGGTGTACGAGCGCACAGGATGGCGGCGTAGTCATCGGCCAGCGGGGCAGCCTGGCGCTGCTGGCGCCAGTAGTTGATCAGGCCCACCAGCTTGTTGGCTTGCTCACGGTCTGCCAGCCAGTAGCGCTTGAAGCAAGTAGTACCGCCACCGCTGTGCTCGTGCGTAAAGAACGCATCGAGGATGCAGATACCGTGTTCGCGGCGCATCAGGCAGATGCTGTTACGCAAGTTGAGATCATGCAGACCGGCCAGGCCTGACAAGGCGCTGACCCCCTGGACTCCTTGCTCCAGCAGGTGTGTGGCGACCAGTTCATACTTGGTGATATGCTGGCCTCGCTCAAGCAGGGTCGTGCCGTTCGCGGTACGGCCTTTTTCTTTTTGCATACCCGACTCCTTAAGCTGCGTTGCCTTGTGAGTTAATCCATTCGTGAACCTCTTCACTGCGCCATGCAGTCAAGCGAGGCCCTAACTTGATCGGCTTGGGGAACTTGCCTTCTGCGACCATCCGCCACAGCGTTGATTTACTGAATGGCAACGGGCCAACCTTATCGCCAGTGGTCACAAGCTGTGCTTCTCGAACAAATCCCTCTTTTGGTAATGCCATTTGGTGTACTCCAGAAATGAAAAAACCCGACACTGTGGTCGGGTTTTAGGGGCTATCAATGAGTGGTAAGTCGGTGAGCTGGGTTTGAACCTCCAATGCAAAAACCCAGCACAATGGCTGGGTTCAGATACAAAAAAGGCCTGTTCTCGAGAGAACTGGCCATGTTGGGAGAATCCTAACGTTGGTGTGATAACGAGTCAAGCAGTTGCTTAAAGTTTCACCACACCTCTCTTCTCTAACCCCTATTGAAATTCACCGGACGAATATTCCCGCCCTGTTGTGATTCGTAGAAGTCGGCCAGCCATTGCAGGAGCTTACGGCGGTCATCCAGATACTCAGCCCGGTGATATGCAGCCCTCACCTTGTTACGCTCAGCATGAGCAAGCTGACGCTCTATAACGTCAGGGTTGAAACCTTCCTCATTCAAAGTGGTGGACGCAAGGGCCCTAAACCCATGTGGAGTAGCAATCCCCATGTACCCCATCCGCCCCATGGCATAACACAGGGTATTTTCACTCATAGCATTAGTCAGCTTGCGCTCACTCGGGAACAGCAGTTCACAATGCCCAGTCACCTGGCGTAGCTCCTCAAGTACGGTAAGTGCCTGTCGGGAGAGAGGCACTATATGGGGAGCTCGCATCTTCATGCGCTCGGCCGGGATCCGCCACTCGGCACGCTCGATGTCGAACTCATCCCAGCGAGCGAAACGGACCTCACCAGGGCGGGTCATCGTCAGTATCAGTAGATGGAAGGCTAGACGGGTTGCGGGGTTCAACGGCTCAGCCGCCAAGCGCCGGTAAAATTCCGGCAGTTCAGCCCGCGGTAATGCTGGCCGGTGTTCCTGCTTGGTGGCCCTGAGCGCCCCTTTCAAATCCTGGGCCGAGTTGTAGCTGGCCCGCCCAGTCTGGATGGCATAACGCATGATTGAACTGATCCGCTGCAGTACCCGTCCAGCGGTCTCGGTGGCCCCCCTTCCCTCTACCTTGCGCAGAGCATCCAACATCATAGGGGCGGTCAACTCAGTAACCGGCACCAGCCCCAGATCAGGGAAGGCATCAACCTCCAAGGACTCTATCACCCTCTTGGCATGTCCCGGGCTCCAGCGAGCTAGCTGGCTTTGATGCCACTCTCTAGCCACTACCTCAAAACTGTGTTCGCTGGCGAGTCGGCTAGCAATCTTGCTCTGCTTACGAGCAAGACTGGGGTCGATACCCTCTGCCAACAACCTGCGAGCATCCTCTCGCTTAACTCTTGCCTCTTTCAGGGAAACCTCTGGGTACACCCCCAACGCCAGCACCTTCTCTTTGCCACCGAAGCGGAACTTGAGGCGCCAATACTTCCCAGACGAAGTGATCAGCAAGAATAGGCCTTTTTCATCAGCCAGTTTCTGCTGCTTGCCATTGAACTTAGCTTGTCGAGCGGCGGTATCAGATAGCGGCATGGGGGTATCTCCCGTTTGAACTTGGGGTACATGGCACGCGCTGGAGGGATAAGCCACGGTTCACAGACCAGAAGTGGCGGGGGCTAGCGGCAAGTAGGGGTACTTTCTAGCCCCCTTTAGACTTCTACCCCCAGAGATCCCCCCAAATATGGAGGGATGTGGTGAGATTGTATGATACGACGAGGAACAACAAAAAACCCGCAAAGCCTTACGCTATGCGGGTTTCTGGTCTGCCGTGAGACGGCATGAATCTGTTATATGGTGCCCGGGGTCGGACTCGAACCGACACGATTATTCATCGGCGGATTTTGAATCCGCTGCGTCTACCGATTTCGCCACCCGGGCAACTGCGAGGGATTATACGAATGGTGCGATGCCATGCAAGGGGTTTTTCTATTGAACACGCTCGTTTGCTCATTTATTCAACGCCTTGCCGATGCAGGGTCAGTTACATAGAATGCCCGCATCATATTAATGGAATAAGAACGATGGCCAAGCGTAAACCAGTCCAACCCGCATCCACCTCCCACACAGTCCCCCACTACCCTTCGGCAGGCCTGTTGCGCCGACTCGGCGCTCTGCTCTATGACTATCTGGTAGTCATCTCCTTGCTGATCATCGCCGGCTTCATCGGGATGGGGGTGGCACACCTGCTGCTGGCAACCGGCGCGGCCACCCTGCCGGAAGGCAAAGATGCCTCCTGGCTGCTGACCAGCCCGATTTACAGTGCCTGGCTCGCCTTCATCATCTGTGGTTTTTACACCTGGTTCTGGACTCGTGCCGGTCAGACCGTCGGCATGCGCGCCTGGCGCCTGCGCATCCAGAATGCGGATGGCAGCAACATCCGCATCACCCAGGCCCTGATCCGGCTGGCGACGGCAGCATTCGGCCTCGGCAACCTGCTGTGCCTGTTCAACCGCAAGGCACCGCGCGCATTTCAGGACATCTGGTCCGAATGCGAAGTGGTAGTGCTCGGCAAACAGGAAAATCTGGAGATGCTGAACAAGTAATTGCAGGCCAACGCAGCAACGAAAGAGGGCACCAACAGGTGCCCTCTTTGCATTACCGCACAGCGTATTACTGCTTGCGACTGAGGATATAGAAAGAGATACCGCCAAACAGCAGACTGGGCGCGATGGCGGCCAGGATAGGTGGCACCGCATACACAAGACTGACGGGGCCGAACACCCGATCGCTCACGTAGACGGCAAAGCCGGTCATGATGCCCATCAGCATCCGCGCCCCCATGCTCACCGAACGCAGCGGGCCGAATATGAAGGAGGAGGCCAGCAGTATCATGGCCACGACGGAGAGCGGCGACAGCAGCTTGCGCCACATCTCCAGCTTGTAACGCCCGGAATCCTGCTTGTTGGCATCCAGATAGCCGATGTAGTCGAGCAACCCGGCCACCGGCAGATTTTCAGGATTGATACTCACTACCCCCAGCTGCTTGGGGGTGAGTTCTGAAGTCCACTCCATCTGGGCCTGCGTCTCGCTCTGGATCTGCTTGGGATCGTCAAAGCGGGTGACCATGACCTGCTTGAGCAGCCAGTGATGCTGTTCAAACACCCCTTCCTGCGCCTGGAGGATATCGATCAGCCTGCGCTCGGGCGTGAAGCGATAGAGGGTAATGCCGGTGAGGGCGCCATCGTTGCGCACCCCGTTGATGTTGACAAAGTTATTGCCATCGCGGGCCCACACCCCGTAGGCAGAGACCGTCAGTCGCCCCTCAGACAGGGCGCCCGCCTTGATATCATCCGCCATCCGCTTGGCGATGGGCGCCACATACTCACCCATCAGGCCCACCAGTATCATCAAGGGGATGGCAGTCTTGAGCGCCGCCATCACGATACTGATCTTGGAACGCCCCACCGCCTGCATCACAACCAGCTCCGAGCTGCTCGCCAACTGGCCCAGCCCGATGAGCCCACCCAGCAGGGCGGCCAACGGGAAGAACTGAACCGCCTCCTTGGGCATGGAGAGCATGACGAAATAGAGCGCATTGATCATGTCGTAGTTGCCTTCCCCCACGGCTCTGAGCTGCTCAACATATTTGATGAGCGCAGCCAGCCCGACCAGGGTCAGTTGACACAACAGGATTGCCATGAAAATGACCCTGCCGATATATCTGTCGAGAATGCCAAACATCAGCCGAGATTCCTAAGTTGCAGCATCATACTGATTCGCCTTGAAATACTGTGCATAAAACAGGAGCGGTACCGCGCTGACCCGATTTGATATGCCTGTCGAGAATGCCAACCATCAACAGAGGCTCCTAAGTGGCAGCATCATACTGATTCGCCTTGAAATACTGTGCATAAAACAGGAGCGATACCGCGCTGACCCATTTTGATATGCCTGTCGAGAATGCCAACCATCAACAGATGGCTCCTAAGTTGCAGCATCATGCTGATTTTCTTTTGAAATAGAGAGTCTTGATCCCGTTCCACCAGCTGGTGCCCTGCAGGTTGAGCGGCAGACCGATCAACAGCAGATAGGCCAGCGGCACCAGGAACATGCCCGGCCAATGAGGCAGGCGTCCGCTGTCGATGGCCGAGCGCGCCGCACTGAGCAACAGGAAGTAGGAAAGATAGAGCAAGATGGCAGGCAGCAGCTTGGCATAGCGCCCCTGACGGGGGTTGACCCTGGCCAGCGGCACCACCAGGAAGGTGAGCACCAGGATGGAGAGCGGCAACGACAGGCGCCACTGCAACTCGGCCATCATGCCGTTGTCCTGCGTACCCAACAGATCCAGAGTCGGCTTGGCGGCCGCCTTGCGGCTGGCTCGCTCCATCTCCTGCTGGCGGATCACCAGGCTGAACTCATCAAATTCGGAGATCTGGAACTGCTTGCTGCTGAAGTGGCCCTCGTAGCGGGATCCGTCCTTCAGGGTCAGCCACTGCAGGCCGTTCTCATCGACCGTCACCACCCCTTCCGTCGCCACCACCACAGAGGGCGGTTTGCCCTCCTGAGAGCGCTGCAGCACGAAGATCTTCTGCAGCCGGGAGCCCTTGTCGTTCAGCTCCTGGATGTAGACAACGAGACGCCCCTTGTCGAGCTCCATGAAACGGCCCGCCTGCAGGAAGGAGATACCCGGATCGGCCTTGAATTCGTCGATTACCTGATACTCGCGCTCTTTGGCCTGAGGGGCGATCCAGCCGGTATTGAAAGCGGCGATGGCCGCGGTCAGCAACGCCAGCACCATGGCACTGCGCATCACAAAGCGGTGGCCGAACCCCACCGCATGCATCACAGTCATCTCACTTTCGGCATACAGGCGACCGTGAGCAAACAAGATGGCTAAAAAGAGGCTGATAGGCAGCATCAACAGCGCCATATTGGGCAGGTTGAGCAGCAACAGGGTAGAGACCAGGCGTGTTGGCACCTCGCCATCGGCGGCATCACCGATGATCTGGATAAATTGTTGACTGACAAAGATAAGCAGCAGCACGAACAACACTGCCAGCTGGGTTTTCAGGGTTTCCCTGAACAAATATCGGAAAACGATCACAGTCATTCCCAAGTAAACTTGTGTTTTTAGTTGAATGCCTGAAAAATAGGGCCGTATATTGGATTTTTACCAGTTTGAACTGCGGAGCCTATGGCTGTTCGCTCCGCCTCTGATACCCCAACAAGCACCGCATTATTCAATAAAAGGTGCCTTTTGTCTTTAGGATGTAGGAGATTCCATGGAGTTCAGTGTAAAGAGTGGCAGTCCAGAGAAGCAACGCAGTGCCTGCGTCGTGGTCGGCGTGTTCGAGCCGCGTCGTCTCTCTCCGGTTGCCGAACAACTGGACAAGATCAGCGATGGCTACATCAGTTCGCTGTTGCGCCGTGGCGACCTGGAAGGGAAACCAGGCCAGATGCTGTTGCTGCATCAAGTACCAGGCGTGCTCAGCGAGCGCGTATTGCTGGTCGGTTGTGGCAAGGAGCGGGAACTCGACGAACGCCAGTACAAGCAGATCATCAACAAGACCATCACCACCCTGAACGAGACGGGTTCCATGGAAGCGGTCTGCTTCCTGACAGAACTGCACGTCAAGGGTCGGGATACCTATTGGAAGGTGCGCCAGGCGGTGGAAACCACCAAGGCGGGCCTCTACAGCTTCGATCAGTTCAAGACCAACAAGGCCGAGCCGCGCCGTCCGCTGCGCAAGCTGGTGTTCAACGTCCCGACGCGTCGGGAACTGACCATAGGTGAAAAGGCCATCTCCCACGGTCTGGCTGTGGCGAAAGGGGTGCGGGTCTGTCGTGACGTGGCCAACATGCCGCCCAACATCTGCAATCCGGCCTATCTGGCTTCCCAGGCTCGTCGTCTTGCCGATGCATTCGACAACATCACTACCAAAGTGATCGGTGAGCAGGAGATGGCCGAGCTCGGCATGAACTCCTATCTGGCTGTGGCCCGTGGCTCCGACAATGAGGCCATGATGGCCATCATCGAATACAAGGGCAACGCCGATGCCAAGCCCATCGTGCTGGTCGGCAAGGGTCTGACTTTCGATTCCGGCGGCATCTCCATCAAGCCAGCCGAAGGCATGGACGAGATGAAGTACGACATGGGTGGCGCCGCCTCCGTGCTCGGCACCATGCACGCCCTGGCTCAGTTGCAGCTGCCCATCAACGTCATCGGCGTGCTGGCCGGTTGCGAGAACATGCCAGGTGGCAACGCCTATCGCCCGGGTGACATCCTCACCTCCATGTCCGGTCAGACCATCGAAGTCCTGAACACCGATGCGGAAGGTCGTCTGGTGCTGTGCGATGCGCTCACCTATGTGGATCGTTACGATCCCGAGACCGTCATCGACGTGGCGACCCTGACCGGTGCCTGCATCATAGCGCTGGGCCACCACACCACAGGGTTGCTGGCCAACCACAACCCGCTGGCTCACGAGCTGCTCAACGCCTCCGAGCAGGCTGGCGATCGCGCCTGGCGCCTGCCGCTGTTCGACGAGTATCAGGAACAGCTGGAGAGCCCGTTTGCCGACATGGCCAACATAGGCGGTCGGCCCGCTGGCACCATTACCGCTGCCGCCTTCCTGTCACGCTTCACCAAGAAGTACAACTGGGCCCACCTGGATATCGCCGGGACCGCCTGGAAGAGTGGCAAGGATAAAGGCTCCACCGGTCGTCCGGTGCCCCTGCTGACCCAGTTCCTGCTCAACAGGGCTGGCGTGGATATCGAAGAGAAGGAGTAACTCCCCTGCTCCTGCCGATGAATGCATCGGAAGCGCGGGAGTTGCCCAGTACCACAAGGAAGAGGCCCGCCTCTTCCTTGTTTCATTCTTGAATCAGTGAGTAGCAGGCGGGAAAACTCCCTGTCAGCCTCTTCGGCGGTCAATAGTCCGTCACCGCAAACGGGATCAACCTGATGAGCCAAGTGACCTTTTACCTGATGAGCGAGCCGGATGACGCGCAGGCCACCGCCGTCGAGCGGCTCGCCTGTCAACTCGTGGCCGATGGCTGGAGCGCGGGCCATCTCTACCTGCTGTGCGACGATGAGGCTCAGGCCCTGCGCCTGGACGAGCTGTTGTGGCAACTGCCACCGGAGCGCTTCGTCCCCCATCAGTTGCAGGGCGAGAGCGGTCAGGCACCGGTGGAGATCGGTCATCAACCGCCGAAGCGGCGCTATGCTCGCCTCATCAATCTGGCCAGTGCGACACCTTTGTTTGCAGGACACTTCGCTCAAGTGGTAGATTTTGTCCCCACTGATGAAACTCAAAAGCAGCAAGCCCGCGAGCGCTACAAGCACTATCGCCAGGCAGGCCATACCCTCGAAATGAGGGATCAGCCCGTCCTTGCCGCACCGGATCCGGCGCAGCCCCGACTGCAACCTATTGATCCAAAAAAAAGAATCAACACCAGACTCCATCCATCCAGATTACGGCGAGACCATGGAAAAGACTTTTAATCACAACGCCATCGAACAGGCGCTCTATCAGCACTGGGAAACCCAGGGTTACTTCAAGCCCCACGGCGACACCAGCAAAGACTCCTTCTGCATCATGATCCCGCCGCCGAACGTCACCGGCAGCCTGCACATGGGCCATGCCTTCCAACAGACCCTGATGGACACCTTGATCCGCTACAACCGCATGCAGGGCAAGAACACCCTGTGGCAATCAGGCACCGACCACGCCGGTATCGCCACCCAGATGGTGGTTGAGCGCAAGATCGCTGCAGAAGAGGGCAAGACTCGCCACGATTACGGCCGTGATGCCTTCATCGACAAGATCTGGCAGTGGAAGGAAGAGTCCGGTGGCACCATCACCCGCCAGATGCGCCGTCTGGGCGACTCGGTAGATTGGGAGCGCGAGCGCTTCACCATGGATGAGGGTCTCTCGAGCGCCGTGCAGGAAGTGTTTGTCCGTCTCTACGAAGATGGCCTGATGTACCGCGGCAAGCGTCTGGTGAACTGGGATCCCAAGCTCAACACCGCCATCTCCGATCTGGAAGTGGAAAACCGCGAGATCAAGGGCCACATGTGGCACCTGCGCTATCCGCTGGCCAACGGCGCCAAGACAGCTGAAGGTCAGGATCACCTGATCGTCGCCACCACCCGTCCGGAGACCATGCTGGGCGATACCGCCGTGGCAGTGAACCCGGAAGACCCGCGCTACAAGGCGCTGATCGGCCAGCACATCCTGCTGCCGCTGGTGAACCGTCTGATCCCCATCGTCGCCGACGAACACGCCGACATGGAGAAGGGCACCGGTTGCGTGAAGATCACCCCGGCCCACGACTTCAACGATAACGAAGTGGGCAAGCGCCACAGCCTGCCGATGATCAACATCTTTACCTTGGACGCCCACGTGCGTGCCGAGGCCGAAGTGGTCGATACCAACGGCAACCCGAGCACCGCCTACGACGCCGCCCTGCCGGGCGAGTTCGCCGGTATGGAGCGCTTCGCCGCCCGCAAAGCCATCGTGGCCAAGCTGGATGAGCTGGGCCTGCTGGCCGAAATCAAGGATCACGTACTGCAACAGCCCTACGGCGATCGCGGCGGCGTGCCCATCGAGCCGATGCTGACCGACCAGTGGTACGTGCGCGTGGCACCGATGGCCAAGACCGCCATCGAAGCGGTGGAAGATGGCCGCATCCAGTTCGTGCCCAAGCAGTACGAAAACATGTACTTCTCCTGGATGCGTGACATTCAGGACTGGTGCGTCTCCCGCCAGCTGTGGTGGGGTCACCGCATCCCGGCCTGGTATGACGACGCCGGCAATGTTTACGTGGGCCGTGACGAGGCGGAAGTGCGTGCCAAGCACAGCATCCCGTCCGTGACCGTGCTGCGTCAGGACGAAGACGTGCTCGACACCTGGTTCAGCTCCGCCCTGTGGACCTTCTCCACCCTGGGCTGGCCGAACAACACCGAAGCACTCAAGACCTTCCACCCGACCGACGTGCTGATGAGCGGCTTCGACATCATCTTCTTCTGGATTGCCCGGATGATCATGATGACCATGCACTTCATCAAGGACGAAAACGGCCAGCCGCAAGTCCCGTTCAAGACCGTCTACATCACGGGCCTTATCCGTGATGAAGAGGGCCAGAAAATGTCCAAGTCCAAGGGCAACGTGCTGGATCCGCTCGACATGATCGACGGTATCTCGCTGGAAGATCTGCTGGAGAAGCGCACCGGCAACATGATGCAACCGCAGATGGCCGAGAAGATCGGCAAGCGTACCGCCAAGCAGTTCCCGGAAGGGATCGACGCGCACGGTACCGACGCCCTGCGCTTCACCCTGGCGGCGCTCGCCTCTACCGGTCGTGACATCAACTGGGACATGAAGCGCCTGGACGGTTACAACAACTTCTGCAACAAGCTGTGGAACGCCTCCCGCTATGTGCTGATGAACACCGAAGATCAGGATTGCGGTTTCTCTTCGCAAGGCAATGGCGGCGAGATGCTGTTCAGTCTGGCGGATCGCTGGATCCAGTCCCAGCTGCAAGTGGCCATCCGTGACTTCCGTACCGCGCTCGACACCTACCGCTTCGATATCGCGGCAGGCGTCTTGTACGAATTTATCTGGAACCAGTTCTGTGACTGGTATCTGGAGCTGACCAAGCCGGTGCTGGGCAAGGGTTCCGAGGCTGAGCAGCGTGCCACCCGTCACACCTTGGTGACTGTGCTGGAAACCCTGCTGCGTCTGGCACACCCGATCATCCCGTTCATCACCGAGACCATCTGGAAATCGGTGGCACCGCTGACTGGCGTGCACGCAGACACCATCATGCTGCAAGCCTTCCCACAGTTCGATGCCGCCAAGGTAGACGACACCGCCATGGCGGATCAGGAGTGGGTGAAGGAGTTTATCGTCAGTATCCGCAACATCCGCGCCGAGATGAATGTGGCGCCGAGCGTTGCCTTGAACGTGCTGCTCAAGTGCGATGCCAAGGATAGCCAACGCGCCGGTGACAACGAGGCTTTCCTCAAGTCGCTGGCCCGTCTGGAATCCATCCGCGTACTGGTGGACGGTGAAGTGGCCCCCCTGTCAGTGAAGAAGCTGATCGGTGCCACCGAGCTGATGATCCCGATGGCCGGTCTCATCGACAAGGACGCCGAACTGGCCCGTCTGGCCAAAGAAGTGACCAAGCTGGTCGGCGAGTGCGCCCGCATCGAAGGCAAGCTCGGCAACGAGGCCTTCGTGGCCAAGGCGCCGGAAGCCGTCATCGCCAAGGAGCGCGAGAAGCTGGAAGAGTACCGCGCCCAGCTGGTGACCCTCGAGACCCAGCAGGCCGAAATCGCCGCTCTGTAAGGCAGCTGAGCTGCATGAAAAAGCCCCCCTGCAGCAGGGTAATACAAGCCGGTTAAGGGCATGTGAGGCTCAGCCCGCGAGGGATAAGGGCAAAAGAGTGAGGGAGGCATCATGCCTCCCTCTTTTTATTGGATGCCAGTCAGGGCAAAGGTGTCAGCCACATTGACGCGTTAACCATGGCACAGTTCCTGTTATTCAATATTTCGGATATTCAGTCACAAAAATGGTTAGCTGACTGGCATTCCCCTCCCGCTGGGGGCTTTTTGTTGCCATAAATCCCTTCTCACGGCCTTTCTTCGCCCCTTTGTACAAAATTAGCGAGCCAAATCACCTGCTTTCACAAGCACATCGCCCCCAAATTCATTACACTGCCAGCGATCTTTTCTACTCGGAGTGCTGTTGCAGTATGGAAATATTGATCCTGTTTGGATTGATTTTGCTTAATGGCGTATTTGCCATGTCGGAAATCGCCATCGTTACCGCACGCAAGGCTCGCCTCAGCAAGATGGCGAGCGAAGGCAGCGACTCAGCCGCCATTGCCCTCAAGCTGAGCGAAGATCCGACCCATTTCCTCTCCGCCGTCCAAATCGGCATCACCAGTATCGGCCTGCTCAACGGTATCTACGGCGAATCACTGCTGGCCCAACCGCTGGCCTTCTGGCTACAAGAGTGGGGCATGGCCGCCAAGAGCAGCAGCCTGCTCGCCACCGTGCTGGTCATAGTGGTGATCACCTACCTCTCCATCATCGTCGGTGAACTGGTGCCCAAGCGCCTCGGCCAGCTCAACGCCGAGCGCATCGCCTGTCTGGTGGCTCGCCCCATGCTGTGGCTGGCGGCCATCACCCGCCCCTTCGTCTGGTTGTTGTCCGCTTCCACCAAGGCCAGCCTGCGCATCCTGCGCGTCAGCCAGGAGGGCGGAGCGAACGTGACCCAGGAGGAGATCCACGCCATGCTGGTGGAGGGCTCCGAAGCCGGGATCATCGAAGATCATGAGCACACCATGCTGCGCAACGTGTTTCGTCTCGACGAGCGCAGCCTCTCCTCCCTGATGGTGCCACGCAGCGACATCCGCTATCTGGATCTCGCCCTGCCGCTGGAGGTGAACCTGCAACGGCTGGTGGAGTATCGCCATAGCTTCTTTCCGGTTTGCGATGGCAGCCTCTCGGATCTGGTGGGCATACTCAACGTCAACAAGGTACTGCACGCCTACATCAAGGGGGAACCCATCGATCTGGCGGCCCTGACCCAGGATGGCAGCCTGTTGCCGGAGACCCTCAATGGCCTGGAGCTGCTCAATCACTTCCGCGCCCACTCCGAGCACATGGTGCTGGTGGTGGACGAATACGGTGAACTGCAGGGGCTGGTCACCCAGCAGGATCTGCTGGAGACGCTGGCGGGTGACTTCCAGCAGGATAACAGCGATGACAACTGGGCCTTCCAGCGCACCGATGGCAGCTGGCTGCTCGATGGCCTCATTCCGCTGCCGGAGTTGAAGGACTGTCTGGGACTGGTTCGACTACCTGAAGAAGAAAAACATCACTATCACACCCTTGGAGGGCTTATCATGCTGCTCCTTGGCCGTGTTCCTCAGACCGGAGATTTGGTGGCTCTGGAACAGTGGCAACTGGAAATTGTCGACATGGATGGTCTGCGCATCGACAAGGTGCTCGCCATGCCCTTGATCGATCAACCCAGCTAATTTACGCGGAGCTTGTGAGTATGGAGCAGTTTTACCAACTGGCTCACGCCTTTATGCATCAGGATCTGGCGACGCTGTCCGATCCCAAGATGGCCTTCATGGTCTGCGGCGTGTTGCTAACTTTTCTTGTGCTGGAGAACGGGTTCATCCCCACCGCCTTCCTGCCCGGCGATAGCCTGCTCATTCTGACGGGTGTACTCATCTATCAGGACGTACTCCCCCTTGGTATAGTGCCACTGCTGATCCTGGCCACCTTCGTCGGTACCTGGTTCGGCTATATGCAGGGACGCTTTCTGGGCCATACCCGCATGTACCATCGCCTGATGTCTCACATGGACGACAAGCACAAGGAGAAGGTGTTCTACCTGCTCAACAAATACGGCATCCTGACCCTGATCACGGCCCGCTACATCGCCTTTGTGCGCACTGTCTACCCCTACATTGTCGGGGCGACCGAGATCCCGCAGGGGCGCTTTCTCGTCGTCAATCTGGTCAGCTCCATCATGTGGATCACTCCGCTGGTGAGCCTGGGTTACTACCTGAGCCACACCAAGCTCGCGGCCAAGTACGAGTCACAGTTCCTCAGCATCATTCTTTACCTGCCGCTGGTGCTGCTGGTCGGTGGTATTGTCGCCCTCATCTGGCGCTGGCTGAGCAAAAGTAAAACCGTCACCCCACGGGATTGAGACAAATGAAAAAGGCCATCGCAAGATGGCCTTTTTTTATCGAAATAATGGCGAATTCCCCCTGATACCCTTGTAAAGCAGGGGTAAAAATGAGTGAATCTACCGCCTTTTTTTCGACGTGAACGGAGTCGGTAGTATGCGGTGTCGGGTTAGCGCAATGGCGCTGGTATATGCATTGGTTGGACTGCTGGGCTTGCCGGCAGCATTGGCTGCCCCCAACCCGGCCAAACTGCAGTTGCAATCGAGCAGCGCACTGGTGATGGACGTCAATACGGGCAAGACCCTGTATCAGAAGAATGCCACCCAGGTACGGCCGATCGCCTCACTCACCAAGCTGATGACGGCGCTGGTGGTACTGGATGCCCGTCAGGATCTCAACCAGACCCTGACCATAGATCAGAATGACAGGGATGCCATCAAGCACACCTATTCCCGGGTCCGCTTTGGCAGCAAGGTCAGCCGCCGCGATGCGCTGCACCTGGCACTGATGTCCTCCGAGAACCGGATGGCCTCGGCCCTAGCACGCCACTATCCCGGTGGACGCCCCGCCTTCATCCGCGC
Source organism: Aeromonas popoffii (assembly GCF_000820025.1). Lineage (GTDB taxonomy): Bacteria > Pseudomonadota > Gammaproteobacteria > Enterobacterales > Aeromonadaceae > Aeromonas > Aeromonas popoffii. Next base: position 29,168 of record NZ_CDBI01000030.1, read on the forward strand.
CATGAACAACAAGGCCAAGCAACTTGGCATGCGCAACAGCCGTTTCTACGACTCCACCGGCCTGTCGACGCGCAACGTTTCCACCGCCCAGGATCTGGCCAAGCTCATCTCTGCCGCCTATCGCCAGCCGCTGATCCGTGAATTCACCCAGGACACCGACAAGGAGATGCGTTTCAGCACCCCCGCCTACAGCCTGATGTTCAACAACACCAACCCGCTGGTGAAAAACCCGGACTGGGATGTTCGCCTCTCCAAGACAGGTTTCACCGACGAGGCGGGCCGCTGCCTGGTGATGCGCGCCAAACCCGACCGCCAGGAGCTGGCCATCGTGTTGCTCAACTCGGTGGGCAAACGCACCCCTATCGGCGATGCCAACCGTATTCGCAAGTGGCTGAAAAGCTGAGTTGCCAACCCGGAATTGGAAAAGGATGCTGCGGCATCCTTTTTTATTACCCGTAAAACACCACAGCTGGCGGTACAAGAGGTTGGCTGTTACCCCCTGAGCGATGGCATGGCACGCTATCCCCCGTTGCAACAACAGACATACAGCGCGCAGGCAGAGGCGGCAAAAGAGACAGGGTATAACCCCGATCAGAAGAGCGGCACCCAATAACGGGAAGCGAAGCAGAAGAGATGGCAAGAGCAGATCGACAGGACAGTGAACGACCCGTCACCACGGAAGCAGATCCGCACCGCAGAGGTGAATTTCGCACATAAAAAAACAGCCCCGACCTGAGTCGAGGCTGTCTGTATGGTGCGCCCGGGAGGATTCGAACCTCCGACCACCTGGTTCGTAGCCAGGTACTCTATCCAGCTGAGCTACGGGCGCTCATCAACTTTTGGTACTGCTCAAA
>NZ_CDBI01000030.1:30210-40466 GCF_000820025.1 Aeromonas popoffii
AACTTTTGGTACTGCTCAAAATGGTGCGCCCGGGAGGATTCGAACCTCCGACCACCTGGTTCGTAGCCAGGTACTCTATCCAGCTGAGCTACGGGCGCTCACAAACTTTTGGTACTGCTCAAAATGGTGCGCCCGGGAGGATTCGAACCTCCGACCACCTGGTTCGTAGCCAGGTACTCTATCCAGCTGAGCTACGGGCGCCCTGATTTTAAACGATAAAAAAAGCTTACTTATCAGTAAGCCTTTTCCAAAGTGTCGACTTGCTGATGGTCAACACATGACTCTTGCTTGAGTCGTAATATGGTGCGCCCGGGAGGATTCGAACCTCCGACCACCTGGTTCGTAGCCAGGTACTCTATCCAGCTGAGCTACGGGCGCAAATGGCGGAGAAGGGGGGATTCGAACCCCCGATGCGGGTATAAGCCGCATACTCCCTTAGCAGGGGAGCGCCTTCAGCCTCTCGGCCACCTCTCCGTTTGCGGGGCTGATAATACTTCACAGGGATTTTTAGTCAAACACTTTTTTGGATAAAAAAGTGCGTTAGCTCAGCATTTGGTCAAAGCGTGGAATATTCAAACAATATCAGTACTTATGCCGCAGTTTAGTACCTTGAAAGCCGATTCCCGGGCACGGAAAAACAAAAGGCGACACAGAGGTGTCGCCTTCAAGCAGCTATCGATGCGGCTTAGAAATTCGGTTGGCCCGGAACTTTCTCGGCCTGTATCCGCTGGTAGATCTCTTCGCGGTGCACGGAGACCTCTTTCGGTGCGTTCACACCGATACGAACCTGATTGCCTTTAACGCCCAGTACGGTGACAGTCACTTCATCACCAATCATCAGGGTTTCCCCTACACGACGAGTCAAAATAAGCATTCGCTTGCTCCTGTAGCCTGTTTTGTATTTATATCGATATACGACATTATCTTACAAAGATACCGATATGGTAAATGGTTGAAACTAAATCAATCAGGGATTGTTCCCCAAGGGCTGCTCATGAGGCTCATTATCCAGCCCGAAAGCAGCGTGCAACGCGCGCACCGCCAGCTCCAGGTACTTCTCGTCAATCACCACGGATATTTTGATTTCAGAGGTGGAAATCAACTGCATGTTGATCCCCTCCTCGCCCAATACCTTGAACATGGTGCGGGCGACGCCAGGATGATTCCACATGCCGACGCCGACGATGGACACCTTGGCTATCTCACCGTTGCCCTGCACGCAGGCGGCGCCCAGCTCGCTGGCAGTCTCCTCCAGCAGGGCGCGAGCCCGGCGATAGTCATCGCGATTGACCGTGAAGGTGAAATCGGCGGTGCCATCCCCCAGGGTGTTCTGCACTATCATGTCGACATCAATGTTGGCATCGCTGATCGGATTCAGGATCTGCGCCGCCACCGTTGGCCGGTCCGGCACCCCCAGAATGGTCAGGCTGGCCTCGTTGCGATTGAACGCAATCCCGGATACCAGGGGAGCTTCCATCCTCTCACCTCCATATGTGATTAAAGTTCCCTCTCCATCGACAAAGCTCGACAGCACCCGTAGTGGCACGCGGTACTTGCCCGCGAACTCCACCGAACGGATCTGCAGCACTTTGGCCCCCAGGCTCGCCATCTCAAGCATCTCCTCAAAGGTGATGGTGGAGAGACGACGGGCCTTGGGTTCGATGCGCGGATCCGTGGTATAGACCCCATCCACATCGGTAAAGATCTGGCATTCATCGGCCTTGATGGCTGCCGCTACCGCTACTGCTGTGGTATCCGAACCACCGCGTCCCAGCGTCGTGATGGCATTATGCGCATCACGGCCCTGAAATCCGGCGATCACCACCACCTTGCCCGCGCCCAGCTCAGCCTGAACCTGCTCGGTATCAATGTGGCTGATACGCGCCTTGCCATAGGCGGAGTCGGTATGAATACGGACCTGATCGCCGGTCATTGAGACCGCGGAACAACCGCGTTTGTTCAACGCGATCGCCAACAGCGCTATGGTGACCTGCTCACCGGTGGAAACCAGCACATCCATCTCGCGCCGGTTGGCATCCGGATCCAGCTGCTGAGCCATGCCCAGCAACCGGTTGGTTTCGCCCGACATGGCGGAGACAACCACCACCACGTCGTGTCCCTGGGCGCGGGTCAGTTGAACCCGCTCAGCCACCGCCTCGATCCGCTCCAGCGTGCCGACCGAGGTGCCGCCGTACTTCTGTACATAGAGTGCCACAGATCACCTCGCCCGATTACAGGCGCTCTTCCAGCCAGGAGTGAACAGATTGCAGTGCCGCAGGCACAGCTTCCGGCTGGGTACCGCCCGCCTGCGCCATGTCGGGCCGACCACCGCCCTTGCCGCCCACCTGCTGGGCCACCAGATTGACCAGCTCACCAGCCTTGACCTTGCCGGTCAAATCACTGGTCACGCCGGCGATCAGGTTGACCTTGTCATCGCTGCTGGTTGCCAGCAGCACAACACCGGATTTCATCTGATTTTTCAGCTCGTCCAGCATGCCACGCAGTGATTTGGGATCGGCCCCTTCCAGCGCTGCAATCAGCACCTTCCGGCCATTGATCTCGATCACCTGACTGAGCAGGTCGCTGCCAGCCTGAGCCGCCAGCTTGGCCTTGAGCTGCTCCAGCTCGCGCTCCATCATCTTGGACTTGTCCAGCATCTGGCGCACTTTATCGGCGATGGAGAACTGATCCCCCTTCACCAGCGCCGCTGCCTCTTCGATCTGCTCGCCCATCTGGTGCATGAAATCGATGGCACCCTTGCCGGTCACGGCTTCGATACGACGCACGCCAGCGGCAATGCCGCTCTCGGCGATGATCTTGAAGAAGCCGATGTCACCGGTGCGCTTGGCGTGAGTACCGCCGCACAGCTCGGTGGAGTAGTCGCCCATGCGCACCACGCGCACGTCGTCTTCATATTTTTCACCAAACAACGCCATGGCACCGGCCGACTTGGCCGTTTCCAGATCCATCACCTGGGTGTTGACGTCATGGTTGGCACGGATCTGGGCGTTGACCAGCTCTTCGACCCGGCGAATGGTCGCCATGGTCAGTCCTTCGAAGTGGGAGAAGTCAAAGCGCATGCGCTCGGCGCCCACCAGAGACCCCTTCTGGGTCACGTGATCCCCCAGCGCCTGACGCAGGGCTGCGTGCAGCAGGTGAGTCACCGAGTGATTCAGGGCCACGGCCTGACGGCGCTCGCCATCGACCACGGCTTCGACCTCGGCCCCCTTCTCCAGGGTGCCCAGCTCCAGATACCCCTTATGAATGACGGCCTTGCCCGCTTTCTGGGTATCAGTCACGGCGAAGATACCGTCATCCACCTTGAGGATACCGCAGTCACCCACCTGACCGCCGGACTCGGCGTAGAAGGGGGTTTCGGCCAGCACTACCACGGCTTCTTCACCTGAGATGAGGCCGTTCACTTCGACGCCATCCTTGTAGATGCCAACGACGGTCGTCTTCTGACTCAGCTGTTTGTAACCGGTAAACGGGGTCTCGAAGTCGAGCTTGAGCACCTCGTTGTAGTTCACACCGAAGCTGGAGGCCTCTTTCGCGCGGGCGCGCTGCTTCTCCATCTCGGCATTGAAGCCCTCTTCGTCGATACCGATCTCGCGCTCGCGCACCACATCGGCGGTCAAGTCAGCCGGGAAGCCATAGGTGTCATACAGCTTGAACACCACCTCGCCCGGGATAATCTTGGCATCGCCCAGGTTGGTCAGCACGTCTTCCAGCAGCAACAGGCCACGATCCAGGGTACGGACGAACTGCTCTTCCTCGATGCGCAGCACGCGCTCGACCAGCGGCAGCTGGGCGATCAGCTCGGCCGCCACGTCTTTCATCTGCACGGCCAGTTCGGCGGCCAGCTTGTAGAAGAAGACGTCGGTGGCACCCAGCTTGCGCCCGTGACGCACGGCGCGGCGGATGATGCGACGCAGCACATAACCACGGCCTTCATTGGATGGCATGACACCGTCCGCCACCAGGAAGGCGCAGGAACGAATGTGATCGGCGATGACGCGCAGGGACTGGTTGTTCAAATCCGTGGTTCCGACTATCTCGGCCGCTTTCTTGATCAGTGCCTGGAAGATGTCGATTTCATAGTTGGAGTGCACTCCCTGCATGATGGCGGAGATACGCTCCAGCCCCATGCCGGTATCCACGGACGGACGGGGCAGCGGTGCCATGGTACCGTCGGCCTGACGGTTGAACTGCATGAAGACCACGTTCCAGATCTCGATGAAACGGTCGCCATCTTCTTCCGGTGAACCGGGAGGGCCACCCCAGAGGTGATCACCGTGGTCATAGAAGATCTCGGTGCAGGGGCCGCACGGACCCGTATCACCCATCTGCCAGAAGTTATCGGAAGCAAACGAAGCACCCTTGTTGTCACCGATGCGCACTATGCGCTCGACCGGCACACCCATTTCATTTGCCCAGATGTCGAAGGCTTCATCATCCGTTTCATACACGGTTACCAGCAGGCGCTCTTTGGGCAGCTTGAGGGTCCCGGTCAGGAATTCCCAGGCAAACCGGATGGCGTCCTGCTTGAAGTAGTCACCGAAACTGAAGTTGCCCAACATCTCGAAGAAGGTGTGGTGACGAGCGGTATAGCCGACGTTTTCCAGGTCATTGTGCTTACCGCCAGCCCGCACGCAACGCTGGGCCGTGGTGGCGCGGTTATAGGCACGCTTGTCGGCGCCAAGGAATACATCCTTGAACTGGTTCATACCTGCGTTGGTGAACAACAGGGTCGGGTCGTTATGCGGCACCAGCGAGCTGGAGGAGACAACCTGGTGCCCCTGGGAGCGGAAATACTCGAGGAACGCTGAGCGTAACTCTGACGTGGACATATACATGGAAAATCCTGCTTGATTCGAATACGGACTTTTAACCGCATTAATGTAAGTTTTCTGCGGGGTAAAGTAAAACGTACCAGCCCGTGACGGGTGAAAAAGCGCGCATCACGCTGTGTTGGCAGACCAGGGAAGCAACCCTGCCGTTTTTACCGGTGAGATGGGGTCAGCAGCGGGAGAATTTTCAGGCTCGGATCCGAGGGGCTATCCCCTCGGCGTCAGGTCGGCCATTCGGCCAGCCATGGCTGAATCGCAAGCGGGTGACTATGCTGCGCAGTCGTTGGCACTCATGGCCTGCGCGGGCCAGGTGCTTGGCAAGGAGCCCGGTCAATGCAAGCGCAGTGGAAGAAAGGACATACCCTGAGTCGTTCAAGAGACGCTCCGGGCCGCGATGGCAAACCTCTCGACAACCAGCGTGGTGAAGCCAGCCGCGATAGCCATGACAACGAGCCGCCCAGACACCCTCTCAAGTCACTTTCTTCAAGCCACTTTCCTCACGACCTATTCAACCGTCAGTGGCAAACGCCACACTAGGCACTCTGCTCCATCATGGCTGCGATGGCATAACGGGCCTGATCCTGGTTGAATCCGCGTCCCAGCAGATACTTGATCCACTTCATCCGCAGTTTGAAATCCCCCAGCTCACTGACTCTGGCCCGTCGTTGCAGCAACGCGAGTGCCAGCTCGAACCAGTCCAGCTCGGGTTGCTCGAAGGCGGCCTCTATCTGCGCATCACTGAGCCCCTTGCGGCGCAAATCGAAGCGGATCTTGATGGGCCCCTGCCCCTTGGTCGCACCGGCTCGTACTGCCATGGCGCCATAACGCTCGTCATCGACCCAGTTGTAGCCGCGACAATAGTCGAGCACAGCACTGATCACCTCATCATTGAAATCCTGCTTGCGCAGCCGGTTGGCCAGCTCCGACTCGGCGCTCTCGCGGCGAGCCAGACTGCGCATGGCGAAGGCTTTGGCTGAGGCAAACAGCTCTTCGAAGGAGAGTTCAGGGGGCTCGCTGGGAGTGGATATATCAGCCATAAATGACAAGGCCGGGGGTTAGCCCGGCCTTCCTGTTATTCGAACTCTTGTTCGCTTTCGGCTTCGAGCTCGTCAGCCTCCGCCACCACCGGCTTCTCGGCCGGCGCATCACCGGAGAGCAGCAGTTCACGCAGTCTGGCTTCTATCTCGGCCGCCATCGCCTTGTTCTCGGAGAAGAGCTTCATCACGTTGGCCTTGCCCTGACCGATCTTCTCGCCGTTGTAGCTGTACCAGGCGCCGGCCTTATCGATCAGCTTGTGCTTGACGCCCAGATCCACCAGTTCGCCCTCTTTGGAGATACCAACACCGTAGAAGATCTGGAATTCAGCCTGCTTGAAGGGCGGGGCAACCTTGTTCTTGACCACCTTGACGCGGGTCTCGTTACCGACCACTTCGTCACCTTCCTTGATAGCGCCGATGCGACGGATATCCAGACGCACGGAGGCGTAGAACTTGAGCGCGTTACCACCAGTCGTGGTTTCCGGGCTGCCGAACATGACGCCGATCTTCATCCGGATCTGGTTGATGAAGATACAGAGGCAGTTGGCGTTTTTGATGTTGGCGGTCAACTTGCGCAGCGCCTGGGACATCAGACGGGCCTGCAGGCCGACGTGAGAGTCACCCATCTCCCCTTCGATTTCCGCTTTCGGCGTCAGGGCCGCCACGGAGTCGACGATGATGACGTCAACGGCGTTGGAGCGAACCAGCATGTCGCAGATTTCCAGCGCTTGTTCACCGGTATCCGGCTGGGAGATCAGCAGGTCGTCAACGTTGACGCCCAGCTTGGCCGCATAGATAGGGTCGAGGGCGTGTTCCGCATCGATAAAGGCACAAACCTTGCCTTTTTTCTGGGCTTCCGCAATCACCTGCAGGGTGAGGGTGGTTTTACCGGAAGATTCCGGGCCGTAGATCTCGACGATACGACCACACGGCAAGCCGCCAATGCCAAGCGCCACGTCCAAAGAGAGGGAACCGGTAGAGATAGCTTCGATATCCATGGTCTTGCTGTCGCCCAGACGCATGATGGAACCTTTGCCGAACTGCTTTTCAATCTGACCCAGCGCAGCCGCCAGTGCCTTCTGTTTGTTCTGATCCATGCCAATCTCCGCTGGAAATCGTGAGTAAGAAGTGAAGTTGGGCTAAGTATACTGTCTATTCATACAGTATCAAGCCCAATTTATCTGAGCAGGGCCAACAGACCGGCCAGGGCCTGCCTGACTGCCTGCTGGCGTACCTGCCGCCGGTTCCCGTCAAAACGGGCCAACAGGGAGTGATGACGACCATTGCGGTCGGCCCAGGCGAACCAGACGGTGCCGACCGGCTTGTCCTCGGTGGCGCCACCGGGACCGGCGATGCCACTGATGGCGACGCTGATGGAGGCCAACGAGTTCGCCAGCGCGCCACAAGCCATCTCCAGCACCACTGACTCGCTCACTGCGCCCTGTTCCCGCAGACTCTGATCGCTTACCCCCAGCATCTGCTGCTTGGCCTCGTTGGTATAGGTCACAAAACCGCGATCGAACCAACCGGAGCTGCCCGCGATATCCGTGATGGCCGTGGCCACCCCGCCACCGGTACAGGATTCGGCGGTGGCCGCCAGCCAGCCACGCTGGCTCAGGGCCAGGCCCAGCTCGGTGGCGAGGTGCTCTATCTCTGCATCCAGTTTCATCCCGGCTCCTTCTGGTTCGCTCAAAGGGTACATTATGCGATCCCGATCCTGTCGCCCGCAACCGCCGCAGGGCAGAACCCGACCGCCCCCGTCGCGGCACTGATGTGTGGTGCTGGGGCCGCTTCGTGCAGGCGCAGCCTGCCAAGGCTTGCCTGCGGGGCTTGGGCTATGCGGGCAGCGCCATGGCAGCCATGCCTCCACTGCGACGGCGCTTACGTGTAGAATGGCGCCATCAAGTTCAATGCCCATCACCGCAGACCCAGGCCCGAAGAGGCCCCTTCTGGAATAGAACATGACAGCACAACACCAAGCCAGCGGCGCCATTGGCTCCGCGCCCGGCGCCAATCTGAGCGCCCACACGCCCATGATGCAGCAGTACCTTGGCCTCAAGGCCGAGAACCCCGAGATCCTGCTGTTCTATCGCATGGGCGACTTCTACGAGCTGTTCTATGACGATGCCCGCAAGGCCTCCCAGCTGCTCGATATCTCCCTGACCAAGCGCGGCCAGTCGGCGGGCACCCCAATCCCCATGGCGGGGGTGCCCTATCACGCCATCGAAGGCTACCTGGCCAAGCTGATACAGCTCGGTGAATCCGCCGCCATCTGCGAGCAGGTGGGGGATCCCGCCACCAGTAAGGGACCGGTGGAGCGCAAGGTCATTCGCATCATCACCCCGGGCACCGTCTCCGACGAGGCGCTGCTCAGCGAACGGCAGGATAACCTGATCGCCGCCGTCTATCACGATGGCCGCCGCTTCGGTTACGGCACCATGGATATCGGCTCGGGCCGCTTCTTCATCAACCAGTTCGACAAGGAAGAGACGTTACTGGCGGAGCTGCAACGCACCAATCCGGCGGAGCTGCTCTATCCCGAATCCTTCGCGTTTTTACAGCACGTCGAGGGTCGCCGTGGTCTGCGTCGTCGCCCCGAGTGGGAGTTCGAGCTCGGCACCGCCCGCACCCTCTTGTGCCAGCAGTTCGGCACCCAGGATCTGGTAGGCTTCGGGGTCGACAAGAGCGAGACAGCCCTGTGCGCCGCCGGTTGCCTGATGCAGTACGTCAAAGACACCCAGCGCACCGCCCTGCCCCACATCCGCAGCGTGCGCCTCGAGCAGCCTGATCACGCTGTCATCATGGATGCCGCCACCCGCCGCAATCTGGAGCTGACCCAGAATCTGGCGGGCGGGTATGAAAATACCCTGGCCGAGGTGCTCGATCGCACCGCCACCCCCATGGGCAGCCGTTTGCTCAAGCGCTGGATCCACCAGCCGATCCGCGATCGGGTGATCCTGAAAGGTCGCCAGAGCACCATCCACACGCTTATCGAGCAGAACCTCTACGATGAGCTGGGCAACCTGCTGCGTCAGGTGGGCGATGTGGAGCGGGTGCTGGCTCGTCTCGCCCTGCGTTCGGCCCGCCCGCGCGACCTCACCCGGCTGCGGCAGGCGTTTGCCCAGCTGCCCGAGCTGCAGCGCCTGCTGGCAGATAACCAGCACGAGGCGGTGCAGCAACTGGCAGAGCGCGCCAGCACCTTCCCCGAATTGCTGAGCCTGCTGGAGTGCGCCGTGATGGAGGTGCCACCCGTGCTGATCCGCGATGGTGGCGTCATCCGTGACGGCTTCAATCAGGAGCTGGACGAGTTGCGGGATCTGGCCAACGGCGCCACCGCCAGCCTGGCCCGCATCGAGGAGCGCGAGAAGACGCTGACCGGCATCAACACCCTCAAGGTGGGCTACAACCGGGTACATGGCTTCTACATCGAAGTCAGTCGCGCCAACAGCCATCTGGTGCCGGCTCACTACATCCGCCGCCAGACCCTCAAGAACAACGAACGCTACATCATCGATGAGCTTAAAAAATACGAGGACAAGGTGCTCACCGCCCAGGCGCTGGCGCTGGCACTGGAGAAACGGCTCTACGAAGAGCTGCTCGACACCCTGCTGCCCCACCTCGGCGATCTACAGGAGTCCGCCGCTGCACTGGCGGAGCTGGACGTGCTGGCCAACCTGGCGGAGCGGGCCGAGAGCCTCGACTACCGCTGCCCGACCCTCATCGACGAGGATCAGATCCTGATCGAGGCGGGCCGCCATCCTGTCGTTGAACAGGTGATGAGCGATCCCTTTATCGCCAACCCCATCCGGCTTGAGCGGGATCGCCGGATGCTGATCATCACAGGCCCCAACATGGGCGGTAAATCCACCTATATGCGCCAGACCGCGCTGATCGTGCTGCTGGCCCATATCGGTGCCTTCGTACCCGCCGACAGCGCCCACATCGGCCCCATCGACCGTATTTTCACCCGGATCGGGGCATCGGATGATCTGGCATCTGGCCGCTCGACTTTCATGGTAGAGATGACCGAAACCGCCAACATCCTCAACAACGCCACCGCCCGCAGTCTGGTGCTGATGGACGAAATTGGCCGCGGTACCAGCACCTACGACGGCCTCTCGCTGGCGTGGGCCTGCGCCGAGCAGCTGGCGAGCAAGATTGGCGCCTACACCCTGTTTGCCACCCACTACTTCGAGCTGACCCGGCTGCCGGAGCTGATTGAGGGGCTGGCTAACGTCCATCTGGACGCGGTCGAGCACGGCGACACCATCGCCTTCATGCATGCGGTGCAGGAGGGAGCGGCCAGCCGCTCCTACGGCCTGCAAGTGGCGGCGCTGGCGGGAGTGCCGAAATCGGTGATCCATCAGGC
>NZ_CDBI01000030.1:40665-69829 GCF_000820025.1 Aeromonas popoffii
GGCCCGCCACAAGCTGGCAGAGCTCGAAAGCGCCACGCCCCTGCCTGCTGGTGAAACACGCCCGACGCCGGTGACGCTGGCGCCTCAGCCCCATCCGGTGGTGGAGGAGTTGGAGGCGGTGCGCCCGGACGAGCTCACCCCCCGCCAGGCGCTGGATCTGCTCTATCGCCTCAAGCAGATGCTCTGATCGGCCGCTGAGCACAGGAAATAGCAATGAAAAAGGGGAACCTCGCGGTTCCCCTTCTGTTTTCCTCGATTTGCCACTACGTGGTCAGGCCGGGCCTATGCGATCCGGCAGACTCAGAGTGGCCGAGCCAGGCTGACGCTTGAGCGTCTGCCGGTACGCGAACGGGTGCTGACTCTCCTGCTTTGCAGGCCCCAGTGGAAGACAGCGAGACACTGGCGTTCTGGGTCATCTGTGTGGTCATACCTTCGGTGATACAGAGGCTGCCCTGCAGGTGGTTCATGGGCGCAGCGACGCTCCAAAAGCCCATGCCAGCGCTAAACAACATGGAAAACCGGGCAACATAGCTGGACTCCGGTACCTGAGCGTCGTCACCCAGCCGTATGCTGCCGAAACGGCTAAAGCGAGCAACAGGAACAGGATGACGACCGTGAGCGCCGTCATGGCCATGGTCGGGTTGAGGCCTTTCAATCGCCCTTTGGTTGCGCTCGTCGGGATAGAGGTGGACCAGCACATAGGCATAACGTCATTCGCTCACCAACTCCTTCAGGTTGAAAGTACCAATCTCGCGGCAAGAGAGGGGAAGCTCACCATCATGGTGGGGCAGCTTGAGGAGGTGGGTCTGCGTCACAGGGGGCTGATAATGTACAAAAACTGCGGTATCAGGCAGATAGCAAGGCACTCATCCCCCCGTAGACCGGCAACCAGAGACTTGATATCCAGATTGTTATTGATCATCTTGCGCCTCAAATATCGGGTTAAAATCCGGGAAACGGCGGACAACCCAACACAAAAATCATTAGACCAAAAACAATATTGACCCGATGAGGAATTAGGCGGAAAATTTTGCGCCTCTCAACAGCCCCCCAATGACTCAGGTCCCATGGAAAAACATGATGAAGTGCTGGTCGCACTGCGCCAGATTATTCGTGCCATCGATATGCACTCCAAGCGCTTGATCAAGGAAGCCGGGCTGACATCGCCACAGCTCTTGCTACTCAAGGGGATCAACGAACTGGGGCAAATCTCCATGCGCCAACTGGCGGATCACACCAACATGAGCCAGGCTACCGCGACCACCATTATGGACCGTCTCGAGAACCGCCAGTTGGTGCAACGAATTCGCAGTGAAACCGACAAGCGCAAGGTTCACGCGACACTCACTGACGCAGGCCGCGCACTGCTGGCCCAGGCGCCCACCCCGCTGCAAGAGAGCTTTATCCAGCGTTTCCAAGCGCTGGAAACCTGGGAGCAAGGGCTGTTGCTCTCCTCCCTGCAGCGTATCTCGGCCATGATGAATGCCGATGGCATTGATGCCGCCCCCGTGCTGAGCGTCAGACCGCTCACCGAAGAACGGGCATGAAAAGGGAACAGGCAGAAAAAAAGCTCCCGACGGGAGCTTTTTTTCTATGGGGATTTTGTCTACCTATCCCGTAGCGGTATCACTCCTCCAGGCTGATGCCTATGTTGGAAACACCGTCCTGGGCCGCAAATACCCTGATTGCCAGGATGCGGTCGCTGTCACGCTCGTGGGCTACCCGCTTGAGCAGCTCGACCTGAAACTCCAGCTCGGCCTCGATGTACTCGTGCTCGTAGAGTTCCTCTTCGGTCATGTCGCGCTCTTCCAGCATCTCGATGAAACCGGCCACAGTTCCCACTGAGGCATGGCTGGCGTCTTCGGCTTCTTCGCCGACCCGGCAGATCACCGAGTTGTAGGCACAACCCAGCGCCACGCAGGCATCCAGCGCCGGATAAGCACCGTAGGATTCAAACTTGCTGGGCTCCGGAATGTAGACTTCAAACGCTTCCAGGATAGCCCCCAGATTGACGCGGGATCCCTTTACCGTCAGGTAGTTCCACATCTGATCCAGCGCGTTGCGAAACGCCTTCGCATCACCGAAGCCGGATGCTTGGGTAAACAGCGCATAGTTGGGGTACATGCGCTCTGCCAGCGCCAGGGTGTAGACGGTCTGTTGCCAAGGCTGTAGCTCGGCCAGTCGCTTATAAAACTTGTCACCAAACACTGGAGTCGGATCCTTTGCAAAATGTGGGGCAGATTGTAGCCCACGAGGGGCCGCACGAAAACGAAAAAGCGGCCCGGTCGACTAGCTTGTCCGATCAACTCGGGTAAGATGAAGACAAAGCGGCCTCTCTCCCGCGCCGTAAATCTGATAAGGAACAAGAGTATGAGTCAACGTACCCTTCTTTTACTCAGCCAGGACAACGCGCACTACGAGCGCCTGCTCAAGGCCGCCCATCTCCCCCATTTACGCATTCTGAGAGCCGACAACCAGAGCGATGCCGAGAAACTGATCGGGGAGGCCCACATACTGATGGCCGAGCCTGCGCGGGCCAAGCCGCTGCTGGCCAGGGCCAACAAGCTGAGCTGGTTCCAGTCAACCTATGCCGGGGTCGACGTGCTGCTGGATGCCAGCAGCCGACGCGATTATCAACTCACCAACGTGCGCGGTATCTTCGGCCCGCTAATGAGTGAGTATGTGTTCGGCCACCTGCTCAGCCTGATGCGTCAGCTGCCGCTCTACCGGGAGCAGCAGAAACAGCGGCTGTGGCAAAGCCACCCGTACCAGGGGCTCAAGGGGCGTACCCTGCTGATCCTGGGGACCGGCAGCATAGGCCAGCACCTGGCCCACACCGGTAAGCACTTTGGCATGAAGGTGCTCGGCGTCAGCCGCAGCGGCCGTGAGCGGGCCGGTTTCGATCAGGTGTATCAGTTGCCGGCGCTGAACAAGATGCTGGCCCAGGCCGACGTCATCGTCAGTGTCCTGCCCGCCACCCGCGAGACCCATCATCTGTTCACTGCATCCCGTTTAGAGCATTGCAAGCCGGGCGCCATCCTGTTCAACGTCGGTCGCGGCAATGCCATCAACGAAGGCGATCTGCTGACCGCCCTGCGCACCGGCAAGCTGGGTATGGCGGTGCTGGACGTGTTCGAGCAGGAACCCCTGCCCGCCGACAGTCCGCTCTGGGGACAGCCTAACCTCATCATCACCCCGCACAACAGCGCCTACAGCTTCCCCGATGATGTGGCCCAGATCTTCGTGCGCAACTACATCCGCTTTATCGACGGTCAACCGCTGGACGGCAAGATAGACTTCGACAAAGGTTACTGATCCCGCCCATGACACCAATGAAAAGGCCCCGCCAATGTGGCAGGGCCTTTTTCTATTCGGCTGGAAACCGGCGTCAGCCTGCCTCCATCTCCTTGCGATAGCTCTTCACCTTGGCAAGGAACTGACGTTTGGCCTTGCCGGAGAGCGGCTCCGCCATCGGCAACTTGACCTTCATGGGATCGACCGGGCGGTTGTTGATCCGCACCTCATAGTGCAAGTGGGCACCGGTGGAACGGCCTGTGTTGCCGGAGAGCCCAATCTTGTCACCCATCTTCACCTTCTGACCGGTTTTCACCAGCAGCTTGCTCAAATGCAGATAACGGGTCATCAGGGTACGGCCGTGCTTGATCACCACATAGGTGCCGGCCAGCGGGTGGCTGGTCGCCTTGATCACGACGCCGTCACCCGTCGCCATCACGGGCGTGCCCACCGGCAGGGCAAAGTCAGTACCCTCGTGAGGACGAACCTGACCTGTAATCGGGTGGCGACGACTCGGGTTGAAGCTGGAGCTGACCCGATAACGGCTATGGGTCGGATAGCGGCGGAAGCCGCGCTCCAGGCTGTTACCCTGACCGTCATAGTAGTTGCCATCTTCCGACAACCAAGCCGAGATGCCCTGCCCTTGATTGAACACTTCGACCCCCAGCAACTGGGTGTTGCCCGTGCTCTTGCCCTCGACCGTCTCCTGACGGACCAGCACTTTGAACTTGTCGCCCTTTTTCAGATCCTTGGCGAAATTCAACCGCCACTGGAACAGGTTAGCAATCTTCTGGATGTGGTTGGCCGGGATCCCCGCATTGCGGGCACTGACATAGAAACTGCCGTTGATGACGCCTTCATAACTCTTCTGCTGCCACTGCACCTCTTCATTGAGCATGTTGGCGCTGTAGGTGTCATCAGTGCGTTCCAGGATCAGGGTCTGCTTGATGTTCAGACGAATCTTCATCTGTTGCAGTATGTTGTCCTGATCGATCAGCAACTCGATAGTCTGACCGGGTTTGAGGCGGGCCAGATTGTTTTTGCTATCCGCATCCAGCACCTTGTAGAGAGTGGTGGTCGAAAGCCCCAGGCTGTTGAAGATGGTGGTCAGGTTTTCACCGTTGCGCACCCTGTAGTCCTGCCACTGGGGAGTGGCGTCGGTCGGGATGTCATCTTCCGGGAGCGCGGCTTCCACCAGCTCATGATCCGGGATGTCGTTAAAATCCGTATTGTCTTCGTTGGTTGCCGTACCGTTAGTGGCAATGGGCAACTCCAAACGCAATGGCCGCTCCAGGATGTCACCTGGCGCTGGCAATATGGCTACCGCTGACAGCGTCATCGCTGTGAGCAGTAACATGGCGTAAAAATGCTTGCGGGGAACCGGGGGTTCCCAATTGGCAGCCTGTGCTACCAAGGGACGGAGACGTTTCATCCGCTATCCTGTCATTAGATCCAAGGGTGTTAGTCGTCAGTCTGTTTACTACAAAACTGTATAAAACTGACTGTTTGACCTAAATACTCACAATTAGTTCATAGCAATCTGCATGAACCTCACATTTTATGCATAACATTCCCCTATGGGCAGAAATGATCGTCTTTTTTAACCATTTTTTCCTATTTTTAAGAACCGGGTCCGATTGTGCTTGGCCCAAGGTTTCATGATGTTGTGATAACTTTTCCATGGAGTGGATATGTCGTTAGCAAAACTGTTAAACCGAATCATCCTGATCCTGTTCGTTATCGGTGCCGCCCTGCTGTTCATGCTGGAAATCACCACGGTACGCCAATCCATCCTCGACCAGATGTCGGCCAACCTGGAAACGGCCATCACGGCCCTCGGCCTGGTACTGCAAGGCACCCTGCTCAACGATGACAAGGTGCTTGCCGAAACCATAGTCAACGCCATGTTCGACGGCGGCTTCGTCAGCTCGGTCACCCTGCTGGACCCTGACGGTCAACTACTGTTCCAGAAGGTCTTTCACACAACGCTGCAGAATGTGCCGAGCTGGCTCCCTTCTGTTATCGACATGCCGCCGGTCAAAATTGAGCAGGAGTTGACCGATGGCTGGCGCATGCTGGGCACCCTCACCCTGGAAGGGCACACGGGCTACGCCTATCAGCACCTGTGGAATGCCATCAGCCGCACTGGCCTTGCCCTGCTCGCCGGCCTACTGGTGTTCACCTTGGTGATCTCCTGGGTATGCGGCCGCCTACTGCGCCCCCTCGAGCTCATCAACCAGCAACTGGTCAGGATCCGCAAACGCCAGTTCAGCGGCAATCTGGATTCTCCCTGGCTGCAGGATCTCAAGGAGCTGGTCATCTCGGTCAACCAGCTGGTCTCGGAGCGCAAGCGGGATCTGCTGCAACAGCGGCTCAAGATCACCCAGCTCGGCAAGCAACAGGCGCCGACAATCGCTCAACCCCTGCAAGATGTGACGGAAGGGGAAGACGGCATGCAACAACAGCATTTTTTCTCCACCCAGGGCAGCATCCGTCTCTACAGCCGCCTCATTCCCACCCTTACTCCCTCGCCGGAGAGCTCCCCGGATCAGATCCTGCACCTGCTCGACCTCTGGTTGCACCATCCGGTGGAAGGGCTGCAACTGCCCCTCAGCCTGCTCAATCATGCTGACTGGGCGCAATTCGTCCCGCTGCTGGCCAAGGGCAGAGGCAAGACCCTCGACTGGCGCTGGGATCTGGCAAGCTTCCCACCCCTCGGGGAAGCACGGCTCGCCACCTTGCAGGAGCAGGGCATCGAGATGGCGTTCAGCGCCATCCCCATGACCAACGACACCTTCAATCAGCTCGACCCCATCAACCCCGTCTTCATCAGCTGCCAGCCAACCCAGGCTCCCCTTTACTGGAATCTGGTGGCTCAATGCCTGCACAGTGCGGGCTACACTCTGCTGGCAGAAGCCAGCGAGATCCAGGATATCGACACCCTGCGCAGCTGGGGCATAGACGGTTACGCCAGCAAGGAGATCTCATGAACAAACTCGGGTTGTTACTCGCCCTGCTGTGGCCGCTGCCGCTGCTGGCCAGCCCCCTGCTCATCGCCACCGGCGGTGAGCAGGGGATTTATCATCAGGTCGCCAAAGAGTTCTGCCGGCTGGCCAACAAGAGTGACCCCGAGCTGCGATGCAAGCTGCAGGTCACCTCAGGTACCATCGAGAATCTGCACCAACTACAGTCAGGGCAGATACCCTATGCCCTGGTGCAATCGGACTGGCTCTATCAGGCCAGCCGAGGCCTCGGGCCCTATGCCAGCCAGCCGCAACCCGAACTGAGAGCCATGTTCGCTACCCACGCCGAGCCTTTCACCATAGTGGTGCGGGCGGATGGCGACATCACCACGCTGACACAGCTCAAGCTGGCGCCCATCGACATAGGGCTGAAAAGCTCGGGCACTCGCCAGACGGCCCTGGCCCTGTTCAACCTGTTGGGAGCAAAAGAGCAGGATCTCGATCTGAAGAGCGTAGGCAATCTGGCGGAGGCGCTCTGCAGCAAGCAGATAGATGCCTACGGTCTGGTAATGGGACACCCGAACCGGATCGTACTCGATACCACCAAGCGCTGTGCCATCCGCTTTCTGCCGATCGAGGGAGAGACTCGGGATCAACTGCTCAAGGGGGTCAAGTACTACCAGCGCAGCCAAGTGCCTGCCCGCATCTATCCCGGCAACCTGAAGGCGACCCCCACCTTCGCCATCGCGGCCACTCTGGTGACCAATGCCGCCACGCCTGAGGCGGAGGTCTACCGACTGACCAGGGCCATGTTGTCCCAGCAGACCAGCTTCAACGAGCAGACCTATGGTTACGCCAACCTGTTTCACAAGGCCCGTAACAAAACAGGCCCGGTGCTGAGCATCGAACAGCATCCGGGCGCGGCAAAATATTTCGAAGAGTTGAAAGCGGCGGGAAAACTATAACTGGCGACGGGGGGAGCGCAGTTGCTCGCTGGAGAAACGGGTCTTCATCGATGTCCACTGCGCCAACCTGTCGGCACTGCCCGCCAATGTGCCTTCACGGCGCGACTTCATGATCCAGATGCTCTTTGCATCGAAGCTGTAGACGGGGATGAGATCAGTTCGCTGACTGCCGGGCAGGATCCGGCTGTTGATGTTGTCGAGCACCAGCGGATCGGATTTGGGCGTTGGAAAATAAAGCGTAACCATATGAAACTGGTTGTACTTCACCGCCTTGACATAAGCCAGCCGCAGCTTTTTCTCTTCAACCCCCAGCTCCATCAGGGTGTAGTACTTGGAGATGCTGTAATCTTCGCAGTCCCCCCCGCGAGCCCCAATAAACTCCAATGGATTGGCCCAATAATCCTCATCACCCCACAATCTGGGATCATCGCTGTAGGTCAGGTTATTGAAGTAGTTGTTCACCAGCTCGATCTTCTGCTGATCCGTGGTACCGGCACGGGGCGTGAGCAGGCGGGAAAACGCCTCGGCACGCTGGATCGCCCTGCCGCCATAAACCTCCTGCAATTTGGCCCTCAACTCGGGGCTGGCAATGTATTCGGAGAGACGGGACGCTTGCACGCTGGCACAGAGCAGCGCCAGCGTGCAGGTGGGAATGAGCAGCCATTTCATATTTAACACTCCATGTCAGATGCTGGAGGTCAGTATAGTTGGCGCAGGCCACCCTATCAGGTGAACCAAAGAGAGCTCAGCGGCACTGGGCGAAGGCGTCAGCCAACTGTTGCATGAACTGCGGATAGCCATCAGCACCAATCGGGACCCGCTCACCCACCTCATCCAGCAGCAATACCTTGGCGCCGGTATTGCGGGCCACCGACTCAATCACGGCAGGGGAGAATTGCGGCTCGGCGTAGATGCAGCTTGCCTGTTTCTCCTGCAGCGCCTTGCGGATCTCTACCAGCGTCTTGGCGCCGGGACGGCGTTCCGGGTTTACGGTAAAGTGCCCCTTGGAGCTCATTCCGTAGTGACGTTCCCAGTAGCCATAAGCCTCGTGGAACACGAAGTAGCCCTTCTGGTTCACCGCCTTCATCTGTTCAGAGATGAGCTTGTCCTTGGCCGCCACCTTGGCCTTGAAGGTCAGCAGGTTGGCGCGATAACGTTCGGCATTGGCGGGATCCTGGGCACTTAGCGTTTCACTCAGCGCACTGGCGATAACCAGTGCCTGGGTCGGCCCCAGCCAGATATGCGGATCCACCCCTTCGTGATGATGCCCCTCGTGTCCATCATGATCATGACCCTCATCGGCATGCTCTTCGTGCCCTTCCTGCTTGGCGTAGTCGAACAGCGGCATCCCCTCAACCCGGGTAAGCGTCAGTACATGGGGATGCTTGGCCAGCGGTTTGGCCATGAAGCCTTCCAGCTCGGGACCGACCCATACCACCAGATCGGCACCCTGGATGCTGCGAATATCGGAGGGGCGCAGGGAGAAGTCGTGGGGAGAGGCGCCGGTCGGCAACAGTACTCTG
This sequence comes from Aeromonas popoffii, assembly GCF_000820025.1. Taxonomy (GTDB): domain Bacteria; phylum Pseudomonadota; class Gammaproteobacteria; order Enterobacterales; family Aeromonadaceae; genus Aeromonas; species Aeromonas popoffii. Next base: position 49,411 of record NZ_CDBI01000030.1, read on the forward strand.
GGCTCACTCACGCCATCGGTGATCGCGGCTGCGATAAAGCCGAGAGGCTTGATGGTGGTCAGTACCTCGAGGGCACGGACAGGCAGGCTCACTGCCAGCAAGGCAGTGATAAGTGTAAGAATTCGCATAGAGATCTCGTCAGGAAGTGAGTGTGTGATAATATAACAAACCAACGTTGTTGTTATATTATAACTCTCACAGGCTGTAAACCCCGGAGCTGTCATGACCCAACTGGTGGAGCTGAAAGAGGTCTGTCTTTCGTTCGACGGACGATCCGTGCTCGACAAGGTCTCCTTTACCCTGAATAAAGGCAAAATCACTACCCTGGTCGGCCCTAACGGGGCGGGCAAGAGCACCCTGAGCAAGCTGGTACTGGGCCTGCTCACTCCGGATACCGGCGAGATCCGGCGCCGTCGCGATCTGCGGGTTGGCTATGTACCGCAACGCCTCTATCTGGATCCCACTTTGCCGCTGACGGTGCGCCGCTTCCTGCAACTGGGCAAGAATGGCCGTCTATCCATCGAGGAAGCGCTCAATCGGGTCGGCGCCCAGGGGTTGCTGGATAACCGGATGCAAAAGCTCTCTGGCGGCGAGATGCAGCGAGTGCTGCTGGCACGTGCCCTGCTGGTCAAGCCAGAGCTGCTGGTGCTGGATGAGCCGGTGCAGGGGGTGGATATCAACGGCCAGATCGAGCTCTATGCCCTTATCAGCACGCTGGCGGCCGAGTTCAACTGCGCCGTACTGATGGTCTCCCACGACTTGCACCTGGTGATGGCCAGCACCCACGAAGTGATCTGCCTCAATCGCCACGTCTGCTGTCACGGCGAGCCGGAAAGCGTGGCACGCCATCCCGAATTTGCCCGCCTGTTCGGGCGCCCTGAACAGGAAGTGCTGGCAGTCTACACCCACCATCATCACTGCGACGGCGAACACCATCATCACAATGAGCAGGCCCCCGTCATCCGCCTGCCGTCTCGCAATCAATAAGCGCAGCTAAGGACATTCAAGTGGACAGCTTTCTGTTATATGCCCTCACGGCCGGCCTCGGTATCGCCCTGCTGGCCGGGCCCCTTGGCAGCTTCGTGGTGTGGCGCAAGATGGCCTATTTTGGCGATACCCTCTCCCATGCCTGCCTGTTCGGCATAGCACTCGGCATACTGCTGCAGGTGAATCTGACCCTGGCGGTGGTGGTCTGCTGCCTCGCCATGGCCATGCTGCTGGTGATCATGAGTCGCAACCAGCAGGTGGCGACCGATACCCTGCTCGGCATCCTGGCCCACAGCGCCCTGTCGCTTGGCCTGGTCACCTTGAGTTTTATGGATAACGTGCGGGTGGATCTGATGGCCTACCTGTTCGGTGACCTGCTCTCGGTACAACCGGTGGATCTGCTCTGGATCTACGGCGGTGGCGCCCTGGTGCTGCTCACCCTGTGGCGCCTGTGGGATCCCCTGCTCTCCATGACCATCTCGGAAGAGCTGGCACGGGTGGAAGGGATCCGGGTCGATGTGCTGCGCTGTGTGCTGATGCTGCTGATCGGGCTAGTGATCGCCGTGGCAATGAAGTTTGTCGGGGCGCTGATCATCACCTCGCTGCTGATCATTCCCGCCGCCACCGCCCGCCGCTTCAGCCAGACGCCGGAGCAAATGGCGGGCTTTGCCGCACTGATCGGCTGCCTGGCAGTGCTGGGCGGCCTCAGCCTCTCATGGTATCAAGACACGCCGGCGGGCCCTTCCGTGGTGGTCTGCGCCACCGGCCTGTTTATCCTGAGCCAGTTCAAGAAAGCCTGATAAGCCAAGCGGCTATAGCGCCATGCTCTGGCGCGCCTCCATCATCAGCCATTGGCGCAATCGGCTGATGGCGGGCTCATGGGCCCGGGATCGCTTGCAGGTAAAATAGAAGGCATCCCCCGTCTCCAGCTGGTGAACCGGCAAGGCCACCAGCTGAGGATCATCGGGCCGCAGCATGTAGTCGTTCACGAATGCCACCCCCTGATCCCAGGCTGCCGCCTCCATCGCCAGCAGCACATGGCTGAAGTGGTGCATCCGTGCCTCATCCGGGATGACCAGACCGCCAGCCTTGGCCCAGCGCTGCCAATCCTCTCCCCGCGCCTTGTAGATGGACTGCACCGACAGAAGCGGCAGCTGCCAGATGGCCTGTGGCCACTCCCCCTCCAGCTGTTGCAACAGGCGTCGGCTGCAGACCGGGAACAGCCGCTCCTGATAGATGAGATCGTGGCAATAACCGCGGCCATGGGGCGACACCGTGATGAAACAGTCCGCCACCCGATCGGAGAGCTCGGGATCTTCCGCCACCATCTCCAGGCTCAGATCCAGCTCGGGGTAGAGCTGACGCAGACCCGCCAGACGCGGGATCAGCCACTTCACCGCGAACGAGCTGTAGACCGCGAGTCGCAGCCGCATCTCGCCACCGCCGCGCAGCTGTTCGCTGCTCTGAGCGATCTGGCCCAGCCCAGCGGCTATGCCTTCAAAGTAAACCTCCCCCTGGGCGGTCAATGACAACAGCCGCCCCTGACGCAACAGCAGCCGTTCCCCCAGAAAATCCTCCAGCAGACGGATCTGGTGGCTGACCGCACTCTGGCTGACGTTCAGCTCGAGGGCCGCGCGAGAAAAGCTGAGCAGGCGGGCAACCGCTTCGAAATATTGAACAGCGCGCAGGGGAGGCAGCTTCATTATCCAAAATTCTCATAGATGGTGATTTTTTATCATTTTACTGGATAACTGACCCCACGCTACCCTGCCCTCATATAACGTCGGAGGTGGTATGAATGCAGTCGGGATCGGCATCCTCTATCTGGTGCTGGGCAACATGGTGGCGGTCTTTTCCGATGCACTGGTCAAGGTACTGGAGCCGAGCCAGCCCGTGTTCCAGTTTGTCTTCTTTCGCCAGCTCTCAGCCGCCATTCTGCTGATGCCCTGGCTGCTCTGGTCATGGCGTCGCAATCCTCCGGTAGCCATCAAGTGGCACCTGCTACGGGCCCACATCTGGGCGGTCGGCGTCTGCCTGATGGTGGTCGCCCTCACCCGCTTGCCGCTCGCCACCGCCAACGCCCTCTTCTATGCGGCCCCCCTGATGATGGTGCCACTGGCGGTATGGATGGCGGGGGAAGCGATCTCACGCCAGAAGGTGCTGACCGCGCTCATCGGTTTTATCGGGGTCTTGATCGTACTTCGACCAACCGAGGTGAACTGGGCCGCGCTGGCCGCGCTCGGGGTCGCGCTCTCCATGGCACTCAACAACTTGCTGATCAAGCGGATCCCGCTCAAGCAGCCCATCGCCCAGACCCTGTTCTTCACCAACGTGCTGAGCATGCCCTTCATACTGGCGCTGGCACTGTGGGAAGGGGGCGACTGGCAGTGGCAGATGTGGTGGCCCGCCTTCGGCTCATCGGCGCTGATCATGGTCTATGCCGGCTTGTGCGTGGTGGCCTATCGCAAGGCAGAGGCAAGCAAGATCGCCTCGGCGGAATACACTGGCCTCTTGATGGCGGTCGCCATCGGGGTCTGGATGTTTGACGAGCAACCGGGTCTGCCGCTGCTGCTGGGGTGCCTGTGCATCATCATCCCGCTGGTTGCCATGGCGCGCAACAAACCAAAACCGCTGACGGAACCTGCGGTCTGACACAGAGGCCAATACTAGGGTCGCACCAGCAAGGGGGCGACCCTTTGTTGCAGATGAGGGATCACCTCCTGCTCGAACCAGAGGTTCTTCTTGAGCCAGAAGGTATTGCGGGGAGACGGGTGCGGCAACGGCAGCCAGCCGGGGCCATAGTCAGCCCAGCTGCGCACCGTCTCGGTGAGCGACCCCTTGGCTGCCCCCCGCAGGTAGTAGGCTTGCGCATACTGGCCGATGAGCAGGGTCAGCTCAATATTGGGCAGCAGCATCAACACCTTGTCGTGCCAGGTGGGCGCGCACTCGGGTCTGGGTGGCAGATCGCCGGATTTTCCCCTGCCGGGGTAGCAGAGCCCCATCGGCATGATGGCGATGCGGGACTCGTCGTAGAAAGTGGCCTTATCCACGCCGAGCCAGTGACGCAGCCTATCGCCAGAGGGGTCATCCCAGGGGATGCCGCTGGCATGAACGCGGGTACCTGGCGCCTGGCCGATGATCAGCAAGCGGGCGCTCTCGGCGCCACGGATCACCGGGCGTGGCCCCAGTGGCAAATGAGCCTCGCATAACCGGCAGGCCCGGATCTGTTCAAACAACGTATCGAGTCGGTTCATGCCCCGATAGTAACAGGATTTCCCCCTCTATCCTGCTTGTGAAAGTCTCAGAGGATACTTATCATGCGACCACAAATGTTTAATTTAATAAACGGAGAGAGATGAAGAACTGGATGGGCACCGGCAGCGCGGCCCTCTCATTCGTGCTGTGGGGCATGCTGCCCCTCTATTACCAGTTCATGCCAGAGGTCAACATGTGGGAGTTGCTCTCCCACCGGGTCCTCTGGTCGGCGGTACTGCTGGGAACCCTCTTTTCCCTGATCGGCTACCGGGTGCCCTGGGCACGCCTGCGCAGTGAACCCCGTCAGCTTTGCCTCATACTGCTGGCGGGCCCGGTCATGTCCATCAGCTGGTGCATGTTTACCTGGTGCCTGACCACGGGTCAGGTGCTGGCCACCAGCCTCGCCTTCTTCATGACTCCGCTGTTCAATATCGTGTTCGCAGTCCTCTTCCTCAAGGAGCGGCTCACCCCGCAAAAACATCTGGCGGTCGCCCTGGCACTAGCGGGGCTGGCCTACATGCTGTTCTCCTACGGCCAGCTGCCCTGGTTCTCCCTCATCATGGGGGCCAACTTCGCCTTTTATGGCCTGCTCAAGAAGAAGGTGCACTATGATGCTGGCGTCAGCCTCTACCTCGAAGCCCTGGTCCAGCTGCCGGTTGCTCTGCTGATCATCGGCTGGCTTGCCCTGAACGGCATGAGCCAGTTTATGTCCGGTGACTGGGCCGAACGGCTGCTGCTGATGGGCAGCGCCCCCGCCACCCTGCTGCCGGTGGGCCTGTTCTGCTACGCCGTGGCACGCACCCGCATGAGCACTGTGGGGCTGCTGCAATATATCGAGCCCAGCCTCGCCTTCCTGCTCGCCATCTTCTGGTTTGGCGAAACGGCGGATCCGGTGAAATCGGTGGGATTTGCCTTCGTCTGGGCGGGTCTGCTGGTGAGCCTGCTACCACTGCACAGGCTCAGGCGCGGTGCCGGCAACCCTGCTCAGGGTCTGCCACGATAGGATTCCAGGATGGCGTGCCACGCGGGATCCAGGTCCATCTGCCCGGCGATGTCGTTCAGCCGGGCATGGAGATCGGCACGGGATTTGGGAACCAGAATATGGCGGGTATAGCTGGATTGGGGAAAGGGCGAGATGAACAGCTTGCCCTCATAAGCGTCATTGATGAAGAAAGACAGCGCCGAGCCCGGCACCAGGGTCACATCAATGCGGCCCCGTATCAGCAGGCTGAAATTGGTTTTGACCTTCTTGGCATCGTGGCGTACCAGCTCGCCCCGGGCCACAGCATCATCGATGCCTTGATAGCGATAGCCCTCTATGCCACCGAAGATCAGCCCCTTGAGTGAATCCGGGCCGCGATAGGTGACGGGTCTGGCCGCGCTGGAGATGAGCTCGTTGGTGTCGCGCATGACAGGGAAGGTCCACAGATAACGTTCGTGCTGGGGATCCCCCACCCAGACAGGATTGACCCAGGCCACCAGACCGTCGAAGCCAGGATCCGACATCTCCAGCGCCAATCTGGCCCGATTCACCAGCCAGAGTTCAAGCCTGGGTTCTCCGCCGAGCCTTTCATTGAGATACTTGACCAGATCCCGGCTCAGCCCCGTCTTCTCCCCTGTCATGAAAGGGGGATGCTGATGGTAATCATAGAGACGGATCGTCTCACCCAGAGCCGGGACCGACAACAGGCACCACAACCACAACCAGACTCGCATCGCACCTCCTTGGACTGCTCTTGAGTTTGGCACAGACAGATCGAATGAGAAACGCAGCGATGGACACAAAACCGACCAGCTCACCCCTACCCGGCCAATGGTCCCTCTATCTGGTGCGCACCGCAGCCGGCCTGCTCTATACGGGTATCAGCACGGATCCGATCAGGCGGTTGCGCCAGCACCAGAGCGGCAAGGGATCCCGCACCCTGCGCGGCAAGGGGCCACTCACGCTGGTCTGGCAGCAGAGTGTGGGCGACAAGGGGGCGGCACTGCGACTCGAATACCGCCTCAAACAGCAGAGCAAGGCCTTCAAGGAGCGCCTGGTACGAGAACCGGATGGCTGGGCCGACTGGAGTCAGCCTTGGCTGGCAGCGATTGACCCGGCAATGAAGAGGCCACAAAAAAGGCCACTGCGAGCAGTGGCCAAGGAAGGATCCGATAGCAGGGAGGCTTAACGGTAGGTATTGGGTTGCTTGCGCCGATTGCTGATGAGCCAGCACACCACCAGCAGCACCAGCAACCAGGGCGCCAGCTTGATGATCAGAGCGAACATGCCGGCCAGCGCGCCAAACAGCACGAAGAGACCGCTCACCAGCAGCATGGCCAGCACGGTAAACCCCGCCAGCGCCATGGCCACCAACACCAGCATCAAGACAATAAATTCCAGCATGTTCTGCTCCTCGCAGGCTTCTCTTGCCGGCTGAATGACCCCAGGGTCAATCCAGCCAGCGCTTCAATTCACGATGAGGTGGCATGATCAGCACCGCCAGCAGATAGGCGGCCAGGGTCAGTGGCGGCATCAGGATCAGGGCAATCAGCGCCACTATCCGTACCGTCACCCTCGAGAGCCCCAGCCGGTTGGCAATACCGGCGCAAACCCCGGTCAACTTGCGATGAGCAAGGTCCTTCGGCCAGGGCGTCATGCTTATGCCCCCACCTTCTGACCCTTCAGCCGGGCCAGTTCGCGCTCAATCTCGTCGTTCAATTCCAGCTCGCGGAACTGGGCCTCCAACGAAGGATTCTGCCCCAGGGTCGCCGCTTCCAGCTGAGCTTCCAGCTGATCGACCCGGCCCTGAAAACCGTCGAAACGCGCCATCAGCTCATGCATGCGCTGGTTATCGACCTGGGCACGGGCCCGGATCCGGCTATGGGCGGTCTGTTCGCGCAGGGTCAGCATCTTCTGCTTCTCGCGGGCTTCGGTCAGCTTGGCGGCCAGCCGCTCGCTGTCGGCGGTGAGCTGGGCAAGCACCTCGGCCATCCGGACCTTGTCCTGTTCCAGCTGGTCACATTTTTTAGCCTCGGCCAGTTTTTCAGTGAGGGCGGCACGGGCCAGATCCTCACGTCCCTTCTGGATGGCGAGCTCGGCCTTGGCCGACCACTCCAGAACCTGGTGTTGCAGCGCATGCTGGTGGCGTTCCAGCTGCTTCTGCTCGGCGATGACGCGGGCGGCCTGGGTTCTCATCTCGACCTGCACCTGCTCCATCTCTTCGATCATCAGCCGCAGCATCTTCTCCGGCTCTTCGCTCTTGTCGAGCAAGCTGTGCAGGTTGGCATTGATCACGTCGGTCAGGCGGCTAAATACGCTCATGGTCTGGCTCCTTGTTCATGGGGATGGCTATCTCTTCCCATAGCATTACAAGAGCCGTGCCAAGAAAATTTATTGTTTATTTACAACTAGATGAGGATTTAGCGGCAAGATGCAAGCAGGGATTTCTGGTGAAATTTGCCAACAAAGTGGTGATTTTAACCAACAAAAAAGGGAGCCAGCGGCTCCCTCTATGTCGTCTTCCGTTCAGAGTCAGGCGGCTTGATGGCGACCCAGCTTGCTGTCCAGTTCGACCAGCTTGGCTTCCATCTGTGCACGGCAGTTGTCAGACAACTCGCGAATACCGGCGGCGCCATGCTCCTTGCTGCACACGGGCGGCAACATTTCCAGCAGCACTTCACCATTGTCCCAGCGGTTCAGGTCGATCTGGCCAAAGTAGCTGGAGCAAACGATGGGCACCACGGGCACCTCGGCCTGCACGGCGGTGTGGAAGGCGCCAGCCTTGAACGGCAGCAGGCCACGCCCCTTGGAGCGAGTACCCTCCGGGAACATCCAGATGGAGGTGCCATGATTCTTGATGCGATCCACCACCTGGCCTATGGTGCCGATGGCACGGGAGCGGTTGGAGCGATCGATCAGCACGTTGCCTGAGAGCCAGAAGAGTTGGCCGAAGAAGGGCAGCCACAGCAGACTCTTCTTGCCGACCGCCACCACGCCGGGCATGACAGCACCTGTCACGGTGAAGATGTCGAAATTGCTCTGGTGATTGCAGACGTAAACCGCCGGGCCGAGCGACTTTACCTCGTCCGGTATGGTTACCTTGACCTTGAGCCCGAGCAGCGGGCAGATCGCATGGTACATGCGGGCGAAAACAAAGACGTTGTTGGGATGACGCGGACGCACCAGACAGAGCAACAGACCAAACACGAACCAGAAAACGAGCAGCAGGGTAAGCAGCAGCACACGGGCAAGTTTGAGCATCGAACACCTCGGATTTTAACTTGGCGCAGTATACTGGTCCCCCTTTTAGCGAACAAGCGTTCGCCAAACAGAACCGCCCACCACGATGTGCACAGATGGTCGCATCGAATTCTGCTGACTTGCTCCGGGCATGGTTGATCGATAGGATATGCACCATTCAACAGGGTAGGGCTAGCATGATTTTGCGACAACGCGTGGCGACAAGACTCCTGCTGCTGGTCTGCATTCTGGTGCTCAACTGTGCGGCCCAGCCGCTGGCCCGGCTGGCTCAACTCGATCAAGCCCTCAGTTGCCAGGTTCAACTCCTCCCCTCTTCCGGTGTCGATGCCGACGATGCGCAGCCAGCGACGCCTCAGCCAAGCAGTTGCCAGCTCAATGGCAAGTGGCTCAGTGCCGCCAGCCTGCTCTGCGTCGAACAGATCTTCTTTGCCATCGCCTTCGTGATTGCCCTGCTGGCGCCGTTGTCGCGGCGCTCGCCTGCCTTGCCCCCCCCTCGCAACATATCTCCGCCTGAACGGCGACTACATCTTACTTTCTGTGTCTGGCGAGAATGAGTTAGCGGCGGTTATCTACCCCTGACTTTCATTTTCAAGAGACAACAATATGACAAAAATCATCAAGACTGCCCTGTTGATGGGCGGCCTGCTGTGGCAATCCATGGGATTGGCCAGCGATACCGGCTGGCTTGTCAGCCCCCAGAATGATCACGCCAGGGTGCGGCTGCAAGCCGACACCCGCGATCCCGCCCAAACTCGCGTGCTGCTGAGCCTGGAGCTCGAATCCGGCTGGAAGACCTATTGGCAGAACCCGGGAGAGGGCGGCATCGCCCCTGAAATATTCTGGGATGACCCTCAACCCGCGCAGCAGTGGTACTGGCCCGTGCCGGAGCGATTTGACGTCAGCGGCATCTCGGCCCAGGGCTATCGGCAAGCCGTCAGCCTCCCCATCAGCCTGACCCACAGCCGCCGCGAGGCGCTGACGGGCACACTGCGCCTTTCGACCTGCAGCAACGTCTGCATCCTGACCGACTACCCCTTTACCCTCGCAGTCGATGGCACTACGCCAGAAGGGTTCGACTTTGCCTACGCCCAGGCGATGAGCAAGCTGCCACAAGCCATGCCGGGCAGCGTCACCCTCAAGGCTGGTTATCAGCAAAACCAGCTGCAATTGACCGCCGACAACCCGCAAGGCTGGCAGGATCCGAAGATTTTCCTCCAGCGGCTGGAGGGCGCCGAATTTGGCAAACCCGAGCTGGAGGTGCAAGGCAACACCCTGATCGCCCGCATTCCGGTCAGCGATGGCTGGCAGGGCGATGCGCCCGACATCCGCGCCCAGCAACTCGGTTTTGTACTGGCCAACGGTGAACAAGCCTGGCAGAGCGAGCTCAGCATAGGTGACCCGCTGACCCTGCCGAGTCAGGGCCACTCGCTGTTCTGGCTGCTGGGCGCCGCCCTGCTGGGTGGCCTTATCCTCAATCTGATGCCCTGCGTGCTGCCGGTGCTGGCACTCAAGCTGGGGTCGGTATTGCAGCTAACAACCCGTGAGCGCCGCCCGGTTCGTCTGCAATTTCTGGCGGCCAGTGCTGGCATCCTGGTCTCTTTCTGGGCGCTGGCACTCATGAGCACACTGCTGCGCGCCACCCAGGGAGCGGTCGGTTGGGGCATCCAGTTCCAGAGCGTCTGGTTTATCGGCTTCATGGTGGTGGTCACCCTGCTGTTTTGTGCCAACCTGCTGGGGCTGTTCGAGTTAAGGCTGCCGAGCAACCTCAATACCCGCCTCGCCACCACGGGTGGCAACAGCCTGGGCGGTCACTTTCTGCAAGGGTGCTTTGCCACCCTGCTGGCCACACCCTGCTCGGCGCCCTTCCTCGGCACTGCGGTCGCCTTTGCGCTCGGAGCACCGCTCGGTCAGCTCTGGCTCATCTTCACCGCGCTTGGCCTTGGCATGAGCCTGCCCTGGCTGCTGATCGCCGCCTTCCCCCGCCTTGCGCTCTGGCTGCCGAAGCCGGGCCGCTGGATGGGGCGCCTGCGTATGCTGCTCGGTCTGATGATGCTGGGCTCCAGCCTCTGGCTGCTCAGTCTGCTCGGCAACCATGTCGGTCAATTCTGGATGCTGATCCTGATGGCGCTGATGCTGGCCACCCTGCTGCTGGCCGTCGTGTGGCGCCATGGCCTGCGGGGTGTGACCCTGGGGCTGGCCCTCACCTGTTTACTGGGTGGAGCCCTGCTGCTGGGCGGCGCCTTCACCCAGGAAGGAAAACCCCAGCGAGATACCGTCAACTGGCAGCCCCTGTCGGAGCAAGCCATCCAGGACGCGCTGGCGCAGAACAAACGGGTCTTTGTCGATGTCACCGCCGACTGGTGCATTACCTGTAAAGCCAACAAATTCAACGTGCTGCTGCGAGATGATGTGCAAAAAGCCCTGAGCGCCCCCGACGTGGTGGCCCTGCGCGGGGACTGGAGCCGCCCCTCTGCCAGCATCGCTGACTTCTTGCGCCAGCGTGGCAGCGTGGCCATTCCCTTCAACCAGATCTACGGGCCCGGCCTGCAGGGTGGTGAGATCCTCTCGCCCCTGCTGGACCGACCGACTCTGCTTGCCACCCTGGCGCAAGCAGGCATTGCCACTTCTCAAGGAGACACGAAATGAAACCGACCCTGTATACCCTGACCCTGCTGGCCTCCCTCTCTGCCGCCCTGCTGGCTCCGGCCCTGCACGCCGCCCCCTTCACCCCGGAACAGGAGGCACGTATCAAGGAGCTGATCCGCGAGACTCTGGTGGCCAACCCCAAGATCCTCGACGAGGCGGCCGAATCCTGGGAGAAGCAGAATGCAGCGGCCCAACAGGCGCAGCTCGGCGACTTCATCAAAGGCAATCAGGATGTGCTGTTCAACAGTGCGACCAGCCCGCGCCTCGGTGCCAAGAACCCCAAGCTGACGCTGGTGCTGTTCACCGACTACAACTGCCCCTACTGCAAACAGTTCGATCCTCATCTGACCAAGCTGCTCAAGGCCCATCCGGACGATCTGGGGTTGGTGATCAAGCTGCTGCCGTTCAAGGGGCAGACCTCTGCCAAGGCGGCCCAGTACAGCCTGACGCTGTGGCAGCAAGATCCTGCCCGCTTCCTAACCCTGCACGACAAGCTGATGAGCAAGCAGGGAATGCTGACCGAGGCGGATATCAACAAGGCGCTGGCGGCCACCGGTAATACCGCGCTCAAGCCCGACGCCAAGGCCACCGAGGAGCTGCGCAACAGCCTTCGCATCGGCACGCTTCTGGGGGTGCAGGGCACACCGGCGACCCTTGTCGGCAACCAGCTGGTGTCGGGCGCCATCCCCTATGAGGAGCTGGAGCAAATCGTGCAAGCCGAACTGGCCAAACAGGGGTAAGCCATGACAGAGACAATCGCCCCCCAACCCCGCTGGCGACGCTGGGGTAAAGAGGCATTCTGGCTGCTGCTGATGGCGCTGGTCATCTCGACGGCACTGGACTTCTGGCGCAGCCCGGCACTACCAGAAGACGGCCCGCTGCCCACCCTCATTCTGCAAGATGGCACCACCGCCGACCTGCAGGCCATGAGCCGGGACAAGCCGCTGCTGGTCTACTACTGGGCCAGCTGGTGCGGCGTCTGCCGCTTCACCACCCCGACTGTGGAGCAGCTCTGGCAAGAGGGTGAGAACGTGCTGACGGTCGCGCTGCGCTCTGGCAACTCTATCCAGTTGCAGCAAGGGATGACCAGGAAGGGGCTGACCTTTCCGACCTATAACGATGAACAGGGCAACCTCGCCGCCCGCTGGCAAGTGAGCGTCACTCCCAGCTTCCTCATCGTCAAGGACGGCAAGGTGGTCAGCACGACGACAGGCTGGAGTTCGGGACTGGGGCTCAAAATGCGCCTGGCATGGGCCCGCTTTAGCTGAATCGACCCGACTGGCGACAACGCTGGCGCCCTGTCCCTTGGGAAAAGGGCGCCAAACATTATCGAGATAGCCGTGACTTTTGCCCAAGCGAGCGGGGCAACGCCCGCCGCCGCATCAGCGCTCAAGTTCACATGCTCATAAAGGAACAGGAGTGGTAATGAAATCCCTCATCACATCTTTGCTGTCGACCCGAAGCGGTCGCTATTTCTGGCCGCTGGCACTGATCCGGATCTCCTTTGGTCTGTTTTTCTTTGCATCTGGCCTGAATAAATTGATTCAACCCGCTAACCAAGAGGCCATGTTGCATACCATGATCGCAGCAGGTCTCCCCTACCCGGCCTTGATGGCAATCTTTGTTGCGACCTGTGAAACCCTGTTTGGCGCGCTGCTGACTCTCGGTCTGTTAACCCGGTTGTCTGCGCTGGCACTGCTGGTCATCAACACGGTTGCCCTGGTGACCATAGGTCTGCACCAGATCCCCGCCAACGTGACCGGGCTCGAATGGTATAGCTGGCTGCTCTATCTGCCCGAGTCTGTCTATATATTGCTGTGCATCTTGCTGGTGGTGCAGGGTTGCGGCCCCTGGGGGATCGACCGCCCCCTGGGCCGCAAGCTGGCAGCGCCGGGGCATTGACCGCGACTGACGGAGTCACCCAGTTCACATGACCCAACGCCCGGCCTGCCGGGCGTTTTTTAACCTTGATCACACATCTCACTCCCTCTTCTTGCCAAAATGGCAGCGATCGGAACTTAACTCGCATTAGCAACTTGCTTGCCATATCGCCTCCTATTCATGGCGGAGTTGGCCTGTTTCCGTTAAAATGACGGGTTTTTGCCGTGCCTGGTTTCTTACGCTCCACCATCAGGCACCCGCAGTGTGAATCCGATGATGCCAGTGATGCAGGATCTGCCATGAACAACTACTTTCGGGTGCTGGGCGTCAAGTCCAACGCCAACGAAAATGACATCAAAAAAGCCTATCGACGGCTGTCGAACCAGTACCACCCCGATAAGCTGTTGGGGGCGAGCGAAGAAGAGCGAGAGCTGGCAGCCATCAAGCTGCACCAGGTAAAGCAGGCCTATGAAGTGCTGTCAGACCCGAAACAGCGGGCCGCCTTTATCAAGGATTTCAACAACGTTATCGTGACCGATCCCGCTGCTGCCATGCAGGAGATGTGGGATCAGTTCTACCCCTGATGCCGACGCAAGAAAGAAGAGCCACTATGCAAAAAAAATGGGATCAGGCGCGCATCAAAGCGCTGATGAGTGATGCCAGCGAAAACATCGAATCCTACCGGGATCAGGATCAGCCCAAGGCACTGGAGCAGTTCACCAGCCAGATGAAGACCCTGCTGCTGGCCGACATGAGCATGCTGGAGTTCATGCCGGAATACTTGCCGCTCGCCCTCTATGGCCGGGTGCAGTTTCCGGCCAAGGCCAAGCCCGAGTGGAACAAATGGCTCACCAGCGGCGTACAACCCTCATGGGACGAGTTCAAGGTGTCGGTGGCGTTCAATAATGCCGACCTGCCGCTGGTGAAAGCGGTGCGGGCCCAGAGCGAAGAGCAGCTGATCGAAGCCTGCGCCGTGCTGTTCCAGCTCTGCCATCCAAAAGAGAGCCAGCAGCCGCGCGGTGGCCGCCGTGCCGATGACGACTACGAGCTTAGCGACGACGATGACGACGGGGAAAACGCTGACGCCGACTATAACGGTGATGGTGACGACGACGGCGATCAAGACATGTACGACGAAGTACGTTTCTAACTTGAGGCACAGCATGCACAGTCTGATAGAAATTACCGCCATCGAGATCAAAGAGCTGGCCGTGATCGAGCCGAAGCAGGCCAGCGAAAAATTCGAGCTGATCGCCAAGACCATGTCCGACGATCAATTGGCCGAAGTCATTGAACAGATTGATATCGTTACCCTGACCCAGATCAACGGTCAGCACGACATGTCATTCCCGTCGATCATCTCCGAGCTGATGACCCCGGAGCGGATCCGCGACATCGTCTGCCAGCAGCCCCTCTACTGGGAAGAGGCGATCAAGAACAACGCCGAAGAGCTGCAGCAGCACACCTTCGACTTCCTCAACTACCTGATCCGCACCCAGGAAAGCGACGCCAAGCAGGCAGAGATCCTGGAGTGCATCGCCGAGGATCCGGCCGGTCTCTTCTACCTCGCTATCCCCTTTATCGAGTTCTATCGCGGTGAGCGCTTCGACGATGAAGAGGGCTATCAGGATGCGCTGCACGCCGAAGAGGAAGACCTGGAAGAGGCGCTCTCCTACAGCGACCGCCAGCAGAGCGAGAATGCCCACGACTACCCGCTGGATGACCCGCGCAGCCTGTTGATGCTGATCCGCGAGCTGACCCCCGAGGTGGAAAAATCGATCAAGGCACTGCTGCGCAATGAGCACTCCAGCTGGGAAGGGATCATAAGCAAGTTCGCCAGCGAGCTGGTGATGCAGGCCAAAGAGAAGAACGAGGCCTCCGACGAGTACGCCGAAGTCGACGACATGTTCAGCTTCCTGGATTGAGGAACCCCGTCATGCAACTAGTGATACGCGACGTCAATCAGGGCCCCTTTCTCTCTCAGGTGCTGCGCTTTGGCCGCGAGAGCGAACACTTGAGCGATCAGCAGCTGGGCCAGATCAAGGGCAAGGCGATGCTGATGAGCCTCAAATTCGCCGACAAGTACTACAACAAGTACAAGATGCATCTGCTGGAGCAGGCCGCCCACGACGTCATCGGCGTGGTGAGCCTGGGCCTGCTGGAGCTGTCGCAACGGGACCTTGCCCGGGCACTGGCCCTGCTGCAGGCACCGGAGGGGCCCATCAAGCCGTTTCAGAAGGGTTGGTCCATGCTGATCTCGGTCAGCGCCAAGCAGCCCGGTAGCAACAGCCTCTATGGCGACGTGGATGCGCGGCTCTTGGACAAGATCTCCAGCCCGCCGGATGTGGAGGAGTGGCAAGGCTGGCAGGAGTACGAGAAGGCGCTGGCCGAACACAACAAGGCCCGCCTGATGAGCCTGATCGATCAGCACTTCTTCGCCTGCGAGAACGACCACCCCACCATGGAGGACAAGCTGGCCGAGGCCCTGCTCTATCGCATCCTCTGTGGCAAGGGCAGCGGCGCCGCCAAATTGAAGGTGAAGCAGGATCTCAAACGCAAACTGGCGCGGGAGATTGAGCTCAATGAAGAGTGGTACGACACCGACTATCTGGCCGCCCAGCTGGAGCGGCTGCTGGCAGAGCTGCCGGGCGAGCTGATCGCCGGCCTGCGTCAGGAGCTCAGCAAGGGGTTTATCCCCAACCTGCTGCATACCCTCGGCTTTGTGCGCCAGTATCAGCAGCTGCAACAAGAGAACGCCTCGCCGGAGAAGCTCGACAACATCGAAATGCGCGCCGGTCTCAAGCACCCGCTGCTCGGCTGGCCGCTCTACCACGACTTCTAGGGGCTTTCGCCGCCCATTCAGTCGCACCACAACGCCCGGTTTGCCGGGCGTTGTTATATCCGGCGATGAGCCCCCCACTACACACGTCGTTAATCAAACATTCGGTGATTTGGTCACCAAATATAAACGTGTGAGTAACTGATATAGAAAGAGTGGTTGAATAATCGTCAGCGCTATGGTCAACCAAGCCAATATAGTCATGTTACCAAGGTGACCATCAACATTAGTTAACATCGTCGAAGAAACTACGGCAGCCACGCCACTGAATATATGTTGGAAAACATTCTGCAATGACATGAATCCCGCTCTTTCCCAAGGCGCTGCCACTTGACTATTCACAGCAGCAACGGTGATCGTCCGTGTCGACGTAACCACCATGAATAACGTGAAAATCACCATGGTCGGCAACCAGGGTTCACGCAAGAAGCCGTCCCAAACAACGGCAATCGTCAATACCCCCATCAAAAGCGTCACTCTCATTGCGCCAAAACGGTCAATAAAATATCCACCAAACTGCATCGCAAACAAGCTAAAAATACCGCCCATGAGATAGTAATGACTCATATCACCACGCGGTACATCAAGGTTGAATTGAAAATAAGCTGCAATATTTGGCACAATAAGGAAAGTACTGAAAATTGCCAATCCAATTGCCATAAACGCATTCCACACCACAGGTCTTTTCAACATTTGAATGGATGAAAAAACCTTCTGGCTCCGTTCCAAGTGGGCCGTCATCCCGGGCAGCCTTATATATACCGCCACGCAGACACACAATCCCAAACCACCAACGACATAGAAAGGTGCACTCCATCCTTTTAACATGGCCAGCTCCAATCCCAAGGGGACACCGGCAATCGCTGACAACGAGAAAGCCCCCATCACTATGGCCATCGCTCGACCACGTTGCTGTAGTGGCGTGGCATCCACAACGATCGCCAGAGCGATGGATGTTGCCGGACCGGCAAACACACCGGCCAGCAAGCGGGTAAAGAATAAACTTTCCATATTCCATGCTAACGCGCACGCCCAGGTGGATAGCGTGATGCCCAACAATGAGATCAGTGCAACATGTTTTCTATCAAATCGGTCGAGATATCTGGCACACAGTAATGATGATAATGCGGCGGCCAGCGCATACCCGCCCCCTAAATACCCTATATAGGTTGGACTTATATTTAGCGCACGAGATAAATTCGGCCCAAGAGGCATCATCATCATGAAATCAAGAGCACTGACCAATTGAATCAATGCGGCTAGCCAGACGGCGTTAATATCCATAGGCGAACTATTAATGTGAGTTTTTTCATCCACATTATTTTCATCTAACATCATAGTATTTACTCTCAATCTTTAGAGATAAACAGTATATCCACTATCACAATTTAATTTTATCCGTTAAAATGGCACAGATTGTTATCATATCAGGGATAATCAATGCGTACAGGCATGGAATTGAATGCGCTGAGAATTTTCATTGCAGTGGTTGAAAATAGCAGTTTTGTGGGGGCATCTAAAACCCTTCAAATACCCACGTCAAATGTGAGCCGCAGTATCTCTCAATTGGAAGAAGCCTTGGACCTTCAACTGATTGAACGCACTACCCGCCATATGAAACTCACACAGGCAGGGCAACTGCTCTATACCCGAGTAAAGCCATTACTGGAATCACTGGAGCAAACCGAGGCTGAATTGACATCACAACAGATCCAGCTGAAAGGGCCATTACGCATCTGTATCCCCAATGAAGCCGGTCCAAAACTGCTCGGTACCGCCATCGCTGACTTTGCCTGTCAACATCCCGAGATAAAAATCAGCTGTATTACCAACCTGTCCGGACTTGAATCATTAAGAGAAGATTTGGACATGGCAATCATCATTCACAGAGGCAAGATGGATGATTGCGATTACATAGCCAACCATCTGACCACCATTCCCTGCACTGTTGTTGGCTCCCCTTCATTGATCCAGAAGTGGGGACTTCCCAACCATACGTCACAACTCAAAGATCTCCCCTGCATCACTACGGTAAGCGCTCTGAAAGGGATGCCTTGGCAATTTACTCGCACAAACAGTGAATTTTCCACCATCCAAGTGAATGAACACTACCGGGTCAATAGTGGCGAACTGGCGTTAAAAGCAGCAATAGCCGGTGTAGGGTTTGCCATTCTTGCCAAGGTGTCTTGCCAAGAGTTTATTGATGATGGCAGCTTGATTGAAATTCAACTTGAGTTACCCGCAGCCCCATTGCAATTGTTTGCTGTTTATGCAAACCGTCAATATCTACCGGCAAAAACGCGCGTCTTTATTGAGTTCGTACGGCAAAATATCATGAGCTATCAGTAGCTAAAACCGGTAAAGCCTCAACAGATCAGGCTGACTTTTCAAGATGCCAAAAGATGAGCCCCAGTTTTTATCGTTCGCGAACGTCTGATTACGCTCCGCTAATCAAACCTAGGGCACAGAGGGAAAATAGTTCAACTCGACCAGTAAATCGGTACCACAAGTTTCTGGTAAAACGTTCTCTACAGTGATTTTATGGGGCGCATTTACAAGTTTCTCGCCCCTGTCTTGTCGATTGCACAGCTAAAAATCGGCATGACGGCAGGACGTCTATCAGCACAAAATTACAACGTGGGAATATGATGCCTAACCCCTATCGCGAAATTCTGACAACCCCTGGCGTCAAAGGGTTGGTGATCTCGAGTTCGATTGCTCGCCTGCCACACGCAATGATCAGCATTGGCATCATCACTATGCTGGTACAACAAGGTAGTCTCTATTGGCTGGCTGGTACGGTCGCAGGCACATTTACGTTATCGAATGCGCTTATAGGTCCTCAGATATCAAAACTGGTGGATCAACATGGCCAGAGCCGGGTTCTACCATTCGTGACAGCTTTCAGTATTGGCATGCTGTTGATGCTAGTGACAGCTGCCTACATGAACGCTCCAGAACCACTTTTATTTATCCTAGCGGCATTGGCCGGCTCGATGCCAACAATGCCGGCCATGATAAGAGCCCGATGGACAGAACTTTTCCGTGGCAAGCCACAGCTGCACACAGCATTTTCCCTGGATACGGTCCTCACGGAAATGGCCTTTATCATTGGCCCTCCACTGGCAATTGGCATGAGTACGAGTGCCTTCGCCGAAGCTGGGCCTCTTGCTGCCATCTTACTGCTAGCCATTGGCGTAACAGCCTTTGTCCTGCAACGGCAAACTGAGCCAAAGGTGGTCAAGCGTTGTCAGGGGAGCAGTGAGTCAGTCTTGCAGATCCCCAGTCTTCGCATCATCATTTTGGCGCTTCTGGCAATGGGGGTGATCGGTGGCTCGATCGATGTGGCCGTCGTAGCCTTTGCCAATGCACAAGGTTGGCCAACAGCCGCCAGTTTCATCCTGGCTGCTTATGCCTTGGGATCGCTGGTTGCGGGCCTGACGTTCGGCGCATTGAGAATTGCCTTACCGATTGAAAGGCAGTTCATTTTTTGGATACTGGTCACAGCCGGTACAGCGCTATTGCCGATCCTCTCCCCGAACGTCTACATCATGACAGGCATCCTCTTCATCGCGGGTCTCTCGTTCGCGCCAACGATGATCATCGTTATGAACCTTGGCACTATCATTCTGCCGCCCTCCAAGCTCACCGAGGGGCTAACCTGGATGACGACAGGCATCAGTATCGGTGTCGCGCTTGGCGGGATGCTGGCAGGCCTTGTCATCGATACCTATGGTGCGCGAGCTGGCTTCGGTGTGGCAATTGCCTCTGGGCTATCGATGGTGGTGATCGCAATGATAGGCCTGCCGATACTTCGTGCGGCATCAGAGATGCGAGCCGAGCTGGCGGCAAAAGCCGCCTAAGGGCCGGCTCAACTAGGGGCTATCGTCTTGAGCTGATGTATTTCAGTACTGATCGCCGGCCTGCGTCAGGAGCTCAGCAAAGGGTTTATCCCCAACCTGCTGCATACCCTCGGCTTTGTGCGTCAGTACCAGCAGCAGCCAAAAGAAAACACCTCACCGGAGAAGCTCGACAACATCGAAATGCGCGCCGGTCTCAAGCACCCACTGCTCGGCTGACCGCTCTACCACGACTTCTAGGGCACGTTTTCGCCGCCCCATTCAGTAGCCCCACAACGCCCGGCCCGCCGGGCGTTGTTATATCCGGGATGTCCCTCACCCTGACCCCTTTCCCAAAGGGAGAGGAGACAAGTCCATGCCAACCTCGGGCCATGGTGGTCATACCATCACCTGGGGGTGATTCCAGCGATCCCTTCTCCCACTTTTTGCCATCAACAAGGGGAGAAGGGCTGGGGATGAGGGGGAGCAAGCCATCACAGCAGAAGCAACCGACAAGCAGCAGAGCGTTAAATAAAACAGAGGCAAGTAGGGTCGATTAGCGAAGCGTCATCGGCCGCACCGCAATCTTCGTGGCTATAGAGAACAGATGGATTACCAGCAAAATGGTGGCAACCTGTTTCGCGATCGTCTGATTACGCGGAGCCTGTAAATAATTCTGTGTAACTACCCACTCCATTACAGGTGACCATTCAGGCGATCACCGAATTC
>NZ_CDBI01000031.1:0-1338 GCF_000820025.1 Aeromonas popoffii
AAACACGCCCCACAAGGCCGCGGGACCGGCAACAATCGTAATGGCTATTCCACCAAGCGCCTAAAAGGGCAGCACGGGGAGGTCACCATCCAGGCCCCTCGTGACCGTAACTCGTCCTTCGAGCCTCAGTTTGTCCGCAAGGGCCAGTCCCGCCTGACCCAGATGGACGACCAGATCCTCGCCCTCTACGCCAAGGGCTTGAGCACCCGGGATATCGTTGACGCGTTCAAAGAGATGTATGACGCCGACATCTCGGCGGGGCTGGTATCGAAGGTGACCGAACGCGTCATCGAGCAGGTCCACGAATGGCAAAACCGGCCGCTGGATCCGCTCTATCCCATCGTCTATCTGGACTGCATTGTGCTGAAGATCCGCGAGAACCAGCGGGTGATTAACAAGTCGCTCTATCTGGCACTGGGCATCAATATGGAGGGTCACAAGGAGCTGTTGGGCCTGTGGCTGGCCGAGACCGAAGGGGCAAAGTTCTGGCTGTCGGTCCTGACCGAGCTGAAGAACCGTGGCCTGGAAGACATCCTGATTGCGTGTGTGGATGGTCTCAAGGGCTTCCCTGATGCGATTGCTGTGGAGTATCCGCAGACCAAGGTTCAACTGTGTATCGTCCACATGGTGCGCAACTCGCTGCGCTATGTCTCCTGGAAGGACTACAAGGCGGTGACGGCGGAGCTGAAGCAGATCTACCAGTCTGCGACGGAACGTGAGGCTCAGCAGGCGCTGGCGGCCTTCGGCGAGCGCTGGGATAGCCAGTACCCGCAGATAACGCGCTCCTGGCAGAGTAACTGGGTTAATCTGATCACGCTGTTCGATTATCCCCCCGCCATCCGGAAGGTGATTTACACCACCAATGCGATCGAGTCACTGAACAGCGTGCTGCGTAAAGCGACCAAGCAAAGGAAGCTCTTCCCGACCGACGACTCGGCGCTAAAAGTGGCGTTTCTCGCGATACAGCAGGCCTCCAAGAAATGGACCATGCCGATCCAGAATTGGAAGCTTGCCCTAAATCGTTTTATTATCGAATTCGGTGATCGCCTGAACGGTCACCTGTAATGGAGTGGGCAGTTACACAGAATTATTTACAGGCTCGTACTCTTTCCTGCTGACGGTCTGGGCGCTGACGCCCTGGCGGTTACTGTTCACTTTATGCCTCCCACACTTGTTCTCTGTCGTCGTTCTATTCCTGCATCCATTCCGGCATGGCCATGCGCTTGGGTAATCCCTCGGGAATAACCACTCAAAACAAAGTGGGCCGCCACCACGGATATGCACAAAGGCGCCCCAGCCCTTTGTGAGGGCTGGGGCGCGCTTGATAAAAATAGTGAT
>NZ_CDBI01000031.1:1670-3991 GCF_000820025.1 Aeromonas popoffii
ACGGTCGGTACCACGCTTGCAGACTTTGCCGATCGATCGCTTGGGCTCGGTTATGCCGGCGGCTCCGCCCTGCTGTTCCTGCTGCTGATGGGTTCCTTCTTCACCTGGTACAAGTTCCAGGGCAACATCTCCACCGGCAATGTCACCACGCCCGGCACCGAGATGTTCTACTGGATCACCATCATGTTCTCCCAAACCTTGGGGACAGCGCTGGGAGACTGGACCGCGGACGAAGCAGGCTTTGGCTATGCAGGCAGTGCCGTGCTATTTGGCGGCATGCTGATGGCTATAGTGGCGACATACTACCTGACGCGGGTATCGCGTACCCTGCTATTCTGGGCCGCTTTCATCCTGACCAGACCACTGGGCGCCGTGGTGGGCGACTTCCTGGACAAGCCGCTGAGCAAGGGAGGGCTGGAGCTGAGTCGTTATTCCGCCTCCTTCACTCTGCTGGCCGCCATCGCCGTTCTGGTGCTGATCTCGACCATCAAGTACCGGCGCCAGGCCACTGCCGAGCTCGATATAGAGCAATAATCCCTGTAACCGGAACGGGCTGCTACGCCAGCCTGTTCCATTTGCCTGCTCTCTTTTGATACGACAACGCCGCCCTCAATCTTCTGTGGGCAGCGACCTTATGACGACAGCCCCAATGAATATCTCGTCCGAGATGATCCACAGCCTGTTGCCCCTCTTCATGGTGACGGTGCTGAGCTACGGGCTGGAAGCCCTCACCAAGCCGCTGAGCGGCATCGTGCTCACGACCCGCCTGTTGGACAAGGTCGGCAAGGGGATACGGGGCGCGGCACCACCTATAAACTCTTTAATCTGGTCAGCGACATGGTAACCCCCAACTAGCCACCTTCAGAGCGGGCGCTTTCAGTTTGCTTTCCATACCTTAAGGCCGTTGTTCCTCTATTAGTTCTAAATTGCAGTGCTGCAATTTCTCCTCATAAATGGTCTGGGAACCACGGATCACAAAACGTTGTGCTGTTCCACTCAGGCTCTCTTCGGCTGGATAGGTGATCAGTAGTATCAGCTTGTCCCCCTGTGTCAGGGTATGGGGAAAACGATATTCACCCCGTTGACCCTGACGAAACAGCGCTGAAGTCAACTGCTAAACTCGCGCCAGCTACTTACTTCATGAACCTCATAGGTATCCATATATGGATATATCAGTTTTAGCACTTTGTCACATTCACCAGGCAGACAATATATATTAATGAAGCCGTGTACATCTTTTGAAAAATGAGTGACACACTCTTTCTCTTTGAAGATCTTCATTACGCCATGACCTGTTGAAAATAGAGCAACATCCTCAATAATCTTTGGCCTCATGTCTTTTATTTTCCAAGCCAGCAACGCACTTGCACCAGCACCGATAAAGGCCGCTGGGCCAAGCAAACCTGCCGCCAGGACACAGGCAATACAGCCAACCCACCCCACGCCGCGCATGATGGTAAAGGCGATATCGGGAATATCATCCTGCACGGTGTAGTAAATGCCTTTGGCCGTAATATGGTAGTGATATATTTTATTGGCATTTATCAAATAACGGGCATAAAAAATCATTATCACACCTAAGAAATAGAGTATGTTTGACATCGGATTAAAAATGCTGACGTCACCAGCTCTCAATGGAAAATATAGACCAAGAAGTATACCTATACCGCCTCCAAACATACCAGAGTGCCAAGCTGTTGGGCTCTGATAGTTAATCTTCCATTGGTAGATCACAGGCTCTTGTTGCAGTGCCTGATATTGTTCCGCGATATAGCGAAACAGAGGTTCCCCTGAGCGGGGTGGATGACCTTCTACTTGTACGTCATTCATTGTTTCATCTCAATCAATATGCCTTTTACCGGCAAGGTAGCATCTGTTTCTGCAGTAAGCACGGCGCCGAGGGCGAGGGAGCCACGGATCACAAAACGTTGTGCTGTTCCACTCAGGCTATCTTCCGCTGGATAGGTGATCAGCAGTATCAGCTTGTCCCCCTCGGTTAGAGTATGTGGCAAGCGGTATTCACCCCATTGGTCCTGATGAAACAGCGCCGAACTCAACTTCTAAACGCACGCCAGTTATCAACCTCATCAACTTCGTAGCTATTCAGATTCGGGTATATCAAACCCAAAACTTTTTTGTAATCGCCCTCAAGGCAATAGAGTACGCCAAATTGAGTGATATGTTCATCTCCATCCAACTTTATCCCGTTACCTTGTTCAAAAAGGGTTAGGCTTCCTTTTTTCGAAGAAAATAGACAAACTCGCTCTTTCCGCTCTGGCCTCATATCCTTGATTTTCCAAGCTAAATAACTGTTCCGAATA
>NZ_CDBI01000032.1:0-15082 GCF_000820025.1 Aeromonas popoffii
GGTGATCATGGGCCTGGGTTCGACCCGCACGAACGGCGGCGTGACCACCTCTTTCACCTCCACCGTCTTCTCGATGGGGCGGTTGTTGAACAGGTGCCAGCCATAGTTGGCGCCAGCTCCCATCAGCAGGGCAAGCGGGGCCAGCAGCCACCAGATCCAGCGCCGGTTCTGCTCCTCTTCCTGGGTGACGGGCAGCCCCATCGCTGGAATATGGGGGGTGAACTGGGGCTGTTCGGCCCGGCGCAGTGCCTTGAGCAGGGTAGACATCAGGAAGCCTCCTCCGACAATGTGGCCATGGTCTCATCGTTCATGGTATCCAGCGTGGCCGGTGTGCTGGTGCGTTGGGACTCATCTTCCAGCCTCGGCATGGGTTCGCCGGCCATCACGTTGAGGCGCAGCAGGGTATTGCTGCCGGCGATGCCGTCCGGGTTCAGCCCCTGTTCGCGCTGGAACTGTTGCAACTTGCTCTTGAGCTCGGCGTCGAAGCGACGCACCTTGCGATCCGGCTGCTGCAAGGCGCGGCTGAGGGTGTTGTCCAGCCACTGCACCTGGGTCGCCCCGGCATTGTTGCCAATCAGGGCGACGCCGCCCTTGGGCATGCGCCACAGCAGGGTGTAGCTGCCACCCCAGAAGTCTGACAGCCACTGCCTGTCCACCTGCCAGCTCTGGTTGCCGATGAGCAGGTTGGCCTTGTCCGGCCCCAGGCTGACCAGGGTCGCGTAATAGATGCCGCCTGTCTCGTCGGTCAGGCTGATGAGGGCCGGGTGCTGCAGGGCTTGCAGCTCTGCCAGCGAGGCATCGCCCTCCTGGCAGCGCAAACCGGCGCGCGGTGCGTTGTCGCAGGTCGCCTCCTCCAGCTCTGTCCGGTAGCCCCACACCTTGTAGAGATTCTGCATGGCACTCTCTGGCTCCAGCGCCTGATTGATGGCGCGGGTCAGCTGCTCCTGCTGCTCCGGGGTGTCGTCAACCTTGACCGGCACCTCCACCTTGATCACGGGGCGCTCGGGGAAGAAGCCGAAGAATTGCCAGCCCCACCAGCCGGTGGCGACCAGCAAGGCCCCTGCCAGAGCGACCATGAGGCCGGACTGCCAGGTGCCTTCGTCGCGAATGCCGCTCACCTCATAGGCCGCCAGGCTGATGTCACCGTGGACTATCTTGTGGCTGCCACGGGCGAAGGCGGCGATCAGGGCGCGGTCGCAGATGAGGTTGATGAGGCGAGGAATGCCGCCGGAGAGGCGGTGCAGGGTCTGGAGCGCTTTGGGGGTAAAGATGGGCTGGACGCAGCCTGCGATCTGCAGCCGGAAGCGAACATAGGCATCCACGTCCTGATGTGAAAGCGGCAGCAGGTGATAACGGGCCGTGATGCGCTGGGCCAGCTGGCGCAGCAGGGGTTGGCGCAGCATCTGTTGCAGCTCTGGCTGACCGATAAGCACCACTTGCAGCAGTTTCTTCTCGTCGGTTTCCAGGTTGGTGAGCAGGCGCAGCTGCTCCAGCACGCCGGGCAGCAGATGTTGGGCCTCATCCACCAGCACCACGCTGCGCTTGCCTGCTGCCAGGTTGGCCAGCAGGTGATCGCGAATGAGATCGAACAGCAGCTTGAGACCGGCGTCCTTGTCGTACGGCAGCTGGAACTCGTCACAGATGGCCGCCAGCAGGTCACGCTCGGTCAGGGATGGATTGAGGATGTAGGCGATCTCGGTCTCGGCCGGCAACTGTTGCAACAGGCAGCGGGAGACGGTGGTTTTACCGGTTCCCACTTCCCCGGTTAGCAACACGAAGCCTCCCCCATCCTGCAACCCGTAGTTGAGGTGGGCGAGGGCCTCCCCGTGACGTTCACTCATATAGAGGTATTTGGGGTTGGGCGAGATGGAGAACGGGGGCTCCGACAGACCGAAGAACTGTGTGTACATAAGGATCCATTCCATTGTTATGGGCGGCAGGTTAAAGCCTCCCCACTGGGATGTCAAAGACCCGGATGCCATAAGGGGGGCTGGCGCATCTGGCAGCCAAAACCGCTGTTTTTATCGAATGTAGTCTGGTTGTGGTGGGCCACTGTGGCTGTCGGGCCAAGCTGGCCGGGTGATCGCGGCAGCCTGATCGCGGGAGGCATGGCGGTGTCATCGTGTCCGCCAGGCAAAACCGGTATAATCTAGGCAGGTTTATCAAGGGAGACAGAGATTGCAGACTTATCTGGTTGGGGGCGCAGTGCGGGATCGCCTGTTGGGATTGCCGCAAGGGGATCGGGATCACCTGGTGGTGGGGGCGACCGTGGAGCAGATGCTGGCACTGGGATTCACCCAGGTGGGCCGCGACTTCCCTGTGTTTCTCCATCCAAAGACCCAGCAGGAGTATGCCCTGGCCCGCACCGAACGCAAACAGGGCTGCGGTTACACAGGGTTTGTCTGCCACGCCTCCCCCGAGGTGACGCTGGAGCAGGATCTGCTGCGCCGGGATCTCACCGTCAATGCCATCGCCGAGGATGACGAGGGTCGGCTGCACGATCCCTATGGCGGCATTCAGGATCTGGAACAACGCTTGCTGCGTCATGTCTCCCCGGCCTTTGCCGAGGATCCGCTGCGCATCCTGCGGGTTGCGCGCTTCGCCGCCCGTTTCCACGCCCAGGGTTTCGTCGTGGCCCCCGAGACGCTGGCGCTGATGCGCGAGATGACCGATGCCGGCGAGCTGGCCCACCTGACCCCGGAGCGGGTCTGGAAGGAGCTGGAGAAGGTGTTGCTGGGACAGACACCCCAGATCTTCTTCGAGGTGCTGCGCGAATGTGGTGCCCTCAAGGCGCTGTTTCCGGAGCTGGACGCCCTGTTTGGTGTGCCAGCGCCCGCCAAGTGGCACCCGGAGATAGACACCGGCATCCACACCCTCATGGTATTGGAGCAGGCGTGTCGCCTCTCTCCCGAGCTGGCGGTGCGTTTTGCTGCACTGTGCCACGACTTTGGCAAAGGGCTGACCCCGCCCGCCTTCTGGCCGAGCCACCACGGTCACGGCCAGAAGGGACTGCCGCTGATCCGCGACTTTTGCGAACGCTTTCGGGTGCCGAACGACTGTCGCGATCTGGCGCTGCTGGTGAGCGATCTGCACACCCATATTCACATTGCCTTCGAACTCAAGCCCGCGACCCTGCTCAAGGTGTTCGACAAGGCGGATGCCTGGCGCAGACCCGAGCGTTTCGCCCAGCTGCTGGATGCTTGCCGCGCCGACTTCCACGGTCGTACCGGCTTCGAGGAGCGGGTCTATGCCGAGCCTGACTATGTGGCCCAGGCGCTCGGTGCAGCCCAGGCCGTGCCTGTGAAGGATATAGTGGCCGCCGGTTTCAAGGGCGAAGCCATTCGCGAGCAGCTCGCCAAGCGCCGGCTCGATGCCATCAGCCGGGTGCGAGACGAGTGGACCTTTATCGAGGAGTAGGCGCGGCGTCTGCCAGCTGTCCGTCATGAAAAAGCCCGAGTCACTGACCCGGGCTTTTTGCTGAGGTGCGTGTCAAGAGGCGCAGGCTTGCCGCCCCTGGCAGGGAAAAACGGACCTGGCTTGACCGCAAGCCGGATTACCAGAACACCTTGCCGAGCAGGGGGGCGAACAACACAGTCACCATGCCGGCAATCATCATCACCATGCTGGAGACGACGCCCTCCTCGTTACCCATCTGGTACGCCTTGGCGGTACCGGCGCCATGGGCCGAGGCGCCGAAACCGGCCCCCTTGCCGAGGCGGCTGCGGATGGCGAGCAGGGTGAGCACACTCTCCCCCACCGCCATGCCGATGACGCCGGTCAGCACCACAAACAGCGCAGTGAGATCGCTCTGGCCGCCGATGGCGCGGGTCGCTTCCACCGCGAACGGTGTGGTGATGGAGCGCATCGCCAGGCTGCGCTGCAACATGTCGGAGAGGTGCAACCAGCGCGCCAGCAGCACTGTGCTGCCCACGGCCATGATGACGGAGGCGACGACCCCGACCGAGAGGGAGAGCCAGTGACGGTGGATCAGCTGGCGATTCTCATAGACGGGCACGGCAAAGGCAACGGTGGCCGGGCCCAGCAGCCAGAGCAGCCAGTGGGATTGGGCCATGTAGTCCTGATAGGGGATATGAAACAGCAGCACCACGGCCACCAGCAGGGTGGGGGCCAGCAGCAGCGGCATCAGCGGCAGTATGCGCTTGCGGCCATAGAGCCACTTGCTGGCGTAGTAGAACAGTAGGGTCAGGGCGAAGCAGAGCAGGCCAAGCAGGGTATCAGACATGACGGCGACTCCGGCTGGCGAGCTTCAGTTCGAGTCGATAGACCCTGTCCACCACCAGCGCCGTGGTACCCAGCACCAGGGTGGTGCTGATCAGCAAGACCAGCATGATGCGACACCCCTCCTGCAACAGCAGATCCTGATAGTTGACCACGGCCACCACGGCCGGCACGAAGAACAGCAGCATTTCGGCCAGCAGCCAGCGGGCGCCGGCGCTGAACCACTGGGTCTTGACCACGCCGAGCAGGATCAGGACCAGCAGCGCCAGCATGCCGGTGAGGTTGGCGGGCAGCGGCAGATGGAAGGTGCGTACCGCCGCATCGGCCAGCAGCCAGATGGCGGCCAGCAGGGCGATTTGGAAGGGCGTCTGTAACCAGCGAATGCAGAGGGCTTTCATGATGGGTGTCTTTCTGTGAACTGGCTCACAGTATAGAGACAGGCCAAACCTGCAAAAAATGAATTTAAATTATCAAATTCATGCCAAAGAGGCATGATTAAGGCTTGCCGCCTGTGAGAGAGCACTATGGATATCCGAGCCCTGCGTTACTTTGTCGAACTGGTACGCGAGCAGAGCTTCACCCGCGCCTCCGAGAAGCTGTTTGTCACCCAGCCCACCATCAGCAAGATGATTCGCAACATCGAGGAGGAGCTGGGTCAGCCGCTGCTCAACCGTGAAGGGCGCCGCTTCACCCTGACCGACAGCGGTCAGGTACTGTTCAACCGGGCCCAGACCATACTGGCCGAGATGCAGCAGCTGGAGGCCGAGCTTGCGGATCTGCAGAGCCTGCAATTTGGCCGGTTAGCCCTCGGCATCCCGCCCATGGTGGGTCACGTCTATGCGGATCTCATCCGCACCTATCGCAGCTGTTATCCCAAGGTGGAGCTCTCCATCGTCGAATATGGCGGTCGGCGCATCGAGCAGGCGGTGTTGGCGGGGGAGCTGGATCTGGCCATCACCATGCTGCCGACCCGGGAGGGGGGCGCCCTGAGTGCGCTGGAGCTGGATCAGTATCCCATCCAGGTGGTGCTGCCGGACTTGCCGCGCTGGCGCGCGTGCCGCGAGATCCGGCTGGAGGATTTGCACGATGAACCTTTCCTGCTCTACACCCAGGCCTTCACCCTGAGCGAGCGGCTGGAGCAGGCATGCCAGCAGGCGGGCTTCGTGCCCCAGGTGGCGGCCCGCAGCAGCCAGTGGGACTTTCTCACCGCCATGGTGCGCAGCGGCATGGGAGTCGCCTTTTTGCCCGAACCCATCTGCCGTCGGCTGACCCCGGACGGTCTGGTGCTGCGGCCGCTCCTGCCCGAGCTCAGCTGGCGACTCGGGGTGATATGGCCGAGCGAACGCTATCTCTCCCGCACCGCCGAGGCCTGGCTGGCGCTCTGCCGCGAACAGGGTTGAGGCCCATCATGGATCGCCGAAGCGATCCGTCATGGGGTTGTAGAAGTAGGGGCGGTAGTCGAAGCTGATCCCCTCGAGGAAGGGGTTTTCCAGTCGCAGCATACGCCGCTGCTTGAGCCCGGCAAAGGCGATGGCGGGGCCGAAGCTTTGGCGCCACAAGGCCTGCAGCGAACCATCTTGCCAGGCTTGGCGCAGCCCTGTCTCTACCCGTTTCAGGGCCTCACCGTTTGCCACATTGGTATAGAAGACTCTGGGCAGCGGGTAGTAGAGCAGCAGGTAGGGATCCATCTTCAGATCCCCTATATCTTTGTGGGTCAGCAGCTCGCTGCGCAGTTCGCTCGCCCCGCGGCACAAGAGATCGAACCGGCCGCGCGCTACCATTTTGAACAGTATCTCGTAGCCATCCACCTCTACCACCTTGAGACCGGCATGGCGCAGTATCTCCACATCCAGCCAGCCCTTGCCCTGACCAAACGTGAAATGGCGCAACCCTGCCAGATCATCTACCTCCGCCAGGGCCGCCTGCTGTTGAGGACTGACGAAGCAGACGCGATAGCTGACGATGCCGAGATGAATGGGGAAGCGGACATACGCCAGCCCTTTGCCGTCGCGTGCGCTGCTGTAGCTGTCCATGGCAAACAGGTTGGTGAAACTGTTGAGCTGCAGGCTGAGCCGCACCCGGGCCTTGGTCATGGTCGGGGCGGGCACCAGCTCATAGTCGCCGAAGGTGTCACGGGTCTTGTCGAGGGCGAGACGCAGCAGCTCCCTGTCATAGGTCATGCGCGGATCCCGTTCGCTCTCGGGACTGATGTAGGTGAAGCGGGTGGCCGCCATCGGGGTGGAGGAGAGAGAAAGGCAGAAGATCAGGAACAGGAGTCTATACATCTCGGCCAGGCTCTACGACTTGGGTTTATCCATTATAGTCCGGCAGCCTGGGGCTGCGCCCTGCGCGGGCTTGCCTCGCTACCGGGATGACTTCATCAGGATGATGCCATCAGGCTGCCCAGCTGGCGACAGAGCCGGCGCAGGGTCTGATTGTCGAGGGCGCCAAAGCCGAGCAGCCAGCCCTCCAGACCCGGCGGGCCTAGATAGAACTGGCCGAGTGGGCGCAGGCCTATCCCGCTGGTATTGGCGCTTGTTGTCCAGCGGGCCTCGCCGCCGACGGGCAGCAGTACGGTGCACTGCAATCCGGCGCCGCTATAAACCGGGGTGACCTGCGGGCAGTGACTGGCGAGCTCGCTTAGCAGCAGATCGCGCCGGCTCTGATAGATGAGCCGGCTCTGGCGCAGGTGAGTGGCGAAGTGACCGGCACGGATGAAATCTGCAGTGACCGCCTGCTGCAACTGGTTGCTGTGGCCATCGAAGGCGGCCCTGGCCCGGCAGAAGGCACTCATCAGCGGCTTCGGCAGCACCAGATAGGCGAGTCGAAGCGAGCCAAACAGCACCTTGCTGAAGGTACCCACATAGATGACCCGCCCCTGGGCATCCAGCCCTTGCAGGGCGGGGTGCGGGCGCTGATCGTACTGATACTCACCGTCGTAATCGTCCTCCAGGATCCAGGCGCCGTGACGCTCTGCCTCGTTCAGCAGCGCCATCCGGCGAGGCAGGCTCATGGGCACGCCGAGGGGATACTGGTGGGCCGGCGTGGTGTAGATGAGGCGCGGTGCCGGATGGTGTCCCTGCGGATTGAGCCCCTCCCCATCCACAGGCACAGGGTGGACCCTGGCTCCGGCGCTCTCCATGGCGGTGCGGGCCCCGGGATAACCGGGGTCTTCCACCCAGACGGTGTCGCCGACATCGATGAGCAGCTGTGTCGCCAGCAGGATCCCCTGCTGGGAGCTGGTGAGGATCAGGATCTGATCCGGCTCGCACACCACGCCGCGTGACTGCACCAGATAGCTGCTGATGACACTGCGCAGTTCGGGCAACCCCTGCGGGTCGCCGTAGTTCATCCAGCGCTCCCCTTGCTGGCGCCACTGTTGCTGCATCAGCCGGCCCCAGAGCCCGTGTGGGAAGAGGCGGGGATCCGACTGGCTGGAGGCAAAGGAGGTGCCGATGTGTGGTGTGTCGTGACAGGCACCCCCTGCCGCCATCTCCTGGCCACGGCGGGAGAGTCCGGCCACCGATTGGGGCGGACGTGGCGCCGGGCACACGGCCGCCAGCGCCACGAAGCTGCCAGCCCCCACCTTGCGCACCAGATAGCCTTCTGCCTCCAGCCGGCCATAGGCCAGCTCTACCGTGCTGCGGGAGATGCCGAGATCGCCGGCCAGCATGCGACTGGCGGGCAGCCGGCTGTGCTGGGGCAGATGGCCGGCCAGAATGGCGCCTCGCAACGTACGTACCAGTTGCTCGTGCAGCGGCAGATCGCTGGGTTGCTGAGTGGCAAACAGGGTTGGCAGGGCAGACATGGCTATTTCCAAGCAGACAATTGGTCTGCTCATACTGGCAAAATTGGTCGGCGTGGCAAGGCCATTATGTCGCTACATTGAGGCTCAAGGTTCGGGATCAACAGATATTGGCAATGAAAGGAGTCTGCATGTCGGAATACAGCGCCACCATCAGCTGGCAGTGCGGGGTTAGCGAGCCCTTCGTCGATCAGCGCTACAGTCGGGCTCACTGGTGGGAGTTTGATGGCGGCGTCAGGGTGCCGGCTTCCTCCTCCCCGCACGTTGTGCCCTTGCCCTACTCGGTGGCCGAGCGCGTCGACCCGGAGGAGGCCTTTGTTGCAGCACTATCGAGCTGCCATATGCTCACCTTCCTCTGGCTGGTGGCCAGGGCGGGTTATCGGGTAGAGAGCTACCGGGACGAGGCGGTGGGCATCATGGAGGCGAACGAGAGGGGTCGCCAGGCCATCACCAGGGTCACATTGCAGCCGCTGGTGCAGTTTGCCGGTGACCGGCAGCCCACCCTGGCCGAGCTGGAACAACTGCACTGTCAAGCCCATGGGGAGTGCTTTATCGCCAACTCCGTCAAAACCATCGTCACCACCCGGATCCGGGTCTAGTCACAAGGAGGGTTATCATGAGTCAGGTATTGAGCTGCGGGCTGGTCAGCGCGGCAGAGGTCAGCGTCTTCTACGAGGCTCAGCTGGTCTATCGGTGGCGCCAGGACGGCTTTGCCGTCGCCACCGGCAACGAGACGGGATCGCTGCAAACGGGAGGGATTGCCTGTGGCAGCTGACATCTATCTGAACGAGTTCGGCCAGCCGGTTGGTGCCCCACTGCCCGACTGGCGGGGGGCTGCATTTCCTCCCCATCACCTCCTGAGTGGCTGGGGCTGCCAGTTGGCGCCGCTGGATCCCGAGCGTCACGGCCCGGGCCTCTGGCAGGCGTTCTGCAGCGACAGCGGGGCTATGTGGACCTACCTCACCAGCGGGCCTTTTGCCGATGAGGCGGCCATGGGGAGCTGGCTACAGCAGTGCGCCGCCAAGGCGGACCCCCAGTTCTACACCATC
Organism: Aeromonas popoffii; assembly: GCF_000820025.1. GTDB lineage: Bacteria > Pseudomonadota > Gammaproteobacteria > Enterobacterales > Aeromonadaceae > Aeromonas > Aeromonas popoffii. The sequence goes on from NZ_CDBI01000032.1 coordinate 9,094, forward strand.
ATGGATGCCAAGAGCGGTCAGGCGCTCGGGCTCGCCAGCTACCTGCGCATCGATCCCCTGGCTGGCAGCATGGAAGTGGGCTGGCTGCACTTCTCGCCAGCCCTGCAACAATCGCGGCTGGCGACGGCGGCCATGGCGCTGATGATGGCCAACGCCTTTGCCCTCGGCTACCGGCGCTACGAGTGGAAGTGCAATGCGCTCAACCAGCCCTCCTGGCGGGCGGCGCTGCGGCTCGGTTTCAGTTACGAGGGGACCTTTCGCCAGAGCCGGGTGGACAAGGGGCGGGCACAGGATACCGCCTGGTTCTCGGTGATCGATGGTGAGTGGCCCGCCTTGCAAACCTGTTTCGAGCGCTGGCTGGCCGATGCCAACTTCGACGAACAGGGACGCCAGAGGTTGCGATTATCCGAGCTGACAGCCGCCTGTCGTACCAATAACGACTGACCCGGCAAAATGACAGAGGCCCCGCCAGCGGGGCCTCGTTTGTCGGTATCAGGGCTTACTCATGGTGCTCACCTATGGGGGCGGCGATCCACTGCAGCAGGGTCAGCATGTCCTGTGGCGCCACCCCGACCGAGAGGCCGCGCTTGCCGCCGCTCACCAGTATCTCGTCAAATGCCATGGCAGAGTCGTCGAGTACGGTGAGCAGCCGTTTTTTCTGGGCCAGCGGGCTGATGCCCCCCACTTTGTAACCGGTCAGCTTCTCGGCCTCGGCCGGTTTCATCATCTCCACCTTCTTCAGGCCAGTGGCCTTGGCCAGCTGCTTGAGACTGCACATGCCCGACGAGGGCACTATGGCGACCACTGCTTGCTTGTCGTGATGGGCGACCAGGGTCTTGAACACCTGGGCTTCCGGCAGGCCGAGCTGGGTCGCGGCATGTTTGCCGAAATCGTCGTGAGCTGCGCACTCATAGGGGTAGAGCTTGTGCGGTATCTTGAGCTTTTTCAGAAGGTTGATGGCAGGAGTCATGATAAGCGCCTTGAGTCAAAACAAGGCCAAACAGTCTGCGCCTGCAAGGCAGGGGATGCAAGCCGGTCGCAGTGGCAGGAGATGGGCACGCCCGAGATTTCGCATAGATCCAGAGTCAGGTGCCGTGTTGGCCGCCACCGAACCCTGACTTCCCATGCTCCGGGTGGAGAGGGATATAAAAAAGCCCGGGTCAGTGACCCGGGCTGTTTGCGGCTGCGCGTATCAGGAGAAACAGGCTTGCAGCACGTAGAAGATGGCGATGGCCAGGATGGCACCGGCGGGAAGGGTGATGATCCAGGAGACCACTATGTTGCGCAGTACCCCCAGATTCAGGGCGGCTATGCCACGGGCTAGACCGACACCCATCACGGCACCCACCAGCGTCTGGGTGGTGGAGATGGGCAGACCCGTGCCGGAGGCGATCACCACGGTCGCGGCTGTGGCCAGCTGGGCGGCGAAGCCACGGCTCGGGGTCAGGTGAGTGATGCCGGTACCGACGGTGGCCATCACCTTCTCGCCCATGGTGGCGAGGCCGATGACGATACCTATGCCGCCGAGGGGCAGGATCCACCAGGCTATGGTGGACTTACCGGCGATCTGACCGGAGCTTTCGACGATCGAGACTACGGCGGAGAGCGGACCTATGGCGTTGGCCACGTCGTTGGAGCCGTGGGCAAAGGCCATGGCACAAGCGGTGATCACCATCAGGATGCCGAATACCTTCTCCACGTTGGCGAAGTGCATCTTGCTGTCATCCTGCGGGTTGTATTGCTGGCCGCGAATGTAGAGCCAGCCAGCAAATGCCACCGCGATGGAGATGATGGTGGAGAGCAGGATCCCTTCGCCATCGCTCAGGTGAAGACCAACGTGGGTCAGCCCCTTCTTGATGGTCACCAGACAGATCACCAGCGCGGTCAGGAACATGTAGAAAGGCACGTAACGCTTGGCGTTGGCCAGGGGATCATCTGTATTGAAGATGAGCTTCTGCACGCTGATGAACATGAAGTAGGCGATGATACCGGAGATGGCCGGGGTGATGATCCAGGAGCCGACTATACCGCCGAACTTGCCCCACTGAACCGCTTCCGGGCCTATGCTCACCACGGCGAAGCCGACGATGGCGCCGATAATGGAGTGGGTGGTAGAGACGGGCCATCCGAAGTAGGAGGCCAGGATCAACCAGGCACCGGCCGCCAGCAGGGAGGCTATCATGCCGAGCACCAGCAGATCTGGCGTGTCGACAAAGGCGTTGGTATCTATGATGCCGTTACGTATGGTCGCTGTCACTTCGCCACCGGCCAGATAGGCACCGGCAAATTCGAAGATCATGGCGATGATGATCGCCTGACGTATGGTCAGGGATTTGGTGCCGACCGATGTGCCCATAGCGTTGGCCACGTCATTCGCGCCTATACCCCAGGCCATCAAAAAGCCGAACAAGGCCGCCACGAGCACCAGAGTCGTGCCGTAATTCGCGATAATGTCCATTAATAGTGTTTACCCAGTCAGTCGATTACGAACGAGCCAGCATCAGTTCCAGACGGGCGCCAACGCGCTCGGCCTGATCTGCCAGGTCACCTACCCATTCGAGGATCTTGTAGAGGAACATAATGTCGATCGGATTGTATTTCTGCTCAACAGCTTGCAGCTGTTGGCGCAGTCCGATCTGCATGGTGTCAGTATCGTCCTCGATAAGATCCAGCTGATGGATCATCTCGGCAACCATTTCAACTTCACGTCCTTTGAAGCCGGTTTCGAGCAGCTCATCGAGTTCTCCGATGGCTTTTTCGGCTTGGGCGGTCGCATCGATACAACGTTTGAGATAGGCCATGAAATCGGCACGCATCTCGGCAGGGAATTCCATTCGACGGCCAAGCATGCGGCCGGAGATATCCTTGGCACGGTTGGCAATCTTGTCTTGCTGGGTCAGCAGTTCCAGCAGGTCGGTACGGGCGACCGGCAGGAACAGGCCGCGAGGCAGTTTCAGACGAATTTCACGCTTGAGGATGTCCGCCTCTTTTTCCAGCTGGGCTATCTGCTGCCGGATCTTCTCGGCATCTTCCCAACGGTCTTCGGCAACGGCATCAAAGAAGGGAATGAGCTGCTCGCAGCACACGTGAACCTTGATGATATGCTTCTGCAGCGGCTTGATGGGGGACTTGGCAAAAAGCCCCAAAATAGTATTTACTGGCATGGACAAACCTGTGTCGGTGAAAAAACACTCGATACGATTTTATGAGGGGCGCATGGTAACCGAACTGCGTCATCAATAAAACCGTGAATTAATCCTGATGTATCACAGGCATTATATCCTCGCGTTTCACATTGTGCCCCCCAAAGTTGCCTGCCAGCCCGGAATGACTATGCAAACTGAGATCGAGATAAAGTTTTTTGTCTCACAAAATATTCAACGCCCACTATCCAAGCTTCTGAATTCACTAGAAATTAAATCAAGATCCCAAGTCGAGCTCGGCAATGTCTATTTTGATACGCCGACCCTGGATTTACGTCGGCTGGAAATGGGATTGCGTATTCGTCGCAGCGATGATTTTGCCGAGCAGACGATTAAATGTCGGGGTCAGGTGGTGGGGGGATTGCATGCCAGGCCTGAATACAATGCCCCCGTGCAGGGTGATGTGCCCCTGCTTGCGGCTTTTCCAGCCGAGCTTTGGCCGAGCTTGGTGGTGCGCGACGAAATCCAGACCAGGCTGGTTGCCCAGTTCAGGACTGATTTCCTGCGCCGCTACTGGCTGATAGCCTTCGAGGGTGCCGAGATAGAGCTGGCCTGGGATCAGGGCGAGATCGTCGGTTCGCTGGGCAAGGCCTGCATCGATGAGCTGGAGCTGGAACTCAAGTCTGGCGATGCACGGGCCCTGTTCGGGTTGGCAGGGCAGCTGGCCGGTCTTGGCGGGGTCAGGTTGGGGGCGCAATCCAAGGCGCAGCGAGGCTATCGGCTGGCGGGACTCGGCAAGCCGTTGACGCTGCAATCCTTGCCTGTAGCCAATGGGAGCGATGCCGTGATGCGTATCACCTCGGGCCTGCAACATTGGCAACATCACGAGCAGTACTGGCTGGAGCAGGCAGACCCCGAGCAGCGACAACTGGCGCTGCTTGCGATCCGGCAAGGGGTTGCGCTCATTGTCGATGCTGCCGCTACGCAGGAGCCAGTGTGGCTGGCGGCGCTGACCGACTTGTCGACCCATCTGGCCTTGTTGGCCCAGGAACCGGCCGACACCGGGTGGCAAGCTGCCCTGTCGATGCTGTTCCATCGCGTCGACTATGTGCGGCTGCAACTGGCCATCGCTGCCTGGCTGCACGCGGTGGCATGACATCTGTGCCTTGCAGGGCGCTGCAGTGACGAACAATGGCGACAACGAAAAAGGTGAGCGTTAGCTCACCTTTTTCATGTGGGATGTACCGCCATGGGGGCTGTGCTCAGACCTGGGTGTAGACTTGCCCCGTGCTGCGAACCATGTCCTCTCCCGGGCAGCGCTGCGCCAGTCCGCGGGTGTCACAGGGCTGGCCGTTATGCTCGATACAGAATTCGAACCGGGTTTGGGACTTGACGGGGAGATGGCCCGAATTGGCGGCGGTTGCCTGCCATTGCCACTGTTGCAGCGTCTCCATGGCGGCCTCGCTGAATGCGTCCTCACTGGGTGTCAGCACGCGGATCTGCTCGGCCCGGCCTGCGGCATTGATCACGTACTCGAGCGAGGTACACCCCATTTTTTCGGCCAGTATGGCTTCCTTGGGGTAGCGGGATTCGTTCCTGCCGAGAGGGCTCCAGTGGGCGTTCACATCCGTGATGTCGCTCAGGGGGAGAGAGGTGAGGTGCACGCTCTGGGTCTGGTGACTGCAACCTGTCAATGCGCACAGGGCGCTCACTAAAAGAGTGGCTTTCATGTTCGCTTCCCTTCGTTCGTTTTATTGTTCCTGGCGGGGCCTGACCCGCAGCTCGGCACTGTCACTCATTAAATATGCAGCCACGAATGAAAACTCTTTCCGGACTGCAGGTCATCACAAATCGCCTCGCGGTGGTTTTTTCATCCCTTTCTGACTCAGTAGTAGCCAGCGTCATCCGGATTGGGCCGGGTCTTGAAACGGCGATGGAGCCACATGTACTGCTCCGGCGCCTTGCGCACGGCGGCTTCAATCTCGCGGTTGGCGCGGGCGGCATCTGCCATCTCGTCACCGCATGGGTAGTCGGCGAGCGGGGCCCCGATATGCAGGGTGTAACCCTCGCTGGTGCGGATGTTGTAGCAGGGCAGGGTGACGGTGTTTTTCACCCGCGCCAACGTAGAGGTGCCTGTGATGGTCGCCGCCTGCTCTACCGCGAAGTAGGGCACGAACACGCTGGCGTGGGAGCCGTAGTCGTGATCCGGCGCGTACCAGAGGGCGTCACCGTTGCGCAGCGCCTTGATCATCCCCTTCACGTCCATCCGGTCCACCAGATATTTGTTGGAGGCGCAGCGGCCGTGGTACTGGGCATACTCCAGCACCGGATTGGTGTTGGGGCGATAGACCCCCACGCCGGGGCGTACCAGACCGAAACAGCGGGCGTTGAGCTCCAGCGTCAAAAAATGGCAGGAGAGCAGCAGCATGCCCTGACCCTTTTCCATGGCGGCGATGACGTGCTCTTCCCCTTCCACCTTCATCAGGTTGCGCATCCGCCAGTCTGGCCAGAACCAGGCGATGCCCACCTCGAAGATGGCGCAGCCGACGCTCTCGAAGTTTGCTTTGAGCAGTTTTTCCCGTTCATCTCGGGTCAGTTCCGGCATCGCCAGTTCCAGATTGCGACGGGCAATCTTCACCCGTGAGTTCAGTATCTTGGCGGCGAGGCGGCCGAGCTGGCGGCCCAGCCACATCTGGCTGCGCCACGGCAGCAAGGCCAGCAGCCAGAGCAGGGAAAGGCCGAACCAGCTTGCCCAGTAACGGGGATGAAACAGGCGGGGCTCGAGGCGAGGAGCGTTGTCATGGGCCATGGATAATCTCTTGTTCGCAAACACAATCGGGGATTCT
>NZ_CDBI01000032.1:15432-15984 GCF_000820025.1 Aeromonas popoffii
GAAAAGGGGGGGCGGGGGCGAATGGCTGTGTGCTGGTCAGAGGGGTAGCCTGTGTCAGGGCCGCGTGGCGTGAACTGTAACTATGGGTTTCTTTTGTGCCTCAAATGGAAATCACAGGTTTGCTTTTACTACACCGTATAAAAGAGTGTGATAAAATCCGGAACTGAATTTTTCAGGTTTTGAGAGTCGATACAGATGAAGATCACCCTGCCCGAGTTTGAAAAAGCCCGCGTTCTGGTCGTTGGCGATGTCATGTTGGACCGCTATTGGCATGGCCCCACCGGCCGGATCTCGCCCGAGGCCCCGGTGCCCGTGGTCAAGGTTGAACACATTGAGGAGCGCCCGGGTGGCGCTGCCAACGTGGCCCTCAACTCTGCCGCACTGGGCGCTCACGCCGTGCTGCTGGGCCTGACCGGTCAGGATGAGGCCGCCGATGCCCTGGCTGGCCAGATGGCTGGCGTCAAGGTCGCCTGTGATTTCGTTCGTCTGGCCGACTATCCGACCATCACCAAGCTGCGGGTGCTTTCCCGCAACCAGCAACTGCTGCGCCTC
>NZ_CDBI01000032.1:16183-19765 GCF_000820025.1 Aeromonas popoffii
CCAGCAACTGCTGCGCCTCGACTTCGAGGAGGCGTTCCATGATGTCGATTCCACTCTGCTGATGCACAAGGTGGAGCAGGCGCTGCCTAACTGCGACGTGATGATCCTCTCCGACTACGGTAAGGGTGCCCTCAACGATGTACCCGGCATGATCCAGCGTGCCCGTGCCGCAGGTATTCCCGTCCTGGTCGACCCCAAGGGGACCGAGTTTGAGAAGTATCGCGGCGCCACCCTGCTGACTCCCAACATGTCCGAGTTCGAGGCTGTGGTGGGCAAGGTGAAAGGTGAAGAGGATCTGGTTGCCAAGGGACTGGCGCTGGTCAAGCGTTTCGAGCTGGAGGCCCTGCTGGTCACCCGTTCTGAAAACGGCATGACCCTGATCCGCGAAGGTCAGCCAGAGCTGCACCTGCCTGCTCTGGCCCAAGAGGTCTACGACGTGACCGGTGCCGGTGATACTGTCATCTCCACCCTGGCCACCTCGCTGGCCGCTGGCATGAGCCTGGAAGAGGCGTGTGCCTTGGCCAACACCGCCGCCGGCATAGTGGTCGGCAAGCTGGGTACTTCCACCGTCAGCCCGGTCGAGCTTGCCAATGCGCTTTACACCGAGCAGGAGACTGGCTTTGGTGTCATGTCCGAGGCTCAGCTCAAGGTTGCCGTGCAGGCTGCCCGCTTGCGTGGGGAGAAGGTGGTGATGACCAACGGCTGTTTCGACATACTGCACGCTGGTCACGTTTCCTACCTCGCCAATGCCGGCAAGTTGGGGGATCGCCTGATAGTGGCGGTCAATACCGATGACTCCGTCCGTCGCCTGAAAGGGCCGGGTCGCCCGGTCAATTCGACCGACCGCCGCATGGCCGTGCTGGCCGCGCTGGGCGCCGTGGACTGGGTGGTGCCTTTCGCCGAAGATACGCCCCAGCGGCTGATCGCTGAAGTGTTGCCCGACCTGTTGGTCAAGGGGGGGGACTACAAGCCGGAGGATATTGCCGGTTACGACGAGGTGACCGCCAATGGTGGCGAGGTGCGCGTGCTCAACTTCGAGGATGGCTGCTCTACCTCCGATATCATCAAGACTATCCGCGAGCGCGGCTAACTGCTCCATTGGCCCCGTAACATGGCGGGGCCGACACTTCTGCTCGTTCAGCTCGACAGCAATCCGGAGAACAAGAAGGCGACCCTGTGGTCGCCTTCTTCATTCCCGATAGCGGCTATCAGGCGTTGGTTTTGGTTTTTGCCGTGGCAGGCATCAAGCCCTGGTTCACTTCCACCAGATCTTTCTCTTCCAGCACACCGGCAGCCTGTTTCAGGCTCAGGATGTTGAGGATGTAGCTGTAACGAGCGGCAGAGAGCTTCTGCTTGGCATCGTACAGCTTACGGGTGGAGTCCAGCACGTCGACTATGGTGCGGGTACCCACTTCGTAACCGGCTTCAGTCGCTTTCAGGGCGCTGTCGGCGGAGACCACTGACTGGCTGTAGGCGCGTACCGAGCCGATGCTGGCGTTCACGTTGTTGTAAGAGGAGCGCACAGTGCTCTGTACCGAGCGGAAGTTCTTCTCCAGCTGCTCGCTGGCAGCCACGTAGTCGTACTGGGCCTGCTTCACTTTGGAGCTGGTGGCTCCACCGCTGTAGATAGGCAGCTTGAAGGTCAGGCCAATGTTGGACTGATTGGCATTGCCATCGGGGTTGCGGATCTCGTCTTTGTAATCGGTATAGCTGGTCTTCAGACCGGCATCCAGATCCAGGGTCGGCTCATGACCGGTCTTCTGCAGGTCGATCTGCTCCTTGGCAATGTCCTTGGCGATACGCGCGTTGTGCAGTTGCAGATTCTTGTCCAGTGCCAGCTCCAGCCACTTTTCGGAGCCAAAAGCGGTCTTCTGCGGGCTGAATCGCTCGGTGTTGAGCACAGCCAGATTACGGTGATCGATGCCGGTCAGTTCACGCAGGCTCTCGTAGCTGTTGTCCAGGGTATTTTCGGCACTGATCTCGTCGGCCAGCGCCTTGTCGCGCTCGGCCTCGGCCTCATGCACGTCCGTGATGGCGGTCAGGCCCACTTCGAAGCGCTGCTGGGTCTGTTCCAGCTGGCGTTCCACAGCAGCCTTGTTGGCGCGAACGAACTCCAGGATGTCCATCGCCTTGAGCACGTCGAAATAGGCTTGGGAGGTGCGCAGCATCAGGTTCTGGGCTTCGAGGTTGTAGGCCACGTCGGACTGGGTGGCGCTCTTCTCGGTGATATCCAGGTTGATCCAGTTACTGCGACGATAGAGGGATTGCGTTAGCGCAACTTTTCCGTTGGCAGTCGAACCGGTCAGGGTATCACCTTTGTTTTGCAGGTGGCTCAGACCTGCTTCCAGATCGACCTGTGGAAGCAGAGTTGCACGGGATTCGTTGATTTTCTCGAAGGCCTGGTCACGCCTGGCCTTGGATTCCTGCAGCTGGGTGTCCTTGATCTGGGCCTGTTGGTAAATATCGAGCAGGTTTTCGGCATGGACGCCGGCGCTGACGCCCAGCAACACCATGGCTGACAAGAGTGTTCTTTTCATTGATCGTTTTAACCTTATGTATTAACCCAAAGCTGTCGCTGGATGAAGGAGGGTTATTGTCACTGACCAAGCTTGATTTCAGCTTAATCGCTCCACTATAAGCAAAATTTTATGATAACTGGCTCTTTTCCAGCGACAAGAACGTCAGGCACGAGGGGGAGTTTTCTCCCCCTCGTGCCTAGCCAAATACCCTGTGGCTGCTAAAATCCATCCCTCATCTCCGTCGGGAACGAGTGAATGAATGTTCATTCATGTTCTCGGATTTTATGGTCAAACCGAGCCAAGTCAAGCTGGCGGGAGTCTCGTATGTCGCAGCAAGCCTTGCCCCAAACCCGTCACTATTCTGCCGATGATGTAAAAATTATCGATAAATCATCAGGATATAACGGCTTCTTCAAAGTAAACGTCTATCGCCTACAGCACAGGTTATTTGCGGGGGGCTGGAATGAACCCATAGTGCGCGAGCTGTTCGAGCGTGGCCATGCCAGCGCCCTGCTGCCCTATGATCCTGTGCGCGACCAGATAGTGCTGGTGGAGCAGTTCCGCATCGGCGCCATTGAGACCAGCGCCACGCCCTGGCTGCTGGAGCTGGTGGCTGGCATCATTGATGAAGGGGAAACCGCCGAAGCCGTGGTGCGTCGCGAGGCCGTGGAAGAGGCTGGGATCGAAGTGGGTCGCTGCGAGCATGCCATCAGCTATCTGGTGAGCCCGGGTGGCAGCACAGAGCGCATCGAGGTCTATGTGGGCGAGGTGGATGCCAGCAAGGCCGAGGGGATCCACGGTCTGGCGGAAGAGGGTGAGGATATCCGGGTGCACGTGGTGAGCCGCGAGCAGGCCTATGCCTGGCTCAAAGAGGGGCGCATCGACAACGCGGCCTCCGTCATTGCCTTGCAGTGGCTGGCCCTCAATCACGGCGAGCTGCGGGCGCGCTGGCTGGCGGGGCGCTAAAGGTGGCGCTCGTTCACACCCAGGCCAGGCGCTATGTGCCTGATTTGATGTCCCTGCAGCGTACCTGCGAGGTGAACTACTCACGGGTGTTGATTGA
>NZ_CDBI01000032.1:20207-31994 GCF_000820025.1 Aeromonas popoffii
GTACCTGTGAGGTGAACTACATGGCCTTGATGAAACTGTTGCCACCCGGTGGCACAGTCGGGGCCGAACGCCGCTATCAGGTGGGCAATGGCCTGCAGTTCCAGCTCACCGTCAGCGAGGAGAGCCGCTTCACCAGTCAGGTGATCCTGGCCCAGCACAACCCGGAGTTGCCGAGCTACTTGCAGGCTCGCATCGAGATTCGTTTGTATCATGACGTGCGGATGGCGGAAGTGTGTGCGGCGCAACAGATTTCGAGGTTGCAACCACGTTATGATTATCCCAATAAAAAAATGCACCAGCGGGATGAAAAGGAGCAGGTAAATCTGTTCCTGGCCGATTGGCTAAGATTTTGTCTCAGACATGGTGCCAGCCAGATAAATATCCTCTAGTTGAACTTATAAGAAGCGTGATTTTGGAAACAGAGCTACCCCAGGCGCAGGACGGCAGTGTGCGCCTGTTACAAATTACCGACACCCACCTCTTCGCGAGTGCCGAGGGGCGGCTATTGGCTATACGCACCGCAGAGAGCCTGGCTGCCGTGCTGGAGCGGGTGCAGGCCAATGATCATCCGTTTGATCTGATCCTGGCGACCGGCGATCTGTCGCAGGATCACAGTCCGGAATCCTACCAGCGCTTTGCCAGCATGATGGCAAAGCTGGCACGTCCCATCTACTGGCTGCCCGGCAACCATGACGACGGCCCCCTGATGACCGAATACCTGCATGCGGCCGGGATCAGCGAGGCCAAGCAGCTGGTGGGGGATCACTGGCAGGTGATACTGCTGGATACCCAGGTACGCGGCAAACCTCACGGCGTACTCGGCGATCATCAGCTGGCGGCGCTCGACCAGGCCCTGCGCCAGCACCCCGAGCGTCATGTCCTGATAGCCTTGCACCATCAGGCCGTGCCTGTGGGTTGCGCCTGGCTGGATCAGCACAATCTCAAGAACGCCGACGATCTGTTCGCCGTGCTGGCTCGTCATCCCCAGCAGAAAACCATCTTGTTTGGCCATGTCCATCAGGAATTTGACGAGATGCATCGCGGAGTGCGGCTGATTGCCAGCCCCTCCACCTGCATTCAGTTCAAGCCGCTCAGCGATGGCTTCGCGCTGGACGAATCAGGTCCGGGCTGGCGCTATCTCACCCTGCATCCGGATGGCCGGGTAGCGAGCCAGGTGTGGCGTCTGCCGGTGGGGCAGTTTGTGCCCGACCCCGATGCCACCGGTTATTGAGGAGGCCGCTTCCATGACCTCCGTTTTGCTTTATCTGCACGGTTTCAACTCTTCCCCCGGCTCTGCCAAGGCGCAGCAGATGGCTGCCTGGGTGGCGCAATATAGACCCGACATCGAGCTCATTATTCCGGCCCAGCCCAATACGCCGGCGGCGGCTTGGGCCGCCATAGCGCAGACCGTTGAAGAGGCCATCGCCCGCCACGGTGACCGCCTCAAGCTTGGTGCCGTGGGCAGCTCCCTCGGCGGCTTTATGGCCACCCGGGTGAGCGAGTTGTATGGCTGTCGCGCGGCCCTGATCAACCCGGCGGTGCGCCCTCACGAGTTGTTGTGCGACTACCTGGGCCCTCAGACCAATCCCTATACCGATGAGCAGTACGAGCTGCTGCCGGCACACATGGGCGAGCTGCGGGCGTTGGCAGTGCCGGTGACGGCCCCCGAGCGGCTCTGGATCCTGCAACAGCAGGAGGATGAGGTGCTCGACTATCGCAAGGTGCTGGATGAATACCGCTTTGCCCGCCTGTCGCTGGAGTGCGGTGGTAACCACGCTTTTGTTGCGTTTGAACGCTACCCCGCCCAGATCGTTCGCTTTCTGGGGTTGTAGCAAAGGCACCTTATACACAAGGCAAGAAGGTGACATGATCAAGCTCATCGGCAACACAGTGATTGAGGAAAAGCACAAGGCCAGCTGTCACTGCGGGGCCGTGGTGCTGGAACTTACCCTGCCGGATGGCGTGGTGGATCCGCGCCGCTGCGACTGCTCTCTCTGCCGACGACGCGGTGCCATCGTTGCCTCGGTGCCGCTCTCAGGGATCCAGATCTTGCAGGGGGAGGCGGCGCTGCGCTGCTACCAGTTCAACACCCGTACCGCGAAACACTACTTCTGCAGCATCTGCGGCATCTATACCCATCATCAACGTCGATCCAATCCGGCCGAGTATGGCTACAACCTCGCCTGCCTTGAGGGGGTCAACCCGTTTGAGCTGGATGAGGTGCCGCTGCGCGACGGGATCAACCATCCGGCGGATCGTGAATAAGAAGATACGGGCCGACCCGACAGTCGGCCGTTGAGTCAAGCTTGGCCCTTCAGATCAAGCTTTCGGCGCGGGGAGTTTGTTCTGCCCCCGCGTAGCAGTTAAGATTCTCCCCAAACGTCAATTCGCAAGGCCCTCCATGTCCACTCAATACAATGCGGATGCCATTGAGGTCCTCAATGGCCTTGAACCGGTGCGTCGTCGCCCCGGCATGTATACCGACACCACCCGGCCCAATCACCTCGGCCAGGAGGTCATCGACAACAGCGTCGACGAAGCGCTGGCGGGTCACGCCCGCACCCTGGAGGTGACCCTGTATGAAGACCAGTCCCTCGAGGTGATCGATGACGGCCGTGGCATGCCGGTCGATATCCACCCGGAGGAGGGGGTGTGTGGTGTGGAGCTGATCCTCTGCAAACTGCACGCGGGGGGCAAGTTCTCCAACAAGAACTACCAGTTCTCCGGCGGTCTGCACGGGGTGGGTATTTCGGTAGTGAACGCCCTCTCCGATCGGGTCGAGGTGACGGTGCGTCGCGACGGCCAGGTCTATGACATCGCCTTCGAGCGTGGCGACAAGGTGCAGGAGCTGACCATCACCGGCACCTGCGGTCGCCGCAACACCGGCACCCGGGTGCGCTTCTGGCCGCAGGCGAGCTATTTCGACTCGCCCCGCTTCTCGGTCACCAAGCTGGAGCACCTGCTCAAGGCCAAGGCCGTGCTCTGCCCCGGCCTCACCATCAAGTTCCTCGACAAGAACACCGGCATCAAGCTGGAGTGGTGCTACGAAGATGGCCTCAAGGATTATCTGGTCGATGCGGTCAAGCAGTTCACCTGCCTGCCGGAGCAGCCCTTCGTCGGCGCCTTTAGCACCGAACAGTCTGCGGTGGATTGGGCGCTCTGCTGGTTGCCGGAAGGGGGCGAGTGCCTCGCCGAATCCTATGTGAACCTGATCCCGACGCCCCAGGGCGGTACTCACGTCAATGGCCTGCGCCAGGGGCTGCTCGACGCCATGCGCGAGTTCTGCGAGTTCCGTAACCTGTTGCCGCGCGGGGTCAAGCTGACCCCGGAAGACATCTGGGATCGCTGCGCCTACATCCTCTCCATCAAGATGCAGGATCCCCAGTTCGCCGGTCAGACCAAGGAGCGGCTGTCGTCGCGCCAGAGCTCGGCCTTCGTGTCGGGGGTGGTGAAGGATGCCTTCAGCCTGTTCCTCAACAGCAACACCGAGCTGGCGGAGCAGATCGCCGAGATCTGCATCAGCAGCGCCCAGCGCCGGCTGCGCGCCGCCAAGACGGTGGTGCGCAAGAAGATTACCCAGGGCCCGGCGCTGCCCGGCAAGCTGACCGACTGCAACTGCGCCGACCCCATGCAGGGCGAACTGTTCCTGGTGGAGGGTGACTCCGCGGGCGGCAGCGCCAAGCAGGCGCGCGACCGCGAGTTTCAGGCGATCATGCCGCTGCGCGGCAAGATCCTGAACACCTGGGAAGTGGAAGCCGGTCAGGTGCTCGCCTCCCAAGAAGTGCACGATATCTCGGTGGCCATCGGCCTGGATCCCGACTCCGAAGATCTCAGCGGCCTGCGCTACGGCAAGGTGTGCATCCTCGCGGATGCGGACTCGGACGGTCTGCATATCGCCACCCTGCTCTGCGCCCTGTTCGTGAGGCACTTCCGCACCCTGGTCAACAAGGGCCACGTCTATGTGGCTATGCCGCCGCTCTACCGGATCGACATCGGCAAGGAGGTGTTCTACGCCCTCGACGAGGACGAGAAGAACGGCGTGCTGCAGCGGGTCGAGGCCGAGAAGAAGAAAGGCAAGGTGATGGTGACCCGATTCAAGGGGCTGGGTGAGATGAACCCGAAACAGCTGCGGGAAACCACCATGGATCCCAACACCCGCCGTCTGGTGCAGCTCACCATGGGCGAGATGGAGGAGGGGGACGAGACCCTGCAACTGATGGACATGCTGCTGGCCAAGAAACGCTCCGGTGATCGTCGTGAATGGTTAGAGGAGAAGGGAAACCTTGCCATCATCTAGTTCACTTCTCTCAGTAATGAGGAGTGGCTGATCGAGCAGGGTAATCTCGCCATCATCCAAGCCGTCGGCTGGCCCTGTGCGGGCCAGCAAGCATTTAGCCGGAGTCGCCCTGTGGCGGCTCCCGAACCGAAAGAGAAAATCACATGAGTGATGCTATCGAGCTCAGTCTGGACGGGGTAGAGCGCCAGCCAATGCGCACCTTTACCGAACAGGCTTACTTGAACTACTCCATGTACGTCATCATGGATCGGGCCTTGCCGCATATCGGCGATGGTCTCAAACCGGTGCAGCGGCGCATCATCTACGCCATGAGCGAGCTGGGGCTCTCTGCTCTCTCCAAGCACAAGAAATCCGCCCGTACCGTGGGTGACGTGCTGGGTAAGTACCACCCGCACGGCGACAGCGCCTGTTATGAAGCCATGGTGCTGATGGCTCAGCCCTTCTCCTACCGCTACCCGCTGGTGGATGGTCAGGGTAACTGGGGGGCGCCGGATGATCCCAAATCCTTCGCCGCCATGCGTTATACCGAGGCGCGGCTGTCGCGCTTCTCCGAGCTGCTGCTCTCGGAATTGGGCCAAGGCACTGTGGAGTGGACGCCGAACTTCGACGGCACCATGAAAGAACCTGTGGTACTGCCCGCCCGCCTGCCCCACATACTGCTCAACGGCATCACCGGCATCGCGGTGGGGATGGCGACCGACATCCCGCCTCACAACGCGCGGGAAGTGGCCTACGCCTGTGCCGAGCTGCTCGATAACCCCGATGCGGGGCTGGATGCGCTGATGGCGCACATTCAGGGGCCGGACTACCCGACCAGCGCCGAGATCATCACCCCGCGCGATGACATCCGCAAAATCTACGAGACCGGCAAGGGCTCCATCAAGCAGCGAGCAGTGTGGAACGAGGAGGATGGCGACATCGTCATCACGGCGCTGCCCCATCAGGCTTCCGGCGCCAAGATCATGGAGCAGATCGCCGCCCAGATGGTGGCCAAAAAGCTGCCCATGGTCACCGACCTGCGCGATGAATCGGACCACGAGAACCCGACCCGTCTGGTGATTATTCCCCGCTCCAACCGGGTGGACATGGAGGCGCTGATGGCCCACCTGTTCGCCACCACGGATCTGGAGAAGAACTACCGGGTCAACCTCAACATCCTCGGCCTCGACAACCGGCCGCAGGTGAAGACCCTCAAGATGATCCTCTCCGAGTGGATCATCTTCCGCCGCGAGACGGTGCGGCGTCGCTTGCAGTATCGCCTCGACAAGGTGCTGGCTCGCCTGCACATCCTCGAAGGCTTGCTGGTGGCCTACCTCAATATCGACGAGGTGATCGAGATCATCCGCACCGAGGATGAGCCGGGCAAGGTGATGGTGGAGCGTTTCAATATCAGCGAGACCCAAGCCGAGGCTATCCTCGAGATCAAACTGCGCCATCTGGCCAAGCTCGAAGAGTTCAAGCTGCGCGCCGAGCAGGATGAACTGGCGATTGAACGGGATAAGCTGCAACTGATCCTGGGCTCGGAGCGCCGCCTCAATACCCTGCTCAAGAAAGAGCTGCTGGCGGATGCCGAGAAGTACGGCGACGATCGCCGCACCCCGCTGGTGGAGCGCGCCAGCGCGGTAGCCCTGACTGAAAAAGAGCTGACCCCGAGCGAGCCGGTTACCGTCATCCTCTCCGATAAAGGGTGGGTGCGGGCCGCCAAGGGCCACGACGTCGATGTGGCGGGGCTCTCCTACAAGGCGGGGGACAACTACCTCACCCACGCCTTTGGCCGCAGCAACCAGCAGGCGGTGTTCCTCTCCACGTTGGGGAGAACCTACGCCCTCGAATCTCACACCTTGCCATCCGCGCGCAGTCAGGGCGAGCCGCTCACCGGCCGCTTTGCGCTGGGGGCAGGGGAAGAGGTGCGCCATCTGGTGATGGGCAACGAGGGTGAGCCATATCTGATCGCCAGCGACGCCGGTTACGGCTTTGTCTGCACCTATGACGACCTGATCGGCAAGAACAAGAACGGCAAGGCGCTGCTCACAGTGCCGGAAGGGGGCCTGGTGATGGCACCCCAGAAGATTGGCTCGCCAGAGACCGATCTCTGCATGGCCATCTCCAATGAAGGGCGCATGCTGCTGTTCCCGCTCAACACCCTGCCGGTACTCGGCAAAGGCAAGGGCAACAAGCTGATCAGCATCCCCTCTGCTCGCGTGAAGGCGCGGGAGGAGTTTGTGGTGATGGCCGCCGTCATCCCGCAGGGTCAGTCGGTCACTCTGTTTGCCGGCAAGCGCAAGCTCACTCTTAAGCCATCTGACCTTGACTACTACCGCGGCGAGCGCGGCCGCCGCGGCGCCAAGCTGCCCCGTGGTTTGCAGCGGGTGGACCGCATCGAGATTGAATCCTCCGCCGGTGCCGAACCGGTAGCTGGGGAAAATCAGGAAGGGTAATTAATAGAAAGGGCGCGAAAGCGCCCCTTTTTTATGTGGAAAAATATTTTTCATATCCGCTGTAAGGTCATCGTCATCGATAGACCCTCACAGTATATGGTCAGTTTAATCTTCGGAGTGATTATGACGTTTTTTAGAACTTTCCTTTACTGACCAAGAGAGGATCTCCGAGTTTTTTAGTGTAAATCTTGTATGACCTATCTCTAGGTACATATCTTTACCTAGGCGGGATAATATTTTTGCATTGGTAAGAACACATTGCTTTTCAGGTGTGACCTTAGATATCAGGCCTAAGGTCAGTACTGTGTTGCAACCCTCGTTGTTTAAAATTATTGATTCTGTGTCTATAGAACCAAATTTGTATATTTCCATCACTCTCTCTGGGATTCTATAGAAAAGTTCAAAAGATGAAAAAACTACATAAAAGGCAATGGCGCCTAATGTAGGGTAATATATTACCCCTTTAATTCCTTTAGGCTTGGCCGTTACGAGAATATTGGTGAGAACAATAAACCCAACTACAATGGGACCAATTAAAGCAGGAGAGCCTTTACTTGTGCTTAAGTTTGAAACTGATATAGACAGTACAAAAAATATTGGAATGAATGCTAAGAGAGCGCAAACGAAGGAAGAAAAAATCATTTTTGATGTTTCTTCTAATGATTGTTTCTTACTTAGTGTTGACCTCTTGCAAATAATTAAGTGGGAAGTGATTATCACACATATGAAATATGGGATTGAAATGAGCCAGCTTAATGTGAGGAGTGCTAGAAATCCATAGAGGGATAATATTGGCAGTCCAAACCAAAGTGCCGTTTTGTAAAGTATTTTATGCCCATCTTCATCCTCCCAGTTACTCTTTATTGGTGATTCATTAGCCCAAGTGTTAGACCAAAATAAACCTGGCAATATCAGGATTGTAATAAATAGGATGACTATGATCATTGCTGTGATTGATGCAGCAGCAAGCAGTGTGACTGATGATTTGAAATCAAAGTCAGGCATGTATCCTATATTTGCATAGTAATAAACAAATATTGCACCACCGAACAGTAGAAATCCTGACCAAAATATAGAGGCTAGGTTTCCATAAGCATACTCTTTCAATTTATCACTATCCATATATACACCTAAATTATGCCGATTATGTATGTTTATCTGAAATGTAGATTAATAGCATGTAAAGAGAGTAGGGTTCAATAAACAGAACTAGGACACCCACCGTTTTGACAGCGGCGTAATCCTGTACTTGGCTTGAGGAGTTACTGTCGAGGGATGCGCCATGACCATTGCCCGTTCACGTCAAATCAGTTTGCAGGATACGCCTTACTACCACGTGGTCAGTCGCTGTGTGCGGCGGGCTTTCTTGTGTGGTGAAGACATCCATTCTGGTCAGAACTACGAACATCGGCGCCAGTGGGTGGTCGACAAGCTGGGCCAGCTGTCGAGGCTGTTTGCCATCGGTATCTGCGCCTATGCAGTGATGAGCAACCATTACCACCTGGTGCTCAAGGTTGAGCCCGATACTGCCGCCAACTGGAGTGAACGGGAGGTGGCCGAGCGTTGGGCTGCATTGTTCCAATGGCCACTGTTGGTGCGGCGCTGGTATCAGGGGGAATCCCTGATTGAACCTGAGATTACAGTGGTTAAACAACTGATAGGGCAGTGGCGCGAGCGGCTTTACTCCATCAGCTGGTTTGTGCGGCTGCTCAATGAAACTTTGGCTCGCCAGGCCAATCTGGAAGATGGCTGCAAGGGCCATTTCTGGGAAGGGCGCTTTAAAAGTCAGGCGCTGCTCACCGAATCAGCTTTGCTGGCTTGCATGACTTATGTAGATCTCAATCCGGTGCGGGCAGCCCTTGCCGATCGACCAGAGCAGAGCGACTACACAAGTATCAAGCAACGCCTTGATAACGCGTCCCTATCTGAAGCCTTACCCCCGCTATTGCTACCGTTTACCGATAAGGAGAAGTCCGGCTGCTTGCCCTATGCCTTCACCGATTATCTGATGCTGGTCGATTGGACAGGGCGAGCCATCAGGGCAGACAAGCGCGGCTACATCCCGGTTCATCTTACTCCCATTATGGAACGACTAGGACTTGATAAAACCGCCTGGCTTCGACAGGTGACTCTGTTCCGGCGGCAGGGTATCAGAGCGGTAGGTGATCATCAGCATCGCAAACAGTTTGCCCTGCATTGTGGTCAGCTGCGTTGTTACCAGCCTAGCGACTAGACAGCCTGCTGTTCCTCACCTTCACCACGTCCCCGCTTGTCATAGCGCCGCTGAGCCTGTTTTTTACTCGTACTTCCTAAACAGGAGACAGAGTAGAGATATTGTTGCCGAAGCCACGTCTATGAAGTGTCGAGTAATTGACCTCGTGATGGCCTGTCCAAAAGGTGGGTGTCCTAGTTGTCATCCTAGTTGTCATCAGTTTGCTGGCTGTTCGGTGATTCACACAGCGTTTTAGCTGTAGATAGCTGTGTAACGGCAGGCGTTGTTTATAGCGAAATACCCTTCTTACTGGTCCAGTTGCAGGGTTCCCATTTCGAATCCATTCCCTCGTGCGTGCCGCAAGGAGCCTGATTGTGACTTGCTCCAAAAGTAGGGTGTCCTAAAAAGAACGGAGTAGAGATATTGTTGCTGCAGCCACGTCTATGAAGTGTCGAGTAATTGACCTCGTGATGGCCTGTCCAAAAGGTGGGTGTCCTAGTTGTCTAGTTGTCTTCCCGAATATCATTTTTCTGTTGATGCATTATTTTTGTTGGTTGTCACAATATTTTACATTTGACCTAAGCTATTAGTCAGCTCGTCGGATATACACTAAATCACAAATTTTTTATATAACAGATGACATGTGTAGTTGTTTTTTGTTTTCTCTTTGGCTTGATGGTTCTTATTGAACTGTTTTCTAACTTGTGATAATTTAAGTCAAAATAGGTATGTAAAGTAAAGATATTAAAATATTTAATTATGGGTGATTTATGAAGAAAATTATATTTATAGATGTAGATGGAACCTTATCTAATCCGGCTGGCATGGTTCCTCTATCAGCGAAGGAGGCAATTAAAGAAGCGCGAGAAAATGGTCATCTAGCATTTATCTGCACCGGTCGTTCAAAACCTGAAATAACATCTGAGATAATTGATATTGGCTTTGATGGGATTGTTGGTGCCGGAGGAGGATATATAGAAGTGGCTGGACAGTTAGTAAAGCATTTGCGAATGCCTGAATCAGCTGTTATTGAAATAATAGAATACTTTAATGTAAATGATATTGGGTATTATTTAGAATCAAATGATGGGCTTTTTGCTAGTGAAAATTGTATTGCATCCATTAAATCTCAAGTAACAAAATCTTATGAAGAGGTTAGTGACGAATACAGTGAAGCGCTCGATGAATTTAACTGGTTTTTTAATATATTAGAACAGTCACTCGGTGGTGTAATCGACTATGCAAATGTTAATAAAATATCTTTTATTAGCAATGGCCATCCTTATGCTGAAGTAGCAAATAAATTTCAAGATAGATTTGCTATGTATCATACCACTGTACCGCAATTTGGTCCTGAAAGTGGTGAGATAGCTGTAAAAGGGGTGGATAAATATGTAGCAGTTAATTTTGTTTTAGATTATGTAGGGCTGACCGCGGCAGATGCCTTCGCGTTTGGTGATGGTAACAATGATATTGCGATGTTTTCTGCTGTAGCTCACTCTGTTGCCATGGAAAATGGCACTGCACAGCTTAAATCAGTAGCTAATGAAATTACGAATATTGCCGATGAGCATGGGATCAGAAATAGCTTTATTAAAAATGGTTTAATATAGCATATTGCTTTATCTCATTTTTTAAAATTAGTCATTAGTATTATTAGTCATTAGTATTAGATGGTTCATTTAATAGCATTGTTTAAAGTGATTACCCTCGTAACTAAATAGCTGTTCCGAATAGTAGATCACCGGAGGTAGAGAACTCAGTCCAGTTTGTGGGATCTGATTAGTCGCCAAACAAAACAAGCCGCATCCAAAGGACTGAGTTGATGCCTATCCTACCCCCCCTACCATGACCACAACTGCGCCGCATTCACAAAATCATCCATGTCAAAGGTGTGCCAAAGGTGTGCCAATGGTGGGTGTCCCAAAAAGAACACCTCAAAAAGAACCATCTATCACGGCTCCTGCCGGGTTGGCGCCAGCACGATCTCCCGAATGCACAGGTGTTGGGGCTGGGCATATGCAAAGCCCACGGCCTCGGCCACATCGCGTGGCGACATCACGCCACCGATGTCTGCCTTCCAGGCCTCGAACCCTTCCTGAATAGCCTCGTCACAATGGCTGACCAGCTCTGTATCTGTGGCGCCAGGGGCGATGGTAATGACCCGCACATTGTGTGGCGCTACTTCTTCGCGCAGGTTTTCCGAGATGGCGTGCACGGCGAATTTGGTTCCGCTATAGACGGCATGTCTGGGGTGAGTCTTGCGTCCGGCAACCGAGCTGATGTTGATGATGGTACCGTGGCGGCGTGCCAGCATGTTTGGCAGCACAGCATGGATGCCGTTAAGCACCCCCTTCACGTTCACATCCAGCATCCGATCCCATTCCTCGGGTGACTGCTCGGCGAGGAGGGAAAGCTGCATCCGGCCAGCGTTATTGACGATAAGGTCCACTGGTCCAAAGCGAGCCTCTGCCTCAACGACAGCTTCGCTTAAGGTCGCGCGATCGGTCACGTCCACCTGACGGCAGAGAGTCTTCGGCAGATCCAGCGCCTCGAGGCGTTCGATGCGGCGAGCCAAGAGAAGCAAGGGGTGGCCTCGCTTGGCAAAGAAGGCAGCGCAGGCAGCGCCAATTCCTGAGCTGGCACCGGTGATCACGACAAGTGGCAGGGTCATATTGGGCTCCGTGTGGTGTCGTTAGTGATTGAGAGTCTTGATTGGAGCACTTTAAGGGGTTCAATGCATACCCAGCATTGACTAGGTGGGAGGTGTATCGCGGTTTTTGTTGGTGAGGCCTGTAGGTCTGATTAGCGACGCGTAATCGAGCCTGTAAATCCAATTG
>NZ_CDBI01000033.1:0-49524 GCF_000820025.1 Aeromonas popoffii
TTAGGATCAGTTATTTAGAAGAGGTTAATAGTAACTTGGAACGGTTCAAATTAAATACTAGAACTAGACAAAGGCATTTTTTCTCTCAGATAAGAGGTGAAGTCGGTGTGACAATGGAAGGTAGAACTGAAAGTTGGGAATACTCTCCTGCCGTCCTTAGGTCATTTAGTAGTTACTATAGAGCTAACCCACAAGAGTCAGAGGTTGACGGATACAAAAAGGACTCAAAGGGTAGCATAATTAGGGGCGCGGATCAGCAGGCCATAGGAAGAAAACACTTTCAGAAACTGAATGGAAATCGAGCATCCAATCCGAATGATGGATTCAATTTCAGAGGTAGGGGATTAATACAGATTACTGGTTACGAAAAATATAATGGCTTTAAGTCTGATTATGCTTCTTATTGGTTGGGAGATGTCCCTGATGCAGTAGAGCAGCCGAACATTATAAATACAATGCCGATTGCAATTAGAAGCGCCTTATGGTTCTGGTTTAAGTATAAAGTTTATTTATGTGATAATGGTAATGGTTTTGGTGATGTGCCAACAGTGACAAAACGAGTAAATGGAGGCAGTGTGGGCCTCGATGAGCGAAAAGAAGCGTATAAAATCATAGAGACTATTTTAAAATGAAGTATCTACCTATATTGCTTGTTACAATTTCAGCTTCATATGTTATTGGTGCAAATGGTAACGAAATTAACTTATGCAAATCTGATGAGATAGAAATTGCTGCATGTCAGATAGATGAAACAAAAGAGAGATTGATATCATTTTGCTTAGACAAAAAAAGAGATGTTATCAATTATAGGTTTGGTAAAAAAATTCTATCGAGTTAACAACTAAGTTTACGAATGAAAACAAACTTCAGAGGTGGGCTGATATAGGAACCTATACGGTCTATCTTGGATTTAAACGTGGTGAGTATTCATATTCACTTGGCATTCCACAAGAAACAATAAATGCTAAAGCATTCTTATCTATTAAGAGAAATAGAGAGCGTCTTGGGCATGATAAGTTATGCGTAGGCAATTCTTTTGGGGATAAAAATATATATAGCAATTCCATAATTGATATTGATGATGAGGTGGTGAGAAGCGGTAGTTTCGATTTTCCTAAATAATTTTTTCATATGGTTCTAATTTCAAGTTGGAGCTATATGCTTGAAAAGCGTAAACGGACAGCTTGTACTGCTCGAATGATCACCAGACATCTGCCTCCAGCCGGTGTCTTTTTACGCAGGTTTAGTTAAGAAAAACCTGGGAAAGAAAAACCTGGGACACCCACCATTTTGACAGGGACACCGGCAAATCTGGGACACCCACTTTTTTGAGCAAGTCGCTGTGTGGCCCGAGATCTCCCCGATCGTTTTTAAAGGTCAGTGATGACGCAGGGGAAGCCGCTCCCCTGCGAAGTCGCCTCTCTCGATGCGTTTATCGAGAAGATCAACAGTCTCAAGAGCGGCGCTTTCCTGATTGGTCGCAACCGTATCTGGCACGGTGGCATCCACCTCAGTGAGAAAGGGGGGTGGCTCCCCAGCGGCGCTGTACGCGCCATTGCGGACGGGGAAATCGTGGCCTACCGGCTGGCGACCAAACCAGCCAAGGCGACCCGTAGCGCCGAAGAGGGCAAGCCAGAGGGAAAGATTGACTTGTATACCTCCCCTTCGTTTTGTCTGGTGCGTCATCGCTACGAGGCCGGTGAGCAAAACAAGAACCGTCTGACCTTTTACAGCCTCTACATGCACATCGCGTGTGAGAACACCTACAGCAGCCCAGAGGCGGCGCGAGTGACCGTCAAGGGCTCGGGTGTCTCCACCTATGAACCGGTGGCAGCGGGGGATCCCCTCAAACTGACACGCCGACTGTCGGGCAGTCACCCTGTGTATGCCAAAACAGGGGCTGAAGTGAAGCTGATCCAGCAAACCCCGAGTAACCTGCTCAACCACAGAGATGAGGCCCACGATTACTTTCTGGTGCACTACGTCGATGAACCGAACAGCCCGTTCTATATCGCACAAAGCCAGTTGCAGCATGAATATCCGCAAAAGCCGAGGTGGATGACCCCACCAGAAGGCAAACCGGCCCGTCATGGCATTCCGAGTAATACCTGGTTACGGCAAACGGCTGACACCACGGCGGGGAGCCTGGGGCTACCTGCTGGCAGTGAGGTGGTGGTATCTGGTGAGTCACAGATGGTGGCCCTCGGCGGCGGTTCGACCGAGTTTCGTAAAGTGCAGGTGTTCAAGGTGGGCAGCGGCACCGTCAAAGACAGCGCCAATGGGGTGATGGCCAATGCCAGCAAAGGGGCCATTGGCTGGCTGGCGACAAGCAAGATGGGGGCCGGACTTGCCGCCGAGCCGAGTATCCCTGTCGAATTCAAAGAAGATGCGCCGGTCGTAGACCGCAGCGAGAACCCGATAGCGGTGCAGGCCGGAGAGGTCATCGGTCACTGGGGCGAACATCAAATAGCCAAAGCCGGTGCAAGCGGCTTAGTGAAAGACGCCGACAGTAAAGCTGTGCACTTTGAGGTGTTTGTGACCGAGCAGGATAGCAAAGATGATTCTGAGAAAAGGAATAAGCAGGCGAAGGGGTAATGGGGTGGCTGATGGGGCTCGAACCCACGACAACCGGAATCACAATCCGGGACTCTACCAACTGAGCTACAGCCACCACTGAAAATTTCCATCAATACCATCCATCCCGAGGAGAGAGGATTTATTAATGGTGCGCCCTGCAGGATTCGAACCTGCGACCCACGGCTTAGAAGGCCGTTGCTCTATCCGACTGAGCTAAGGGCGCTCTGTATCGATCAGCCAAGCTGGCTCATCGATGAACTTGGTCGGTGATAAAGGATTCGAACCTTTGACCCTCTGGTCCCAAACCAGATGCGCTACCGGGCTGCGCTAATCACCGAAAATTTCTTGTCCAGCATACCGATAGCGGCGGTACTGGGCAACGGGCGGGCATCATACCCAAGCGGGAAAGGCAGCGTCAATGTATTTTTCCGCTAGTAAATTCAAGTGCCTACTTATTGCCCGCTTAGCGAGCGCTGCTAACACCCGCGCCAAAAAAATGCGACAATGCGCGGCAGTTGAACACATGGTGAGTGAAGAACGATGTCTGCCAAAATCATTGATGGAAAACAGGTTGCGCAAACGATTCGCAATCAGGTCGCAGCGCAAGTCCAACAGCGGTTGGCACAGGGGAAACGGGCGCCAGGTCTGGCGGTGATCCTGGTCGGGGTGGATCCGGCGTCTCAGGTCTATGTCGGCAGCAAGCGCCGCGCCTGTGAAGAGGTGGGGTTTATCTCCCGCTCTTACGATCTGAGCGCGACAGCGAGCCAGGAAGAGTTGCTGGCCCTGATCGATCGGCTCAATGATGATGTGGACGTAGATGGCATTCTGGTGCAACTGCCGCTGCCGGCCCATTGTGATACGACTCAGGTGCTGGAGCGTATTCGTCCCGACAAGGACGTGGATGGCTTCCATCCGTACAACGTTGGCCGTCTGGCTCAACGTATTCCGGCGTTGCGTCCCTGTACGCCCAAGGGGATCATGACGCTGATTGAGGCTACGGGTGTCAAGACACACGGCCTGCATGCGGTAGTGGTTGGAGCATCCAATATTGTGGGACGCCCGATGACGCTGGAGCTGCTGCTGGCCGGTTGCACCACAACCACTTGTCATCGCTTCACTCAGGATCTGGAAGATCAGGTGCGTCGTGCCGACTTGCTGGTCGTGGCGGTGGGCAAGCCGAACTTCATTCCGGGGGAGTGGATCAAACCGGGGGCCCTGGTGATCGATGTGGGCATCAATCGTCTGGCTGACGGTTCTCTGGTGGGTGATGTGGAGTTTGAAACGGCGCGTAATCACGCCTCCTTCATCACACCGGTTCCGGGGGGCGTTGGTCCCATGACGGTGGCGAGCCTGATGGAAAATACCCTGAGCGCCTGTCAGGACTACCACGACTAGGCCCTGTGCTGGCCGATGAAGCCTTCGTCTGACAAGCTTCACGCTCGCAAGAGCGCACTGCTATAAAAAAACCGGCGACCTTGCGGTCAGCCGGTTTTTTTATTTATCCAGTTCGACTCTTACATGTTCTGTGCTTCGTTTGGCACGATGACAGAGGCGTGATTTCCTTTCGGCCCCTGCTGCAGTTCGAAGTTGACTGCCTGACCTGCTTTCAAGGTCTTGTAACCTTCCATTTTTATCGTGGAGTAGTGGGCGAAGATATCTTCACCACCCCCTTCCGGACAGATAAACCCAAATCCTTTTGCGTTGTTAAACCACTTGACTGTTCCGGTTGCCATACATCTACATCCTTTTATTGATTACCCTGAAGTCGTTGAGTAACCTGCGCCAGCCCTTTATAACTAGTAGCATATGCCCATAGCAGACGGGCGCCGATTAGCAAGTAACCAATCTAGTCTAACTTTTGAGCGAGTCAAGGAGTTGTTAACAACTGATGTGATCGGGTTAACAAGTCTATTGACAATCTTGTGTTAGACGGTAGTAATCTAGAGGTACCGAAGCGCGATTATGAGCAAGCAGAAAGAACTCTTTGCTAATGAAGAGATTGCACAAGCAGAGAAAACGAAGCTGCAACCGCCACCCATGTACAAGGTCGTCCTGAACAACGATGACTACACACCGATGGAGTTTGTGGTGGAGGTGCTGCAAAAGTTCTTTGGTATGGATTTGGACAAGGCCACCCAAGTGATGCTGAGTGTGCATTATAGTGGTAAGGGAGTCTGTGGCATGTTCACCGCCGAGATTGCCGAAACCAAAGTGGTCCAAGTCAATACCTATTCACGTAACAACGAACATCCACTGCTATGTACCATGGAAAAGGCTTGAATCTGATGACTTGATGGCGATGACGACACCACATTGTTGCTGTACTGAGGGGAGGTGCCTATGTTGAATAAAGATCTAGAAAAGACGCTGAACGAGGCTTTCAAACTGGCCCGTGACGAGCGCCACGAATTCATGACCGTCGAGCACCTGTTGTTAGCCCTGTTGGATAACAGCTCAGCCCATGAGGCGCTGAGTTCATGTGGTGCGGATGTGGAGCTGATGCGCAAAGAGATCAGCGCATTCATTAGTCAAACAACCCCGCTTATTCCCCGCGATGATGAAGACAGAGAAACTCAACCCACGCTTGGCTTCCAGCGAGTGCTGCAGCGTGCCGTGTTCCATGTTCAGTCTTCAGGTAATACTGAAGTCAGCGGCGCCAACGTGCTGGTCGCCATCTTCAGCGAGCAAGAGTCACAGGCTGCCTATTTCCTGAAGAAAGCCGAGATCAGCCGGCTGGATGTGGTCAATTTCCTCTCCCACGGGGTGCGTAAAGACAGCAAGCCGGATAACAGCAGTAACAACGCCGAGTCTGATGACGATGTCTCTGCCGCCCAGATCGAGAGTTTTGCGACCAACCTGAATCAGTTGGTGCTGGAGGGGAGAATCGACCCGCTCATCGGTCGCGATCAGGAGCTGAGCCGCACTATCCAGGTACTGTGCCGTCGCCGCAAGAACAACCCGCTGCTGGTGGGTGAAGCGGGTGTAGGCAAGACTGCGATCGCCGAAGGGCTGGCCTATCGCATCGTCAAGGGGGATGTGCCCGAGGTGATTGCCGGCAGCACCATCTATTCACTCGACATGGGCTCCCTGCTGGCAGGCACTAAATACCGTGGTGACTTCGAGAAGCGCCTCAAAGTGCTGCTCAAGCAGATTGAGCGCCAGGAAGGGGCCATTCTGTTCATCGACGAGATCCACACCATCATAGGGGCCGGGGCAGCTTCCGGTGGCCAGCTGGATGCGGCCAACCTCATCAAGCCGTTGCTCTCCAATGGCTTGCTCCGCTGTGTCGGATCGACGACCTACCAGGAATATTCCCAGATTTTCGAGAAAGACCGAGCGCTGGCCCGTCGTTTTCAGAAGATCGATGTCGTCGAGCCGAGTGTGGATGACACCACTCGCATCCTGATGGGGCTCAAGAGCCGCTACGAATCGCACCACGGCGTGCGTTATACAGTCAAAGCGATCCGTGCCGCGGTCGAACTTTCGGCAAAGTACATCAATGACCGTCATCTGCCTGACAAGGCGATCGACGTGATCGATGAGGCGGGGGCAGGGCAGCGTCTGCTGCCTGTGAGCAAGCGCAAGAAAGTGATCAATGTGCCGGAAATCGAAGCCATAGTCGCCAAGATAGCCCGTATTCCAGAGAAGTCTGTCTCTTCTTCCGATAAGGAAGTGCTAAAGAACCTGGAGCGGAACCTCAAGATGGTGGTGTTTGGTCAGGACAAGGCAATCGCTGTGCTGACTGACTCAATCCGCCTGTCACGCTCGGGCCTTGGCAATGAACGCCGTCCTGTGGGTTGCTTCCTGTTTGCTGGCCCGACCGGGGTGGGCAAGACAGAGGTCACCCAGCAGCTTGGCAAGGCGCTCGGGGTGGAAGTGCTGCGTTTTGACATGTCCGAGTACATGGAGCGACACACAGTCTCTCGTTTGATTGGTGCTCCTCCTGGTTATGTCGGTTTTGAACAGGGCGGCTTGTTGACCGACTCAGTGCTCAAGCATCCGCACTCAGTGGTGCTGCTGGACGAGATCGAGAAGGCGCATCCTGACGTGTTCAACCTGCTGCTGCAGGTGATGGACAACGGGACCCTGACGGATAACAACGGGCGCAAGGCGGATTTTCGCAACGTGATCCTGGTGATGACCACCAACGCTGGCGTGCAGGAGACCCAGCGCAAGTCCATTGGCTTCCAGCAGCAAGACATGAGTCATGATGCCATGGCGGTGATCAACAAGACGTTCAGTCCGGAATTCAGAAACCGGCTTGATCACACCATCTGGTTCAACCATCTGGATATGACGGTGATCCATCAGGTGGTTGACAAGTTCATTGTCGAGTTGCAGGTACAACTGGATGCCAAAGGCGTGTCTCTTGAAGTGTCCGAGGGTGTCCGCCACTGGTTGGCCGAGAAGGGATATGACAGGGCGATGGGAGCCAGACCCATGGGACGGGTCATCCAGGAACACCTCAAGAAACCCTTGGCCAATGAGATCCTGTTCGGATCACTGGTTGATGGGGGGGTAGTAAAGGTTGAGTTGGTAAATGACAGCCTCAGTTTTGATTTTCAGGTCAATATTGAAGCTGTCTCCCACTAAGCACTGATAGTTAGAAAGCGACAAAAAACCCCAACCGAAAGGTTGGGGTTTTTTGCTGAATTCCTGGCTTAGCGAGAGCGGAAAACAATACGTCCCTTGGAGAGATCGTACGGAGTCAGAGCTACCGTTACTTTGTCCCCAGTCAGGATACGGATGTAGTTTTTGCGCATCTTGCCGGAAATATGAGCGATAACCACGTGACCATTTTCCAGTTCCACACGGAACATGGTATTGGGCAGGGTTTCGAGAATGGTGCCCTGCATCTCAATACTGTCTTCTTTAGCCATTGAATCCTCTTGATAAGCCACAACAAAAATCCGCTGGATCATGCCGGATTTAAGGCTATGTGTAAAGTTTACTCGGGCTTGGTGTCGATATTTTTCCATTCCCCGTGGATCAGTCGCTCGTGGGGCAGGTATTGGCGCTTGTAATTCATCTTGCGGCACTCCTCCACCAGATAGCCGAGATACAACCAGGTGCGACCTGTACGCCTGGCCAGTTCCAACTGACTCAGGATGGCGAAGGTACCGAGGGAGCGATCGGCATGGGCCGGATCGAAGAAGGTATACATGGCACTCATGCTGTGAGGTAGCAGATCCGTGGTGGCGACTCCGATCAGCTGGTTGTCCTTGCGCATCTCCAGGTAAAGGGGAGGCATCCAGTCGCAGTGTAAAAAGCCCTTGTACTGGGTCCGGCTGGGGGGATACATGCTGCCATCACGGTGACGCTCGCAAATGTAGCGCTCGTAGAGCTGATAATATTCGGGTTTATCATCGTAGCTGAGCACCAGCTCCAGGTCCTGGTTCAACTGGCTGATCCGCTTCTGGCTGCGGCTTGGCATGAAACGCTCACTGTGGATGCGCAGGGACTGGCAGGCACTGCAGGCAGGGCAGTGAGGTCGATAGATGTCGTTACCGCTGCGCCGAAATCCTGCGGTCAGCAGCCGCTCATAGCCACTGGCATTGAGCAGGTTGTGGTCCATCAATACCAGCAGCTGCTCCTGTTCATGGCCCAGATAGCTGCATTGATGCTTGGGGGTCAGCCCTACCTTGAGGATCACTTCTTCTGTCATAGGCTGATGCTCTCCGGTTGCCAGCAGTGCTTTGCCAATGGTTGTCGACTCAGTTGGGCCAGGGCTTTCAAGAAGGTGGCCCTTGGCCACTCCTGGATCCCCATGGTGACCAGGAAGTCATTTTGCATCTGGCAATCGATTAGCGCGCCGCCGTAGCGGGTGAAGTGCTGGCAGAGTGCCATCATGGCCAGCTTGGCGCCGTTGTCGATGCGACTGAACATGGACTCGCCACAGAAGAGGCGCCCGAGTGAGAGGCCATAGAGACCGGCTTGCAGCTGGCCATCCTGCCAGATCTCGACTGAGTGGGCATGGCCAAGGCGGTGAAGTTGTCGATAGGCGTCGATCATGGGCGTGCTTATCCAGGTTCCACTGGCACTGCGACGGGGGGCGGCGCAGGCCGCTATTACCTCATTAAAGGCGCGATTGATGGAAATATCGAATGAGGTACGGCGGATAAATTTACGCAGGCTGCGATTGACGTGCAACTGTTCCGGAATGATGACCCCTCTGGGATCCGGTGACCACCACAGCAGCGGCTGGTGGGGCTCATTCCACGGGAAGATCCCCTTGTGGTAAGCTGCCAGCAATCGGTCAGGGGAGAGATCACCCCCGATCGCCAGCAGGCCATTGGGTTCTTCCAGGGCGTGCTCGGGGTCGGGAAACCAGCACAGCTCATCATCCAATTGGGTAAGATAGCGAGACATAAGGCGAAGAGGTTCACAGATGAAGGCCATTATCCTGATAGTATCCAGCTTGTTCTGCTTTGTCACTGCACCCGCCAGTGCTCAGGTATACGAGCGCAACACGGCGCGGCCCGTGGATCAGGTGGTGTTTGGCCAGATCGAGACGGTGCGCAATATCACCCAGCGCCAGATCCTGGAGTCCGAGCACTCCGGCTGGAAAACGCTGGGGGGGGCCGTGTTGGGCGGTCTGCTGGGTAACCAGTTTGGTGGCGGCCACGGCCGTGAAATTGCTACCGCCGTCGGTGCTCTTGCCGGCGCGGCTGCAGCGCAGCAGTATCAGTCTGGCGGCACTGTGGTGGAGAACAAGCTGGTGGAGCTGCTCATTCGCAACGAGCAGAACGGGCTCATCAACGTCATTCAGGATTATGATCCGGCCATGGTATTCATGAACGGCGACAAGGTGCGTATCCTCTATTTCAACGATGGGGTGCGTGTCGACAAGACCTATTGAGTGGCGTTGAAAAGAGAAGAGCAACCCGACGACATCCACCGTGAGGATCCGTCGGGCAGTACTACAGGGTGCTCATCTGCCAAGGTTTGCTCAGGCCGATGAGTCCTGAGACACTATCTTGTCGCGACCCGTGTTCTTCGCCTGATAGAGCAGGCGATCCGCCTCGCTCAGTGCCTCGTCCATGGAGACGGGCCCAACCTTGATCACCCCGAAACTGGCTCGAGCAAACAGCGGGATCTCCCGTGACAATGGCTGTTGACGCAGTTGCTGGCGCAGCCCCTCCAGCCGTTTGAGCAGCACCGGCACGGTGCAATGGGGCACCATCAGGGCAAACTCCTCGCCGCCAAAGCGGGCGATCATGGCATCGGGGAAGAACTGGGCGAGCAACCGGGTCAGGTGACAAAGCAGCTGATCGCCGATGGCATGGCCCCAGTGATCGTTGACCTGCTTGAAGTGATCCACGTCGAGCACGCAGAGGGCGAGCGGTGTGCCTTGGCGCTGATGCTCCTCAAACCACTTCTGCCCCTCGTTGAACCAGTAGCGCCGGTTATAGAGCCCGGTCAGGTAGTCACGGTTGGCCGACTCCTGAATGCTGTTGAATTGCTCAAGGGCCTCCAGGTTGTGGCTGACCCGGCACTGCAACTCTTCCGGTTCAAACGGCTGGTTGAGAAAGTCGTTGGCACCCTGCTTGAGGTAGCGGGCAGAGAGGCCGCGCTTGTCCGACACCGAGATCCCTATGATGGCGAGCTGCTGCTTGCTGTAGCGCTCCCGCAGCATGCGCACCAGGCTGATGCCGTCGATCTCCGGCATGTGGTAGTCGACCAACACCAGCCTAATGGCCGGGTTTTGTTCAAGCTGGGCCAGGGCATCGCGGGCATGGCTCGCCTCATGTACCTGCAGCAACTGTTTGCGCAGCTGGGCCATGGTGCGATGGCGGGAGGTGCGCGAATCATCGACCACCAATACCTCAATCTGCTGATTGAGATAGAGGCGATGCACCAGACTCACCGCATATTGCAGTGAGTGGCGCGAATCTTTCATCACGTAATCCAGCACCCCGGCTTCCAGCCAGGCCTCCCGCTTGTCTTCGCTGATATCGGCGGTGAGGATCACCACCGGCAGGCCCAGTTCCAGCAGTACTTTGACTGCTTCCCCGCTGGGGGCATCCGGCAGGGTGAGATCGACCAGGGCCACCACATACTCTTCCCTCTGGCAATGACGGGCGCCCTCCAGGGTATCGAACGCATCTATCTCCAGGCCTGTTTGCTGTGCGATGGCCTGGATCAACATGCGGCGGATCGTCAGACTGTCTTCGACAATCAGTATTTTATGTTTCATCCGGCTCCTTAAAATAAAAAGGCATGCCTCACGGCATGCCTTTTATATCCCTTGCGCTTATTGCGCGTCCAGATATCGCTCGGCGTCGAGGGCCGCCATGCAGCCGGTACCGGCAGAGGTGATGGCCTGACGGTAGGTGTGGTCGGCCACGTCCCCGGCGGCAAAGACCCCTTCGATGCTGGTCTGGGTGGCAAAGCCATCCAGCCCGCCACGAACGATCAGGTAGCCGTTTTTCATGGCCAGCTGGCCATCGAAGATTTGGGTGTTGGGCTGGTGACCGATGGCGATGAATACCCCCATCAGCGGCAGTTCTGAGGTGGTGTCGTCCTGGGTGCTGCGCAGACGCACGCCGGTTACGCCCATCTGATCCCCCAGCACTTCGTCCAGGGTCTGGTGGGTGTGCAGCACTATGTTGCCGCTCGCCACCTTGTCGTGCAGACGTTTGATCAGGATCTTCTCGGCGCGAAACTCGTCGCGGCGGTGAATGAGGTGCACCTTCTTGGCGATGTTGGCCAGATAGAGCGCCTCTTCCACAGCAGTGTTGCCGCCGCCAATCACGGCCACTTCCTGATTGCGATAGAAGAAGCCGTCACAGGTGGCGCAGGCGGAGACGCCGCGGCCCTTGAATGCCTCTTCTGAAGGCAGTCCCAGGTACTTGGCAGAGGCGCCGGTGGCGATGATCAGTGCATCACAGGTGTACTCGGCGCTGTCGCCCTTGAGGCGGAACGGACGCTGGGTCAGCTCCACTTCATTGATGTGATCAAACAGGATGCGGGTGTCGAACTTTTCCGCATGCTCTTTCATGCGTTCCATCAGGGCCGGACCGGTCAGCCCCTCTGGGTCACCTGGCCAGTTTTCCACTTCGGTGGTGGTGGTCAGCTGACCGCCTTGCTGCATGCCGGTGATCAACAAGGGATTGAGGTTGGCGCGGGCCGCATAGACGGCGGCGGTGTAACCGGCCGGGCCTGACCCTAAGATCAGCAGTTTGCTGTGAGTGACTTGGCTCATGATGTGATTTCCGAGACGTGATGAGTTTGCGCGATTGTAGGTAATTCGAGATCCGGGGTCAAAGGCCAGTGAGTCGATTGTGGCAATCGATTATCGGTGCGGACTGGCGTGCGTTCGGACATAAAAAACGCCCATCGCGGGCGGATTCTGACTCACCGACTCCCCGGTTGGGGGGGCGATCAGCTCAACAGGGTCAGCGGAACGGTAGAGGCCTCGGCCACCTCTTTGCAGGTGACGTGACCCGCCATGATGTTGAGCCCGTGGCGCAGGTGGTCATCTTTGAGCCGCGCCTCCCGATAGCCTTGCTCCGTCAGTTTGATGATGAAGGGTCGAGTGGCATTGTTGGAGGGCCACGGTGGAGGTGCGAGTCACCACCCCGGCATGTTGGCGACACAGTCGTGCACTACCTCGTCGACTATATAGGCGGGATCCTGATGGGTTGTGGCGTGGGCGGTTTCCACCTGGCGGCCCTGAGCGATGGCCACACCGACACTGGCAGAACCCGGTTTCATCCGGGCAATGTGGTCATGGCTGACAAGTGTTGGCGCAGTGGCACAGGGCACCTGCATGCCGCCGCGCGTGATCAGCTCCTGGGTCTGGGGCAGATGGGTGTCAGATGCAGGTAGGTAAAGAGGGTCTGACCCGTGCTCCGCATGGCGCGTTCGACGACCTAGGGCTCCTTTACCTTGACGCTCATCTCGGCTTTGGCGAAAACCTCTGCGGCGGAGGCCAAAATGTCGGCGCCGGCAGCGCGATAATCTGCATCACCGAAGCCAATGCCGTTTCCGGCGCCGCTTTGGACGAAAACAGTATGGTTTCGTGCTGTTAGTTCACGTACACTGGCCGAAACCATGCCTACGCGATATTCATGGTTTTTTATTTCTTTAGGTACACCGATAATCATGCTATCCCTCGTCTATCGATTGGTGCTTTATGTTGCAATGATGTTGAGCGGCGTGTTCACCGAGCATATTCAGGTATTGACAGGATTTGTGACCATAATTATAAAGTGAATGGTGATTCGTACCAAAAAATAGCCAAAGGATGGAATAAAATGATGGAAGCTAAGAGTCGGCTAAAGGATTTGGACAGGATTGACCGCAACATTTTGAATGAGCTGCAAAAGGATGGCAGGATTTCGAACGTTGAGTTGTCCAAACGAGTTGGCCTGAGTCCTACACCGTGTCTGGAACGGGTTCGTCGCCTCGAGCGACAAGGTTATATCGAGGGATATGCCGCTATTCTGAACCCTCATTACCTGGACGCGTCTCTGCTGGTGTTCGTGGAAATCACCCTCAATCGCGGTGCGCCGGATGTATTTGAACAGTTCAACAAGGCTGTTCAGGTGCTCGAAGAGATCCAGGAGTGCCATCTGGTTTCCGGCGATTTCGACTATCTGCTCAAGACCCGCGTTAGCGACATGTCGGCCTATCGTCGCCTGCTGGGGGAAACCTTGCTGCGACTGCCCGGTGTCAATGACACCCGCACCTACGTGGTAATGGAAGAGGTCAAACAGAGCAGTCGTCTGGTGATCAGTACCCGTTGAGTTAGGTTATGCTATGACTTGCCAGGCTTATGACAAGTCACGACAGTCAGAAACGAGCGGCCGGTCCGCTCGTTTCTTCTTATCGCGTTGATTGTAAATATGGCCCAGCCCATCAGGCACTGGCTGACAATCGGTGGGCTTTTCAGGGATACTAGGCCCCCTTATCCCCTGCATTACATGTTTTCAGAAAGGAGCCGGAGTTTGGCCGATAAAAAGCTGTTTACTCCTTTATCAGGTACACAACGGATCTTCGAAGCCGTCTTGATCGCCATCACCCTGATGGCTGCCTATCTCTTGCTTGCCCTGTTGTCCTATCACCCGGCCGATCCTGGTTGGTCCCAGACCTCCTGGCAAGGGGAGGTGAAGAACCTCTCCGGTAGCGCGGGGGCCTGGCTCGCCGACATCACCATGTTCACCTTTGGGGCCTTCTCTTATCTGGTGCCTCCCCTGGTTGTCCTGCTGGGCTGGAGCCTGTTCTGGCGCCCGAGCCGGCTGCTGGACGTGGACTACCTTACCCTGTCGGTACGGATGGTGGGTTTCGTGCTGACCGTACTCGGCATGTCCGCCATCGCCAGCATGAACTTCAATGACATGCAGAACTTTTCCGCCGGCGGCCTGGTGGGCGATGTGATCGCCTCTGTCGTGGTGCCGCTGTTTGGCGGCGTCGGGGCCAACCTGCTGCTGCTCTGCTTCGTGGCTACCGGCATCACACTGTTTACTGGCTGGTCCTGGCTCACCATAGTCGAGCGGATAGGTGCCACCTGCACTGGTTCAGTCAGCGCCGTTTACCACTTTCCCACCACCCTGGGCCGCTGGTTGACCGGTGGCTGGCGCCAGCCCCGTTTTGAGGGGCCAGATCCCCTGCTGGAAGGTGGCTTGGGTGCCATCGAGCTGGAAGAGGATGAAGAGGACGATCCCCACACCAGCTGGACTCGCAACGCCAAGGGAAAGGCGGGTCAGAAGGCCAAGCCCGATGAGTGGCTGCCCGAGCTCGATGATGATACCTTCCAGTTCGATCCCCAGTTTGATGATGAAGACGACGAGCCGGCGCCCGTGGCCAAGCCCAAGCGCGCCGCTGCTGACAATGCACGTCGCCAGCCAGCCCTGACCACGGCCGATGACGAGGATGACGCGCTCGATCTGCCCTGGGCCGAGGGTGACGACGTGACCGCACCGGTTGCCGTCGCACCGACCAAACCCAAGCGTCGTCCACTGCCTGGCATGGCGCCCTTGCCAAGCCTGGAGCTGCTGGACAGGCCGCCAGCCAAGACCCAGATGATGAGCAAGGACGAGCTGGACCGCATGGGCCGTCTGGTGGAGGCGAAACTCGCGGACTACAACGTGCAGGCCAAGGTGGTCGGTGTCTATCCGGGCCCCGTCATCACCCGTTTCGAACTGGATCTGGCGCCCGGCATGAAGGCGAGCAAGATCACCAACCTGTCGCGCGATCTGGCCCGCTCCCTCTCTGCCAGCAGCGTGCGGGTGGTGGAAGTGATCCCGGGCAAGACCTTCGTCGGCATCGAGCTGCCCAACCGGGTGCGTCAGACTGTCTACCTGCGCGAAACCCTCGACTGCGACGCCTTCCGTGACAGCCGTAACCCGCTTACCATGGGGTTGGGTCAGGACATAGCTGGCGAGCCAGTGGTAGTGAATTTGGCCAAGATGCCGCACCTGCTGGTGGCCGGTACCACCGGCTCGGGCAAGTCGGTGGGGGTCAACACCATGATCATCTCCATGCTCTACAAGTCATCTCCCGATGATCTGCGTTTCATCATGATCGACCCCAAGATGCTGGAACTGTCGGTCTACGAAGGGATCCCGCATCTCTTGACCGAGGTGGTCACCGACATGAAGGATGCTGCCAACGCCCTGCGCTGGTGCGTAGGTGAGATGGAGCGCCGCTACAAGCTGATGTCGGCGGTCGGGGTGCGTAACCTCAAGGGCTACAACGACAAGGTGCTGGCCGCCATCGAGGCGGGTGAGCCCCTGCTCGACCCGCTGTGGCGTCCGGGTGACTCCATGGATCAGATGCCGCCGGAGCTGGAGAAGCTACCCCACATCGTGGTGGTGGTGGACGAGTTTGCCGACATGATGATGATCGTCGGCAAGAAGGTGGAAGAGCTGATTGCCCGTATCGCCCAAAAGGCGCGAGCGGCCGGTATTCACCTCATTTTGGCGACCCAGCGTCCCTCGGTGGATGTGATTACCGGTCTTATCAAAGCCAACATCCCGACCCGTATCTCGTTCCAGGTGTCGAGCAAGATCGACTCGCGCACCATCATCGATCAAGGCGGTGCCGAATCCTTGCTCGGTATGGGTGACATGCTCTACATGCCAGCCGGTACCTCCAACCCGACCCGGGTGCATGGCGCATTTGTCGATGACCACGAAGTGCACAAAGTGGTGGCGGACTGGAAACTGCGCGGCGAG
The DNA here is from genome assembly GCF_000820025.1 of Aeromonas popoffii. GTDB lineage: Bacteria > Pseudomonadota > Gammaproteobacteria > Enterobacterales > Aeromonadaceae > Aeromonas > Aeromonas popoffii. The sequence continues at coordinate 15,759 of NZ_CDBI01000033.1, forward strand.
CCAAACTACATCGACGAGATCCTCTCTGGTGAATCAGGCGGCGAAGGCGGCAGCGGTGAATATGGCGGCGGTGGCGATGAAGAGCTCGACCCCCTGTTCGACGAGGCGGTCGCCTTTGTGGTGGAGTCCCGTCGCGGTTCTACCTCCAGCGTACAGCGCAAGTTCAAGATTGGTTACAACCGGGCAGCCCGTCTCATCGAGCAGATGGAAAATCAGGGCATCGTCAGCTCACCGGGCGGCAATGGTCAGCGCGATGTGTTGGCACCGCCGCCGGTGCGGGACTAAGCCTCGCCGTTTCATATTATCCCTGGCCATGCCCTCCACGGGCGTGGCCTTTTATCGAGAGCGTCTTTATGAAGATCGTGATGAAAAAGCAACTGTTGATGGGTACCGTGCTGCTGATGGCCAGCAGCCAGGTGTGGGCCGATGCGGCCAGTGATCTCAAACAGAAGCTGGCGGGTGTCAGCCTCTTCTCCGCCAAGTTTGCCCAGACCGTCTATGACAGCAAGGGCAAGGAGCTGCAAAAGGCCAGCGGCGATCTGCTGGTGCAGCGTCCGAACCGCTTCAACTGGCACACCACCTCGCCGGACGAGAGCCTGATCGTGGCCGACGGTCAGGATGTGTGGATCTATGACCCCTTCGTCGAGCAGGTCACTGTCCTCAAGCTCAAGGATGCGGTCCTCAATACTCCCTTTATTCTGATCGCCGGTAATGACGACAAGTTCTGGAAGAACTATGACGTGACTCAGGAGGGGGATGTCTACATCGTCACCAGTCGCAACAAGGATGAGCTGATCGCCTCTTTCCGCGTTACCTTCGATCGGGCCAACAACATCAGCCGCTTTGATGTGAAAGAGGCGCAGGGGCAGTGGAGCGAATTCACCCTGAGCAGTTTCAACCGCAAGCCGGTGCTCAAGGGCAATGAATTTGTTTTCAAGATCCCGAAGGGGGTCGCGCTGGACGACCAGCGCTGATGAGCACGCGGTCGTTGGATTGCTCGCCACTGCGCCAGTCAAAGGCGAGTGGTGTGACGCTGGGGGTCAATACAGATGAGTAACTTGTCGCTGGATTTCTCATCGGACTTTCGCCCGCTGGCGGCCCGGATGCGGCCGCAAAACCTAGACCAGTATATTGGTCAGCAGCATATTCTGGGGGCTGACAAGCCCCTGCGCAAAGCGATCCTGGCGGGTCATTGTCACTCGATGATCCTGTGGGGACCTCCCGGCACCGGCAAGACCACCCTGGCGGAGCTGATGGCGCACTACTGCCAGGCGGAAGTGGAGCGACTCTCGGCAGTGACCTCCGGCATCAAGGAGATCCGCGCCGCCATCGACAAGGCGAAGGAGAACAGCTGGCGCGGGGTACGCACCATACTGTTCGTGGATGAGGTGCACCGCTTCAACAAGAGCCAGCAGGATGTGTTCCTGCCCCACATCGAAGACGGCACCATCACCTTTATCGGCGCCACCACCGAAAACCCCTCGTTCGAACTCAACAACGCGCTGCTCTCCCGGGCCCGGGTCTATCTGCTCAAGCGGTTGGAAGAGGATGACATCCTCGCCATGATCGAGCAGGCAATGCAGGATCCGCGCGGTCTCAATGATCCGGCGCTCTCCTTTGCCCCCGGCGTCAAAGAGGCGCTGGCCAAGGCGGTGGATGGGGACGGGCGCAAATCCCTCAACTATCTGGAGCTGTTGGCCGACATGGCCGAGACCAATGATGCAGGGAAGAGAGTGATCGACAGCGCCCTGCTCGCCGCGGTGGTGGGGGAGCACGTGGCCCGTTTCGACAAGGGGGGGGATCACTTCTATGACCTCATCTCGGCGGTGCACAAATCCATTCGTGGCTCGGCCCCGGATGCGGCGCTCTACTGGTACGCCCGCATGGTGAGCGCTGGCTGCGATCCCCTCTATATTGCCCGCCGCTTGCTGGCCATCGCTTCGGAAGATGTGGGCAACGCCGATCCGCGCGCCATGCAGGTCGCCCTGTCAGCTTGGGATTGCTTTCATCGCATCGGCCCTGCCGAAGGGGAGCGCGCCATCGCCCAGGCCATCGTCTATCTCGCCTGCGCCCCCAAGAGCAATGCGGTCTACACCGCTTGGAAGGCAGCGCTCAACGATGCGAAAAACCTGCCCGACTTCGAGGTGCCACCGCATCTTCGCAACGCACCCACCAAGCTGATGAGCGAACTGGGTTATGGTGCCGAGTATCGTTATGCCCACGACGAGCCGGGGGCCTACGCCGCCGGCGAGAGCTACTTCCCGCCAGAGCTGGCAGGCAAGCAGTACTATCAGCCCACGGATCGCGGTCTTGAGAAGCAGATTGCCCAAAAGCTTGACTACCTCCATGAGCTGGACCGGCAGAGCCCGCAACAAAGGGGCAAGTAGCAGGCTGGCGCTGGCGCCTCGAACAGCCCGGTTGGCAGAGGTGTGGCCGGTGAATGCACTTGTTCAAATGAGGCAGTTCAGGTACCGGTTTGCCTCTGTGGTCAGGAATGGGGTTCGAGGGAGGATCCGCGAGTCTTCCCGACCGGTGAGGTCCGTGAAAACGACGTAAATAGTCCCTGTTCGGGCGGGGGGGCGGTCTGATACACTGGCCCTCTGACCCCGCTTGTCTCGGCCTTGCGCCATCTTCTTGATTTCGAAGGCCTGATTTTGAAGGCGCGATCCTGAAGACGATAGGGGTGCGCCAACCGATGTTAACTTCCGGATCTGTTCTCTCGCCCGGTCATGATGACCCAGGCCCAGATCCCATTTTAAAAAAGTAGGTAAACCATGCTGGATCCCAAATATCTGCGTAGCGAGATTGATGAAGCTGCCGCTCGTCTGGCGACACGTGGCTACGTTCTGGACGTAGCGGCTGTCAATGCTCTGGAAGAGAAACGCAAGGATCTGCAGTCCCGTACCCAGGAGCTGCAGGCCGAGCGCAACGCCCGCTCCAAGTCCATCGGTGAGGCTGCCCGTCGTGGTGAGGATGTGGCCCCGCTCAAGGCCGACGTGACCAAGATCAACGACGAGCTTGAAACCAGCAAGGTTGAGCTCGAAGTGCTGCTGCGCGATCTCAAATCCATCTCCGACGCCATCCCCAACCTGCCGAGCGAGACCACGCCGGTGGGCCGCGATGAGGACGACAACGTGGAAGTGCGTCGTTGGGGAACGCCGCGTGCGTTCGATTTCCCGGTACGCGATCACATCGATCTGGGTGAAGCGGCCAAGGGCGTGGATTTCAAGAACGGCGTCAAGATTTCCGGTGCCCGCTTTGTGGTGATGAAGGGGCAGATTGCCCGCCTGCACCGCGCCCTGGCGCAGTTCATGCTGGACCTGCACACCCTGCAGCACGGTTACACCGAGTGCTATGTGCCTTATCTGGTGAACCCGGACAGCCTGTATGGCACAGGTCAGCTGCCGAAGTTCTCCGAAGACCTGTTCAACACCGGTATCGAGGGTGAAGGGGAAGAGGAGGGCAAGCTGCGCAAATTCTCCCTGATCCCGACCTCCGAAGTGCCGCTCACCAACATGGCCCGCGACGAGATCTTTGATGAGCAGGAGCTGCCCATCAAGATGACGGCCCACAGCCCCTGCTTCCGCTCCGAAGCCGGTTCTTATGGCCGTGACACTCGCGGTCTGATCCGTATGCACCAGTTCGACAAGGTCGAGATGGTGCAGCTGGTTCACCCGGAAAAATCCTGGGAAGCACTGGAAGAGATGGCCGGTCACGCCGAGAAGGTGCTGCAACTGCTGGAGCTGCCGTATCGCGTGATGGCGCTGGCCACCGGTGACATGGGCTTCTGCGCCGCCAAGACCTACGATCTGGAAGTGTGGCTGCCGGCCCAGAACACCTACCGCGAGATCTCTTCTGTCTCCAACTGCACCGATTTCCAGGCGCGCCGCATGCAGGCGCGCGTCCGCATCGACGGCAAGCCCCAGCTGCTGCACACCCTGAATGGCTCCGGCCTGGCCGTGGGGCGCACCCTGGTGGCCGTGATGGAGAACTACCAGCAGATCGACGGCCGCATCGCCATCCCGGCTGCGCTGCAATCCTACATGGGCGGTCTGACCCACATAGGCTGATCCTGTCGCCTTCATGTTAAAAGCCATGGTTCGCCATGGCTTTTTTGTTTCAGAACTTTGCGTTCATGTTGTATTCAGTTGGAGGAAGGTAAAAGGCTCGCGGTCAATTCATCGAGGATTGATTCCGGTTCGGTGATCAGGGTGCGTATTGTGTCCTTGCTTACGTTCATTAGAAGCGCAGGCATATCGGCTGCACTGGCCGGTGGCATGTTTCAAATGAATAAGGAGTAATGAATGACGTCGAGGACGACACCATTGGTGCCCGCTCGCCCCGGTTTGTTTAACCGTTTTCTCAATGGGGTGGAGTGGCTGGGCAATTTGTTGCCACACCCTATCACCTTGTTTGCGCTCTTCTCCCTCACGCTGATCCTGGCCTCCGGTGTGGCGGCCTGGTTCGAGGTGAGTGTGGTTGACCCTCGCCCGGAAGGCGCTCCGGGTCGCAGCATCGACGGCATGATCACGGTGATCAGCCTGTTCAGTGCCGATGGTCTGCAGCGTATCGTCTCCAATCTGGTGACCAACTTCACCGGCTTCGCCCCGTTGGGTACAGTACTGGTTGCGCTGCTTGGTGTGGGTATTGCCGAACACTCGGGCTTGCTCAGTGCCGCCATGCGTGGCCTGGTGATGAGCGCATCACGGCGCATGGTCACCCTCACAGTGGTGTTTGCCGGCATTATGTCAAACACTGCCGCTGAACTTGGCTATGTGGTGCTTATTCCGCTGTCAGCCATGATATTCCACTCATTGGGCCGTCATCCCCTGGCCGGTCTGGCTGCGGCGTTTGCTGGCGTGTCAGGCGGCTATTCCGCTAACCTGCTGCTCGGTACAGTGGACCCCCTGCTGGCCGGGATCACCCAGATATCGGCTCGCATCATAGATCCCACCTATGTGGTTGGTCCCGAGGTGAACTGGTACTTCATGTTTGTCAGCACCTTCCTAGTTACCTTGTTGGGGGCCTGGGTGACAGAGAAGATAGTGGAACCCAAGCTCGGCAAGTATGATCCCAGCGACGCCAGCGTGGTGCTGGATCAGAAGGCTGAACCTCTGAGTGTGCAGGAGAAGCGCGGGCTCTGGTCTGCTCTGGTGGCTGTGCTGGTAGTGAGTGCTCTGCTGGCCCTGACGGTGGTACCGGCAGATGGCATCCTGCGTCATCCGGATACGGGTGCCATTGCAGGCTCCCCCTTCCTGCACGGGATTGTTGCCTTCATCTTCATCTTCTTCGCCATTCCCGGCTTCGTCTATGGCAAGGTGGTGGGAACCATGAAGAGCGATCAGGATGTGATCAAAGCCATGTCCACCAGCATGGGCACCATGGGGATGTATATCGTACTGGTGTTCTTTGCTGCCCAGTTCGTTGCCTACTTCTCCTGGACCAACTTTGGCACCGTGTTTGCGGTGAAGGGGGCCGAGCTGCTGCAATCTCTGGGTCTGACAGGTCCCTGGCTCTTCTTCGGCTTCATTCTGATGTGTGCCTTTATCAACCTGATGATTGGGTCAGCATCCGCCCAGTGGGCTGTGACGGCCCCCATTTTCGTTCCCATGTTGATGCTGATCGGCTACTCCCCTGAGGTGATACAGGCGGCGTACCGGATCGGCGACTCTGTGACCAATATCATCACCCCCATGATGAGTTATTTCGGACTTATCCTGGCGGTGGCGGTGCGTTACCAGAAGTCTCTGGGAATAGGCACCCTGATTGCAACCATGTTGCCCTATACGCTGGTGTTTCTGGTGGGCTGGAGCCTGCTCTTCTACGTCTGGGTATTCATGCTCGGTTTGCCGGTTGGTCCCGGCGCGGCTACCTTCTACCAGGTCGGTGGTTGACTTCCCACAGGGCGCCAGACAGGCGCCCGTTTTTATCCGCAGGCGCGGCAGCAAAACTTTCCCAAGCATTCCGCAATCGTTTTTGTTAGACTGCGCCGCAATTTCGCAGGACACTTTTCTCTATGGTCTGGATTGATTACGCCATCATCGGCATCATCGGCTTTTCCGCCCTCATCAGCCTGGTGCGCGGCTTTGTCAAGGAAGCCATGTCGCTTGTCACCTGGTTTATCGCCTTCTTCATCGCCAGCCATTTCTATCCCGATCTCGCCATCTATTTTACCTCCTTTTCGGATCCCATGGTGCGCAACGGCCTGGCCATCGCCGCTCTGTTCGTGGCGACCCTGATCCTGGGCGCCGTGGTGAACTACGTGGTGGGGCTGCTGGTTGAAAAGACCGGTCTGTCAGGCACGGATCGGGTGCTCGGCATCTGTTTTGGCGCCATTCGCGGGGTACTGGTTGTCAGTGCCCTGCTGTTTTTTATGGATACCTTTACCAGCCTCTCCCAGAGCGACTGGTGGGTGGTGTCCAAACTGGTTCCCGAGTTCAAACCGGTGATCCAGTGGTTTTTCGGGTTCATGTTGAACTCGTCCAGTTATCTTAAACAGGTATAGTGACTTCGAGGTAGCAAAGACATGTGTGGTATTGTCGGTATAGTTGGCACCACCCCCGTCAATCAGGCCCTCTACGACGCCTTGACGGTGTTGCAACACAGGGGACAGGATGCCGCCGGGATCGTGACCATAGACAGTGGAAACTTCCGGCAACGTAAGGCCAACGGCCTGGTGAAGGACGTGTTTGAAGTGCGTCACATGCAGCGTCTGCAAGGGAACATCGGCATAGGTCATGTCAGATATCCCACCGCAGGCAGCTCAAGTGCCGCTGAAGCCCAACCTTTTTACGTGAACTCCCCCTACGGCATGGTGCTGGCCCACAACGGCAACCTCACCAATGCCAAGGATCTCAAGGAGCAGCAGTTCAAGGTGGCCCGTCGCCACATCAACACCACCTCCGATTCGGAAGTGCTGCTGAACGTGCTGGCCCACGAACTGGATCTGTGCGACAAGATGGCACTGCGGCCGGAGGATATCTTCTCTGCGGTGCGCAAGACCCATCAGCAGATCCGCGGTGCCTATGCCGTGGTCTCGCTGGTGATTGGTCACGGTCTCATCGGGTTTCGCGATCCCAACGGCATTCGTCCGCTGATACTGGGTCGTCGGGCCGATGAGCAGGGCCAGGTGGAGTACATGCTCGCCTCGGAGAGCGTGGCGCTGGACGCCATCGGTTTCGAGACGGTACGTGACGTCGCCCCCGGTGAAGCCATCTACATCACCGAGCAGGGACAGCTCTTCTCCGAGCAGTGTGCGGAAAATCCGCAGATGAGCTCCTGCATCTTCGAATATGTCTACTTCGCCCGTCCCGATTCATGCATCGACAAGGTCTCCGTCTACGCCGCCCGCCTTAACATGGGTCGCAAGCTGGGTCAGAAGATTGCACGTGAGTGGGAAGATCTGGACGTGGATGTGGTCATTCCCATCCCCGAGACCTCCTGTGACGTGGCGCTGGAGATAGCCCATACCCTCGACCTGCCTTACCGTCAGGGTTTTGTGAAGAACCGCTACATAGGCCGTACCTTCATCATGCCGGGTCAGACCCAGCGCAAGAAGTCGGTACGTCGCAAGCTCAATGCCATCAGCTCGGAATTCAAGGGCAAGAAGGTGTTGTTGGTGGATGACTCTATCGTGCGCGGCACCACCTCGGAGCAGATCATCCAGATGGCCCGTGAAGCGGGGGCGGCCAAGGTTTACTTCGCCTCGGCGGCACCGGAGATCCGCTTTCCCAACGTCTATGGTATCGACATGCCCACTGCCAACGAGCTGATCGCCCACGGTCGGGAAGTGGAAGAGGTGTGCAAGCTGATCGGTGCCGATGGTCTGATTTTCCAGGATCTGGAAGATCTGGAAGAGGCGGTGCGGGAGATCAACCCCGAGCTGCGTCACTTCGAGACCTCGGTGTTCAACGGTCACTATGTCACCTCCGATGTGGATCAATCTTATCTGGACCACCTGAATGCCTTGCGCAGCGACGACAACAAGGCGGTGCGTGAGTGGCAGGAAGGGACCAGCAACCTGGAAATTTTTAACGAAGGTAGTTAAACGTTTTCGTTGTTCATGAAAGATATGAGATGGGGGCCCCGGCCCCCATTGTCGTGTCTGGGCGGCTGAGCAGAGGGGTATCTGCTGTAAAAATAATCACTTATACCGCTGGGTGTGGGCAGTGGCGGCGGGATCCGCTAGCATGGGCAGCCGCGCACCTATCGCGCCGCCGTATCAACCAGAACAGACGAGAATTCAGATGGATGACCTGCTAGCCCCCGTGCACCAGTTTTTGCAGTGTGAGACCCCGGACGAGTGGGTAGCCATGGCGCGAGATCCCGCCCATCTGCCTACCCTGCTCATCGATCACGCGAACTGCGAGAACAAGGCTGCGCTCACCGCCCACAGCCTGGTGCGGCGCTACTGCCTGCCCAAGGGCAAGCGCCATCTGCTGCCCAAGCTGGCATTTTATCGGGAGCTGGATGCCATCCCGGAGAAGGCCGAGATCCTGGGCAAGCGCAGCATGGGGGAGTCTGATCGCACCGTGTTCGAGGAGCTGGCGCGCAATCCGCTGCTGTTTCCCATGGTGCGGCTCATCCAGGAGGAGCTGCACCACTTCGAGCAGGTGCTGGCGCTGATGGCTGTGCGCAACATCCCCTATGGTCCCGTGACCGCCTCCCGCTATGCCCGCAACCTGATGCAGCATGTACGCACTCACGAGCCTGCCACCATAGTCGACAAGTTGATCATCGGCGCCTACATAGAGGCGCGTTCCTGCGAGCGCTTTGCCAAGTTGGCGCCTCATCTGGACGAGGAGCTGGGTCGCTTCTATGTCTCCCTGCTGCGTTCGGAGGCGCGCCACTATCAGGACTATCTGGCCTTGGCCGAGCAGTATGCGGGGGAGGATATCCGTGAGCGGGTCGCCTATTTTGGCCGGATTGAAGCCGAGCTTATCTGCTCGCCGGATCCGCAGTTCAGGTTCCATAGCGGGCGGCCTGTCAGATCTGACAATGGTTGACGTAAGAAGCGCGGCCTACCATGGCCATGTTCCTACTACGAGCGATGCATTCATTTTTGAGCGTAATTCCCGGCCCCTGAGCCGGGATTTTTTTAGGCTTTTTCAAGCAGATGACGAAGAGGGGTGGCCGGTACCAGGGTCGGCTCCGGCCTGGGGATCAGCGGCGGTATTCGTTGTTGTAGTTCTGGATCAGGCGGCGCGTCACCTCGTGCTGGGGATCGGCGAACACCTTGAGCGTCTTGCCACGCTCCACCACCCGTCCTTCGTGCATCACCAGCACCTCGTCACTGATGTGGCTCACGACCCCCAGATCGTTGGCCACCAGTACATAGCTCAGCCCCATGGTCTCCTGCATCTCAAGCAGCAGGTTGATGATCTGGGAGCGTACCGAGATGTCCAGGGTGGAGAGTGCCTCATCGGCTACCACGATTTTGGGGTTGAGAATGAGTGCCCGGGCCAGTGCCACCCGCTGCTGTTGACCGGCGGAGAGCATCTGCGGATAGAAGAGGGCGTGATCCGGCAACATGCCCACCATGCGCAGGGTCTGTACCACCTTGTCGTGCCGCTCCTCGTCGCTCATCTCTGTGTTGAGCCGCAGCGGTGTCTCCAGGATCTGGCCGACCCGGATCTTGCGATTGAGAGAGGAGTTGGGGTCCTGGAAGATCATCCGCAGCAGCTTGCAGCGGGTCTGATAGTCGCCATGGACCAGCGTCTGACCCTCGATGGCGATCTCGCCGGCGGTGGGTTCTATCATGCCCGCCAGGATCCGCGCCAGCGTACTCTTGCCGGAGCCGGCCTCGCCGACGATGGCCAGGGTCTGGCCGACCTCAAGGTCAAACGAGAGCGGCTTGATGGCTTCGACCGCCTGACGCCGAAACAGGCCGGTGCGGTTCTGATAGGTCTTGCTAAGGCCTCTGACCTGCAGCAGGGAGGGTTCGATCACTGTCCTGGCTCCTTGGTGGCAGAGCATGCGGCCACGGGCTGATAACGTGTTGAATTCATTTTTTCGGCTCTTCCATGTTCAGCGGGAAGTGGCAGCTGAACTGGTGTCCTTTGATCTTGCTCATCAGTGGCGTCTGTACGCACTGTTTCTGGGCATAGGGGCAGCGGGGACCGAGCCGACAACCGATGGGCAGGTGCTGGAGCGGCGGTATCACCCCGGGCAGGGTTTCGAGCCGTGACTTGTGGCGCACCAGCTTGTCAAAGTCGGGAATGGACTTGAGCAGGGCATCGGTATAGGGGTGATGGGGCGAGGTCAGGATCTGCTCCCGGGTGCCGACCTCCACCATCTGGCCGCAGTACATCACGTTGATGGTGTTGGTCAGGTTGGCGATGGCCGCGATGTCGTTGCTGATGATGAGGATGGTGGTGTTGCCCAGCTTGTTCATCTTGTCCAGCAGCCGCAGGATCTGGGAGTGGGTCGTGGACTCCATGGCGCTGGTGGGCTCATCGGCTACCAGCAGGCGCGGCTTGTTGGCAATGGCCATGGCGATCATCACCTTCTGGCACATGCCGTCCGACAGTTCGTGGGGATAGGCGCGCATCACCTTGCGGTGATCCTTGACGCCGACCCGGTGCAGCAGGGCGATGGCCTTCTTCTTGCGCCACTGGAAGCGCTGCCAGAACTGACCCTCGAACGAATCGGTCGGGATCGCCTCTTCCAGCTGGGAACCTATCTCTTCGGAAGGGTCCAGACAGCTGATGGGGTCCTGAAAGATCATGGCGATCTCGCGACCCATGATCCGGCGTCGCTCCTTGGGAGCCATGGTCAGCAGATCCATGTCGTTGAAGCGCATCCGGTCGGCACGTACCGTCCAGTTGTCCTTCTGGATGCCGACGATCACTTTGGCCACCAGACTCTTGCCGGAGCCCGATTCACCGACCAGGCCGCGGATTTCCCCCTCGGTCAGGGTCAGGCTCACCCTGTCTACCGCCTTGACCTTGCCCTGGGGCGTGTCGATCTCGATGGTCAGGTTGCGAATATCTAGCAAGGGCATTAAGCATTCCCCTTTTTGAGCACTTCACGAGGGCTTTCACCGGCCAGCGCATGGTTGATCCGCACGCTGCACAGGAATGAACAGGGTTCAATGGTGAACCTATCTATCTTCGGCAAAGAGTACCGCATCAGTCGTCCCCCTCTTTGAGCGCTTCACGAATGCCTTCGCCAACCAGGTTCGTGACCAGCACGCTGAACAGTATGGCCATGCCCGGCAGGGTCACGGTCCAGGGGGCGAGATAGATGAGATCGCTCGAATCGGCCAGCATGGCGCCCCATTCCGGTTGGGGCGACTGGGCGCCGAGGCCGAGAAAACCCACCGCCGAGATATCGAGAATGGCGGCAGAGAGGGTGCGGGTAGTCTGGGCGACCAGGGTCTCGACTATATTCGGCAAAATGGCCAAACGCATGATCCGCAGCGGCGGCGAACCGTCGAGGCGGCTGGCGATGATGTACTCCTTCTGCATCTCGGTGTGAACCGCGTTGTAGGTCGCCCGGATGAAGGGGGGGATCAGTGCCAGCGTGATGGCGATCAGGGTATTGAACAGGCCCGGCCCCAGGATGGCGACCATGATGATGGCCAGCAGCAGGGAGGGGATGGAGAGCAGGGTATCGAGCAGGTGGTGCAGCACGCTCGATTTCAGCCCCTTGCTCATGCCACCCAGGATGCCGATGGCGGAGCCCACCACCATGGCAATCATCACCACCAGCAGGGCGTTGCCGAAGGTAAGCCGTGCCCCCACCACCAGCCGGGAGAGGATGTCGCGCCCCAGATCGTCGGTGCCGAGGAAGTAGTCGATATTGCCGGTCGCCGCCCAGGAGGGGGCCAGCAGCAGCTTGTCGGTGTGCTGTTCATCGATGCCGTAGGGAACGACCAGCGGCCCCACCAGGGTGATGAGCAGCAACAGCAAAAAGCACCAGAGCCCCGCCATGGCAAGCGGATTACGGCTGTAGGAGGCCCACGTCTGCTCAAGGGGCGAGAGGATCTTGAGCTCGGGATAGATGTTTGATTTATCTTGCATAGGATACCTGGCTCTGGGTCACGCCATGAGCGCGTTTAGTCTTGTTTTGCATAGAGTTCTTTACGCCGCGCCGGATAGATGAGGGTGGTGAGCAGCTCGGTGCTGACGCTGATGACGATGACGAAGCCGGCGACCACCAGGGTGGCGCCCCGGATGGCGGCGTAATCCTGCAGGGCAATGCTGTTGATGAGCCAGCGGCCTATCCCGTGCCATTCGAACACGACCTCTGTGATCATGGCGGAGGTGAGCACGCTGCCCAGTTGCAGACCCAGCAGCGGCAGCACCGGCGGCAGGGCATTTTTCAGGCCGTGACGCCAGACGATCTGCGCCTTGGAGAGACCCCGGCTCGTCGCCGCCTTGATGTAGTTCTGCTTCATGACGTCGATCAGTGAACTGCGCACGTGGCGGATCACCTCTGTGGTGGGCACTACCGCCAGCACCAGCGAGGGCAGGATCAGGTGGAGAAGGGCATCGTGCAGCGCCGCCTGGCGCCAGGGCTCGTTGCTCATCAGCACGTCAAACACAGCGATGCCGGTGATGGAGGGCACGTCATAGAGCAGGCTGATCTGGCCCGAAGCGGGCAGCCAGCCCAGCTCCAGCGAGAAGAACATCACCACCAGCAGCGCCAGCCAGAAGACGGGCACCGCATAACCGATGAGGCCAGCGGTCATGATGGAGAGATCCAGCGGCTTGCCCTGATAGAGCGCGGCCAGGGTGCCGAGCGGAATACCCACCAGCAGCGAGATGGCAAAGGCTGCCATGCAGAGGATCAGGGTGGCAGGGAAGTAGTGACGGATCTCTTCCAGCACCGGCTGGCCTGAAACGCTGGAAAGCCCCAGATCCCCATCCAGAATGCGGCGCAGGAAATCGGGATAACCGCTCCAGAAGCTGGCTTGCTGACCGATGAGGCGAACGTCCAGCAGGTAGACGACGAAGGTCAGCGCCAGCAGGGTAATGAGCAGCAGGTTGATGCGACGCAGTATATAGAGAAACATGCTTACTCCCTGTGGGCTTGGTTGAAGACGGTGCCGCCAAAGGGCATCAGGGAGAGCCCCTGAATGTCGCTGCGACTGGCCAAGGTGCGCAGGGCATGGGCCAGCGGAATGAGTGGCACCTGCTCGTTGAGCAGGGTTTGGGCGTAATAGTAGTTGCGCAGCCGGAACGCCAGCTGGGGCGTGGTGACCGCATCGTCCAGCAGCTGATCGAAGGCCGGGCTGCACCAGCGACTGTAGTTATTGCCGCGCTCGACGGCGGCGCAGCTCAGCAAGGGGCGAAAGAAGTTGTCCGGATCGGCGTTGTCGGCAATCCAGCCAGAGAGCAGGCTGTCATATTGGCCTTTGGCGAGGCGGGCCTGGGTGATGGGCCACTCCTGCTGCACAATTTTCAGCTTGATGCCTATCCTGGCCAGATCGTTTCGTATCAGCTGAGCTGTTTTGAGGGCGTCCGGGTTGTAGGGACGTGAGCCTGGCTGCACCAGCACTTGCATCTCGAACCCCTGTTCGAACCCCGCCTCCTTGAGCAGCTGACGCGCCCGCTTCAGATCCGGCTTGCGCATCGGCAGGGAGGGATTGTAGCCCCAGGAGAGGGGGGGCAGCAGGCTGTTGGCGGCCTGGCCCGTCTCGAAATAGACCGCCTGCAGCAGGTTGTCTATGTTGATGGCGCTGGCGATGGCCTGACGCACTTGCACCTTGTTGAACGGCGGCTTGCGGGTGTTGAGGGCCAGGAAGGCGACGTTCATGCCCGATTGCACCGAAAGGCTCAGCTCAGGTTTTTGCTTAATCACCGAGAGCTGGCTGGCAGCAGGGGTGCTCATCACGTCACACTCGCCGGTCAACAGCTTGGCCAGTCGTTTGGATGACTTGGGGGTGATGTCGTAGATGAGCTGCTCTATTTTGGCCTCGCCGCCCCAGTAACCGGGATGGCGCAAATAGCGGATGAACTCGTTGTGGCGATACTCCTTGAAACTGAATGGCCCTGTGCCGATGGGACGGCTGTCGAGCAGGGCCGGGGTGCCAGCTTGTTGCATCTGACTGGCATATTCGGCGGAGAGCACGATGGCGTAGTCGCTGGCCAGGGTGGCGAGGAAGGAAGCATCCGGTCGATTCAGCTCGAACACGACCTGCCCGGGTCCCTTCTTATGGACCCGCTTGATCAGCTGATCCAGCCCCAGGCTGTAGAAATAGGGATACTCGCCGCCGGAGACGTTGTGATAGGGGTGCTGTTCATCGAGCTGGCGCGCATAGGTAAAGACCACATCGTCGGCATGGAGGGTGCGACTGGGCTTGAACCAGGGGGTATGGTGAAAGGTCACCCCCTTGCGCAGGGTCAGTGTGTAGGTCAGACCATCCTCGCTGATGTGCCAGTCGGTGGCCAACGCAGGCTCCAGCGCCAGGGTGTTGGGGTTTACCTCCAGCAGGCGATCGTAGAGGGTGCGCGAGCTGGCATCCAAGGTGACTCCGGAGTTGGATATCTGGGGATTAAAGGTCTGGGGCGAGCCTTCCGTACAATAGATGAGTCCCGTTCTGGACGCGTCGTCTTGTTTCTGACAACCGGTAACCAGCACCAGCAATCCAAGCAGCAAGGGTTTGAACATTCTCATTGTAGAACCATGTTTTTATACGAATGTGCCAGCGTTAAGGCTGGCGAGTTGCGGGAGTCGGTCTGAACCTGGCTGCCCTGGGTCTTAATCTGCATCGCTGTCACTGTCCAGCAGCTGGTATTTGCGCAGCATGCCGCGAAACTGGTGATAGCTCAACGCCAGCAATTGAGCGGCTTTGCGCTGATTATACTGGGATTGCTGCATGGCTTGCTTGAGTAAATTAATCTCGTACTCCGCCACCGCCTGTTTGAGATCCAGCGGCAGGAGGGGAGGGGTGGAGACGGACGCCTGGATGGGCTCATCGATGGTAGCGGCCAGACTTGCCCGGGAACGGGGGCGCCAGGGGGAGTCAAAGGGGTTGATCACCAGCTCGGACAGCGGCAACTGGGGATTACCCTGGCGGTAGATGCTGCGCTCCACCACGTTTTTCAACTCCCGCACGTTGCCGGGCCAGGGGTAATCCAGCAGTAGCTGGGTCGCCTTGCGGGAGAAACCGGCAAACAACGGATAGCCCAGCTCCCGGGTCATGCCGTGGGCGAAGTGTGCCGCCAGCATCAGTATATCTTCGCGTCGCTCCCGCAAGGGGGGCAGGGTAATGACATCAAAGGCCAGCCTGTCCAGCAGATCGTGGCGAAAGTCCCCTCTGTCGGCCAGTGCCGGCAGATCCTCGTTGGTGGCACACACCAGCCGCACATCTACCTTGAGGGCCTTGGCTCCACCCACCCGCTCAAACTCGCCGTATTCGATGACCCGCAGCAGCTTCTCCTGCACCCGGGCGCTGGTGGTGGCCAGCTCGTCGAGGAAAAGGGTGCCGCCATCGGCGCGCTCGAAGCGGCCCTGATGGCGCTTGGCTGCGCCGGTGAAGGATCCCGCCTCGTGTCCAAACAGCTCGGTCTCCAGCAGGTTTTCGCTCAGGGTCGCGCAGTTGATGGTGACAAAGCTTTGATCCCAGCGCGCCGAGAGATAATGTAGGCGATGGGCGATGAGCTCCTTGCCGGTCCCTCGCTCGCCGATGATCAACACGGGTTTGCGCAGCGGGGCGAGGCGTGAGGCTTGCTCAATGATCTCGAGGAATGCGTTGGATTCCCCCAACAGGCTTTCCGTGGCCGTGGTCATAGTGATCCCTGTCAGTTGTAAAAGCTGGTCAATCTTACCAAAAGTTGGTGATTATTATCATTACTTGTACAGGGGATCTTGAAACTCCACGTATCCTCCCCATATAAATCAACAAGTTAAATTCCGTTCCAGATTGGCACACAAGTTGCCATTGTCAATGGAGAAACAACGCATGCCAATCACAGGAGTTCTATCATGAGTATTTTTTCCCGTCTGGCCGACATCATCAATTCCAACCTGACGGCCCTGCTCGACAAGGCTGAAGATCCCCAGAAGATGGTGCGCCTGATCATCCAGGAGATGGAAGACGAGCTGGTGAAGGAGCGCTCCAATCTGGCCCGCTTCCTCGCCAGCCAGAAAGAGATCGGTCGTCAAGTCAGCCGCCATCAGGAGCGGGTTGACGAATGGCAGGGCAAGGCTGAACTGGCGCTGACCAGGGGCCGTGAAGATCTGGCCCGCGCCGCGTTGATCGAGAAAAAGAAGCAGACCGAACTGGCCGAGACGCTCTATCGCGAGCAGCAGGCGGTGGACAGTGGCATCGACAAGCTGGGTGACGAAATACGTCAGCTGGAAGCCAAGCTGGAAGATGCCCGTAGTCGTCAAAAGGCGATGACGATTCGCACCGAAGCTGCCAGCAGCCGTCTCAACGTGCAGAGCCAGGTCGCCCGTGGCGAGAGCCAGGCCGTGGTCAGCAAGTTTGAGCGCATGGAACGACGTATCGACGAAATGGAAGCCCGCGCCGATCTGGGGCAATCCGACAAGGCGCTGGCCCAGCAGTTTGCCGAGCTGGAAGTCGACGACCAGATCAGCAAAGAGCTGGAAGCGATGCGCCAGAAGCTGGGCCAGAGTGAAAGCAAACGTGAAGGCAAACAAGGGGAGTAACTGATGGAAAATCTGCTGGGCGTATTGATGGTTCCCATGGTGGTCTTCATGGTCGTGGTGGCCCCCATCTGGTTGGTGCTGCACTACCGTGCCAAGGGACGGATTGGTGCCGGTCTCGCCGATAGCGAGCGAGAGCAGCTGCAAGGGTTGCTGGCCCGTGCCGAGAAGATGCAGGAGCGGGTCGGCTCGCTGGAGTCGATTCTGGACGCGGAAGTGCCGGGCTGGAGGAACAAGGTATGAGTCCATCGAATCGGGAGGAGCGCAATCTTTATCGTGACCCTCAGCAGGGCAAGATAGCGGGCGTCTGCGCCGGCCTTGCCGACTACTTCGGCGTGGAGCCCTGGATCGTGCGACTGCTGGCCATCACCGGTCTCATCTTCGCCGGTTTCATTACCTTCACTGCCTACATTGCCGCCTGGTTTCTGCTCGACAAGCGGCCGGTCACTCTCTATGAAAAAGAAGAGGGAGAGTTTGCCGAAGTGCGGATGAAGGCGCGTAGCTGGCAGGCCGGTGTCACCCCTCATCAGGCATTGGACCGTATCGCACAGGAGCTCGACACCCTGGAGCCCAGATTGCAGCGCATCGAGAAGCTGGTGACCTCCAAGGAGTTCACCTTGCAGCGGGAGTTCAGCAAGCTGTGAGCCCTGGCCTCGCCGATTGAGCGAGGCCCTGCCTTGAACGGGATCCGACGACTAGACATAGCTGACGGGCGCAACTGAAACCGATGATTGAATTGAGGGATTGAACAAGCCTTGATACGCAACACACTGGAACAAAAGTGGTCGCTCTTGCAGCACAGGGCCACAGACGTGGTGAACCGGGTACGGGATCGCCATCTGCGGCTGGCGGTGACCGGCCTCTCTCGCAGTGGCAAGACGGCGTTTATCACGGCGCTGGTCAACCAGCTTGAACACGCGGCCATCGATGGCCGCTTGCCGTTGTGGGATGCCCTGCGTCAGGGGCGGATCCTGGGCGCCCGCCGGGTGCCGCAACAAAACGCCCATATTCCCACCTTCGCCTACGAGCGCGGTCTCGACGCCCTGTTCGGGGAGCCGCCCGCCTGGCCTGAGCCTACCCGCGGGGTGGCCGAGGTGCGCCTCGAAATTCGCTATCGCACCCGCCATCCGCTGCGCAAGCATTTGGGGGAGATCTCCACCCTCTATGTGGATCTGGTGGATTACCCGGGGGAGTGGCTGCTCGACTTGCCGCTGCTAGAGATGAGTTACGAGCAGTGGAGCGAGCAGGTGCGCGATCAACTTCGCCGCCCCGAGCTGCAAGCACTCGCCGCCAGCTGGCTGACCCCACAATGGCAAGCGGCGCAGCCTTTTGAAGAGCGACCGGTCGCCCAGCTGGCCGAGCGCTACACCGCCTATCTGCACGCTTGCAAACGGGATCTCGGGTTACACCTGATCCAGCCCGGCCGTTTCGTATTGCCAGGGGAGTATGCCGGTGCCCCCATGCTGCAATTTGTTCCCTGGGTGTGGCAGCCGCCGGTTGGCGAGCCCGCCGAAGGCACCCTTTACGCCACCCTCAAGCAGCGCTTCGAGCAGTACAAACAGCACCTGGTGCAGGGCTTTTATGAGCAGCACTTTGCGGGGTTTGATCGCCAGATCGTGCTGGTGGATTGTCTGCAGCCCCTCAACGCCGGCGCGGCCAGCTTTGGCGACATGCAGCAGGCCATCGCCCGCATCATGGAGAGCTTCGCCTACGGCAAGAGCAACTGGTGGCGGCGACTTTTCTCGCCGCGTATCGACAAGCTGCTGTTTGTGGCTAGCAAGGCGGATCACGTCACCCCCGAGCAGCACGCGCCCATGGTCTCCCTGCTCCAGCATCTGGTGCGCAGTGGCCGGGGTCAGGCGTGCTTTGAGGGGATAACCACCGAGTGTCTGGCGCTCGCGGCCATCAAGGCGACCGAGGTGGGCAAGGGAGTGGCCAATGGCCGCGAGTTCCCCGCCATCCGCGGCACCAGCCTTGCGGGCGAGCCGCTGCTGCTGTTCCCGGGGGAAGTGCCGCCCCATATTCCGCCTGCGCAATGGTGGCATAAACAGGGGGAGAACAATCAGGGCTTTGATTTTCAGGCGTTTCGCCCCTTAGCTATGAGCGCCCATCAGGCGCTGCCTCATATCCGGCTCGATGCGGCGCTGGAGTTTCTGCTCGGGGATCACCTCGAATAACCTAGGTTGTGCGGCAATGCAGGCAGGAAAGGCATGGTGGCACAGGTGCGTGGAGGAACAAGCAACAAGATGAACGATCAGACAAAACCGACGGTGGCCGAACCGGCGCCGCTGCAGGGCAAGGTGATCCTGGAGCCCGCCTTGACGGCGGCAAGCGACGAGCGACCGCCAGCTCCGGCCCAGCGCTTGGAGGAAGAAAGCTTCGAGCGCCTCGATGAGCTGGACGATTTCACTGAGGTGGAGCCTGCGCTTACCATCAAGCCGCGCCGGCGGCACCGGCTGCTCGGCTGGGGATTGGGGGCGGTTGGCCTGCTCTCTTTGGGGCAATATGGTGTTTTTCTCTACGAGCAGTTGCTCACCACCCCGCTCTGGGGCAGCGCCTGGTTGCTGGCCTCCGGTCTGGTGGCCGTGGGCACGGCAGGCATGGTGGGGCGAGAGTGGCTGCGGCTGCGCACCCTCCAGCGGCGCCAGGATGTGCGCTCGCGCGCCGACGATTTGCTGGCCCGTCAGGGCGTCGGGCAGGGACAGGCTTTTTGCGAGGTACTCGCCGAGAAGAGTGGTGACAAGGGACGGGAGGGTTACCAACGTTGGCTGAACCAGCTCGACGAGAGTCACAGCGATCGGGAAGTGCTGACGCTCTACAGTCAGCTGGTGCTGACCGAGCGGGACAAGCTGGCCCAGGCCCGGGTGGCCAAATGGTCGGGGGAGGCCGCTGTGCTGGTGGCCCTGAGTCCCCTTGCCACCGTCGACATGATGCTCATGCTGTGGCGCAACTTGCGGATGATCGAGGATATCGCCGACGTCTATGCCATCGAGCTCGGTTACTGGAGCCGCATTCGCCTCATTCGTCAGGTGTTTCGCAACATGCTCTACGCCGGTGCCACCGAGCTGGTGACCGAGGTGGGCATGGACTTGCTGGGGGCCGAGCTCGCAGCCAAGCTCTCCGCCCGCGCCGCACAAGGGGTGGGCGCGGGACTGCTCACCGCCAGACTCGGGTTGCGCACCATAGAGGCGTGCCGCCCGCTGCCCTGGTGCGGTGACGAGAAACCCAAGCTCGGGGAGCTGCGCAAGCGGCTCATCGGCCAGCTGGCGGGGTATCTCAACAAGGGGTGACGGGCCGTGCCTTGATTGTGGTTGTCACAAATTATTTACAATTGTCAGCAGCAGTCGACCCCGGGGTCGGCTGCTTTTTTAAGGGACAAACCGTTACAGTGATCCCATCAGTCAAACGTGAGTCGCCGCTGCTTGGGTTACCGGGCGGGCACACAGGATGGAACCCTTCATGGCCAGTCTCTACACCGCACACCAGCCGGACCCTCAGGGCCTTATCCATTACACGGATGAGGAGCATGGCACCTGGCAGATCCTGATCGAACGTCAGCTCGCGGCGCTCGAAGGCAAGGCGTGTGACGACTATCTGGCTGGCTTGACCCGCCTCAATCTGCCCCGTGATCGCATCCCCCAGCTGGGCCAGATCAACGCCGTGTTGCAACCCGCCACCGGCTGGTCGGTGGCCGCTGTGCCTGCGCTTATCTCGTTCGATCGCTTCTTTGCCCTGCTGGCCAACCGCCAGTTTCCGGTGGCCACCTTCATTCGCCGCCGGGACGAGCTCGACTATCTGCAAGAGCCCGACATCTTTCACGAGATCTTCGGCCATTGCGCCATGCTGACCAATCCTGCCTTCGCTCACTTCACCCATGTCTATGGCCAGCTCGGCCTGCAGGCGAGCAAGGAGGATCGAGTCTTTCTGGCACGCCTCTACTGGTTCACAGTGGAGTTCGGCCTGCTCAATACCCCTGCTGGGCTGCGCATATACGGCGGTGGCATTCTCTCCTCTATCGGTGAGACCGCCTATGCCCTCGGTGGCCAGCCTGTGCTGCAACCCTTCGATCCCATAGAAGTGCTGCGTACTCCGTATCGCATCGACATCATGCAGCCCACCTATTTCGTGTTGCCCGAGCTGGCCGAACTCTACCGTCTGGCTGAGCAGGACATCATGGCCATGGTGTCCGATGCCCGCCGGTTGGGGCTGCGTCCGCCCCGTTTTGCCCCCGCGGGTGATAAACAGGCGAGCTGACTTGACCAGACCTATTTTGTTATCCGATCCCCATTGATGAACAAGGAGAAACCCATGTCCGAACTGGCAAGCCAGCAGTGTGAAGCGTGCCGCGCCGATGCCCCCAAGGTCAGCGAACAGGAACTCGCCGAGCTGATGCGGCTTATCCCCGACTGGCAGCCGCTGGTGGTGAACGGGGAGTTGCAGCTGAGGCGCGAATTCCCCTTTCGCAACTTCAAGGAGGCGCTGGCCTTCACCAACCGCCTGGGGGAACTGGCGGAGGCGGAGTTCCACCATCCGGCGATCCTGACCGAATGGGGCAAGGTGACCGTCAGCTGGTGGACCCACAAGATAGGCGGGTTACACCGCAACGACTTCATCATGGCAGCGCGCACCGACCAGTTGCTCAGCGATCCGCTGCACAAATAAGCCCCATCCAGTGACTCGGGCCTGTCCGGCGAAAGCGGGGCGGGCCCGCATTTTTATGGGCTGGCGCTCGCACTGGCGGGATCGAGTCTGTATTATCCGGTCATTCATAGAGTTAGCTAGGAAGTGTGTCCCGAATGCGTCTTGAAGTCAGCTGTGAAGACCGCCTGGGCCTGACCCGGGAACTGCTCGACCGTCTGGTGGAGCACAACATCGATCTGCGCGGCATCGAAATCGATACCTCAGGCATCATCTATCTCAACTTTCCCGAGCTGGAGTTTCGTGATTTCCAGCATCTGATGCCGGAGATCCGCCGTATTCCCGGCGTCTATGACGTCAAGACCATCCCCTACATGCCCTCCGAGCGCGAGCACCACGAGATTGAAGCCCTGCTCAAGGCACTGCCGGATCTGGTCTTCTCCCTCGATGCCAAGGGCAAGGTGACCCAGGCCAACCAGTCCGCCCTCACCACCCTGGCCCTGCCGGTGGAAGAGATACGCGGCATGGCCCTGGGCTCCCTGGTCAAGGGTTTCTCCTTTAGCCGCTGGCTGGAGGCGAGCGAGATCAAGCCACAGACCTGCAAGCTCAGCTTCAATGGCGAAGAGTATCTGGCGGATCTGATGCCACTGTTTGTGGCCGAAGAGAAGGGTCGTCAGGCCCTGGCCGGCGCAGTCGTGGTACTCAAATCTGCCCGTCGGGTCGGCATGCACTTCAGCGCGCTGCACGCGGTGGAAGTGGGGGGCTTTGAGCACCTGCAGGCGGAGAGCCAGAAGATGAAGCAGGTGCTGGTGGAGGCGAGCAAGCTGGCGATGCAGGATGCGCCGCTGCTCATCGTCGGCGAGACCGGCACCGGCAAGGAGCTGCTGGCCCGTGCCTGTCACGGCGCCAGCCTGCGCTCCAGCCACCCCTTCATGGCCCTCAACTGCGCCGCCATGCCTGACAACGTGGCCGAGAGCGAGTTGTTTGGCTACGCTCCGGGCGCCTTTGGCAACAACACCGAAGGCAAGCGTGGCGTGCTGGAGCTGGCCAGCGGCGGCACCCTGATGCTGGACGAGATCGGCGACATGTCTCCCCATCTGCAGACCAAGTTCCTGCGGGTGTTGCAAGACGGGGTGTTCCGTCGGGTGGGGGACGAGCAGGAGGTGAAGGTCAATGTGCGCTTCATCTGCACCACCCAGAAGCAGCTGCTGGATCTGGTGCACGACGGCAAGTTCCGCGAAGATCTTTACTATCGCCTCAACGTGCTGAGTCTGGCGTTACCGCCCCTGCGCGAGCGCAAGGCGGACATCATGGCGCTGGCCCAGCAGTTCGTCTCCCGCTTTGCCAGCGAATTACAGCGCCCGCGCCCGCGCTTTACCCGCAACATGGCCGAGTACCTGACCGCCTACCGCTGGCCCGGTAACGTGCGCCAGCTGCGCAACTGCCTCTACCGGGCCATGACATTGCTGGAAGGGGACGAGATCGGTCCGGAGCACGTCGATCTGCCGGTGGCCGCCGATGCCATGCCGCTCATCGACGAGTGGTTCGAAGGGGGGCTGGACGAAGCCGTGAAACGCTTTGAGAGCCGACTGTTGGAGCGGCTCTATCCGGCTTTCCCCTCCACCCGTCAGCTTGCCAAACGGCTGGGGGTGTCGCACACCGCCATCGCCAACAAGCTGCGCGAATACGGGATCAGCAAGAAGTAAGCAGATGAATACAGATGGGATCGCGGGGCTCACACCAGGGTGCGCCCCTGCCATGATTGCGACATTGAGTGACGTACCTGCTTGTTCTGTTGGCGGTGCCTTGTCATGGTGCTGATAAACTCAATACTCCTCCACTCCGGCTCACCCTTCGTGGGCGCCAGGCCTTCGCGGGTGCTGGCGTGGGCATAAGCGCAGGCACGATGCACTCTCTTCTACCGGTTCGAATCCTGGCGTGGTTGACGCCGCTGATCTGTTCGCTGGCGCTCGCCACCGAGCCTGTTCCGCTCACCTCTGCCGAGCTGCGTGCCGAACAGGTACGCCAGACAGTCCTCGACATTCTGAGCTACACCCGTTGGCCGACCGAGCCCGCTGAGTTGCGCCTGTGCATCACGGCGCCGACGGAATATACAGCCGCCCTTTTTTCCATCAAGCAGCAAGCCAATGGCCGGCCGGTCAGCGTCCGTCGCTACGACGTGGATGATGAGGCGCTGGGGCGGCGCTGTGACGTACTCTACCTGGGGATATTGGCGCCGGAGCGGCGGCTGTCCCTGTTTCAGCGATTGCAGGATCGCCCGATCCTCAGCATCAGCGAGCAGAGCGCCGAGTGTGTTGTCGACGCCGTGTTTTGCCTGCAGGTCGGGCTGGATCGCGTTCGGTTCCGGGTCAATCTGGATGCCCTTGCCAGGAGCGGGGTGCGGGTGCATCCTGCCGTGCTGAAGCTGGCCAAGGCGGATGAGGGGACACCATGATAGGGCTCTTTCGTCCACGGACTCAGCGGCTAACCTTGCGACAGAGTCTGGGACGCACCCATATGGTTACGTCCCTGACCGCTGTCTGTATGGCCGGTGTGCTGTTGACCGGTATCGCACTGCTGGCTTTGCGTCTCTATGCGGATCACAACCTGGAGCTGGTGGCGCGCGCTATCAGTTACACCAGTGAAGCGGCGGTGGTGTTCCATGACGAAGAGGCCGCCAAGGATGCGTTGCAAGCCATAGTCACCCATGAGGATGTGGCGCAGGCCAGCATCTATCTGCCTTCGGGGCAGCTGCTGGCAAGCTGGCGCCGGGCCATGACCACCCCCTGGTCGGGGTTGGAGCAGTATCTGGCAAGGCGCATACTGCCGGGCCCGGTCGATCAGCCCATGATGCGGGGTGGGGTGGAGATAGCCCGTATCCATCTGGTTGGCCACGGCCAGTATCTGCTGCGGTTTCTGCTGCAGACACTGATGGCCATGCTGGTCTGTCTCATCCTCAGTACGCTGGGGGCGCTCTACGTGGCGCGCTGGATGCAAAACTCCCTCACGGTGCCACTCAAGGAGCTGGCGCAGGTGGCTCACAGTGTCAGGCGTCAGCGCATTCTGGCCATGCGGGTCCCCGAGGCGCATATCGCCGAGCTGCACGAGCTTGGTCAGGACTTCAACTCCCTGCTCGATGAACTGGAAGCCTGGCAGGCTCATCAGCAGCGGGAGAACGCCAGCCTGCTGCACCGGGCGACCCACGATGCCTTGACCGGCCTGCCCAATCGTGCTCTTTTCGAGGCTCGTCTGGATCAAGCTGTGACCACGGGGCGCTTGTACGAGGAGTGTTTCGCGCTGCTCTACCTCGATTGTGATCGCTTCAAACAGATCAACGATACCCTGGGCCATGCCGCCGGCGATGACGTGTTGATCGCCTTGGCCAGACGGGTACAACATCAGCTCAGGCCGATGGATCTGGTATGTCGGTTGGGGGGGGACGAGTTTGCCATCCTGTTGACCCCAGTGTTGCAAAAGAGCGAGGTGCAGGATGTAGTAGCCCGCATCCAGCAGGTCATGGCCGACCCCGTGGTGCTGGGGGATGGTCGCCAGCTGGTGGCGGCCATCAGCATAGGCATAGCCCTCTATCCGGATCAGGGGTTGACCGCGGCTGAGCTGTTGCAGCAGGCCGATCATGCCATGTACCAATCCAAACGGCTGCGTCGGGAGCTTGCACGCCAAGACCCGCTGGCGTTCGATGTGTCTGCAGAGGAAAAATAATAATGAAGATCCATGTCCTGATGAAAACCGGCCTGATTGGCCTGCTGTTGGGCGTGCTGGTGGGTTGCCAAAGCGCCCCTCACGGCCTGACGGCAGAGCAGATCGCTGTCCTCAAGGAGCAGGGCTTTCGCCTGACCGATGAGGGCTGGACGCTGGACTTCTCCAACCGGGTGCTGTTTGCCACCAACGTGGGGGACCTCAACCCCAAGACTCGAGTTCTGGTAGAAAAACTGGGCAAAACCTTGCTGGGTGCCGGCCTGAACAAGGCACGGATTGATGGTCACACTGATGCCAGCGGACGTGAGCTCTACAACGACCAGCTCTCCTTTGAACGGGCGAAATCGGTGGCCGAGGTGCTGGTGTCGGTGGGCATGCAGCCGGCCAATCTGGACATCCGTGGTCGCGGTGAGCGGGATCCGGTGGCAGACAACAACACCGCTGCCGGGCGGGCCGAAAACCGCCGCGTTGCCATTGTCATCAGCAACGAATAAGCCGGTTATGTGGATAAAAAAAGAGCGCCATAAGGCGCTCTTTTTTGTGGTTCTGGCATTTACTGCTCGAACTTTTCGCGGTCGTGGTGACTGCGCAGGCGGATGTTGATCATCTCCACCGTCAGCGAGAAGGCCATGGCGAAGTAGATGTAACCCTTGGGAATGTGCACATTCATCCCCTCGGCCATCAGGGCGAAACCCACCAGGGTGAGGAAGGAGAGGGCCAGCATTTTGATGGTGGGATGGGCATCGACGAAATCACCGATGGATTTGGCGGCAAACATCATGATGAAGACGGCGATCATGATGGCCAGCACCATGACAGGCACGTGATCGGCCATGCCGACGGCGGTGATCACCGAGTCGAGGCTGAACACGATGTCCAGAATGGCGATCTGGATCAGGGTGCTGATAAAGCCCGAGGCCGCTTTGCTGACGCTCTGTGGCTCGGCTGCCCCTTCCAGGGTGACGTGGATCTCGTGGGCACTCTTGCCGATGAGGAATAAGCCCCCCAGCAACAGGATCAGGTCGCGGCCGGAGATGGCTTCACCCAGCACGGTGAACAGTGGTTCGGTCAGGCGCATCACCCAGGCGAGCGACAGCAGCAGCAGGATCCGGGTACCCATGGCGAGCCCCAGACCCAGAATACGCGCTTTCTGACGCTGCGCCTCCGGCAGGCGACCCACCAGGATGGAGATAAAGATGATGTTGTCGATACCCAGCACGATCTCGAGCAGGGTCAGGGTCGCGAGCGCAACCCAGGCAGAGGGATCAAGAACCCATTCCAGCATGATTGAACCTTGGTTAAAAAATTGAAGCTGCGCATTCTAGCAGTCACCACTTGGCTTGTCCCTGCGCCTTGAAAAGATAAAATGGCGGGCGATGTTAGGGAGAAATCTATGTTTCGTTTAGGGCTCATCATTAACCCGGTCGCCGGTATTGGCGGCGCGGTCGGTCTCAAGGGCAGTGACGGCATGGTCGCCGAGGCGCTGGCGCTGGGTGCCGTGCCCAGGGCGCAGGCGCGGGCGCGGCAGGCCCTGTTGCCCCTGTGCGATCTGGTCGACTCATTCGAGCTGTTGACAGTGGCAGGAGAGATGGGGGAGACGGTGGCCCGCTCTCTGGGGCTGCCTTGTCGGGTCATCTATCAACCTGCCGGGGAGATGACCTCTGCCGATGATACCCGCCACGCCGCCGAGCTGATGCGCGAAGCCGGGGTCGATCTGTTGCTGTTCGCCGGTGGCGATGGCACGGCGCGCGACATCTGTGCCGCCGTGGGGGAGTCGTGCCATGTGCTCGGCATCCCCGCGGGTTGTAAAATTCACTCCGGCGTTTATGGGGTGACGCCAGCAGCCAGCGGTCGGGTGGTGGCGCGAATGATCGCTGGCGAATTGCTCAGCCTGATGGATGGCGAGGTGCGCGATATTGATGAAGCGGCATTCCGGTTGGGCAAGGTGCGGGCTCGCCACTATGGCCAGCTGCTGGTGCCCGGCGATCTGCGCTATGTGCAGGCGGTCAAACAGGGGGGCAAGGAGTCCGAAGAGCTGGTGCTGGCGGATCTCGCCGCCGGTGTGGTGGAGCAGATGGAGCCCGAGACCCTCTATCTGATGGGCTCTGGCAGCACGGTGGCGGCCTGCATGGCCGAGCTGGGTCTGGAAAATACCTTGCTCGGTGTGGATCTGGTGGAAAATGGCCGACTTATCGGGCAGGATCTCAGCGCCGCCGAGATCCTGACCCGGATCCGTGGCCGTCGCTGCCGACTGATCATGACCCTGATAGGCGGACAGGGACATCTGCTCGGACGCGGAAATCAGCAATTGAGTCCAGAGGTGATTCGGTGTGTCGGGCTGGAGCATATCCAGGTACTGGCAACCAAAGCCAAGCTGGCCGCTCTCGCGGGCAGGCCGCTGCTGGTGGACACCGATGATCCGCAATTGAACCGGGCGTTGTGTGGTTATCTGCGCATAACCACGGGATATAAGGATCAGGTCATCTACCCGGTGGCCAGCCCGGAATAGGACGCCAAGGACGCTGTTGGCCTGGCGCCAGAGAGCTGCAATCAACCGGATTGCGGTTCCACTCCCCCGAATAATTTGCCGGCAATTTTTTGCCTGCCACGCTGGAAATGAGGCTGCGTTACATGACGATTCACGATTTTGAGCACACGTTGTTGGGACTGATCGACAGCATGGTTGCCACGGCGACCGAGGATGAGCTGTTTGCCGGTGGCTACCTGCGAGGTCATATCTCGCTGGCGGTTGCCCGGGCCGAGCTGGAAGGCAAGACCCTGCTGCGGGACGTCAAGAGCTATGTGTTGCGCAGCCTCAACGAGGCGATTTTGCAAGGTGAACTCTCCGAAGAGGATGAGACCCTGGTACAGGCAATGTGGATTCGTTTGCAGCAACACGCAGAAGCTTGATCGGATACACAATTCAAACTGAAGTGTGAGTTTATTCTTCCCTGAAGTTAGTGAAAGGTTAATAATAAGTTTCGCCTTTTGTTTCAGGGATTAAACTATGGCCTCCGCCTCACGCATTGCCAATAAACTGCCGCTCGAGATGCTCTATCACTGGGAGCGGCAGTGTTCTGATCGAACCTACCTGCGTCAAACTATCAACCGCGAATATGTCGACTTCACCTGGGGTGAAGTGGCCGATGAAGCGCGGCGAATGGTGACGGCCTTGCGTCACCTCGGTCTGGTGCCCGGTGACAAGGTAGCGCTGCTCTCCAAGAACTGCGCCCAGTGGTTTATCGCCGATCTGGCGATGCAGATGGGGCAGTATGTGAGCGTGCCCATCTATCCGACCGCCAACGTCGACACCATCGAATATGTGCTGCGCCACAGCGAGGCCAAGGCGATCTTCGTCGGCAAGCTGGATGACTGGAAGAGTCAGGAGACTGGCGTGCCCGCCGATCTGCTGCGCATCGCCTTCCCCTACGACACCATGCCTGCCAGCCACCAGTGGGACGATCTGCTGGAAGCGCACGAGCCCATCCCCGACAGTCCGGTCCAGTCCCCTGACTCCCTGCTGAGTCTGGTCTACACCTCGGGCAGTACCGGCAAGCCGAAAGGGGCCATGCTGAGCGTCGAGCGTTACGCCTGGTCGTGCGAGAAGCTGGTGGAGACGGTGGGGCTGAGCCAGGCTGATCGGGGCTTCTCCTACCTGCCGCTAGCCCACATTACCGAGCGGGTTTATATCTATGGCGGCAGCCTCTATGGCGGCGCCACTATCGCCTTCCCCGAATCCCTCGACACCTTTATCGATGACGTCAAACGTTGCCGTCCCACTGTCTTTATCTCTGTGCCCCGGCTGTGGGCCATGTTCCGCATCAAGATCCACGAGAAGCTGCCACAGAAGAAGCTCGCATTGCTGCTCAAGATCCCGCTCATTTCGGGCCTTATCAAACGCAAGCTGCAAAAGGGACTGGGGCTGGATCAGGCGCGGGTGCTGGGCTGCGGTTCGGCGCCGGTCTCTCCTGCGCTGCTGCAGTGGTATCTGAGCATCGGCCTCAAGGTGACCGAAGCCTGGGGCATGACCGAGAACCACGCCTATTCCACCATCAACTACCCGTTTCGCGCCGACAAGATCGGTACCGTCGGCAAGGCGGGTCTTGGTGTCACCATCAAGATCTCCGAGGAGGGGGAGATCCTCTGCCGCTGCGAGGGGATGATGCTGGGTTACTACAAGGATCCCGAGCACAGTGCCGAGGCCATTGACGGTGATGGCTGGCTCCACACCGGTGACATGGGCAAGCTGGACAGGGAAGGTTACCTCACCATCACGGGCCGGATGAAGGACGTGTTCAAGACCGCCAAGGGCAAGTACGTGGCGCCTGTGCCCATCGAGGGGCTGCTGGGGCAGGAGCCCATCATAGAGCAGCTGTGCGTGATTGGTTACGGCATGCCCCAGCCCATCGCGCTGGTGCAACTGGCCGAGAGCGCCATGAAGGAGAGTCGGGATGCCATCAACGCCCAGCTGGAGGCGGCGCGTAACCGGGTGAACGAGCAGCTGGAGTCCCATGCCAAAATTCGTGGCATTCTGGTGGTGAAGAGCCCCTGGAACATAGAGAACGGCGTACTCACCCCCACCATGAAGATCCGCCGCCACCTGCTGGAGCAGAAATACGCGGACATCGGCGAGGCCTGGTCCTCCTCCCAGAGCATCATCTGGGAATCCTGATCCTAAGCCATCAGCAGAAACAACAAGGGGAGCCGGTGGCTCCCCTTGTTTATGGGCCTCTTTTACTTCAGACGGCCTGGTATTCCAGCTCGACCGACCCCAGCGCCTTGAGGGTGGACTGGGCGGAGTCCCGCTGGCTGATCTGGCCGTTTTTGCTCTCCAGCAGCACGGCGCGACGGAGGGTAGCGAGATCTTCACCGTTTAGCACCGCATGGGCGCAGGCCATCTGCATTGGCGGCAGGCTCGGGTTGAAGGCGGCGTTCTCGGCGTAGCGACCGCAGAAGAGGCGGCCATCGGCAAATTGCAGCGCCACCGCGGCATAGCCCTGACTGTAGGGGGCGTAGCTTTGGCGGGCGGCGGCCAGTGCGGCCTGCCAGAGCGGATCCTCGCTCTCGAGCATCAGCTCATCATGGGCTTGCGGGCTCATCAGGGCATCCGTGATGTCGAGATCCGCCGGCCCGAACGAGTGGGGCAGGAAGGATTGCAGGGCGCTCAGGTCATCCGGCAGAGAGACTTTCAGGATCTTGGCCGTGCTCAGCTCATTCATGAACTGGCGGCAGTGGCCGCAGGGGGTGTAATTGACCGTGATCTCGCTGATCCCTGTCTCACCGCCCAGCCAGGCGTTGGAGATGGCGGACTGCTCGGCATGAACCGAGTGGAACAGCCCTTGGCCGGTGAACTCCATGTTGGCGCCGAAATACCAGGTGCCGCTCAGGCCACAGGCGATGGCACCGACAAAAAACCTGGAGATGGGGGCCACCGAGCAGGCCGCGGCCAGTGGCAACAGGGCCAGGCGCAGGGCGCGGTCTTCCAGACCTGTGGCGGCTTTCAGGGTGGTCACTTGCTCAGGGGTAAAACGGGCATTGAACTCGCCGCCCTGTTCGGGATCCAGCATGGGCAGCAGCACCGCTTTGAGCGGGGCGGGCAGGGAATCGAGTGGCTTGGCAAAACGGGGATGCATAGTGTGTCCTCAAAGGCCAATTGGGGGATCATTGTAGGGAGCAAGCTTGGCAAAATGTGTGAGCGTGCTCACGCCCTGACGGGCAAAAGGAGAGGGATGGTAGAGGAAACGTTTGTCTTGCGCAAACTGTGCGTCAGCTCGCACTTGGTGGGCCGCAAGGCCCGCACAACAGCAGAAGGGTGAGACTCAATTAAACCAGTGGTAAATGGCAAACAGCAGGGGAGCCACGGCGGCGGTGAGGATGCCGCACACCACCATGGCGAGCGACGAGAAGGCCCCTTGGGTAATGCCCTTCTCGGCAGAGGTGGCGGTGCCGATGGCATGGGCGCAGGCTCCCATGGCCAGTCCCTGGGCCTCGGGGTCGGTCACTCGCATCAGTTTGAGCAGCGGGTAGCCGATGAGGGCGCCTACAATCCCGGTTACCACCACCACGGCTGCGGCGATGGCCGGAATGCCGCCGAGGGACTGGCTGACGCTCATGGCGAGCGGCGTCGTGATCGATTTGGTGGCGAGCGAGGCCAGCAATGCCGGATCGGCGCCCATAAAATGACCGATCAGCAGGGTAGTACAGACCGAGATCAAGACGGAGGCCAGCGCACAGATTAGGATGGGCTTGAGCCTGACCTGGATCTGGCGGGCCTGCTGGTAGAGCGGCAGGGCCAGCGCTACCACGGCGGGTTCCAGCAGCGCCGTGATGGGGCGGGTGCCGCTCTCGTACTGTTCCAGCGGCAGATCAAGCCAGAGCAGCAGACCTATGATGACGGCGGTGGGCACCAGCACAGGGTTGATGATGGGCCAGGGCAGGCGGCGATAGAGGGGTCTGGTGGCAAAGTAGAGCGCCAGGGTCAGGGGAATGGCAAGCCAGAAGATCATCTGTTCATCCTCTGGTAGAGCCGGCCGACAGTGCCGAGGATCAAGACTATCCCGAGCACTATGCAGAGCATGATGAGGCCGAAGGATTGGCGCAGCGGCTCCAGCCAGGCCACCAACCCGACCGCCACCGGCACGAACAGCACGCCCATGTGGCGCAGCAGCAGGCCGGCACCTAACTCGACCCAGTGCAATTTCACCAGTTGCAAGGAGAGCAGCACAAACAGCAGCAACATGCCGATGATGCTGCCGGGGAAGGCGAACGGCAGTATGGCTGCCAGGGTTTTGCCCGCCAGCAGGCAGGCGACGATGACCATGAAGTCACGAAGGTACAGCAAGGCACGTTGCGCGATCACGTGAGCCCCTACTTGGTAACTGTGAATGAATGGGCAGTTTACCAGAGAGGCAGGGGCGCGACATTAAAACAATAACAGCTGAAATCGGTTCGTTTGAGGCTGATATTATTGAGGATTTTCTGACTCGACGGGTTTTTTAAACGACCTGGTTCTGAACTGTTTGTTTTGTTGATGAATAACAAGGAGTAGCCATGACATCCCTCTTGTCCCGCGTGCGTCAACTGGCAGCCGATAGCGCGCTGCCCCCGGATCTGTTGCAAACCCGTCAGTGGGAGGGGTCACTGTGTCGGGTCAGGCTCGACAACACAGGTCCTGATGCCACGCCGGTCGGCCGCTGGGTGCTGTTTGACGGCAAATTGAGCCTGCCAGTGGAGAGCGCTATTTATGGCGAAGGATTCCAGATGCTGGCCCAGACTATGGGCAGCTGGCAGACCCCGCAGCCGGTTGGCCGTTGCCCCGATGCCAGCGTCTATCACATCAGCGACGACGACGGCTATCACACAGTTCATAACCTGTTGCTGGTGGAGCATGACAAGGGCTGGCTGCTGCTCGCTTTTGCCAGTTGTCACCGTTTTGGCGGCGAGTTCCGCCTCTATCCGGATGGCCGCCTGCAGATCCTGATGAACTGTGAAGATCGTCCGTTGTTTGCCGGCCAGCACTGGCAGAGCGAGGCGCTGCTCTGCCTGGAGGGGGCGGATCGCGAAGCGCTGCTGGCCGAATTGGCGAGCATGCTCGCGGCCGAGCACGGCAGCGTGATCGCCGAGGTGGCGACCCGCCCCAGTGGTTGGTGCTCTTGGTATCACTACTATGCACAGGTGAGCGCCGCCGATATTCGCGAGAATCTGGCGGTGCGGGCCGGGCGTTTTCCGGCCCTGCGCTACGTGCAGATCGACGATGGCTATCAGGCGAAGATGGGGGATTGGCTCACTCCTTCGCCTAAGTTCGAACAGGGAGTGGCAGCCCTTGCGGCTGAGATCCGCCGTGCCGGTTGCGAGCCCGCGCTCTGGGTCGCCCCCTTTATTGCCGAGCCAACCTCACAGGTGTTTCAGGATCACCCTGACTGGTTCGTAAAGGGGGATGACGGGCTGCCGCTCCCCTCCGAACGGGTCACCTATGGCGGCTGGCGCTGTACTCCCTGGTATGTGCTGGACGGCACCCACCCCGAGGTACAGGCGCATCTCGAGCAGGTGTTCAGCACCTTGCGCGAGCAGTGGGGCATTCACTACTTCAAGCTGGATGCCAACTTCTGGGGCGCCATTCATGGCGGCCGCTTCCATGATCCTTGTGCCACCCGGGTCGAGGCCTATCGGCGCGGCATGGCGGCCATTGTGCGCGGAGCGGGTGAGGGCGCCTTCCTGCTCGGCTGCAACGCCCCCATCTGGCCGAGCCTGGGGCTGGTACACGGCATGCGGGTGAGCGATGACGTGGAGCGCAATGGCCACCGTTTTCGCCAGATTGCCCGCGAGACCTTCTGCCGCGCCTGGCAAAACGACCGGCTGTGGGCGCTGGATCCTGACTGCATCTGCCTGCGGGATCTGCCGAGTCAGCAGGCCAGCCCCACAGAGTACAGCTTCCATCTGGCTGCGTTGGTGGCAAGCGGTGGCATGATGCTGGCAGGGGACCGGCTGCGGGATCTCGATGCAGTACAAGCGGCGCAACTGCATAAATTGTTGGCCCTGTGCGCGGCCCGTACTCCGTCCGCCCGTTTCGAGTCGATGGCGTTTGCCTGCGGGGAAGTGAACTTGCCGCAAGGGGGTTCGCTGCTCTGTCTGTTCAACTGGGAGGGGCAACCCCAGGTGTTTTTGCTGCCGGCAGGGGGCATCGATTTTTGGCAGGATAAGGCCGTTGGCACCGAGATCACCCTGCAAGGGGGGGAGGGACGGGTTATCTGCTACCGCTGAGTACATTGGCGAGCATAATTCAGGCTCCCATGGG
>NZ_CDBI01000033.1:49772-87951 GCF_000820025.1 Aeromonas popoffii
CAGGCTCCCATGGGAGCCTGAATTATTCGCAAAGGGGGCATAAATGTCGGGGGATCAGTAACACCACTCGAAGCCGATGGCGTAATTGGCGGCGCCATAGCCCGGGATCTCGTTGCTGGAGAGCAGTGCCTTGAAGGTGAACTGCGGGCTGAGGGGCATGCCGAGCCCCATGCCGATGGCGACCTCATCATTGGTGTTGCCAATCATGTCGGCCCGGATCATGCGATAGAGCGACATGTCCTGGCTCATGTGCACATAGCTCTGGGAGGCGCGATTGTAGAGCTGACCAAACACCTCCAGCTGAAAACCGGCCTGGGGGGTGATGGCCAGCGGCACGCCGACAAAGTTGTAGAGATCGGATCGGTTGAAATAGCTGTTGGTGATCTGGGGAGTGAAGTCGGTCTGCTGATAGAGGCGGCTGAAGTTGCTCTCGATCAGCTCATAAGTTTGCTGCGGCAGTTGCAGCAAATAGTCGGGGACATCAAAACGCACGCCTGCCATGCAGGCCGAAGGCAGCAGGGAGCAGACGAGCAAGCCGAAACCGGATAATCCTGAACGCATCAGACGAGGCATCCCCAAGGGTCGATAGTCAAAGGCCGTTAATCCAATATTAGCGCACAAATAATTGAAACTTCAGGAGTCTTAGCTCCCCTTCCCATTATGTCTTGGGCGAGGGGAACAGACCGATATTTAACTGTGAAGCCGATCAC
This sequence comes from Aeromonas popoffii, assembly GCF_000820025.1. Lineage (GTDB taxonomy): Bacteria > Pseudomonadota > Gammaproteobacteria > Enterobacterales > Aeromonadaceae > Aeromonas > Aeromonas popoffii. The sequence continues at coordinate 50,483 of NZ_CDBI01000033.1, forward strand.
ATCTCACAGATCTTCGAGGTAGTGATAGAGGCTCTTGAGAATCGCAAAGTTCCGCTCATTACCCTGATTCTGCTCGGCCAGTGCCTCGAGGCGAGGGGCGTAGTCCGGCAGGCGGCGGCTGAAGTAGTCGCTGCAGTGCAGGCGCCATCGCTTCTGCTCCGCCTCGCTCAGGGTGTGCGGCCAGTTGCGGGCGCGGTAGCGGAACAGCATCTGGGGCAAACGCGCGTCTGTGAAGGCAAATTCCCGCTCTCCTAACAGTTCGGCCGGGGTGGCACGCACCAGATCCATGGTGGCCTTGTCGCCGTGGCCGAAGAAACCGGCGTAGAGCTGGGTATCCGGATCCGAGTCGTTGTTGCCCGCGAACTCCTGATTGAACACCTCCACCAGTTTTTCCCGTACCTCGGGATGAGCCCGCAGCAGATCCAGGCTCTTGCGGCACTGCTCCCGGTCGATGCCAAGCTCGTCGGCGCGCTCGGCGGTCAGGGTGGCCGCTGGCGCCAGTACCGGGCACTTGTTGATGTGCACCAGCTTGACCGGAATGGCCGCCAGATCTCCCAGCTCATCCTTGCGGGTATAGAGCCGCTCGCGGATCTCGTCGCTGGAGAGCGCGATGAGCGGGGTCGGATCACGGGTCAAATCCACCATGATCACCGCATTCTGGTTACTGGGGTGCCAGGCGAGCGGCGACACCCAGCTCACGCACCCCTGCCAGGGGGAGAACATGCCGGAGACATGGGTCAGTGGCTTCATGGTCACCACGTCGATCAGTGCTTTAACCTTGTTCTTGTTGCGAAGGTCAAACAGATAGTTAAACAACTTGGGCTGGGCCTTTTTCACCAGCTTGGCCATCTCTATGGTAGCCAGCACATCGGAGAGCGCATCGTGGGCATTGGCGTGAGCCACGCCGTTGGCCACCGTCAGCTTCTCCAGCCTGAAACTCGGTTTGCCCTCCTCGTCAAATGCCCACTCGATCCCCTCCGGGCGCAGGGCATAGCAGGCCCGCAGCATGTCGAGTATGTCCCAGCGGGAGTTGCCGTTTTGCCAACTGTAGGCGTAGGGGTCATAGAAGTTGCGATAGAGGGTGTAACGCGTCACCTCGTCATCGAAGCGGATGCTGTTGTAGCCCAGCACGCAGGTATTCGGTGTAGCGAACTGCTCGTGGATCTGGCGGATGAAATCCGCCTCGCACAGTCCGTCTTTCATCGCCTTTTGCGGCGTGATGCCAGTGATCAGGCAGGCTTCCGGATCCGGCAAATAATCTGCCGGCGGCTTGCAATAGATGACCAGCGGCTCGCCGATGAGGTTGAAATCCGCATCGGTACGGATACCGGCAAACTGCGACGGCCTGTCCTTCGCCGGGCTGATGCCGAAGGTCTCGTAATCGTGGAAGTAGAAGGTGGGCTCAATGCCGGATTGTGCTGTTTTGCTCATAAGTTCCGAGATGGGTGTCCGATACGGTGGTGCCACGCACCTGAGTGGGCGGTGCCATGCACCACGATTACCTGCATGGTAAACCATAGCGCAGGCCGAGCGAAGGGCAGACAGCCCGGCTGCTGGTTTATTGGACAGGCAAGGGATGATGAGGTAGCAATAGTCGTCTGGCAGGTATGAGAAATAGAGAAGGAAGCAGCCCCGCTGGCGGGGCTGCTGTCATGGTGGTGGCCGCTGGCCGCTGGCCGCTGGCCGATTAAGGGATCAGCGGCAGATCTTGTAGTAGACCTCGTTCCACTGGAGTGTCTGCTTGAGCTCCGGGATCCGGGTGTGCTCGTCGATCACCACGAACTCTATGCCCATGATGTCGGCGAAGGTGCGCAGCTGCTCGATCTCCACCGACTGGGTGAACACCGAGTGGTGGGCGGCGCCCGCCAGGATCCAGGCCTCGGCGCTGGTTTGAAGGTCCGGCATGGGCTTCCACAGGGCGCTTGCCACCGGTAATTTCGGCATGGCCTCTGGCAAGTCCACCACCTCCAGCTGATTGACCACCAGCCGGAAGCGATTGCCCATGTCGATGAGGCTGGCATTGACCGCCTTGCCGGCAGGCACCGCGAATAGCAGTCTGGCCGGGTCGGCCTTCTTGCCTATCCCCAGGTGTTGGACGTCCAGCACGGGTTTACTTGCGGCGATAGAGGGGCACACCTCCAGCATGTGGGCACCCAGCACCAGGTTGTTGCCCGCCTCCAGGTGGTAGGTGTAGTCCTCCATGAAGGAGGTGCCGCCCGCAAGGCCTGTTCCCATCACCTTGAGGGTGCGCAGCAGGGCCGCCGTCTTCCAGTCCCCTTCGGCCCCGAAGCCGAAGCCTTGCTGCATCAGGCGCTGGCAGGCCAGCCCAGGCAGCTGGTGCAGGCCATGGAGATCCTCGAAGGTGGTGGTGAAGGCGCCAAAGCCGCCCTCGGTGAGAAATTTTTTCATCCCCAGCTCCTGGCGCGCGGCTTCATAGAGGGACGCACGCAGTGGCCCGCCTGCCTGCACCGCTTCGGTCAGGGTATAGGTCTGTTCGTACTCGGCCAGCAGCGCGTCGATATTGGCGGCGGGCACGGTGTCGATGACCTTCACCAGATCGCCAACCGGGTGATAGTTCACCTGATAGCCGAACTGGATCTGGGCTTCAATCTTGTCGCCCTCGGTGACGGCCACGTTGCGCATGTTGTCGCCAAAGCGGGCGATCTTCAGGTGGCGGCTGTCGTGAATGGCGGCGGCGATGCGCATCCAGTTGCCGATCTTGCTCCTTGCTTCCTCATCCTGCCAGTGGCCCACCACCACGGTGCGTGGCAGTCGCAGGCGGGCGCCCATGAAACCGAACTCGCGCCCGCCATGGGCGGTCTGGTTCAGGTTCATGAAGTCCATGTCGATCTCGCGCCAGGGCAGGTCGCGGTTGAACTGGGTGTGAAATTGCAGCAGAGGCTTTTGCAGCTGACTCAGGGCCGGGATCCACATTTTGGCGGGGGAGAAGGTGTGCATCCACACCATGAGCCCCACGCAGCGCTCGTCATGGTTGGCATCCCGGGCCACCGCGCTTATCTCATCGAGTGTGGTGCCGGTGGGCTTGAGCACTATCTTGATGGGCAGCCCAGCCCCCTCGTTGAGCTGGCTGGTCATGGTATGGGCATGATCGGCCACCTGCTTCAATGTGGTCGCGCCATACAGGTGCTGGCTGCCGACCAGAAACCACACTTCCAGCTGTTTCATCAATTCCATGATCTTGTCCTCTTTATTGATCAAGTTTCGGTCTGGCCGTAATAGGCGTGTTTGCCATGTTTGCGCTGGTAGTGTTTTTCCAGCAGGTAGTCTGGCAGAGCATGAGCCTGCGGGTTTATCTGGCCGGTGAGCCACGCCATGCGCGCCACCTCTTCCAGTACCACGGCGTTGTGCACCGCCTCATCCGCATCCTTGCCCCAGCTGAAGGGGCCGTGATTGGCCACCAGCACCCCCGGCATGGTGAGAATGGGGATCCGTTGCAAGGTCTCGACGATGAGGTGACCGGTCTGTCCCTCGTAATCCTCCTCGACCTCCTTTGGGGTGAGCAGGCGGGAGCAGGGGATCTCGCCATTGAAATAGTCGGCCTGGGTGGTGCCAAAGATAGGGATAGAGCGGCATGCCTGGGCCCAGGCGGTGGCGTGGGTGGAGTGGGTATGTACCACGCCGCCAAGCGCGGGATAGGTGCGATAGAGCACCAGGTGGGTGGCGGTGTCGGAGGAGGGGCGCAGCGCCCCCTCCACCTGCTTGCCTGCGAGATCCAGCACCACCAGATCCTCCAGCCGCATCCGCTCGTAGCTGACGCCGCTCGGCTTTATCACCACCAGACCCCGTTCCCGGTCGATACCGCTCACGTTACCCCAGGTGAAGGTCACCAGACCGTGGCGCGGCAAGTCCAGGTTGGCGGACAGCACCTGCTCCTTGAGAGCTTGAAGGTTCATGCCTGTACCCCGCGGTTGTAGAGGGGCTCGGCGGCGGCGCCCCAGGCGAGGTAGCGCTGGTAGAGCCGCTCATACTCGGCGACCCGCACCGGATCCGGCTGGTGGGTGCGCTCCATGGCGCTCGCCATGTGGCGCTGAGCCTCGGCCACATCGCCATGGATCCCGGCCGCCACGGCGGCGAAGATGGCCGCCCCCAGGGCGCAGCACTGATCCGAGGCCACCACCTGGATGGGTCTGTTCATCACGTCGGCGCAGGTTTGCATCACTGTTGTTGATTTGCGGGCGATGCCGCCCAGGGCGATCACCTGTTCCACCGGCACCTGCTGGCGGGTCAAACACTCCATGATGCTGCGAGCCCCGAAGGCGGTGGAGGCCACCAGAGCGCCGAACAAGTCGGGCGCATCCGTGCCGAGGTTGAGCCCGGTAAGGGTGCCCTGCAGGCGCTGGTTGGCATACGGGGTACGGCGGCCGTTGAACCAGTCGAGCACCACTGGCAGGTGGGCCAGATCGCGTTGCTGCTCCCAAGCGGCGGCGAGGCTCGGCAACAGTTCCCGCTTGTGGGCTTCGATGGCGGTGTGAAGTTCGGGGGACTGGGCGGCGAGCCGGTCGAGCGGCCAGCTCAGTTGGCGCTGATACCAGGCGTAGATATCGCCAAACGCCGACTGTCCCGCCTCCAGCCCCACCATGCCTGGTACCACGCTGCCGCTCACCTGGCCGCAGATCCCTGTGATCGTGCGCCCGCCTATGGTGGCCTCATCGGCGATCAGGATGTCGCAGGTGGAGGTGCCGATCACCTTGACCAGGGTATTGTGGCCGGCCCCGGCCCCCACCGCACCCATGTGGCAATCAAAGGCGCCGCCGGCGATCACCACCTCGCAGGAGAGATGCAGCCGCTTGGCCCACTCTGGGGTCAGGGTGCCGACCGGCAGATCAGCAGTCCAGCTGTCGGTAAAGAGCGGGCAGTCGAGATCTTCGGTCAGCAGCGGATCCAGCGCGTTGAGAAAATCGGCGGGAGGCAGGCCGCCCCAGCTCGGGTGCCAGAGGGACTTGTGGCCGGCGGAGCAGCGCCCGCGCCTGATGTCGGCCGGGGCCTGGGTGCCGCTCAGGATGGCGGGCACCCAGTCGCACAGTTCGACCCAGTTGCAGGCCGCTGCGCGCACCGCCGCATCGCTGCGGGAGACGTGCAGGATTTTGGCCCAGAACCACTCGGATGAGTAGATGCCGCCTATGTAGCGACTGTAGTCGGGGAACTGGCCGCCGTGGCAGAGCGCCGTGATGGCCTCAGCCTCTTCGATGGCGGTGTGATCCTTCCACAGCACAAACATGGCGTTGGGATTGTCGGCAAACTCGGGGCGCAGGGCCAGCACTTGCCCCTTCTCATCGATGGGGGCGGGTGTCGAGCCCGTGCTGTCCACCCCGATACCGCGCACGGCGGCGCGCTGGATGGGGGTGAGCTGGCTCACCACCTGCACCACCGCCTGCTCCATGGATTCCAGATAGTCGAGAGGGTGGTGGCGGAACTGGTTGTTGACCGGCTGACAGTAGTGGCCGGCCTGCCAGCGTGGGTAATAGACGACATGGGTTGCCAGCTCGGCGCCGTCCTGACAGCGCACGGCGAGTGCCCTGACCGAATCGCTGCCAAAATCGAGTCCGATGACGATGTACTCGGACCTGGGGTGCTCAGACATAGGTGCTCCTGACCATCAATGAGGGGGGACTGGGGAGGAACCATAGGAGATGGACTGGACGGGCGGTTAGCCATTGGCTGCTGGAAATATGGATTTAAACGCTATCAACGCAAGATGGTGATGGCTGTCCAGGATCCTTTATATGACTTTTTTGCTGAAAATATAGACAAAATAGCTGCAATTTTATGGCGTGATCCTGCTCTCCATTTTTTAGTGAGAAAACGTTTACAACTTGGTTTGTTCATCTAGCAATAACAATAACGTCATGTTTGAACATGTTTTTATGTGGCGGCTGATTGAGTTGTACGAACGGCCGCACTTCGTTGGTACATGGATTGATAGAACACTTGGAGACATTCACATGAACAAAATCGTTAAAGGCATGATTGCTATGGGGTTTGCCTTTGGTATGGCAAATTCTGCTTTTTCGGCCGAGGCGCTGAAGCTGGGTTACCTGGTCAAGCAGCCGGAGGAGCCCTGGTTCCAGACCGAATGGAACTTCGCCGACAAGGCCGGCAAGGATCTCGGTTTCGAGGTGATCAAGATAGCGGTACCCGATGGCGAGAAGACGCTCAATGCCATCGACAGCCTGGCGGCCAACGGCGCCAAGGGCTTTGTCATCTGTACCCCTGACCCCAAGCTCGGGGCCGCCATCATGGCCAAGGCCAACAGCATGGGTCTGAAGGTCATCACTGTGGATGACCAATTCGTTAACGCCAAGGGCCAGCCCATGGAGCAGGTGCCGCTGGTGATGATGGCCGCCACCAAGATTGGCGAGCGCCAGGGTCAGGAGCTCTACAAGGAGATGCAAAAACGCCAGTGGGATGTGAAGGCGACCGGGGTACTGGCCATCACGGCCGATGAGTTGGATACCGCCCGTCGTCGGGTCGAGGGTTCTTTGAGTGCGCTCAAGGTCGCCGGCTTCCCCGATGCCCAGATCTACCGTTCACCGACCAAGGCCAACGACATTCCGGGGGCACTGGATGCCGCCAACTCCATGCTGGTGCAGCACCCCGAGGTGAAGAACTGGCTCATCGTCGGCATGAATGACAATACAGTGCTCGGCGGCGTGCGCGCCACCGAAGGGCAGGGCTTCAAGGCCGCGAATGTCATTGGCATCGGCATCAACGGGGTGGATGCGGTGAACGAGCTCTCCAAGTCCAGCGCCACCGGTTTCCTCGGCTCCCTGCTGCCCAGCCCGGATGTGCACGGCTACAAGAGTATCCAGATGCTGCATGACTGGGTCGTCAATGGCGCAGAGCCAGCCAACTTCACCGAAGTGACCGACGTTGTGCTCATCACCCGCGACAACTTCAAGGTCGAGCTGCAGAAAAAAGGTCTGTGACAGGCGCGGTCTAACCTCTGACATCGATACCGGCATGGCGCAGAACCGCCCATGCCTGTGATCTGGAGTAAACACATGGATCAGTCAGTTCCTTATCTGGAGTTTTGCGGCATCAGCAAGGAGTTTCCCGGCGTCAAGGCGCTGCAAAACGTCTCCTTCTCCTGCCAGCAGGGCTCGGTGCATGCGCTGATGGGAGAGAACGGCGCGGGCAAGTCGACCCTGCTCAAGATCCTGAGCGGCTTTCAGGCGCCCACCACCGGGGTGGTGAAGCTGGCCGGTCAGGAGCGGGTATTCCAGAGCACGGTCGATGCGCTGGAGAGCGGGATCGCCATTATCTATCAGGAGTTGCATCTGGTGCCCGAGATGAGCGTGGCCGAGAATATTTACCTCGGCCAGCTGCCCACCCGGCATGGCGTCATCGATCGGGAGAAGCTCTATCAGGATGCGGTCAGGCAGCTGGCGCGCCTCGGCATGGATGTGTCGCCCGAGACGCCGCTCAAGTACCTGTCGCTCGGTCAATGGCAAATGGTGGAGATTGCCAAGGCGCTGACCCGGGATGCCCGGATCATCGCCTTTGACGAGCCGACCAGCAGCCTCTCATCCCGCGAAATAGATCAGCTGTTTCGGGTCATTCGCCAGCTACGGGACGAGGGTAAGGTGATCCTCTACGTCTCCCACCGCATGGACGAGATCTTCGCCCTGTGCGATGCCATCACGGTATTCAAGGATGGCCAGTTCGTACGCACCTTCGCCTCCATGGCCGAGGTCAGCCGGGATCTGCTGGTCAAGACCATGGTGGGGCGCGAGCTGACCGATATCTACGGTTACAGCCCAAGAGCGCTTGGGGAAGTGGGCCTGCGGGTGGAAAACCTGATGGGGCCCGGCCTGCAGACACCCATCTCGTTTGAGGTCAAGCGAGGGGAGATCCTTGGCATTTTCGGGCTGGTGGGGGCCGGTCGCAGCGAGCTGATGAAGCTCATCTTTGGTGCCGACAAGCTGGTCTCTGGCGAGATCTCGGTGTTTGGCAAACCTGTGCCCATTCGCAACCCCATTGATGCCATTCACAGCGGCATCATGCTCTGTACCGAGGACAGAAAAGCCCTCGGTATTATCCCCATTCACTCGGTGCAGGAGAACATCAACATCAGCGCCCGGCGCCACAAGGCGTGGTGGGGCTTCTGGATTAACCAAACATGGGAAGACGAAAACGCCCGGCTGCGGATCCGCGACATGCGGGTCAAAACCCCGTCCCCCTATCAGGCCATCATGCACCTCTCCGGCGGCAACCAGCAGAAGGCCATTCTGGGGCGCTGGCTCTCCGAAGACATGAAGGTCATTTTGCTCGACGAGCCGACCCGTGGCATCGACGTCGGGGCAAAAAACGAGATTTACAACGTGATTTACGATCTGGCCAAGGTGGGTATCGCCGTGGTGGTGGTATCAAGCGAGCTGCCGGAGGTGCTGGGCATCGCGGATCGGATCATCGTCATGCGGGAGGGGGAGATCGCTGGCGAGCTTTCCCACGATGAGGCCGACGAGGTCAAGGCGCTCAATCTGGCCATGCCGGCCCGTTGAGCCGCTGACTGCAACGAGATAGCACCCGGAATTTTCAGGAGACAAACCATGACAACTACTACCTCAGTCGGCCAAACCGCCAGCGCCGCGGCGGCCAGCGGCTCCCGCCTGCAACTGGCCCGGATATGGGATCAATACGGCATGCTGGTGATCTTCGCCATCCTGTTCTTGCTGGCCTGCGTGCTGGTGCCCAACTTTGCCAGCCTGATCAACATGCGCGGGCTGGGGCTGGCTGTCTCCATGTCGGGCATGGTGGCCTGCGGCATGCTGTTCTGCCTCGCCTCCGGCGAGTTCGACATGTCGGTCGGCTCCGTGGTCGCCTGTTCAGGCGTTGCCTGCGCGGTGGGCATCAACGCCACCGAGAGCATCACGGTCGGCATCCTGGCCGGTATGTCGGTGGGGGTGCTGTTTGGCCTCATCAACGGCATCGTGGTGGCCAAATTCAAGATCAACGCCCTTATCACCACCCTCGCCACCATGCAGATGGCGCGCGGGGTGGGCTACCTCATCTCCGATGGCAAGGCGGTCGGCATAGTGGAAGAGGGTTTTTTCGATCTCGGCAACTCCGCCCTGCTCGGGATCCCGACGCCGGTCTGGCTGACGGCGCTCTGCTTCGTGCTCTTTGGCCTGCTGCTCAACAAGACCACCTTCGGTCGCAACACCCTGGCCATGGGGGGCAATGAAGAGGCCGCGCGGCTGGCCGGGGTCAACGTGGTGCGCACCAAGATCATCATCTTCACCATGACCGGGCTGATTGCCTCCATTGCCGGCATCATACTCGCGTCGCGCATGACCTCGGGCCAGCCCATGACCTCCATCGGTTTCGAGCTGGTGGTGATCTCGGCCTGCGTGCTGGGCGGTGTCTCTATGAAGGGGGGGATTGGCAAGATCTCCTACATCATCGCCGGTGTGCTGATCCTGGGGCTAATGGAGAACGCCATGAACCTGCTAAACATATCCCCGTTTGCCCAGTACGTGGTGCGCGGCCTGATCCTGCTCGCCGCCGTGCTGTTCGATCGCTACAAGCAGGTACGCAAGGCGCGCATCTGACCTCCCTCCTACCGGCGCAGGCTCACGTTCTGTTGGCTTGCGCCGGTGACACTATGGCGCTCGGCCCATGCCATTGTGAGCCAGCTCAACAATTTCACACGACGCTGACCGCCAGATAGCGCGTTCCCAAGGTGAGTCTTTACAATGGCCCAAGCCGATTTTTTTACCCAAGCGCTGTTTTCCGCCATGTCCTCGATGCAAAAAGAGAAGCCGAAACAACTTAATCCCCTGTTGCCGGGCTACGCCTTTGATGTCTTCCTGGTCTCGGGCATGACCCCCATAGAGCAGGGGAGCGCGCTCGACTTCATCATTGACAGGCCCCAGGGCATGAAGGGCTTCATCGTCAACCTGACCATCAGAGGCAAGGGGCAGATCTTTCATGGGGATCAGGCATTCACAGTGGAGCCCGGCGACCTGCTGCTGTTCCCGCCGGCGGCCGTGCACTATTACGGCCGGGCGCCGGATGCGCGGGAGTGGTACCACCGCTGGGTCTATTTTCGGCCGAGGGCCTATTGGGCCGACTGGCTAAAGTGGCCGCAGGTGACGGAGCGGGTGGGGTGCCTGCAACTGGCGGACAGCCAGTTGCTCACCGAATTTGACGCTCTGTTCCTCGACATCGAAGAGACCCACCAGCAGCTCAGACCCATGTCGGAACAGCTCGCCATGAACCTGCTGGAACGGCTGCTTATTCGTTGCTACGAGGCCTCTTCTCTCAATGCCTACCCCACCATAGATCACCGGGTTCACCAGGCGTGCCAGATCCTGAGCGAGTCGCTCTGTGCCGAAATCTCGGTAGAGGCGCTGGCGGAGCGGGTGTTTTTGTCTCCTTCACGGCTGGCGCACCTGTTTCGCGAGCAGGTGGGGGTGAGCATAGTGCGCTGGCGCGAGGATCAGCGGATCATGCGGGCCAAGCTGTTGCTGCAGACCACCCCCATGTCGGTGGCCACCATAGGCCAGCAGGTGGGCTATGACGATCAGCTCTACTTCTCGCGGGTGTTCAGGAAACGGGTGGGCGTCAGCCCGACCGAATACCGCAAATGCGCCACCCCGCTGTGACGGGGGGATTGCAGACAGGGACGATGCGCCAGCCAAGCGTCATCAGTGTCGCAGATGCCAGATCAGGCTAGTTTTTCGAAGGTTTCACTGGCCCCTGAGAAGAGGGCCAGTGAAGGGGCTGACTTGCTCAGCGCTGGCGGGCCTTGAATCTGGGATTGCTCTTGCAGATCACGAATAGCTTGCCGCGGCGACTGACAATCTGGCAATCCGGGTGGCGCGACTTGGCTGATTTGAGGGAGGAGAGCACTTTCATTACTTGTCTTTTCCTTTGTTGAAGAAGTGGCCGAAACGTTGCCCAAAGCGGGCGACCTGGCCCTCCTTGCCGATCTGCTTCTGCTTGCCGGTATAGAAGGGGTGAGAGGCACTGGAGACATCCAGCGTCACATAGGGATAGGTATTGCCATCCTCCCACTGCTTGGTGCGGTCTGTTTTGAGGGTGGAACCCACCAGAAAATAGTTGTTGGCGGTCAGATCGTGAAACAGGATCTGACGGTATTCGGGGTGAATGTTGGGGCGCATAATACTCGCTCTATGGTTTTTCGTGTTATGTTATAACAGCATAAATAATGCTCCTGTTGAGAATGAATATCAACTATTTTTTAGGGCGCTATAAGGGTAGATGAAGGGGGCATAGAGCATAAAACGGGCGGGTATGAGCTGCCCGGGAGCAGGAAAACCGGTTATCTGCGACGCCACTGCAACTTTGATTGAAGGCCTGCTTGGGGAAGCAGATAATCCCTCCTTTACTTTTGATTTTTACTGTATAAAAATACAGTTATAAATCATGGAGACTTATCCTATGCGTCTGGAAATCATCATCGACAAGAAACATCAGATCCCTACCACCACCATGGAGGCGCTGCGTCAGGAGTTGCTCAAGCAGTTGGGCGAGAAGTTCCCCGACCTGCATGTGCGGGTCGCGCCGGGCGGTGCCATGGCGATGACGGTCAGCCGTGCCAGCAAGGAAGACAAGGAGCTGGCGGAGGCCATGGTGCAGGAGGTGTGGGAGAACGCTGACAGCTGGATGCCGGAAAACGCCGCCTCCTGAGGCTCGCTGGCCGCCGGCTGAGTCGTGTATGGCAGGCGCCAGAAAGACTCAACAAGGATCAGAGAAAACGCAGCCTCGGCTGCGTTTTTCCGTTTCTGGCCACACTGGGAGTTTACCTGCTCACATCGTGCTGGAAGGGGGATCCTGCGCCTTACAACCCGGCCCAGCGCTTGAGGCTATTGACCTGTACCCGCTGGTTGGCCTGGGCTATCTCGCGGTGGGCACGCAGCGCCTTGATGGCCTCGGGCAGGGCGGCGTGCACCTCGGCGGCCGTCATGCCGGGATGCAGCGCGGGGTGATAGGCAAGCTTGAGCAGCACATAGTCGAGTCCGGTCGGGAAGCTGTCGATGCTGTTGTCGTTGAAGATGGAGGGAAACACCTTGTCCGAGTCGTTGGGCAGGCCCATCACCTGGGTGAGTTCTTCTACTACGCAATCGAGAAAACGCCCCTTGGCCCGGCTGTAATCTACCGGAATGATGATGGTGGCGCGGGCTATCTCATAGCGGGCATTGGTGGCGAAGTTGGCTATGCACAGCCCCTCTTTGAGCGCCATCTTGATGGAGGCATCCTGGCCCATTGTCCGTTTGGCCCAGCTCGCCATCTGCGAGTGTTGGGTCATGATCAGGGTGATGTTGGCGTTGTCGTTCACCAGTGTGATAGGGCGACCTATGATGCTGGCCAGATGCTGGCTCTGGATCTTGACCACCTCGGCCTGCAGCGGCTTGTCGCCAAATTCATTGATGAGCCTGAGACGGATGGGTTGCTGCCAGCGGGAGAAACGCACATTCTGCTCGTGGCCATATTCCTGTTTCATGGCGACTTCGAAGAAGCTCTGAGTCAGATAGGCATCGCTCTGCCAGTGGTCGGCGGCGTGCAGGGAAAGCGGTGGGAGCAGCAACACCAGACTCCACAGGCTCATCAAGCCTCCCTTGAATGTGCGAGCACGTGGCAGTAGCGGATGGCGCAATGGGATCATGTTTCCTCCTTGAAACGGCAATCGGTCAGCGCGCGGCGCGCTCAATATCGCGCCAAGTGAGCCAGAGTCTGAGATCAAACTCCAGTTGATGATAGTCCGGCTCCATGTGTTGACAGAGCTGATAGAAGGCCTTGTTGTGATCCTTCTCCTTCAGGTGGGCCAGTTCGTGCACCACTATCATCTTCAAAAAGGCGGGGTGAGCCTCCTTGAACAGGGCTGCGATGCGGATCTCGTTCTTGGCCTTGAGCTTGTTGCCCTGTACCCGGCTGACATAGGTGTGCAGGCCGAGGGCATCTTTGATCACGTTGATCTTGCCATCGAAAATCACCTTGGACAGCGGCGCCGAGCTTTTCAGATAGCGGTTCTTCAACTCCATGGTGTAACCCAGCAGCGCCTTATCACTCTGGATCAGGTGACTGTCCGGGTAGCGTTTTTCCAGCATGTCGCCCAGCTTGCCCGCCGCGATCAGCTGTTGTACCTGGGCCTTGAGCTGGTCCGGGTAGCCCCCGAGATAGGTCAGTTCCGCCATGGTTTGTCACTCGTCACATCAAAAAAGAGCGCCATTGTAGTCATCCCGCGTTGGCTTGGGTAGGGCTTGCTCTCTTCCCTGCGTGTGTTCGTCCAAGCAAAAGGGCCGTCACTGTGATCAATGACGGCCCTTGCTGGCGATGGTGCGGGATCAGCGCCTGCGATAAAGGCCGGGGTCCACCTCTTCATACTGGCTCACCAGATATTGATAGAAGGCGAGGCTGGAAGGGGAGCTCGGTTTTTTCAGCTCGTCGGCAATCCGTTCCGGCTTGGCGATGATGAACTTGGGACTCTGGCGCTTGATGTCGGCCAGCACACGTTCACGCACGTCGTAGGGCGGATTGACGTTGGCAAAGAAGAGATAGGCGGAGGCCGGCTGGCGATCGGTCCACAGATAATATTGCGGCTGTATGCCATCGACCCAGATCTTGTCGGTCGGGCCGGTTTCGGCCTTGATCCGATCGACCCGTACCTGAGCTGGCAGGTTGAACGGCGTGCCCTTCAGGCTGCCTTCCCAGGCGTTGTTGAGCAGCAGGACCAGCATGGCCAGCGAGGCGAGCCAGGGAGTGGCACTGCGCACATCCCAGGCGCGCCACAGGGGCACCAGGATCAGCACGGGCAGGGCCCACAGCAGACTGTTGCCGAGCACTTCCCGCACCCGTTCCAGCGACCACTCCTTGGTGCTCCAGCCGTAACCGAGCTGCTGGGCCAGCAGCCAGCTGGCGGTCAGCACCACCAGCGAGATACAGAGCAGGCCGAGGCCATCGGCTTGCTGCTCGCTGCGATCCAGCAGGCAGGCGAGCGGCAACAGGGCCAGCGGCAGATAGAGCACATCGTAGTGATCGAACACATGGCCGGAAACGGAGTTGGCGACCAGGGTGAACACTACGCCGAACAGGGTGGCGCACAGGACGGGCAGATACCACTCCTGCCGCCTGCTCATCATCAGTATGATGAAGGCGGGTAGCAGCATGATGAGGCCGGTGCGCAGCAGGCCGACGCTGCCCACATCTGGCGAGAAGCCGTTACCGTAGCTGCCCTCGAAGAAGATGTCGAAGGCGTAATACTTGAATTCGGCCAGCAAGCTGTGGTGCTGGAAGTAGGCAAGCAGGGGGGCGCCTATCAGGGCCAGTCCCAGCAGGCTGGAGAAGAGCAGGGCGAAGGCGCAGCGCCACTGTTCGCGCAGGCACCAGTGGCAGAACAGCACCAGATACCAGGCGCCCCAGAAGGCGCCGTTGTTGGTGCGCATCCAGGCTACGATGGCAAAGGTCAGCGCCGCCACCAGGGCCGGCCCCCAGCTGAAGCGCTTGTCCAGCAGCATGGTGATGAAGGCCCATTGGGCGAGGAGGGCCAGATGGAAGGTCCAGTCCTCGGTCATGTTGCCGTAGTAATAACGGGTGCTGTAGAGCGCCAGCACCGCCAGCATGCTACCGAGGCGTGCGCGCAGGGAGAGGCCGAGCTGGCCGAATGCTTGCCAGCTGGCCAGCAGACCGAGCCAGCAGAGCGCCCACTCCAGCAGCCAGATCCCGAAGAAGCCACCCAGGTGGTAACCGAGTGCATTGAGGGCGAAGATCATGGGGCCCTTGATGTCGACCATGTCCCGGTAGAGCACGCCCCCCTCACTCCACATCTTGCCCATCACAGCGAACAATGAAGCATCGAAGCCGGGGGCCATGCCATGAAACAGCGGGTTGCGCAGGCAAAACAGCAAGGCCAGCAGGCCAGTGAGCAGGATCACCAGCGGCCTAAGGCCCGGATTGACACGAGGAGGGGTAAAGCGGATGACATGATTCATGGGTGACCTGTTCCAGCTGGGAAGTCTCGAAAGCGGGCCTATCTTGCCGAGCCTGACTGCGCTATGCAATGGGCGTGGCAGATGTGCTTGAAATAATTTGCAAAAGTGCCGTCTTCTGGCAAGAAAGCGGCACTTTTTATGACAAACGTGGCAGAAGTGGTGGTCTGAGTCCCACTGGGTTCACGACATGGCGCCAGGGCCCTGATACACCAGCAGCGGCGGCATGACACTCAGCTCGGGCAGATAGCGTGCCCAGCGGATGAAGGCATCCGCCAGCGTGATGCCGAGCTCCTGATTGTGCTGGGTCAGGGTGCGGGCCAGCGCCGTGTAGCCCTCCTTGCCGGAGGCGGTATAGGCGCTTGATACCCCCCGGTAGATAGCATCGGCCTCGATCGGCTGCCATTGACCCGGGCTCGCCTCCCACTCCAGCCGGGTGATCCTGGCCCCTTTGGGCTTGTCTGCCTGGTAGCTGAAACGGACGCCGGCAGTATAAGGGAAGCTGCCGCTGCCGTTACCCGTCACGCCATTGTTGGTGGCGTTGTCGATGGCCCCCTCCAGCGCCTCGGCCAGTTCATGGCCGTGCACCCGATAGAGGGTGAGCGGAATGGCAAAAGGCAGCAGGCGACCGGCGATATCCGCCTCGCTGAGCGGCCCGGGTTCGAGGGCGCAGCGCACGCCACCTGCGTTGTGCAGGGCGAAATCCACCTGACCGACCTGTTCACGGGCTCCGGTCAGCATGGCGTGGGCCACCAGGGGGGCAACCTGGCTGCCGGCTGGCAGGTTGGCGTCGGGCAGGCGCTGATGGTGCAGTGGCCCGGCGAGCCGGGTCACAATGCGCTGGGTCATGGTTTCGAGCTCGGGCCGGTAGCGCTTGGCCAGATGCGCCTCAAGTTCAGGAGCCGGCTCGCAGAAGTGCAGACCGGCTGGCGGCGCTGAGTCAAACGGCCAGGGTTGCCAGGGCAGCCACTCCAGCTGGCCCTGGCTGCGCCGCACTCGGCCGCGCGCGTCAAATTCCAGCTCGCACACCCCGAGGCAGAGCGCGCTGTGGGCCGCATGCAGTATGGCGACGTCGTTCACCATCAGCGGATAGCTGCCGTCGCTCTCGAGCCCGAGGGGAGCCAGATCCCCCAGCTGACTGTGAGTGTGGCCGCCGATGATGAGGCTGAACTCCGGAAAGCGAGCAGCCAGGCGCTTGTCCTGCTCAAGCCCCAGATGGCTCAGCAAGATGATGTGGTGAATACCTTCGGCCTTGATGTCGCTGATCGCGGCGACCAGCGTCTCCTCGATGCCGTGAAAATGGGTATAGGCATCCGGATTGGCGATGGCGGCCATCTGCGGCAGTGTGATGCCGAGCAGGGCGAAGGGCACTCCGTCTATGATGCGTTTGTGCCAGGGGCGCCTGGCGTCATGGAGCATGTGCAGGCCCCTCAGTCGCAACGGGGTATCGGCCGGTTCCTGACTGCTGTCCAGGTTGGCGGCCAGCACTGGGAAGTCGAGCTGGCGCAAAAACTCCACCAGAGGACCGTTGCCCAGATCGAATTCGTGATTGCCGATCACCATGGCATCCGGCTGCAGCAAGCTCAGCAGATCTGCGTTGGCTCGCCCCTTGAAACGGTTGAAATAAAGCGAACCCTGGAAGGTGTCGCCGCCGTGCAGGAGCAGGCAGGTCTGACCCGCAGCGTCTGCCTGCTGACGCAGGGCGGTGAGCCGGGAAAGGATGCGGGCATAGCCGCCACATTGAGTACGCCACTCGGACTCGCCAACGGGGGAGAAGCGCATGGGGGCGCCATCGAAATGGGAGTGGCAGTCACTGAAGTGGGCAAGTTGAACCGTAATACTCATCTCGGTCCTCCTTAGAGAAAAAAAGAGCTCAGAGTCTACTCCAACCTCGGGGGAAGATACCAGCCCGGCAGGACGCCGGGCTGGTGAGGAAAGCGCCAGTTCTGGCAGGGGCCAGAGTCAGTCCCCCCGCAGGTTCAGGCCGAATGTCAGGCGGGCACCATGATCTGGGTGGCGAGGATCACCACCAGCAGGCCGACCGCGACCGGCATACTGGTGCGCTTGACCACCTCGAACGGCGAGAGCTTGCCCATCCCCGCACAGGCGACCACCACCCCGGAGACCGGCGAAATGGTACGACCCAGGTTGGAGGCTTGCAGCATCGGGATCACCAGATAGGCCGGGTTGATGCCAAGGCTGCTGGCCAGATTGGGGATCAGCTCCACGAAGGCGTAGAAGGGGGCATTGCCCGAGCCGGTAGTGAAGGCGGCCAGGGTGGTGATCACCACCAGTGACAGCATCATGATCATGCCGCCCGAGCCGAGATCCTGTGCATGGGCAAGCAGGGTGTCGATAAAGCCGATAGTCATCAGACCCTGGGCAAAGACACCGGCACCGACCAGCAGCATGACCACACCAGCGAAGGCATCCGCCATGTGACGCCAGCAGACCTGCAGTCCGTCCAACAGCTCCTTGCCGTTGCGGATCCGCACCAGCTCCAGCAGGCTGGCCAGCACCATGCACATCACTATGATGGTGACGATATCCAGCTGTGGACCCCATTTGCCGTCAAATACCAGCACCCCGATGATGGGAGTAAACGGCAGGATGGCGTAGAAGGCGGGGGCGGTGGTGACCAGATCACCCGGGGCGACCGGCTCATTGTGCTCGCCAGACTTCTGGTCCAGGTAGCGCTGCCAGAAGAAGTGAGTCACCGCCATGCAGGCGATGGCAATCAGCGAGATGGGCAGAGTCAGCTTGAAGGCAAAATCGAGCAGCGGCATGTTGGCGGCCTGGGCAGCCATCACCACGTCACCGGAGGTCGGTGCCAGAATGATGGCGGCTGGCGAGGCGCACACGGCCGCCGCCGCGCCACGGGAGATCCCCATGTTGACCATCAGCGGGAACAGGGTGGCCATCAACAGCACGCCGAGGCCAGTGGCGGAGCTCACCGCCAGCGACATGGCGCAGGCAACCAGATAGGCGGCCACCAGCAGGATGTAGGGGGATTTGATGATGCCCAGTGGTTTGCTGGCCAGCTTGACCAGAATGGTGTTGGCGCCGATATGGCTCATGTAGCCGGCAAAACCGCACAGCACCATGATCAGCATGCCAAGGCCACCACCACGATCCACCAGCAGGAAGCGCACATATTCAAAGACGTCGGTGGCCACGTGACCGGTGGAGGTGACGCTGGCAGGCAGTACGGCCTTGCCCATCAGGGCGGTAATGGTCAGCAGCAGCAGACCGCCACTGAGCAGCACCCCGGTGGCCGAGTAGCCCTTGAAGATGTAGCGACCCACGGTCAGGGTGACCAGGGTGCCAATAAGGAGTTCCATCATAGAGTGAGTTCCTGAGTCCGAAATTGAAGGTGGATACATTTTTGGCGTCAACGTGGAGGGTCATCTGACCCATCCCGAAAAGTATCAACATAAAACTCGACGATTGTTATCCAATCAGGGATGGCTCACCATGATGTCAATCATCACTTGTGATCTTGCTTTCAAATCAATGAAGGCGCGGGGTTGCGACTTGTCAATCTGATACTCGGGCTTTTTGACGGGAGTGGGTGACAGTCGCAGGGATCGCGGTTAATCTCCTGCGTCGAGTATTAATACGTTGATAATTAATTAAAATAACACCCCGAGCATCAACGAGGTCAAGGCAGCATAAATGGGAATGATCAGCAAAGTTTTCATGGTGGCAGCCTTGCTGTATGCCGCCACAGCAGGGGCCGAACGTTCTCGTTATACCGGCATCAAGGTCGAGCCTGACATCAAGGTTGATTTCCAGTTTTACCGGGTGTTTGGACCGGATGTCGTCAGTGTGTCCCGCCAGATAGCAAAACAGGGGCAGACCCAGGCCCGCGGCCATATCGGCATGGCCAGCTACCAACTTTCCTGGCAGTTGCAGACCCGCCCCGAGGCCGACCGCTGCGCGCTGGAGCAGGTCAGGATCACCACCCGCATCAAGGTAATGGTACCGAACTGGATGGACAAGGCGAGGGCCTCCGCCGCAGAGCGCCAGAAGTGGGACAGGCTGGTGACCGCCATGTTCGATTATGAGAGCCGTCACAAGCAGATCTTGCTGGAGAGCGTCAGCCAGCTTGGCATCCAGTTGGCACAACTGCCGGTGGAGCGCGATTGCGCCGCCCTGCAATATCAGGCCTGGCAACAGGGGCAGGGGGTGCTGGCCAGCACCCGTGAGCGCTTCACCCAGTTGCAGCAACAGACGGATCACGGCCGCACATTGGGGGTGATCTGGCCCAAGGGCATCTAGCGCCTTGGTCGGCGTTACCAGCGATAAAAACGGGCTCCCGGTGGGGAGCCCGTTTTTATTGGGGTGGATTCGCCAACCGGGGCTGGCGGTCAGTTGAGGGGCTTGCCCTTGAGCAGTTTGCGCACCCAATAGCGCGCCGGATGGAGCGCTTCCAGCAGATCGGCGGACAGCGGTAGCGGATCGCCACAGATCTCGCTGGCAAGCAGCTCACTGCACAGCGGCGCCGAGCAGAGGCCCCGTGAGCCGAGCGCCCCCAGCACATACAGGCCGGGATGCAGTGGCAGCGGCGCTGCGTGTGGCTGATCAAACTGGAGCCTGGCGTAGTGATCTGCCAGGCTGGCCAATCTGGCGATTGGCCCCACCACCGGCAGGTGATCCCGGCTGGCGCAGCGCACGCCCACCCGTGCCTCGTTGCCACTGATATTCACCTCGGCTGGCCAGATCTGATCCGGCAGGCAGGCTTGCAGCCGGGTCTGGTTTTGCAGCTGTTCTTCTGCGCGAAACTCGAGGCTGTGCTGGTTGCGGCCATAGCTGGCACCGATACAGTGCTGCTGGTTGTGCGCGGGCGTGAGGTAGCCATCGTAACAGAGCACCGTCTTGAGCCGGCTCAGAGTGGCCGTGGTCGGCACATGGCTCACCTGACCACGCACCGGATAGAGCGGCAGCTCGGCAAAGGGGAGCAGGGCGGGCAACTGATGACCGGCGGCCACGACCAGATTGGGGGCCTGCCATTGACGCCTCTCATGGTTTTCAACCCGCCAGCCATCTGCTTGCTCATGAATAGCCGTGACTGGGCAATCGTATTCCACTTGCAGCAGGCCGCTGGCTTGTGCCTCCTTGATGGCTGCGCGGGTGAGATCGGCCGGACAGAGCCAGCCCCCCAGCGGATAGCTGACCCCGGCATGACCCGAGGGCAGGCCACATTCGTGCTCGGCTTCAGTGGGCGTCAGTGGGTGCATCAGCGCGGGCGGGAAAGGGCCCTGTTGCATCTTGGCCAGCTTGGCGCTGGATTTGTCGTCATAGCCAAGCTGCACCACTCCGCACAATTCAAAGGCGATGGCATGGCGCTCGGCCAGGGTCAGCAGCCGTTGGCGTGCATAGCCGAAGGCCAGCGAGTAAAAGCGTGACAAGGCATCGTGCTCGCCGTTGAGCAGGGGATAGAGTGCCCCCTGTCGATTACCTGAGGCGCCGGTAGCCAGTTCATTGTCCTCGCAGAGCAGGGTGACCTTGCGGCCCCGCTCCACCAGCGAGAGCGCCGTCATGGCCGAGGCGATGCCGCCGCCAATGATCAGCACCTCGCCGTCTTGCCCCGCCGGTCTGGCATACCAGGGGGCGATGGTGCGCTGTGGTGTCTTGTCTACCCGCTCGCCTGCCAGCATTGCCCACTTGCTGCCATGGCCCTTGACCTTCTTCATGGCAAATCCCGCGGCAATCAGGCCACGACGTACGAAGCCGGCGCTGGTAAAGGTGGAGATGGTCGCACCGGGACGAGCCAGGCGGGCCAGGTCCTCGAATAACTCTTGTGTCCACATCTCGGGATTTTTTGCCGGTGCGAATCCATCCAGATACCAGGTATCCACCAGCCCCTGCTCACCATGAGGCACTTGCGGCAGCATGTCCTTGATGTCCCCCAGCCAGAGATCGAGTCGAATGCGGCCGCCCGCAAAGTGCAGACGATGGCAGCCAGGGACGGGCAGTGGCCACTGTGCGATGAGTGCCTGGCTGAAGGGGGCAAGCTCGGGCCAGGCGGCCAGTGCCTTGCGAAGATCGCCCTGGGTGAGGGGGAATTTTTCGAAACTGATGAAGTGCAGACGGGCGCCGTTGCCGGTGTGGGGAGCCTGTTCAAGGAAGGCTTTCATTGTCGCCAGAAAGTTAAGGCCTGTGCCGAAACCTGTTTCACCTATCACGAAACTGTCACTATTGTGGTGAGAAAATCGCGCTGGCAACCCATTTTGCTGCAAAAAGACGTAGCGGGTTTCACTTAGACCGTTATCATTGGAAAAGTACACATCCCCGAAGTCACTGGAGAGTGGAGTTCCCGCTTCATTCCAGTCCAATCGGGCATGATGTAAGGATGTTTGACTCACGTTTCCCTCTGCTCGCGTCATAAGAACGCGGGCATTCTACGTGAAAGCAGACCAGTTTGGCAGCCGAAAGCGGGTAGACTTGGCGCCAGTTTTTCCAGACGAGATGAATTAATGAGAAGAGCAGTGATCACCGGTATCGGCGTCATCTCCAGTATCGGCAACAACAAGGAAGAAGTGCTGGCCTCCCTGAAATCAGGTAAATCTGGCATCACCTATTCCGAGCAGTTCGAGCAGCACAACCTGCGTAGCCGTGTCTGGGGTAACATCAAACTCGATCCGTCTGAA
Source organism: Aeromonas popoffii (assembly GCF_000820025.1). Lineage (GTDB taxonomy): Bacteria > Pseudomonadota > Gammaproteobacteria > Enterobacterales > Aeromonadaceae > Aeromonas > Aeromonas popoffii. Next base: position 72,108 of record NZ_CDBI01000033.1, read on the forward strand.
CTGATCGACCGTAAAGTCATGCGTTTCATGGGTGACGCTGCGGCCTATGCCTATCTCTCCATGCAACAGGCCATTGATGATGCCGGGTTGCAGGAAGATCAGATCTCCAACGAGCGTACCGGCCTGGTGGTCGGTTCCGGTGGTGCATCCGGCAAGAACACCTCAGAGTCCTGCGACATTGCCCGTGAGAAAGGCGTCAAGCGGGTGGGCCCCTACATGGTGCCGCGCACCATGTCTTCCACTACCTCTGCCTGCCTGGCGACCCCGTTCCAGATCAAGGGTGTCAACTACTCCATCAGCTCTGCCTGTGCCACCTCTGCCCACTGCATCGGTCACGCCATGGAACTGATCCAGCTGGGTAAGCAGGACGTGGTCTTCGCCGGCGGCGGTGAAGAGCTGGACTGGTCTTCCACCATCCAGTTTGACGCCATGGGTGCCCTGTCCACCAAGTACAACGACACCCCGGAAAAAGCGTCCCGTACCTATGACGCCAACCGCGATGGTTTCGTCATCTCCGGTGGCGGTGGCATCTTGGTGGTCGAGGAGCTGGAACATGCCCTGGCCCGTGGTGCTCACATCTATGCCGAGCTGACCGGTTACGGTGCCACCTCCGATGGCTACGACATGGTCGCTCCGAGCGGTGAAGGCGCTGTGCGTTGCATGAAGATGGCGATGCAGGGGGTTGGCAAGGTTGATTACATCAACACTCACGGCACCTCCACTCCGGTGGGTGACACCAAGGAGCTGGAAGCTATCCAGACGCTGTTTGGCACTAACGGCCCCAAAATCTCCGCGACCAAAGCGATGACCGGCCATGCGCTGGGCGCTGCGGGCGTGCATGAGGCTGTCTACTCCCTGCTGATGATGGAACACGGCTTTATTGCCCCCAGCATCAACATCGAGACCCTGGACGAGAAGGCTGAGGGGCTGCCCATCGTACGCGAGTACGAAGCGGCTGATCTCAATACCGTCATGTCCAACAGCTTCGGCTTTGGCGGTACCAATGCATCACTGGTGTTCAGCAAGTTCAAGGCTTGATGAGTCGATGATGTGAAAAAAGGCGCCGCAAGGCGCCTTTTTTATTGGCAGTCGGGCGACCCTCAGGCGGGGTCGGTCAAGGGTAGCCGCATATAGACAGCGTCTTCACCGTACTCGTCCAACGATTTTGGGGTGTTGGCGGGCACAAAGCCCTGCTTGCGCCAGAAAGTCGGGGCATCCTGCACCGCCACCAGCCCGGCATACTCGTAGCCTTCAGCGCTGGCAAAGGCGAGGGCGGTTTCCAGTAGCCGCTGGCCAATGCCCTTGCCGCGCGCCTGTGCTGACACGGCCAGATCGTGCAGGTAGAACTCGTCGTTCCCCGCCAGTGTCTGCATGGGTACCGAGAGGGCGGGGGGCTGGTGGGCGCGCCAAGGATGGCAGAGCAGGTAACCCAGTACCTTGCCTTGATATTCGGCCACCCAACAACAGTCGGGAGCCAGCTCGGCCTTGCTGCTCATGACCTCGAGGGGTTCAGGATCCAGCTGATGATAACACTCATCCTGAATGGCCATGATGGTGGGCCAGTCATTGGCCCGGGTCGTGCGTATCTGGATCATCGTCATGGGGCATCGCTGCTTGGGTGTGCGGATTACATAATATCTCCGTCAGCCAGCGTACCAGAATGCGTTCATGAACTGAATGACAACCTCCAAATGAGGCTCTTTGTGGCCGGTATTCTTAACGAGCGGTCTGCTTGCTGACCAGCTTGATCAGGTGATAACGCAGGGAAGGGGCATCCGCTGGCACGTCGTTGAGCCACTCCTTGCTGACGGTCAGCTGGTACTGGTAGCCAGGTTCAAATTGAAAGCCTTCTATCTGCTGATAAAACAGGCTCCAGGCCTGCTGCTCATCGCTGCGAACCTGCATGCACAGCATGGGGCCGACACCGACGCAGTCGACCCGCTGGCTGTTGATGTAGAGGGTTTCCCCTTGTAACGGGGTCGTCGGTGCGTTCTGACAGGCGGTAAGCAGCAGGGCGGCGCTGATGAACAGTGGTCTCATGATGGACTCCTTCTGAGCGACAAGGGGGGCATTAGAGCGGCAAATAAAAAGGCGGTCAATGACCGCCTTGCTGACAAACCGTGTCGATTCAGTGCATCAACGCTGATCGAGCGGGGTGAATTCCCGTTGGGCCAAGCCGGTGTAGAGCTGACGCGGACGGCCAATCTTCTGATCCGGGTCCGAGTGCATCTCGTTCCAGTGGGCAATCCAGCCTATGGTGCGGGAGATGGCGAAGATCACGGTGAACATGGACATAGGGATGCCGATGGCCTTCATGATGATACCGGAGTAGAAGTCCACGTTCGGGTAGAGCTTCTTCTCGACGAAGTAAGCGTCCGACAGCGCGATGCGCTCCAGCTCCATGGCCACATCCAGCAGCGGATCCTTGATCTGCAGCTCTTCGAGCACCTCGTGACAGGTCTGGCGCATCACCTGGGCACGGGGATCGTGGTTCTTGTAAACCCGGTGACCGAAGCCCATCAGACGGAACGGATCGTTCTTGTCCTTGGCCTTGGCGATGAACTCGGGAATGCGATCCACAGAGCCAATCTCTTCGAGCATCTTGAGACAGGCTTCGTTGGCACCGCCATGAGCTGGTCCCCACAGGGAGGCGATCCCGGCGGCAATACAGGCAAACGGGTTGGCACCGGAGGAGCCGGCCAGACGCACGGTGGAGGTGGAGGCGTTCTGCTCGTGATCCGCATGCAGGGTGAAGATGCGGTCCATGGCGCGTTCGACGATGGGGTTGACCTTGTACTCTTCGGTCGGCACGCCAAACATCATGTGCAGGAAGTTACCAGCATAGGAGAGGGCATTGCGCGGCTGCATGAATGGCTGACCGATGGAGTACTTGTAGCACATGGCGGCCAGGGTCGGCATCTTGGAGAGCAGACGGAAGGCACAGATCTCGCGGTGCTCTTCGTTGTTGATGTCGAGCGCATCGTGATAGAAGGCGGACAGCGCACTGACCACACCACACATGATGGCCATGGGGTGGGAGTCACGACGGAAGCCGCGGAAGAAGAAGGCGATCTGCTCGTGCACCATGGTATGGCGGGTGACCAGACGCTCGAACTCGGTGTACTGCGCCTTGGTGGGCGCCTCGCCGTACAGCAGTATGTAGCAGACTTCGAGGTAGCTGGCCTGGGTGGCCAACTGGGCGATAGGGTAACCACGGTGCAGCAAGACACCCTGATCGCCATCGATATAGGTAATAGATGATTTACAAGCACCGGTGGCCATAAAACCGGGGTCAAAGGTGAAGTACCCTTGCGCGCCCAATTTTCTGACGTCGATCACGTCGGGTCCGATAGTCCCAGACAGGATCGGTAGTTCTACCGGGTCTTTACCGGGCAGGTGTAGGGTGGCTATCTTATCAGCCATAGCACGTCTCCTTTGCTCTTTTATAATTTGATTCCAGCTCTACTTTATTACGAGTTTGATGACGCTGGCAAAGGTTCTGACCTGTACCAGGGGCAGCTGGAGCGCCCTATTTGAAACAGAGTTAAGGGGTGCTGTCAATTTTTCTGGATGAACATTAATGGCTTGTTAAATGAGTTGTGAGATCTGGTTTACGGTTTTGGGTTTTCTTTGTAGCTAATTGATTGTCATTGGTTAAGCCCGCCGATATACTGCGCCTCGTGGGTGATGGCTGTCGGTGTTTGAAACGCTTGTGCAAAGTCTGATGCGATATTGAAAATGTTGTTTTTGGCTTTTTTGAGTTGTTTTGGTAACAAAAACCTAGCAAATGCCACTCCGTGCCCTCATAAGCGTGTAAAAACAATAACTAACGTGCTCAATGGAGCTGAGTGGGCAAAGCCGTGAAAAATAAAAAGAGACCTGTAAACCTCGACCTACAGACGATCAGCTTTCCTGTCACCGCCATCGCTTCCATCTTGCATCGTGTCTCAGGGGTGATCACCTTTGTGGCGCTCTCTGTCTTGCTGTGGATGCTTGGTACTTCACTCGCCTCTCCCGAAGGATTTGAAACCGTGGTGTCCATCATGGACAACTTCCTGGTCAAATTCGTGTTGTGGGGGATCCTGACTGCGCTGGCGTACCACATTGTGGGCGGTCTGCGTCATCTGGTCATGGACATGGGCTATTGGGAAGAGCTGGAATCCGGTAATCAGAGTGCCCGTGTGGCCTTCGTGATCACCGCGGTTTTGGCGGTATTGGCGGGAGTACTGGTATGGTAACCAATTCTGCAACATTCGGGCGCAGCGGTGTTCATGATTACATCCTGATCCGTGCCACCGCCCTCATCATGACGGCTTACGTCCTCTATCTGGTTGGCTTTGTCGCGTTCAATGACATCAGCTACGAGGTGTGGACCGGCTTCTTCGCCAAAACCTTCACCAAGGTATTCACCCTGTTGGCGCTGCTGTGCGTATTGATCCATGCCTGGATCGGTCTGTGGCAGATACTGACCGACTATATCAAGCCGGTGGGGCTGCGCGGTGCGCTGCAATTTGCCCTGGTAGTGGTGCTGTTTGTCTATTTGATGACCGGCTTCGTTGTACTGTGGGGGGTGTAAGGTGACTATTCCAACTCGTGAATTTGATGCGGTCGTGATCGGTGCTGGTGGGGCCGGCATGCGCGCCGCGCTCTCGATTGCCCAGTCCGGCAAGAGCTGCGCTCTGTTATCCAAAGTCTTCCCGACCCGTTCTCACACGGTTTCTGCCCAGGGCGGGATCACGGTTGCGCTGGGCAATGCCCACGACGACAACTGGCAGTGGCACATGTATGACACGGTGAAAGGTTCCGATTATATCGGCGACCAGGAAGCGATCGAATACATGTGCAAGACGGGCCCCGAGGCCGTCTATGAGCTGGAGAACATGGGCCTGCCCTTCTCCCGCTTTGACAATGGCTCCGTCTATCAGCGTCCGTTTGGCGGCCAGTCCAAGAATTTTGGTGGTGAACAGGCGGCCCGCACAGCGGCTGCGGCCGACCGTACCGGTCACGCTTTGCTGCACACCCTCTATCAGCAGAACGTAAAGAACAAGACCACCGTCTTCTCCGAGTGGTATGCGCTGGATCTGGTGAAAAACCAGGACGGTCACATCGTTGGCTGTACCGCCATCGACATGGAGAGTGGTGAAGTCGTCTACTTCAAGGCCAAAGCCACTGTGCTGGCCACCGGCGGCGCCGGTCGTATCTACCAGTCCACCACCAATGCCCACATCAACACCGGTGACGGTGTCGGCATGGCGCTGCGCGCCGGGGTAGGGGTGCAGGACATGGAGTTTTGGCAGTTCCACCCGACCGGCATCGCCGGGGCAGGGGTGCTGGTGACCGAAGGGTGCCGTGGTGAAGGCGGTTATCTGCTCAACAAAGACGGCGAGCGCTTCATGGAGCGTTATGCGCCGAACGCCAAGGACTTGGCTGGCCGCGACGTGGTGGCCCGTTCCATCATGATCGAGATCCGTGAAGGCCGCGGTTGTGACGGCCCCTGGGGCCCGCACATCAAGCTCAAGCTGGATCACCTCGGCAAAGAGGTGCTCGAATCCCGTCTGCCGGGTATCTGCGAGCTCTCTCGCACCTTCGCCCATGTGGATCCGGTCAAAGAACCCATCCCCATCATCCCGACCTGCCACTACATGATGGGCGGCGTGCCGACCAACGTGAATGGCCAGTGTCTGACGCAGGATAAAGATGGCAACGACGTCCCCGTGGTCGGTCTGTTTGCCGTGGGCGAAATCGCCTGCGTCTCGGTACACGGTGCCAACCGTCTGGGTGGCAACTCGCTGCTGGATCTGATCGTGTTTGGCCGCGCTGCGGGCATGCACCTGGTCAACACCCTGGGTGAGATGGAACATGGCCGCGAGGCTTCCGAGTCTGATCTGGCCGCCGCGCTGGCCCGTTTCAATCGCTGGGAGAACAACCGCGACGGGGAAGATCCGGTTCAGATCCGCAAGGATCTGCAGACCTGCATGCAGAACAACTTCTCCGTGTTCCGTGAAGGGGATGCCATGGCCGAAGGGCTGGCCGAGCTGAAGCGCATCCGCGAGCGGCTGAAGAATGCCCGTCTGGACGACACCTCCAAGGAGTTCAACACCCAGCGCATCGAGTGCCTGGAGCTGGACAACCTGATGGAGACGGCGTTTGCCACTGCGGTGGCGGCCAACTTCCGTACCGAGAGTCGTGGTGCCCACAGCCGCTTCGATTTCCCGGATCGCGACGATGAGGGCTGGCTGTGCCATAGCCTCTATCATCCGGACACCGAGTCCATGACCCGTCGCGCTGTCAACATGTCTCCGAAAACCCGTGAGGCATTCCCACCCAAGGTGCGGACTTACTGACCAATGGCGGAGACAAGCACAATGAAGGTCACATTATCGGCGTATCGCTACATTCGCCGGTCTGTGCAGAGGTGGGAGGCCTTCCCATCTCGCTTCTTCAAGGTGCGGACTTAATGATTGCGGAGCCAAACACAATGAACGTCACATTCTCTGTCTATAGATACAATCCGGATGTTGATAACGTCCCCTATATGAAGGATTATCGTCTTGATATTCCTGAAGGTTCCGACATGATGGTGCTCGATGCACTGATCCAGCTGAAAGAGCTGGATCCCACGCTCGCCTTCCGCCGCTCCTGCCGCGAAGGGGTCTGTGGATCAGACGGTCTCAACATGAATGGCAAGAACGGTCTTGCCTGCATCACCCCGCTCTCCGATCTGCTGAAAAAGGGCAATAGCGTCATTATTCGCCCCTTGCCTGGCCTGCCGGTGATCCGCGATCTGGTGATCGACATGACCCAGTTCTACACCCAGTGGGAGAAGGTCAAACCCTTCCTCATCAACGATGAGAAATTGCCGCCCGTGCGTGAGCACCTGCAATCCCCCGAAGAGCGCGCCAAGCTGGATGGCCTGTACGAGTGTATTCTCTGTGCCTGCTGCTCCACTTCTTGCCCCTCCTTCTGGTGGAACCCGGACAAGTTCATCGGCCCGGCCGGGCTGCTCGCCGCCTATCGCTGGTTGGCCGACAGCCGCGACACCGCCGCCAGCGAACGACTGGGTAACCTGGATGACGCCTTCAGCGTGTTCCGTTGCCACGGCATCATGAACTGCGTGAACGTCTGTCCCAAAGGCTTGAACCCGACCAAGGCCATCGGTCAGATCAAGTCGATGCTGCTCAATCGGGCTGTTTAGTATCAGGGCCAGGGCGTCACGCGCCAGGCCCGACCTCTGGATAGCCATCCGTCCCCATGGCAGGATGGCTATTTAAACCCTACAAGCTGCGCTGCAGTGAACAAGATGTACAAGGGATAGAAATGCATAACGGCGTGATGAAGGCCTGGTTGGAGTCATCTCACCTGGCTGGTGCGAATGCAAGCTATATTGAGGATTTGTACGAATCCTTCCTGGAAGACCCCGAATCCGTAGCCGACGAGTGGCGCAGCCTGTTTGAACAGCTGCCTCAGGTCAATGGCCATGCGGTAGAACAACCTCATTCCCGAGTCCGCGATTATTTCCGTCGTTTGGCCAAGGATCCCTCCCGTTACAGTGCGGCTGTGTCCGATCCGCAAGTGGATGCGAAACAGGTACGGGTGCTGCAACTGATCAACGCCTTCCGCTTCCGTGGTCACCAGAATGCCAATCTGGATCCCCTGGGACTCTGGACCCGTGAAACCGTTGCCGAACTGGATCCTGCCTTCCACAACCTGCAGGGCGCCGACATGGAGGCCACCTTCAATGTGGGCTCCTACGCGATTGGTCGCGAGACCATGGTGCTCTCCGATCTCTACGCCTCGCTCAAGAAAACCTACTGCAGCAGCATAGGTGCCGATTACATGCACCTTACCTCCACCGAGGAGAAGCGCTGGCTGCAGGACAGACTCGAATCCATCGAGGCCAAGGGCAGCTATAGCATTGAGGAGAAGACTCGTATCCTCGAGAGCCTGACCGCCGCCGAAGGGCTGGAAAAATACTTGGGCGCCAAGTTCCCCGGTGCCAAGCGCTTCTCGCTGGAAGGGGGCGATGCCATGGTGCCCATGCTCAAGGAGCTGATCCGTCGCGCCGGTGAGCAGGGCTGCAAGGAGGCCGTCATCGGCATGGCCCACCGTGGTCGCCTGAACGTGCTGATCAACGTGCTCGGCAAACGGGCGCAGGAGCTGTTCGACGAGTTCGCCGGCAAGCATGGCGAGTCCTGGGGCACAGGGGATGTGAAGTACCACATGGGCTTCTCCTCCGATTTTGCGACCCCGGGCGGCAACGTCCACCTGGCGCTGGCGTTCAACCCGTCTCACCTCGAAATCGTCAACCCTGTGGTCATCGGCTCGGTCCGTGCCCGTATGGACAGACGGGGTGACAAGGATGGCTCCAGCGTCCTGCCCATCACCATTCACGGTGACTCGGCCATCGCCGGGCAGGGTGTGGTTGCCGAGACCTTCAACATGTCCCAGACCCGTGCCTATGGCGTGGGCGGGACTGTGCGCATCGTCATCAATAACCAGGTGGGCTTCACCACCTCCAACATGCGTGACGTGCGCTCCACCGAATATTGCACCGACATCGCCAAAGCGGTGCAGGCCCCCGTGCTGCACGTCAACGGTGACGATCCGGAAGCCGTGGTGCTGGTGACCCAGATTGCACTGGATTACCGCAACACCTTCAAACGCGACGTGGTGATCGAGCTGGTCTGCTACCGTCGTCACGGTCACAACGAGGCGGACGAGCCCAGCGCAACCCAGCCCTTGATGTACCAGAAGATCAAACAGCATCCGACCCCGCGCAAGATCTACGCCGATCAGCTGGTGGCGGAAGGCAGCATCAACCAGGAGCTGGCCACTACCCAGGTCAATGACTATCGCGATGCCCTGGACAAGGGGGAGCGGGTAGTCAAGGAGTGGCGGCCGATGGAGCTGCACTCCGTCGACTGGACCCCGTATCTGGGCCACGACTGGGCCATGCACTATGACGCCAGCCTGGCGCTTGATGAGCTCAAGTCACTGGGTGAGCGGGTCAGTCAGTATCCGGCTGCCCATGTATTGCAACGCCAGGTCGAGAAGATTTACGAAGACAGACGCACCATGGCCGCCGGTGACAAGCTGGTGGACTGGGGCTTTGCCGAGACCCTGGCCTACGCCTCGTTGGTAGCCAAGGGCTCGCGCATCCGCATCACGGGGCAGGATTCCGGCCGTGGCACCTTCTTCCACCGCCACGCCGTCCTGCACAACCAGAACGATGCCAGCACCTACACGCCGCTGTGCAATATCCACGATGAACAGGGTCCATTCGAAGTCTTCGACTCCGTTTTGTCCGAAGAGGCGGTACTGGCGTTTGAATATGGTTATGCCAGCGCCGAGCCGGCCGGCCTCACCATCTGGGAAGCCCAGTTTGGCGACTTCGCCAACGGTGCCCAGGTGGTGATCGACCAGTTCCTCTCCTCCGGCGAGCAAAAGTGGGGCCGTATGTGCGGCTTGACCATGCTGCTGCCGCACGGTTACGAGGGCCAGGGCCCGGAGCACTCCTCCGCCCGTCTGGAGCGTTATCTGCAAATGTGCGCCGAGCACAACATGCAGGTGTGCGTGCCCTCCAACCCGGCTCAGGTCTATCACATGCTGCGTCGCCAGGTGATCCGCCCGATGCGCCGCCCGCTCATCGTGATGTCGCCCAAATCCCTGCTGCGCCACCCGATGGCGGTCAGCAAGCTCGAAGAGCTGGCGCAAGGCACCTTCCAGAACGCCATCGGCGAGATCGATGCGCTGGATCCCAAAGGGGTCAAACGGGTGGTGTTCTGCTCCGGCAAGGTCTACTACGACCTGCTCGATGCCCGTCGCAAGGCCGAGCAGCATGATGTGGCCCTGGTGCGGATTGAACAGCTCTATCCCTTCCCGGAAGCAGAAGTGCGCGCCATTCTTGCCGATTACGACCACGTCACCGATTTTGTCTGGTGTCAGGAAGAGCCGCAGAACCAGGGTGCCTGGTACTGCACCCGTCACCACTACGATGGTGTGCTGCCAAGCGGTGCCCGTCTGCGTTATGCCGGTCGTCCGGCCTCGGCCTCTCCTGCCGTCGGTTACATGTCGGTCCACACCAAGCAGCAGAAAGCCCTGGTGGAAGACGCCCTTACTCTGGCCTAAGCCCTGAACAAGAAGTAACAAGGAACTGATTACATGACTATCGAGATCAAGGTACCGGACCTGCCGGAATCAGTGGCGGATGCCACCATCGCCACTTGGCACAAGAAGCCGGGTGATCTGGTTGCCCGTGACGAAGTACTGGTTGACATCGAAACCGATAAAGTCGTGCTGGAAGTCCCCGCGCCGGAAGCCGGCGTCCTCGGCGACATCCTGCAAGCGGAAGGGGCGACCGTGTTGTCCCGCCAGCTGATCGCCACGCTCAAGCCAGCTCCCGTGGCCGGTGAAGAGACCAAAGAGAAGCCGGTAGACGCGGTTGCCGATGATGGCGCCGAGGCCTTAAGCCCCGCGGTACGCCGTCTGGTGGCAGAGCATGCCATCGACGTGACCAAGCTGACCGGCACCGGCAAGGGTGGTCGCATCAGCAAGGAAGATGTGGAAGCTTTCATCAAGGGTGGCAACAAGCCTGCCGCTGCGCCGGTCGCTGCTGCCCCTGTGGCTGCGGTAGCGCCGCTGGTTGGTCGCACCGAGAAACGTGTGCCCATGACCCGTCTGCGCAAGCGTATTGCCGAGCGTCTGCTGGAAGCCAAAAACACCACCGCCATGCTGACCACCTTCAACGAGATCAACATGGCGCCCATCATGAAACTGCGCAAGCAGTACGGCGAGATCTTCGAGAAGAAGCACGGCATCAAGCTCGGCTTCATGTCCTTCTACGTCAAGGCGGTGGTGGAGTCCTTGAAGCGCTACCCGGAAGTGAACGCGGCGCTGGATGGTGACGACATCGTCTACCACAACTACTTCGACGTCAGTATCGCTGTCTCCACCCCGCGCGGGCTGGTGACGCCGGTGCTGCGCGATTGCGACAACATGAGCCTGGCCGACATCGAGAAGGCCATCAAGGATCTGGCGGGCAAGGGCCGCGACGGCAAGCTGACCGTGGATGAACTGACTGGCGGCAACTTCACCATCACCAACGGTGGCGTGTTTGGCTCCCTGATGTCCACCCCCATCATCAACCCGCCGCAAAGCGCCATCCTGGGGATGCACAAGATCCAGGACAGACCCATGGCAGTCGATGGCAAGGTCGAGATCCTGCCGATGATGTACCTGGCCCTCTCTTATGATCACCGCATCGTCGACGGTCGTGAGTCGGTGGGCTTCCTGGTCTCCATCAAGGAGCTGCTGGAAGACCCGACCCGTCTGTTGCTGGATGTCTAGGCAATCAGCGACATTCCGAGCAAATTAGAAAGATAACGAGGGGCCGCCCAGGCCCCCATTCACAGGGGATTGAGAAACACGAGCCCCGGACGGAAATACCTACAACACGGATAGAGCATCTATGAATCTGCATGAATATCAGGCAAAAAAGCTGTTTGCCGAGTATGGCCTGCCGGTCTCCGAAGGTTATGCCTGTGCTACCCCGCAGGAAGCGGCCGAAGCGGCCGATAAAATTGGCGGCACCACCTGGGTCGTCAAGTGCCAGGTCCACGCCGGTGGCCGCGGTAAAGCGGGCGGCGTCAAGCTGGCCAAGAGCAAGGACGAGATCCGCGCCTTTGCCCAGAACTGGCTCGGCAAGAACCTGGTGACCTATCAGACTGACGCCAACGGTCAGCCGGTTACCAAGATCCTGGTGGAATCCTGCACCGACATCGCCAAGGAGCTCTATCTGGGCGCCGTGGTCGATCGTGGCAGCCGTCGCGTGGTCTTCATGGCCTCTACCGAAGGTGGCGTGGAGATTGAGAAAGTCGCCCACGAAACCCCGGAACTCATTCACAAGGCCGCCATCGATCCGCTGGTAGGCCCGCAGGCCTATCAGGCGCGCGAGCTGGCCTTCAAGCTGGGTCTGGTCGGCGATCAGATCAAGCAGTTCACCAAGATCTTCATGGGTCTGGGTCAGATGTTCCTGGATTGCGACTTCGCCCTGCTGGAAATCAACCCGCTGGTGATCACGACCCAGGGCAACCTGCACTGCCTGGATGGCAAGATCAACATCGACGCCAACGCGCTGTATCGTCAGCCCAAGCTGCGCGAGATGCACGACCCGTCTCAGGATGACCCCCGCGAAGCGCATGCCGCTCAGTGGGAGCTGAACTATGTGGCGCTCGATGGCAACATCGGCTGCATGGTCAACGGTGCGGGTCTGGCCATGGGTACCATGGACATCGTCAATTTGCACGGCGGCTCACCGGCCAACTTCCTGGACGTCGGCGGCGGCGCTACCAAGGAGCGCGTGACCGAGGCGTTCAAGATCATCCTCTCTGACAGCAAGGTGCAGGCCGTACTGGTCAACATCTTCGGCGGCATAGTGCGTTGCGACATGATCGCGGAAGGCATTATCGGCGCGGTCAAGGAAGTGGGGGTCAAGGTGCCCGTGGTAGTGCGTCTGGAAGGCAACAATGCCGAACTGGGTGCCCGTAAACTGGCCGACAGCGGCCTCAATATCATCGCCGCAACGAGTCTGACTGACGCAGCTCAGCAAGTGGTTAAAGCAGCGGAGGCCAAATAATGAGCGTTCTGATCAACAAAGACACCAAGGTGATCTGCCAGGGCTTCACCGGCGGTCAGGGTACCTTCCACTCCGAACAGGCGATTGCCTACGGTACCCAGATGGTCGGCGGCGTGTCGCCGGGCAAGGGTGGCACCACCCACCTGGGCCTGCCGGTGTTCAATACCGTGCGTGACGCAGTCGAAGTGACCGGCGCCACCGCTTCCGTCATCTATGTGCCAGCGCCGTTCTGCAAGGACGCCATCCTGGAAGCCATCGACGCGGGCATCAAGCTCATCGTCACCATCACCGAAGGCATCCCGACCCTGGACATGCTCGAGGTCAAGGTGAAGCTGCAAGAGACAGGCGTGCGCATGATAGGCCCGAACTGCCCGGGTGTGATCACCCCGGGTGAGTGCAAGATCGGCATCATGCCGGGCCACATTCACAAGCCGGGCAAGGTGGGTATCGTCTCCCGCTCCGGCACCCTGACCTACGAAGCGGTCAAGCAGACCACGGACGAGGGCTTCGGCCAGTCCACCTGTGTCGGTATCGGTGGTGACCCCATCCCGGGTTCCAACTTCATCGACATTCTGGAGATGTTCCAGAACGATCCCAAGACCGAAGCCATCGTGATGATCGGCGAGATCGGCGGCAGCGCCGAGGAAGAAGCGGCGACCTACATCAAGGCCCACGTCACCAAGCCGGTGGTCTCCTATATCGCGGGTGTCACAGCCCCGGCTGGCAAGCGCATGGGTCATGCGGGCGCCATCATCGCCGGTGGTAAAGGCACGGCAGCAGAGAAATTTGCCGCCCTGGAAGATGCCGGCGTGAAAACCGTGCGTTCCCTTGCCGATATCGGCAAGGCCCTGCGTGAAGTAACCGGCTGGTAATTCTGTTTAGCTTGTTATCTCTAATAAAAATGCCGCCAAATAGGCGGCTTTTTTATTGTTCTGGTTCGTAATTTACCGTGTGCATCCGAATACGCTTTGCTATTCTAGCCCACAATTCACTACATTTGTTGTCAGTGATGAATGATAGGTCGTTAAGTTACTTTATTTTTATGAACTTATTGTTCTTAAATGCTTTGGTTATATCCTCTTTGATTTTATCAATTAATTCTTCTGCATAGTCTTGTGCTATCGAAAGTCCTTTTGATTTTGCTGTAATCAATAAAGAGGTGACATCATTTTCTCTACCACAATTAGCACATACAACAAAACTATGGCTGGGGGGAGTGTAATCAGAATAAGGTATGGCAAACTGTTCAGAGTGACAAAAAGTGCAGCGTAACTTAATCGTTTTATGTAAATCTTCCATAATTAAATAAGTCCAGTTAGTGAACCTGCTACCCCTCCAACTATGGAGTTAACTAGGGGGTGTTCGAGAAACTTAGCAAGCCGGTTTTTTGCTTCGCCCTTTTCTTCTGTTGAAGCCTGAGAACTGTCAATATCTTGAATTAATTGGTTGAAAATGGTTTTTATATTTTGAGTGTTTCCATTTCCAATTTGGGAGGGCGCATTAACATTCAATGTTGATATTTGCATACTGGCACCTAACTCATATGAGCGGTCTTTACCATGTTTGACGGAGATAGCCCTGCTTTGACCCTCTTCGGTTAATTTAATCTGTGAAAAATCCCTAAAGTTTTTAGTTAAAAGTCCGCGAGAGTTGCAAATATTTATTATTTTAAACAAATGTTCTTCTGGCCAATCTAGTTTCTCATCGATAGCTACTCTATCACTTTCATTTTTATTAAATTCAAAATAGACAGCTTTGATTGTTTCACCTAAGTTCTCCAAATCATCATTCATATAGGTTAACAGCGCATCAATATCAGATTGAATTTTTTCTGGGTTCATGGTGAGCCTCTTGAAAAAGGTGTGGTATGCAAGGTTCTGAAATGTAAATTCACATTATCATGGCTGCGGCTGTGAAGAAACATGTATGTAATAGGGTTGAATATATTATTTTGTGGCTTTATTGGCACACACGTATTCTCTCGTATGTTGGGCTAAAAAGGTAGGTTGGTGCTGAACGAAGTGAGGCCCAACGTTTACAGTGGAAATCTGGGACACCCACCTTTTTGACAGCGGCGTAATGCTGAACTTGGCTTGATAAGTCACTGTCGAGGGGATGAGCCATGACCATTGCCCGTTCACATCAAATCAGAGTTGTAGGTTCGATTAGCCGGTAGGCGTAATCGGACGCTCGCGAAGCCATTATAAAGAACACGCCCCATTTATCATTCTCGATTGCTGGGCTTTGGTAAACGGTGGATTACCCGTCCTACAAACTAAAAATGTAATAGGTTGGCGCTTAGCGCAGCGAATCACACTGTTTATCCAACCTTGTGCAGATCAGGCGTTTCCCCGTTTATCTTGAAAAATTGGGCCATAAGGCGTATAACCACGCGCTTTACTGGTCTATTTAGCGAGCCCCTCCATGCAGCAAGTCGAGAAAATGCAGCCAACTCCTTTTTGGCAGGAAAAGAGCCTGCAACAGATGACCATGACGGAGTGGGAGTCCCTGTGTGACGGCTGCGGCAAGTGTTGCCTGAACAAGCTTATTGATGAGGATACCGACGAACTGGTGTTCACCAACGTTGCCTGCGATCTGCTCAATACCAAGACCTGCCAGTGTTCCGATTACGGCAACCGCTTCCAGAAAGAGCCCGATTGCCTGCAGATCACGGTCGACAAGATTGCCGAGTATGACTGGCTGCCCTCGACCTGTGCCTACCGGCTGCTGGCCGAGGGGCAGATCCTGCCCGAATGGCATCCACTGATCACCGGCAGTCGCTCCGCCATGCATCAGGCCGGTCAGTCGGTGCGCGGTAAGGTGGTCCACGAAGCCCATGCCGGTGAGTGGATCGATCACATCATCACCTGGGCGAGTTGAACCCAGGCCAGCCAAGCCGTTATCCGGCCCACACTGCCGTTGATATGCCGCAGGGGCAGGGGAGTCATACTCTTCTGCCCCTGTTGCTATCTGGTGGCTTGCTACGAGCGATACACGGGCTCTGCCTCATCCTGCTCCTTCCCTGTGAGAGAGTGCACCGAGCACGCCTTGCGGGGGCTATGGGGGACTATCGAAGACTCCAGTTGCGGCTTTCCATTTTATTGAAAAGAGGGAAAAGACGGGGGGCAAGAGGGGGAAGGAAAAATCCATCCCAGTCACTTCCGGGTGAAGGGGGAGGGAGGGCTGTCATTGGATTTGACCCCATAGATC
>NZ_CDBI01000034.1 GCF_000820025.1 Aeromonas popoffii
GGCTTCTCTGGCGCCGACAGTTTCACCTACACCGCCACCAACGCCAGCGGCACCTCCAGCCCGGCCACGGTGACCATTACCGTCAGTGCACCGAGTATCAGCCTGAGCCCGACGACGCTGGGCAACGGCGCCGTCGGCACGAGCTACAGCGAGACCCTGAGCGCCTCCGGCGGCACCGCGCCCTACACCTACGCCATCACTGCCGGTGCTCTGCCGGCTGGCCTCAACCTGAATACCAGCACCGGGGTGATCAGTGGCACACCAAGCGCCAGCGGCACGAGCAACCTGAGCGTGACTGCCACCGACGCCAACAGCGCCAGCGGTTCGCAGGCCTACACGCTCACCATCGGCGCCCAAGCACCGGTGGCCAACGCCGTCAGCGCCACGGTGGCGGCCAACAGCAGCGCCAACCCGATCACCCTGAACATCAGCGGCGGCGCCGCCAGCAGCGTCGCCGTGGCCAGCGCTGCCAGCCATGGCACCGCCAGCGCCAGCGGCACCAGCATCACCTACACCCCGACAGCTGGCTTCTCTGGCGCCGACAGTTTCACCTACACCGCCACCAACGCCAGCGGCACCTCCAGCCCGGCCACGGTGACCATTACCGTCAGTGCACCGAGTATCAGCCTGAGCCCGACGACGCTGGGCAACGGCTCCGTCGGCACGGGCTACAGCGAGACCCTGAGTGCCTCCGGCGGCACAGCGCCTTACACCTACGCCATCACTGCAGGTGCTCTGCCGGCTGGCCTCAGCTTGAATACCAGCACCGGGGTGATCAGTGGCACACCAAGCGCCAGCGGCACGAGCAACCTGAGCGTGACCGCCACCGACGCCAACAGCGCCAGCGGTGTGCAGGCCTACACGCTCACCATCGGCGCCCAAGCACCGGTGGCCAACGCCGTCAGCGCCACGGTGGCGGCCAACAGCAGCGCCAACCCGATCACCCTGAACATCAGCGGTGCCGCCAGCAGCGTTGCCGTGGCCAGCGCTGCCAGCCATGGCACCGCCAGCGCCAGCGGCACCAGCATCACCTACAGCCCGACTGCTGGCTTCTCTGGCGCTGACAGTTTCACCTACACAGCCACCAACGCCAGCGGCACCTCCAGCCCGGCCACGGTGACCATTACCGTCAGTGCACCGAGCATTACCTTGAGCCCTGGCTCACTGAGCAACGGCTCCGTCGGCACGGGCTACAGCGCGACCCTGAGCGTCTCCAGCGGCGCCGCGCCCTACAGTTACAGCATCAGCAACGGCAGCCTGCCGGAGGGCCTGAGCCTGAACAGCGCCAGCGGTCTGGTCAGTGGCACGCCGAGCACCACCGGCACCAGTAACCTGACCATTACTGTTACCGATGCCAACGGCGCCAGCTGCTCCCAGGCCTACTCGATCACCATCGCCGCCATGGAGATCAACGTGCCGGCCTCCAGCCAGATCCTGGCGGCGGGCCAGTCGGCCACCGTCGACTTGACCCAGGGCGCCACCGGTGGCCCGTTCACCCAGGCTACACTGGGGTCGGTCACACCGGCATCGGCTGGACGGGCGATGATGACCGGCCGCTTCTCAATGAGTTTCGTGCCTTCGGCCGCCTTCGTCGGCACTGCGGTCGTCAGCTTCAGCCTGGAGAATGGTAGCGGAGCCCGTGCCGTGAGCACTGTCAGCTTCATGATCCAGGAGCGCCCGGACCCGACCAAAGACGAAGAGGTCATCGGCCTGCTCAACGCCCAGACCCGCGCAGCCGAGCGTTTTGCCACCATCCAGATGGACAACTTCAATCGGCGTCTTGAACAGCTGCACCAGATGAGTTGCGACCGCAATTCGTTCAATGCCAGCTTGCGCAACGAAGGCCGCGACGTACCGTTGGGCCAGATCGCCAAAGCCGTCCAGAGCCAGCTGGAGAACTCGGCTAACCAGACCGAGCAGGAGAAACGCGAAGTCGCTACCTCCCGGCAGAACAACTGCAAACAGGATGCCATGGCGTTCTGGAGCGACGGCTTCGTCAGCGTCGGCTCGACCCATGCACAGGGTGCGCAGGACAACAGCTTCACCACCCTGAGCCTGGGCGTCGGTGTCGACTATCGTCTGTCGCCGACCGCCATTGCTGGTGTCGGTATCGGCTACGGCAATGACCGCAGTGACATCGGTAAACACGACACTCGCAGCGATGGGGATTCTATCGGCATCGCCACCTACCTGAGCCTGAACTTGGCACCGCAGGTGCATGCCGACGGCCTGCTGGGCTACAACCGCATCAGCTTCGACTCGCGCCGCTACATCACTGGCAGCGCCGATGATTATGTCCGTGGCTCGCGGGATGCCGATCAGTTGTTCGCCTCCCTGACTGCCAGCAATGAATACCGCCAGGGGCCTATGTCGCTGACGCCCTACGGCCGCTTGAACGCCAGCAGCACATACCTGGATGCCTACCGTGAAAGTGGCGGCGGCATTTACGGCTTGTCCTACGACAAGCAGCGCCAGCAGAACTTCACCTCCTACCTCGGCGTGCGATCGAGCTACGATCTGACGACCCAAATCGGTTTGGTCACGCCCAAGGTCGGCCTGGCCTGGGGCCACAACTTCAGTAACAGTAGCGACTACAAGATGCGCTACATCGATCAGGGTGACGAAGGCACCCTGTACCAGCTCAAGCCCGACGCGGTGGACAGCGATTTTGCTAGTTTGGAAATGGGCGTGGACTTTAACCTCGGACGCGTCTGGCAAGTGGGGGTTTCGTACAAAACAGCTCTTGGCACGAACGAGCGTAACGACACTATCCGCCTGGGTCTGAATGGCCAGTTCTGAATCCAGGATCCAGTTCAACATGTTTGGGTTGCTCCCTACAGAAGGAAATGGATCCCCCTGAGGTATAGCCACAAAATAACACTCCGCCAGACCCCGACTTTGGCGGAGTGTTGTGCTTTAGCTGCGCCGAAGGAGTGGAAATTGCACAACGGCTCAAGGGCTTTGTGACCGGCCGGAAAACCCTTGCAGAAGGGGAGGGCTAGCCAGTCGTCGTTAGAGATGAAGCGACGGAGGGCTCATACGCTGATGAACGAAGGACTATCCAGACTGAAAGCGGCGAGGTATAGCGTTACGTGGTGGTTGCCGATATTAGAAGCAGTTGCGCATCGTGCGATGGGTGAGATCAGGGAGGGGGTGGCGTGGGTCTCCGTTTATTTGGCTAAAAATGTCCGTTGGACCAAGCAGATGACATTGATACAAAACAGGATGTTTGAAAAGCGTTTTAAATAGTGCGCTTTCTTAATGACCTGTGCATGAACGATTATTTATGACAATGAAAAAAGGGCGCATCATGCACCCTTGAAAATTAATTTCATTAACTTTTTTCGCTATTGAAGTGTGGGGGTTCCTACATCGGGGTAAATAACTCCAGGAAACGACTATAAGAAATTGGGTTGCTACCTTGTGGTTTGTCCTTTGCAAGAATAACATCGTTATTGCTAATATTTACGAAAACTTGCTCTTTATAAAGCTGGTTAATCAGGGTGTCACCATCCCATACCCAATGCTGCTCAAGCTTCATATTGTCATTACATAGCCCCATGGATACGCCGTGCTTGCTGATATCATCTGATGTTCTTTCTAAGCAGTACCCAATGGCGGAAATACTTTGTAGTCTTCCAAATTTATCCATAAAGAAACCCTGTTTCTTATTGTTGTTAATATCACAGGTCTCAAAAGTGAATGTTGGTGAGTTATTGTTTCCAATGATGCTAGTGCATTTGCTTGATACTCCTCCCAATTGTAGATTTACTGGCCACTGACCAATAAATACAGGGTTATCCCAATCCACTTTAAATGAAATATTTGCTTTCAATGGCGGTGCCTGGATAGACTCGCCTCTGAATTTTGTTCTACAAATTGGGGTGGTACTACAGATAACATCGCCATATGCTTTGAATACTTTGGGTGTAATTACGGCTTCAATGTTAAACGTTCCTGTGCCAGCCTTTCCTTTTTCATCGTTCACAAAGGTAACATCAAAGCTAGGCATGAAATTCTCGTAAGACATTTGAGATATATTGTCATACATCAATGGGTCTTTTCTATTTAAAGAGTTTTGAGCGCCATACCACCTCATGTTATCTTTGGCATTATTAAACTGTTTCCTCTCCCATGAAAAAATTGCTTCATCACTGCCGCTGGGGTCATTAAGTAATCTTTTTGATACTGCATACTCTCTTGATGCGATCGTAACATTGCGACTTTGTTCTGAGGTGACACTTGTGGTGAGCGTAGGCTGCTTCGCCGTAACACTTAGTGTTGCATTATAAGTGACTTTATTCCCCTGGCTAATACTGCTTTCAGGATTGATATTTTCAGGGAACGAATTGAAGATACGGGCTCTTGCTTTAGATGGTGAATTTTTGTCTGATTTAACAGTGAAGGTTGCTGCCTCAATAATTGGAGCACTCATGAACTCAGTGCTACTATATTTTTCTTTGTTTTTAATTGTTCTGATGGCCTCATGGTTTAGCGTGATCCCACGGCCTTGAGTTTCTTTACCAATGCTAACCCTTACGAATTTACCATTATTAGACATCCCAGATTTCTCGGAGCTTGCTAGCGATACCAAGAATATTAAGTCGATATCTCTGTCTTTACAGGTGGATATGGTACTACCATCCCAGCTAACTCCACAGGTTGAGTTCTGTATAACACTTGAGTTATTGAGATTGAGGTAATACTCAATCATAGGGATTTGTTGGTTGAATTCACCTTGATAGCTAAAATTAGTTGCTGGAGAGATGTCACTCAAATCACTTAATTGTTCTATTTTATATAAGGTATCGTGAATCAGCTCGGCCTTGTCTGTATCTATGGGAGTTAGCATGACTTTGCCATTATGTCGACTGACCACGATGGCATTTTCATCAAAAGAAATTGGAATTGTTTTTCTGAATTTCTCTTTCGCGACTTCAATATCTTCTTTCTTTTTAATGTCACTAAAATCAAATAGAAATACTTCCCCTTCTTCTAAAGTCTTCTGTATTATGTCGTTGTAGCTAGGTGTGTGACGATCATTGTTTTTACGTGACTCAATTAACTTTTTGTTAAAATTTATGTAATTTACATTATCTGTGTCAATGTTTGCTCTTGTAGCAAAAGAGCTCATTGTTTCTAAAGCTAGCGTGGGGGTTGATAATGATGTCAAGGTAATCAATAAAATTGCTATTTTTGTTTTCTTCATTTTTAAACACCTATTGTGATTGGTTGTATCTACTGAGCCTGTATCATGTCGAAAATTTCATTTCACTATTAAATTTAATATTAATAGCTCCATCCTGTGTGGGCTCGTTCGCATCTATTAAATGTAAACAAAAAATTGTGTCAATCAAACATTTATTAGGTAGGAAGGAAATGTGATTCACCGCGCATATAGCGTATATAAAAGTGGTTTTTTTGTAACTGGATGTATCTGTAAATAGGTTCAATGACCGTAGTTAAATAGTCGTTCCGAATAGCAGATCACTGGAAGAAGGGAGCTCAGTCCCGTTGATCTGATTAGTCGCCAAACAAAATACACGAAAAGGACTTAATTGATACCCGTACTTTCACCCTTGCCGCGACCACAACGGCGCCGTATTCACAAAATTATCCACTCCACCCGTGATAACGGTCATAAACGCCGTTTGATAGCCGCCCTGTTGCTACATGAAGGCCGCTCGTTATTTATCTGTGCAAACGAAGATGTGGCACCAGAGCTCACTTGCTAATCCAGCGCGGCTGCACCTATAAAGGCCCATCACTCTTGTCCGGATAACAGCAATGAAGACCCATTCTGATGAACTGACCCTGTTTGTGGCGGTGGTGGAGGCGGGCAGTTTTCGCCAGGCGGCGGAGAACCTGGGGATGGACAATTCTGTGGTGAGCCGTGGCATCAAGCGGCTGGAAGAGAAGCTCTCGACCGTGCTGCTCAACCGCACCACCCGCCGGGTCAGCCTGACCGAAGAGGGGAGCTGGTTCTATCAGCGTGCGGTGAAGATCCTGACCGAGATGAGCGAGGCGGAGGGACACCTGCTGATGCGCAAGGCGCAGCCGGCGGGGATATTACGGGTCGATGCGGCCACCCCCTTTATCCTGCACCGGTTGGTGCCCATCATCGGTGAGTTTCGCCGTCGCTACCCCGCCATCGAGCTGCAATTGCACAGCTCGGAGGGCTTTATCAATCTGATGGAGCGGCGGGTGGACATGGCCATCCGTATCGGCGAGCTGGCCGACTCTTCCCTGCGCGCCCTGCCGCTTGGCCACTCGCGGCTAAGGTTGCTGGCATCGCCCGCTTACCTGAGCGAGCGCAGTACCCCGCGCCAGCCGGCGGATCTGCTGGCTGGCCACGAGCTGCTGGGCTTTTTGCATCCCGATCACCTCAACCACTGGCCGCTGCTCAGTGCCGAGCAGGGGGATCGCTTTGCCATCACCCCCAGTCTGCGGGCCAGCAGCGGCGAAACCTTGCGTCAGCTGGCGCTGGCAGGGCAGGGGATCGTCTGCCTGTCGGACTTTATGACAGGGCCGGATCGGGCCAGCGGCGCTCTGGTGGAGGTGCTGGCGCGCAGCAACAGCGGCGCCTCGCGCCCCATCAATGCGGTGTTTTACTCCGATGCCCAGCGCGACATCCGGCTGCGGGTCTGGCTCGATTTTCTCAAAGAGCAGCTGAGAAGCCATACCCTGTAACGCCACGTCGTACGGCCAAGCAGATAAACAGACGGCCGAGTTGAGGGTCGGCCGCGAGTTCGGGAAGGTGTGTGCGGCGAGACGGCTTTAACGAGGCAATTTGCCCCACACCCGGCTGAGCAGGGCGCCGCCGATCACGGGCGCAATGGCCAGCAGCAGGGTCCACTGCCAGGAGAGTCCACCCGCGGTGGTCGCCAGTACGATGCTGGTGAGTACCACCAGTTGGGCCACCATCATCAGAAAGGTTCCTTCTCGGGGGGTCAGAGCCTCTTTTTGAGCGACGGATGGCTGGGCTACGGGTGCTTGAGTGGTGGTCGATTTCATGGCGATATCCCTCTGTTGGGTCTGATATCACTAAGCAATGGCCGTTCCACCTTTTTTCCCGTTAACTATCAATGATTTGTGGATTATCGCCGCATTCCCGTTTCGGGATCGCGCGCAAAATGATTCGCAAAATGAAAACGCCACCTTGCGGTGGCGTGCTGGTTACTGAGAGGGGGGAGGGACTGGACCTAGCCAATCCGGTATTGGCGGATCTGCTCGTCGATGGCCTTGGCCAGCTCAAACAGCTCACTACTGGCTATATTGCTCTCCTGCGCGTGTTCCCGCTGGAGTTCGGCCACCATGGCGAGCTCATCCAGCGCCGTTCTGGCCTGCCCCATCTGTTGATTCTGGGCCTGTGCCAGCGCGCTGATCTCGTTGATCTCGAGGGCGGTCTGGTTGATTTGGCTGGTGGCATCGATCAGCACCTCTCTGGTCTGATGCATCCTGCTATAACCCTCTTCGCTCAGGGTGCGGGAGTCCGCCATCGAGCTGCTGGCCTGACGGGTACCCTCTTGCAGGCGCAAGATGAGATCCTGCACATCCTTGGTTGCAGTTTGGGTGCGCACGGCCAGTTGACGTACTTCGTCGGCAACTACGGCAAAGCCGCGGCCCATCTCCCCCGCGCGGGCCGCTTCGATGGCGGCGTTGAGGGCCAGCAGGTTGGTCTGGTTCGACACATCGCGGATCAGATTCATGATTTGGGTGATGTTGTTGCTGTCTTTGACCACCTCCTCCAGCAGGGCGGAGGAGCTGCCGATGCTGTTGCGCAAGGTATCGAGTTGCTCGGCACTTTGGGTCACATCCTGCTCGATGGCGATCATGTGGCTGGCGATACGCCGGGTCACCTCGTTGACTCCCTCCGAGCGGGTGGCGATCTGCTCGGCGTTGTTGCCGATGATGGAGACCACATTGGTCAGCTCCTGAATACTCTGGGCCTGCTGGCAGGCTTCACCCGCCAGCGCCTGGGCCTGTTGCATGGATTGGGATGACTGCGCCGAGAGGGCGCTGCCTGACTGCTGGAAGCGGGAGAAGCTCTGGTTCAGGCTCTGGATCAGCTGGTTGAAGCTCTGGGCCATCATCCCCAGCTCGGATTTGTCAGAGAAGTCGAGGCGAGTCACCAGATCCCGATCGGCGGTGATGTGGTGCATGCCATCGGCCGCCTGACGAATGGGGCGGCTGATGGAGTGAGCCAGCCAGGCCGAAGCCAGCATCGCCAGCCCGCCGATGGCCAGTGACACCATGATGATCAGCTTGCGGGAGGCGAGCAGCCCCTCTTCCAGTTCGGCACCGTTGATCTCGCCAATCAGTAGCCGGTTGAGGGTGGGGATGTAACGTACCGCAATGAGGTAGGTCTGCCCCTCCAGCGTCAGCGCTTCCACCGCCACTTGCTCCCGGGCGTTGGGGATGAGCCGTTTGACGGTGTCGAGGAAGGATTGCTGATGGTGGGCGGAGCCTTGTTGCTCCTGCTCGGGGTGGATCTCGATATTGCCCTCCATATCGGCCAGATAGACTTGACCGCTCTTGCCAATCCGGTAGCCGCTGATGAGCTTGCTCAGGGCGCTCATGTCAATGGAGGTGCCCGCCACCGCCAGGGTCTTGCCTGCTGCGGTCACGGCTGTGTTGATATAGAGGGAGGCGCTCTGGTCGAAATCCGAGATATCGAGGTTCAACTCGTACGGTTTGCCCCGTTTGAGAAAACCGTAGAACCACTCATCTTTCGGGTCTGACTCGCTCAACTGTTTTTGGGCTGTGGTACTGCCACTGAAGTTGATCAGGGTACTGCTCTGGCGTGGCGCGATAAAGACATTGCCACCGATGCGCTGCTGAAGATCCTGAAAGTAGCGCTCTATGGCGGGCCACTCTTGCTCTGGCATGCCGGCGGTCAGCCAGTCGATAACAAAGCGGTTGTTGGCCAGCGCCTGCGCTTCGGTCAGATGCTGGATCAGCTGGGCGGTCAGCTGGTTGGCGATCCGGTCCACACTGCTTGGCAGCTCGTAGCGTTCGACCCGCTGCTGTGCCTGATTGTGGGAGATCTGCTCCAGGATCAGGGTGATGCAACTGATGGCGATGATCATCAGAATGGCCACCCCGGAGAGGATCCGGGTGCGGATCCCGAGCCCTGACCAGAGTGAGTGCAGTGTAAAACGGTGTATCGCCCTCTCCATATCTCTCTCCTTGATAAATAAGGTCACATATGCCACCCAGATGATGATTATAGATAGATAAGTCAATTGCGTTGTGCGGGATGCTGGCAGCAGCGCGTGGCGATATTTGGATGCGATGAAAGGCGGGGTGTGCTGACAAGAAAGAGGCCGACATGGCTGTCGGCCTCTTTGGTTGTTCAGGGGCATTGTTACCTACATCAGTGAGGCTTGAATGGAGCCCTCTGAGGTGGTGGTGAGCTGGGCACCACCATCCTCTTCAAGTCAGCATGCATGGGCAAGGTGCTTCAGCCCATCACTCGCTGGTTTCAACACAACAAGTCTCTCGTCCACGGTGGCTCTCTTACCTTTCTGATGCTCACGGGGATGTTCAGCCTCACTCTGCGAGCCGATCAGGGGCTACTCAGTGAACAGCATTGGGTCAGTGGCAGGTCTTCTTGATGGCTGGAGCAACCAGGCTGCCTGGTGGCGCAGGGGGCGTATATAGGTCGCTGGTTCCATGGCGATGGCCAGCCGCTGGATGGGGTCGGTAAGTCCATTGTGCAGATTGTGGTTCATGCGCTGGCGCGGGGAGTGGGCAGCCTCATCGGCGTGCCTGCCAGGTACGGGGCTAGCGGTAAGCCAATGTAAAAAGGAGCCGGCGGCTCCTTTTTTGCGTCAGGTGCTGGGGCTCACAGCTTGGCCAACATCTCCTTGGTGACCAGCACTATGCCCTGCTCGGAGCGGTGGAAGCGACGGGCATCTTCGCAGGCGTTTTCCCCCACCACCAAGCCTTCAGGCAGTTTGCAGCCTTTGTCAACGACCACCCGGCGCAAACGGCAGCCGGGCCCTATCTCTACACCGGGGAAGATCACTGCCTGATCCAGGGTACAGAAGGAGTCGACCCGCACATGGTTGAACAGTACAGAGCTCACGATGAAGGAGCCGCTGACGATGGTGCCGCCGGAGAACATGGAGTTGATGGTCATGCCATGCTGGCCATTTCTGTCCTGCACGAATTTGGCGGGGGGCGTCATGTTCTGGCTGGTCCAGATGGGCCACTCCTGATCATAGATGTCGAGCTCGGGCATCACGGAGGCGAGATCCATGTTGGCCTCCCAGAAGGAGTCCACAGTCCCCACATCGCGCCAGTAGGGGCGCTTTTGCGGGCAGCAGCCGACACAGGACATGCTGAACGGATGGGCGTAGGCAGTGCCCTCCTTGACCACCCGCGGGATCACGTCCATGCCAAAATCGTGGTGTGAGGCCTGGTTGGCCAGATCCTCTTCCAGCAGCTGATAGAGATACTCTGCCTCGAAGACATAGACCCCCATGGAGGCCAGCGCCGTATCGGCCTTGCCCGGCATGGCCGGCGGATTGGCCGGTTTCTCGACGAAGGCGTTGATCTTGCGATCCTCATCCACCGCCATCACGCCAAAGGCGCTCGCCTCGGTACGCGGTACCTCGATGCAGGCCACTGTCACCTTGGCACCCATGTTGACATGGTCGAGCAGCATGGCGGCGTAATCCATCTTGTAGATGTGATCCCCCGCCAGCACCACCACATATTTGGGGCCGTGATCGCGAATGATATCCAGATTCTGATAGACGGCATCGGCGGTGCCGCGATACCAGTTGACCTCGTCCACCCGTTGCTGGGCTGGCAGCAAGTCGATGAACTCGTTCATCTGGTAGCGCAGGAATGACCAGCCCGATTGCAGGTGGCGCAGCAGGCTGTGGGACTTGTACTGGGTGACTACGCCGACCCGGCGGATCCCCGAGTTGATGCAATTGGAAAGTACGAAGTCGATGATGCGGAACTTGCCGCCGAAATGCACTGCCGGTTTCGCCCTGTTGTCCGTTAACTGCTTGAGGCGACTGCCCCGCCCTCCTGCGAGAACCAAAGCCATGGTCTCGTTCAGCAATTGTCTGGATTTTGCTGTATTGGCAGGTTGTAACAACATTGAATACCCCTTTATTGATACATCTCTTCGATAGTGCCTCCTTTGAAGCTTGTTTGAAAGTGCTTTCACTCACACTTTTCATCCGTTTTTTCGAGCAAGTGATGATTTTGTCATTTGAGGTGGCAGAAATTGTCGCAGGCAGCGCGATAGTTCACCAGATGTCAGGTTGTCAGCGGGCTGAAAGGGGGGGATTACTTTGAATAAACAGCGTTTTTTAAACAAGCACCCGCCGAAGCGGGTGTCTGTTTAACGGGGGGGACTTGCACTAGAAAAGATCGTCTTTCTCATCCTTGGTGGGTTCCAGACTCCAACCTGTTGCATCGCTGCTGCTGGCTATCTGGCCCTTATCTTTCCACAGCTTGATCTTGAGGCGCAGGTTGTTGGCCGAGTCGGCGTTTTTCACCGCCTCTTCCTCTTCTATCACCCCTTCGACCACCAGATCGAACAGGGCGCTGTCGAAGGTGACCATGCCGAGGGCCTTGGATTTCTCCATCACCTCCTTGAGACCGCCAAATTCACCGCGCTTGATCATGTCGCGGATGGTATGGGTGCCGAGCATGATCTCCACCGCCGCCCGGCGGCCGCCGTCCGTGGTTTTGACCAGCCGCTGGGAGACAAACGCCTTGAGGTTGTTGCCCAGATCGTTGAGCAGCTGCGGGCGGCGCTCCTCCGGGAAGAAGTTGATGATACGGTCCAGCGCCTGGTTGGCGTTGTTGGCGTGCAGGGTGGAGATGGCAAGGTGGCCGGTTTCGGAGAAGGCCAGCGCATGCTCCATGGTTTCGCGGTCGCGGATTTCACCGATAAGGATCACGTCTGGCGCCTGGCGCAGGGTATTCTTGAGCGCGGCGTGGAAGCTGCGGGTATCTACCCCCACCTCCCGCTGGTTGATGATGCTCTTGCGGTGGCGGTGAACGAACTCCACCGGATCCTCGATGGTGATGATGTGACCGCCGCTGTTGCGGTTGCGATGGTCGATAAGCGCGGCAAGTGATGTCGACTTGCCCGAGCCGGTACCGCCCACAAACAGCACCAGGCCGCGTTTCTCCATGATGGTGTCGAGCAGTACCGGGGGGAGTTTGAGATCTTCAAAGCGCGGGATCTCGGTTTTGATGTTGCGGGCCACCAGGGAGACTTCGTTGCGCTGCTTGAAGATGTTGATCCGGAAACGGCCGATCTGGGGCAGGGAGATGGCGAGGTTCATCTCCAGCTCCTTCTCGAATTGCAGTTTCTGCTCGCCATCCATGATCGCGGCGGCAATGTTTGCTACCTCGCCCGGCTCGAGTGGTGTCTCCAGAAGGGGACGTAATCCGCCATTGAACTTGGCGCAGGGGGGAGCGCCGGTTGACAGATAGAGGTCGGAGCCGTCCTGTTGGGCCAGGATCTGTAACATGTCTCGCAATTCCATTTTTTGCCTCGTCTATCAAGGAGATGTCGTGATGGGGGATGTGATTGAGTGTACAGCCTCAGGCGCCGGTCAGTTTCTCGCGAAACACAAAAAACACTGCGCCCATGATGCAGAGCCCTGCCCAGAGGTAGTCCCATTTCAGGTCTTCCTTGAGATAGAAGATAGAGAAGGGGACGAACACGGTGAGGGTGATCACCTCCTGCAATATCTTGAGCTGGCCCACGCTCATCACCGTATGGCCGATGCGGTTGGCGGGCACCTGCAACAGGTATTCGAACAGGGCGATACCCCAGCTCACCAGGGCGGCGATGATCCAGGGTTTGTGGTTCATGCTCTTGAGGTGGGCGTACCAAGCGAAGGTCATGAAGACGTTGCTGCATAGCAGCAGACCGATACTGGTAATGATAGGGTTCATTGGATCTCCTTTAAAATCAATCGCATTTTATCTCTGAGTCGCGGGTTTCTATAAGTGGGGCCGCAGGTTTTTTTTAATCCATCAAGGATGGGGTAACACGAGAGGTCACAGGATGGGCAAGACAAGCTGGGGTGTGCTTGGTCTGCTGTTTACTTGGTGCATGGGCATGAGCAAGCACTCACCCCATCAGGCGCGCAGAAAGCCGTTGGTGCTGGCGCTGCAGGCACTGGTGGCCAGCGGCGAAATCCAGGCCCTGGCCAAGGCTTACCAGCCTTGACCTCGGGTGGTAACACGCTGTTATCATGCGTTTTTCATCCTTGTGTGCCGGGCTGGTCAATCCTGCATCGGCGCCGGGCCTTGTTCACGTTCGGGGATCCTCTGTGTATCTCTCTCTGCTCGCCCGCCAGCGACGCTGGCAGCGGGGCTGGTTGCTCGGCCTGGTGCTGTTGACCCTCACGCTGTTTCTCTTCTCCCTCGCCTGGGGCGAGTTCGTGCTGCTGCCCTGGCAACCCATGGGGGAGCTCGAACAGCGCATCCTGCTGGAGCTGCGGTTGCCACGCGCCTTGCTGGCCCTGCTGGCGGGGGCCGCGCTTGCCTGTGGCGGCGCCGTGCTGCAGGTGATGCTGCACAACCCGGTGGCCGAACCCGGTCTGCTCGGTGTCTCGAGCGGGGCGGGATTGGCTGCCATGGTGGCGATGGCGGTGGCCAAATCCCTCGGCGTCTATCTGCCGGGCTGGGGGCTGTCGCTGGCGGCCTTCGGTGGCGCGCTGCTGGTGACCATGTTGCTCATTCGGCTGGCGCGCCGGGCACGGCTCGGTCATGCTCGGCTGCTGCTATTTGGGGTCGCCATCGGCATCCTCACCAATGCGGCCATGACCTGGCTGATGTACTTTGCCGACGATGGCTCCCTGCGCGAGTACATGTTCTGGATGATGGGCAGCCTCGCCTACGGCAGCCAGCAGATCGCCTGGTGGTGGCTGGTGCTGCCGCTCACCCTGGGTTGGATCTGCTGGCAGGGCAAGGCCTTGCAGCAACTGCTGCTGGGGGAGACCCAGGCCCGTCTGATGGGGCTGGACGTCGACAGGATGCGGGTGCGGCTGGTGTTGGCGGTCTGTCTGCTCACCGGTCTTGCGGTATCCCTGTGCGGTGTCATCGGCTTCGTCGGGCTGGTGGTGCCCCATCTGCTGCGCCTGTGCGGCGGTAGCGACCAGCGCTTCCTGTTGCCCGCCTCGGCGCTGGGGGGCGGAGCCCTGCTGCTGGGGGCCGATCTGGTAACGCGCTCGGCCTTGAGTGCAGGTGAGTTACCCATCGGCGTCATCACTGCCTCGGTGGGGGCGCCACTCTTTATCTACCTGCTATTGAGGCAAGATGCCGATGTCGCCCGCTGATCCCATCTCTGTTGATCGTGCTGCTGCGCCGCTGCTGGAGGCGCGCGCGCTCGCCATTGCAGGGCGGCTCTCTCCCCTCGATCTACGTTGGCATGGCGGCCAGCTGGTGGCGCTGCTCGGTCCCAATGGCAGTGGCAAGTCGACCCTGCTCGGTGCGCTAGCGGGGATCCTGCCCGCCGAGGGCTCGGTACTGCTGGGAGGGGACGTGCTCACTGACCTGAGCTGGCCGGAGCTGGCCAAACGGCGCGCCATGTTGCCCCAGCGCCAGCCCCAGCTGTTTCATATACCGGTGTTTCAGGTGCTGAGTTTGGGGCTCGATCAGGGGGTTGCGCCTGCCAGACAAAACGAGGCGATCAAGGCGTTGTGCGAGGCGCTGGAGCTGGAAAGCTTGCTGGCCCGGGACTTCAGCCGACTGTCGGGAGGAGAGCAGCAGCGGGTGCTGATTGCCCGTACCTTGTTGCAGCTGTGGCCGAGCCTCAACCCGACCGGCAAGGTGCTGCTGTTGGACGAGCCGCTGGCTGGGCTCGATCTGCACCATCAGCTGGCGCTGTTGCGACTGCTAAAGACGCTGGCCCGTGAGGGCTTGCTGGTGGTGCTCGCCATCCACGATATCAACCTGGCCATCGACTGGGCGGATCGGATCCTCTGTCTGCAACAGGGGCGAGTGGTGAGCGAGGGGGGGGCAGAGCTTATCGACGAGGCGTTGCTGGAGCGGGTGTTTCAGATAAAGACAGACCGCGTCGAGGCGGCCGGTCGGGTCTGGTTTATGCCCAGCTTGTGAGAGGCGCGTTGGCATGGGGCTAAGCGAAGCCCAATGCGTGTCA
Organism: Aeromonas popoffii; assembly: GCF_000820025.1. Taxonomy (GTDB): domain Bacteria; phylum Pseudomonadota; class Gammaproteobacteria; order Enterobacterales; family Aeromonadaceae; genus Aeromonas; species Aeromonas popoffii. The sequence goes on from NZ_CDBI01000034.1 coordinate 15,152, forward strand.
GGCAAAACGGATGCAGGGTGGGTCGCGGCTTGCGCGGCTCACCCTCCCTCTCATTGTTTATCCAGATAAGATGCAGCTTACTTTAACCCTGTCTGGTTTTATCCAACCGCACCTGCGCCGCTTCAGCCAGCATCGCCAGCAGGGTTTCGGTGTCGTTCCACGACAGGCAGGCATCCGTGATGCTCTGACCGAAGGTGGCGGCGCAGCCGTTCTCCACATCCTGACGCCCTTCCACCAGGAAGCTCTCGGCCATGATGCCGGCGATGCCGGTGCGACCACGGCGCAGCTGATCGCAGATGTCCTGGGCTACCAATAGCTGACGGCGGTGATCCTTCATGCTGTTGCCGTGGCTGAAATCGACCACCAGGCGCTCGGGCATGCCCACGTCGGCCAGCGCTTCACATGCTTCGTCGACGCTGGCGGTGTCGTAGTTGGGCCTGTGGCCGCCACGCAAGATCACGTGGCCAAAGGGGTTGCCGGCGGTGCGGTAGATGGTCATCTTGCCGTCTTTGTCCGGGGAATAAAAGATGTGGCTGTGGCGGGCGGCACGCACCGCATCGATGGCGATCCGGGTGTTGCCATCTGTGCCGTTCTTGAAGCCGACCGGGCAGGAGAGGGCGGAGGCCATCTCGCGATGCACCTGGGATTCGGTGGTGCGCGCGCCGATGGCGCCCCAGGTGATGAGATCGCTGATGTACTGGCCGGTCACCATGTCGAGGAACTCGGTGGCGGTGGGCATGCCGATCTCGTTGATGTCGACCAGCAGCTTGCGGGCCAATTTCAGCCCTTCGTTGACGTCGAAGCTGCCATCGAGGCGCGGATCATTGATGAGCCCCTTCCAGCCGACTATGGTGCGCGGCTTCTCGAAGTAGGTGCGCATCACTATGCACAGGCTGGTTTTATATTCTTCGCGCAGGATGTTGAGGCGGCGGGCGTACGCGTGGGCGGCGGCCGGATCATGGATGGAGCAGGGGCCGACGATGACCAGCAGGCGCTGATCCTCACCGGCCAGAATGGCTTCCACTTCGCGGCGGGCATCCAGCAGATTCTGGGCAATGGTGTCGTTGATAGGGAAGGCGTGCGCGAGCTCGCTTGGAGTGATCAGGGACTCCAGGCGACGGGTGCGCAATTCATCGGTGTGAATGGACATACGACTCAATTCTCGAGTGGGTGGCGTGGGCTGTTGCTCGACGGCGTGCCGAAAATGCAAAGGGATAAAATAAAGCAAAACCCCCCCGATTGAAACCTTGTGGGGCTCTGATAGGATGTGAATCCCCAAACGATTCCAAATAAGGTAGATAGCGTGGCAAAGCCAGGGGCAAGCGGGGTCACCCGCATCATCAATGCAACCGGTTACAGCATGAAGGGGCTCAAGTCAGCCTGGATCAACGAGGCTGCCTTCCGGCAGGAGCTAATACTGATCCTGCTGCTGATGCCACTGGCCTTTTGGCTCGGGGATTCCCTCAACCAGATCCTGCTGCTCATTGTCATCAGCTGGCTGGTGGTGATTGTCGAGATCCTCAACTCCGCCATCGAGGCCGTGGTGGACAGGGTGGGCTCGGAGCATCACGAGCTGTCGGGCCGCGCCAAGGATCTCGGCTCCGCCGCCGTCTTTATCGCGCTGGCTCTCAATGCGCTGGTGTGGGGGGCGCTGGTGGGGCGCAATCTGCTGGGCTGGTGGTAGGTTGCCAGAGCAACCTTCCTCCTGGCACTTCTAGCATAAAAAAGCCCGTCATCGAGACGGGCTTTTTGTTGGCCGAGCGTTGGGGCTCAGGGCATCAGTGCAGGATCCGCGCGCGGATGGTGCCATTGATCTCCTTGAGCTTGGCCAGCGCCCTCTCGCTGTGCTCCGTCTCCACGTCGATCACCACGTAGCCGATATGGCTGCTGGTCTGCAGGTATTGACCGGCGATGTTGATCCCCTCTTCGGCGAAGATCTGGTTGATCTGGTTCATGACGCCCGGCTGGTTGCGGTGAATGTGCAGCAGGCGGCTGGAACCCTTGTGGCCCGGCAGTGAGACCTCCGGGAAGTTGACGGCGGAGAGGGTGGAGCCGTTGTCGGAATACTTCACCAGCTTGTTGGCTACCTCCAACCCTATGTTCTCCTGGGCTTCTTGCGTGGAACCACCGATGTGCGGGGTCAGGATCACGTTGTCCAGGCCGCGCAGCGGCGTCAGAAACTCCTCGTCGTTGGACGTGGGCTCGCTCGGGAAGACGTCGATGGCGGCGCCCGCGAGGTGGCCGCTTTTGATGACGTCAGCCAGCGCATTGATATCTACCACTGTGCCGCGGGAGGCGTTGATGAAGATGGCGCCCGGCTTCATCATGCGCAGCTGCTCGGTACCGATCAGATCCTTGGTGGAGGCCGTCTCGGGTACGTGCAGGCTGATCACATCCGACATATTGAGCAGCTCGACCATGCTCGGCACCTGGATGGCGTTGCCCAGGGAGAGCTTGTTCTCGATGTCGTAGTAGTAGACCTTCAGGCCTATGCTCTCGGCGATGATGCCGAGCTGGGTGCCTATGTGGCCGTAGCCTATGATGCCAAGCTTTTTGCCACGGGCTTCGACCGAACGGTTGGCCAGCTTTTCCCACACGCCGCGATGGCACTTGGCGTTTTTCTCCGGGATGCCGCGCAGCAGCAGCAGTATCTCCCCCAGCACCAGTTCGGCTACCGAGCGGGTGTTGGAGAAGGGGGCGTTGAAGACGGGGATACCACGCAGGTGGGCGGCATCGAGGTCGACCTGGTTGGTGCCGATGCAGAAGCAGCCGATGGCGACCAGCTTGCCAGCGGCGTCCAGCACCTTATCGGTGAGCTGGGTACGGGAACGCAGGCCCACGAAATGCACGTCACGAATGCGTTCGATCAGATCCTCTTCCGACAGGGAGGTCTTGAGGTACTCCACGCTGGTGTAACCGGCCGCACGAAAGGTTTCCACCGTGTTGGGATGGACTCCCTCCAGCAGCAGTACCTTGATCTTATCCTTGTCCAGCGAAAACTTGGCAGTCATGACGATCCCTTTATGTATGCAAAGAAAATGAGTGCAGATATGGTGTGTGAAGAAAACCGTAAAGTAACAAAAACGGTTGGGAGAGGGAATATTTGTGACGAAAGTCAAATTCTTTGAAGTTTTCAACGATAGTTGTAAACCACAGTTTGCAACTCATTGAGGGATAAATGAAAACGGCGCCATCAGGCGCCGTCATCCATGCAGGGGACGATATTGGGGCATGACCCTGGGTGCCATGCCAAACAGCGTCCCCCCCGTCCGTCTGTGTTACTGGGTAACCACGCCGTCCGGCGTACCGATCAGCACCACATCGGCACCGCGGTGGGCGAACAGGCCGTTGGTGACCACACCGACAATGGCGTTAAGCTGCACTTCCAGCCCTTTGGCATCCTTGATGGCCATTCCCTTGACGTCCAGTATGATGTTGCCGTTGTCGGTCACCACCCCCTCACGCCACACCGGATTGCCGCCAAGCTTGCGGATCTCGCGGGCCACGTATTCGCGGGCCATGGGGATCACTTCCACCGGCAGCGGGAACTGGCCCATCACGTCCACGGTTTTGGTGTTATCTATGATGCAGATGAACTTGTCGGCCACGGCGGCGACAATCTTCTCGCGGGTCAGGGCCGCGCCACCGCCCTTGATCATGTCGCGGGTGGCGTTGATCTCGTCGGCACCATCCACATAGACGGAGAGGGCATCGATGTCGTTGAGGTCAAACACCTGGATGCCAAGGCCCTTGAGGCGCTCGGTGGAGGCCACAGAGCTGGATACGGCCCCCTGGATCTGGCCCTTCATGGTCGCCAGCGCGTCGATGAAGTGGTTGACGGTAGAGCCTGTGCCTACCCCGACTATGGTGCCGGGAACCACGTACTTGAGCGCAGCCCAACCGGCCGCCTTCTTCATTTCATCTTGAGTCATGATGGATCCTTTGGGAAAAAGCGGGCGCATTATATCCAAGCATCCCCCTCAGAGCGACCACAGCGCTCACGTTCCGGTCCAAAAATCCCCAAGATGTAAATCGTTTGCCTGTTTATTGAGCCCTGTCGCCCGGGTGGGCCAGAGGGATGGGCGGAAGTGGCGGTATCGAGCGCAACAGGGAGCAGGCCAAAGCCAAGACAGAAAGGGGCTGGCAGTCAGGGCGGGCCGACTGCCCGGTGGTCATGGAAATTGCCAGCAGCGGCTGGGGGTGATGATTTGCGGCAGCGGCACGTCCCACTCCTCCTGCGGTACCGTTTCCACCTGCTGGCAGTCGTGGGCGATCCCCAGCGGCTTGGGGCCCAGCCTGTGTTCATGCCAGCAGGCGAGGGTGCGATCGTAATAGCCGCCGCCCATGCCGAGCCGGTTGCCCTCGCCATCGAACGCCACCAGCGGAGTGCAAATAAGGTCGAGGGTGCTGTGAGGCACCACCTGGGACATGTCCAGCTCAGGCTCGGCGATGCCATAGCGATTGCGGGTCATGGGGCTGGTGGCGGTATAGCGCAAGAAGAGCAGGTGACCCGGAGTGAAGGGGTGCAGCACCGGCAGGTAGACCTCTTTTTGCTGGGCCCACAGCCAGTGGATGGCGGGCAGGGGATTGAGTTCACCGTCGTTGGCCAGATAAAGGGCGATGCGTTTGGCGGCCAGGATCTCCGGATGTTGCTTGAACTGGGCAACCAGCTGCTGGGCGGCTGCCTGCTGCTCGGCCTGGCTCAGGCTCTTTCTGCGCTGGCGGATGAGCTGGCGCAGGGATTGTCTTTCAGGCTGGGTATCATCCGGCATGGGGGCTCCTCTTGTGTGCACCTGTGTGGTGCAGATGGGTTGCCGCAACGGGCTGGGCTACCTTAACAAGGCTGGCGGGGTATGAACAGTGCGACCAGCCCTACTTGAAATGGGCCGCCGGGCAGGATTCAATGCCCCGCCCGGCAGCGGATGTAATTACTTGTCAGAGCCCTTGGCCATCTGATGTTTGACGAACACGGCCACTATAGCCGCCAACGCCAGGGCCATGGGATAGAAGCTCATGCTCACCACCGAGAGCGGAGAGAGGGCGAAGATGGAACCCAGCAGCAGCGCCTGGGCGCCCCAGGGGAGCAACCCTTGTACCACGCAGGAGAAGATATCCAGCATGGAGGCGGCGCGGCGCGGGGTGACGCCGTGATGCTCCGCCAGCTCCCGTGCCACCTTGCTGGCGACGATAATGGCCACTGTATTGTTGGCGATACAGAGGTTGGTCAGTCCCACTACGCCGGCGATGCCGAGCTCGGCCGCCCTCTCGTTCTGCTCGCCATCGTGCTGGCGGGTGAAGCGGGCAATCAGGGTACTGATCCGCTCGCTGATCCAGGCCAGCCCGCCCTGGCGTTCCATCAGGGTGCCGAGACCCCCGAGCAGCATGGAGAGCAGGAAGATCTCCTGCATGCTGGTAAAGCCCTGATAGATGTCCTTGCTGAACTGGCCCAGCGGATAACCGCTGACCATGCCCACAGCGCCAGCGGCCAGTATGCCAATGCCCAGCACCATGAAGACGTTCATGCCGGATAGGGCCAGCACCAGGATCAGCAGGTAAGGCATTACCTTGAACAGATCCGCATGGGCTGTCGTGGCGGGGGCTTCTCCCACGGATCCCAGGGTCAGATAGAGCAGGATCACTGCGATGGCGGCGGGGGCGGCAATCTTGAAATTCTCGCGAAACTTGTCCTTCATCTCGCAGCCCTGGCTGCGGGTTGCCGCTATGGTGGTGTCGGAGATGATGGAGAGGTTATCGCCGAACATGGCGCCGGAGAGAATGGTGCCGGCCATCAGCACGGGATCGATCCCGGCGGCTTGGGCAACGCCAAGGGCCACGGGTGCCACGGCCCCGATCGTGCCCATGGAGGTGCCCATGGCGGTGGCAATAAAGGCAGAGATGAGGAACAGCCCCGGCAGCAGGAACCAGCCCGGGATCAGCGACAGGCCCAGCGCGACAGTGGCATCCACCCCGCCGGTGGCCTTGGCCACAGTGGCAAAGGCGCCCGCCAGTAGATAGATGAGGCACATCGCCATGATGTTGCTGTCACCGACCCCCTTGAAGAAGGTCTCCAGATTCTTGTTGAACCCCTCTCTCCCCAGCATCAGCGCCAGTATGACGGCGGGCAGGGCAGCTACGGGGGCGGGCAACTGGTAGAAGGCGAACTCGACCCCCTGCAGGGTGAGCCAGGTGCCGGTACCGATAAAGAGCGCGAGAAAGGCCAGAAGAGGCAGCAGGGCTCTGGCACTGGGTTGGGTCTGGATCATGTGTTCCTCTGTGGTTGAACATGACCTCCCTGTCGCAGCCAGCCCTGATGAACGGGGGTGAGCCTGGCGGGCATCCTGCCGCTATGGGGCGCCTACAGTAGTGAGTCGGGGCCATCCGGTCAAGATAGACGTCCAGACGGATAGGTGTTTTTATTGATCAGTTCAGCATTCATTAAAATATCAAAAGTATGTTCGGATAAATCAATTAATATTGTTAATTATTCGGTGTCATGGGGCGGGTTATCTGCGCATTTTTCACTGACATGGGATGTGGCTGACGGGGCATGTGGGGGTACTGGATATCCGGACGCTCTGTGCGTTTGGGATTGGGCTTTAACGCCGCCTGCAGAGTATAGCGAGCGTTGCACTGGCATCTACAGACCACAAGGCGGCGCTGATATTCGGTCAAGGTGGCGCTGTTACTGCGCCATTTCCCCCACTGCTTGAACGGCTGCAGCCAGGGCGTGGCTATCGAGAGTCAGGGGAATGTGGCTGATACCTGGCACCAGGGTGACGGGCCATGGAATGCCGAGTGCTCTTAACTCGGGTTCCAGTTGGTCGGTTTTAAACGCTTCGTCATCGGTGCCCGCGATCACGGCGCAGGGGCGCTGTACATTGCGCAAATTCTGCCGGTAGTCGCGCTCTGGCTGGAAGTTCGCGGCGAGGTTGAATGAGTAGGAGGGGGTCAGGAGAGCTTTCGCTTCGTCATTGAGCGCAAAGTTCAGCACCGTCAGATGGTTGAGTGCGGAAATATGGAAACCGTTGAGGATGCTCAGGGCAATGAGGCGAGGAATGCCGACACTCACCCAGCCGCCGCTGTTTGGTCGGTAGTTGGCGGCCGTGGGGCCGAGATAGGGGGAGAGGAGCAGGTAGTTGTCGAACAGGGTTTGTCGTGAGCCACCGGCGACGCGCAGCACAAAGCCACCGCCGGACGAGAAGCCCGCGAGGGTGGCGGGTTGACTCGGGGCCACTGCTGCGGCGAAATCTTCCAGATCGTCTTCCAGTTGGCCTATGTAGGCTATCGTGCCTCTCTGGCCCGACTCGCCATGGCCGCGGATATCGAGGGCGTAGGCGTCGTATCCCGCTTGCGCGAAGGCACTTGCCATCTTGTGCATGCTCTGGCCATTGGCCGAGGAGCCATGAACAAGTACCACGCTGCCCCTGATATGCTTGCCGGCGGAGGCGTAGTGCCGGTAGGCGAGCTCGGTACCGTCTCGGGCCTTGTATCTGGAAGATGAGGGGATGTTACGCCAATCAATGTGTTTGAAGGGGTCGCTGATACTGGTCATCTCCGGCGCCGGACCTGGCCCGCCAAACAGCAGCGCCGCCACAAGGGTGACAAGGCCGAGCGACAGCAGGCCCAGTACGCACAGCAATCTCGTATTCATATGTTTACTTCCTAGCTATGGGCGTCAATTGCAGCTTTTTATCGGCGGAAACCTATCATATGGTGCCGTCTCTAGCAAACCTCAAACCGTCAGTCTGTGGGGGGAGTGGCAAGCCTGTGCATTAGCCATGTTGAGCGGTTCACTGTCGAGCCAGAACCAAAGAGCGTGTCTCACGGCTTTTCAAAGCGGGCGCAGGCTGGTAAAACGGTCTCTTTCCATAATAAACAGATGAGAGGGTGGAGATGGACAATCCGATCCGTGTGGCCGTGATGGGCTGTAATGGTCGTATGGGCAAGGTGCTGCTGGAAGCCATCACCAACGCCGATGGCGTGGTGGTCGGGGCAGCGCTGGAGCGACCTGGCTCTGCCGTGATCGGTCTCGATGCCGGTGAGCTCAATGGTCTGGGCACCCTGGGGGTGGTGATCAGCGACAGCCTGGACAAGGTGCGGGATGAGTTTGATCTCATCATCGACTTCACCCGTCCTGAGGTAACCCTGGCCAACCTGGCGTTTGCACTGGCTCATCAGAAGCAGATGGTGATCGGCACCACCGGCTTTGACGATGCGGGCAAGGCGGCCCTGCAAGAGGCCGGCAAGCAGATCGGCATCGTGTTCGCCTCCAACTACTCGGTCGGCGTCAACCTGGTGTTCAAGCTGCTGGAGCAGGCGGCCAAGGTGATGGGGGATTACACCGACATCGAGATCATCGAAGGTCACCACAGGCACAAGGTGGATGCACCGTCCGGCACTGCGCTCTCCATGGGGGAAGTGGTGGCCAAGACCCTCGGACGTGACTTGAAAGAGTGCGCCGTCTATGGCCGTGAGGGGATCACCGGTGAGCGGGATCGCAACACCATCGGCTTTGCCACCATTCGCGCCGGCGATCTGGTGGGGGAGCACACCGTCATGTTTGCCGACATCGGCGAGCGGGTGGAGATCAGTCACAAGGCTTCCAGCCGTCTCACCTTCGCCAATGGGGCCGTGCGGGCCGGCAAGTGGCTGGGCCAGCAGAGTGCCGGTCTCTACGACATGCAGGATGTGCTCGACCTCAAGTGAGTGGCCAAGGTGGCGGCAGGTGGACTGCAATGGTTCCTCCTGACAGTGTTGCCAAACCCCGGTTCGCCGGGGTTTTTCATCTGTTTTTGTATAAATGGCACTTACATCCTGTTTTGTATGTGAAATGGCCTAAACTGCTTCTTTACCCAATCCATCCCATCCGCTCATTGCCCAAATGTCATCAAAGGGTAATGGGATTGAGCCTCAATGCCCCCTGTGTCCGCATTTTTTACATGACATGAAAAAGACTAAAAATTCAAAACGAGAAAAACGTTTTACACGTTTTCTTGCCACTGAATGGGCAATAAAAAGCTCTTTTAACTCGATATTAATTTTTTTTGTGAATTTCAATTCATTGTTTTTTAAGGTTTAAGATTTGATTTTTGTGGGTTGAGTGGCATGAGCGCTCCCTTTTGCATCAGGTTTTGCCTTTTCTTTTGGCGGAGGGGGTTGCAAAGCAACATAGTGCATAGATAATGGGTAATGTTGCTTTTTTATTGAATTTAGATGCATTTAAAACGAGAAAAGACGTTGAAATGCGATCGTTTTTAAGTAGAATGCGCCCAATTTGCCAGAAATCTGCCGGGTTTGAGCCCTGTTTTACACAGGGTCCGGACCCGCAACACCCAGGTAAATTGCTGAATTTAAAGCTAAATAACTGGAGGTTGTCTTGAATCACACTGCATTGCTAGTGCTGGAAGATGGAACTGTGTTCAAAGGCGTGTCGATAGGCGCCGAGGGATGTTCCGTTGGTGAAGTGGTTTTCAATACGTCGATGACGGGCTATCAGGAAATCCTCACCGATCCCTCTTATTCCCGTCAGATAGTCACCCTCACTTACCCCCATATAGGCAACACCGGCACCAACAGCGAAGATGAAGAGTCCAGTCAAATCCACGCTCAGGGATTGATCATCCGTGACCTTCCGATACTTGCCTCCAATTTCCGCAATCAGCAATCCCTCTCCGATTACCTCAAGTCTCACAACATCGTTGGCATCGCCGACATCGACACCCGCAAACTGACCCGTATCCTGCGCGAGAAAGGCGCCCAGGCTGGCTGCATTCTGGCCGGTAAACAGGTAGATGACGGTCTGCTCGGTGCAGAGAAGGCCCTCGAACAGGCCCGCGCCTTCCCTGGTCTCAAGGGGATGGATCTGGCCAAGGAAGTTACGGTTGAGCAGCCCTACGCCTGGACCGAAGGGAGCTGGCAGCTTGGCAAGGGGCATGTCACCCCGGCGGCCGATGAACTCAAATACCACGTGGTGGCCTATGACTTTGGCGTCAAGCGCAACATCCTGCGCATGCTGGTGGATCGTGGCTGCCGTCTGACAGTGGTGCCGGCCAAGACCCCGGCCGCCGAGGTGCTGGCGATGAATCCCGATGGCATCTTCCTCTCCAACGGCCCCGGTGACCCCGAGCCGTGCGACTACGCCATCGAGGCCATCAAGACCTTCCTCAATACCAACACCCCGGTGTTCGGTATCTGCCTGGGTCACCAGCTGCTGGGTCTGGCCTCCGGTGCCAAGACCGTCAAGATGAAGTTTGGCCACCACGGCGCCAACCATCCGGTCAAGAGCCTCGATGACAACACAGTGATGATCACCGCCCAGAACCACGGTTTCGCCGTGGACGAGAGCTCCCTGCCAGACTGCCTGCGCGCCACTCACGTCTCCCTGTTTGACGGATCCCTGCAAGGTATTCACCGCACCGACCGTCCGGCCTTCAGCTTCCAGGGTCACCCCGAAGCGAGCCCGGGCCCGCACGACTGTGCCGGTCTGTTCGACCACTTTATTGAATTGATCAAGCAGTATCGCGCTTAAGAGGAAAAGAGAAGCCATGCCAAAACGTAACGACCTACAGAGCATCCTGATCCTCGGCGCCGGCCCCATTGTTATCGGCCAGGCCTGCGAATTTGACTACTCCGGCGCCCAGGCCTGCAAAGCCCTGCGCGAGGAGGGCTACCGCGTCATTCTGGTGAACTCCAACCCGGCCACCATCATGACCGATCCGGAGATGGCGGACGCCACCTACATCGAGCCCATCACCTGGGAAGTGGTACGCGAGATCATCAAGAAAGAGCGCCCGGATGCCGTGCTGCCCACCATGGGCGGCCAGACAGCACTGAACTGCGCGCTGGATCTGGAAAAACACGGTGTGCTGGCCGAGTTCGGTGTCGAGATGATCGGTGCCACCGCCGATGCCATCGACAAGGCCGAAGATCGCCGTCGTTTCGACATCGCCATGAAGAGCATTGGTCTCGAGTGTCCGCGCGCCGGTATCGCCCATAACATGGAAGAGGCGTGGGGCGTGCAGCAGATGGTTGGCTTCCCCTGCATCATCCGCCCCTCTTTTACCATGGGTGGCTCGGGCGGTGGCATCGCCTACAACACCGAAGAGTTCGTCGAGATCTGCGAGCGCGGTCTGGACTTGTCGCCGACCAAAGAGCTGCTCATCGATGAGTCGCTGATCGGCTGGAAAGAGTACGAGATGGAAGTGGTGCGGGATCGCAACGACAACTGCATCATCGTCTGCACCATCGAAAACTTCGACCCCATGGGCATCCACACCGGTGACTCCATCACGGTCGCGCCAGCCCAGACGCTGACCGACAAGGAGTTCCAGATCATGCGCAACGCCTCCATGGCGATACTGCGCGAGATCGGGGTCGAGACAGGTGGCTCCAACGTCCAGTTCGGTATCAACCCGAAAGATGGCCGCATGGTCATCATCGAGATGAACCCGCGGGTGTCGCGCTCCTCTGCGCTGGCTTCCAAGGCGACCGGTTTCCCCATCGCCAAGATCGCCGCCAAGCTCGCCATAGGTTACACCCTGGACGAGCTGATGAACGACATCACAGGTGGTCGCACCCCGGCCTCCTTCGAGCCGGCCATCGACTACGTGGTCACCAAGGTGCCGCGCTTCAACTTCGAAAAATTTGCCGGTGCCAACGACCGCCTCACTACCCAGATGAAGTCGGTCGGTGAAGTGATGGCCATTGGCCGTAACTTCCAGGAGTCACTGCACAAGGCGCTGCGCAGCCTCGAGACCGGCAAGACCGGCTTCGACCCCATGGTTGACCTCAATGCTCCGGACTCCCTGACCCGTATCCGTCACGAGCTGCAGGACGCTGGCTGCGACCGGATCTGGTACATCGCCGATGCATTCCGCGCCGGTCTCTCCATGGACGGTATCTTCAAGCTGACCAAGATTGACCCCTGGTTCCTGGTGCAGATAGAAGATCTCATCAAGCTGGAAGAGCAGGTGAAAGAGCGCGGCATGGCCGGTCTCGATGCCGACTTCCTGCGCGCCCTGAAACGCAAGGGCTTTGCCGACGCCCGTCTGGCCAAGATCCTCGGCGTGGCCGAGGCCGAGGTGCGTAAACTGCGTGCCCGCCACAATATCTTCCCAATCTACAAGCGGGTCGATACCTGCGCGGCCGAGTTTGCCACCAACACCGCCTACATGTACTCGAGCTATGACGAGGAGTGCGAGGCGGCCCCGACCAATCGTGACAAGATCATGATCATCGGCGGCGGCCCGAACCGTATCGGTCAGGGTATCGAGTTCGACTACTGCTGCGTGCATGCGGCGCTGGCCCTGCGCGAAGACGGTTACGAGACCATCATGGTCAACTGCAACCCGGAAACCGTCTCCACCGATTACGACACCTCGGATCGCCTCTACTTCGAGCCGGTGACCCTGGAAGATGTGCTGGAAATCGTGCGCATCGAGAAACCCAAGGGCGTGATCGTCCAGTACGGTGGCCAGACCCCGCTGAAACTGGCCCGAGCACTCGAAGCCAACGGCGTGCCGATTATCGGTACCAGCCCGGATGCCATCGACCGCGCCGAAGACCGCGAGCGCTTCCAGTCTGCGGTTGAGCGCCTCGGCCTCAAGCAGCCGGAAAACGGCACCGTCACCGCGTTGGAGCAGGCGGTGCTGACCGCAGAGCGGATCACCTATCCGCTGGTGGTTCGTCCCTCTTACGTACTGGGTGGCCGCGCCATGGAGATCGTCTATGACGAGACTGACCTGCGCCGTTACTTCGCCGAGGCGGTGAGCGTCTCCAACGAATCGCCGGTACTGCTGGACCGCTTCCTGGATGACGCGACCGAACTGGACGTGGATGCTATCTGCGACGGCACCGATGTGGTCATCGGCGGCATCATGGAGCATATCGAGCAGGCCGGTATCCACTCCGGTGACTCCGGCTGCTCCCTGCCGCCTTATACCTTGTCCAAGGCAATTCAGGACGAGATCCGCGAGCAGGTGCGCAAGCTGGCGCTGGAGCTCGGCGTTATCGGCCTGATGAACGTGCAGTTCGCGGTTAAAGGTAATGACATCTACCTCATCGAGGTGAACCCGCGCGCTGCCCGTACCGTGCCGTTTGTCTCCAAGGCGACCGGTGCGCCGCTGGCCAAGATCGCCGCCCGCGTCATGGCCGGTCAGTCGCTGCAGAGCCAAGGCTTCACCAAGGAGATCATCCCGCCTTACTACTCGGTGAAAGAGGTGGTACTGCCCTTCGCCAAGTTCCCGGGGGTTGACCCGTTGCTGGGGCCAGAGATGCGCTCTACCGGTGAAGTGATGGGAGTGGGCAGCAGCTTTGCCGAGGCCTATGCCAAGGCCCAGCTGGGTGCCAGCCACGCCGTGCCGAAAGAGGGCCGCGCCCTGCTGTCGGTACGCCACAGCGACAAGGCGCAGGTTGTGGATTTGGCCGCCAAGCTGCTGGAGCTGGGCTACGAGCTCGATGCCACCCACGGCACCGCAGTCGCCCTGGGCGAAGCCAGCATCAACCCGCGCCTGGTCAACAAGGTGCACGAGGGTCGCCCGCACATTCTGGATCGCATCAAGAATGGCGAGTACACCTATATCGTCAACACCGCCGAAGGGCGGGTGGCGATCCAGGACTCCAAGCAGTTGCGCCGCGCCGCCTTGCAGAACAAAGTGGCTTATACCACCACCATGAATGAGGCGTTTGCCACCTGCATGGCCATCAGTATGGATGCCACCGCCAACGTCAACTCGGTGCAGGAGCTGCACCAGAAGGTGAAGAACCGCTAAGGATTGCGCAATAAAGGGCAGGGGAATCTTCCTGCTCCTCGTTGCACAACACACGCGCACCCTGAAAAACCCCGCCAGCGATGGCGGGGTTTCTGTTTTTTTGGCGGCTCTGACCAGCCTCCGTCATGGGGGAAAGGTGCGCATGGGAGAGGGGATATGGTCAGCGGAGGGTGATATACACCCTATTAACAGCATAAAAGTGATAATGATTGCGCATTGGCGGCTCTGGTTTGCAATCTTTGCAATCACTCGCCCGGCCCACCTCTATATACTGATTTCTCATCAAACAAGGTCGTCTGCGCCCGCAACCGCGGGGTGCGAGGCTCAGGGCCAGTTGCTTATCCGGCAGCCGAGGCCGGCCCCTTTATCCATAGGGACCACAGGAAACCGGTTGTGGGGTTACCACCCACGCAACCGTCAGGGCCAGCGTTACCACGCAAGCCCGCTTCCCCCTCCTTACCCCGTCAGCTTGCCTGCCCAGTCGCGTCGTTGCTCACCTTCATTGCCCGCAACGGCGCCGCGCCTCAAGGACATCAGCCAAGGGAATCTGAATATGAGCTTCGATCATCGCAAATACCGCCCCGCCCCCGTGATCGCGCTGGCGGACCGTCAATGGCCCAACCGAGTGATGACGCGTGCGCCGCGCTGGTGCGCTGTGGACTTGCGCGATGGCAATCAGGCGCTGGTCGAACCGATGACGGTGGCCCAGAAGCTGCAAATGTGGGCACTGATGGTCCATGTGGGCTTCAAGCATATCGAGGTGGGGTTCCCTGCCGCCTCCCAGCCCGATTTTGACTTCGTGCGTGAGCTCATCGAGCGCAATCTCATTCCGGACGATGTCACCATACAGGTGCTGGTGCAGGCCCGTGAGGATCTCATTGCCCGTACCTTCGAATCGCTCAAGGGGGCCAAACGCGCCATCGTCCACGTCTACAACTCGGTCAACCCGACCCAGCGCAACTATGTATTCAACACCGGGCGCGAGGGGGTCAAGGCCATCGCCGTGCAGGGGGCGCGTTGGGTGCGCGACCATGCGGTGCGCAACCCCGGCACAGAGTGGAGCTTTCAGTATTCCCCCGAGAGTTTTAGCAGCACCGAGGTGGAGTTCGCGTTAGAGGTGTGTGACGCCGTCATCGACGAGTGGCGCCCCGCAGGCCGTCCCATGATCCTCAACCTGCCAGCCACGGTGGAGGTGAACACCCCCAATGTGTTTGCGGATCAGGTGGAGTGGTTCTGCCGCCACCTCAAGGCGCGTCCCGAGGTGAGCATCTCCATCCACACCCACAACGATCGGGGCTGCGGGGTGGCTGCCGCCGAGCTGGCGGTGCTGGCGGGGGCCGATCGCATTGAGGGCACCCTGCTCGGCAATGGCGAGCGCACCGGCAACATGGACATCGTCACCATGGCCATGAACCTCTACAGCCAGGGCATAGACCCCGAGCTGGATCTCTCTGACATGGATGCCATCGTCGCCACCGTGGGGGCCTGCACCCAGATAGCCCTGCACCCGCGCCACCCCTACGCGGGCGAGCTGGTCTACACGGCGTTTTCCGGCAGCCATCAGGATGCCATTCGCAAATCCCTGGCAGCAGAGAAGCCCAATGCCTATTGGGATGTGGCTTATTTGCCCATCGATCCCGCAGACTTGGGCCGCAGCTACGAGGCGGTGATCCGCATTAACAGCCAGTCCGGCAAGGGCGGCGTCACCTATCTGCTGGAGCGCGACCTTGGCCTGCAACTGCCGCGCTGGTTGCAAATCGACTTCAGTCGCCGGGTACAGGCGCAGGCCGAGGCAAGCAGCAGCGAAATAAGCCCTGAGCAGATCCGTGCCCTGTTCGAGCAGCACTACCTCGAGCCGGTGCACGGTTATCGCATCGGTCGCTTCCAGCTTGGTCACGACAGTCAGGAGAGTCTGCGCCTCGAGTTGCAGACCCCGAACGGCGCACTGCAACTGTGCGGTGAAGGGGAGGGGGCCATCACTGCGCTGGTCAACGGCTGGGAGCGCCAGACCGGGATGCACATAGACGTGCTCGATTACTCGGAACATGCCCTCAGCGCCGGCACCGAGTCCCGCGCCGCCGCCTATGTGCTGCTGAGTGTCGATGGCCAGCGCATGTGCGGGGTCGCCATCGGTCGCGACGTGGTCAACGCTTCCTTGCAGGCGGTGATCAATGGCGCGGCGCAAATTGAGGCCCTGCGCCAGACGGCTTGATCCGCCCCCTGAGCTGCTGCCGGGACACTGTCTTTACCTCTGGTCATGGCCGATACATCGGCAAGGCCCCCGTCCAACCGGCGGGGGCCTGGTTGGACGGGGGCCGGTGCTATCTGGCTGGTCAGGCTCCTGTCTTCAGATCCCCCAATTCTTCAGATCCCCCCATCAATCCTCTACAATGCCCAGCTGCTGGGGCTCGGACTTGTCTGCTCAAGCCTGTGGCGCCTCATCCATCGGGAAGCTTTCATGCATCATCTCACTCGTTATCCTCATCATGTCGGGCCCCTGCTGGCCGCCTTGCTGCTGGCTGGCTGTGCCAGCGAACCGGCCAGTCAGGGCGATACCCGCAAACCTGGCAGTGCCGCCATCACAGGCCTGGCCATTACCAAACCCGCCGCTCTGCCCAAGGCCCAGACCCCCAGAGCCCCGGCCAGCATGCAGTCGCGCATAGTGCTCCTGTTGCCAGCCCGTACCGTGGATCGTAACGGCTGGGCGCAGGACATAGTCACGGCCCTCGCCAAACAGGATCTGGCCGTGACCGACGAGAACGTCTGCTCAGTGCTGGCGGTGGTCGAGCAGGAGTCCACCTTTCAGGCCGATCCCGTGGTGCCGGGCCTTGGCAAGATCGCCTGGCAGGAGATCAACGCCCGTGCCGGCAAGCTGCTGATCCCCGAGTTTATGGTGCGCACTGCGCTCAGCATCCATTCCCCCACCGGCAAGAGCTATGCCGAGCGTATTGACAAGCTTCGCACCGAGCGGGAGATGAGCGAGATCTTCGAGGACATGATAGGGGAGGTGCCCATGGGCAAGACCCTGTTTGGCAACATGAACCCGGTGCGCACCGGCGGCCCCATGCAGGTCAGCATCGCCTTCGCCGAGGCCAACGCCCGTGGCTACCCTTACCCCGTCAAGGACTCCATTCGCCACGAAGTCTTTACCCGCCGTGGCGGCATCTGGTTTGGTACCAAGCACCTGCTTGGTTATCCCGCAGACTACCCGGATGCCCTCTACCGCTTCGCCGACTTCAATGCAGGCTGGTACGCCAGCCGCAACGCCGCTTTTCAGGCCGCAGTCAGCCGTTTAAGTGGTAAAATCCTGGCGCTGGACGGAGACCTTATTCGCTACGACTCAGATCTGCCGGGCAAGACGGAGCTGGCGGTCTATACCCTTGCCAGCCGGGTCAATATGAGCAAACAGGCCATTCACCAGAGCCTGAAACTGGGGGATACCGCCGAATTTGCCAAGACCGATCTCTACCATAGGGTCTTTACCCTGGCCGACAAGCAAGCCGGCAAGCGGCAACCCCGCGCCGTGCTGCCGGGCATCTCCCTGAAGAGCCCCAAGATCACCCGCAACCTCACCACCGCCTGGTTTGCCAAACGGGTGCAGTGGCGCCAGCAAACCTGCCTGAAACGGTTGGGATCTCTGTCATCGGAGTAACAAGGGCGGCCAGTGGCCACCTTTGTTTTATGTTGATATAGCAGCATTAATTTAATTTTTTAACGGCGACCAACAGCTTGTAATTGTGTTTCCATTCTCCTTCTACAGGGAGCGCATTGAACTCTAGTACTTTGCTATACAGGAACGGATCACTCTTGAGGCAGGTTGGCCAACTTTTAACGATATCTTTTTTACTTTTAGTTTCTGTCCAGACATCGGCCAGTATCACCGCATAACGCTGGCGTTGTATCGGGTTGATAAAACCTTTTTCAATCAGCAGAAGTGCTTCATTGGATTGCATTCGCTCAATATCATTTCTGACACTGTGAATTTTTGATTGAGGTGCCGTAAAGCGCTTAGCCTCAATAAGAAATAGCTCATTTTTAGTGAACACCACAGCATCCATATGTTTCTTGGCTGTGAGGCCGATTGGAGCCTCAAACCATGAGACGCATGAGTCGGGATAGAGACTTTCCAGCGCAGAAACAAAGTTGTTGGTGAGATTTCGTTCGGTGAAGCCGGTAGAGCCATGTGCAGGGTAGTAGTGAGAGAAAATATTTGTGTATCGGCTATGCAAACGAGCCATTAGCTTATCTAGAAACACTTGCATGATATTGCTCCATAAATGTACTGATGTATCCAAACCAAGGGGTTTTAAAGCGGCGCTAGGGTGTAGACATAAAATAAATTTCCAGCACAGCGTCAATTGCTCTGGTTCGTTTAATGATGCTTTATCGTCATCTCCGATTTAGGGGGCTGACGGTGTAATAAAATAACGCTCCTGCATTTTGGAAATCCGCTACACCCCCAAAACTGATTGCCCTTGTTTTCACCCCGAGTAGCGGTTCGCAATACCATATGGCTGCCGCATTTTGGACAGGCGGGGGTGTGATCGCCGAGTGTCTGGCTTATCTCCACCGGGTCATATGCAGCCAAGTTCACGGGGACAGTTTTGGCTGCCATTGGTTTGCTATGTGGAGTGGTATGGCGCGCCTTTAGTTGTGCAACATGCTGTTTATGGATCTGCCAGTTGGCGGCCAGTCGTTCTTGCTGGATGGTTTCGACAATGTGGGAGACTTCGGCAGGGGTCAGTACGGGAGTGGTCTTTCTTTTTATATGGCTGACCAGACCACGCCGCATGACGTTGTCTGGCATGGGGGTCTTGAAGGTGCAGTCGCCAATAAAATAGACGATCGAGTGCAGCTGGTGATCTGCCAGTCCCAGCAGGGTTTTGAGCGTCATCACATGCAGATAGTTTTGATGCAGCGGGTTCTGAAAACCGTGCCGGCGTCGAAAGAGTTGCTGGGTCCAGCGCTTGTGTCTTGGATCCCCGAAGATCCACCCCTTCATGTTTTTGGTCTCTATCACAAATACCCCAAAGCGGGAGACGATAACGTGATCGATCTGGGTGGTGCCCTGCTCGAGCGGCAGAGTGACATTGTTCAGCAGCTGATATTCCTGCTTGTCGAGAAAGAGCCGGATGCTGACGTTGATCAGCCACTCTCCGATCATGCCCTTGAACCAGGGGCTTTTGGCGATGGTTACCAGCAACAGTAGCGGGAGCAGATACCAGAGTTGAGCCAAAACAACGGCTATTAGAGCGGTAAAGTCCATTTCATTTCTCCTTGCTCCCCGAAACCAGTCCCTGACAGCGGAGGCTTTTTAATTGGCCTTGGCCAGCGCTGGGGCGACCGGGTCAGCGTCATACGGAAAATAGGGTGTCGAAGTGAACTACTTTAGCGAGTTGACTGAGGTGAATGTGTGACCGCTTCCACCAACTGAGTGGTGCATCACTATTTTTCTGCGCCAGTGCCACAGAAAAAGGCGGGGTGATCGGCGAAGGGAGGAGCAGGAAGGGGGTGGCTTCAGCCCGACGCCGTAGCCGCTGGTGTTGTGGCTGAACATACCGCAGGCCACCAACCGGGTGCGGGTCACGTTGATGTGGTACTTGCTGCTGTCGAACTCGAGTCATAGCCCAGTGAGTTTTTCGTCGCGCCGAGCCGATTATCTCCGCTGCATTAATTTTTTGTTCACTTGAACGGGTGTATAACGAAAGTCTTTCAAGGAGGAAAAACAGATGGCGACAGGGTGTGTCAGCCGCAGCGGGGGCCATCCGGTTCCCCAGGATGGATGCTCACTGACGTTGATGGGAGTCACCAGATGCAGGATATACTGCTTGCCATATGGCAACAGGACTTTGACCAATTGATCCAGATGCAGGCGGTGGGCCTGCTCGTCACCTGTCTGGTGGTGATCCTCTTTCTCGAATCAAGCTTCGTCTTTTTGCCCCTGCCTGGTGACAGTCTGGTGCTGCTGGCCGGTGGTCTGGTGGGCATGGGGGTGCTTGGCCCCGAAGTCACACTGATTTACTTGCCCCTTGCCGCCGGGCTTGGCAGCCTGATCGCCTATCTGCAGGGCCATGCGCTGCACGGCACCTCCTTCATGGGCCATGTGGAGCGGATGATCCCCGCTGGCAGTCTGCCACGAGCCTCGCGTCTGCTGCAGAACTACGGTTTCTGGGCTCTGTTCTCCTCCCGTTTCGTGCCCTTTGTCAGGGTGCTGACGCCCATGCTGATGGGGGTTTCGCGCCTGCATCTGCCGCGGGTGATGATGGCAAGCTTTGCCAGCGCCTTCCTCTGGGCCCTGCTGCTGAGTCTGGTGGGCAAGTTCGTGATGGCGGCCCCCGTGTTTGAGCAGTATCACGAGCTGATAACCAAGGGTCTGCTGGTGACTTCCCTTGGCCTGTTCGTCATCGCCATGGCGGCCATTGCCATCCGGCTGTTCAAGCGCCCGACCAACCGTATCCGCTGATCGGCTGCGGGTGGCCAAGGTCACCCGCGTGTTTTTTGTGAATGTTCACCTGGCCAAGGTGCGGTGCCGAGCTAACCGCCAGGGTCGCCTATCCCCGTTCAAGCAGGTACCTGGCAGGAGGATAAAAACTCAGGTCATTTGAGGCAGAATTTGTGATGCCTATCTGTTACACTTCGCGCCCGCCATTTTCCGGCTCACTTTCTGACTTGATGTCGGACGCAGCCACCGGTGGTATCAACCTCCGCCTCGCCTACGCCGAGCCGCAAGCCAAACACAGCCCAGCTGGAACACAGGAACCCAATTTATGAGATTTGAATCGTTCGATTTTGCCCCCGAGATTTTGCGTGCCGTCTCAGATTGCGGTTATCAGGAGATGACCCCTGTGCAGCGCCAGGCGATCCCGACCATACGTCGTGGTCTCGATGTGCTGGCCAGTGCCCAGACGGGGACCGGCAAGACTGCCGCCTTCGCCCTGCCGATACTGCAGCGCCTGGTGGACAAGCCGGCCGAGCTGCAACCGTCCAACGCCCGTGTGCTGATCCTGACCCCGACCCGCGAGCTGGCGGCCCAGGTGGCGAGCAACATCAATGACTTCGCCAAGTACCTGGATGTCACTGTGCTGACGCTCGTTGGCGGCGGCAAGCAGGATGTGCAGGCCAAGAAGCTGAAAGCGGGTGCTCACATCATAGTGGCGACCCCAGGTCGTTTGCTGGAGCACCTGACCGCCTGCAACCTCAGCCTCTCTGGCGTCGAGTGTCTGGTGCTGGACGAAGCGGATCGCATTCTCGACATGGGCTTTAGCGCCGATGTGCAGCAGATCCTGCAAGCGGTCAACAAGGACCGCCAAAACCTGCTCTTCTCCGCCACGTTTTCCGACGGGGTGAAGAAGCTGGCCAACGTCATGTTGGACAAGCCGCAGATCATCAGCGTCAACAAGCAGAACTCCACCGCTGACACTGTCACCCACACCGTCTATCCGGTGGAGCAGAAGCGCAAGCGCGAGCTGCTCTCCGAGCTCATCGGCAAGCAGAACTGGCCGCAGGTGCTGGTGTTTGCCAGTACCCGTGAAAGCTGCGACGAGCTGGTGGCCGAGCTGAACCTGGATGGCATCAAGTCCGCCGTGGTGCATGGCGACAAGGCCCAGGGCAGCCGTCGCCGCGCCTTGCGTGAATTCACGGAAGGCAAGGTGCGGGTGCTGGTCGCCACTGAAGTGGCCGCCCGTGGTCTGGATATCCCGGATCTGCAGTACGTGGTCAACTATGATCTGCCGTTCCTGGCCGAAGACTATGTGCACCGCATCGGTCGTACCGGCCGCGCCGGCAAGAGCGGTATGGCCATCTCCTTCGTCAGCCGCGAAGAAGAGCGCACCCTGCTCGAGATCGAGGCGCTGATCGGCCAGAAGATCCGCCGCGTCATGGTGCCGGGCTACCAGGTGGGCAACCGTGACGAGCTGATCAAGCAGTTGCAGGAGCGTCGTCGCTTCGGCAAGCGCCCCCAGCGCGATGACAATGCCGCCGCCCAGGCCATGGCCGAAGCCAAGCTGCAGGGCCAGCGCCTCAAGCGTCTGGCGGCAATGAAGAAGCCGCGCCAGCCGAAATAAGCGCGCCCAACCCCGCCCGGGCCTTCCCCTTGTCAGGGCAGGCCGGACGGGGCGATTTTGTCTATAAAGGCGCCACTGGCGCCTTTATGCTGTTGATGACCCGGCCTCTGGCCCGCCCGTCTCTCTGAGGACTCGTGATGACACCTCCCAACTACAATCAGGCCTTGCTCGACATGGCCACCCAGAGCCTTGCCGAGCTGGCGCGTACCGCCGAGCAGAAGGCGGGCAAGCGCACCCCGGCTCAGGAGAGCCATTTTCTCTGCACCTGGATGGCGGACTCCCTCAAGGAGAAGCGCTTCTCCCGGTTGGTGATGGAGGATCTGAAAGGCTGGATCCAGCAGGGCCGCACCCTGGGGGCTGGCGCCGACCTCAAGGGCTTGCTGGAGCGTATCGCCTTCCAGTACGCCCGTGTGCAGGCGGACTCCCAACAGCTCGGCACCAAGCTGGCCACCATGCTGGCCGAGCTGGAAAGCGCGGGTTGGTTAGTGTTTACCGACAGCGAGGTGAGCGCCAAGCTGCGTCTGCAGGGGCAGGGCCAATCCAGCCTGGTGATCTCCAGCCGCGAATATGGCGAGCACCTGGTCCAGGGGGAGCTTGTCAAGCCGCTGACCCTCTATGCGCGCTGTGATGAAACCCAACTGGCCGAGGCAGCCTTTCGCCACGGCCTGCTGCTGAGCCAGGGCAACAAGAAGACCACGCTGGTCAAGCACCACAAGGCGTATTGTCTGGTGCCGGCCAACCTGCAGCCCGCGCTGGCGCTGCTGGCCGAGGCGAAAGCCTGACGGCGAGCGCCTTCCCCGGTTGTTCCCAACCCCCGGCCAGATGCTGATCAACACGGGTGACTAGCCCATCCGCCGGCTCAAGTGGCTACTGCCCATGTTGGGGCCGGGCCAGCAGAGCCAGGCGGATGTGGGTCTGACTCAGGTCTACGATCTGTCGCGCCCTGGCCTTTATCACCTCGGTATCACACCCAGTCCTTGACCCTGAGGGTTGCGCCGCGTTGCCCGGCCAGCAGCTGCGCCCTGGGCGGGCTTGTCACGCCTTGCCGCTGCTCGCATCCAGCAGCCCCACAGCGCGGGCCGCCACCGCCAGATAACGAGGCGAAGTTTCCCGTTCCCGCCAGCAGCAGTGCACCAGCTTGATCACATGATCGTCCAGGCTAGCCAGTGCCCGCGGCAACACCCTCTCCCAATCCAGCCCAGTGGTGTCCGGCCAGCGTTGAGATCGTAACGCGGGCGCCCCGACCGTGAGATAAGCGGCCGCCACCGCCTGCCACATCAGGGTTTGCCACGGCGCTTGCCACTCGCCGGGCAACTGCTGCCCGACCAAGATGGCTGCCCGGCTGCCGGTCACCATGTGCAGCACGGTGAAATTGCCGGTCTGCCAATAGAGCTTCAGGGCGATATCGGCCAGCTGGGCCAATACCGCCGACGACTCGACGAGTGAGCGTGGCAGTGTGCCCGGCCAGCGTGGCGCCTCTGCCACCTGCTGCAATCGTTCTGTGATCCACTCTCCCTGCCAGCTCGCGCCCTCCCACTGTTCAGATACCCCGGCCAGCAGGCTGGCGACATCCCGGCTGGGTGCGGCCTCTCCGGCGGGCAGTATCAGGGAGCGGCACTGCCAGGCGGCCAGCGCCGAGGCCTGCTCACCCACATGGCCATTTTCAAGGGCGCAGGCGAAGCGGATAAGGGGATGAAAGGCCCCTCCCGCAGGGGAAAGCCGGCGTGCCAGCAGGGTTTCAAAGGTGGGCTGCCAGCCTTGGGTGGCAAGCCGCGTTGCCAGTTGCTGACGCAGCCTGACGAAGCGGATTTCATCCTCCCCCTGACCTATTTCCACGCTCGGCAGCGCATGGGTTGCCTGCCAATGATCGAAGAAGTGTTGCAGCTGGCGGGAGCTGGCTCCCATCTCGTGCAGGGCATGCAGCGCCATCGGGCAGTGGTTGGTGGTACCCCGGCCATTGAGGGCAAAAGCACGGTTGGCGTCGAGCAGGCGATGAAGATAGTGCATAATCCATTTGACTCCTTTCGTTGAGGGAGAGAGGATTGTGCAAGTTAAAGCTAACTTGAGGTCAAGGATGGATGCGGATCGCAAGTGGTTAGCCATAGGCCAGATAGCCAGGCGCTCCGGCGTCAACGCCAGTGCCTTGCGTTTTTACGAGCAGAAGGGGCTGCTTCGCAGCGTGCGCAGCGATGGGGGTCAACGTCTCTATCCGCAGGATGCGTTGCGCCGGATCGCCTTTATTCGGGTGGCGCAGGGGATGGGGTTGAGCCTTGGCGACATTGCCGATGCCCTCGCCGGTTTACCCGATGGTCGCACACCGGATCGCCGCGACTGGGAGCAAATCGCCAGCCAGTGGCAAGGGCTGCTCGATCAGCGTATCGAGGCCCTGCAGCAGCTCAAGGGCAAGCTCACCTCCTGCATCGGCTGCGGTTGCCTGTCGCTCGAGCACTGCGCCCTTTATAACCCGGATGATCAGGCAGCAAGACAGGGTGCCGGTCCCCGCTATCTGCTGGGGGAGACGCCGCCGTCCGACGCGTGATCAGAAACATGATGAACATGAGTGTCGACCCAACCATGCCATGCACAGGGCCGACTCGTTTAACCGTGAAGGAGGATACATGGCACTGGAACAGCTTAAACGGGAGCTGGAGCAGTTTGGCGCATACAACGACAGCCAGCAGCAGACCCGTGGCAGCAAGATGCTCAATATCACCCGCGATACCGGCGAATTGCTGGCGGTGCTGGTACAGACCAGAGGGGCCGACGCCGTGCTGGAGATAGGCACCTCCAATGGTTACTCCACCCTCTGGCTGGCCGAGGCGGTACGCAGGCTCGATGGCCGGGTCACGACCATAGAGCTGGATGAGGGCAAGCGTGCGCTGGCCTGCACCAACTTCCAGCGTGCCGGCCTGAGCCACTGGATCACCCAGCTGGGGGGCGAGGCGGGGGCCCTGCTGGCCGAGCTGCCGACGGAAGGTTATCAGCTTGTCTTCCTGGATTCAGATCGTCAGCACTATCGGGCCTGGTGGCCGCAGATCCGGCGCCTGCTGGCCCCTCGTGGCCTGCTGGTGGTGGACAACGCCATCTCCCATCGGGATGAGATGAGCGAGTGGATGAGTGAGGTGCAGCGCGATCCGGCCTTCCAGAGCACCTTGGTGCCGGTAGGCAAGGGGGAGTGGCTGGTGGTGCGTCTGTAGGGAGAGTGAGCATGGAATTCAAGACCATGGAACCAAAAGCTGTGGTAGAGGCCTATTGGCAGGCCATGCAGAGCAACGATTTTGCCAAGGCGGCCAGGTGGCTGTGCGAGGATTATGTCTGTGACTGGCCGCAGTCGGGCGAGCGGATCGCGGGGCGCTGCAACTTCATCGAGATCAACCGCCGCTATCCGGCGGCGGGTCCCTGGGATTTTGAGGTGGTCCGCCTGCTGGAGCAGGGGCGGGAGGTGGTGACCGAGGTGTTGATCACCGATGGCCTGGTACAGGCTCGTGCCATCACCTTTCACTCTGTGTGCGGGGACGCCATCCTGCACCAGACCGAATTCTGGCCTGATCTCCACGAGGCTCCCCACTGGCGTCGTCCCTGGGTGACCCCGATCCCCCGGGAGTCGCAACTCGCCTGATCCCGACCCCCAGGGTGAGCCATGCCACCCTGGGGGGAATGAGTATGTTGTGTTGTTACCTTCCATTTATTCCCGTATCCATTATTTCGCTGCATATCCCCACATTTCATTGTTTGGCAATGGAATGGTCCGCGTTATGTGTTGTCCATGCCGATAGCCAGCCGGATTAGTCTTTGATATTGCAGTGAATGATAATAATCAGTCCGCTACGGATCCTGGTTTGGGAAAAAACAATTGCATGGCGCCAATGTGTTTTATTTGGCAAGCATGCTGGGTGTTTATCAACATAACGAAGTGGATCATGAAAAAAGTACGCGCCCTAAAAAACAGCCCCGCATCTGCGGGGCTGTTTGCTTGGGGAGGGTATTGGACGCGGCTCAAACGGCAGATTAAACGGACAAGTAGTCCATGATCCCTTCGGCGGCCTTGCGGCCCTCGTAGATGGCGGTCACTACCAAATCCGAGCCGCGCACCGCATCGCCACCGGCGAACACCTTGGGGTTGCTGGTCTGGAAGGCATAGTCCGCCTGCTCACGGGCCTTGATCCTATCCCGGCTGTCGAGCTCGATGTCGTATTCCGCCATCCAGGGCTGCGGGTTGGGCTGGAAGCCAAACGCCATCACCACCGCATCGGCCGCCAGCACCTGCTCGGAACCCGCGATCACCACAGGATTGCGGCGGCCGTTGGCATCGGGAGCACTGAGCGTTGTGCTCACCACCTTGATGCCGCAGGTGCGGCCATGGGCATCGAGTTCGACGCCGACCGGCTGCAGATTGAACATGAATTCCACCCCTTCCTCCTGGGCGTTCTTCACTTCCCGCTTGGAGCCGGGCATGTTCTCGGCGTCGCGACGGTAGGCGCAGATCACCTTGTCGGCACCCTGGCGGATGGCGGTACGGACGCAGTCCATGGCGGTATCGCCACCGCCGAGCACCACCACCTGCTTGCCGGCGAAGTCGATGTAATCGGCCTGCGCCTTCTCAAAGCCCAACAGCCGGTTGGCGTTGGAGATGAGGTAGGGCAGGGCGTCATACACCCCTGGGGCCGTCTCGTTGTCGAAACCGCCCTTCATGTATTTGTAGGTGCCGACCCCGAGGAAGATGGCGTCGAACTCACCGAGCAAGTCGGCGAAGGTGACATCCTTGCCCACCTCGGTTTCGAGGCGAAACTCGATCCCCATCCCCTCGAAGATCTCGCGCCGACGCTGCATCACCTCTTTTTCCAGCTTGAAGGAGGGGATGCCGAAGGTGAGCAGGCCGCCGATCTCGGGGTACTTGTCAAACACCACGGCGCTGACACCGCTGCGCGCCAGCACGTCGGCGCAGGCGAGCCCGGCCGGGCCAGCACCTATGACGGCTACCCGTTTGTCGGTTTTCACCACATTGGAGAGATCCGGGCGCCAGCCCATCTCGAACGCCTTGTCGGTGATGTATTTCTCGATGTTGCCTATGGTGACGGCGCCGAAGCGATCGTTGAGGGTGCAGGCCCCTTCGCACAGTCTGTCTTGCGGGCAGACCCGGCCGCACACTTCCGGCAGGCTGTTGGTCTGGTGAGAAAGCTCCACCGCCTCCAGGATGCGCCCCTCGTTGGCCAGTTTCAGCCAGTTGGGGATGTAGTTATGCACCGGGCACTTCCACTCGCAATAGGGGTTGCCGCAGTCGAGGCAGCGATCCGCCTGCATGCCGACCTGGGCCTGGTTGAAGGGCTCGTAGATCTCCACAAACTGGATCTTGCGGATCTTGAGCGGCTTCTTGGGCGGGTCAACCCGCTGGACATCGATAAACTGGAATACGTTCTGGCTCATAGGGTTCCCTCCTTATTGCGCCTGGATTCTGAGTTCTGCACTGGAACGGCTGGTGTGGCCAAGCAGGGATTTGACGTCGCTGGACTTGGGTTTGATCAGCCTGAACTTGGGCACATAGGTGTCGAAATGGGCCAGGATCTCCTCGGCGCGTGAGCTGCCGGTCTCATTGAGGTGCGCCGTGATGATGCCGCGCAGGTGCTCCTGATGGATGGCGAGGTCTGCCACGTCCAGCAGTTCCACCAGTTCGGGGTTGGTGCGCTTGGCGAAATTGCCGCACTCGTCCAGCACGTAGGCAAAACCGCCGGTCATGCCCGCCGCGAAGTTGACGCCGGTGGCGCCGAGTATGGTGACGATACCGCCAGTCATATATTCACAGCCGTTGTCGCCAATCCCCTCGACCACCGCCAGGGCACCGGAGTTGCGCACTGCGAAACGCTCGCCAGCAGTGCCTGCGGCGTAGAGTTTGCCGCCAGTGGCGCCGTAGAGGCAGGTGTTGCCTATGATGGCCGCCTCGTGGGACTTGAACGCCACGCCGACGTGGGGTTTGACTACCAGCTTGCCGCCTGTCATGCCCTTGCCCACGTAGTCGTTGGCATCGCCTGTGAGTATCATCTCGAGGCCCCCCGCGTTCCAGACGCCGAAGCTCTGGCCTGCGGTGCCGTTGAAGTGAATCCGTACCGGATCGGCCGCCATGCCCTGGTTGCCGTGGCGTTTCACGATCTCGCCGGAGAGGCGGGCGCCCACGGAGCGATCCGTGTTGCGGATGTCATAGCGGAATTCGCCGCCAGACTTGTGCTCGACCGCCGCCAGCAGGTCTTCCACCATCTTGAGGTTGAGCGGACCCTTGTCGAAGGTGGGGTTGTGCTGCTGGCTGAACAGGCTGGAACCTGCCGGTGCCACCGGGCTCGCCAGTATGCCGGAGAGATCCAGCTTGGCCTGACGGGCGGTGAGCCCTGGCAGGGCCTGCAGCAAATCGGTGCGACCGATGAGATCCGTCAGCTGGGTCACACCCAGCTGGGCCATCAGCTCGCGCGTCTCTTGTGCGATGAACTGGAAGTAGTTCATCACCATCTCCGGCAGGCCGGTAAAGTGCTCGCGGCGCAGCTTCTCATCCTGGGTGGCGACGCCGGTGGCGCAGTTGTTCAGGTGGCAGATGCGCAGGTATTTGCAACCGAGCGCCACCATGGGGCCTGTGCCGAAGCCGAAGCTCTCGGCGCCGAGGATGGCCGCCTTGATGATGTCCAGACCGGTTTTGAGACCGCCATCCACCTGCAACCGCACCTTGTGGCGCAAGCCGTTGGCCACCAGGGCCTGCTGGGTTTCGGCCAGGCCCAGCTCCCAGGGAGAACCGGCATATTTGACCGAACTCAGCGGGCTGGCGCCGGTGCCGCCGTCATAACCCGAGACGGTGATGAAGTCGGCATAGGCTTTGGCCACACCGCAGGCGATGGTGCCGACGCCGGGCTCGGAGACCAGCTTGACCGACACCAGGCAGTCCGGGTTGATCTGCTTGATGTCAAAAATAAGCTGGGCCAGATCCTCGATGGAGTAGATGTCATGGTGCGGCGGCGGCGAGATCAGGGTGACACCGGGCACGGAATAACGCAGCTTGGCGATCTGGGCCGTGACCTTGTCACCGGGCAGCTGACCCCCTTCGCCGGGTTTGGCGCCCTGGGCCACCTTGATCTGTACCACGTCCGCGTTCATCAGGTAGTGGGGGGTGACGCCGAAGCGCCCCGAGGCCACCTGCTTGATGCGGGAGTTTTTCTCGGTACCGAAACGCTTGGGATCTTCGCCACCCTCGCCCGAGTTGCTCTTGCCGCCGAGCCGGTTCATGGCGACCGCCAGTGCCTCGTGGGCCTCAGGCCCCAGGGCGCCGATGGACATGGCGGCGGAGTCGAAGCGGGGGAACAGTTCGGTCGCAGGCTCCACTTGATCCAGCGCGACCGGGTTGTCGACCGTCTTCAGGGCGAGCAGATCGCGCAGGGTGGAGACAGGGCGCTCGTTCACGAGCCGCGCGTACTCCTTGTAATCGGCATAGTTGCCGGAGCGCACCGCGGTTTGCAGGGTCTGTACCACGTCCGGGTTGTAGGTGTGGTACTCGCCGCCGTGGACAAACTTGAGCAGGCCGCCCTGGGTGAGGGCCTTGCGTTGCAACCAGGCCTGACGAGCCAGGTTGAGCTGATCCTGCTGTATGTCGGCAAAATCGGCGCCCTGAATACGGCTGGAGACGCCCCGGAAGCACATGGCGACCACCGCGCTGGAGAGGCCAACGGCTTCAAACAGCTGGGAGCAGCGGTAGCTGGCGATCGTGCTGATGCCCATCTTGGACATCACCTTGTAGAGCCCCTTGTTGATGCCGTTGCGGTAGTTGAGCATGGCCTGGCGCAGGCTCATCTTGAGCACGCCTTCCTCGACCTGTTTGGCCAGCGTCTCGTAGGCGAGGTAGGGGTAGATGGCGGTGGCGCCAAAGCCCAGCAATACCGAGAAGTGGTGCGGATCGCGACAGCTGGCGGTTTCCACCAGAATGTTGGCGTCGCAGCGCAGGTTGTGGTCTACCAGGGTGCGCTGTACCGCGCCCACCGCCATGGCGGCAGGAATGGGCAGGGTATTGGCACTGACGTCCCGATCCGACAGGATCAGCAGAACAGTACCGCCACGCGCCTTGTCGGCGGCGTCGTTGCACAGCCGCTCCAGCGCCCCTTGCAGCCCCTCTTCGGGCTGGTAGTTGAGGCTCAGCACCGCATGACGATAGTGCTCCCCTTCCAGCGCCAGCAGCTGATGGAAGTCGGAATAGAGCAGGATCGGTGACTGGAACAGCACCCTGTGGGCGTGGCCGAAGGTCTCGTTGAAGACGTTCTGTTCGCGACCGATACAGGTGGCCAGCGACATGACGTGGTTTTCCCGCAGGGGATCGATGGGCGGGTTGGTCACCTGGGCGAACATCTGGCGGAAGTAGTCATACAGGGTGCGCTGGCTGGAGGAGAGCACTGCCATCGGGGTGTCATCCCCCATGGAACCCACCGCCTCCTGGCCGTTCTCGCCCAGCACGCGGATGATCTGATCCAGCTCCTCGTAGGAGTAGCCGAACAGCTTCTGATAGGTCTTGAGCTGATCGTCCGAGAGCTCGCGGGCACCTGTGCTGGCATCATCCATCTGTTCGAACGGCACCAGCCGTTTGCAATGCTTGTCCATCCACTGCTTGTAGGTGTGACGGCTCTTGAGATCGTCATCGATCTCGAAGCTGGTCCACACCTTGCCGTTGCGGGTATCCACCACGAACAGCTCGCCCGGGCCGACCCGGCCCTTCTCCAGCACCTCGTCCGGGGTGTAATCCCAGGTGCCGACTTCGGAGGCCAGGGTGATGAACTTGTCTTTGGTGATGACATAGCGTGCCGGACGCAGGCCGTTGCGGTCCAGCGCGCAGGTGGCGTAGCGGCCATCTGTCATGACGATGCCAGCCGGGCCATCCCAGGGCTCCATGTGCATGGAGTTGAAGTCATAGAAGGCGCGCAGGTCGTCATCCATGTTCGGGTGTTTTTGCCATGCAGGCGGGATCAGCAGGCGCATGGCGCGGAACAGGTCCATACCACCGGCCAGAAACAGATCCAGCATGTTGTCGAGGCTGGACGAGTCGGAGCCCGTGGTGTTGACGAAGGGGGCGGCTTCTTGCAGATCCGGAATGAGCGGGGTGGCGAACTTGTAGCTGCGCGCCTTGGCCCACTGGCGATTGCCCGCGATGGTGTTGATCTCACCGTTGTGGGCAAGGTAGCGGAATGGCTGCGCCAACGGCCAGCGCGGGCTGGTGTTGGTGGAGAAACGCTGGTGGAACACGCAGATGGCGGCCTGCATGCGAATGTCGGCGAGATCCAGATAGAAGCGCGGCAAGTCCACCGGCATACACAGTCCTTTGTAGACTGTGACCAGGTTGGAGAGGCTGACCACGTAGAAGTAGTCGTCGCTGATGCGCTTCTCGATGCGGCGACGCACTATATAGAGGCGGCGCTCGAGATCCTTGTCGACCCAGCCGGGTGGTGCGTTGACAAAGACCTGTTCAATGCTGGGCAGGGAGGCTTTGGCGATGGGACCGAGCACATTGGTATCGATGGGCACTTTGCGCCAACCCACCAGACTCAAGGTCTCTCTTTCCAGCTCCTCGTCGATGATGTCGCGGGTCTGCTGGGCCAACAGGGGGTCCGGATTCAGGAACAGCATGCCGACGGCATAGTTGCGGCCCAGGTGCCATCCTCTCTCTTCGGCGATCGCGCGATAGAAGCTGTCCGGTTTTTGTAGCAACAGACCGCAGCCATCGCCGGTCTTGCCGTCGGCGGAGATGCCACCGCGGTGCTGCATGCGAGCCAATGCTGACATCGCGAGACGGACAAGCTTGTGGCTGGCTTCACCTTCCATGTGGGCCAACAGGCCGAAGCCACAGTTATCCCTCTCCAGCTTTGGATCATATAGTGACATTGCATTTCTCCCTTGCTCGGCCTTGCATCGCAAACTGCATAAATTGCGATTGGCTCTTGTGGTTCCGTCCGCCTGACGTGGCGAATCTCCAAACTAATGGGATTTTTCGGCAAGGTCAATTGGACATCCCGGCTGTTTTCAATATTACAAACTCATAACAAAATGTCGGGGTGCGGGTGTATATGGGGCTTGAATTGGCTATTGCTCTGGCTGTTTTTGTTTTTGCGGGATTTAATACTGATATCTTGGGGTTTGTTGGTTGACTCAGTGGGGACGGGGATTTGTAGTAATTTTACCAATTTATCCGATCGGTGAGCGGTGACGATCACAATTATGCACCCTGTATCTTGCATTTGTCGCCAACGGGACTATGAGAAAAATTTCATTGTTCAACAGGTGGTTAGCGTGCTGCTATTCGGTTGTGACCTGGGGGCGCTTTTTAGCTGACGTGTTTCGAAAGCGTCAATAGCTACCCACTTGCCAATATTTATCCAAATATTGGTGAATATTTATATGTTTTCTGACCCTCGCCTCCCTTGATCCAGCTCAGCGCCCTGTTTGCGCAAGCTCGTACAATGACGCTCCTTTAGCGGAGGTGCCATGCAGTTACACGAACTCGTCAATACATTCGGTCAGGATCTCAAGCAACGCCACGGCCAGAAGATCCACAAACTCTCCATTCATGGCGCCTTCACCTGCCCCAACCGGGATGGCACCCTGGGCCGCGGTGGTTGCACCTTCTGCAATGTCTCCTCTTTTGCCGACGAGTCAGCCCAGCAGCTCTCGGTGGTGCAGCAACTGCTGGCGCGCCGGGATGAAGTGACCCGTGCCAAGCGCTATCTCGCCTACTTTCAGGCTTATACCAGCACCTATGCCGAAGTTGAATATCTACAGCGTATGTATGAAGAGGCGCTCTCGGTCAGCGACATGGTGGGGTTGTGTGTCGGCACCCGGCCCGATTGCGTGCCGGATGCTGTGCTGGACTTGCTGGCCAGCTATCAGGCCCGTGGCTACGAGGTATGGCTGGAGCTGGGATTGCAGAGTGCCAATGACAAGACCTTGCATCGCATCAACCGGGGTCATGGCTACGCGGCCTATGCCGATGCGGTCGAGCGAGCTCATCGGCGTGGGATCAAGGTATGTGCCCACCTGATCGTCGGCCTGCCCGGTGAAGTACCCATGGACAGCCTGGATACATTGCACCGCATAGTGGAGACGGGCCTGGAGGGGATAAAGCTGCATCCGCTCCATGTGGTTGAGGGCAGTACCCTCGGCCAGGCCTGGCTGGCGGGTCGACTGGAAGTGCTGACTCTGGAGCAATATGTGGAGGCAGCCGTGGCCATGATCCAGCACACGCCCCCCGAGGTGGTTTATCACCGCATCTCGGCCTCGGCTCGTCGTCCGACCTTGTTGGCGCCTGTCTGGTGCGAGAATCGCTGGACAGCCATGGCCAATATTGCTAGTGAACTGGCTCGTTCCGGCGCTCAGGGGCAGAGGCTGGGGCGACCTTTTTCCCTCGCCGGATGTATTGCGTGATCAATCAAGTTTCGTCAAAAAAACAGAGGGTTATTAGATGAAATTCAGTCTTTGCAGTATAGTTGCAGTAAAGTTGCCTTGATAATATGACTAGGCTTGAAAAAGAAATCATTATCAATGATCTTGTATTATTTCCAATGGACCGGCGGGATAGACCGGACATGGCGCCATCTTGTGTCGCTATTAAGAACCGAACAAGCCGTACCGCCTTTGGGCGTAATGCCTCTCAGGTCTGACGATGCCATCCAGTGTCATTTACCTGTGTTTTAACGTTAATCAGGCTGTTGATCTCTTGCCGTGGAGTCAGGGTTCTTTATTCCACGAGATCGCGTTCGCCGGACAGCGATGTGTGACCACCACAGTCGGCCTAATCATGCAGTGACAGGATGCTATGCAAGCAGAAACTAACCGTATTGATGAGTTGTTGGAGAGCCTGGTCTTCCTGACCCGCTTTTATGGCGTACCCAACAGCAGGGATGCCCTGACCACTGGATTGCCGTTGGTATCCGGCCTGCTGACCCCGAACCTGTTCAGTCGCGCCGCCGAACGGGGGGGGCTGTCTGCACGGGAAGTGATCCAGCCCCTTGCCGATATCTCCTCCCTGTTGTTGCCCTGCGTGCTGCAGATGCGCAACGGCGGTGCCTGCATACTGCTGGAGTGGAACGAAGAAAGAACCCAGGGCAAGGTGATTTTTCCTCAAGCAGGGGATGCGGCCGAGTGGCTCAGCATAGCCCACCTGGGTGATGAGTATCTGGGCAGGCTCTTCTTCGTCAAAAAACAGTTCAAGTTTGATGATCGTTCCCCCAAGGTGCTGGAGACCCGTGATGGACACTGGTTCTGGAGTACCTTGTTTGAATCCCGTGGCATTTATCGGGATGTGCTGATCGCCTCCGTCTTGATCAACCTGTTTGCGGTGGCCAGCCCGCTGTTCACGATGAACGTCTATGACAAGATAGTCCCCAACCTGGCGTTCGAGTCGCTCTGGGTACTGGCGGCGGGGGCCATGGTGGTGTTTACCTTCGATTTCGTGATGCGTCAGTTGCGCAGCTATTTTATCGATATCGCGGGCAAGAAATCAGACGTGCTGCTGTCGGCCAAGATCTTCGCCAAGGTAATGGGTATGCGGATGGAGTCCAGACCTGCCTCCACCGGTGCCTTTGCCAAACACCTGCAGGAGTTCGAATCCGTGCGGGAGTTTTTCACCTCCGCCACTGTCTCGACCCTCATCGATCTGCCCTTTGCGCTCTTCTTCCTCTTTATCATCTGGATGTTTGCTGGCGTCATGGTGGTGGTGCCCATCGTCGCCATGTTGATCCTGGTGGCCTACAGCTTCTATATCCAGGCGCCGCTCAAACAGTCCATCGAAGAGGGATCGCGGCTCGCTTCCCAGAAAAACGCCAACCTGATCGAGAGTATTTCCGGGCTGGAGACCGTCAAGATTTTCGGCGCCGAGAGCATGTTCCAGCATCGCTGGGAGCAGGCGGTATCCCATATATCGACCTGGGGTGTGCAGACGCGCCGTATCACCAACTCCATGTCATCCCTGGCCAGCTACATCCAGCAGGTAGTGACAGTGGGCCTGGTGATCGTCGGTGTCTATCAGATATCGGAAGGGTTGGTCACCATGGGCGGCATGATTGCCGCCGTCATGCTCTCCAGCCGCGCTATCGCCCCTATGGTGCAACTCTCGGTTCTCTCCACCCGTTACAACCAGGCTAAATCCGCGCTGGAGATCCTGGAGAAGATCATGATGACGCCGGGTGAGCAGGAGGAGGGTAAGCAGTACATCCATCACCCTATCATCGCCGGCCGGATCGAATTTGATAATGTGTCGTTCAAGTATCCGGGGATGGAGACAAGCACGCTGCACAATATCAATCTGCGTATTGAGCCGGGTGAGAAGGTGGCCATCATAGGTCGGATCGGGGCGGGCAAGACCACGCTTGAAAAGATTCTTATGGGGCTTTATCGACCCACTGATGGTTCGGTTCGTCTCGACGGGTTCGAATTGGATCAACTGCCCGCGTCTGTGATCCGGCGTAATATCGGTTGTGTCCCCCAGGATGTGACCCTGTTTTTTGGCTCGGTACGTGACAACATCATGTTGGGTAATCCGCTGGTGGACGATGCGCGGGTTCTGCGCGCGGCCAAACGGGCCGGGGTCACCAACTTCACCAACCGTGACCCGAATGGTCTGGACAGGCAGATAGGAGAAGGGGGACGTCAGCTCTCTGGCGGTCAGCGTCAGGCGATCCTGCTGGCTCGTGCTTTGCTCAATGATCCCCCCATTCTGGTGATGGACGAACCCACCTCCAACATGGACAACCAGTCAGAGATGCAGGTCAAGCATGAGCTGGCACGACTGGGACCGGAAACCACCCTGATCCTCATTACTCACAAGACCTCCATGCTTGATGTCGCATCGCGGGTCATCGTCGTGGAGCAGGGGCAAATAGTGGCAGATGGACCCAAAGATGTAGTGTTGCAACAGTTGAAGGAAGGCAAGGTGCGAGTGCAGGAGGCGTCCAATGGCTAAATTTGGTCTGTTCAAAAAGTCGCCGTCCGATACAGTGCTGCCCGCACCCGAACATCTGGAGTTTGTCGATGATGGCGCTGCTGCCGTTCTGCTGAGTACCCCGACCCGGGCAAGAGTATTGTTGTGGGCCTGCTTCCTGTTCTTTATGAGCGCCATCGTCTGGGCTGCCTGGGCCGAGCTGG
Source organism: Aeromonas popoffii (assembly GCF_000820025.1). Taxonomy (GTDB): domain Bacteria; phylum Pseudomonadota; class Gammaproteobacteria; order Enterobacterales; family Aeromonadaceae; genus Aeromonas; species Aeromonas popoffii. The sequence continues at coordinate 51,132 of NZ_CDBI01000034.1, forward strand.
ATGAAGTGACGGTCGGGCAGGGCAAAGTCATCCCATCCCGTCAGTTGCAGGTGATCCAGAACTTGGAGGGGGGAATCGTCAAGGAGATCTTCGTCAAGGAGGGTGACATCGTTGAGAAGGGGCAGCCGCTGCTGCGAATCGATGACACCCGTTTCCGTTCCGATTTTCGGGAGCGTGAGCAAGAGCTGGTGACCCTCAAGGGTGATATCGCGCGGCTAAAGGCCGAGATCCTGAGCGTTGTGGTCAAGACTGACCCCAATCTGGGCTGGCGTGAACAGGTGGTCATCGACAAGCAGCCGATCGCTTTTCCAGATGGATTCGAGAATGTGTTTGCCGAGTACGCTGCCCGTGAAAAATCGGTGCAGGATGAGCGACTCAATAACCTGAACAACCAGCTCTATATACTCGGTCAGCAGATTGAGCAGAAAGAGCAGGAACTGATCGAGCTCAATGCCAAGATAAGAACCGTCGGACGCAGTGTCGATCTGGCCCGGCAGGAGTTGAACATCAGTCGTCCCCTGGCCAAAGAAGGGATAGTCCCCCAGGTAGAGCTCATCAAGCTGGAACGCCAGGTCAACGAGATGCAGGGGGAGCTGGAGAGCAACCGGCTTATTATTCCCAAACTCAACTCAGTGCTGAGAGAAAGTATTTCCAAGCGTAATGACATAGCGTTGAAGTTTCGGGCCGACTCACAAACTGAACTCAACGAGCGGCAGGGGAAACTGAGCCAGCTCTCCGAGGGGCAGGTCGGGTTGCAGGACCGGGTTGATAGGACCAGTGTGATTGCGCCGCTCAAAGGCACTATCAAGAAGCTCAAGATCAATACCCTGGGTGGTGTGGTGCAACCAGGGATGGATTTGATGGAAATCGTGCCGTTGGAAGACACCTTGCTGGTCGAGGCCAAGGTGTCCCCGAAAGACATCGCATTCTTGCGACCAGGGCTGGCCGCCGTGGTCAAGATCACTGCCTATGACTTCACTATCTATGGAGGATTACATGGAAAGGTTGAACAGATAAGTGCTGACTCCATCCAGGATGAAGATGGCAACTCCTTCTACCTGGTGCGAGTTCGCACCGAGAAAAGCTACTTGGGCGATGAGCTTAATGCACTTCCCATCATCCCCGGTATGTTAGCCAGTGCAGATATTATTACTGGTAAAAAAAGTGTCCTAGACTATTTGCTTAAGCCGCTATTACGGGCTAGGCAGTCTGCACTGAGAGAACGATAAGCCAACAATCTAAAAACAACATGACTGGAGATACCATGAAGAAGACGATTGTTGCCATGTTAGTAAGTGGCACCGTGCTGTTCCCGGGCCTTACCCTGGCCCAAACGCTGGAACAGTCAGTGGCACAGTCACTGGCTACCCATCCGAAAATCAAGGAAGCTTTTGACCTCTATCAGGCGCGACTGTATCAGCATGATGGCGCCAAAGGTGGTTATTATCCCACCATCGATCTGCGTGGTGGTGTGGGTTATGAAAAGACCGATAGCCCAACCACTCGTGCGGGCGGTGCTGGTGTGGATGACAGCATGACTCGCAAAGAGGCCGGGATCAGTCTGCGCCAGATGCTCTTCGACGGTTTCGATGTCAGCAGCAACGTGGCCCGGACCGATGCCGAAGCCAACGCTCAGCGTCTGGCCATGATCTCCGAGGCAGAGAACACAGCGCTGCGGGTGGCCGAGGTTTACCTCAACGTGCTGCGCCAGCAGGAGCTCCTGGAGTTGTCCAAACAGAACCTGGAAACCCATGAGCAGATCCGCAGCGATATCAGTAAGCGGACCGACTCTGGTCTGGGCTCGACTGCGGACCAGACCCAGATCGATGGTCGTGTCGCCAGAGCCTATGCCAATGAGGCTGCCGCCGAGAACAACTATCGCGATGCGGAGAGCGAATTCATTCGCGTCGTTAACGAGATGCCAAAGGATCTGGTGCAACCAGTTCCCAATGGGGCGCTTATTCCCGCCAGTCTGGATGCCGCATTGAAAACGGCCACCGAAGTGCACCCGACCCTGCTCTCCTCCCTGCAGGATATCGAAGCAGCCAAGTATCAGCATGAAGGCGCCAGATCCGGTTTCTATCCCAATGTGACATTTGAGGTAGATCAGAACTGGAATGAGGATATCGATTCAGTCAAAGGGCGTAACGATGATCTGACCGCCATGGTACGGATGCGTTACAACCTGTTCCGTGGCGGTTCTGATGTGGCAGAGAGCAATGCAACATCTGCGCTCTACTCTCAGGCGAAAGACATTCATCTGAATGCGTTCCGCCAAGTAGAGGAAGGCACTCGTCTGGCTTGGAACGCGAAAGAGTCGCTGGCTAGGCAAAAGACCTCTCTGAAAGAGCATGTTGACGCCAGCTACGACACTGTACAGGCGTACAAGAAACAGTTTGGCCTGGGCCAGCGTACCTTGCTGGACGTGTTGAACACCGAAAACGAACTCTTTGAGGCGCGCCGAACCTACATTACCGCCGAGTATGACGCTCTGTTGGCTGACTATCGTATCCTCAACGCCACAGGTAGCCTGCTCAACGCGTTTAACGTGCAGCAGCCGGCCGACTGGCAAGCCAAACGCTAATGGACAACGCATCAGGTTTGATGCGAGTGAAAGGGATGGTCGCGCTTTGCTGCTACCATCCCTTGTCTCTAATGCTCTAATGCTTGATCGGTGCAGTGACAGTCATTGGATGCCCATGGGATGAGTGTGACGGTGTGGTGGAAGGCAAGCGGTTTTAGCAGGGCGTCAGCCTTGGGGTTGCGCGCTCGCTGGCTGCGTTACTCACTGTGGTGGTTGCTGGTTTTGCTTCCGCTCATCCTCTCTGCCAGTCAACCCTTGACACCCGAAGACCTCAAGCTGGTTCAGCGCGCCGAGGAAACCTATGGGGCCAGGGCAGGCAAGCGGGTGACAAGCTGGCGTACGCTGGTCATGCAGAATCGTGATGCCGGACTGACAGAGCGCCAGAAACTGGAGAAGGTAAACCAGTTTTTCAACCAGATGCGCTTCATTGATGACATCAAGTTGTGGCGCAAGAAAGATTACTGGGCTACCCCGCTGGAGTTTCTGGGGGCGGCCGGTGGTGATTGCGAAGACTTCAGCATTTCAAAATACTTCACCCTGCTGGAGCTTGGTATTCCCGATGAGAAAATGCGGATGGTATATGTCAAGGCGTTGGATTATAACCAGTTTCATATGGTTGTTGCCTACTATGACACCCCTTCCTCCGAACCTGTGATTTTGGATAATTTGATCGGATCGATCCGTCCTGCCAGCCAACGCACGGATCTGGTGCCGATATACAGCTTTAACGGTAGTCACTTGTGGTTGATGAAGGCGCGTGGTCAAGGGGAACTGGCCGGGCAGTCGTCACGCTTGGGATTATGGAGTGATTTACGCAATCGCATGACTTCCGGGCGATTGGCTCGGCCTGTGGTGAATTTGGATGATTAACCTATGACGCTCTACAGACAATTATTGGCAACCATGTTGATCCTGTTCGGTTTGTTGTTTGCAGCTACCTATTGGGTGCAGTTCAATTCGACCCGAACCTATCTGGCTCAGCAGCAGGAGACCACCGTCATCAATACCGCAACCTCGCTCGGGTTGGCGCTGACCCCGTATTTGGAAAACGGTGACAAGGTGGGAGCTGAATCGGTCATCCAGGCCATATTTGATGGCGGCTATTATCAGTTGATCCGATTGGATTTGCTGGCGTCCAAAGATGTCATCGAGCAAGAGAACACCAGCAACATTCAGGGCGTACCACAGTGGTTTATCGGCTTGGGTTTGTTTCCCGAAGTATCCAACGAGTCAATTCTGACATCCGGCTGGCTGCAACTGGGCAAACTGAAAGTGGTGGGCCACCCAGGACAAGCCTATTACGAGCTGTGGCGGGGTATGAGCGAACTGGCAAGCTGGTTCCTGATCGGTTTTTTAATCACCACCATTTTACTGATGAGGGCACTGAATTATCTGCTCAAGCCACTCAAGCAGATTTGCGAGCAGGCGGTGGAGATCGAGCTTCACCATTTCGGTCACGCCATTCCAGAGCCCAAAACCCACGAGTTGAAACAGGTGGTACAGGCCATCAACACCCTCTCCAGCAAGTTGGCGCTGCAGTTTAAAGTGCAAGCGGAAGAGGCCGTGCAATTGCGGGAGCGTGTCTATGTGGACGCCGTCTCCGGCTTGGGTAACCGTGCCTATTTTGTCGGTCAGGTCAATGCATGGATTGCCGAAGCAGGACAAGGCGGTGTCATGCTGGTGGCGGTCGATATGCTTGATGATTTGTACCGCGAAGAGGGTTTTGCCGCGCGGGACAACATGGTCAAGTCCATCGCCCAGACCTTGAAAGATCAGTTGAAGGGGTGGGATGGCGCGGCTCTGGCGCGGATTTCTGCCACTGAATATGCGCTGCTTTGTCCAACCGACGATCTGACCCAGTTGAAAGACCTGGCGGAGGTGATCAACAGCCGAATTGCCGACCTGGTCGTTAATCCGATGGGTGAAGGAGATGCCCTCTCCGTCATCGGTATTGCGGGGCGTGACGGTAATGACGATCTGTCGGTCTTGCTGACCAAGGCCGACAATGCCTTGGGCAAGGCGCGCAATGAGCGCCGTGGCGCCGTTGTGATGGAAGGCGGTACCGATCAGAGCTTGATGGGGCGTCTGGCCTGGCGCGATCTGGTGCAAGATGCCATTGCTCGGCACTTGTGGCGCTTTAAGGCCCAGCCAGCTTGCCGCTTCGACAATGGGGTACGACTGCATGCCGAGTTGTTTGCCTCTATTTCACGCGACGGTACCGACTACTTTGCCGGCCAATTCTTGCCAGCCATTGAGCAGTTCAAGCTGGGCAGTGAGTTTGATCAGGCGGTACTGGATGCCTGCGTGCCCCTGTTTGAACGGCAATCAGATCTGGTGCTGGCCATCAATATCACGGCTGGCTCTCTCTGTTCTGATGAGTTTTTGACTTGGTTGACCGGGTATCTGTCGACTCACGTCGAATTGAAGGACAGGTTGCTGTTTGAGATACCTGAGGCCGCCATCATGAAGCACAAGGGGCATGTGATCACCTTGGTGAATACCTTGCAGGAACATGGGTTCCAGTGGGGCGTTGATCATTATGGTCGCCACTTCCAGTCTCTGGGTTATCTCGAGGAGCTGGCGCCAGCCTATGTCAAGGTTGACCATGGTTATACCAGTCAGGTCATGGAAACGGGGGCCGATACCTCCTTCCTGGCCGCAGTTTGCCGCGCCGCTCACAATGCGGGTGTGACTACCATTGCAACCCGTGTTGAGGATCAGCATCAGGTCGAGTTGCTCTCTAAGTTGCATATCGATGGTTATCAGGGTTTCGTACACCCTGCATTTCCTTTGTCCTGAGCCATCAGCATCAAAAATGGGGTCCGTTAAGGACCCTTTTTTTATGCGAATGAAAAATAAGTATTAAGATTTTTAGTTGATGAGCCTTGCTTGGCTTTACTTGAATCCCTCCCAAGTGAATGATTCAACAATATAAAAAAAGATCCTTCGATTTAATGCTCAGCATTGCTTCCGGTTTCACCCCATCTTGTACATTTTTGCAACGGAAGCGAGGCGGACAGGCATCTATGGTGTAGACATCAAGATCTGTCATGTTGGAGCAATGGATATGCGTACCCAAGTAATCGACAAAACCGTGGTGGTTTCTTCTGTTGAAGGCAACGTTCAAATATTGCTGGTCGATGGTAGCAGTCGCCCTCTGCAGAGGGGGGAAATCCTCCAGCCCGGCGCCAAGCTCAATATTGCAGATGATGCCAAGCTGGTACTTGCCCCCTATGACGATTCTCCTGCATCTGGCACCCCAGATGCAGCCGCCCCGGATGCTCAGGTACCGGGACAGCCACAAGCTTCGGATGCAGGGAGTGCGACCTCTCCCGATATTGCCGCATTGCAACAATCGATCTTGCAAGGGGTAGACCCGACCCAAAACTTTGAGGCAGCTGCTGCCGGTGGGGCGCCTGCTGCGGGCGGCGGTGGGATCGGTGGGGTCGCTGGCGCAAGTGGTAATGGCGGCTTTGTCATCATCGATAGAATCGGTGATGCAACGATTGCCGTAGCCGGGTTTGATACCACTTACCAGACCGAGCCTGTTGTTGACACTCGGCAGTTGGCAGAACCACTGCTGGCCAACGAACTGGCGGATCAAGGTGAGCAGCTTACCGTGCCCGAAGATGGGGTACTGAATGGTAATGTTCTCACCAACACAGTCAATACGGATGGCCCTGATGCGGCGTCTGTGCTGCTCTTCAGCTGGGGGGATAACGTCAACGTTGCTGCAGGTACCACTGTCACAATTGATGGTGTCGGCAGCCTCGTCATTAACGCTGACGGCAGTTTCACCTTCACACCAGCCCCCAATTATGATGGCGCTGTACCTCCTGCCACCTATGTCGATACTGATGGTACTGACACGGTTCAGTCCACACTGGAACTGACAATTACTCCTGCCAATGATCTCTCCGATCAGAACGAGAGTGTTGTTGTGACAGAAGACACCGTTATATCTGGCAACTTGTTGGCCAATACCATTGACAATGATGGGCCGCAGGCTTCGTCTGTGACCGGGTTTAGCTGGGGCTCTATCATCAATCCTTCATTGAGCACACCAGTAACCCTGACTGGGGTGGGGACCCTGTTGGTCAATGCTGATGGCAGCTATTTGTTCACGCCGGCACCTAATTACGATGGGCCGGTTCCGACAGTGAACTATATCGTCACAGACGGCACCATCACGGTTCAGTCCACTCTCTCTATTTCCATCACTCCGGTTGATGAGCCTGTTGAGTTGGCTGGTCTGCAGCTGGAAGGCGGTGAGCTGACACTAGATGAAGCGGCTTTGGCAGATGGCAGCAATCCGGATGCAACCGCTCTCACACAAAGTGGCCTGTTCACATTCAATGCGGCTGATGGCGTACAGAGTTTGACTCTGGGCGGTGTCACACTGATCAGTAATGGGCAAGCTATTACGGTGTTCCCTCAGGTGATTACCAGCCCATCGGGTAATGAGCTGGTCGTGACAGGCATTAATTACAACCCCGTTACCGGGTCAGGCAGCGTTAATTACAGCTACACCCTGAGTGATAGCGAAAATCACACCAAGCCTGCCAATGATACGGTTCTGGGTGAGAGTTTCGGTGTGGTACTGGTAGACACTGATGGTGATAGCGTCAGTGCCAGTTTGGATGTGGTGATCCTGGATGATGTACCGAGTGTCACGTTCACCTCTGGATCCGAAGGTGTGGGCCGTGTGTTTGTGGATGAAAGCCTGGCCGCGCTGGGCGGTGCGGGCAGTGATGGCGTCGCCAGTGCCAGTCTGAGTGCTGCCACCGTGCAGGCCCAGTTCACCCCGGCCTTCGGGGCCGATGGGGCGGGCACGATTGGTTATAGCCTGGCACTCACGGGCAGCAACGTGGCCAGTGGCCTGTTTGCGGTGGACCCGCAGGCCCCTGCTGGGCAGGGTGAGGCCATCGTGCTGAACCAGGTGGGTAACGTCATCACCGGCAGTGCCGGTGGGGTGGATTACTTCACGCTGACCATCAACCCGGGTACAGGTGAAGTGACGCTTGCCCTGCTGGACAATGTCTGGCACGGCGACAGCGGCAATGCGGATGACAGTGTGGGGCTGAGTCTGGACAGCGGGGTACTGACCCTGGTGCAAACCGTGACGGATGCCGATGGCGACAGCGCCAGTGCTGCTATTGATGTGGGCGCTGGCGGGGTGTTCCGGTTTGAAGATGACGGCCCGAGTGTCACCATCAACGCGGTGGT
>NZ_CDBI01000035.1:0-447 GCF_000820025.1 Aeromonas popoffii
GGATCCGGGCCCGCTCAAGCGGCGAGTATCAAACCATCATTACACCCGAAAGCGACGTACCATCTCCTGCAACTGAGTCGCCAGATGGTTGAGCTCGTTACAGGCCTGTGCCATCTGGGTTGCCCCCGCCGCCACCTCTTCCGAGGCATGGCTGATGTTGACCACGTTGCGGTTGAGCTCTTCGCTCACCGCACCCTGCTCTTCGGTCGCGGTCGCGATCTGGATATTCATGTGGGAGATGCTCTCCACAGAGCCGCTGATCTCGGAAATGGACGCTCCCGCCTCCCGCGCAGTGCTCACGGTGGAGTTCATCATCTCCTGACTCTGCTGCATTGTGGTGCCAGCCTGCTCGGCCCGCTGCTGCAGCTCGGCAATGATGGTGTTGATCTGGGAAGTGGAATCCTGAGTCCGCTTCGCTAGGGTACGTACCTCATCGGCCACCACGGC
>NZ_CDBI01000035.1:920-3166 GCF_000820025.1 Aeromonas popoffii
GCCAAAGCCCTTGGCCAGCTGGCCCAGCTCGTCGTTGTTGAACTGTTTCAAGTCGAGGTGAGCCGCCAGATCACCCGCCGATACCTTGCGAGTCTGCTCCAGCAGGGCCATGACGGGATTGCGGATCTGGCCGGTCAGCAACCAGGCCACGATGATGACAAACGCCAGCGTCACCACCCCCACCAGGATACTCATGTTGCGCGAGTTGCTGTAAAGCTCGGCGACCGATTTGACCATGCCACTGGCAACCTCGTTGTTGATCTCGCGCATACGATAGGATTTGGAGCCCACCTCCTCCAGGGCAACACGGGTCTCGTTTTTACGCAACCCCTTGACCCGCTCGAGGTCCCCACTGGCAATGGCCGCCATCAGCTCCTTATGCATAGAAAAATACTTAGCACCGGCAGCAATCAGCTGTTCATAGTTTTGTTTATCTTCATCTGATGCAAACGGCAGCGCGCCATAATGTTGTGCAGCCGAGTCAAACTCTTGCTTCGCCTGGTTAAAGGTGGCCGTGCGCTCACTCACTTCCTGCATGTCATTATTCAAACCACCAATCACTATTGCCAACTCAGAGCGACGGGCATCAAGAATGGCCACATGCATCTGGCTGGCATAACGGGTCGATGGCAGCAAATTCTCTGAGATGGCGGCAGTATCTGCGTAGAGGCGGGACAACTGAGTGATGGAAAACCAGGCAAGCCCGACCACTAGCAGTGCCAATACGGCAAAGCCGGCACTCAACTTCTGAGCTATAGACATATTTTTGAACATGATTGATATCCTTGGCGGCTAGACGCAAACCCGTGGAGCCGAACTCCCGAGCTATCCCCATAGAACGTAGCGTTATGATCGCAAGCGGATGATTTATAAACTCTCCGCTAGTCAATATATCGTCACGCCAGCAGATAACATGAGGAGCAAGAGGGGAGGAAACATCGCCCCCTCAGCCAGGGTTCACCTTGCATCCCGTTCGCCACTAGACGAGACACGGATTCAGCGTCCCATCACGGCCTGGATCTGACGGGCAAAGGCCGCCGGCTCCCCCAGGAAGGAAGAGGCGGACAGCGGCGTCACCTTGTCCCCTTGTACCAGACCCAGCGTGGGGTAGCCCTGTCCACCGAGGCGACGCATCCAGCGCTGGCTGTCTGCCAGATGACCAGCCAGATCCACGTTCTGATAAGCATCTGCAAATGCCGCGGCATCCATGCCCTGCTCTGCCGCCAGGCTGCTCAGGTGCTCGAGGGAACCGATCCAGATGCCATCACGATAGTGGGACTGCTGGATACGATGCAGCAGGGTCAAGCCCTTGCCGCCCAACGCCGACATAGCCAGGATGGCGCGGATGGGTTGCTCCGAGTCAAGCAGCAAGCCATCGCGCAGCAGCAACTCGTTGAAATAGTGCTCGCCGAAGGGCTGGCCAGTCAGAGCCTGGATCCGCTCATCATGAGGGCGGACATAGTCACGCAGGGCCTGACCCATGGGCTGACGACGCTCGCCCAGCCAGAGGCCGCCAGCATGCAGTTCGATGTGAAGACCAGGAATCCCGGCCGCCGCTTGCAGCAAGGGGGCTGCGCCATAGCACCAGCCACAGAGGGGGTCATAGACGTAATGCAGGCTTGTCTCGTTCATGTGATTCATTCTCGATTGTTTGGCTAAAAAAACCGGGCCCAAGGGCCCGGTAAAAAACACAGGGAAGCAGGCGTCAGGCAATTACCACTTCATTTCACCGGTGTTGACCTTGGCTCCGATGGTCAGACCATCGTCGACCGGCAAGGACGGGAAGGCTTTCTTCAAGCCTTCAATCAGCTCACCAGAGTTTTTGGACTTGGCCAACTCCTGCTCGAAGCGCTGGACATAGTCACGGGTAAAGGTCACGGCTTCAGTGCCCTTGGGCTCAGCACCCAGGAAGTGGCCAGGTACGACACGATCGGGTTTCATGGCCAGCAATTCGTTGAGGGTCTTCACCCAATGAGCGCGGGCTTCCTTGGTCTGGCTATCCGCCATCCAGACGTGGACGCCGTGATAAACCGGCACACCGCCCAATGCTGTCTTGATGGACGGCGCCCACAGGTAAGCAGTCGGCGTGTTCATCTCCTTGATCTCAATCTTCTCGCCTTCGAGGGTCAGATAAGAGGCAGTCATCACTTCCGGTACTATCAAAGTCTTGGGTGAGCCTGCGCCCAGGATAGGTCCCCAATAGGTCAGCTTGTCATCCTTGGTCTTGTTGATGTGGTCGACCACAT
>NZ_CDBI01000036.1 GCF_000820025.1 Aeromonas popoffii
TGCCGGAACCCGTGGTGCGCCCCAGAGTCGCCCCCGACAACAGCGCCCCTGCCGCCAACGGCAGCCAGGGGCTGGCCGAGCGCATCATGAATGCACTTAATAACACGCCGCTGATGGATGAGACGGCACCGCAGGCCCAAAACGAGTCTCAAGCCATGCCAATCAGCGCCCTGCCGCTGGAACTGAAGCAGCGGGTGCCGCCCCTGGCCTACGGCTCCCACGTCTTCTCCTCCAACCCGGCCAAGCGGGCCGTGATGCTGAACGGACGTGAGTTTCATGAGGGCAGCGAGGTTGCCCCGGGAGTGACCCTGATCGCCATCGCCCAGGATTACATCATCCTGCAGGTGGCGGGCCAGAACGTCAGCCTCAAGGCGCTGCAGGATTGGCGCGGATGAGTCCATCACGACCACCAAGCCAGCTCAGCCCCGCTGATCTGGCGTCCATTTCAAGAGGGAGCCTGAGAGCTCCCCTTTTTAATCAATAACATGAGAGCCATGTGAGCAATTCAGACAACACCACCTTCGCCACCAGGATCCTGGACTGGTACCAGATCCACGGCCGCAAGACCCTGCCCTGGCAACAGAACAAGACGCCCTATCGGGTCTGGGTCTCCGAGATCATGCTGCAGCAGACCCAGGTCGCCACCGTGATCCCGTATTATCAACGCTTCATGACTCGCTTCCCCGACGTGCAGGCCCTGGCCCATGCTCCCATCGATGAGGTGCTGCACCACTGGACCGGGCTCGGCTATTACGCCCGCGCCCGCAACCTGCACAAGGCGGCCCAGCAGATCTGCGAGCTGCACGGTGGCCTGTTCCCGGAGCGGCTGGAAGAGGTCATGGCCCTGCCCGGCATAGGCCGCTCCACCGCGGGCGCCGTGCTCTCCCTGTCGCTTGGCCAGCCCCACGCCATTCTGGACGGCAACGTGAAACGGGTACTCACCCGCTGGCTGGCACTGTCGGGCTGGCCCGGTCAGAAACAGGTGGAGAACGATCTGTGGGAGCTGGCCATCCGCCTCACGCCCAAGCTCGGTGTGGCCCACTACAACCAGGCCATGATGGACATGGGCGCCACCGTCTGCACCCGCAGCAAACCCGCCTGCGAGCGCTGTCCGGTGCAGGCCGATTGCCAGGGACTGTCGCAGGGCAAGCCCACCGCCTACCCCAACAGCAAGCCCAAGAAGAGCATTCCGGCCCGCACCGGCATCATGCTGCTCATTCGTCACGGCGATGAGCTGTTGCTGGAGAAGCGGCCACCACAGGGGATCTGGGGCGGGCTCTACTGCTTCCCGCAGGTGGAATCGCTGTCTGAGGTCAAGGGGCTGATGCAGCGGCTGGGGCTGAGTGGCCACGATTATCGGGAACTGAGCGGATTTCGGCATACATTCAGCCACTTCCACCTCGATATTCAGCCTTTCCTGATTGAAATCGATGCGCCACCGGCCCCCCAGCTCATGGAAGCGGATAACCGACTCTGGTATAACTTACGCCATCCTGCAGAGGTGGGTCTGGCGGCCGCCACGGCCCGCCTGCTCGCCTACCCGGACTTACAACCATAGAGGTCAACATGAGCCGTACTGTATTTTGCCAACGCCTGAAAAAAGAGGGCCCGGGCCTGGATTTCCAACTCTACCCCGGTGAACTCGGCAAGCGGATTTTTGACAACATCAGCAAGGAAGCCTGGACCGAATGGCAGAAAAAACAGGTGATGCTGATCAACGAAAAGAAGCTGAACATGATGAACCTCGAGCATCGTCAGCTGCTGGAAAAAGAGATGGTGAGCTACCTGTTTGAAGCGGGTGAAGTGGCCATAGACGGTTATACCCCTCCCAGCCAATAAGCTGATAAGTTGTACTTGCGAGCCAGTGACGGCTATACATTTCCCAGTTCACAGCCAATGACCGGCCTATGGACCAATGGGTTGTACTTGCGAGCCAGCGACGGCTGTACATCTTAAGGTTCACTGCCAATGAATGACGGGCGGCTCTGCCGCCCAGTTTGAGGATCCTATGGGCCGAATTTTTTGGCTGCTTTGCACCCTGCTGTTTCTCTCTGCCTGCTCATCCTCCCCCAAGCCCAACGGGAGTGAGGATGACGATCTCGTCAACGGCAAGGACATTCGCGGTTTCGAACACATGATCAGCGCGCTCTCCCATAACGTGAACGAGATATGGGGGCGTGAGGCGCTGTTCGCGGGCAAATTTGACTACGTCAAATACACGGATCAGTACAAGAGCCGGGCTCACATTAACTTCTCCAGCGGCCACATCATGGTGGAGACCGTCTCCGGGGTTGACCCTCGTGCCCACCTGCGCCGCGCCATCATAGAAACCCTGCTGACCCCGGATGATCCGGCTGAAGTGGATCTGTACTCCGACCGTGAAATTCTGCCCGGTGGCGAGCCCTTCCTCTATGGTCAGGTGCTGGACAACCAGGGCCAGCCGATCCGCTTCGACTGGCGTGCCGAGCGTTACGCCGATTACCTGCTCAGCACGGCGATGAAGAAGCGTACCCTGGGGATCCGCACCATTTTCTTCGTCGACATCCCCATGGTGGCCAACCACGAGGACAAACGGGGTTACAAGTATGCCGGCATCATACGGGAAGCCTCCCGTAAGTATGGGGTCGCCGAAAGCCTCATCTACGCGGTGATCAAGACAGAGAGCAGCTTCAACCCCTATGCGGTCAGCCATGCCAATGCTTATGGCCTGATGCAGGTGATCCCGGCTACCGCCGGGCGGGACGTCTACGTGCGGGTCAAGGGCAAAAACGGCCAGCCGACCCGGGAAGATCTGTTCAATCCGGCCTACAACATCGACGTGGGCACCGCCTACCTGCACCTGTTGCAGACCGTCTATCTGGTGAATATCCAGGATCCGCTCTCCCGCCGCTATGCCGTCATCTCGGCCTACAACGGTGGCGCCGGTGGGGTGCTGAACACCTTCTCCAGCGACCGCAAGGCGGCGCCCGGCATGATCAATCAGCTCTCCCCCGAGGCGGTGTACCAGATCCTGACCGAGCAGCATCCCAAGGCGGAAGCCAGACGCTATCTCTACAAGGTCAATCAGGCAGAGAAGGGGTTCAAGCGCACACTGCCCCGCACCGGCTAAGCAGACCAACAGCAAATGGGCGCCTCCATGGAGGCGCCCTTGTTGCATCTGGCGTACGGCTATCCGGCCTTACTTGACGACAAACCCGCCCTTGCTCTGCGGAGCGGCCCCGACCTTCTCCAGACTCTTCACCTCTACCTCTGTCTTGTTCCAGCTGTGGTCCACTTCACCACGGATGCGGATCAGATCGTCCGGGCCCACTTCGGTGCCACGCCACACATCCTGATCCACTTCGACTTCCACCTCGCCACTGGCGTCACGGAACACGTAGTTCTCGCCGCCCAGATGCTTGACCAGCTTGCCTTCCAGGGTGGCCCAGCTGTCATCGGCCAGATCCTTCAACTGAGCGACGGAAACCTTGTTCTGCTCCTGCGGACCTGTATAGGCCGCCATGGCGGAAGAAGAGATGGACATCAGGGTCAACAGACCGACTACGCTCGCCTTGTTCATTTCATGCTCCTGTTATTGGGTACAGGAGCAGTGTGCAAGTCGGGGCGTGAAATAAACGTGAAGGCTCCCCATTTGGGTGAAGGGGATGTGACCGTAATCGACTTAATCAGCCTCGCCTGCTGCGCAATTTAATTTGGCTGGATACCTTACAAAATGGCAAAACAGCTTCCCAGCTCGTTTGCCTATCGAGGAAAAGCCCGCAGGCACCACCTGCTTTCAAATCAATGAGAACAACAAAATGAAAAAATGGTTTGTGTGTTTATTGGGACTGGTCGCGCTGACAGTTCAGGCAGCCGACAGCCGTCCCGCCTTTTCCCGGATCGTGATGTTTGGCGACAGCCTCTCCGATACCGGCAAGATGTACCGCAAGATGCTCGGTTTCCTCCCTTCCAGCCCCCCCTACTATGAGGGTCGCTTCTCCAACGGGCCCCTCTGGCTGGAGCAGTTGACCACGCAGTTCCCGGGTCTGACCATAGCCAACGAAGCGGAAGGCGGTGCTACCGCCGTGGCTTACAACAAGATCTCCTGGAACCCCAAGTATCAGGTCATCAACAACCTGGACTACGAGGTCACCCAGTTCCTGGAAAAAGACCGCTTCAAGCCAGACGATCTGGTGATCCTCTGGTTCGGTGCCAACGACTATCTGGCCTATGGCTGGAATACGGAGCAAGATGCCAAGCGGGTACGCGATGCCATCAGCGACGCAGCCAACCGCATGGTGTTACACGGGGCCAAGCAGATATTGCTTTTCAACCTGCCGGATCTGGGTCAGACCCCGAATGCACGCAGCCAGAAGGTGGTCGACAAGGTCAGCCATATCTCCGCCTATCACAATCAGCTAATGTTGAACCTGACACGCCAGCTTGCCCCCGTCGGGCTGGTGAAGCTGTTCGAGATCGACAAGCAGTTCGCCGAAATGCTGAGTGACCCGCAAAACTTCGGCCTGAGCGATACAGAGAATGCCTGCTATGGCGGAGACTATTTGGGGAAACCCTTTTCTTTGCTCAGTGCCAGCACCGACAGTCGTCTCTCCGCCTTCAACCTGCAGGATCGCCTTGCCATCGCTGGCAACCCGCTGCTGGCACAGGCCGTAGCCAACCCTATGGCTCGCCGCAGCGCCAGCCCCCTCAACTGTGAGGGCAAGATGTTCTTTGATGATGTACACCCGACCAAGGTCGTACACGCCGCCCTGAGCGAACGTGCCGCCACCTTCATCGAGAGCCAGTACGAGTTCCTCGCCCACTGATGACAAGGGGTATCTGACGTTCAGCCGTCATTTCCAGGGTCTTGGCGCCGTGTCTGTGGTGTCTGGATAAAAAAACGGGAGGCCTCTGGCCTCCCGTTTTCATTCATGACCGCCTCAGGCGCCCTTGCGCACCTCTGCCGCAATCTGGTCGAGCAGCTGTTGCCAGCCCAGTCCCAGCTCGCTGACGAGGGAACCGTAGCCATCCTCTGGCAACACCCGCACCTGCTGGAAGGGGACGTCACGCAGGACGGTGCCCTCCTCCGTCAGCAGTCGCCAGCGGCCACTGAGCACGGCGCGCCCGTCATGGCGCCCCTGGAAGCGCTCGACCGAGATGGTCAACACTGGCCCCTTGCGGGCACCATCCTGACGCACCACCCAACCCGGCAGCCGGCTGGAGAGACCGTTCAGGGTCAGCTGATCGAGCTGGGCATCGAGGGAACCCGCCCAGCGATGGTACTCGGCGAAGTGTAACTCCTTGCCTTCCAGCTGATAGACCAGGCTCATCCTGTCCAGCTGGCCGGACAGAGAGACCGGCTTCAGCACCAGCTGGTGCAGCGGTTGCGCCGTCATTATGGTCGGCTGCTGCGCCTCGGCATCGAGGGAGTAGTAGTGCAGCGTCGTCGGCGCAGAGCTGCATCCCGCCAACAGGCCCAGCAAGGCCAGGGTCATCATCTGTTTTTTCATCATTGGCCTCGTTTGGGCTCAGGATCACGGGGACGGGCGCGATCGAAGATCAACGAACTCGGCTGCTCGTTGAGCGAATGCACCAGTGGCTGCAACTCACGCATCAGCTGATTGAGCGACTGTACCGACTGACGCAGATCCTGATTGGTCTGGGAGTTGGCATCGTACTCTTGCAGCGTGCTCTGCAACTGCTTCAGGCTGTCGTTCAGGGACGCCGGCAACTGCTGGGTCGCACTCTGGCCGGTAAACTTGTCCAGATTGGCGCTCACCGCGCTGACGCTCTTGAGGGTCTGCTCCAGGGTGGCCAGGGTATGGTTGACCTGGTTCAAGGTCTTGGCCGTGTCCATGTCGACGAACTTGTCGAGGATCTGGTTCACCTTGCGCTCAATCTGGTCCAGCCCGGCCTGCACGGTCGGGAACACCTGATAACCGGCCAGCTCGGTGGGCTTGAACTTGGGTGCATCCGGATAGAAGTTCAGATCCACCACCTTGCCCCCGGTCAGCAGACTGGAGGTCTTGAGCGTGGCCCGCAGTCCTTCCTTGAACTGCTTGCCGAACAAGGCACGCCACTGCTCCTTCTCCGCGTTGGCATAGCGGTGAGAGAGACGCTGCACCTCGATGCGCGCCAGTACCGGGATCTGCCGGTTCTGGAACATCTGTACCCCTTTCTCGTCAATGAGATAGGGGGCCGAGATGACGGTGCCGACCCGAATGCCGCGATACTCTACCGCCGCGCCAGGATGCAGGCCACCGACGCTGTCCTCGAACAGGAACACATAGTCGATGAACTGATCCAGACTACCGGCCAGCACGCTGGCCTGATCCTGGAACAGGGTAAACTCATCCATCGGCTTGACCGGCTCGCCAGGCGCCCAGCCGGGGGGCAGGCCCATGGTGATGCCACCGTCGAGCAGGCTCTCGAGCGAATCCATCTTCACCTTCATCCCCTCGCTGCTCATGGAGACCTCGAAGCCCGGGGTCATCCAGAAGCGGGAGTTGCCGCTCACCAGCACGTCATAGGGGGCGTTGATGAAGATCTGGTACTGCATTTCGCTCTTTTCAGGCAGGAATCTCGCCTCTTCCACCTGACCTATGGTGAAGCCCTGGTAGTTAATGGGCGAGCCCACCCCGAGTGCACGGGTATCCCGGCTACTCAAGGAGAGCCGCAGCCCCTTGGCGTCCTGAGATGCCAGCGGTGGCTTGTCCAGCATGGCGTACTCGTCCAGCGGCCTGCCCTTCTTGCCGGGGGCCAGCTCGATGTAGGCACCGGAGAGCAGGGTGCCAAGACCCGAGACCCCGTCACGGCCGACCCTGGGCTTAACCACCCAGAACTGGCTGTCTTTCTTGAGCATGCCGGCGGCGGCATTGGTCAGGCGAGCCTTCAGCACCGCATGGCTGTAATCCTCGCTGAGCTCCACCGCCTCAATGCGGCCCACTTCCACCTCGCGGGAACGGATCACCGTCTTGCCCGCCACTATGCCTTCGGCGGTGGCCACTGTCAGGGTGAAGCTGGGACCTTGCGAATACCAGTGCTGGAACAGCATCCAGATGCCGATGAACAGCGCCAGCAGCGGCACCATCCAGATTGCGGCCGCCGAGCTCAGAAAATCAGAGCCGGGTTTCCACCTTTTCTTACGCTCACTCACGTTCGCGCTCTCCTTGTTGTAAATCCCAGATCAGGCGGGAATCGAAACTCATGGCTGCCACCATAGTAATCAGCACCACACCCGCAAATGCGACGGCCGCAGGGCCCGGATATATGGTCATCAGGTTGTCGAGCCGGATCAGGCCCGCCAGAATGGCCACCACGAAGACGTCGATCATTGACCAGCGTCCCACGAATTCAGTCATGCGATAGAGCTTGAGCTTGCCAAGGGGCGAGGCACCGTGGCCGCGCTGTACCATATAGCAAAGCCACAACAGTGCCATGATTTTCACCAGCGGCACCACCACGCTAGCGATGAAGATCACCGCGGCGATGGGATAGGAGCCCAGGGCCCACAGCAAGACCACGCCGCCAAGGATGGTAGAGGGGCTGTCATCGCCGAGAAATACCGTATCCATAATGGGATAGAGGTTGGCGGGCACATAGAGGATCACCGAGGTCAAAAGCAGAGCCCAGGTCCGGCTCAAACCACCCGGCTTGCGGCTGTGCAGCTTGCCGCCGCAGCGCGGACAGCTGTGTTCGCCCACCTCGCTCAGGGCGCCGCAGATGTGACAACCCACCAGCCCGGACGCCATGGCAGTAGCATCGGCATCCAGCTCTCGGGCCCCGGTCGGGCCAAACAGCCGTTGCCACAGCCACATCCGGTCCAGTGACGAGATCGTCTTGATGAGCAACACCGTGTAGCCGACAAAGGCCCAGAACGACAGCCCCATCTTGATGTCTGCCATCCCCATCAGCTTGACCAGAGAGATGAGCACCCCGATCAGGAATACATCCACCATCAGCCAGGGCTTGATCCGGCACAGCAGGCGACCGAGGGATCGCAGGGCATTGCTGTGCAAGTCCTTGTCGACCCGCCACAGCACCAGCATGATAGAGCCAACGTAGACCAGTGGCAGACCAATCAGGGTCAGGCTCAGCACTGCGCCCAGAAACAGATAGCCCTGATCCACCAGGGTGGTGATGCACTGCAGAAACGTCATCTCCTGCCCTATCCCTTTGGCCGAGAACGACATAAAGGTGAAGGAGTTGGAGAGCACGAACATGATGATGGCCGCAAAGCCGTAAGCGATGGGCCTGCGCTCCTGGTCCGGTAAATGACGGCTCAGGGTATGGCCGCAACGCGGACAGCTGCTCGTCTCCCCGACGGCCAGCGCGGTGGCCGGCACCAGCAGGTCACACTCTTCGCACGCGGTCGCGTCATGGGTATAGGTGG
Organism: Aeromonas popoffii; assembly: GCF_000820025.1. GTDB lineage: Bacteria > Pseudomonadota > Gammaproteobacteria > Enterobacterales > Aeromonadaceae > Aeromonas > Aeromonas popoffii. The sequence continues at coordinate 8,372 of NZ_CDBI01000036.1, forward strand.
ATAGGTGTTGGTTTGAAACCGGATGCAAGATAAAACCCCAGCATGAGGCCCGCCACTGGGCCTGAGCTGCCAATTATTACCGCAGCAGCCCCCTGCCGACCAGCCCTGTCGTTGCCCCATCTGGGATGGGAGTGAGAATGACTTTGACAAGCCAGTGACCATTTAGCACAATCAAACGCCACTTTTTTTACGCGGGACAATAATTTATGACAACTGAATCCCCAAGCTACTCCACGATCGAGCAAGCCTTCTCCCTCGGGAACGGGCAAGATTCTGCCCTCAACTGGTTGCGCAAGAATCGCAGCCAGGTCGCCATCTTCCTGGTGAGCGGCATCAAGCTGGAGGGGACCATCAGCGGTTTCGACCAGTACAGCGTGCTGTTGACCGATGCCCATGGCAACCAGCAGCTGGTCTACAAGGCCAAGATCTCCACCATCGCCATGCACTCCGGCCGTCCCCAGGTCAGCATACAGCGCGCCCGCAAGCCGCGCGTCTCCATGGCGCCGCGTCCCCATGGCGCCCCCGGTCGTTACGATGACAATCAGGGCGGCAGTAGCAGCGAGCAGTAATATGCTTGCCGGAGTCACTCCCACGCCATTGCTGCGTCAAAGGGTGACCGAGTCCATTCTCATTTATCATGCCTGTCCCGTATGAGAATGGACTCCACTCTTGCTCTGAGTGGCGTCGCCTGTTTCACCTCCCCTCGCTTCAATACTGCAAGTCGACTGGTTTTCCATCCCTGACCATGCAGGTCTGCATGCCCGCAGCCTGACCGGCTTGTACGCCAATTCCCGTATCCTCGAACACCAGACTAGCTGCAGGTTCGATACCCAGCCGATGTGCAACCAGCAGAAACGTATCGGGATGGGGTTTGTGCAGCGCCACATCGTCAGCGGTCACCACCACGGGGAAGTAACGATCCAGCCCGGTATTGCGCAGCACGGCCTCAGCATTGATACGGGGCGAACCTGCGCCTATTCCCATGGGAAGCAGGCCGTGATAGCGCTGTACCAGTGCCAGCATGGCCGGAAAGACGGTGACCTTGTGCAAGTTGGCCACGTAGTGATCCGTCTTGCAACGGGTCACCACCAGCGGATCCAGGGTGATCTGCTGCTGCTCGGCGACCAGCAGGGCGATTTTGCGGCTCGGCATGCCACCTAGCTCATAGAACCAGTCGGCATCGAAGTGAAAGCCAAACTCCCGGGCAGTGTGTGCCCAGGCGGCAAGGTGCAGTGGCATGGAGTCCACCAGGGTGCCATCGAGGTCAAATACCAGGCCTTGAAATCCGGAGAGGGTCATGGTGCGGGATCTGTGTCTGAACATGGGCCCCCATTCTAGCCAGAGCAGCGCCCCGTCGCCATGACCTGGGTGGCGAGAAACGCTTGCCCCCACATTTTTGCCTGAAAAGAGATGGGGTCAGCTTGGCGGGAGCCAGCGGGTAGCTGGGCTCGCAGCGGCCAGTCTCCCGGTTTATCGGTTTTCCCCTGCGCAAACAGATAAAAGAGCGGCCCCTCACAGGGCTCAAACACCCGCTTCACATCCTTGGGCTGATGGGCTTTGAGCTGCTCGGAGAGTAACCACCCATCCAATACCAAGCTCACCAAACAACGCCCAGCTGGCGGCGGCCTTGCCGAGCGCAGTTGCGGCGATCAGCTCGCAGCATTGCATCGTGAGAAGAGTCCATTCGGCGGGATCGGCAAGCGGAGAGTCCATGCCATAGGTAACGAGGGCAAGACGACAATGGAAGAGGGGATAGCAACGTCACACCATGGGCTCACCGATAGGCTAGCGTACACGCCCTCCCCTGGGATTTGGCATGATAGAGCGCCTGATCGGCCTGTTCGGTCAAGCTCTGCCATGTACAATCCAGCGAGGGAACCAGATAGCTAAAACCTATGCTAACCGTAATGAAATCAGTAACTCGGGAAGCAGGATGAGGGATCATTAATTCACTGAGCCCCTCGTGAATCCGCTCCGCCAACCGCTCGGCCTCTCCGGGTTGTGGGCCGCACAGCAGGATGACGAACTCCTCCCCCCCATAGCGGGCCACCAGGTTGGTGCGCCGCCGCTCCGCCTCCTGCAGCAAACTGGCCACCTGTTGCAAACATTGATCCCCTTTGGCATGGCCGAAGTGATCGTTGTAGGACTTGAAGTCGTCCACGTCGATCATCAACACCGCCAGCAGGCCTTGGTGACGACGGGCCCACTCCCACTCCCGCTGCATGGTGAGATCCCAGTGACGACGATTGGCTATGCCGGTCAGGGGATCCTCCAGCGACAGCAGCGACAGTCGCTTGTTGGCCTCCTCCAGCGCCCGGTTGGTCTCCGCCAATTGCATGGTGCGCTCGCTGACCCTCAGCTCCAGCTCCCGATTGAAGCGCTCCAGTGCGGCCTGGGTGCGCTGGCGGATCAACAACTGGGAGAGCATGGCCGCATACTGCTTGAAGATCTCGCTCTGGTACGCCTTGAGCGGCCGCCGCCACAACAGGTTGTCGGCTGCGATCCAGCCGATGGGAGTGGCACCGTCCCACAGCGAAACCATGGCATTCCAGCCACGCCCCACCTCCTGCTTCTCGTAGTAGAGCGGCGCATCTTCCAGCACCAGCACATAGTCCTTGCGGCGCAGAGCCTCCTGCACCGCGGGATGCTCAGGAATGGCGCTGATGAAGTGGCGCTCGTCAATGAGTTCACCCGCTTCGTTGGTGCCCCAGGTGCCGTGCATGGTCTTGAACTCGGCGTCGACCAGGAAGATGGCGATGCGGTCGAACTGCAGATCCTGACGGGCCAGCGCCACCGCATCGTGCAGCAGTTGATGCTCGCTGTCGCAACGGGAAAGTTTGACCCCCACCTGATGCAACGCCTGCAACATGCTGAGGAAAGAGTCTTGCAGCGCCTGGCTGCGGATGAGATCGGCCTGGGTGTGCCTGCGTTGATCCCGCTCCTGATCGATCTGGTTGGCGAGCAACCGGCTCTCCAGCTCGGCGGCCAGGTAGTGCATCAGCAGTTGGATGCTCTGCTGCTGGCGTCGGGAGAGGCGATCTAGACGACGGCGGGTCTCCAGATAGACCACCGCCTTCAACCCCTTCTGGCGTTTGAGCGGGAAGCAGGCACGCAGGCGCGGAATTTCGGGTTCGACCGTCTCCCAGACATCGGTCGTCGGGGCTATCTGCTCCACCACCAGCTGGCCCTTGTCGAAGGCCTGTTCGATGAAAATGACGGGGAGTTTGAGGGAGGCAGCAATGTCTGCATTCAGGCAGACCAGCCCCTGATCGAGCTGAAAACTGTAAAGTTGGGACTCGGGAGCCCGCAACCAAAGGTAAATTTGTTCGGCTTCTGTCTTTTCCCTGACCGTTGCCAGCGTCACTTCACAGAGGTGTTCAAAACTGGTGAAGTGCTCTGGATCCCATTCCTGCATACCTGCCATCCTTGGTTGTATCCAAGCGAGTATATCGGCAAACTTTGCCATTAATTGACCAGGCAGTCAAAAGCGCGATCCAGAGCCCAATTTTTATAACAGATTCAATGCCTGCATCGCACTGCGGATGCGTTCGCGGGTCGCCTCGGACAGCGGCATCACCGGCAGGCGGCACTCCTCACTGCAGAAACCGAGCAGGGAAACCGCATATTTGGCACCGGCCGGGCTCGGCTCGGCAAACATCGCCTGATGGAGCGGTATGAGCTGGTCTTGCAGTTCACGCGCGGCTTGCCACTTGCCCGCCAGCGTCAGGTTCTGCACCTCGGCCACCAGCTTGGGAGCCACGTTGGCAGTTACCGAGATACAACCCTGGCCACCACCTATGTTGTAGGCCACGGCGGTGGCATCTTCACCGGAGAGCCAGGCAAACGGCGTTTTGATCAGCTGGCGCTCGGTCCAGGGGCGGGCGAGGTCGCCGGTGGCATCCTTCACGCCGGCGATACGCGGCAGTTCGGCCAAGCGGGCCAGGGTAGCCGGTTGCACATCAACGATGGCACGCGGCGGAATGTTGTAAACGATGATGGGCTTGGTCGTCGCGTCGTGCACCGCCTTGAAGTGGTGATAGAGCCCCTCCTGATTGGGGCGGTTGTAGTAACCGGCCACATGCAGGGTTGCATCGGCCCCCGCCTGCTCGGCGTGGCGGGTGTACTCAATGGCTTCGACCGGGTTGTTGGAACCGGCGCCGGCAATCACCGGGATGCGCCCTGCCACCTGCTTGACCACCAGCTCGACCACCCGGCAGTGCTCGTCATGAGTCAGGGTCGGACTCTCGCCCGTGGTGCCCACAGGTACAATGCCGTGGGTACCCTGCTCGATGTGCCACTCTACCAGACGCAGCAGCGCCTCTTCATCCAGCTTGCCCTGTCGAAACGGGGTGATCAACGCAACGATTGAACCTTGAAACATGGGCTTTCCTTCTCCTAAATAACGCGTATATGGCAATAAAAAACCCCGGTACGATGCGCGCAACCGGGGTTTTAAGTTTCTCAGCGATGAGAGGTTACGCGCGAACGTCGGCAGGCCCAAATGTCAGGCTTTTTTTGTGCTTTCGTTTCAACCCGTTGAACCGCATTTCATCATCTCTGGTCAAAAAATGGTGTCTGGGCATATTTCGGGAACACGGCATAAATGTCAAGGCGAAAGGGGCTATGTATAATGGCCGCCCAAAATTGAGCGGAGAGACCCGATGAGCAGCCCTATCAGTGCCGTCAGCCAGATGCTGGAACGAAACCAAGCCCTCTTTGTCGGCAAGCGGCTACTTGTCTGTGGCGCGCTGGAGGATGACTATCCGCGCCAGCTGGCCGCTCTGGCCCAGACCCTGACCGTCTTTACCACCGATTACTGCTACTACCGCAGCCAGCAGGCGGCCCTGGGCGAAGAGATCCTTTTCGACCACCAGCTCGGTGGTGCCCCCCGCTTCGACGCCCTGCTGCTGCTGATGCCAAAGGCCAAAGCCGAGGCGCAATATCTGCTGGCCATGATGGCTCCCCTGCTGGAAGCCGGCGCCGACCTGTTCCTGGCTGGTGAAAACCGCGGTGGCATCAATGGCGCCGACAAGCTGCTGGCCCCCTATGGCGAGAAGCCGATCAAGCGTGATTCGGCGCGCCGCTGCTCCCTCTATCACGGCGAGCTCTGCAAGCCAGTCGCCCCGTTCGAACTGGAGAGCTGGTTTGGCCTCTACCAGTGCAAGGCGGGGGACACCGAACTGACCGTGCTGGCGCTGCCCGGGGTATTCAGCGCCGCCGAGCTGGATCTCGGCACCCAGATGCTGCTGGCGGCGGTGCCAGCGATGCAGGGCGAACTGCTCGATTTCGGCTGTGGCGCAGGGGTGATTGGTTCAGTGCTGGCCAAGCGCAATCCTGACCTCAAGGTCAACATGGTGGATATCAGCGCGCTGGCGCTCGAATCGAGCCGCCGCACCCTGGCGATCAATGGTCTGCAGGGCAAGGTGTATCCCTCTGATGTCTATTCGGATGTCTCCACCCCTTTCCAGCACATCGTCTCCAATCCACCATTCCATGCGGGTCTCAAGACCTTCTATGCCGCGACCGAAACCTTCCTCGCCAGGGCACCGGAGTTTTTGCTGCCAAATGGCTCGCTGACCATTGTTGCCAACGCCTTCTTGCGCTACCAGCCTATACTGGAAACACATTTCAAACGGGTGGACGTGAGCAGCAGTGATGCCAAATTCAAGGTCTATCTGAGCAAAGTGTAAATAAGTCTAAGCAGCACAATCAAACCGCTAGAGAGCGCCATCCGGTATCTGATAAGGTACGAATAGCACGATAAAAAACACCCCTTTAGGGGTGTTTTTTATACCTAGCATTGAAAACCTTTTCATCTTGTTCATTCAGGGAGAGAAATACGATGGCAGGCATCTTGACCATGATCCTGGCTGGTGGCGAAGGTACTCGCCTGCAGCCTCTGACCACGACCCGCAGCAAGCCTTCCGTCCCCTTCGGTGGCAGCTACAGGCTGATCGACTTTGTCCTCAATAACTTCGTCAACGCAGACTTTCTGCGCATCTACGTGCTGACCCAATTCAAATCCCAGTCCCTCTATCTGCACATGAAGAAGGGCTGGAATATCGTCGGGATCACCGACCGCTTCATCGACCCCATCCCGGCCCAGATGCGGATGGGCAAACGCTGGTATGACGGCACCGCCGACGCCATCTACCAGAACCTCGGCTTTATCGAGCGGGCCGAACCGGATCACGTCTGCATCTTTGGCTCCGACCACATCTACAAAATGGATGTGAGCCAGATGGTCGCCTTCCACAAGCAGAAGAGTGCCGCCATGACGGTCGCCGCCCTGCGCATGCCCATCGAAGAGGCGAGCGCATTCGGGGTGATCGAGGTGGATACCGAAGGGAAGATGATCGGCTTTCAGGAAAAACCCAAGCATCCCAAACACATCCCCGGCGATCCGACCCAGGCGCTGGTCTCCATGGGCAACTACATCTTCGAGACCGATGCCCTCTGCCGCGAGCTGAAGCGGGATGCTGCCGAGGAGAACTCCAGCCACGACTTTGGCAAGGATGTGATCCCGAGCCTCTACCCCCGCGCTCCCGTCTATGTCTATGACTACAGCACCAACGTCATCCCGGGCGAAAGACCGAGCGTCTACTGGCGGGATGTGGGCACCCTTGACTCCTACTGGCAAGCGCACATGGATTTGGTGGCCGACAACCCTCCCTTCTCCCTCTATAACCGCAAGTGGCCGCTGCACACCCACTATCCGGCACTGCCGCCTGCCACCTTCATCGACAGCGACGAGTGCAAAGTGAAGATCGCCAACTCCCTCATCTCCGCCGGTTGCTTCATTCAGGGCAGCCAGATCCAGCGTTCCATCCTCGGTTTCCGTTGCAATATCGGCGCGTGCAGCCATGTCAGTGAGTCCGTGCTGCTGGGGGATGTGAAGATTGGTGAAGGCTGCTCCATCCGGCGCGCGATCATAGATAAAAATGTTGAAATTGCGCCCGGCACCGTTATCGGTGAAAATCTGGACCACGATCGAGAGCGATTTACCGTATCCGAAGGCGGTATCGTGGTGGTACCTAAGGGAGCAAGAGTTGGCTATTAACCCACTGAAAATCCTGTTTGTTGCCTCGGAAGTTGAGGGGCTGGCCAAGACCGGAGGTCTGGCAGACGTCGCCAGAGCCCTGCCGATGTACCTGGCCCAGAAGGGACATGATGTCAGGATCATGCTGCCCTTCTACAAGACGATAAAGCGACGGGATGAGGCCAGACTGGTCGCTTCACACTGGTTGCCAACCCATCCAGGGCTGCCGGACATCGGTTATCGCATCTACCAGATGGCGCTGGATAGCGTCTGCGTCTACCTGCTCGACTGCCCGCAATACTTCGATCGTCCCCAGCTCTACGCCGAGAACAATCAGGCCTATCCGGATAATGGCGAACGTTTTGCCTTCTTCTCGGCCGCAGCCCTCCATGCCTGCGAGCAGCTCGGCTTTGCCCCGGATATCGCCCACTGCAACGACTGGCATACCGGCCTGCTGCCGCTGCTGCTGAAAACCCGCCATGCCCACAACCCCTTCTTCCAGCAGACCCGCAGTGTGATCAGCATTCACAACGCGGCGTTTCAGGGGGTGTTCGGCCGCGAGCAGTTCTGGGCCATGCCCGAGATCGCGGATTACGAACACCGCCTCAACTATGACTACGGCCACGTCAACCTGCTCAAATGCGGGGTGCTCTACGCCGACAAAATCAATGCGGTCAGCCCCAACTATGCCCAGGAGCTGCTGACTCACCTTGGCGCCCACGGCATGGCGCATATCTTCCAGCAGCGGGCCGCCGATCTCTGCGGCATCCTAAACGGTTGCGACTACAAGGACTGGGATCCGGAGTTCGACGAGTTCCTGCCTGCGACCTACAGCATCGACAACATGGCAGGCAAGCAGATCTGCAAAGAGCACCTGCAAGAGGAAGCCGGGCTTGCCGTTGCGGATCTGCCCATCTACGGCATGGTTTGTCGCCTGACCGAGCAGAAGGGCGTCCCCCTGCTGCTCCCTGCACTGGAGAAATTCCTCCACCATCAGGTGCAAGTGGTGATCGTCGGCTCTGGCGATCCTGCGCTCGCCACACAACTGCAAACCATGGCCCAGCAGTATCCGGGCAAACTCGCCTTCATCAACACCTATGACGATCGTCTGGCCCATCTGGTCGAAGCCGGTGCCGACTTCTTCCTGATGCCCTCGCTGTTCGAGCCTTGCGGCCTCAACCAGATGTACAGCCTCGCCTATGGCACCCTGCCACTGGTGCGTGCAGTGGGAGGTCTGAAAGATACCGTGGTGGATTGGGATGCCGATCCCGAGCATGCCACCGGCTTCTGCTTCAACGATCCGACTGCCTCCATCCTGCTCGATACGATGCGCCGCAGTCTGCTCTACTTCCTGCAGGACAAAGAGCGCTTGGCCAAGGTGCAGCACAACGCCATGAGCACCCGCTTCAACTGGCCTGATTCGGTCACCCAGTACGAGCTGATGTATCAGAGTGCATTGGGCCGTTACTGAGCCGTAAACGTCGGCTAATTGCTGAAGTTTTGTACCCTTGGTTTCACCTTGGACGTCAACAGCGAAAAAAGTCCCCTTTGGCTGTTGACGCTCCCCCAAAACTCTATAGAATCCCCCTCCGCAGTGATGCGAAGGTGGCGGAATTGGTAGACGCGCTAGCTTCAGGTGTTAGTGTCCCACGGATGTGAGGGTTCGAGTCCCTCTCTTCGCACCAATACTGCCATGCTGATTCAGCAGCATGTAAATCCAACTAGAAAACCAGAATGTGCGAAGGTGGCGGAA
>NZ_CDBI01000037.1 GCF_000820025.1 Aeromonas popoffii
CGTCATGGATACCACCCACAGGCGGTATCCATGACGGCAGGGATCAGGCTTCGCCTGTGGTACTGATGTCGAACAGTTGCTCCAGATAGACGGCGACGCCATCTTCATCCGAGCTCAGGGTCTGTTCGTGGTCTGCCAGGGCCAGTTTGAGGCGATCGTGGGCGTTGCCCATCACCACGCCACGGCCCACCATGCTCAGCATCTCGAAGTCATTCATGCCATCCCCGAAGGCGATGGCCTGGGACATCTCCAGCCCGTTCTGTTCAAGCACGGCGCGCAAGGCATTACCCTTGTGCACCCCGGCGTGCATCACCTCGAGACAGTCCGGCAGGGAGAAGGTGACGTTGAGTCGATCACCATAATGCTGATTGAGCTGGTCCTCGATCTGCAGCAGCTTCTCGTGGTCGCCGATGTAAAACACCTTGTTGACCTTGTCCATCGGGTGGGTGGCGAGGTCGGTCAGGCGGTAGGTGAAACCGGATGCGTCATGGAATTGCAAAAACCAGGGCTCCTCCTCTTCCACCAGCCACTCGTCGTCATAGTAGACGTTGAGGTGAATAGAGGGGTCGCGCTCCAGCGCGATCAACTCGGCGGCCACGGTGGCTGGCAGCGCCTGATTGAAGATGAGCTGATCCTGCTTGTCGTGCACCACGGCCCCGTTGGAGGTGATTAGGTAGATGTCCAGTCCGAGCGTGTCGCGAATGCTGCGCACGTCCACATGGTGCCGGCCTGTGGCCACCACGAACTTGATCCCCTGTTCCACCAGACGGTGCAGGGTTTCACGGGTGCGGGGGGAGATCTGGTGCTGCTTGTTTAGCAGGGTGCCATCGAGATCGGATACAACTACCTTGAACATCATTACCTCGGCATCAATTGAACGCAGGGGCAGTGTACCCCAGCGTTTTGCGTCACCCCATTTATTTAGGGATCCAAAAAATAACCTGTGTCAGAAGCGATCGAAGAAGGCCAGGGTGGCGTTCAGCGCCGCCTGACGCAGGGGATCGGCCTCCATGAACAGCTCGTGCCAGGCGCCCTCTATCCGCAGCGGCTTGCCCCCTTCACACCGAGCCCGGGTGCAGAAAGCATCCTGCGCGGCATTGTCTACCACACTGTCTTCCCCCGCCTGCAGCAGCAGCAGCGGCGTTTTGATGTGATCGGCTGCGGCGATGGCGCTGTCGCCGGCGGCTATCCCCTCGCGGATCCAGTGGGCCGTCACCCCACCCAGCTTGATCTGCGGGTGTTGCTCGTAGAGCTCGCGAAATGCCTGATAGCGTGGCTTGCTGTGGCTCAGGCTATTCTCGGCAAATTCGCGGGGCTGGTAGCTGCCCTGACCCGGGCCATAGGGCGGTTCGCCCAGCCAGTTGCCGACCTTGTCTATGCTGGCTGCCAGCCCCTGGGCCAGCCACTTGGGCAGGCCGCTGAGGTTGATGCCCATCATGGGGGAGGAGAGCACGGCGGCCTTGATGTCATCCGGCCAGCGTTCCAGATAGAGCGCCGAGATGGCGCCACCCATGGAGTGGGCCAGCAGGAACAGCTTGGCGGGCTGGTCTGCCATTATGACCTGGTCGTGAAATTGCTTCAGATCCAGTACATAGTCGTCGAACTGGTCGACATGTCCTTTCTCCGGGTTGTCCAGCAGGCGATCGGACATGCCCTGACCACGGTGATCGATGAGATAGAGGCTGTAGCCCTGACGCCACAGATCCCAGGCCAGTTCCTGATACTTGAGATAGCTCTCGGTCCGGCCGTTGACGATCAGGATGGCGCGATCGACCTTGGCCTGGCGCAGGGTGGCATAGCGGATGGTGACGTCATCCTTGCCCTTGAATTCCCCTTCGACGGCGTGCTCGCGCCAGAAGTCGGGCAGGGTTTGCTGATAGAGGGTGGGCACATCGGCTTCGGGAGTCAGTTGATAGGGATGGGTCACGGCAAGGGCTCCGGCAGAAAACAGGGTCAGGGTCAACAGGGCAGAAGATAACCGGTTCATGATGCGCACTCCTGTTGCCAATGCTGGTAGAGGGCCGGGATATCGCCCGAGCAGAGCAAGGACATGGCTGCTTGCAGGCGGGGCAAGGGCCAGTCCCACCACTGCATGGCCTGCAGCATGGAGACTTGCTCATCGTTGAAGCGGCGACGGATCGGTTTGGCCGGATTGCCACCCACTATGGTGTAGGGGGCAACGTCTTTGGTGACCACGGCTCGAGTGGCGATGACGGCGCCATCACCTATGGTGATGCCGGGCATGATCATGGCTTCCGAGCCTATCCAGACGTCGTTGCCAACCCGGGTATCTCCCTTGCGCCGGAAGCCGTCGTGTACGTCATCGCCGAAACGGGTGGCGTCGAAGGGAAAGGTGGAGGCCCAGTCCAGCCGGTGGCCCTGATTGCCTGCCAGCATGAAGGTAGCGCCCGAGGCGATGGAGCAGAACTTGCCTATGATGAGACGGTCTACTACCTCACCCCACTGGCCGCTCTCCCAGCTGGTCCGGGTTGAGCCATCACCCAGCAAATAGCGTACGCAGTGGTCTTCGAACGGCTTGCTGTGGTAATAGCCGGAGTAGTAGCTGTAGTCGCCAGCCTCAATATTGGGGTTGGTCAGGTGATCCCGTATGACTTGGGATTCCAGCCAGCTGCCAAACGGATTTTCCATCACTCCTCCTGCCACTCGGACTCTTCTTGCTGTGCGGCCCAACCCTTGCGTGTCAGTTGCATCTGTTGCCACCAAGCCTCGTCTGCCAGGATTTCGCCGGCCGGACCAAGCTGGGGATAGGGCATCTCTTTTTCTTTACAGAGCTGGGCATAGATGGGGTAGCCCCCCTCGAACAATATGCTGTTCTGCTCCTCAAGGTCGAGCGGGCAGCCGCGCTGATAGCAGCCGGCCAACTCGCGCTGGCGCTGTGCTTCATACAGGATGGCGGCGGCGGCCACGGAGACGTTGAGAGACTGCACCATGCCTACCATGGGGATGACGATATGGTGATCGGCCAGCGCCAGCGCCGCTTCCCCTATGCCGTGCTTCTCCTGGCCCACCAGGATGGCGGTGGGACGGGTGTAGTCTATGGTGCGAAAGTCCACCGAGCTCTCTGAAAGATGGGTCGCCAGGATCTGCATGCCGGTGGCTTTCAGCTCGGCCACGGCAGTGCCTATATCCGGGTGCAGTTTCACGTCTACCCAGTTCTGGCTGCCGCGTGCCGTGCCCTTGCGTTTGTGGATCCAGCTCTTGGGCCAGACGGCATGCACCCTGTGGATGCCGATGGCATCGGCGGTGCGCACGATGGCAGCCAGATTGTGAGGCTTGTGGACCTCTTCCATGCAGACGGTCAAGTCGAGCTGGCGCTGAGCCAGCATGTCGGAAATCCGTTTAAAGCGTTCAGGAGTCATATCAGTTTCTATTGGGTGAGTCGGGTGTGCCAGGAGTGCGCAGCAAGCGGGTCGGGCTGACGCTGGGTCAGTATGGTGCGGTTTGGCTTGAGGCGTTCGGGGGTCATGGCGTGTCTCTATAAAGCAGCAGGCGGCTTGCGCCGCCTGTATTCAGTTCTTTTGTCGGTTCACCTTGAGCACGTTGGGCATCACGCGGATCTTGCGCATGATGTTGGCCAGGTGGATACGGCTCTTGGTGGTGATGAGCAGGGTGACCAGATAGACACGGCCATCCTTCTCTTCGGTGCTGATGGCGTGAATGTTGGCGCCGGTGGCGGCAATCACGTTGGCCAGCTCGGCCAGCGCTCCCTGATGGTTGACTATCTCTATGCTGATACCGGTGCGGAATTCCTGCTCCTGATCCTTGTCCACCTCCCACTGTACCGGCAGGTATTTGTCCGGTTCGCGGCTGTAGCCCTTGATGTTGCGGCAGGCTTCCTGGTGGATCACCAACCCCTTGCCCGGGCTGATGTGGGCAATGATGGCATCCCCCGGGATCGGGCGGCAGCAGTTGGCGAAGGTGACCAGCATGCCGTCGGCACCCTTGATAGGCATCTTCTTGCTGCTGGACTTGGGCTGCTCTTCCGGCGGCAGTTCATCCCCCAGCATGCGACGCGCTACCATGACGCTCATGGCATTGCCCAGACCCACGTCGGCCAGCAAGCCCTGCAGATTCTCATGCTTGGTGTCGGTCAGCACCTGCTTGATGCGCGGCTCCGGAATATCTTCGATGTTCTTGACGCCGAGCGCATGGTTGAGCAGGCGGCGACCCAGCACCACCGACTCTTCGGTACGCAGGTTCTTGAGGAACTGGCGGATCTTGGAACGGGCCTTGGTAGTCACTACGAAATTGAGCCAGGCCGCGTTGGGGCGAGCCCCTGGCGCCGTGATGATCTCCACCGTCTGACCCGAATGCAGCGGGCTGCTCAGCGGATAGGGGTGGCGATCGACCCGCGAGCCAACGCAGGCATGACCGATGTCGGTGTGCACCGTGTAGGCGAAGTCCACCGGCGTGGCGCCCGTGGGCAGCTCCATGATGCGGCCTTCCGGGGTGAAGACGTAGATCTCGTCCGGGAAGAGGTCGGTCTTGACCCCTTCGATGAATTCAAACGAGCTGCCGGCGCTCTGTTGCAGCTCCAGCAGGCTCTGCATCCAGCGCTGGGCGCGGATCTGGGCTGTGGTGCCCGAGCTGTCGCCATCCTGCTTGTAGGCCCAGTGGGCGGCAACCCCCTTGTCGGCCATCTGATCCATGAACTCGGTGCGGACCTGTACCTCGACCGGCACCCCGTGCGGTCCTACCAGCGAGGTGTGCAGTGACTGGTAGCCGTTGGTCTTGGGAATGGCGATGTAATCCTTGAAGCGACCGGGGCGTGGCTTGTAGAGGCTGTGCATCTGCCCCAGCACCCGGTAACAGGTATCTATGTCCTTCACCCTGACGCGAAAGGCGTAGATATCCATTACCTCATGAAATTGCAGCTCTTTTTTCTCCATCTTGTTGTAGATGGAGAACAGGTTTTTCTCGCGGCCGCTGACCTGGGAGTCGATACCGGCATCTCGCAGACGGCCCTCGATCTCGCTCTGGATGGAGTCGATGATTTCGCGGCGGTTGCCACGGGCACGGCGCACCGACTCTCGTAACACGCGGGATCGCATGGGATAGAGCGCTTCGAAGCCCAGCTCTTCCAGCTCGTTCTTCATGGTATGAATACCGAGGCGGTTGGCGATGGGGGCGAAGATTTCGAGGGTTTCACGGGCGATGCGGCGGCGTTTGTCGGGCCGCAATGAGCCGAGCGTGCGCATATTGTGCGTGCGGTCGGCCAGCTTGATCAGGATGACCCGGATATCCTGGGTCATGGCCATCACCATCTTGCGGAAGTTTTCGGCCTGAGCCTCTTTGCGATCGCGAAATTTCAGCTTGTCGAGCTTGGAAACGCCCGCTACCAGCTCGGCGACGGCATCGCCAAACAGTTCGGCCAGGTCGGCCTTGGTCACGGGGGTATCTTCGATGACGTCGTGCAGCACGGCAGCCATCAGCGTTTCGTGATCGAGTCGCATGTCGCCGAGAATGCGGGCAACGGCAACCGGGTGGGTGATATAGGGTTCGCCACTGGAGCGCATTTGTCCCTGGTGGGCATCACGGGCCACCACATAGGCTTGCTTGAGCTTCTCAACCTGCTCTGGTGGCAGGTAGGAACTGGCTATTTCTTTAAGATTTTCAAATAAATACAAGACAGTCCCCGCAGCGGTTAAACGGCAATCCGTGGAATAGAGGGTATAGTCCCGAGTTTGCGAGGTTTTCGAGCGGTTGTAAATGGGAAGAACAGTCGGCACCCGGGCGGGCGCCGACTATGAGAAATAACTGACTTAACCGCGGCCTTCGGCGATGGCAGCAACGGCAGCCAACTCGGCGGCTTCCTGCTCTTGCTGCTCGTAGCGGTCCTGGGTGTCCATCACCTGGTTGTTCACCAGACCCAGTTCGATCTCGCGCAGGGCGATCACGGTCGGCTTGTCGTTCTCTTCGTCAACCAGGGGATCTTTGCCTTGAACCGCGATTTGGCGGGCGCGGCGGGCGGCGACCAGCACCAGGTCAAAACGGTTACCTACCTGTTTTACAGCATCTTCTACAGTAACGCGTGCCATGCAGGACTCCAGTGTTTGGGCTTTCTGTGTTTAGAAAAGCGGTGTTTAAAAATGACGCAAAAGTTTACTTGTTTTTGGCCTATTCTGCCAGTAGCTGTTGCAGCAAGTTTTGTTGGGCCTGCTGTTGCTGATACATTTCCAGCCGTTGGCACTCAATAATGGCCCTGAGCTGAAACAGTGCCAGCTCAAAGTCTTCGTTGATAATGACATAGTCATACTCGTCGTAGTGCACCATTTCGGCAATGGCTTTCGCCATCCGGCCGGCGATCACCTCGCTGCTGTCCTGACCGCGCCCGATCAGCCGCTGTTCCAGCTCGGCACGGCTGGGGGGCAGGATGAAGATGGACTTGGTCGGCATCTGTTCGCGGATCTGGCGGGCGCCCTGCCAGTCGATGTCGAGGAAGACGTCGATCCCTTTGGCCAGACAGACCTCGATGGCGGCGCGGGAGGTGCCGTAGTAGTTGCCGAACACTTCGGCCCACTCCAGAAAGTCACCGCGCGCGATCAGCGCCTTGAATGTCTCCACCGGCACGAAGTGGTAGTGCACCCCGTCCTCTTCGCCCGGGCGCATGGCACGAGTCGTGTGGGAGACCGACAGTTGCATCTTGCCTGCTACGTTATGTTTGGCCAGCAAGGCATTGAGCAGGCTGGATTTACCCGCCCCGCTCGGGGAGGAGATGATATAGAGAGTGCCTTGTTGCGCCATGTGATTACCTTTAATCGAAACCCGTGTTTTGGTTGTAGCAGAGGCTGCCGTCTTGTGCCCGAAAGGGAGACAGCCCAACGCAAAACGCGGAAAATTCTTGGATCAGGGGGATGTAAAGGCGGCGAATTTTAACAGAAGGCGGCGGATAAAAAAACGGCCGGAATCATATTCCAGCCAATCAAAGTCTTCGTAGCTTGCTGCGGGAGCGTAACCCACATCAGTCCTCATTGTGCCTTTGGGGGCGGGCAGAGGCCATCAGGTTATCCCTGCCTGATGGCTCGGAATTCCCGAGTTGCTTCTCAGCCTGGCAGATGGCGATCGGCGCAGAGCCGATCGAACGCGGCGATGACCTGTTCACTCGTGATCTTGCTCATGGCCTCTGGGTCCTTGAGGCGGGTGCGCCAGCTCAGATCGGCCAGCGGCTTGCCGGTTTCCTGTTCGATCAGCTTCTGATAGACGCTGACCACGTAGTCGCGGCATAGATAGGGGCCGGTGCGGGCCGGATTGTGATGGGCATAGAGGCCGATCACCGGTGTGCCCACCAAGGTTGCCATGTGGGTGGGGCCTGTATCGGGGGCCAGCACCAGATTCGCTTCGCCAATCAGCGCCAGCAGTTGCTTGAGGTTGGTCTGCCCCACCAGATCCACTGATTTTCGCTGGCTCAGTCGCTGTATGTCGGCGGCCAGATCCCGCTCGAGCTTGGCTGGGCCGCCGCACAGATAGACCTGAAAGCCCTTGTTGGCGGCATGATCTGCCAGCGCAGCATAACCTTCGGCCGTCCAGTTCTTGAATGCCTTGCTGGCGGCGGCGCAGATGAGCAGCGTCGGTTTGCCGCCAATCTTCTCCTTTGCCCATGCCTGATGTTCAGGGCTGATGGGCAGTTGCCAGTCCGGGGTCAGATCCTGGATGCCGAGCTCTTTGGCGAAGGCGAGAAAGCCGTCAAGCACATGGGGCGACGCGGGGGATGGCACCCTGTGGTTGGTGAACAGCCACTGACCGTCGTTGGCGCGCTCCTTGTCGAAGCCGAGCTTGATCCTGGCCTTGATGCCGAGCGTGGCAATGCTGGCGCGCATGGCGGCTTGCAGGTGGAGCAGGGCATCGAACCTGCGCCCCTTTAGGGTCTGCCAGAGATCGCGGTAGCCGCGCCAACCCTTGCTTTTGTCGAAGGCGATCACCTCCACCCCGGGCAAGTCGGCAAACAGGGTCGCTTCGATTTTGCCGGTGATCCAGGTGATGCGGGTCTGGGGCCAGGCCCGCTGGATGACGCGCACCAGTGCCAGCGCGTGGCAGCAATCCCCGATGGCGGAGAGCCGCAGTATGCAGATAGAAGAGGGCGGCGTTGGGAACAGCGGCATGATGTGGCGCAATGGTGGAAAAATGGATGGATGGCATTATGCAAACTCCCCTGTGGATTGTAAAATTGCGCGCAACTGGCCGCCGGTACTGGCCGTGATCCTTACAAGGAGCACGGGTTCGTGCTGACAAGCCGCTTTATCGTGAATCGAACCATTGCGATCACTGACCGACCGGGATCACCAAGATGCGAATACAGACCGAACACAACCAGATCTGCTGGTACGCCGAAGGGGTTTTTCGTGACCCTTCTCCCGAGCTGTTTGATCCGGCCTGGTGGCAGACCCATCGCCAGGTAGTGGGTTCCTCCATCGGTCGCGGGGTGACCTGGTTCGTGAAGGATGAATCCCGCCACCTGGTGCTACGTCACTACTATCGTGGCGGCATGGTGGGCAAGGTGGTGCGGGATCGCTTCTGGTTCGAGGGGGTAGAGAGCAGTCGTGCCATGGCCGAATACAGTCTGCTGGCTAAATTGAGCGAGCAGGGCTTGCCGGTGCCGCGCCCGTTTGCGGCCCGCATGGCCAAGCAGGGCCCCTTCTATCGGGCCGATATCCTGATCGAGCGCATTCGCGGCGCCAAGGATCTGGTGGCGCTGCTCAAGCAGGGACCGATCGCCGGCGAGGTGTGGCACAAGGTCGGCCAGACGGTGCGCCAGCTGCACGATGCCGGTGTCTACCATGCGGATCTCAACAGTCACAACCTGCTGCTCGACAAGGAGGGCAAGGTGTGGGTCATCGATTTTGACAAGGGGGCGATCCGCTCGTCCGGCAGCTGGCAGCAGGCCAACCTGGAGCGGCTGCTGCGCTCTTTCACCAAAGAGTCCCAATTGCATACCAGTTTCCACTTCGTGCCGGAAAACTGGCAGGCCTTGATGAAGGGCTATCAAGGAAAAGCGAGCTGACCCAGTTGCTCGCTGCGAGAGCCAATGTTACTTATTGAGCAGGTATTCCGATTCGGTTTCGAGGCGCTCGATGGACACGCCCAAGGCTCCCCTGAGGGACACAATCACCCGGTTTGATCTGGCGCTGATGGCAGATGCCATGGCACTGCTGGCGGCGGGACTCTGGCGCTGGAGCCCGCAACAGGGGGTACAGCGGGATATCTCCTGCCTGCGCCTGCTGGGATTGGATGAGACCGGGCTGGACGATCTCGGCTGGCTGGAACGGGTACATCCCGACGATGTGGCCGCACGGCAGGATGCGCTTGGTGCCTGCCAGAGTGGGCGACTGGCCCAGATCCGGCTCGAATACCGCATCCTGCATCACCATGGTCACTACGTGCGGCTGGAAGAGCGGGCCCAGCGCGATCTGTTCGGTCAGGTGCTGGGGGTGGTGCGCCAACTCGACCCGCTGGCCGTGATCGTGGAGGAGCGCCACGGCATGGATCCCCTCACCGGACTGGAGAGCCGCAGTCACTTCGAACAACTGCTCGACGAGCGGCTGGCGACCGAGAGTGGCAGCTTCAGCCTGCTGCAGTTCACCGTGGATCACAGCGCCAAGATACTGCAGCTGTTTGGCGAGGCCGCCTGTGATGCCATGCTGGCCAAGCTGGTGCGCATAGTACGCCACGAGCGGCAGCGGGAAGATCCCTTCGCCCGTTGGGACCAGGATGGCTTCATCCTGATGCTCTCCCAGACAGATCGGCTGAGTGGCCTGGAGATTGCCGAGCGGCTGCGCCTCGAGATCGCCGATGCCAGCCTGCTGCCGCAGCGGCCGGTGACCGTCAGCATAGGGCTGGTGCAGAGCCAGAGCGGTGAGCAGCTCGACCACCTGCTGGCCCGTCTGGCCAGCTGTCACGGTCAGGCCAGACGGGAGCACAACACTGTCGTCGGCTGAGTGCGGTCAGGGCTGGCTGTTCTTGTCACGCTGGCAGACCCAGAGCGAGGCCAGCATCAGCAGGCCGCCGATGGTCAGCCGGGTCAGATCGGTATCCTTGCCCCAGAGCAGCAGGTTGACCAGCAGCCCCGCCGGGATAAGGGCGTTGTTCATGATGGCCAGCACACCGCTGCTGACCCTGGTGGCGCCCTTGTTCCACAGGAAGTAACCCAGGCCGGAAGCGCCTATCCCCAGCCACAGCAGAATACCCCACTGCAAGCCGCTGGTCGGGTATTGCGGCTTGCCCAGCAGCCACCAGGCGGGCAGGGCGACAGCCAGGGCCCCCAGATAGAAGCAGCCGAACACTGCCCGCTGTGGCGGTTGCTCCGCCTCCCGCGCCAGCAGTACCTTGTAGCCCACCTGACCGAGCGCGAAGCAGAGGTTGGCCCCCTGCACCACCAGAAATCCCAGCACATAGCTTTCGGTCAGCCCGTCGAAGCGGATGACGGCAGCCCCGAGCACCGCCAGCAGGGCGCCCCACAGATAGGTGGGCTTGAAGCGCCCCTCCAGCAGATCGTGGAGCAGGGTGACGTAGATGGGGGTGAAGATGGTAAAGACCAGCACTTCCGGCACCGTCAGCAGCAGGAAGGAGTGGTAGTAGAAGAGATACATGATGCCGAGCTGGATGGCGCCGAGCATCATCAGCTTGGCCACCAGATCGGGGCGCAGCCAGCGGCGGCGCAGGAAGGGGAGAAACACCAGACTGGCGAGGGCGATGCGGGTCAGCACCGAGAAGTAGGCATCCACCTGGCCAGCGAGGTAGACCCCGATCAGGCTGAAGGAGAATGACCAGAGCAGGGTGACCCCTATCAAGTAGTTCATGTGATTGATTTATCGTCAGTTGTCAATTTTAAGGGGGCTATGATGGCTGAGATGGAAGCGGCAATCCAGCGTTTATGGGCGCGATTGCCACAGGTCGGAGCATTTAGCTTCACCGCCAGCAATGGCGAGGGGTCGGCGACCGACTGGAATGGTCGCGGCGAGGGGAGTGTGCAGGTGACCGATCATCAGGGTGGCTGGCTGTTTAGCGAGCAGGGCCGTTACACCACACCCCATGGAAGGGAACTCGCCATGCACAATCGCTTCTGGTGGCAGCGTAGTGCGCGGGGGATCCGCCTCTCTCATTTGCGTTATGAAGCGCCGGTCGAACTGTTCGAGCTGTTGCCGCAAGGGGATGGCCGCTGGCTGACCGCCGAGCCGCATCTGTGCGGGGCGGACCACTACAGCGCCGAGCTGACCGAGATCGACGGCGGCTTTCTGCTCGGCTGGCAGATCACCGGCCCGCGCAAGAACGAGCGGCTCAGTTATCGCTATCTGGTCTGACGCTGGCTGGCAGACATAAAAAAACCGGCGCAGAGCGCCGGTAGCAGGGGACAAATCGGAGGTTTTTTAAAACGGTCCCAAAAACAGGAGAGATACACTCTCGTCACACATTCAGAGATGGACTTCAGGCATGCAGGGCATAGCTCAGCATGGCTTGCAGCTTGCTGTCGAAGAACCAGGGCAGCAGTACCATCAGCAGGCCCATGATCCCGGCCAGGCGCTGGCGATATTGCCAGCTGGCGATCAGTACCAGACCACCGCACAGTGTGGTCAGGATGCCTGACATAGGGAGACCTCGCGCTGCATGCGACGCTGTTGCGCCCACTGGTTCATGGCGACTGAGCCGAGGATCAGGGCCAGTGCCACACCGGTAGTGGAGTGGATCTGCTCGCCAAGGAACAGGGCACCCAGCATCACGCCAAACAGCGGCACCAGATAGTTGCTGAAGGAGGCGAACGTCGGGCCAGCCTTCTGGATCAGCGCCATATAGAGGAAGTAGACCAGACCGGTACAGAGAGTACCCAGCACGGTAATCGCGCTCAGGGCCTGGCTGCTCGGCATGGTCAGGCTGCCGAGATCAACCATGAAGGGTGCGACCAGCAGCAACTGGGCTGCCGAGGAGACCAGGATGTTGCGGGCAACGACCACAGGGTGATCCTTGGCGAAGCGCTTGATCATCAACAGGCCGATGGCAAAGCAGCTGGCACCGAACAGGATGGCGACGGCACCGAGCAGGCCGGCGTTCATGCCCTGAGCGAGTTTCGGCCAGAACAGGGTAAGCACACCGGCAAAGCCGATGATCACCGAGAGCAGACCGGCTTTGGTGATTCTTTCACCAGAAATAAACAGAGGTGCAGCCAGAATGGTCACAAACGGGATACAACCCATGACCACGGCGGCGATGGCGCTATCCACATACTGTTGGCCCCAGGCAACCATGATGAAGGGGATAGTGGCATCCAGCAGGGCAATCAGCATATAGGTCCGCCACGGGGTGTGCTCACTCTTGAGACGCATAAACAGGCAGAGCAGACCCAGGGTCAGGCTGCCGCACAGGGCGCGACCAGCAGCCACCAGAATGGGGGGCAACTCGGCAACAGCCTGGTGCATGAAAATGAACTGGGAACCCCAGAGCAGGCCAATGGCCAGCAATAACAAATAGCTACGCATTGTAATCTCCGATGTATTAAGCCAGCGCATTCTAGGTAATCTGTTACTATGGTAAAAATGAATTGTTGGCATTTCACTATGGCGAATATAGATGGATAGCTCACTCGCCCGTCTTGACCTTAACCTGCTCGCCGTGTTCGACATGCTGATGCAGGAGCGCAACGTCACCCATGCCGCCGATCGGCTGCATCTCTCTCAATCCACCGTCAGTCATGCCCTGGGTCGGCTGCGGGTGGCGCTGGATGATCCGCTGTTTGTGATGAGTCGACGCGAGATGATGCCGACCGAGCGGGCCAAGGCGCTGGCCGGACCGGTGCGCCAGGCATTGGCGATGCTGGAGCAGGGATTGCGGCAGGCCAAGGGGTTTGATCCCGCCACCGCGCGGCGAATTTTCCGTATCGCTACCCCGGGCTCGGTGGAGCACGGGCTGGTGCCAGTGCTGGTGGACAGGCTCTATCGGCAGGCCCCTCAATGTCGGCTGGAGGTGTGCGAGCTGGCAGACAACAACTACGAGCGGGAGCTGGAGAAGGGGGAGCTGGATCTGGTGATCGGGTTTGCCGGGGCGAATCACCTCTCACCCCGCTTGTGGCGGGAGGAGTGGTTCAACAACCCGCTGGTGTGCCTGTCGCCGCTTGGTAGCGAATTGCCCGATGTGCTGACCCCGGTCGAGCTGGTGAGCCGTCCCCATATCCACACCTCCAGTTGGGGTCACAGTCAGGCGATGGTGGAGCTCTGGCTGGCTCGCTTCGGGGTGGAGCGGGAGCTGGGGGTGCGCTTGCCGAGTTTTATGGCGGTGCCGCCGTTGATGGCAACCGGCCGCTATCTGGTGGTGGTGCCCGAGATGATCGGGCGCCACTTCTGCCGTTACTATCCGCTGCGGATGCACCAGCTCGACCCCGCCATCCCCATCATCTACCTGATGGCAGGGCACCCGCTCACCGCCCACGATGAGGCGATCGGCTGGTTCAAGAGCCTGTTGCACCAGCTGGTGTTCGACCTTTACGGCGAGGATGCGCTGGGTACGCCTGCTCAGCGGATGCTGGCGAAGTAGTCCAGCCCCATGGCGCTTTTCACCTCAGCCAACACCTCATCTGTGATGACGCGGGCCTGCTCGGTGCCCTGATAGAGCAGTGCCAGCAGTTTGTCCTTGTCGGCGATGGCGGCCTGACGGCGCTCCCGCATCGGCGCGAGCAGGGTTTGCAGGCAGTCGTTGAGCACCTGTTTACAGCGCATGTCGCCCAGTCCGCCGCGCTGATAGTGCGCCTTCATCTCGGCCACCAGCACCTTGTCGGGGTGGAAGGCATCCAGATAGGCGAACACAGTATTCCCCTCCACCTGACCCGGATCGCTCACCTTGAGGTGGTTGGGGTCGGTATACATGGCGAACACTGCCTGTTTGACCTCTTCCGCCGACATGCCGAGTTCGATGGTGTTGCCGAGGGATTTGGACATCTTGGCCTTGCCGTCGATGCCGGGCAGGCGGCCGGTGTCGCTCAGGATCGGCTGGCACTCGGTCAGCACCTCTTTGCCAACTAACGTGTTGAAGCGGCGCACGATCTCGTTGGTCTGCTCCAGCATCGGCAGCTGATCTTCCCCTACCGGCACGTGGCTGGCACGAAAGGCGGTGATGTCGGCGGCCTGACTGACCGGATAGACCAGGAAACCGGCCGGCAGCGTGCGCTCGAACCCCTTCTGCTGGATCTCCGCCTTGACGGTGGGATTGCGCTCCAGCCGGGCGACGCTGACCAGATTGAGGTAGTAGCAGGTGAGTTCGGCGAGGGCGGGCAGGGCGCTCTGCAAACAGAAGGTGGTCTTGGCCGGGTCGAGGCCGACCGCCAGATAGTCGGCCATCACCTCCAGCACGTTGTCGGTCACCTTGGCCGGGTTGTGGCCGTTGTCGGTCAGCGCCTGCAAGTCGGCGATCATCACGAATTGACGGTAGTGGTGCTGGGCTTCGACGCGCTGGCGCAGGGAACCGACATAGTGGCCTATGTGCAGTTTGCCGGTGGGACGATCGCCAGTCAGGATAACGGGGTTGTGCATGTCACTCTCTCCAGTTGGGTGAGCCGGGAGGCGACAAAGGGAGAAAAACAGTTGACCGCCTCTCGGCGGTCACGGTGTTTTCTTTGGGAAATCTAGAATAGAAACGCGGTGCCGCCTGTTTAGGAGCAGCACCACCAGTAGTTGTAATTGAATGCGGTCATGTTCATAGCAAATCAAACTACGCCGGTTTCATCACTTCTGCAAGGGGACGACCAGCAGATCGCACGGCACTGTATTCATCAGCTGACGGGCGCTGGAGGTGAGCAGACTCCAGAAACTCTGGCGATGGCCGCACACCAGCAGGTCGATCTCATACTCCTTGACCGCCTGATTGACCCGCTCGCTCAGATCGCCGCAGATCACCAGCTTCTTCTCGATGGGGTAGTCCACCGAGGCCAGAAATGCCTCCAGCTTCTCTTTCGCTTCGGCGATCACCTGATCCTGCACGTTGTCGATGTCGATATCGATCATCTCGGTGTAGAGATCCTTGAGGTCCACATCGACATGGATAACCGACAGCTTGGCGCCGTTGGATCGGGCTCTGTCCACCGCCTTGTCGATCACCTTGCGGTTGTCTTCCGACAGGTCGATCGCGGCCAGTATGTGTTGGTAATAGGTTCCATTCATGGGAGTTCTCCTCACTGATCCTGAGTCCACTATACCAATGTCTGATGAAACTAAAATGGTGTATGCGGCACAGTTTCGGGATTTAAAAGAGTTTCTTATGGGGCTCTATTTCAGTCGTAGACGAAAAATCGTCTATATATCGAACAGGAGTTTGAAGCAGGTCACACCCGTCGGCTTGCCCGCAAGGGGTGACGGGCATAGGATGTGCCCGTGCTTCGCAATGAACACAAAACAACAAAAAGCATCTGAATACCGCTTTGGGGAGCCTCGCGCTCCCTCTTGTTTTTCTGCCCCCTTCCTGCCGATATCCCGCCCGACATCAAGGTAATCCGTGGCTGCTTGGTTATGCTGTAGCCAGTTCCTTTGGAGAGCCCTTGATGATCATTCACCCGCAGATCCAGGGTTGCGTTGCGCGCAACTGTCACCCCATCGGCTGCCGCGCCGCCGTGTTGCAACAGATTGCCAGCGTCAGGGCGGCGGGCCGGTTCAACGGGCCCAAGCGGGTGCTGGTGCTGGGGGCCTCCTCCGGTTTCGGGCTGGCCTCGCGCATCGCGCTCACCTTCGGCGCCGGTGCCGATACCGTCGGCGTTTCGTTCGAGCGGGGCCCGTCTGACAAGGGGCTCGGCAGCGCGGGCTGGTACAACAACATCTGGTTTCGCAAGGCGGCGGAGCAGGAGGGACGCATTGCCATCAACCTGATCGGTGATGCCTTCTCGGATCTCATGCGCCAGCAGGCCATCGACACCATACGTCAGCAGCTGGGGCAGGTGGATCTGGTGATCTACTCGCTGGCGAGCGGCATTCGGGTGCTGCCGGATGGCACTCAGGTGCGCTCCGTGCTCAAGACCACCGGCCAGCCGTTCAGCGGTTGGGGGCTGGATCTGGAGCAGGATACCCTGGTGCAGCAATCCCTGGCGCCTGCCACCCCGGAGGAGATCCGAGATACCGTCACTGTGATGGGCGGGGATGATTGGCTGATCTGGATGAAGGTGTTGCAGCAGGCGGGTTGCCTTGCTGCCGGCGCCCGGACCGTGGCCTACTCCTATATCGGCCCCGAATCCACCTATCCCCTCTATCGGGATGGCACCATCGGCTACGCCAAGGAGCATCTGCACGCCACCGCCGAGACCATCAACCTGCAACTGGCGGAAGTAGGTGGTCACGCCTGGGTGTCGGTCTGCAAGGCGCTGGTGACCAAGGCGAGCGCCTACATTCCTGTGTTGCCCGTCTATCTGGGGCTGTTGATGGGGGTGATGAAGGAGCGCGGCGTGCACGAAGGCTGCATCGAGCAGATGCAGCGGCTGTTTGCCGCCAAGATGTACGGGCCCAATGGGGTGGTGGCCGATGGCAACCGGCTGATCCGGATGGATGACCACGAGCTGGACCCGGCCATTCAGGCCGCCGTCTCAACCCTCTGGTCCAAGGTGACGCCGGAGAATTTCCATACCCTGGGGGATTTCGCCGGGCTGCGGCATGATTTCATGCAGCTCAATGGTTTCGAGCTGCCGGGCGTGGATTACGGGGCACCGGTGGATCTGGCCTCGCTGACCGAGCTGGTGCCATGATCCTCCATCCCTCCCGTTTATTCAGGCCACGCTGCTGGCCAGTTCATCCTGCGCCGAAGGGATCGTCGCCAATATGGTCTGGTTGCGGCCCTGGCGCTTGGCCTGATACATGGCCATGTCGGCCCGGTGAATAAGCTGGCCCAGCCTCTCGTCGGCCGGTGAGCGCCCGGCAACCCCTGTGCTGATGGTCATGCGGGGGTTGTCTAGCAGGGCAATCCGCTGGCGCAGCTGCTCGGCCAGATGCCAGCAATCCTCCGCCGGCAGCGGCACCGCCACCAGAAACTCCTCGCCTCCCCAACGCCCGACCAGTTGCAGGTCGGGTGCCCAGGATCTCAGCTCCCGCGCCAGCAGCTGGATCGCCCTGTCCCCTGCCTGATGACCATGGCGGTCGTTGATCTGCTTGAAGTGATCTATGTCGATGATGAGCAGGGTGAGCGGGCCCTCCTGCTGCCACCGGGTGGCCAGCCGTTCCAGCAGCGCGCGACGGTTGGGCAGATCGGTCAGCTGATCGAAGGTAGCGAGCTTGTAGAGGTGGCGTGAACTGCGGTGCAGCCTGTGGGTGGTGATCCCCAGCAGCAGCAGGGCGCTGGCCAGCAGGCCGACCAGCACCAGCTGGTAGTTGCGGGCACTCTGTTGATGCAGCAGTTGCTTGCGCTGGCGTTCGTTCTCCTGTTGCAGCGCATGGTTGCTGGCCTCGCTGCGGGCCAGCTCCATCTCGGCCTGGAAGGCGGCGGCATGCTGGCTCGGGGTCTGGTTGAAGTGCTGCTTGTACTCGCGCATGTAGTCGATCAGCGCGTGATAGGCCTCGGGATAGCGCCCCTGATCGGCCAGCAATCTGGCTTGCAGCGCTTTGCTGCTGACACTGACGTGCCCGGTGCGATAGAGGGCGAGCCCGTTCAGGGCATGCCACCCGGAGTCCGGCATCAGGTGGTCGGTGACGGCTGGCTTGCGCTGGGACAACAGGGCGAGAGCCTTATCCAGTTCCTCCATATCCTGCTGTGGGTGGGCATCAAGGCGCCGCAGATAGCCGACGGGATCGCGCCCCGCCTGCCATTCAGCCTCTTCCTGCAAGGAGGGAGTGGCCTGCAACTGGGTTATCCAGAGCAGTGCCAGTGCCATTATGAATCTCATTGAATCCTTTCCCCGACCACTGGGGCCATCATAATGGCTGAATCCACCTACACCATGTTTCTTTGCTTCTCTATAACCGTATGGGGGGCAGGATGAGGTGCAAGCTGTCACAACTGAGAGCCTGGGCTGTCGTATCTGGTTGATTCGTGATGAAACAGTGGCGACAATCGTGACCAAATCACAGTGGAGAATCATCATGTTGGCCAAAGCCATGATCGAGAAGTTGAACGAGCAGATTAATCTTGAATTCTATTCCTCCAATCTCTACCTGCAGATGAGCGCCTGGTGCGAGGACAAGGGTTTCGAAGGGGCCGCCACCTTCCTGCGTAAGCACGCGGTCGAGGAGCGTCAGCACATGGAGCGCCTGTTCACCTACGTGAGCGAGACCGGTGCCATGCCGATGCTGGGCGCCATAGGTGCGCCTCCCCACGAGTTCAACTCGCTGGGTGACATCTTCCGCACCACCCTGGAGCACGAGTACCACATCACCAAGTGCATCAACGGCCTGGCCCATGTGGCGTTCACTACCCAGGACTACTCCACCTTCAATTTCCTGCAGTGGTACGTGGCCGAGCAGCATGAAGAGGAGAAGCTGTTCAAGAGCATCGTCGACCGTCTGTCGCTGGTGGGTGAGGATGGCAAGGGTCTCTACTTCATCGACAAGGAGCTGGCTGAGCTGGCCAAGGGCGCTCCTGCCAGCGTCATGGATGGCAACGCCTGATAGTCGTGGACACTTAGTGTTCAGCCAGTACAATAACGGCCCCTCGTATCGGGGCCGTTTTCTATTGAT
>NZ_CDBI01000038.1:0-369 GCF_000820025.1 Aeromonas popoffii
AGCGTCCCCCCGCCAGGCTGCCGACCCTGCCGGGGCCGAGCCGCTACCGGTGGCCGCAAGGGGAGCCGAGGGGCGCAAGCACGGGCATAGGCGATGGTCACGGCGAAACAAGCGAGCGCGCCGTGGTCTATCTGCCCTCCTGCGCCAGCCGGGTATTCGGCCAGCAAGCGGGTGCCCCGTCACTGCCACAGGTGGTGCAATCCTTGCTCAAGAAGGCGGGCTGCCGGGTCATAGTGCCGGCGAGAGTTGAGGGGCTCTGCTGCGGCATGCCTTATGACAGCAAGGGGATGGTCGAGGTGGCGGCGACCAAGCGCACCGAGCTGGTCGAGGCCCTGTGGCAGGCAAGCGAGCAGGGGCGCTGGCCCGTGC
>NZ_CDBI01000038.1:576-1100 GCF_000820025.1 Aeromonas popoffii
GCCCCTGCGTGCAGCGACTGCTTTCGGGGGCGCTCGGCAAGGGCCTTCGCGTGTTTGAGCCCTCCGCCTTTGTGCTGGAACACCTGCTGCCTCATCTCGACCTTGCACCGATCGATGAGACAGTGATGCTTCATATCACCTGCAGCAGCCGGCGTATGGGGCTGGGGGAGAAGATGCTGGCGGTAGCCCGTGCCTGCGCCCGGGAAGTGATAGTGCCAGAGCATATCCAGTGCTGCGGCTTTGCCGGTGACAAGGGGTTGATGACCCCTGAGCTCAACGCCGCGGCGCTCGCCAGCCTGCCCGCCCAGGTGCCCACCGATTGCCGCCAGGGCTTTAGCAATAGTCGCACCTGCGAGATGGGGCTAAGCCAGCACGCCGGCATTCCCTATCACAGCATCCTCTATCTGGTGGATCAGGCGGCGAGATAAATAAACCTCCGGCAAAACGAGTTCTGCCGGGGGTTTATAACCATGAGCGGCCCAATATGGCGCTGTATGGTTATACCCCAAAGCAGCATCTGGCAA
>NZ_CDBI01000038.1:1287-28596 GCF_000820025.1 Aeromonas popoffii
CCCAAAGCAGCATCTGGCAAAGGCTGCATGACCTCTACTTTTGAATGCCCCTAAAAATGGGGGGATTACCGTAGGATTACAATGTAATATTTTATAAACTCATTCAGTTGCAGGGGATGTATTTTTAATGCTAGCTTCACTTTTTTGTATAGTTATAGCGGGTGCTAATCGTGCGAATTGTGGATTTATACCTAGGTATGTACTAATCGCCGCCTCTGCTAATCCTATAGCAGAATTTAATAAAATTGCCTTGGTATCTTCATTGATTTCACTTATTGATTCGCTTCTTTCAATAACAATATGTGGCTGAAATGCAGGAATTCCATTGATAAGTAGCTGATATTGATATCCAATGTTAACGTCATGCTGTGTTTTAACCCAACCCTTGTCATCACCAATTTTATAATAAGGGCTTATTTTTACACTAAAGAGTTTAGTCTGCAGCGCGTACTCTGCTCTGAGTTTTTCTTTCGCATCGGAAACTGCTTCTTCGATATCTTCAGATAACCTTAAGGAAAATTTTTCTCTTTGCTTTGTCAATTCGTGAACGTGCTCATATTGGCCTTCTGATTTTCCTAAAAGACGACCTTCTTCGAATGCCTTCGCTATATCAATTTTTACAGCATTGTTTTGGTCAATAGCTATCTGATTTTTCTCGTTAAGAAATTCTCTTTCCCTAATATGAAATTTTTTCTCTATTTCGTGTGATTGTGACTCTGCCGACCTTAACTTCTGAATGATATTGCGATTTAATTTCCGATTTAAAAAAAATAATATTACACCAGTGATCAAAATGGTGGTAATGACAATAGATACATTTTCGATAGCAGTCATAGTCTAAAAGTCCTTTTTTGACGCATTGAAGGTTATTTCAATCCAACAAGTTGATAGTCAGCACTGGTATGCCGAGAAAGTGTCGATTTTTTATTCCATGACTCAAAAAGTAAGATAACTACCGCACGGGGTTACAGCTCCCAGAGTGCTGTTTTTAACCAGATTGCAGAGGGGTGTACCATAACCGCTCCTTGGCTGTCATTGTCGCTGAGAGATCTGGACGAGTAGGGTATCAAACGAAGACCTATTAAGGTGAGTAAAAAGTTATTTATCGATCGAGTTTTGAATGATTTTTTGACGGAGATCAGAATTTGAGCAAGAAGGTAGGGGGAGGAGTAGGTGAGGCTTGTTCGATAAACAAGCAGGATCGCTATCATTGACCGCTGGCGCCAAGTGATATAGATGGGTTGGCGATACCTCTCCTACGCCCTGTTTATGCTGTCTATCAGTTTCGGGTCGTCGAACAAACCGGCTAGCTTAGTAACCGGTCATCTCCAGATACCCCAGCCCTTGGGCATCCCCCTCTACGGTGACAGCCCCCTCCCAGTAGTCAAAACGCCCTGTCATGGCCTGATTGGGTTGGCGAGCACGGATAGTGAGGTTCATATCGGCGGCCTTGAGTTGCCACTCCACGGGGTAGGCTTGCCCCTTGGGGCTGCGCCAGGTCTTGCCCGGCGTCAGCGTGATATCGTCAGGGGAGAGTACCCGGCTACTGCCGTCCCGCTCAATCAGGATGCCGTAGCGGTTTTCTGGCTCAGTGCGCCCCGCCTTGGTGCGCAGGCGAAACAGCATCAGCTCGCGGCCATCTTCAAATTGCAGCGAGAACCAGTCCCAGCCCGACTGCCAGTCGGCCAATACCGAGCTGCTCCACTCGTGATCGAACCAGCCCTGACCGGTGACGGTGCGGGTCTCCCCATCCAGGGTCAAAGTGCCACTTAGCGTCAGGCGCGGGTAGGAGTAGTAAAACGAAGCGTTGCCCGGGCTCTTCTCGCTGTAACCCTGCTTGCCCTGCAGCACCACGGGTTTGGCTGCGCTGACCTGGAGGGTGAGATCCCCCACCTTGCTCTGCACCCTGAGGGTGGCGGGAAAGAGCGATTCCCCCCGGGAGGTGAGTACCCACTCCTTGATCCAGTATTCACCGCCGCTGGCGCCGGCGAGCCCCGGGCCCTGGCGGCTGGTGCGCTCATCCTGTTGGTGGCTGCCTTTGCCGAGGTCTGTGATGGCAAACTGGGCCAGCCAGAGCTGGGGAGTGAGCCAGGGGTTGTCCGATTTGATCTCCTGCTCGATACCCTGGCGAAACAGGGTCCACTGCAGCCCATATTCGCGCCCCTGCTCGTCTTTGAGGTTGCCGGTGAGATACCACCACTCGGATCGGTAGTCGGGATGGGCGCCGTGGTCGGCGGGCAACTGGATAGGCTGGCCCGGCAGGGCCTTTTTGAAGTTATCGTTGCCGCCGCCGAGCAGGGTGCCCAGATCGCTGGCCGTGGCGACCGTGCCATACAGGGCACAGGCGAGCAGCAGCCCAATCTTGATGTTGTTCATACCACTTTCCTCGCCGCAAACCAGGAGGCCAATGCACCACACACAGGCGCCAGCAACAGGGCCGTGATGGCATGCAGGGGGGCGGCCTCGAAGGCGAGGCGCCAGCCAAAGGCGCGGGGGTTGACCACCTCGATCAGCACCCAGGCGAGGCCATAGCCCACCGGCAGCGCCAGCAGCGCCGTGAGCAGTCCCAATCCTGCCCCCTGCCACACCAGCAGGCGGCGACAGTGGCGGGGGCTCAAGCCCAGACTCTGCAAGGTCTGCAATTCACTGCGCCGGGCCAGCCCCAGCACCATGAAGGCCGAGCCGATACCGACGAAGGCGATGCCCAAAATCAGCAATTTAAGCAGCTCGGTCACCACAAAGGTCTGGTCGAACACCTTGAGGGCGGCGGTGTGGATGGATGGGGCTGAGAGCAGATTGAGTTGTTCGCCAAAACGGGCACGCAGTCGGTCGGCCAGCTGCTCAGGGTTGGCACTGAACAGGGCGAGGGATTGCACCGCACCCTCTTCGAAGGCGTGCAGGAGTTGCCCCTTGTCACTGCCGTAATCCTGATAGACGCCGGTGACGGTAAGCTGCCTTGGCCCCTGTTCGGCGGTGATGCTGAGCGTCTGGCCCACCTTGACCCCGAGGCGCACCGTCAGGGGCTCGCTTGCCAGCACCTCGTCGGGGTTGGTTGGCCAGCGCCCGGCCAACAGGGGATAGGCGGCTTTAAGCTGTGGGATAAAGTCCATCTGCGCCCACTCGATGGGCTGCCCCTGCCAGCGGGCGGGATGCACCGAGCGGCGCGATGCTTGCGCCACGTCCGGTTCGGCCAGAATAGCGGTCAGGGTCGCCTCGCTCAGGACGCCCTTGTTGCCTGCCACCCCCTTGGGAGCCGTGACATAGAGATCGGCGGCCAGACGCTGGCCCAGCCAGATCTCCACGCTCGAGCGAAAGCTCGACACCATGACCCCTATGCCGATGGCCGCGGCGATGGCCAGTTGCAGCGCCATCACGGCGATGGCGGTGCGATCCAGATGGTATTGGGTCTCGGCCACCCCGAGTCGGGCGGTCAAGAGGTAGTGGCGATCCGGCGCCCCCATGGCGCAGCGCAGCCGTCCCAGCAGCCAGCGCAAGGCGTCGGGCAGCCAGAGCGCCATGGCCAGCAGCCAGCCTCCGGCCACGAAGAGGGCCCCCGGCAGGCCGGTTTGTGGCAGCCAGAGGCACAGTGCGCAGAGCAGCAGTATGGCGATGGCAAGCCCCCGCCGACGCCAGATATGTCGCGGCGGGCGGCTGTTGCCTTCGCGCAGTGCAAGGGGCGATTGGCGTAGCAGCTGCCACCAGCCGGGCAGGTTGGCGGCAAGGGTCCCCAGCAGGCCTATCACCAGCGCCTTGAGCAGGCCCAGAGGGGAGAGACGCAGCAGATCGATGGGATTGGGGCCATAAAGGTCGGCCAGCGCCTGGGTCAGTTGCCCCATCAGCGTCAGGGCTAACAGGCTACCAAGCACCAACCCGAGCAAGGTGCCCAGGGTGGCGAGGATCAGCAGCTCCAGCACCAGCCAGCGCAGCAGCCTGCTCGGCGGCAGCCCCAGAATGATGAGCTGGGCCAGCTGGGGGCGGCGCACGCTCTGCACGAAACGCTGGGCGTTGAACACCAGAAACAGTCCCACCGCCATGGCGAGCAGGGAGAGGGCGGTGAGGTTGAGCGCCAGGGCATCGCCGAGCTGGCTGGCATCGAGTGCCGGGCTGATAGGCTCGAGCCAGAGCGGTTGATGGGGGAGGTTAGCTTGCAGCAGGGCTTGCAGGGCGCGGGCCTCGGCGTCACTTAGCTTGAAGATGATGCGATCGAGCCGACCTTCTTTGCCAAGCAGAGGCTGGGCGAGGCCAATGTCGGTCACCAGCAGCCGCTCCATGGGCACGGCGCCGGGTTCGAAGGTGCCCGCCAGGGTCAGGGTTAGCGGGCGATCACCTTCGCCACCGCCGCCCAGCACAAAGGTACGGGACTGGCCCGGCTGCCAGTCGAGCCGTTTGGCCTCCGGCGTCGCCAGCCAGACACTGTCGGCGTGGCTTAAGGAGAAGGTGGGCTCGCTGGATGGGCCCTCACCAAACAGCTGGCGCAGGGGGCCGGGGTTGAAGAGATCCATCCCCAGCAGCTGAAAACTGCGTCCCTGCTCGTCTTTGAGCCAGGCATGCAGCTGCGGCATGGCATTGAGGCTCGGCTGGCTGCGCACCAGTTGTACGTAACCTTGCTCATCCAGGCCACCGCTCGGGGCCAGCCGGTAGTTGGCATCCCCCGCCAGCTGGGTGCGGGCGGCGACGAAGTTGGTGCTGGCACTGTGGTTAAGCAGCTCGATGGCCACCACCAGTGAGACCCCCAGCATGAGCCCGGTCAGGCTCATCAACAGCAGCCAGGGATGCGTGCGATAAAGGCGCAGCAGCGCCTTCAGTGGCAGCATGAGACAGCCTCGCGATCGCCGCTGGCGTCACGCATGGCGCGCCCTCTTGAGCTCAATCAGCTGGCCCCCTTCGAGGCGCAGCACTCTATCCGCCAGCGCGCCATAGGCGGGGTTGTGGCTCACCAGCAAGAGACCCGCACCGGTTTCTCGCACCGCCTCCATCATCAACGCCATCACCTGCTCGGCGTTGTGCTCATCGAGGCTCCCTGTGGGCTCGTCGGCCAGGAGCCACTGGGGCTGGTGAATGAGGGCGCGGGCCAGGGCGACCCGCTGGCGCTGGCCGCCGGAGAGTTGCTCCGGCCAGGCGTGGCGCTTGTGGGCCATATCGAGCTGTTGCAGCAAGCGGTCAATCTTTGTCTCATCCTGTGGCAGGCCGTTGATGGCGAGCGGCAGACAGAGGTTCTCCTCCACGTTCAGGGTCGGCAGCAGGTTGAAATCCTGATAGACGATGCCAAAATGCCGACCGCGCTGGCGGGCCTTATCATCCGGGGACTGGTTGTCGAGCCGGGTCTCCCCCAGCCAGATCTCCCCCTCATCCGGGGGGATGAGTCCGGCGATCAGGTTGAGCAGGGTGGACTTGCCACAGCCACTCTGCCCCAGCAGCAGGGTGATTTCGCCTGCGGCCAGGGTGAGATCCAGATGATGGAACAGCGGCAGGCGTTCGCTGCCGTTATCGAAGCTCTTGCAGAGGTTGCGCAGGGTCAGCATGGGATAACCGCTTGATGGTCAATGGCTTTCATCATGCTATCTAGGCTATCACGCTTGGGAATGATCAACACGCCTCGCAACGGTTCAAGAGAGCCAGTTAGTGATCAAGCCTGCAAAAGAGGTGAGGATCCTCGCTGGATCCCGCTTGCCAGAGGTGGTTAGAATAGGAGCTTCCATGGGTCACAGGATGAGCAAGGATGTTACACAAGCAAGTCAGTTTTATCATCGATAGCAAGGGCAACAAGCAGGCTGCCGTCGTCCCCATCGAGATTTATAACGAGCTGATGACCCTGCAAAAGGCGCTCTCCGACAACACGCCGGGGGAGCGCGAGCTGTACCACTTCAACGGCAAGGGGGCCGAGGCTCACGGTTATCCGGTGGGCAAGCGGCAACATCCCGGCTTCATGGTGCTGGCGGGCTCCACCGCCAATGGCGAGGATGCCGCCTCCCTGCGTGACGCCGTGATCGAACTGCGTCAGGAGCTGCTGGGCAAGGGGATCCTTACCTTGCGCAGCGAAGGGGGCCTGGTGTTCACCGCCGATCAGCTGTTCAACAGCCCGAGTCTGGCCGCCAGTCTGGTGGCGGGCAACAACCGCAGCGGTCTGGATGCCTGGCAAAACAGCGCGGGTTACACGCTCAAGCAGTCGGGCTTTGGCAAGAAGTAATTTCCCGGCCAGCCAGCTGCGTCTCCCTGCTGCGGGTGGGGACAGCACAACGGACATGAAAACGCCGCCCTCTTTGGCGCTCAAAGAGGGCGGCGTTGTGTTGTCAGGCGTTTATTTCTTGTCGGCCAGCAGCCAGTAGCTGATGGCCGAACCAAACCCGCAGCTGGCGATGGCGATGGCCATGGGCAGCGGCGATTCGGGCGGATTGAGGTTGACCAGAATACCCACCAGGGCACCTATACCAAAGCGCAATGTGCCAGCCAGTGCCGAGGCAGTGCCCGCCGATTGGGGGAAGTGGCCCATCAGGCCCGTCATGGCGTTGGCCCCCACCAGACTGATGTGACCGACAAACAGCACCACAGGGATGACGATGCCCCACAGGCCCCCGGTCTGGCTCCAGGCGTTGTAGATAAGCAGGGCACCGGCAACGGGCAGTACCAGCAGGCCGTATTGCAGCATGCGCTCGGCGCCGACTCCTTTCACCAGTCGGCTGTTGACGAAGGTGACCACCATCATCAGCAGTATGTTGAGGCCAAACAGCCAGCCGTAGTGCTCGGTCGGCACCTGGAAATACTCGATGTAGACGTAGGGTGAGGCGCTGATAAAGGCAAACATGCCGGCGCTCGACAGGGCGCCGCACAGCACATAGCCCATGGCACCGCGATGGGAGATCACACCCCAGTAGTTGCGCAGCACCTGCCCCAGCCTGAGCGGTTGCCTGTGTTCGGGCTTCAGGGTCTCCTGAATTTTCCACTGCATCACCGCGCAGATGAGCAGGCTGATGCCCATCAGCAGCCAGAAGATCACCCGCCAGTCGCTATGGGCGCTGATGTAACCACCTACCACGGGGGCTATCAGGGGGGCCAGCGTCATCGTCAGGATGACGAACGACATGGCGCGGGAGAACGCCTCCTTCTCGAACAGGTCGCGCAGCAGGGCATTGACCACCACAGAGCCCGCCGCTCCGCCCGCCGCTTGCAACATGCGCCAGGCCAGCAATTCGGGCAGGGAGTCCGCCATGGCGCAACCCACAGAGGCGATGGCAAACATCACCAGACCCACCAGGATCACCGGTTTGCGGCCATAGCTGTCGGCGAGCGGCCCGTAGAACAGCTGGCCAATGGCGAAGCCACCGAGGAAGGCACTGATGGTGAGCTGGGCGCCGTCGATGCTGGTGGCGAGATCCTTGGCGATGGCCGGAATAGCGGGCAGATACATGTCCACTGCCAGCGGCGTCAGACCCGCCAGCGCACCGAGCAGGATAAACAGAAAACGGGGAGAGAGGGGCGTTGTATTGCTCTGGGGCATAGGCTGTCCGGTGGTGAAACGTGGCTGCAATGGGCAAAGTGCGAGTTTATCAGGTTTGGTCGCGCCCGGCATGGCGTTCCTGCTCTCTCAAAAGGGGGAGGGCGGTGCCCTGTTCCCCACGCTGTTAGCGCGAACTTCCTTTGTCAGCACGAGTAGCCAGAGCAGCCATGCCAGCAGCGAGATGCCGTAACCGAGTCGCTCCGGCCAGCGTGCGCTCAGGGTAAAGGTGAGCTGATGCTGCCCAGCAGGCACCCAGACCTGCACCAGCCCGTTGTGGGTACTGCTCACACTCAGCGGCAGGCGCTGGTTGAGCATCGCCTGCCAGCCGGGATAGTCAAACTGGTGCAAGATCAGCTTGGCGGGGACGGGGGCATCCACGGTGAGTTCGATATGGCGTGGCCGCCAGCTCAGGATCTGCCACGAGACCCCCTTCTGCTCGGTGGTGATGGGGGGTTGAAACTCCTCTCTCCAGGCCAGCAGGGTGGGGGCAAACATGCCGCGCGGCACCTGCTGTGGCCGGTATTCGCGCGCACTGCGTTTGCTGTCGAACTCGGCATCGAGCAGGCTCTTTGACGGTGCCTGGGTGAGGGGCGACTCGCGCACATAGATCCCCTGTGACAACAGGGTGAGGGCAAGCAGGGCCCACCAGAGCCATTGCAACGGGCGATAAGCGGGGGCGCCCAGCGCCACCACGGCCACGGTGGCGATGGCCAGCAGCAGATTGAACCGCCAGGGAAACTGGACCAGCTGCAGCGGTACGAGCAGATGCCACAGGGGTTCGCTCAGGGGGAGCATCATCAGGAAACAAAGGGTGCCGAACACGCCCCAGATCAGCAGCTCGGGGTGGCGTGGTTCACGGGCGGCAGCCCAGGCAACCAGCAGCAGGGCCAGGGTAAGGCAGGTCTGCCAGGCCAGATGGCCGCGAAAGCGCCAGTCCTCCTGACTCTCGGGCAAACGGTCGAGAAAGTTGCGCTGAAATTCGAACATGCCGGTGCGCATCTGCTCCATGGAGATCCCCCCCTGATCCAGCAGTGCAGGCAGCAGCAGCAGGCTGGCCATCGCCAGCCCCCAGAGCTGGCCGAGCAGGGTGCCAGCCAGCGGGGCGCGCATTTTGCCGCGCCAGGCCAGCAGCAGACTGCGCACGGTGAGCAACCCCAAAATGAGCAGCAGGCTCGGCAGGTGGGAGAGGGCCTGCATGGCGACTGCCAGCGCGAGCAGCAGCAGGGCAAAGGGGGCGCGTCGGCAGAGGCGATCCTGCGCCAGCAGGGCCAGCGGTGCCCAGACGAAGGCCCAGCTTTCGGCCAGGGCAAAACGGGCATAGATATCGATCGCCAGATGATAGGGCAGTGCCATATAGAGCAGACTGGCCGCCAGTGCCCTTGGCATGCTGGCAAAGGGGCGCAGCCAGAGATAGGCAAACAGGCCGGATAGCCAGAGTGCCACGCTGCTGCTCCAGAGCAGGGGTGTCATTGCCTCGTGGGCCAGTGGCGTCGGACCGGCGAAGAGGGCGCTCACATAGTAGGGAAGAGGGGGATAGAAGAAAAAGACCGGGCTGCCAAAGGCGCCATTCATCTCCATCAGCCAGCGCGGATAGAGTTCCCCTTGCCACAGCTGCACCGCGAAGAAGTGGCCAGAAAGCAGGTGATGGAACAGGTCATGGCCCTGGCTACCCCCACGCAGCCAGAAGGGCAGCAACAAGAGGGCGCAGGTCCCGGTCAGCCAGAACACAACCCACCACCACTCTCTGGTTATACGCATAATGAGACTCGTTTGTTATGGATGCGCAGTGAGTGTAACCGAGTTGTTCCCCTGTCTTTGAATTGTTTGGGTGAGTTTTGCACCATTTCTATGTTGTTTGTTATTTGCGCCATTGCCTGTCACAGGCGAAGGGATGGCGAGCCAGAGGCCGGGCTCGGCGGCAAAGCGCGGGGCAAACCAGTGCTGATCCACCGCAGTGGGCAGCTCGCTCGCGGCTATGGGGCGGCGACTGAGGCGACAGGCCCCTTGCTTGAGTGCGAGACGCGCATCCCCCTGGTACCAGCCGTCCGTCACCGGCAGTGCAGTGGTCTCCCGCAGCAGCCTCACCCCCCATTGGGTCACCAGCGCCGGGCACGCTTTTTCTGCCAGCATGGCCGCCTGCACCATGGTGGGCGGACGGGGCAGGGTGAAGGTCGCGGTGAGCAGCAGCAATCCGGCCACCGTTGCCAGCCCCTCGGTGCGGCGCGGCAGCCAGCCTGCCAGCAGAACTATGCCGAGCAGGGTGATGGGCGCCAGATGGCGGGGATTATCGGGATTCTGGCCAAACAGGGTCCAGAGCAGCAGGGCGAGCCAGTAGAGCGTCCAAAGCGGCGAGAGGGCGGCAGCGTGGTCTTTTGATCTTGGCCAGAGCGGCAGCACCAGCAAGGCTCCGACAGCCAGGGGCCAGAGCGGGGTCAGCTGCTCGTTGAAGGTGCGCGCCCAGCTTAGCAGCCGGTCGCCGTGGGCCGCCGCCGTGTTACCCCACAGGGTAAAGTGGCCATCGGTAAAGCGTCGCCCCTCGCTGAAATAGGCCCAGCCATCGGCCTGCCAGACAAAGAGCAGGCTGATAAGCCCCACCAGCGCGATGGGGAGGACGAACCTGAACCGTGTCCCCTGCTGCGCCATCCCTAGCCAAAGGGGCAGCAGCGCCAGCACAAAATAGGAGGGGCGCAGGGCCAGCAACAGACCGAGCCACAGACCCGCCAGCGCAATTCTGCGCTGCTGCAAGGCCAGCAATGCCCCGAGCCAGGCGGCGAGCGCGGGCCCATCCGAGAGGCCGGATAGCGCCAGCGTCGGGGTGAGCGGCAGGGCCAGCACCAGTAGCCAGACGGGGGTGAGCAGGCTTGGCCGTTGCCACAATCTCACCGCCAGCAAGGCGGCGAGCGGCGCCAGCAGTGCTGTGCCCAGCAGGCTTGCCCACTGCACCGCGCGGGCCGGATCGTCCACCGCCAGATTGATCAGTCGCGCCAGCCAGATAAAGGCGGGGTAGCCCGGAAAGTGGGGGGAGAACTCCAGCACGCTAAAGCGCGTCACCCCGTGGGCGAAATTGAGGGCATCGTCGGAATCGAGCGCCACCGGGAAGGCCAGTAGCCAGCCGAGCCAAGCCAGTTGCAATAGGATCAGCAAGTAGGGCCGATTAGCGAAGCGTAATCGGCTGTAGCGCCGACTTCCCTCACCCTGTCCCCGCCCAAAGAGAGCCGAGCGTAGGGTGGGTCGAGCGAAGCGAAACCCACCGTTTGTCAACGCGAGATGGCGCAATGATTGGCAGACAGCAATCAGAGCGGTGCCAGCACGGCCATCAGCGCTTTTTGTGCTTCGGCAAAGGCGGCGGCATCGGCGGGCTTGGCGCCCACCCCGAATACCCCCGGGTTACCGATGGCATCCAGCACCTTGGCCAGCGCCTGTTCGGCCGCCTTGCGATCCCCTTCACTGAGGGAGGGGAGGATCACATCGAGGAAGCGCTTGCTCTTGACCACCAGCACCTTGGCGCTCTGGTAGTCGCCAAGATTCTGGCTGGCCCCTTCGAGGCGGCGTTCGATCTCGGCCTTGTAGGCGCGGTTGAGCAGGGCGGCGGTGGCGGCAGCATCTTCCCCCTTGATGGCGGCGGCCAGCGGCGCTTGCAGTTCCACCTTGTGATGCTCTTCCAGATAAGTCAGCTCGTCGGCAATCTCGCTCAAGGTGGCGCTGGCATCCTTGCCGTCAGTGGCGGCGCCAAGCAGCGCCTCGCGCGCATCGATCAGCGGCTCCTTGCCGGCGGCGGCGTAGGAGTAAGCCTGCGCCTGGCCACTGAGCGTCAACAGCAGGGTGAGGGCGAGTAAACCCGGGCGTATGGTCATCCTGTTCTCCTTACTTATGCCAAGAGCGCGGCCCTCAGGCCACGCGCTGGGTCTCAATCACGGTATTTTCGTGGCGGTGGTTGAAGGTGTTGCGGCGTCTGTCTACCTACCTGTTGGACACCGACAATCCTCAAGCCACGCTCTGGGTTTCGATCACGGTATTTTCATTGCGATGGTTAAAGATGGCATGACGTCTATCCACCCCGTCGATCACCATGTCGGCCGCCATCATCCCCATCTCCATGGCGGTGTCGGTGAAGATGTAGCGGAATGTCCCCTGACGGCCGGTCATGATGAGGTTGCCTATCGGCATCAGCGCCTTGATGGCTTCGTTGCGGCGGGCCTGATAGCCAAGATCCATCAGCGGATAGGCGTACTCGCTGCGCGCTTCGAAGGTCTCATCGCCAAGCTTGGCGGTATCGACACCGAGGCTGGCGAGATCAGCTGTGACCCGACCACGCAGATCGGCGAGCGGTGCCTGCCAGGTGGCATCTCCCGGGTTGCATGGGATCTCCAGCATCACCGAGGTCTGGCCCTGGGGCGCCATAAAGGGGCTGCGGCGGCGCGGCTCCTGCAAGCGGGTGGCCAGAATATGGGGGTCGGAGAGGTACTGCCAGGTGTTGTCCGACAGGTTCTCCTGTTTGAGCGGCATATTGACGAAGCGCAGCGATCGGTAGTGCAGATCGCACGGCAAGCCCAGATGCTGGCAGGTGAGTGGCAGCGGCAGGGTGGAGATCACCTGATCGAAGACGGCGCTCTGTTCAACAT
The DNA here is from genome assembly GCF_000820025.1 of Aeromonas popoffii. GTDB lineage: Bacteria > Pseudomonadota > Gammaproteobacteria > Enterobacterales > Aeromonadaceae > Aeromonas > Aeromonas popoffii. The sequence goes on from NZ_CDBI01000038.1 coordinate 13,405, forward strand.
TATCTTGCGACCAATACACCCGTTCGATGCGGCCATCAGCCTGCTCAAGGCGGGTGATGGTGGCGCCGGTTTTGAGCAGGGCCCCCTCTGCCACCAGCCGCTCGCCCAAGGTGGTGAAGATCTGGCCAAAGCCATACTTTGGATAACGGTACTTGCGGGCATAGGTGCGCACCGAGAGGTTGCCATTGCGCCTTGGCAGCAGGCGGCGAGCCACGTCTTTCAGATCGATCAGGCTGATGCGCTGGCCGGCCCAGTCGGCGGAGAGCTGGTCCGGGTTGATGCCCCACAGCTTGCCGGTGTAGCCCTCGAAGAACTGGCGATAGAGGGTGCGGCCGAAGTGACTCTGGATCCACTCGGCAAAGCTCGCCTTGGCGAAATCGTCCGGTTTCTTGGCAAAGGGCAACAGCAGCAAGTCTTTCACCGCACCGGCCATCAGGGCGAGCGGCGCCGTTTTGAGCAGGTTGGGCAGGTTCAAGGGGTAGTCATAGGTGCGCCCGCCAAAGCGTATCACGCTCTTGCGATCGGCGTGGAGCAGATCGTCACCCATCAGCTCGTCGATAAAGGCGAGCAGCTCGGGGTTCTTGGTGATAAAGCGGTGACCGCCGTAGTCGAAGCGATAGTCGCCATCGCGCCCCTTGAAGGTCTGGGTGGCGCACATGCCGCCGACCACCGGCTCCTGCTCGAACAGGGTGACTGAAAAACCGGCGCGGCGCAGGCGCCAGGCGGCCATCAAACCGGCGGGGCCAGCACCCAGCACCGCAATGTTCTTCTTGTTGTTATCGCTCATGACCTATTTCCGAAACTGCTTGATAGATAAGGGAACCGCGCCAAGGCGCGGCCCCGAAGGGTGTTGGTACCGTTTAGTGATACGGGCTCAGCCTTTGGCGGGCACGGCACTTCCCTGCGGGCGGTAGCTGCGCTGCCAGAGGGTAATGAAGATCGCCAGATAGAGGGCCCAGGTCAGCAGCTGCAAGCCAGCGGGTGAGGCATTGTAGCCAAACAGGGCGCGCAGGAAGGTACCAAATACCCCCTGATCGTCGAGAATGTGGCTGATGTCGAACACCGGCGTGGTCCAGAAGGTGATGATGTCCGCCGCTTGCAACATGCTGATGGCTGACGACAACAGGCCTGCGGCGATGATGATGATCAGCAGCCCGGTCCAGCGGAAGAAGGGGGCCAGCGCCACCTTGCGGGTGGAGCGCAGCAGCCCCCACACCAGCGCGATGGAGACCAGCAGCCCCGCCAGCGCGCCTATCAGGCCGGATTGCAGATCCACCCCTTGGCCCGAATAGAGCAGGGCTGAGAAGAAGAGCACGGTTTCAAACCCTTCGCGCATCACAGCAAGGAAGGCGAGCAGCACCAGACCAAACAGGTTGCCGCCATCGATGGCCGCATCGATGCGCGCCGTCATGGCCCCCACCTGGGATTTGGCCTGCTTTTGCATCCAGACTGCCATATAGGTGAGCACCAGAGTGGCGAAGATCAGGATCCCCGCCATCAAGAGGTGGTTGTAGCGCTCGCTCTCGAACTGGCTCACCACCACCTGGAACAGGAAGGCGACCACAAGGGAGGCGACAAGGCCGAGCCCCACCCCCAGATAGATGAACTTGTTGTAGCGACTCGCCCCCAGCTTGGCGAGGTAGGAGAGGCAGATACCGACCAGCAGGAAGGCTTCCAGCCCCTCGCGCAGGGTAATGAGAAAACTTGCAAACATCAGGATTGAGGCTCCGTAGCGGACGTGACGGGAAGAGGCGGCAAGGTGAGTTGCAGCCGATTGAGTTGAAGCCGAGCGAGCAGCACTATGGGTGGCTCCGGCAAGCTGGGCTCGGCGGCGCGCACCGCATCATTGACCCACTTGGGGTAAGTGCGGAAATTGAGTGTGATATCGGCCTTGAAGGGCCCTTGGGCATCTGCGGGTAGCGGCCAGGCTTCATCGCGCCAGCCATCGGCCGGAATGCGGGTATCTTCCAGCAGTTTGGCGTAGCGCCAGAACTTGAGCCCCACCGGTTTACCCTCGCCATCGCCGAACACTTTTCTAAATAGCCGCGCATCTTCAGGGACGGCACCATCCACCGGCTGGCCGCTGGCAAGCACCAGCTTGCCGGTGGCGTCAGTGACGGTCAGCGCCAGCCAGAGTTCACGAAAATCGGCCACACCAGTGGGCAGGGCATGGCCTGCGCCGGTATTGGCGACCCGCACCACCAGTTGCTGACTATCTGCAGCCTGTTCGATCCGAGCCGAGAGGGTAGCGCTGGAGCGCAGCAGGGCCAGACTCTCCTGTTCAAGCGTTGCACTCCTCAACCCCACCAGCTGGTGCTGGGCGCCGGTAAAGTTGTGGCGATAGAGCCGCGCTTTCATGGTGCCGTTTTCGGTGGACTGGCCCGCCACCGGTGCGCCGCCATTGCCCGGCTCCGGGTTCATATGGCAGTCGATACAGGTGCGCCGCTTGGCGGGATCCTCGGCCTTGGCGAAGCTGGAGTTCTCCCACTCGTCCCAGGTGTTGACGATATTGGCGCCAGTGCCCGGGGCAAACTCGTTGTGGCACGATTTGCACAGGGCTGCGTCGCGGTAGAAATCCTTCTGGTATGAGGCTTTGTGGGCCGCTGGACGGGCGTTGATCTGCCGCGACCCTAGCCAGTGCTTAAGGCTGCCACCCGGGGCATCCTCGAACACATAGCTCTCGCGGTCTTTCAAATTCACGGTAAAGGCGCTGTTGCCGCCCGCGTCTTCCACTTTGGTGATGCGATGGCAGAGCACGCAGCCGGTCCCTTCCTCAACCACAGGTTCCCCAGCCTTGTGGGCGGCAATCAGCGAGGCGCCCCCCTGCTCGAACAGGTGGGAGCCCTTGGGCAGATCCATCTGGCCGGTCATCACCTGCTGGGGCATATGGCAGCCCTGACACCACTGGCCGAACGCTTCCCCTTCGGTTTCGCGGGCCAGCGCCTGCACCACTTTGTAGTAGGGGTGGGAGTTACCCATCAGTCGGTGGTTGCTCTCGCTCCAGTCCTTGAAGGCCTGTTGGTGGCAGCTCTGGCAGGAGGCGGAGTTGAGCCACTCCTTGGGGTGGGTGGTCGGTGCCTTGGCAGGATCCGTGCGCGGGGCATCGAGCCGCAGCCAGTTGGCGAGATAGGGGAGGTTGCCATCGGCGGTGACGAAGGCGTGCAGATCCTCCATCATCGCTTTCACCTCGGGCTGAGGCTTGGTGGGGTCAACCGCCTCGGCCCCATCGCGGGTGTCATGGCCCATGCCGCCCTGGGTCTGCTGGGTCATGCGCAGGTATTCGCCGACAAAATCCCCCGCCACCATATTGGTGAGGTTGGCGTGGCCGTTGATGGCGTTGTCGTCGCTCTTCTGGCGATGGGCCGCCATCAGATAGCGGTTGGTGAAGTTGAATCCGTCCAGATGGCAGGCGTTGCAGCTCATCCAGTTATCCCCGGCCATGGGGAAGCGTGAGTTGGACTCTGTGTTACCAAGGTTGAACAGCCGCTCGCCGCGCTGGAGCGGTTCGGGGCGGGGATCTGTCTCTACCAGTTTGGCGAAGTGGGGCACATCGACGGTGACCCGGGCAAACGGGCCGCGGCCGCCGCTATGGAGGCGGGTAAGATCCTGCCCCATGGCGTTGTGCACCAGAATGTGGTCGCCGTCGATCAGCAAGTCCCGCGGATTTTGGCCCGGCAGGTGACGCAAGAGCTGGGTCGCCTTGGCGCCCCCCTGAAACTTCTTGCGGCGGTGGCGGTTGTTGTTGGATTTGCCGCTGCGGGAGAGGTCGAACACCAGCAGATCTTCCGAGCCCGCCAGGGTCAGATAGACCCGCTTGCCGTCTTCGGCGAAGCGCGCGGCGAACGGGTTGGAGACGATCTGGCTGCGGTTGCCGACGCTGGGCAGATTTATCTGCAAAAAGAGCTGCTTTCTTTCATCTACCCGCTCTTTCTCCTCATCCAGATCGATGATGGAAACCGCCGGAAAGACGGTGCTTTGAAACTGGAAGGGGTGGCTGAAGCTCCACAGCACGTGAGGCAGCCAGGCTTCGCAGCCATCGGGGGAGAGGGCGATGCCATCGAGCAGGCGAGGCAAGCCTTGGGAGTCGCTCGTTTTTCCACTAGGAGGCACGCTGTGGGTCTCGGCTAGCGTGATCAGGCGCGGCTTGGGCAGGGTAGTTTCGGGCAGGGAGGAGCCCTTTGCGTTGTGGCCAAGCTTGGCAAGATCATAGATGGCGAGCTGGCCTGTCATGGCGTGGGTCAGCAGCAGGCGATCGTCGTCGGTCAATGCCAGTCCGCGCGGGGTGTCGGCGGTCTTGGCATCCAGCTGGAGGTTACCCGTGGTGTCGAAGGCTTGCAGACGAGCTGATTCGAACAGCGTGACCCAGAACCACTGCCGCTTGGGATCGAAGATGACCCCATAGGGGCGATGGCCGGTGGGGATCGCCTTTTCCAGCTTGAGATCATCATCCAGCAGCAGTAATCGATCGCCGCTGTAGTCGGTGACCAGCAGGGTGCCGTCATCGGCGCGGGCAATCTGGCGCAGATCGCCTCCCAGTTGCACCTCGTTTAGCCGCTTGCCGCTATCGCGTTCAAGCAGGGTGACGGAGCCTGCGTTCAGATTGGCGGTGACGAGGCGCGGCCTTTGCCCCTCCTCATAGGCGAGCATTCCAGCGCCCATCTGCTGGGCAAACGCAAAGGGGGTTGCCAGCAGCAGGACGAGGGCCAGCAGGGGTGACAAACATGCACAAAGAGATGACTTCAACATGGGATCAGGAGCGCCATTGCAAGATGGTCCAGCGCCAGGCGTGGCGCAGCACCAGAGGAGTTAACGCCAAGGCGCTCAGCCAGTGGGCCCAGCTGGCGAGGCTGCCCATGCTGTCCCCCGGGGTGCCGTGCAGGATCAGCAGCAGGCCGCTGGCCAGACAGACCAGCAGCAGCCCTTCGATGATGCGACCTGTGATCCGCAAGAAGGGCTTGTTGCTGCGGTTCAGCAATGCGCGATGGGAGAGCCAGAAGGCGCCAAACAGCAGGGGGAACAGGGTGAGCGAGAGCATCACATGGAAAAACAGAGCCCAGCGCGCCAGCGACCAGAGCGGAGTCAGCGGCTCCCACAACAGCAGGCCGGAGAAGAACATCAGATAGAGGGTGCCCTCGGCGGCCTGGTGGTGATAGGCCAGCCACTGCCAGAACTGTCGGGGTGAGAGGGAAAGGCTTGTCATTGAGGGCTCCAACGCCCGGGCGGTGCAGCCCGGGGGGAGCAAGTTTACAATGCAGTAAAGGTAATGAAAAGAGTTATCAATTCGGCTCTTAATGAATCAATCCTGAATGAAAACAGGAACTGGCTACTCGCGCTCTACTACCAACTTTTCTGTGATTGCATAGATAAGTGCCGCCAGTGAGAAGGCCAAAAAGACGATGACTGACCACTTAATCTCGACTTCATTGCCGGAGCTATTGCCCAGAAAGGCTTTGAGTACCTCGATCCCGGAGATGGTCACCAGGGAGTTGATGACGATGAGTTTCAGGGAGACGAAGTTGATCTTGTTGAACCAGTTGTCGGTCATCGCAGCGCGCTGCTCCGGGGTCTGAATAAACTGCAGATAGCCGCAGATAGCCACCAGGATCAACATCTGCGCCACCAATACGAAGTCCACCAGAGTCAGCACCCCTGTGATGAGGTCAAGATAGTGGATGTCGATGATGTTGCGGCACAGCGTATAGAGCTGCATGGCAAACTTCACCATCAACAGCGCTACGCAGACCAGAATGCACACATAAAAAGGGAACATCATCAACCGGCTGCCATTGAGCATCAAATTGAATCGGCGCATGAGAACTCCTGAGTAGAGGAAAATTGTGCTTATTATGGGGCGAAACGGCTGGCAAATGTTGGTTTTTGACTGGCTGCATCGCAAGGGCATCACCATCAAACTGGGCCCGGCTTGTCGGTTGTTATTCGATGTTGATGGGGCCTTTGGGCCTACATCGCTATCGGCCACACATCAGGAGTGTGAGAGGCAGGCGACCGGCAACCTAATGTGTCCGCCACACAGAGGAAAGTGGGGCACCAGTGACAAACATGAAAAGCCCAACCATAGGGGTGGGCTTTGGAATTTGGCTCCCTCGACAGGACTTGAACCTGTGACATACGGATTAACAGTCCGCCGTTCTACCGACTGAACTACGAGGGAATTGGCTCCTCCTACTGGACTTGAACCAGTGACATACGGATTAACAGTCCGCCGTTCTACCGACTGAACTAAGGAGGAATTGCCTGTCTCGTTGAGACGCAGCGGATATTAATAGCCTGTTGGCCGGGTGTCAACCCGCGACCCGACGCAAAAAATCGAATTTCGGCCCGTTTGCCCAAAACGTGGTCGTTGTGGACTATTTTCAGCACAATCAGCAGCTTGAAACGGACTTTTGCCGAGCACTTTTTCGTTTTGACACATGCGTGTCTGGCCGGGATCTGGCTGCCCTCGATGGCGAGCCACATAGCGGGCTTGCTGAGCCGAGGGGGAGGGCGGCGCATCGCGCCGGAGCAATGAAGCCATGACCCGGACCCGGCGGGAAGAGGTGTGGCGGATAGGGTGAGCGATTTGGCCGCGTCTGAATTTAGTTAGCAGGCAAAGTGAAAGATCGGCGTAATGGTGAGAAAAACCGGTGATATGTGGACAATAAACGGCGATTTTGCGTGGTAACGGTCATTCATTGATCCCGCCCATCGAAATATTTCATCGGCTGGAGTATGGTTGCCCAGGATACCATCGCCGCGTCGACAGCTCTGCCGGCCCTTGATGATGATCGGGCGCCGGTTCAATCCGGCCTTTATCTCCCTCTTCTGGTATTACGACATACATGCACAACCAAGCTCCTTTGCAAAGCGTGAAGCTGGCCATTGCTTTACGCCAATCCTGTATTGATGAACCCTATAGCCTCCCCCGCTTTGGTCGCGATCTGATCGCCGGCATCACGGTCGGCATCATCGCCATTCCACTGGCCATGGCACTGGCCATTGCCAGTGGCGTGCCGCCACAACACGGTCTCTACACCGCCATCATAGCCGGCATCGTCATTGCCGTGACCGGTGGCTCCCGCTTCTCCATTTCGGGGCCGACCGCCGCCTTTGTGGTGATCCTCTATCCGGTAGCCCAGCAATTTGGCGTGGGTGGCCTCTTGATGGCGACCCTGATTTCGGGCTTCTTTCTGGTGGCCATGGGGATGGCCCGGCTTGGGCGTCTCATCGAGTACATTCCGCTCTCTGTGACCCTGGGGTTTACCTGTGGTATCGGCATCGTGATCGCCACCTTGCAGATCAAAGATTTCTTTGGTCTGTTCGTGGCGCAGATGCCGGAGACCTACATAGGTAAGGTTGAGGCGCTGGCGTTAGCCCTGCCAAGCTGGCAATGGGGCGATACGCTCGTCGGGATTGCGACCCTAGCCGTGTTGCTGCTCTGGCCACGGCTGAGGTTGCCGGTGCCCGGTCACCTGCCCGCCGTGCTGGTGGGGGTGGGTCTGGGGTTTGGTCTGCACTATTTCGGGGTCGATGTGGCCACCATTGGCACCAAGTTCAGCTATACCCTGGCCGATGGCACTCAGGGGATGGGGATCCCGCCCATAGCCCCGACTCTGGTGATGCCGTGGTCTCTGCCCGGACCGAATGGTGCACCGGTTGAGTGGAACCTGGCGGCTATTCAGCGGTTGCTGCCAGCGGCCTTCTCCATGGCCATGCTGGGGGCGATAGAGTCGCTGCTCTGCGCCGTGGTGCTCGATGGCATGACGGGGCGCAAACACAGCTCCAACGCCGAACTGGTGGGGCAGGGGCTGGGTAACATACTGGCGCCCTTCTTCGGCGGCATCACGGCAACTGCCGCGATTGCCCGTTCCGCCGCCAACGTGCGCGCCGGGGCGACATCGCCTGTCTCCGGTATCATCCATGCCCTGGTGGTGTTGGCGGCCATTCTGGTGTTGGCGCCCTGGCTCTCCTGGTTGCCGCTATCGGCCATGGCCGCGCTGCTTTTGATCGTCGCCTGGGACATGAGTGAGGCACACAAGGTCGTGGAGTTGGTGCGTCGCGCGCCTAAATCCGATGTGCTGGTATTGATGGTCTGTCTTTCGCTCACTGTCATCTTCGACATGGTGATTGCCATCACCTTCGGGGTGATCCTGGCGTCACTGCTGTTCATGCGTGAAATCGCCAAGATGACCAGGCTGCACGATCTGGCGGATCACAAGCGCTATGCCCACGAAGTGCCGGCCGGTGCCTTGCTCTACAAGATCAATGGTCCCCTGTTCTTTGCCGCCGCCGAACGGGTCTTTGGCGAGTTGGTAGCCCAAGTCAAGGGACACAAGTTGCTGGTATTGCAGATGGAGGCCGTTTCCATTCTGGATGCGGGGGGGCTCTCCGCCTTCTTGCAGTTTGAACAGCAGATGGTCAAGGCCGGGGTGCAACTGCGGGTCGCCGAATTGCAGTTTCAGCCGCTGAAGACCCTGGCGCGTGCCAAGGTGCGTCCCGTACCCGGTCAGCTGGAGTTTTATGGCTCGCTGGAAGAGGCATTGAAAGGTGAACATAGCCAAGAACAGCCGGCAACCTGAGCAAATGGGATGCCGGTGTGACAATATTTTGCGCAGTTGGCTCGGTTCTTGAGCAAACAGACTGAAAGCTGCAAAATTGCGTTGACCCCAGGATACAGCATCCCTTACATTACGCCCCGTCGCCGCGGCATGGCCCGTAAGCGATGGTGTAACTCAGGCACCTGAAAATGTGAGAAAAAATTTGGTGAGGTGCCCCAGTGGCTGCCCACCGATGAAGTCGGCAAAAAAAGCACGCATCGCGTGCTCCGAAAGCCACTTCAAAGAAGTGAAAATTTGGTGAGGTGTCCGAGTGGCTGAAGGAGCACGCCTGGAAAGTGTGTATACGGCAACGTATCGAGGGTTCGAATCCCTCCCTCACCGCCAAATGATAAGCCCAAGCAATTGCATTGCTTGGGCTTTTTCTTTGTGTGTGATTTTTGATATGCCATCTGATATTGGCTGATACGGCACTATGTCGTACAGCGCAGGTCGATGCGGATAGGCTGTCATCTCTGGTAACGGCTCACAGCCAATGAGGATGCCGCGGGTGTGATCTGTATGTGAGTAACAACCGCATTGGTGATGCTCTCCGGTGCAGTCACGCTGAATGCCTGACCATTTACCGTACCCGATGCGGTAATGACTACAACCCCGGGTGCAATGCCCTTCACTATCCCTTTGTTTTCACCTGTGCTGCGATTGTTGCAACGGCAGGATCGCTACGGCTCCAGCTCACGGCGGGTCGGTTGGGTCATCCCGCACATTCAGATTTGACAGGGCTACCTCTGCTTTTAATGGCTAAGTGGCGTGGCCCAAATCGATGCGGCATGAATGGATTTAACTGAAAACGTGGCGATCTGATCACCACCATCCCCTTCAAGTCAATATTCATGGGCAAGGCGTGTTGCCCCATCACCCCACTGGTCTTAATACAACAAGTATCTAGTTCACCGTGGCTCTCCGAGCGTCTGGGTTGATGCCGACTGGATGTGACCCCATAGTGCCAGACCCGCTTACCCGCTTACCCGCTTAGGGTTGTGATACCCGCTGCTTAGATATTCCCTTTGTGCGGCTGATGATAGCTCCTGTCACTGTGTCACCCAACGAGCTGGCAAAACGGGAATGCAGCGCAATACATTCATTGACTCAAGCAAGGTGCCAAACCACCTTGCCCATCAGTCAGTGCAACGCTGACCAAGTCCCGCCGTTTGTGATTGAATTCGTTATTTTCGGCGTCATTTGAGGTTAATTAAGTGATGGAGTTCAGTGCCCTGGCCATCAGGCAGCCCTGTAGGGATATGTGGTAGCTACGCCAGAGTCAGAATATTCCTACAAGCCGGGTCTGTGCTGGCTGACATACGGGGCTGTTGTATGTAAGTAAGATATCTAGGCCTGGTCAAGTAGTGAGATAACGCTAACTAGTCTGGATATTACCTTAACGATGCAATACATCAAATATGTAGGAATGACATAAATGAATAAAAATATACTTTCCATCGCGGTAGCATTGACACTTTCCACTGTATCTGTGTCAGCAAATGCGGATCAAATTACCTTTTTGGGCCAAATTAATGCGTCAAGTTGTACCTTGGCAAGCGGTGGTCCAGGCTTGGTGATGCAGCTTCCTACTATCTCAGTCGATGACGTAAAAGCTGTTGGTGCACACACAGGTGCGCAGACCCTTCGTATTCCGATAGAATGCCCCGGCGCTACTGGTGGAGAAGTGATATCGGTAGCACTGAAGCCGGTGGTTGGTACTATCAACGGTGATTATGTGCTTAATAACACAGCATTGGTTGAACCAGCTGAGAATGTAGGCATTGTAATATTAAATAAGAATAATGAATTAGTTAGTTTTGTAACTGGTACTTCAATGTTGGAAGAAGTTCTGGATGAGACAGGAACAATTGATGTTCTCCTATCGGCCACGTATGCTAAGACTGGCGTGCCTACTGCGGGTAGTGTGAGTGCGGTATTGCCATTTAGCATATCTTATAAATAATTTTTATGTGCATGGCGTCATGCCATGCACATGTTTATATTTGGTGAAACTATGCGAACTGTCTTTTTTTTATGGGTTGGACTCTCCTCTCTGTTCTCAAGTTATGCTAGCGCAGCGATATCGCTCAGTGCAACTCGACTGATATATGGTGAAAGAGATAGGGAATCATCAATTAGTGTCATTAATAATGGCGAGCAAGATGTGATGATTCAAAGCTGGTTGGAAAATAATGATAATGATATGGTGCCGCCTCCGTTTGCGGTGACCCCGCCATTGTCAAAATTAAACAGCAAGGAGCGGCAGTTATTGCGGGTGCTGTTTCAGGGGCAGGGGCTACCAAAGGACCAAGAAAGTGTTTTTTGGTTGAATGTGCAGGAAATACCGCAGATGGTGGACGGCGGAAAAAACGTGTTGCAATTAGCCTTACTTCAGCGCATCAAACTGTTTTATCGTCCGGCTGGATTAATGGGTGATGCGAATTCTGCACCGCAGCAGTTAAATATAAAATTGATTAACAATCAACTTGAATTGCATAACCCAACGCCCTATCACATCAACATGGTGAATTTTAAACAGGGTGGAAATGAAGTGGATGTGCCGATGATAGGGCCAGGTGAACGAGTGTCAATTCCGGTAAAAAATATAAATTCACACGGCGGTTTTTCTATCACAACGGTTAATGATTATGGTGCAATAGTGACACATCAAGCAAATTTCAGTTAAGGTGCCGCAACCCCGCTGATTGTCAATGATAAATAATCTTGTTTGTTGGTTTGATACTGACATTGATAATGGTAGTTGTAAATATTGCATTATAACGCCATACAGTGTGACTGATGAAGTGATGGCGTGTACGTTTTTAGTGGGTGATTAACTCCACTAATATGTTGGAAGTGGTGAGGTGAGCATGTTTTTTGAAAATAGAAAAATAATAACATGGACATTATTGTCTATTTCATCGCTTCTATTGCTAATAAAAGAGGCTGAGGCAACAGCCAGCGAAGGCACTCCGCGTTTTAATGATGCCTTTTTACGCGGTGGGCAAAGTATTGACCTCGAGCGTTTTTTGGCGCAAGGCGCAATCTTGCCAGGGCACTATCGTGTCGAAATTTATATCAACACTCAACTGCTAATGACAGAGGCGGTTGATTTTAGCCAGCTGGGCGATGAAGTCCAGCCCTGCCTTACCTCATCATTACTTGATGCTATTGGGATGAAAGAGACTGCGATCTCGACGCTATCAGTGCTGGGTGACACCCCGATGGGCTGCTTGAATATAAAAGATATCGAGTATGCAACGTGGCGTTATGAAGGCGGCACTCAGCGCCTGTATCTTTCGATTCCTCAAATAATATTAAAACGTAGTCGCTCAAACGGTGATGTAGCCCCAAGTCAATGGGACCAAGGCGTCACCGCCGGGTTTGTTAATTACAATTTACAGAGCCGATTTGACCACCGAGATACGGTGGGTGACAGTACTAGTCACTATATAGGACTAAGGTCAGGGCTGAATGTGGGCGCTTGGCGGTTGCGCAATCAAGGTAGTCTTAACGTTATCGATGATAATCATCACTGGCAGAGTGACCGTACTTTCGCTGAGCGGGATTTGACCAGTTGGAAAAGCCAGTTGGGGGTAGGTCAGATCTATGCGCGTTCTGAGGTGTTTGATAGTCCAGCGTTAGTAGGGGTCCAGGTTCGGTCTGAAGAAAGTATGCTGCCGGATGAGTTGCGTGGCTACTCGCCTGTGATCACGGGCATGGCTGAGAGCAATGCGACGATCGAAATCCGTCAAGGTGGTACCTTGATTTTGAAAACAACGGTGGCACCAGGCCCTTTTGCGCTACGCGATATCCCTACTCATGGGAGTAACGGCGATCTCGAGATCACTGTCATTGAAGCCAATGGCAGTCGTAAGGTGCGGACGCAAGGTTTTGGCATGTTACCTGTTATGGTTCGCGAAGGCGTCGGTCGTTATCAATTCAGCGTGGGGCAATTGGATAACAATCAGTTGTCATCCGGTGACGATTGGTACTTTTCCGCAGATGGAGCCTATGGTCTGTTACCTGAGTTGACCGTCTATGGTGGTTTGCAAGGTATCGAGAACTATTATGCCATGAATGCAGGGATGGGCATTGGGACTGGTCTTGGCTCTTTTTCACTGGATGTGACCCATGCAGACAGTAACACTGAGGTAGGTCATTATCAGGGGCAAAGTTATCGCTTTCGTTTTGGTCGAGTATTCCATGATGCGGGAACGACCTTGGCGTTGGCGGGCTATCGCTATGCTACGGAAGATTATCGCACTCTTAATGACCATATCCAGGACGCCAGCACCAGCATTAATCATGCTGGCGCGCGAGTGCGTACGGACCTCTCTTTATCTCTCAACCAGGAACTGCCTGGTGATCATGGTGGGGTGAACCTGGCGGCAGGTGAACAGGAGTACTGGAATAATCGAGACCGAACCCGTTCATTGTCTGTTAACTATGGACGCAGCTGGGGAAAGTTAAGCTTTCAGGTCGGTGCTGAGCGTCGCTACAGTGATAATCAAGACGAGACGCAACTGACCTTCTATGCGTCCCATCCTTTATCTTGGGGGAGAGGGAACCACTATCTTACCTACAACGGCAGCCATACCGGCCAACAAGAGGGAAAAACAGCTCACAATCAGAGCGTGGGTCTAGCCGGTAGCCGGGATAACCACAATTACAGTTTGAATGTGAGCCAGCAGCAAGAGACCACCAGTTGGTCTGCCAGTAGCCAGTTAAGATCTGCGTTTGGCGATGGGGGGGTGGGTTACAGTGGGGGCAGTGGTTATCAATCCGCAACCCTCCACTGGGCAGGCGCCTTGGTGGCCCATGCCGGTGGTGTCAATATGGCCCCCACTCTTTACAATGGGGCGATTTTGGCTGAAGTGTCAGGATTGGATGAGGCGGCAAATATTGGGTTTGACAACAGTGAGGCCAAAACGGGTCGCAACGGTGTCGCTGTGCTGAGTAATGTAGCGTCCTATCGGCGCAACGTGGTGAGCGTGGATAGCCAGAGCTTGCCAGAAGGCGTTGAGCTGACCAGCAACCAAAGTCAGGTTGTGCCGCGCCGTGGGGCGATTGTTCACGCTAAAGTGACGGCACGTAAAGTGAATCGGGTGCACTTCACGCTGCGGGATGTCACAGGAAAAACCTATCCCTTTGGTACCCAACTGCTGAGTGCAGAAGGCGCCTTGCTGGCGATTGCCGATCCTCATGGTCGAGCACTGGCTTTGCTTGATAAAACAGAAGGGAAGTTGGAGATCGTGAGTGGTAGGGATCGTTGTACTGTTCCCTATAAAGTGCCAAATAATGCAGAGGGAAACTATATTGAAGCCACCCTGCAGTGCCAATAATGATTTTCTTGTAAAGATATTGGGCTCGTGGTCACATTTCACTGTGCCTAAAAATAAGCACATACTTGTTTTTTGATAAAGCTGTAGATGAGGGCGTTTCATGAAGATTGGATTTTTTTTACGTTTCCTTGTTGTGATTGTTATTTTTTTTCCTGGCCGGAGTCATGCAGCATGTAATTCTGTGGCGCAGACAACGTGGGATATTGCAACACCACAGACGGTGCCTTTTAGTGGTGCAAGAGATCTTTTTCAAAGAGGGCCATATCTAGGCTTAACTCAAACACAGCATATCGCCTCTCTTTTTCTGTGCAATGATGGGATGCGAGACTATAAGTCACAATATACCGGGACATTACCCACAACACCCAATAATTATGGTGCCAATACAATATATGCCTTGCCAGATGTGCCTGGCTTTGGCGTGTCAATTGATGTAAGCGACCCGAATAGACCATGGGTTGACTTAAAGTCAACACCTCAATCGTTAATCCAATATCATCATATAACGGGTTTGCAAACGCGCCTTCAGTATCATATCTACGCTGATTTAATGCCGGGCAGCTACACTGTGCCACGAATGAAAGTGGGCGAAGTGTGGGGGGAGTTGGTTTCGAATAGAAATGATAAAACACCTATAGTGAGTTTATATATACCTGCAATGACATTTAATGTTTCAACCTATGGTTGTGAATTGAGAGTGCCACCTACCGTTTCACTATCGTCGGATTTGGAGCAGTCAAACTCTTTTAATGTAGAGATATATAACTGCGGAGGAACAGTAAACGCATTTGTAAGATTTACGGATCCTGCCGCCCAAACAAGTGTAAAAACAGCGTTGACGAATAAAGGAGATGCTAAAGGGTATGACCTTATATTTAAGAGAAGCAATGGTGCTGCGGTATCACTGATCCCGACAGGTACGGCTGCTCGGGCTGGTGAAATTTCTATTGGTCGCTTAAATCCTGGTGGTTCGCATACAGAAACCTTTTTTGCTCTATTGAACCGAAATGCGGATGAAGTAAAGCCTGGCAAACTAGAGTTTGCAACTATTGTGGGTGTTTCATACCGTTAAATAGGTGACGTGTAACGAGATGACATTCATACTAATCTCTACTAATAGATAAGAGCACTATAAAAAGATCCACATGTGCCTAACACAGAAGGGAAGTTGGAGAGCGTGACGGGTGGCGAGCGCTTTACTGTCCCTTATAAAGAGCCAAACAAGGCTGAAGGTAGATTGGCCCCTTGAAGAT
>NZ_CDBI01000039.1 GCF_000820025.1 Aeromonas popoffii
TATTAGGATCAGTTATTTAGCAAAGCACTAGCTCCAGCGCCGATAAAGGCGGCGGGGCCAAGCAGGCCTGCCGCCAAGACACAGGCAATGCAGCCAAACCATCCCACACCACGCATGATGGTAAAGGCAATCTCGGGAATATCATCCTGAAAAGTGTAGTAAATGCCTTTGGACGTAATATGGTAGTGGTATATTTTATTTGCGCATATTAAGAACCAAACATAAGCACCCATTACAACGGCAAAACAAGAAAAAATGACAAATGATTGCGTAGCAATTTCTTTTCCCGATGTTCCCATTGCGATAGCTATAACCATAAAAACTAAAAAGACTCCTCCCCCCATCAGCCGTTTATCCGGATTTAGATAGGTAACCATCCACTGATAAAGTACCGGCTCTTGTTGCAGTGCCTGATATTGTTCCTCGATATAGCGAAACAGGGGATCCCCGGAACGGGGGGGATTATGTTCTACCTGTTCATTACTCATGGCTTCATCTCGATCAATATGCCTTTTACCGGCAAGGCTGCATCTGTTTCTGCGGTCAGGAGTGCCCCGAGGGCGAGTGAGCCACGGATCACAAAACGTTGTGCTGTTCCACTCAGGCTCTCTTCGGCTGGATAGGTGATCAGCAGTATCAGCTTGTCCCCCCTGTGCAGGGCGAGAGCGTGAACA
>NZ_CDBI01000040.1:0-1142 GCF_000820025.1 Aeromonas popoffii
AGGCGCATCTCGGCCACGTTGATGACGATCCCTTCACGGGGCGCATTCGGCAGGATCAACTGATGGGGGATGATCAGCTTGCTGCCCGGTGTCGGCAGATAGGGGTCTACGCCCGGGTTGGCTTCCATGATGTTGGTCAGGCCCAACTGGAAGTCGGCGGCGATCTGCTCCAGCGGACGGTTGTCCGCAGGCACCACATATTCCAGGTTCTCACCGATCAGGCGGCTGTTGGCCGCGGGCAGTGCGTATTCAACGGCAGCGGCCTGATGGCTGACCAGCGTCAGAGTACATAAAAGGGCCAAAGCGGCAGTGCGAAGGGGAGTCATAAAATTCCTGTGTGGTTTCCTGTACCAAGTTGGCCGGGGGCCGTGTCATCCTCGGTCCGGCCTGTGACGAGTCACTCTGCGCCCGAGGTCGATAACCGAACGCGCATTCTTTCCTGAGTCGGCCAAGAATTCAACGTCGGGATGGCTCTTTTTACATGAAAAAGTGTATCCATCGCCGCTGGCACCGGCTCTTGGCATGACAAGTCGGCTAACAACCGCAAACTTAGCAGAAGCAGGACAAAAAGGGAGACCCGCTCCCCCCCCTCTACTATCGAGTGCTGGCGAGCAGGATCGTCACTGCCTCGGCGATGGCGGCCCTGGCATCCAGCCTCCCCATCTCGTCGGCCAGCAGGCACGCCCGTGACCGATAGCGCGGTTCGTGTACCACCTTGCGCACCGCGGTGGCCACGGCCTCTGCCGTCGGCTCGTTGCAGTGCAGATTGATGCCCACGCCACTCCACGCCACCCGGGTAGCCACCTCTGCCTTGTCCTCCCCTGTACCCGCCACCACCAGCGGCACCCCGTGGGCCAGCGCCGCCTGCACCGAGCCGTAGCCGCCGTTGGTCACAAGCACAGCGGCCCTGGGCAGCGCCAGCTCGAACGGCACATGCTCGGTGACGATGGCATTGGCGGGGATGGATCGCCCCAGCAACGCCGGATCCCGACCGCCCGTGGTCAGCAGCAGTTGCAACGCATCACCGGCCAGCCCCTGCATGGCCGGCAGCAGCAGTTGCCCCAGATCCACATTGGCCAGCGTGCCCTGGCTGACGATGACCAGCGGCCGTTCATCCAGTTGCCCCCACCAGGGCGGCGAGA
>NZ_CDBI01000040.1:1256-1952 GCF_000820025.1 Aeromonas popoffii
CCCCCACCAGGGCGGCGAGACCGACTCAAGCCGGGGTGGCAACAGGGGACCGATATAACGGATCACCCCCTCAAGCTCCGGCCGATCATATTCAAAACCAGCGCAGGAGAGCTGCAGAAACGCATCCGGCGCCGTCACCATCACATCGGTGAAGGGAGCCCCCAGCGCCGGTGCCCCAGCCTCGGCCAAGGCGGTATCGAAGCTCTGCTGCACGTCGGCCTGCAGTCGCCGGGTCTGCTCATCCAGCCACGGCAGCTCGCCAAGGGAGCGGCGCAGCTCGGGGGCGATGCGCGGGCCGTAGAAGATGGCGTCCGGGCTCGAGAAAGAGACCGGGTTCACCCCCAGCATCAGGATGGGAAGGCGCTGGCTGCGCGTCTGCTGCAACAACGGCAAAACGCCGTAGAAGCCGTTCTCCACCAGCAGCAGATCCACCTCCTCTTCAGCGATCAGCGCCCGCAACCGGCTGTCGTGCTGCGGGATGGGCGCGGCGAAGAAGCGCTTTAGCGCCAGCGCCATCTGGGCAGTACCGCTCAACTCGGCTCGCTCGGGGAAGTGCTGCTCCAGCGCCCGATAGTCAAAATCCGCCTCGGGAGCGAAGGGCACAAATTCAGCGCCGCTCTGCCGGATCCCTTTTTCGAACAGGGCCCCACACAGCATCAGCACCCTGTGCCCCTCCCCCACCAGCAGGCGGGCCAC
>NZ_CDBI01000040.1:2112-4622 GCF_000820025.1 Aeromonas popoffii
CGTGGCCCGGAGTGGCGGTGGCCGCCAGTAAAATGGTCGCCATCACGCCGCCCCTTGCGGCGCCAGCGCCGGGTTGAGGCAGCGCGGGCTGACCTGGATATGGACCCGCTGGATGTGGCGGGCCGAGCGAGCGGTGAAACCTTCCCGCCCATGCAGCAGGCCAAAGTTGTCAGCGATCACCACGTCCCCCGGCTGCCACTGGTGGGCATAGAAGTAGCGGGGATCGTAGAGCCGCTCATGCAGATCCTGCAGGAAGGCGGCTTGCTCCTCGGGCGGGATCCCCTCGATCTGCAGTGCATGCGGGTTGAGGAAGCGAACCCCCTCTCGCGGCGGCTCGTTGTAGCGTATGACGGTTTCACCGCTCACCGGATGAGGCACCAGCAGGGGGGAGCTCACCTCGCCACCGTAGTGCACCACTTGCTTGATGCGATAGGTGATCCGCACCCGCTCCCAGCGAGCCAGCCGCTCGCCATCGAGATCCACCAACAGCTGGCGAGTATTGATGAAGGTGGTACGCCCCCCCTCGTCAGCAGCCGGAGCATGCACGCAGTGAAACAGCTGGAACTCGGGCACGGTCGGCTTGTACATGCCATCCCAGTGCAGCGGCACATAGCTGGAATCGAAGATATGGTCGGTGGCGTTCTGGTCCGCTTTCACATCCAGCACGGCGCCAAAGGACCACATCATGATCTCGCCCCAGCGCTCGGCATAGCGGGTCAGCCGCTCGGGATCGGTGAAGCCAGACACAAACCCGCGCAGGATCAACACGCCGTGGCGACGGGCCCGTTCACGCAGCGACTCGACCGGCAAGTCATGCACCGCTTGCCCCTCCCGGACCGGTTCGATCAGCAGGCCGAAGGGGGTGTGGGGGTGAATGCGGCAGGGCTCGCCGCCGAGGGGAATAAGGGATGCTGTCATCGTGAACTCCTCAGGCGGCCTGCTTGCTGTGGATCAGGTAGTGACTGGGACGGCCATGGATATGGACCAGTTCGTGCTCCAGAGCCAGTACGTCGCGCCGCTTCATCAGCACGAACTGGCCATCCAGATTGGCCGCCACCCCGTGCCAGGGGGTGAGCCAGTCATCCCGGGTCGGCAACATGTGAATGCCCATCTTAAGGCTGTGGCTGGCCTGGGGATGGATGGAGAGACGAATGGCCTCGGGGAAGCGCTCCGCCAGCAGGTTGCCCCAGGCGCGGCTGCGCTGGATCACGGCATGGGTGCGCGACTTGGCATCCCGCTGCAGCGCCGTGTTGGAGAGTGACGTGTCCGGCAGCTGGCTGTCTTCATAGAGGAAACGGGTCATGGCACGATAGAGACGAACCCCCTCCTCGGTGGTTTTCACCTCTTCACTGATCTGCGCCAACGGCTCGGCATAGCGGGCTACCAGCTGTTCACGCAGGGTATCGAAGTCGCGGCTGGCGCAAAATTCGGCCATGCCCGCCACCATCCCCAAGTGGAAGACCCCGAGGTGGGTCGCCCCCAGCTCCAGGATCAGCTGCTCTATGTGGGCCTGATAGGCATCGATGGCCGGATCCGGCACCCGGATCAGATCGCCGAACACGTGGCCATCCGAGCAGATCAGGATCCGCATGCCGGGCCGGTAGTGCAGCTGGATGCGCTGGCAGAGGTGATTGAGAAAACTGAGGGAGAGGCGCTCCGCCATGTCCGGCAGGGTGCCCAGCACCTTGTTCGGGTTGGGTGACTTGGTGGGAAAGGCGGGCAAGACGCAGGTGATGGTCTCACCCCGCTCGATGAACGCTTGCAGACGGGGGATCTGGATGGCCGCCACCTCCTGCTCTTCACTGTGCCGATCCAGGATGGGATCGGGAAAGCGGCGACGATAAGGCAACAACTCGGCAAATATCTCATGGGCAATTTGATGGGAAGATAAACCATTCATTATTCTGGCTCCTTTAGGCAAGATAACATCAATAAAGATGACTCTTTATCAATACGTCCAATCTCTGTCGTTATTATTGGCATATCCGTTTGCTACCCAAACGAATCGAGAGGGGACAATAGCCGAGATGAAGTCAGGCTATCAATTCTCCATTAATGTAAAGTGATTCAACCAAGCGCTAACAATCTATTCAACATAAGATAATTCACCTTATATACATGAATAAAAAGAGATTTAATTAATATTGTAACGTGTTTTAAAACACCAAAAAGGAAAATTCCCCACCGGCTTTATTATTCAGTAAAAATTTTAATAGAGGATTATTTAGCTCAACGTAACAGTGATGTTTTTCATGCCATAAATACTGACCATCTCGCTTTAAATATTGCAAAAAAATTATCCCACCCCATATTACGAAAACGAGCAGGATGCTGGCCATCAATAGGGGGAGTGGCAGGCGAGATAGTTCGTCGTTGATCCGCAGCGGTATCGCGATGGTTTTTCATGGTGGCGGCCCCGGGCGGCGCCGCCAAAAGGGCTCAAGGCTGGGCCGAGCCAGCCGCCAGATAATCCAGAGCCGCCTGCCAGCCCATACGGTAACCCAGTTCCA
>NZ_CDBI01000040.1:4811-5460 GCF_000820025.1 Aeromonas popoffii
CATACGGTAACCCAGTTCCAGCCGCCCCTTGTCTGTGGTCATGCGGCCGACCCGAAAGCCCGCCGGTGGATAGATGAGCCGGATGCGACAATCCGCCGGTGGCTAGCGGATGAAATCGATGGCGTCGTTGTAACTGTGATGACGCTGTGGTTACGCCCCCTGCTGGCCCGCCAGAAAGGCCGCCAGATTGAGCGGATGTGGCATGATCTCCATGAAACGATCACCCGGAACCACCAATGCCGCACATTGGGTGAATTATTACGTCGCGTGTTCTACTTCCGGGATCAGGCTGCACCGTTCCCCGGTAACGGACATGGGCTTATGCAACTGGAGCGGAATTAGGATCAGCTATTTAGAGAGCGAGCACTAGGGGTTGATTGCCGTCCGTGCCGGCGGCGGGTACGGCGCAGCAGATCAGAGCCTCACTTTCGGCCGGCAGGTTGGATGGTGGCTGCGGGTAGGTTACCTGACCACTGACGATGCGCGTGCGGCAGGTGCCGCAGGTGCCGCCCCGGCAGCTGAACTCCGGTGTCAGGCCGCGGCTCTCGGCCAGCTCCAGCAGGCTGCCGCTACTAGGCAGCCAGCGCGCCTCCTTGGCCGAGAGCTCAAAAAGCACGGGCACCGGGTTGCTGGCCGCCAGCGGCCAGTC
>NZ_CDBI01000040.1:5594-6207 GCF_000820025.1 Aeromonas popoffii
GCGGCCAGTCCTGTGTCGGAGCGGCCAGGTCGGGACGTCGCCTGAGGCTGGAGGGGCCGAAGGTCTCGGCATGCAGGCGACTGTCACTGATGTTCAGCTCGCGCAGGCCATCGTACAGCGCCTGGGTGAAACCGGCTGGTCCGCACAGAACAAAGTCATAGTCGTCGAAGGGCAGCACAGCCTTGAGCAGTTCGATATCGATGCGCCCGTGCAGGTCGAAGTCCAGTCCCTCCTGCAGCCCGGCCTCGGGCTGGCTGATGACTCGCAGCCAGTGCAGGGTTTCGCCGCTCTGCTGCTGCAGCTCATGCAACTCCCGGCTGAAGGCCAGCTCCGCCTGCTGGCGGGCGCTCTGGATCAGCCAGACCGTACGGCGCCGACGCAGCCGGCGATTCTGGTAGGCCACCTCGCGCAACATGCTCAGCAGCGGGGTGATGCCCACCCCGGCGGCCAGCAGTACAAGTGGCCGGTGCTGCACGGGATCGAGCACGAACTGCCCCTGCGCGGCCTTGGCCTCCAGCAGACTGCCGACCTTGATCTGATCATGCAGGTAGCCGGATGCCAGTCCGTCACGCTTCACGCTGATGCGCAGAACGTCATCGGAGGGCGCGTTGGA
>NZ_CDBI01000040.1:6492-8703 GCF_000820025.1 Aeromonas popoffii
GTGTCTGCGCCTGCAGGCGCGCCTCGGCCTGTTCCCAGCTGCCGGTCATCAGGCTGTTGGGCGAGTAACTCTGTAAATCCCAGCGCAGCGTTAGCGCGCCTTGCCGACGGATCACCTGCTCGACCTCCACGTGCCAGAGGCGCTCAGCGCCCTGAAAAGCGCGGATGTCATCACCTTCCAGCGTCAGCTCAGTGCGCCCGCTGATCTGCAGCAGGTCACCCGTGGCGAAGTCGATGAACAACAGGCCGGCTTGCGGGTTGAGCAGCAGGTTGCCGAGGGTGTTGAAGTGCAGGTTGCCGGCAAAATCCGGGATGCTCAGGCGGTTGCCCTGCACCCGCACAAACCCGGCCTGGCCGCCCCGGTGGGAAACGTCCACCGCCAGCCGGCCATCCTCCAGGGTGACATAGCTGGCGACAAAGAAGGTGTCAGCACCGGCAATCATCTGCTGCGCCGGCTCATCCAGATGGTCCAGTTGCTCGGCCACCACGGCTGGTAGGGGTTGGCTGACGGGCAGCATGTGCTGGCGCAGCTGGATGTACTGCGGGCAGTTGCCGAACGCCTGATCCACGGCGATGCCCAGGCCCTGCGCGTCACGCCCGACCACATTACCGTTAAGGCGATTGCGCCGACGGGTATGCAGCTCGATGCCCAGCAGGCCGACGGCCGCACCGTCTTGCAGCGCCTGCGCGGCCGGATCGCCCGCGCCGAGCACGCTATCCAGCCGCAACAGGCGTGGCTCCGGGGAATGGGCAAAGCCGACCGGGCCTTCGAGGATGCTGGCCCAGGGGCGCCCTTGGGCGTCTACCGAGCCCAGCAGCAGGAACGGCAGTTGCCGGTAGAAATCGCGGTGCTGGTCGGGCATATGGTCGCGGATCACCCGCCGGCCAAATGCTTCCATACGCTCGGCAACACCCACGCGCTCCTGTAACTGCTTTTCCCCGGCGTGCCAGGGAGATAAATTGGTCGGCTGTGGGCTGGTCATGGCAAGGCTCCGCTGAATGAAAAGGCCGGCGCGGCCGATGGCCGCGCCGGGGGTGAGTCAGGCGCTTTGCAAGCCGACGGCGGTGCGTTGCATCGGTACGAAGCCCGGCAGGGCTTCGACGCGCGCCAGCCAGGCACGCACCTGCGGGTAGTCGGCCAGCGACACATTGCCCTCCGGCGCATGGGCGATATAGGTATAGCTGGCGACATCGGCCAGGGTCGGCAGGTTTCCGGTCAGGTACGGGCGGCTGGCCAGCTCCTGCTCGATCACCTTGAGCAGGGCGTGGGTGCGGGCGATGGTCGACGCTGCATCGTAGGGGGCGCCGAACACAGTGATCAGGCGCGCGGTGGCCGGCCCCGAGGCGATCGGTCCAGCGGCGATGGACAACCAGTGCTGTACCTGCGCACCTGCCAGCGGCTCCTTGGGCAGCCACTGACCGCTGGTGTCGTACTTCTTCGCCAAGTACACCAGGATGGCGTTGGAGTCACTCAGCACCACACCGTTATCATCGATTACCGGCACCTGGCCGAAGGGGTTCATGGCCAGGAATTCGGCCGATTTGTGCGCGCCCTTGGCCAGATCGACGAACACCAGTTCGGTCGATACATTCAGCAGCGAGAGGAACAACTCCACACGGTGAGCGTGACCGGAGAGGGGATGACGAAAAAGTTTGATCGGCTTGGACATGGTGAACTCCGCAGTTAGCTATGTGAAACAGCGACACCGAGTGTGCCGTGTTGTGTGAACCATACTGAGCTACCTAGCCAAATCGTAGAATCACCAGAAAAAGCAATTCATTATTACGTAAAATGAAATAAAAGCGTCGCTCAGCGCAGCGCCGGGTGCTCGCGCAAACGGCCCACCGCAAAATCAACAAAGCTGAGCACCCGCGCAGCGGCGCGCCGTCCTTCGCGATAGACCACATACACCGGCAGTTCCGGTAAGCCGAACGCCTGTAGCACCTCGACCAACTCGCCACGTTGAAAACGCTCATGCACCTGATAGCTCATGCAGCGTATTAGCCCGCCATCGGCGCAGGCTGCGCGAATCGCTGGCTGATTGGAGGTGCAGCTCAACCGCGGGCGAAGCGGGTAATGCCGCAGTCTGCCCTCGACCTGAAAGCGCCACTCGGTCAGCCTGGCATCGGCACTGGAATGGATAATGCGGTGCCGTGAAAGTTCCTCGGGATGCGTGGGTGTGCCCAAGCGTGCCAGGTAGGCGGGGCTGGC
>NZ_CDBI01000040.1:8848-11658 GCF_000820025.1 Aeromonas popoffii
GCCAGGTAGGCGGGGCTGGCGCAGACCACGCGGCGTATCTGCCCGGCCTTGAGGGCGAACAACGAGGAGTCGGGCAGGTCGCCGGCCAGAATGGCCACATCGACGCCTTCCTCATGCAGGTTCGGCTGGCGGTCGAGATAGCGGACATACAGCTGCACCTCGGAGTACTGCTGCAGGTAATCGAGCAGGATGGCCGGCATCAGTTCCTGGCCGAACAGCAGGGGCACGCTGACCGTCAGATGCCCGCGGGGCTGACTGTGCAGGCCACTGGCCGAGGCTTCGGCCTCCTGTACCTCGGCGAGAATGCGCTGGCAGTCCGCGGCAAAGCGCTCACCCGCTTCGGTGAGCAACACGCCCCGGGTGCTGCGTTGCAGCAGTGCCAGATTTAACCGTGCTTCCAGGGCGTCGATGGCGCGGGTCACGGTCGGCTCGGAGAGTCCCAACTGGCGTGCGGCGGCGGCCAGGCTCCGCGTTTGACTGACCACAAGGAGCACCTGCATCTGTTGCTGGCGATCCATGACTCAGTTCGACCAGTGTGGATTGAGCGCCGGATCCTGGCCCAGGCGTTGTTCGCAGAAGTCGACGAAGGCGCGCACCTTGGCCGCCACCTTGCGCCCGCCATGATAGACCACATGCACGGGCAGCGGTGGCTGCTCGAACTCCTGTAGGACGATTTCCAGTTCGCCGCTGGCGACCTTGGCCGCCACTTGATAACTCAGCACCCGGGTCAGGCCCCAGCCCAATGCGGCGGCATTGATGGCCGCCTGATTGGCGGTGACCACCAGCCGTGGTTGCAGGCGCACGTTGAGCAGGCTGCCGTTGTCTTCGAATTGCCAGTCGCTGAGCAGCGGGCTGCTGGCCGAGCCCACCACCTGCAACTGCTGCAATTGTTCAGGGTGCGTCGGGCGGCCATGGGCATCAAGAAAC
Organism: Aeromonas popoffii; assembly: GCF_000820025.1. Taxonomy (GTDB): domain Bacteria; phylum Pseudomonadota; class Gammaproteobacteria; order Enterobacterales; family Aeromonadaceae; genus Aeromonas; species Aeromonas popoffii. Next base: position 9,776 of record NZ_CDBI01000040.1, read on the forward strand.
GCCGGAGACGCGCAGATCACGCGGCGCACTTCACCGACCCGCAGCGCATTCAGGCCGCTGTCCGGCAGGTTGCCTATCCGCACGGCCACATCAATGCCTTCATCAACCATGCTCACCACCCGATCCACCAGCATCGCGCGGATCTGCACGGCAGGATTCTGCTCCAGGAAGTCGACCATCAACGGGGTAACAAACAGCTCGCCAAACAACAAGGGCGCCGTGAGCGTCAGTTGGCCCCTCGGCATGGCATGGCTGCCAGCGGCAGACTCTTCGGCTTCTTCCAGTTCGGCGAGGATGCGCCGGCAGTCCTCGGCATAACGCTGACCGGCCTCGGTGATGTTCATGCTGCGGGTGGTACGGTTCAGCAGCAGGGTGCCGATGCGCTCTTCCAGTCCGGCCACGGCGCGGGTCACGCTGGGCGGCGACATGTTCAGCCTGCTTGCTGCGGCGGCAAACCCCTGTTCCTCGGCAACGGCCAGAAACACCTGCATTTCCTGAAAGCGGTCCATATTGGACTCCTCATGTGAGGCCACAGTCTGCACTGTTAGTGCTGTGCTTAGACTTACATCTTCATCCCGTTGAAAAGTTCATATCGCAGGGGCGCGTTTCGGGAAGCTAAATTACCGTTCCGAAATGTAGACCACTTATCCGGGTAAAGAATGGAACTCTACGTCGTTTGTGCGTCCTGATTAATCGCCAAATCAACCAAACGACAAACGAGCCGAGCCCGAAATGATACTAACACTGCCCGACCATGATGAGCGACGCAGGATCATCAACAAGATGCATCGGACCAAAGATAAAGATCTCTGCCGGAAGCTCAACGCCATCTTGCTCGTCGCTGACGGGCACAGTGTCTCGGCTGTTTCCAGGCTCACTGCCGCCGCTCGCTCATCTGGGTGAACTGGTACACCTTATACAGCCTTGAGGAGCTTGAAAGCGAGCTTTGGGGGCGCAAGCCGGTACTGCCATTTGCTCACATCTCGGGTCTATTGCTGCTGTTGATCCAGTTGTCACCTCAGGAGCTAGGATATCAGCTCTCGCCTTGGAGTACCGAACTGATGGCGTCTGAACTGAAACGGAATTGGCACCTGAAATTGCATGCTTCAACCATAGGGCGCTGGCTGCCGCGGCTGGGTATTGTCTGGCGCCGGCGAGCCCACTTTGCACATTCGCAATCCTCAAAGAGCTCAAAATGACGGCCATCAATGATAGCCTTGGGACTCACACTTTGGCTCATCCGGCGCCCAGCCCGGGGGCGGGCTCCCTATAATGGGCGCGCCTCAACGCTCGTAAAAACCAGATATAACTTATTGATGCTACGGAATATTACAATGAAAAATATCAGCAAGTCCCTACTCGCCGCTGCCATTTCCTTCGGATTGATGGCAGGCTGTAACAGCCAACATGACTCCGAGACCCCGACCCCCATGGTTCGCTTCGCAACTTTCAACCTCTCCTTTGATCGCACCGCTCCAGGCATGCTGAGCGGGGAACTGGCCCTGACCCGCGCCGAGCAGGACGCCCTGCTTACCCGCTACCAGCAAGGGGACGGCAGCCTAGGCAAGGACGAGATCACCCGCGCCAAGGATGTGCAGCAGATCCGCAATATCGCCGAGATTATCCAGCGCACCCGGCCGGACGTCTTCCTGCTCAACGAGTTCGACAACGACGGCAAGGGCGCCGGCACCGCCGATCTGACTGCGTTCAACGACAACTACCTGGCCCACGCCCAGCACAACGAGGTGACCGCCATCCGCTACCCTGTGCTGCAGAATTTTGCCACCAACACCGGCCTGATGAGCGGCCATGACCTCAACCTGGATGGCAAGGTCAACAACGGCCCGGACGATGGCTGGGGCTTTGGCAACTACCACGGCCAG
>NZ_CDBI01000040.1:11740-12556 GCF_000820025.1 Aeromonas popoffii
TTGGCAACTACCACGGCCAGTACGCCTTCGCCGTCATGTCCCAGTACCCTATCGACACCAAGCAGATCCGCACCTTCCAGCACTTCAAGTGGAAGGAGATGCCGGGCGAGCAGAACCCTGTCATCGACGACTGCAACAACCCCAATGCCAAGATCCCGGCGGGCCGCCAGTGTGGCGATGCCTGGTATGACGACGCCGCCTGGCAGGCGTTCCCGCTCTCGTCCAAGAATCACGCCGATGTGCCGGTGCGCATCAAACGCGGCAACCAGGAGGTGGTGATCCACTTCCTCGTCTCCCACCCGACTCCGCCCATCTTCGGCAATGCGGCGCGCCACAACGTCAAACACAACCGCGCCGAAGTCGCCTTCTGGCAGGACTACGTGGAAACGGCCAGCTACATGGTGGATGACGCAGGCAAGGCCGGCGGCCTGCCCCAAGGTGCCAAATTCGTCATCGCCGGGGATCTCAACGCCGATCCCCAGATTGGCGATGGGGATCTCACCGCCATTCAGGATCTGCACAACCATGTGCTGGTCAATCAGGCGGTCACCAACGGCGCCATCATACCGGTCAGCCAGGGCGGCCCCGAGTGCCTCGCCAGCCAGCCGGATCAGTGCAAGCGCAACAACAACCGCCCCACCCCGGAGCGCATCACCAGCAGCAGCGGCCTGCAGCTCGATCACCTGCTGCCCTCCGCCAACCTGAACGCGGTCGCCTCCGGCGTGTTCTGGCCAGCCAGCTTCGAGCCCGGCTACCACCTGGTGTACGACGCCAAGCTGGGCATCGCCAAGGGCGTGAGCTCGGATCACCGGCTGG
>NZ_CDBI01000041.1 GCF_000820025.1 Aeromonas popoffii
TCGGCGCCAGAGAAGCCAGCTGTCGGGCTGTAGGTGATGCTGGTGCCGCTGGCGCTGGCGGTGCCATGGCTGGCAGCGCTGGCCACGGTGACGCTGGTGGCGGCGCCGCCGCTGATGTTCAAGGTGATCGGGTTGGCGCTGCTGTTGGCCGCCACCGTGGTGCTGACCGGGCCTGCGATCGGGGCCGGCTCGTTGTAGGTATAGCCATTGGTCAGGGTCGCGCTGCCCCCTGGCGTGGTGACCACCACGTTCACCGTGCCGGCGGCGTGGGCCGGGGTGGTGGCGGTGATGGTAGTGGCGTTGTTGACGATGTAGCCGGTGGCCGCCGTTCCGCCAAAGCTCACGGCGGTAGCACCAGTCAGATTGGTACCGGTCAGAGTGACGGAGGTGCCGCCCGCTGTGGGGCCACTGCTCGGTGCTGCGGAGGTCAGGGTCGGCGCCGCGGAGCTGGTAACCACCAGGGTGTAGGTGGCAACACCGCCCTGATTCAGGCCGTCATTGAGGGTGATGCTGAATGTGTAGGTACCGGCGGTGGTTGGCGAGCCGTAGAGCGTGGTGGTCGAGCTGCCCGGCGACGGATCGAGGATCAGCCCCGGCGGCAGGCAGGGCGTCACGCCATCGTAGTCCGGGTCGTTGGCATCGCATTCCACCCATATGTCCAGAGGCAAGGCGCCGCCGCTCGAGCTGATGGGGATGCTCATGGCCTGGCCTACCGCCACGCTGGGCAAGGTACTGCCCGAAGCCGGACTGGTGATCACGGGAGCCGCGGCCATTGCCTGGTTGGCCAGGACCAACAAGACCAGCAACATAAAAAGTGAAATCAGCGGACGAGTCAGCCAGTTACCTGGCACGGTGAGCTGTGTTCTCATGAGGGCTTCCTGCCTTTTGACCGGTTTGAAGGTCGTGTCCTGCGTGAATGTTGATAAAGGTCCAGCGGTTACAGCGCAGCGATAGCAGGCCGTTGGGCGGTGGTCATGCTCAAAGGTCAGGGGCTTTCACATGCTTCCCGAGGCACAGGACGCTGCATCTGGGTGTACAGACCAGTGTCGGCGCTAGCGCGAAAGCCCAGCCGCTCATACAGCCGGCGGGCACGGCTACCCTGTTCGACGCTCAGACTGCAGGTCTGGCGCTGGGCGTCGGCCTTGGCCAGTACTGTGCGCAGCAACTCGGTGCCGATGCCCCGGCCATGCCAGTCCGAAAGCAGGGCAATATCGACTATGCGCACATCGTCGGCCTCGTACTGCACGCACAGGCGCCCGATCGGGCTACCGGCCTGCTCAACGATCAAAAAGTCCGCGGCGGGAAAGTACTTTTCATAATGCTGGCGCTGCAGTTCGGCCTGTGAATACAGGAACGCCCGGCGCTGGGCGTCGTTCCAGCCAGGTACTGCGCTGACTTCGGCCCAGCGGCGTGAGGCGTACAGCGCCTGAAGAAATCCCAGGTCGTGGCCGTTCTGCTTGCGCAGTACGGCCACGTTGCCTGCTGGCAAAGGGAGAGGGGGGCTGTGAGTCATGAGGATTTGATCGGGTACTCGCCATCCAGGCATATACAGTAGGACAGTGTCTGGAAGGGTTGCATGGTGTTACGCAGTGCCGTCGATGTCGCGCCACTACCGGCGTTGCCCACCGTGGTGGCAGCCAGTGTCTGGCTTGTCGCAGTCGGTGCGGTGTTGTTGTACAGGCGTATGTTGCGGGGTTGCGCCAGGTAGGCAGTGTTGTTGGGAATATCCAGAGCAGCCGCCGATTCGCTACCGTCCTTGGCCAACACCTGATGGGTATGAGGGGCGAAATTGCTGGGCCCCATGGTTATCCGGTCGGCTCCGAGGGCCGTGCCAACGGGCCTGTCGGACAGCCCGGGGCCGGCCCCGGCGCCCATGGCCACGCGCCCGTTGAGGTTGGGCAGCTTGAAGTTCTGGCCAGGGGAGCCGCCATACCGGTTGCCAATCACCGAATAGAGCGCAGGATTTTGCTGGACCGTGAGGGTCGAGCCATCGCAATACGCCCAGTTTTGCGGGACGAAGTTGTAGGGGAACAGTCTGATTTCACCGATAAAAGCATCCATGATCGTTCATTCCAGATTGAGTAGAGAGGGTCACTGGTGTCGGGTCGGATAGAGGCCGACCAGGCAAATGATGTAGTTGACGGCCAATGACCCCATCAGGTTGCTATGGGGGGCTACGGCGCCCCAGCCCAGTGCCTGGTCGAGAAACTGCGGGTTCATCGGGACGGCCACGGATGTGCCGGTTCCTGCGCTGTACAGCCCGGTGATAAGCCCCGCACTCGGGAATTTGCCAAAGGTCATGCTGTCGGGCGGCATTCCGGCAGGGGATGGGGTCGCCGACGTGGCATCTTGGCTGCTCACCATAAAGCCATGGGTGTGGGGGGCAGTGTTTTCCGGCCTCATGGTCACGGTTTCCACGCCAAACGTCTGCGCTAGTGTCCTTGGGGTCAGCCCGGTGCCTGAGCCCTGGCCCACGGGGAGCCGGCCACGGTAGTCCGGGAGGCCGAAGTTGGTGCTGCCGTTACCGCCGTACAGGGTGCCCAGCAACGAGTAGAGGGCCTGGAAGTTGCTAATTGGCAGCAGCGTACCGTCACAGAGCGCCCAATTCTCTGGCGCATAATTGCCGGCAAACATGCGGATTTCTCCGACGAAAGCTTCAGACATGTCAGTTTCCTTACTTGAGGGTCTGTAGACAGCCGTTACTGGCGTGGTGGGTAGATGCCCGTCGTAGCGATGCAGAAGTAGCCGACGATAGAGGGCTGCATGTTCGGCATGGGCGTGCCTGGCGTTGGGGTAACAGTCGCGCTGTTGAGGGCGATCAGAGTGCCGGTTGCCGAGGTATAGGTCGGTTTTGCCGGGACCCCCTTGGTGTTCGAGCTGACAGCGGGAATGTTGCCGCCCGCGTCATCGTTGCCCGGGGCGTTGGATACATGTGTGGCGTGGTTATGCAGGGCCACCGAGTTTTGCGGCATCGTCACGGTTTCGCTACCGCCTTTGGTGCCCAGCGCGTGCACATCCATGATCGGATCGACGGTGGAGGCGCTGTAGTTCTGCCCCAGGGCGACCCGGCCACGCAGATCCGGCAGGCCGAACGTCGTGGCTCCGTCACCGCCATAGGTTCTGCCCAGCAGAGAAGCCAGCGCGACATTGCTATTGACTTGCATAATCTGGCCCTCGCAAGGCAGCCAGCCTTCCGGTGCCCAGCCCCAGGGAAACAGACGAATTTCACCGATAAAGGGATCCATGTTCTTTTCTCCTTGAACAAATTATTGGCGCCAAAAATCCATTGACTGCGGAAGAACAGCAAGCGCATGAGTAGACGATAAGCAAAGTTGAATTTAATTGGCAAGTGTAATTTTTGTTTTTCTGGTATTAAACGAAATTTTCGACAAACCACGAATAGTTGATGTATTTACTCAAGATATCTATTCAGAGACATGCTCTGAATAAACGTCGAGTAAAAATGCAGAAAAAACGATACTGAAACCAGCATCTATTCCATTATCGATGCTGTCACCAAAAGCAAACTCGTACGCGGTATCGTCGAATATCTGCGTTGACAGCCAGCATAATTTTTACTTTTGCATACCTCTAAATATGGGGGAATTACCGTCTGAATTAAGCGGTAGCCTGCTGCGACAGCATCAGTTGTCTCAAATTCCGGGCGGCTGTCCGCTTGCATCAGTTGTTGGGCGTCACTTCGTCAAACCTGCGAATCACTTTGGTATGGTGTTCTTGTAGATCTCTCCGTCCTTCATGATGAGGACGATATTCTTGTCTGGGTCCGCGATCAGATTGATGTCCTCGATCGGGTTGCCATCGACGAGAAGAAGATCGGCTATCGCCCCCTCTTCGACGATACCCAGCTTCCCCGGATAGGGGTTGCGCTTTCCAGACATTGACAGCAATTGGGCGTTGGTCCCGGTGGCCATCGTCAGCAACTCGGCAGGCGGGTACCAGCGTGTCAGGCTGGCCAGCAGGGCGCCCTGCTGAGTAGCGAGCGAGCTGGAGAACAGGACATCAGTGCCAAAGGCCGCCTTGATCTTGTACTTGCGGGCCAGCTTGTACACGTTGTCCACGCCGTCGTACACCTGCTGGAACTTGGCCCGCTCCTCAGAACCTGCCGCAAATGTGTTACCCAGCTCCAACGGCAGCGGCTGGGTGCTGAGCCAGATGCCGTTGCTCGCCATCAGCTGGGCGGTTGCGTCGTCCATCAGCATTGCATGCTCGATGCACTGTACGCCCGCGGCGATGGCTTGCCGGATCGACTCGGAAGTGTAGGCATGCACTGTCACGTAAGTGCCCCAGTTTTTCGCCGCCTCCACCGCGGCGCGCAACTCCGCCTCGGTAAACGTGATCGCATCCAGCGGGCTGTGCGGCGAGGCAACTCCCCCACCGGCCGAGAGCTTGATTTGCGAGGCACCGCGCAACAGTTGCTCGCGCGTGCGCAGGCGCACCTCGTCAGCGCTATCCGCGATCGCGGAATACCCCATCCGGTCAAAGCGCGAGCCGGGCTCGCCGAGTGTTCGTGGCAGATCGTGCTCACTGCGGAAGTCACCATGACCGCTGGTCACGCTGATCATCGGGCCGGAAGGAAAGATCCGTGGGCCAGGCAACCGATGCTCGTCGATGGCCCGCTTCAGGCCGAACGCGGGGCCGCCAACATCACGGACCGTGGTGAATCCACGCATGAGTGTCCGTTCTGCCTCGATGCCGGCGAGCAACGCGAGGTAATTCTCATCGGCCGACATCGCGACAGCCAGCGGCGGACTGGCGAGCATGCTGTGCCAGTGCATGTCGATCAGGCCAGGCATCAGCGTGCGCCCCTGGCCTTTGATCAGCATAGCGCCGGGCTCTGACGGCTGGTTCACAGCGATGCGCTCGATGTGGTTGCCGCGTACCAGCACGTCGCTGGGACCGGTGACACTCAGGGCGAGAGTGTGAACATATTGTTAAAAT
>NZ_CDBI01000042.1 GCF_000820025.1 Aeromonas popoffii
CCCGCCCCATCGCAACCCCCATGCCCCCTTGCGCCGCTTGCAGGGCCATCTGATAGTGATTGAAGCCATAGTGACGCTGTTCATGGGGCAATGTCATGCCAGCGCCATCGCACCAGAGGCGCCACTCAGAGAAGAGCTGCTGGACATCGGTCGATTCCGAGGCATGGATAAAACAGGCCTCCGCCAGCCGGGCCGGCTCCTGCAGCAATCCCAGCCGCTCGGCATAGGCCGGGGAGCAGACAGGCAGTAGACGCTCCTCCATCAACAGCTCCCGGTGCAGATCACTGCAGCGAGTCGCGCCGTAGTAGATGGCAAGATCCACCCGCTCTTCGTTGAAATCCACCGCCCCCGCCCGTACCCGCATCATCACGTTCAACCCGGGCCAGCGTTGCTGGAAGCGGGGCAGTCTTGGCATCAACCAGTTGAGCCCCAGCGTCGGTGCAACCCCCACATGGAGCGTCCCTCGCAGATCCTGAGCCCGGATATCTTCAATCTCCTCGTTGATCTGGCGCAGGGAGTGGCTCAGGGTTGCCAGCAGTCGCCCCCCCTCTTCCGTCAATGCCAGCTTGCGAGTCAAGCGAATAAACAGACGAAAACCCAGCAGCCCTTCCAGATGCCGAATGCGGTGGCTGATGGCCCCCTGGGTAAGGTTCATCTCCTCGGCGGCGCGAGTAAAGCTGAGGTGACGGGCCGTGCTCTCGAAGGTATGCAGCAGGGCCAGGGTATTTTGTTGTACCAGCATGGATAACCTCGTTATAACGCTCGTTGCGGTGCGGGTCATCAGTATGCCATTTCCCCTCATGCATTAAACAGGCTAATCCATACCCCCTCTTATTTCGTTTGTCTGCCCGCGACGGCCCCCCTTTAATAGGGTCAATCCCTATCCCTGTTCATGAGGTGGACAATGAAAAACGGACTCAAGATTGTGGTCATCGGCGCAGGCTCCAGTTACACCCCGGAGCTCATTGAGGGGCTGATCCAGCGTCAGCACGAGTTGCCACTGCGCGAGCTCTGGCTGGTCGACATCGACCATGGCCGCGAAAAGATGGCGATCATCGCCGCCCTCACCCGCCGCATGCTGGCCAAGGCCGGGCTGGCGGTACGGGTTGAAACAAGGCTGGAACGGGAAGAGGCACTGCGCGGCGCCGACTACGTCTGCTCCCAGTTCCGCGCCGGTTGTCTGGAAGCCCGCATCAGCGATGAGCGGATCTCATTGAAATATGGTCTGATCGGTCAGGAGACCAACGGACTGGGCGGCTTTGCCAACGCTTGCCGGACCATCCCCATCGCCCTGCAGATCGCCGCCGACATGGAGCGTCTCTGCCCCGATGCCTGGCTGCTCAACTTCACCAATCCGTCGGGCATGGTGACCGAAGCCGTGTTGCGTCACAGCAAGATCAAGGTGGTGGGGCTGTGCAACGTGCCGGTGATCATGCAAAAAGGGGTCGCCACCCTGCTGGAGAGCCGCGATGAGCAGGGGTTCATCATGCAGGTAGCCGGACTCAACCACTTTATCTTCGTGCGCCAGATCCAGCATCAGGGCGAGGATAAGCTTGGCGAGGTGATTGCCCGGCTCGCGCAAGGGCATGATCCGCTGGTGCCGCGCAATATTCCCCCCTTTGCCTGGCCCAAGGATCTGCTGGCCAATCTGGGCATGATCCCCTGTGCTTATCTGCGCTACTACTACATGAGCGACGATATCCTCAAACAGGAGCTCGGTGAGGCCAGTGGCGAAGGAACCCGGGGCGAGGTGGTCAAGGCCATCGAACAGCAGCTGTTCGATCTCTATCGCAACCCGGATCTCGCCGAGAAACCCAAGGCGCTGGAAGGACGCGGCGGCCAGTACTATTCGGAAGCGGCATGCGAGCTGATGAGCGCCATCCACAACGACAAGCGCATCATCATGCACGTCAACACCCGCAACAACGGCGCCATCAACGGTCTGCCGGACGAGTGCGCCGTGGAGGTCAGCGCCCTCATCACCAAGTCGGGTCCGCTCCCGCTCAACGTAGCCCCCTTCCCGCAAGACACCCTGCGGCTGCTGCAGTTGATGAAGGAGTTCGAGCAGCTCACCATCGAGGCCGCCATCACCGGCAACCGCCATACCGCCTGGCGTGCCCTGGTGCTCAACCCGCTCATCACCAGCGGCAGTCGGCTGGAACAGGCGCTGGACGAGGTGATTGCCGCCCATCCGGATCTGATGTCGGCCTTTCACTGACATGCTCCTTGTTGCAATCCCGCAGGCCACCGCTCTGGTGGCCTCTATTCGTTAAAAATGGCGGCGCCCTCTTTACTGTATATAAGACCAGTATATACTGGATACATACACAGTAATGTTGGCCCATACAGGATGAGACCATGCTGACCCAGCTGACCGTCAACAACTTCGCCATCGTCAAGTTTCTCGAACTCGATCTGCAACCCGGCATGACCTGCATCACGGGTGAGACGGGCGCCGGTAAATCCATCGCCATCGACGCGCTCGGCCTCTGCCTCGGCGAGCGGGCCGAAGCCAGCATGGTGCGCCCCGATAGCGACAAGACAGAGGTCAGTGCCCGTTTCCTGCTGGACGGCAACCCCGCGGCCCGCGCCTGGCTTGCTGCCAACGAGCTGGACAACGAAGGCGAATGCATAGTGCGGCGGGTACTCTCTGCCGAAGGGCGCTCCCGCAGCTACATCAACGGCGTGCCCGTCCCCCTGACCCAACTCAAGAACCTGGGCCAACTGCTGGTCAACGTCCACGGCCAGCACGCCCACCAGCTTCTGCTCAAACCCGACTACCAACTCAATTTGCTGGATGGCTATGCCGGCCATCACCTGCTGCTGAACGAAGTGCGCCAGCACTATCAGTTATGGCGCCAGCTGCAAAATGAACTCAACCGCCTCAAGGCTGAACAGCAACAGCGGGAGGCTCGCCGTCAGCTCATCGAATATCAGGTACAGGAGCTGGACGAATTTGCCCTGCAACCGGGAGAGTTCGAGGCGATCGAAGAGGAACACCAGCGGCTCGCCAACGGCACAGAGCTGATGCAGGAGTGCGGCGCCTGTCTCGATCTGCTCTATGACAACGAAGAGACCACCATCGCCGGCTTGTTGCAGATCGCCGTCGACAAGGCCGAAAGCCTGGTGGGGATGGACAGCCGGCTCACCCCTGTGCTGCAGATGCTGAACGAGGCGATGATAGGCGTGCAGGAGAGCCACAGCGAGCTGCGCAGTTACCTCGATCGGCTGGAGCTGGATCCCGAGCGCTTCAACGAGCTCGAATCCCGCCTCTCCAAAGCTATCAATCTGGCCCGCAAGCACCATGTCAAACCGGCCGAGCTGGCCCTGCACCATCAGGATCTTGCCAGTGATCTCGCCCGCCTCAACTCCGACGAAGAGCGCCTAGAAGGCATGGAAGATGAACTGGCCGAGGCCCGCCTCGCCTTCGTCCAGGCCGCCGAAGCCCTGAGCCAGAGCCGTCAACGTTACGCCCAGGAGCTAGGCACCAAGGTGACCGCCAGCATGCACGAGCTGGCGATGCCCGATGGCCGCTTCGCCATCGAGGTGCGACCGGATGCCCAGAGCAGCCTCTCGCCCCTTGGCATAGATAGAGTGGAATTTATGGTCACCACCAACCCGGGGCAACCTATCCAGCCGCTGGGCAAGGTGGCCTCTGGTGGTGAGTTGTCGCGGATCAGCCTCGCCATCGTGGTGATCAGCGCCCGCAAGGTCTCCACTCCCACCCTGATTTTCGATGAGGTGGATGTGGGGATCAGCGGCCCCACTGCCGCTGTGGTGGGTCGTCTGCTGCGCCAGCTCGGTGAATCCACTCAGGTGATGGTGGTGACTCACCTGCCTCAGGTGGCGGGTAAGGGTCACCAGCATATGGTGGTGAGCAAGCACACTGATGGCAAGACCACGGAGACCCAGATGCAAGCGCTGGATCAAGGATCCCGCCTCAAGGAGCTGGCTCGCCTACTGGGCGGCGACCATATCACGGACAATACCCTGGCCAACGCCCGCGAGCTGCTGGCCACCTGAGCAACCATGTCCGGGCAAGCAACAAAAGGGAGGGTCAGACCCACAGGGTTGGGTGCTTCTTCTTTTTATTGCTCCCCCTCATTGCCCATGCTCTTTTTCTCACCCAGCCCCCCCTGGCCAGCCAACATCAGAGGAGCCTCTCTGACCCGGTTCGGGTACTGGCGCCAGCGGTGAACAAAGCAACACCTGAGCCACAGCGCAGTTCCTGGGTCTGGGCTGCTCATGGTGCTCGCCAGGCCTGCTGAGCGATCGGACCAGCCTGGTTGCCACAAGCAGCACAGGCGCATAGAGTGACACCCGACTGGGGGCAAGCTCGCACTCCTGTTCGCCATCTTCACCACGTCTCCTGCCCGACTTGCGTCATCGCGATCTCGGCCGAGTCTCCAACATCAGGAATGTCTGTATGCTCCATGTGTTTGGCCACAAGAACCCCGATAGCGACAGCATCTGCACTGCTCTGGTCACCGCTGACTGGCTCAATCGTCAGGGCCGGCAGGCCCAGGCCTATGCCCTGGGTGAACCCATTGCCGAAACCCGCTTCATTCTTGAAACCGCCGGGGTCGATGCCCCTCCCCTGTTGCAGGGCAGCGTGGCCAACAAATCTGTGTTTCTGGTGGATTTCAGCGAGCTGGAGCAGGGACCTGAGGGGCTGGCTGAGGCCGACGTGCAGGGGCTGATCGATCACCACAGAATCGGCACACTCATCACCCGGGGCCCACTCGATGCCTGGATCCGGGCCGTGGGGTGCAGCGCCACCGTCCTGCTTGAGCTGATGGGCTATGACACACTCTCCCGCCCCCAGGCTCGGCTGCTGCTGGGGGCCATCATCAGCGATACCTTCAGCCTCACCTCGCCGACCACCACGGCCCGTGACCGAGCCGCCGTCAATGCGCTGTTGCCCCTGGCCGATCTGGCGCTGGAACCCTTCGCCCAGACCCTGCTGGAGCGGCGTACCCAGATTGGTGACGCCCCTATGACAGAACTGCTCGTCGCCGATGAGAAGGCGTACCAGATAGCCGGCTACAAGCTCTATGTCAGCCAGATCTGCGTGATGGACCCGGCGCCGATCCACACCCGCCAGACCGAGCTGGCGCAGGCCATGCAAGACCGGCTGGAGCAAGATGAGCTGGATGCCTATGTGCTGATGCTGACCGATCTGGCCAAGGGCGGCAGCCTGCTCTACTTCGCCAGCAACGGCATACTGCCCGAGCAGCCAACCCATCTGGCTGGTGCCGTCAGCCGCAAGAAAGAGGCGCTGCCCTGGCTGAGCCAGTATCTCTCCTCAGACCCCGTTTGAGTGCAGCGAAGAGGGAGCCGGCCCAGGGCTGGCTCTCTGCCCTCCTCTCTTCGTCACCCCATCTTCCGACCGCTGCCTGCACGCCCCAAACCGCTCCCGCCCGCAACTTCATCGATGCCAAACCACAGGATCCCGGGTGCTGACGCCCATCCACAACGCCAACATGCTTCCCGGCCATGATGTTCACTGCCACCAGACCAGTACACCGTGAAAAAGCGGGTTTCCCTTCATTTTCCATTCAACCCGGTCTGTTATGATGATGTGAACGAACATGGCTTGACGATGCATCACCGACAAAACGTGACGCCAGACGCGCAAAAACCGGTTCGTTTTATGCGACACATAGCGGGAACACAGTGGTAGGAGACAGACAGTTTGTCCCCGGTGCCCCGCGCCATGCCAAGGAGAACTGCTTATGACCTCAACCCATATTGTGCTGTTACTGGAAGGCAAGGATTACGAGCAGGATACCCTGGCCAAAGCAAGCCGCCTGGTACAGGGAATGGGCGGTGATTTGACCCTGCTGCACCTGACCCACAGCAGCAAGATGCGCCGCAATAGCCTCTCACTGTCCGAGGAAGAACGCAGTGCCCAAGGCACGCTGGATGCCAAGGCCATCATCAGCGAGCTCATCACCACCCTGCAGCACCCGGTGGATTACCAGTGTCTGGTGGTCGATGACGTGGTGCCTGATCTGAAGCGCTGGCTGGATGCACACCCGACGGATCTGTTGCTGGTGGGCAGCCGCCACCACTGGATGGAAGGGTCACTGGCCCGCCTGCTCATCTACAAGCTGCCGATCGATATCCAGATCTGCCACGAACCCTACGCCGAACAGCTCAAGACCATAGGTTAATCTGCCCGGCGCCCACCCCACGGGTGGGCGCCGCTTGCCAACATGCCATCGCCTCGCTTTATTTCCTCTCGCCCCATTCCCTCGCACCTCGCAACTCTGTCCATCCAAACCGCCGCCCGGTCATTGCCATGACGGCAGGCAAGGCCGGTAATGACAAAGCTATCTACATGTTTCCTTACATATTCATCGCTGTTTTTTAAGCCTCGTTTGCTGCAGGATATTGCCCTTGCACGCCTTCGCACGTTTCTTTCAGGTGATAAATGAACATAACCCCCAAGCAGCGAAAATTTGCCCTGCTCATCCTGCTCCCGCTGGCCGCCATCTCCTGGCTGGCCTGGCCGAGCAAGGCCCCCGAGCCCGTGCTGAGCGCGTCAGTGACCCGCCAGGATGTGGAGCAGACTGTGCTGGCCAGCGGCGTCCTGCAGGCCATAGAGCAGGTGGATGTGGGTGCCCAGGTCTCGGGTCAGGTGACCTATCTGGCGGTCGAGGCCGGACAAGACGTCAAGCAAGGGGACCTGCTGGCCGAAATAGACCCGCTGATCGCCCAGAACAACCTCAAGACCGCCGAGGCGGATCTTGCCAGCCGCCGTGCCCAGCTCAAGATCAAGCAGGCACAGCTCAAGCAAAACGAGCTGGCCTGGCGTCGTCAGCAGCAGATGTTCAAGCAGGAAGCCAGCTCCCGCGCCGATCTGGAGAGCGCCGAAGCCCAGCTGGCGGTCACCCGAGCAGAGCTGCAGAGCGCCCAGGCCGAGGTCGAGAATGCGCTGATCAAGGTGGATCGCACCAAGACGGAGCTGGGCTATAACCGCATCCTTGCCCCGATGGATGGCACAGTCGTCAGCATAGTGACCCGCCAGGGCCAGACCCTGGCAGCCAGCCAGACGGTGCCGACCCTGCTCAAGCTCGCCAACCTGGAGACCATGACAGTCAAGGCGCAAATCTCGGAAGCGGATGTCACCCGGGTCAAGGCCGGCATGCCGGTCTATTTCACCCTGATGGGGGATGTGGACACCCGCTATCACGGCACCCTGCGCACGGTGGAGCTGGCCCCCACCAACATCAACGAGCCGGCCGCCAGCACCACAGCCACCAGCAATGCCGCCGTCTACTACTACGCCCTGTTTGACGTGCCCAATCCGGATCACACCCTGCGGGTCGCCATGACCACGCAAGTCACCATAGTGCTCGGCGAGCGCAAGCAGGTGCTGACCATTCCACAGACGGCCCTTGGCAAGAAGCTGGGGGAGAACGAGTACGAGGTGACCCTGCTCAAGGATGACGCTCAGAAAGAGACACGCCGCATCAAGACCGGCATGAAGGATGACATCAAGGTCGAGGTGGTCAGCGGCCTGAGCGAGCAGGAGCAGGTCACCCTGGGCCAGGGCAAGCCGGTCAGCGGCGGCGACGTGGAGATCATATTGTGAGCGAGACGCTGATCCAGCTCAAGGGTATAGAGCGGCGCTATCAGAGCGGGGAACACGAGGTCACCGTCCTGCATCCACTGGATCTGACCATTGAAGCAGGGGAGATGATCGCCATCGTCGGCGCCTCTGGCTCCGGCAAATCCACGCTGATGAACCTGCTCGGCTGCCTCGATCGTCCAAGCGCTGGCCAGTATCTGTTTCGGGGGCAGGACACCGCCACCCTGGATGCCCTCTCCCTGGCCCGGTTGCGCTGCCACCACTTTGGCTTCATCTTTCAGCGCTACCACCTGCTGCCGCACCTCAATGCCGCCGCCAATGTGGAGATCCCGGCCGTCTATGCCGGCGCCTCCCGTCCCGCACGGCAAGCACGCTCCCAAGCCCTGCTGGCACGGCTGGGTTTGAGCGATCGCAGCCATCACACTCCGGGCCAGCTCTCCGGCGGCCAGCAGCAGAGGGTCAGCATCGCCCGGGCGCTGGCCAATGGCGGCGAGGTGATCCTGGCGGACGAACCCACAGGGGCCCTCGACAGCCAGAGCGGCAAGGAGGTGATGGCCATCCTCAAGGAGCTGCACGCTCAGGGCCACACCATCATACTGGTGACCCACGACATGGCGGTGGCCAGCCACGCGGATCGCATCATCACGCTGCGCGACGGCCAGGTGCTGGAAGACAGCGATAAGCCTGCCACGGCCTCGGCCCCCCTCCCGCCC
>NZ_CDBI01000043.1 GCF_000820025.1 Aeromonas popoffii
TGGATTTGACCCCATAGATCCAGACACTTTTTCCCGCTTAGGGTTGTGATACCCGACTGCGCAGAAATTCCCGAGGTGAACGGTATCCCAAGGCGCTGTGCGGGTGGTGTTCGTTATAATGCTCAAACGCGATGGCCAAGTTGCCTACCGCTGTTCGGCTATCTGGTTTCGGCATAATCTCGATATAGTCTCGCTTCATCGTCTTGACGAAGCTCTCCGCTATACCGTTGCTCTGTGGGCTTCTCACCGCAGTCGTTCTGGGCTCCAACCCGATTTCTCGTGCAAACGCGCGGGTCTCATGGGCGCGATACGCCGAGCCATTATCAGTCAGCCACTCCACCGGTGATGCCGGCAACGAATCCCCGAAGCGTCGTTCGACAGACCTCAGCATGACATCTTGCACCGTGTCACTGTTGTACCCCCCAGTACTGGCAGCCCAGTCCAAGGTTTCCCTGTCACAGCAGTCCATAGCGAACGTGACTCGTAGTTTTTCACCATTATCGCAGCGAAACTCGAAGCCATCTGAGCACCAACGTCGATTGCTCTCTTTGACGGCAACACGCCCCTTATGTGCCCGCTGGGTCAATGGTGCAGCCGGTTTTCTTTCCAGCAGCAGGCCATGATCGCGCATGACGCGATATACCCGTTTGGCGTTTACCACAGGCTGTCGTGTTGCCTCTGACTGACGCCGTAACAGCGCCCAGACTCGGCGATAGCCATAGGAGGGAAGCTCAGCCATCGCCTCCATGATCCGGCCAAGTAAGGCTGCATCATCATGCTGGCGATGATTACGACCATCTTGCCAACCTGGTTTTCGATGAACACGAACGGATAGCTGCGCACGCGATACATTAAGGGCCTGGCTCACAGCACTTAATCGTCGTCCCCCGGCAACAAGGGCGCATGCGCAATCCATTTTTTTGCTCGACCATACTCCACGGCTTCTTTGAGGATCTCGTTCTCCATGGTCTTCTTCCCGAGCAGACGCTGGAGCTCTCGGATCTGCTTGATGGCAGCAGCCAACTCGGAGGCTGGAACAACATCCTCACCGGCGGTGATCGCCGTGAGAGACCCTTCCTGGAATTGCTTACGCCATTTGAAAAGCTGGTTGGCGTTGACGTCGTGCAAGCGAGCGACATGAGAGACGGTCATTCCGGGCTCAAAGGTCTGCTGCACGATGGAGATCTTTTCCTGCGGAGTCCGGCGTCGACGGCGCTCAGCCCCTGTTAACACTTCGACCATCTTCTCGTTGCGACTAGTACTGAACATAGTTCCAAGACTACCTCTTAAGTTAAGAGGGGCGAAGTGTCTGGATCTTCAAGGGGCCAATCTA
>NZ_CDBI01000044.1 GCF_000820025.1 Aeromonas popoffii
CGCCACACTTCTCCAGTCGCTTGGCGAAATAGCGCAGGGTCTCGTGAAACTCCTCCTTGCCCGGGATCTGCTTGGCGAAGTTGAACTGGCCGCCGATTATCGGAGCCTGATCAAACAGGCTCACCTGATGGCCGCGCTCGGCAGCGTAGCAGGCAAACGCCAGCCCGGCCGGGCCCGCCCCCACCACCGCCAGTTTCTTGGGCTGGGGCACGCGGCCAAACGTCAGCTCGGTCTCGAAACAGGCGCGGGGATTGACCAGGCAGGAGGCCCGCTGCTGCTTGAACACATGGTCAAGGCAAGCCTGATTGCAGGCGATGCAGGTGTTGATCTCGTCCGCCCGGTTTTCGGCCGCCTTGATGACAAATTCAGGATCCGCCAGGAAGGGGCGCGCCATGGAGACCATGTCCGCCTCACCACCCGCCAGAATGCGCTCGGCCACCTCGGGGGTGTTGATCCGGTTGGTGGTGATAAGTGGCACTGTGAGGTGCTTTTTCAGCTCGGCAGTCACCCAGCTGAAGGCACCACGCGGCACGCTGGTGGCGATGGTGGGAATACGCGCCTCGTGCCAGCCGATGCCGGTGTTGATCAGGGTTACGCCGACCTGCTCCAGCGCCTTGCCAAGGGCGATCACCTCTTCCAGGGTCGAGCCCTGCTCCACCAGATCCAGCATGGAGAGGCGGAAGATAATGATGAAGTCGGTGCCGACCCGCTCGCGGATGGCGCGGACAATCTCCACCGGGAAGCGCATCCGGTTCTCATTGCTGCCACCCCAGCCATCGGTGCGCTTGTTGGTGCGCTCGCAGATGAACTGGTTGATGAGATAGCCTTCCGAGCCCATCACCTCGACGCCGTCGTAACCGGCCGCCTTGGCCAGCGCAGCGGTAGCGGCGAAGTCGCGAATGGTGCCGCGGATCTGCCGCTCACTCATGGCGCGCGGCTTGAACGGGGAGATCGGAGCCTTGAGGGCGCTCGGCGCCAGACTGAACGGATGGTAGGCATAACGACCGGCATGGAGGATCTGCAGCGCTATCTTGCCCCCCTCCTGATGCACGGCCTGGGTCACCCTCTTGTGTTTGGCGACCTGCCAGGGGAAGCTCAGTTGCGAACCGTGGGGCACCAGCCGCCCACGCAGGTTGGGGGCGATGCCGCCGGTGACGATGAGACCGACGCCGCCGCGGGCGCGCTCGGCATAGAAGGCGGCCAGCTTGTCAAAGCCGCCCTTCTCCTCTTCGAGGCCGGTGTGCATGGAGCCCATTAATACCCGGTTGCGCAACTGGGTAAAACCGAGATCGAGGGGGGTCAGCAAAGTCGGATAACGGCTCATCATGAACTCCTTTTCGAGGCCGGTGCGCAGGAATCCATACGCAATACCCGGTTCTTGAGCTGGGTGAAGCCAAGGTCGAGAGGAGTCAGAAGCGTAGGGTAGCGGCTCACAAGGCCTCCGGTTAACTTTTTGTTATCAAATTGAAGCTAGAGTAAAGAATCGAAAATGCTTTTTCAAACAAATGTTTGGACATTTTTTCGGCGAACAGACGTGTTCTGAAGCAAGAAAGGACGATGGCGCTGCCGATCGCCCCAAGCGGAAATGGCAATTGGTGGGCCAACTGGTTAATAATGATCCTTCTCTACCCATTAACAGGGCGATAACGCGACTATGTCTATTTTCAAAGGTCTGGGTTGGTTGTTCCGCAGCCTGTGGCGCCTGCTCAATTTCACTCGGCTGATGCTGGTCAATCTGCTGTTTCTCATCGTAGTGCTGGTCATCGTCTACAGCGTGGGCCAGAAAAAAGCCCCTCAGGCTCCCATCGAAGGGGCGCTGACCCTCAATCTCAATGGGATACTGGTGGAGCAACGCTCGCAGACTGATCCCACAATGCAGTTGCTGCGCCAGCTGAACAGCAGCGAAGAGCAGCCGGGCGAAATCGTCCTCTCCGATCTGCTGTGGGCCATCAAAAGTGCCAAGGATGACGATCGCATCAAGGCGCTGGTGATCAAACCGCAAGGGCTACAGGGTGCCAGCATCTCCAAACTGCAGGAGGTGACGAGTGCCATCGATGAGTTCAAGGAGAGTGGCAAGCCGGTCATCGCCATGGCCGACTACTACAACCAGGGCCAGTACCTGCTGGCCGCCCACGCCGATCACGTGCTGCTCAACCAGAGCGGCGCCGTGGTGATCGAGGGGCTCGGCGTCCACCAGACCTACTTCAAGTCGGCGCTGGAAAAGTTCAACATCACGCCGCATGTGTTCAAGGTCGGCACCTACAAATCCTTCGTTGAACCCTATATCCGCGACGACATGTCCCCCGAGAGCAAGGAGGCCAACCAGCGCTGGCTGGATCAGCTGTGGCAATCCTATGTGACGGACGTAGCCGGGCAGCGGGAGATAGAACCCGAGGCAGTCGCGCCGGCCAAGGATCGCTTCCTCGAGCTACTGCGCAAGGCTGGTGGCAATGCTGCCAACTACGCCCTCGACAACGGGCTGGTGGATCAGCTGGCAACCCGCGACGAGATGACCCAGGCGGTCATTAAAGAAGTCGGGGAAACCGACGATCACGGTTGGAAAGGGGTCGGCCTGAAAGAGTACCTGGCCGCTGCGCCCGAGCAGTATCCACAAAGCGGCAAGGATGAGGTGGGTCTGGTGGTCGCCAGCGGTGCCATCATGGATGGCGTGCAGCCTGCCGGTACCATCGGCGGCGACACCCTCTCCGAACTGCTGGCCGATGCCCGTCGCGACGACAAGATCAAAGCTGTGGTGCTGCGGGTAGACAGCCCGGGCGGTAGCGCCTTTGCCGCCGAGCAGATCCGTGCCGAACTGCTGGCCCTGAAACAGGCTGGCAAACCTGTGGTGGTCTCCATGGGCAGCTATGCGGCTTCCGGTGGCTACTGGATCTCTGCCGATGCAGACAAGATCTTCGCCTCCCCCACCACCCTCACCGGCTCCATCGGGGTGTTCGGCATGTTCGCCACCTTCGACAAGGCGCTGGCCCAGTTCGGTGTGCATACCGACGGCGTCGGTACCACCGATTTCGTCGGGGTCGGCCCGACCCGCGCCCTGCCGGATCACGTGGGTCAGGCAATCCAGCTGAGCGTGGAGGATACTTACCAGCGTTTCGTCGGTCTGGTGAGCAAGGGCCGCGGCCTGAGCCAGCAAGACGCAGAGAAAGCGGCCGAAGGTCGGGTCTGGACTGGCGAAGATGCCAAGGCCCTTGGTCTGGTGGACGAGTTCGGTAATCTGGATGACGCCATCAAGGCAGCGGCCGAACTGGCCAACCTCAAGGAGTGGCAGGTCACCCCCATCGAGCAGGAAGAGTCAGCCAAAGACAAGTTCCTGCGCCAGCTGTTCGACAGCAGCGCCCAGGCGCTGGCCCCACACCTGCAAAACTGGTTGCCCGCAGGCGTTGGCAAGACACTGCAGGAGGTGAACCGCAGCCTGGATCCGCTGACCCGCTTCAACGACCCGCAGGGCACCTACGCCTTCTGCCCGGTCTGCGTGCAGTAATCGTCGACTCGCAAAAAAACCGCCCTAGGGCGGTAAGAATGCGAGTCTCAGCCCGCGAGGTAGAAGGGCCAAAGAGCGAGGGAGGCATCATGCCTCCCTCTTTTTATTGGATGCCAGTCAGGGCAAAGCGGTTAGCCACATTGATGCTTTGACCATGGCACCGTTTCTGTTATTCAAACTTTCGAATATTCAGTCACAAAAAATACTTAACTGACTGGCATGACCCTGGGCGGTTTTTTTATCTGCCTCAAGGGCCTGAGTCATGCCAGCAGGCCGGATTCGTGCCAGTGGTGTAACTCGGCCAGCACCCGGGTCTCCCGCGCCGTCCACTGGGGGCAAGGGCCCGCCAGCTGGGTCTTGTTGGTCTGCAGGGCATCATCCAGCTCAAACCAGCCGGGAGTGAAGCCGAGCCGCACCTCGTAGGGCTGTGGCTGGGGCTCGTTCCAGTCCTCCCCCACTTGACAGAGGTAGTAAAAGGAGCGGATGCAGTAGGCATCATAGTCGGCCTCGCGGGCGGCGCGATACTCCCGCGTTTGCCCGAGCAGGGCACCGATCGCCACCAGCTCGGCGCCACACTCCTCCCGCAGCTCGCGCGCCAGGGCGGCACTGTGGCACTCCCCCTGCTCGATGCCGCCACCGGGAAACATGAGATCGCCGTTGACCCGGGAGTGAACCAGCAGCAGCCGGTCACCGCGCAGGACGATGGCCCTGACGGTGACGCGCTCCAGCTGGCGACCACCGGTGGTCACCTGGCCGTGCAGGAACTGGATGTCGAAGGGGTGAGGCCAGTCACTGGCCAGTTGTTCAATGTGATTCATCAGGATTCAAGGACGGTAAGTCCCGCTTTTTAGCTGCTCGACTATGGTGGCGGCCTGGCTGTCCCAGGCCTCCTGATCGGCTTTGCTCAGGGAGTGATAGAGGCCGAAGCGCTTGGCCGAGACCTCGGGCGTATTCTGGAACGACTCGCTCACCTTGCCCCACAGATAGGCCAGACCGTACTCCTTCTGGCCCATATAGAGGGTGCTGAGAGAGGTGAGGATCCTGCCGTTGACCGCATCCCCTTCCCGATAGAGGGAGAGTGCATGATGCATGAACGCGATGGCCTTCTGCGGCTCGCTCTTGGCATGGATACCTCCCAGCGCCAGCTGCAACTCGGGCTCTTCCAGCACGGGCTGCCCCTCCAGCGCCAAGAACTGCTGGCGTGCCAGCTCGTTGGTGTTGTTGGTCCAGTGCCAAAGCAACAGGTAGGGATCCTGCGAATTGCGGGTAGCGGCATCGAGCTGGGCAAGCTGATCGCCCGCCGCCAGCATTCCCTCCACCCGAGGGCTCTTCTGCTCCCGGGCTGTCTTGTATTCGATATTGGTAGAGCGCTCGGCGCACTTGAGGTAACGCTCCAGGCTGCGCATCAAATCATATTTGCGCCTGTCCGTCCCCTCTTCCTGCAGATGGTAGCGAGCCCGAATGATATCGGTCCGCTCATAGCGACACCAACCGTCGTCCACCAAGTCCTGACAAAGAGTCGGATGATTGGCACAAATGTTGTGGATCCTGTCGTCGTTGCAGGCGGTGAGGGTCAGACCGCAACTGAGGCCGAAGAGCAGGGAACGCGCTGAAAAATGGGTCATGGCTCACATCTTGTTGGTAACAATTGCAGCCTGTCACGGCCACCCTTGGCTAGCAAACAGATTACATATCCATTACAATGTGCGCGCCGTATAAGGCCGCGACTGCAGAATAATATAACGAAATCTACATCCCTACACTGATCTGCATTCGACGAATTTCTATTTGCCCCAACAACGTGAAATAAAGGATCTGGTTAATGACCCACGAGCACTACTTGCAAGCGTGGCAGGAGAGCCAGGAGCTCGCCGAAGCCATGCAACCCTTGATAGGTCGCCTCTACCGACAGCAAGGGATCGAGATCACCGTCTACGGACGTCCCCTGCAAAATGCCTCCACTATCGACATTCTCAAAGCCCACAGAGTCGTTCGCCGTCATCAGGGCGCCCCGCTACCGATCCAACAGAGCTTCCCCCTGCTGCAGGCCATCCTGGCCCTGAACCCGACCGCTGCCGAGATCGATCTGGGCAAGCTGGCGGTCGACTACTGGCAGGATCACCAGGACGAGGCAGGCATAGACGACTACCTGCGCGCCAAGCTGGCACCGGCCCTGGGGCGCGACGTGCCACCTGCCACCGACGTAGTGCTGTACGGCTTTGGCCGCATCGGCCGCCTGCTGGCCCGACTGCTGATCGAGCGCACCGGCGCCGCCAACTCGTTGCGTCTGCGGGCCATAGTGGTGCGCGGTGGTCGCGAGGGGGATCTGGAGAAACGCGCCAGCCTGCTGCGCCGCGACTCGGTGCACGGCCCCTTCAACGGCTCCATCGAGGTGGATGTGGAGCGCAGCGCCATCATCGCCAACGGCACCTTCATCCAGGTTATCTATGCAAACAGCCCGGCCGACATCGACTACACAGCTTACGGCATTCACGATGCGCTGATCGTCGACAACACCGGCGTCTGGCGTGACGAAGCGGGTCTTTCCGAGCATCTCAAGTCACGCGGTGCCGCCCGTGTGCTGCTGACCGCACCCGGCAAGGGCGAGATGAAGAACGTGGTGTTCGGGGTTAATCACGAGGTGATCGGACCGGATGACAAGATCATCTCGGCCGCTTCCTGCACCACCAATGCCATCACCCCTGTGCTCAAGGTGATGCAGGACAAATATGGTATCCGCCACGGCCACGTGGAGACGGTGCACTCCTACACCAACGATCAGAACCTGATCGACAACTATCACAAGGGGGAACGACGCGGTCGCAGCGCCGCCCTCAATATGGTGATGACCAGCACGGGCGCGGCCAAGGCGGTGGCCAAGGCACTGCCTGAGCTCAAGGGCAAGCTGACCGGTAATGCCATCCGGGTACCGACTCCCAACGTGTCGCTGGCCATCATCAATCTGTCGCTGGAGCAGGCCACAGATAGGGAAAGCCTCAACGCCTATCTGCAGCAGATGGCGCAAAGCTCCGCCCTGCATCGCCAGATCGACTTCAGCGCCAGCACAGAGCTGGTCTCCTCCGACATGGTGGGATCGCGCTTCGCGGGCATCGTCGACTCCCAGGCGACCATAGCCGAAGGGGATCACTGCGTGCTCTACGTATGGTATGACAACGAGTTCGGTTACAGTTGTCAGGTAGTGCGGGTGATGGAGCAGATGGCTGGCGCGGTTCGCCAGGATCTGCCCGTCTGATCCCGCGGTTCATGGCGCAATAGTTCAAGGAGAGGCCGGATGTCGTTTCAACTGGGTGAGTTTCAACAGGCCATCAGACAGATGCCCAAAGAAGTGTATGAGCGGCTCAAGACCGCGGTTGAGCTGGGCAAATGGCCCGATGGCAAGCCCCTCACCGACGACCAGAAGGCCACCTCACTGCAGGCGGTGATGGCCTGGCAGGCGATGCACATCGACAATCCCGAGCACATGAACATAGGTCGTGACGGCGAGATAGTGATGAAGAGCAAGAGCGAGCTCAAGCGTCAGTATCGGGACGAGGAAGAGATAGTCAGGATCGACCTCAACCACTGAGCCTGACCCGGCAGGCCGCTCGCGGCGGCCACAACAGAGAGGGGAGCCACTATGGCTCCCCTCTCTTTTTCCACTCTCTGCAGGGTGCGGATACCCCCTCATCCCCAACCTTTCTCCCACCAGAGGAGAAGGGGACGGATCGGCAGTCTGCGGATCGTTCGTGGATCACCTGTCGATGTTCCCCATGGCGAACCTCCAATAGCACCTCGATCTATCCCCTCTCCCTCCGAGCTAGGGCCCAACACTCAGGGTGTCAGCTCCCCACGCAGGGATTGCTGCATCAGCTCGCGGATTCGCGGCGCTGGCAAGCCCTGGCTCAACAGGAAGTGCAGCTTGGTCAGCGCCGCCTCGGCTGTCATGTCAAAGCCCGAGATGACCCCGGCGCGGGACAGGGCATTACCGGTAGCATAACCCCCCATATTGACCTTGCCGTGCAGGCACTGGCTCAGGTTGACTATGATGACGCCGCGGGCCGAGGCCTCGGAGAGCAGCGCCAGCATGGCCGGGTTCTGCGGCGCATTGCCCACCCCGAACG
This sequence comes from Aeromonas popoffii, assembly GCF_000820025.1. Taxonomy (GTDB): domain Bacteria; phylum Pseudomonadota; class Gammaproteobacteria; order Enterobacterales; family Aeromonadaceae; genus Aeromonas; species Aeromonas popoffii. The sequence continues at coordinate 7,621 of NZ_CDBI01000044.1, forward strand.
ACAGCAGGATCAGCGCCTTCACCGGTTGCTGCAATATGTTGGCGATCACCTCGCTGGAGATGCCCGGATAGAGGGTCACCACGCCGATAGGCTGGGGGGTGATGTCGTGCAGCACCAGCGGCCGCTCGGACGGGGCACCCAGCTCGCCCGCTTCCAGCGAGATGGCGATGCCGGCGTTGAGCAGCGGCGGGTAGTTCGGTGAATCGAAGGCGTGGAAGCCGTCGGCGTGCACCTTCTTGCTGCGGTTGCCGCGATAGAGCTGGTTGTTGAAAAAGAGCGTCACCTCGTGGATCGGGTAGTTGGCCGCGATGTAGAGGGCATTGAGCAGGTTCTGCTGACCATCGGAGCGCAGCTCGGCAAGCGGGATCTGGGAGCCAGTGATGATCACCGGCTTGTGCAGATCTTCGAGCATGAAGGAGAGTGCCGAGGCGGTGAACGACATGGTGTCGGTGCCGTGCAGGATCACGAAGCCATCGTATTTCTCGTAGTTGTCTCGAATGTCCTCGGCGATACGCTGCCAGTCCGCCGGGGTCATGTCGGAGGAGTCGATGAGGGGATCGTATTCGTGAATATGGTAATCCGGCATCTCGGGACGATGAAACTCGGGCATCCGCGCCAGACAGTCTTCCATAAAGCCCGCCATCGGCACATAGCCGTGGTCGGAGCGCTGCATCCCTATGGTGCCGCCTGTATAGGCAATGTAGATAGACTTCTTCACACCCTCTCCTCTTTGATGGGTACAACACCCGCGTTAATGGGCTCAATACCCGCAAACCATGAATCCCCATGGGAAACGAACCAAGGTCTTCACATCCCGTCCGTTGCCACCTGATGGGCTGAAAACTGGCGAATTATAGAGACTGGCGCCCCAAATGACAGCCGTTGAATCGCAGTTACCAGGCATAAACAGACAACCAACCCAATAGTGTTAAATATCATAACAAATTACAAAACAGACCATTAAACTGACAAATGTGGATATATTTGGTGTTTTTTGCTACTATCTGCCGGATTTTTCATAAATCTCATCTGGATGCCTGATTCATTCGGGCCCACATAGATCCCATTTTTGCGTGGGACGGGGGGAATATCACCCCTTCTTTGTTGGCACATGAGCCACACTGTTTTTATCCCGGCTGAATCTGTGAGTCTTCATCAACGAAAGACACAGCCAATCAACATGGGAGTACTGAATGCTACAACTTGATTCCTACGCCACCCTGGTCGCCGCCACCCTGGTGTTGCTGCTCGGTCGTTTGCTGGTGACCCGAGTCGGGCTACTGCGAACCTTCAACATCCCCAAACCGGTTGCCGGCGGCCTGGTGGTCGCCCTGGTGCTACTGCTGCTGCGCTCGACCCTGCAGCTGGAGTTGCAATTCGACACCAGTTTGCAGACCCCGCTGATGCTGGCCTTCTTCGCCTCCATCGGACTCTCCGCCGATCTCGCCAACCTCAAACGCGGCGGCAAGGCGGTGATCACCTTCCTGATGGCAGTGACCGGCCTGCTGCTGATGCAAAACAGCCTGGGGGTGGGTCTGGCGACCCTGCTCGGTCTGGATCCCCACATGGGGCTGCTGGCCGGCTCCATCACCCTCTCAGGCGGCCACGGCACAGGCGCGGCCTGGAGCGCCACCTTCGCCGAGAAGTACGGGGTGCAATCCGCCGCCGAACTCGCTATCGCCTGTGCGACATTCGGCCTGGTGTTGGGCGGCCTGATCGGGGGCCCGGTTGCCCGCTATCTGGTCAAGAAGGTGCAGGTGCCCGGTGCAGAACACAACAGGGATGAGGCGCCCAAGGGCTTCGAAATGCCCGACATGGAGCGCCCGCTCACCACATTCAGCCTGATCGAGACGCTGGCGCTGATCGCCATCAGCCTGAAAGGGGGCGAGTTGTTATCCGCCGCCCTCAAGGGCGGCGCCCTCGAGCTGCCGAGCTTTGTCTGCGTGCTGTTTGTCGGTGTGCTACTACGCAACCTGTTGACCCTGCTCAACTGGCATGAGGTGAGTGATCGCGAGGTGTCCCTGCTCGGCAACGTCAGCCTGTCGCTGTTCCTGGCCATGGCGCTGATGAGCCTGAAGTTGTGGGAGCTCTCCAGCCTGGCCCTGCCCATCTTCATCCTGCTGGCCACCCAGACGGTGGCGATGGCGCTCTACGCCATCTTCGTCACCTTCCGGGTCATGGGCAGCAACTATGACGCGGCCGTGCTGGCGGCGGGCCATTGCGGCTTCGGCCTGGGGGCCACCCCGACGGCCATTGCCAACATGCAGGCCGTCACCCAGCGCTTCGGCCCGTCCCATCTGGCGTTCTTGGTGGTGCCCATGGTGGGGGCCTTCTTCATCGACATCATCAACGCCATGGTGATCAAGCTGTTTATGGCGCTCCCCTTCCTGTAAACCGCTCAGCCAGACGTGATATGAACAAGAGCCCACCTCATGGTGGGCTCTTTGCTAACGGCCATCCTGGCGGTGCGGCGCCATCGTCCATTGGCAACCCCCACGGTGACAACGGCAATCATGGGCACCAGCCAGCGTCCCCTGTCATGAAGCAGCAAGACCGCAGATAACAAAAAGCCCCGCACCAAGGTGCGGGGCTTTGTTCAGGATGGGACGCAGGCGTCCCGTCGCATCATCCCTTACAGGATAAAGGTCGAGACCTGCTGGTTCAGATCGGTGGCACGACCCTTGAGGCTATGGGCCTGATCCAGATCGCGCATGGCAGCGGCGGTGATCTCGTCACTCACATCCTTGATGGCGGTGGTGTTCTGAGTGATCTCGCCAGTCACCTGGGTCTGCTCCTCCGCGGCGGTGGCGATCTGACCCGCCATGTCGGAGATGAGCGACACGGCATGGGTGATCTCTTCCAGCGCGGCAGCGGCGGCATCGGCATCTTTCACGCTGTTGTCGGCCAACCCCTGGCTGGTCTGCATCAGGCTCACCGCGCGTGCCGTGGTCTGCTGCAGCGTCTCTATGGTGGACTGGATCTCCTGGGTGGAGTCCTGGGTACGACGAGACAGCACCCGCACCTCGTCCGCTACCACAGCGAAACCACGACCCTGTTCACCGGCTCGCGCCGCTTCGATGGCCGCGTTCAGTGCCAGCAGGTTGGTCTGCTCGGCGATGCCCTGGATGGTGGAGAGGATGCCGGAGATGGCTTGGGCGTGACGGCTCAGCTCGCCGATCACCTCGGTCGCCTGCCCCACCTCTTCGGCCAGGCCGTTGATGGACTGGCGAGTCTGGTTCACCAGCAGCTTGCCCTGCTCACTGCTCTGGGCGGATTGCTGGGCAGCAGCAGCCGTGTTTTCGGCGTTGCCGGCGATCTCCATGGTGGCGCTCGCCATCTCGGTGACAGCGGTGGCGACCATGGTCACTTCCTGCTGCTGACGCTGCAACTCGTCCACGGAGGCCTGGTTGGTCACCAGACTGCGCTCGGCATCGGCATTCAGCTCGTTGGCCAGCTTGCGGATGTTGCCGATCAGCTGGTGCTGGCTGCCGACGAAACGGTTGAAGCTGTTGGCCAGCTGGCCCACTTCGTCGTTGGCGTCGATCTTGATGCGCTGGGTCAAATCGCCGTTACCGTCGGCGATGCGGGCCAGGGCCTGGGAGACCTTGCTGAGCGGGCCGAGCAGCAGGCTGACCAGCCAGGAGATGGCAATGATGCTGCCCACCAGCACCAACAGGGCCAGGCCAAGCTGGGTTATCAGCAGGGAGGATAGCGGGGCTTCCAGCGTTTCCTTGTCCAGTACCAGAACCAGCGCCCAGTCAGTATCCGGGATATCCACGGACCACAACAGCTTGTCGCGGCCTTCGTTGTCAAAGTAAGCAGGGAGCAGGCTGTTGCTGGCCTTGCTCTGCTCGATCAGGGCGTTGGTCAGATCGTTGTCGATCTCGGTGGCCGGCTTCATCGCCTTGGCCGCGTCCTTGTAGGCGATGACGGTGCCGTCCTTGTGCATCATAATGGCGATGCCGTCGGCGGGCAGCTTCATCTTGGTGATGTCTTCCACCAGGGAAGCGATGGAGAGATCACCACCGACCACGCCGCCTTGCGCCGGCTGGGCCAAGGTTACCACCATGATGTTGTAGGCCACATCCAGATAAGGTTTGGTCACGATAAGACCCCCCTTGCTCATGGCTTCCTGATACCAGCCACGAGAGCGCGGGTCATAGCCGTCACGATTGATGGAAGGGTCTGAGTCATGCATCTTGCCGTTGCTCTCACCAAAATAGGTGAGCTGAAAGCGACCCGAGACTTGCGCCTGTTGCAGGGCATTGAGGGGCTCGGCACCGGCCTTGTTGCCAAGCGCCTGGATCACGTCGCGACGTGCAGAGAGCCAACCACTGACGCTGGCGGCCTGCTGGCGGCCCAGTCGTTGTACCTGTTCCTGACTGCCTTGCAGCAACAGGGACTTCTGGCTGGTATAGCTCTGCCAGGAGAGCAGCAGGATCACCAATGACAGGGCGATCACCACTGACAACAGTATCTTCTGCTTGAGTGATAGGTTTTTCATCATGATTTCTTCTTATGAGGTCAGGAACAGGATTTCCCAAAAGTGCACAGCACAGCACTGCGTCGTTGTTAGCGACCCGTCAGGCCGAAACTGAACCTGAAAATGAGTCTGCGGGCGATATTTTCCACCGAGTTAGGGAAAACTGCACCAGAAATTGACTACAGGACGCCCACAAGGACAGGCGACCCTGTTTATTCCTTCCACAATTGGCTAGAATATCCCGTTTTTAAATCACATCGACCCCGAGAGTTTTCACGATGTTTGAAGTCAATCCTGTATTAAACAAGCTTAAGGAGCTGTCTGAGAGGACCGAGCTTCTTAGGGGGTACCTTTGACTATGACGCGAAGAAAGAGCGTCTAGAAGAGGTCAACGCCGAGCTGGAACAGCCGGACGTATGGAATGAGCCGGAGCGCGCACAGGCGCTGGGCAAGGAGCGCGTCACGCTGGAAAACGTGGTGGGCACCATCGATGCCCTGACCCAGGGCGCCGAAGACGTCGAGATGCTGGTGAGCCTGGCGGTGGAAGGGGAAGACGAAGAGACCTTCAACGAAGCCGTGGCCGAAGCCGATGTGCTGGAAAGCAAGCTGGTGGATCTGGAATTCCGCCGCATGTTCTCCGGTCAGCACGACGCCTCCGACTGCTACATCGACATCCAGTCCGGCTCCGGTGGTACCGAAGCTCAGGATTGGGCCAACATGGTGCTGCGCATGTACCTGCGCTGGGGCGATGCCCACGGTTACAAGCCGGAGCTGATCGAGCTCTCTGACGGCGACGTGGCCGGCATCAAGTCCGCCACCATCAAGTTCACCGGCGAATACGCCTTCGGCTGGCTGCGCACCGAGACCGGCGTCCACCGTCTGGTTCGCAAATCCCCGTTCGATTCCGGTGGCCGCCGCCACACCTCGTTCTGCTCCATTTTCGTCTATCCCGAGATCGATGACGACATCGACATCGAGATCAACCCGGCAGACCTGCGTATCGACGTCTACCGTGCCTCCGGCGCCGGTGGTCAGCACGTCAACCGGACCGAATCCGCGGTGCGTATTACCCACGTTCCGACCGGCGTCGTGGTACAGTGCCAAAATGATCGTTCCCAGCACAAAAACAAAGATCAGTGTATGAAGCAGCTGAAAGCCAAGCTCTACGAGCTGGAAATTCAGAAGCAAAACGCTGAAAAACAAGCCCTCGAAGAGACCAAGTCCGATATCGGCTGGGGCAGCCAGATCCGTTCCTATGTACTGGATGATGCACGCATCAAGGATCTACGTACCGGCGTCGAAACCCGCAATACCCAAGCGGTCCTCGACGGCGACCTGGACAAGTTTATCGAAGCCAGCCTGAAGTCAGGCCTGTAAAAACAGAGCAGCAGGAATCACCATGTCTGAACAAACCACAACTCCGGAAGTAGACCACTCTCTCGAACTGAACAACGAGATGACGGAGCGTCGTTCCAAGCTGGCCGCCTTGCGCGCCCAGGGCAACCCCTTCCCCAACGACTTCCGTCGTGACAGCCTCTCCGGCGATCTGCACGCTGAGTTTGGCGACAAGAGCGCCGAAGAGCTGGTGGCCTTGGGTAAACAGGTGAAGATTGCCGGTCGCATCATGACCCGCCGGATCATGGGCAAGGCGTCCTTCGCTACCCTGCTGGACATGGCTGGAAAAATCCAGGTCTACGTGACCCGTGACGATTTGCCGGAAGGCTTCTATAACGAGCAGTTCAAGAAGTGGGATCTGGGTGACATAGTCGGCGTGGAAGGGACCCTGTTTCGCACCAACACCGGCGAGCTCTCCGTTCACGTTTCCGATATCCGCCTGCTGACCAAAGCGCTGCGTCCGCTGCCCGAGAAGCACAAGGGCCTGACCGACCAGGAAGCGCGCTGCCGTCAGCGTTACCTGGATCTGATCGCCAACGAAGAGTCCCGCAAGACCTTCGTGATCCGCACCAAAGTGGTTGCAGGCATCCGCAAGTTCTTCAACGACAAGCAGTTCATGGAAGTGGAAACCCCCATGATGCAGGTCATCCCGGGTGGCGCCTCCGCGCGTCCGTTCGTCACTCACCACAATGCGCTGAACATCGACATGTACCTGCGTATTGCACCCGAGCTCTACCTGAAGCGTCTGGTGGTCGGTGGCTTCGAGCGTGTTTACGAGATCAACCGCAACTTCCGTAACGAAGGTATCTCGGTGCGTCACAACCCCGAGTTCACCATGATCGAGTTCTACATGGCCTATGCCGACTACATCGATCTGATGGACCTGACCGAAGAGTTGCTGCGCACCCTGGCGCAGGACATTCTGGGCGACACCCAGATCCGTTACGCCAAAGAGGGCGAAGAGGGTCTGACCATCGATTTCGGTCAGCCGTTCCAGCGCCTCACCATGGTGGACTCCATCCTGAAGTACGCCGAGGGCGTGACCCGGGAAGACCTCACTACCCTGGAGAGCGCCAAGGCCGTTGCCAAGCGTCTGCACATCGAGCTGATGAAAGGTTGGGAGCTGGGTCACGTGATCACCGCCATCTTCGAAGAGACAGTGGAGCACATGCTGCTGCAGCCGACCTTCATCACCGAGTACCCGGCAGCTGTCTCTCCGCTGGCCCGCCGCAACGACGTGAACCCGGACGTCACCGACCGCTTCGAGTTCTTCATCGGTGGCCGCGAGCTGGCCAACGGCTTCTCCGAGCTGAACGATGCAGAAGATCAGGCCAAACGCTTCCAGGATCAGGTTGATCAAAAAGAAGCGGGCGACGACGAAGCCATGTTCTATGACGCCGACTTCGTGACCGCGCTGGAACACGGCCTGCCGCCGACTGCCGGTCAGGGTATCGGTATCGACCGTCTGGTCATGCTGTTCACCAACAGCCACACCATTCGCGACGTCATCCTGTTCCCGGCCTTGCGCCCGCAGCAAAAATAAGCCCGGTACGCAGGCCTGGCCTGCGCCTCGATGGCAATGAAACGCCCCGCAACTGCGGGGCGTTTTTTATGGCGAAGGTAGCCCGGTAGCGAGCCCTCGAGATAGTCACACGCTGGCACCTAATGGGGTAGGTGGCAGCAACCACTCCCCCTGCCACAGGGTCAACCCCTGACCCGCCATCAATACCCGCTCGCCCCGCAGATCCAGCCTGAGATCACCGCCTCTGGACGAGACCTGACGGGCCCGCAACTGCTGCCTGCCGAGCCGTTCAGCCCAGAAGGGTGCCAGAGCGCAGTGGTTGGAACCGGTGACGGGATCCTCATCGACGCCCACCCAAGGGGCAAAATAGCGGGAGACAAAATCATCATCCGCCCGGCTCGACGGGGCGGTGACGATCAGCCCCCGTCCCGGCAGGGCACGCAGGGCATGGAAATCAGGCGAAAGAGTGCGGATCTCCTCTTCACTTGCCAGCTCTAGCAAGAACTTGGCCCCGGCCGCCAGGGTCTGTCGTGGTTGGCAACCGATCGCGGCAGCATAGGCGGGATCCAGCGTCAGTGGCGTCAACGCGATACGCGGAAAATCGAGCCAAATCCACTCCCCTTCGCGCCGGGCCAGCAGCTCACCACTGCGGGTCTCGAAGCGGATCGTCTCGTGTGCGGCTACTGCCCCTGTCTGCCACAACACATGGGCAGCTGCCAAGGTGCCATGACCGCAGAGATCAACCTCGACTGTCGGCGTGAACCAGCGCAACTGGTAATGGGCCCTGCCAAGTTGCACCAGAAAGGCAGTCTCGGAGAGGTTGAACTCGGCCGCCATCGCCAGCTGGCTGGCATCCGGCAGGGCGGGTCCCAGTACGACCACCGCAGGATTGCCACCAAAGGGCTGCTGGCTGAAGGCATTGACATGAAACAATCTAATATTCGACATTGCACTTCCTGTGTTATCAAGTAGCACTCATTTAACGCCCTTTATACCACGATCCTCTTTTGCTGCGGGCGCAAGCGTGCCCCACCCCCTTTTAATGCATTAATAGAATAAAGAAGACATTTTTATTCTTTGTTGTTATTGAACACGCCCTTTAATCTGACCAAAAATCAGACCATGGAAGACGTGTGTGATGCAATTGAAGGATTCTCTGACCAACCTAGCCCCCCTCTCTGATGAACAACAACGTCAGTTGAACCAGGCGCTCTCGACCCTCAATACCCAGCAACTGGTCTGGGTGAGCGGCTATCTCTACGGTCTCTCCCAATCCGGCAGCCAGCCTGTGGCGGCCAGCGGTACGCTGGCGGCGCCCGGCGGCAGTCTGACCATTCTCTATGGATCCCAGACAGGCAACGCCAAGGGTGTCGCCACTGCCATCAAGGCGCAGGCCGAAGCCCGTGGCCTACCCGTCACCCTCGCGTCGATGGCCGACTACAAACCCAAGCAGCTCAAGAAAGAGAGCCACCTGCTGGTAGTAGTGAGCACTTACGGGGAGGGTGAGCCGCCGGAGAGCGCCGTCGATCTGTTCGAGCAGCTTAAAAAAGGCAAGATTGGCAAACTGAACGGGCTCAAGTTCGCCGTGCTGGGGCTGGGTGACAGCTCCTACGAGTTTTTCTGCCAGACCGGCAACGATTTCGACAACTTCCTCGCCACCGCAGGGGCCGAGCGGATTCATGAGCTCGCGAGCCTCGATGTGGATTATCAGGATGCGGCCAAGAGTTGGGGCGAGCAGGCACTCAACGCCATTGCCGCGACGCTCACCACCGGGGCAGCCAGCAGCAAGGTGGCAAGCGCGGTGCAGCAGGCGGTGGGCCTGAGCCACTACAGCAAGGAGAACCCCTTCCCTGCCCGCCTGTCGCTCAATCAGAAGATCACAGGCCGGGATTCCACCAAGGATATCCGCCATATCGAGATCAGCCTCGAGTCCTCCGGTCTCGCCTATCAGCCGGGGGATGCCCTCGGCGTCTGGTTCGACAACGACGCCGATCTGGTGGGCGAAGTGCTGGCCCTGGCTGGCCTTTCTGGCGATGAAGACACTGCCCACGGCAGCCTGCGCGAAGTGCTCACCCGCAACCTTGAACTAACCCGGCTGCACGGCGGCTTTATCACAGGACTCGCTGACATATCGGACAACGCGGCGCTGAAAGATCTGGCGGGCGACAAGGCCCAGGTCAATGCGCTGGTGGCCTCTGCCCAAGTGGTGGATGTACTGAAGCGCTTCCCGACCGCCCTCACTGCCGAGCAGCTGGTTAGCCTGCTGCGCCCCCTCACCCCGCGCCTCTACTCCATCGCCTCCGCCCAGAGCGAGGTAGAAGAGGAGGTGCACCTGACCGTCGGGGTGGCGCGCTACCCGCAAGAAGATGGCACCGTACGCTCTGGCGCCGCCTCCTCCTATCTGGCGGACCGGCTGATTGAGGATGGCGAGGTGCGGGTGTTTGTCGAACACAACGACAACTTCCGCCTGCCCGCCAATCCTGACACCCCCGTCATCATGGTGGGCCCCGGCACAGGTATCGCCCCGTTCCGCGCCTTTATGCAGGAGCGGGAAGCCCAGGGAGCGGAAGGCAAGAACTGGCTCTTCTTCGGCAACCCCCACTTTACCCAGGATTTCCTCTATCAGGTGGAGTGGCAGCGTTATGTGAAATCGGGCCTGCTGTCGAAGATCTCGCTGGCCTTCAGCCGGGATCAGGCCAACAAAATTTATGTGCAGGACCGCCTGCGTGAAGCGGGCCAGGAGCTCTATCAGTGGCTGGAAGCAGGTGCTCACTTCTATGTGTGTGGTGACGCCAACAAGATGGCCAAGGATGTGCAGGAGGCCCTGCTGGATGTGATTGCCGAACACGGTCACAAGAGCCGTGAGGAAGCAGAAGAGTATTTGAGCGAATTGCGTCGTGCCAAACGTTATCAAAGGGATGTCTATTGATGAGCAAGCAAACAATCTCGGAACAGAAAGCGGGGCCAGTGGAGGGACCGCTGGCTGACAACGAACGCCTCAAGCGCGAGAGCAACTTTCTGCGCGGCACCATAGAGCAGGATCTGCAAGACCCGCTCACCGGTGGCTTCAACGGCGACAACTTCCAGCTGATCCGCTTCCACGGCATGTACCAGCAAGATGACAGAGACATTCGCCCCGAGCGTGCAGCCCAGAAGCTGGAGCCGCTGCACAACGTCATGCTGCGCGCCCGCCTGCCGGGGGGGATCATCACCCCGGCCCAGTGGCAGATCATCGACAAGTTCGCCGAAGAGCACAGCCTGTACGGCAGCATTCGCCTGACCACCCGTCAGACCTTCCAGTTTCACGGGGTGCTCAAGCGCGACATCAAGCTGATGCACCAGACCCTCAATAGCACCGGCATCGACTCCATCGCCACTGCTGGCGACGTGAACCGCAACGTACTCTGCACCAGCAATCCGGTGGAGTCCGAGCTGCATCAGGAGGCCTACGAGTGGGCCAAGAAGATCTCCGAGCACCTGCTGCCCAAGACCCGCGCCTACGTGGAGATCTGGCTGGACGGTGAAAAACTGGGGCAGGACGAGGAGCCTATCCTGGGCTCCAACTACCTGCCGCGCAAATTCAAGACCACTGTGGTGATCCCGCCCCACAACGACGTGGATATCCACGCCAACGATCTCAACTTCGTGGCGATTGCCGAAGGCGGCAAGCTGGTGGGCTTCAACGTGCTGGTGGGCGGGGGGCTCGCCATGACCCACGGCGACACCAGCACCTACCCGCGCAAGGCGAGTGACTTTGGCTTTATTCCCCTCTCCCACGTGCTGGAGGTGGCGGCCGCCGTGGTCAGCACCCAGCGCGACTGGGGCAACCGGGTCAACCGCAAGAATGCCAAGACCAAGTACACCCTTGAACGTGTTGGCGTCGAAGCGTTCAAGGCTGAGGTGGAGAGCCGCGCAGGTATCCCCTTCGCCGAGAGTCGCCCCTATGAGTTCACCAGCCGTGGCGATCGCTTCGGCTGGGTTGAAGGGATCGATGGCAAGCACCACCTCACCCTGTTTATCGAGAATGGCCGTTTGCTGGACTTCCCCGGCAAGCCGCTCAAGACCGGCATGCTGGAGATCGCCAAGGTGCATCAGGGGGATTTTCGCCTGACCGCCAACCAGAACCTGATCATTGCCGGGGTGCCTGCCAGCGAGAAGGCCCGCATCGAAGGGCTGGCACGCCAATACGGCCTGCTGGATGACGGCGTGAGCGAGCAGCGCAAGCAGTCCATGGCCTGCGTGGCCCTGCCCACCTGCCCGCTGGCGATGGCCGAAGCGGAGCGCATGCTGCCGGCGTTTGTCACCGACATCGAAGGTCTGCTGGCCAAGCACGAGCTGGCGAATGACGCCATCATCTTCCGTGTCACCGGCTGCCCCAACGGCTGCGGCCGCGCCATGCTGGCGGAAGTAGGTCTGGTGGGCAAGGCGCCCGGCCGCTACAACCTCCATCTGGGCGGCAACCTTGAGGGCACCCGCATTCCGCGCCTCTATCAGGAGAACATCACAGAGCCGCAGATCCTGGCCGAGCTCGACGTGCTGATCGGCCGCTGGGCCAACGAGCGCAATCAGGGCGAGTGCTTTGGCGACTTCGTGATCCGGGTCGGGGTGGTGGCGCCCGTTATCGATTCCGCGAGGGACTTCTATGCAGCCTGAACTGACTGATAGCGGGGCCGATGGCAGGCTCGATCTCTCCGCCCTGCTCTCCCTGAGCCGGGAGGAGCAGACCGAGGCGCTGGCGCCCCTCAACCAGGCGCTGGATACCATGAGCGCCCCCGAGCGGGTGCGCTGGGCACTGGCCAATCTGCCGGGGGAGCATCTGCTCTCCTCCAGTTTCGGCATTCAGGCAGCACTGATGCTTCATCTGGTGAGCCGCGAGCGGGCCGACGTGCCGGTGGTGCTGACCGATACCGGTTATCTCTTCCCGGAGACCTACCGCTTTATCGACCAGCTGACCGAGCGCCTCGCGCTCAACCTGAAGATATACAAGGCCGCGTTGTCACCGGCCTGGCAGGAGGCGCGATTTGGTCTCTTGTGGGAGCAGGGCGTGGAGGGGATCACCCGCTACAACCAGCTCAACAAGGTGGAGCCGATGGACCGCGCCCTGCGTGAGCTGGGGGCCCAGACCTGGTTCTCCGGCTTGCGCCGGGAGCAGTCCGGCAGCCGGGGCGCGTTGCCAGTGCTGGCCATCCAGCGTGGCCGCTTCAAGTTTCTGCCGGTGATCGACTGGAGCAACAAGGATGTTTTCTACTACTTCAAGGAGTTCAACCTCCCCTACCATCCGTTGTGGGAGCAGGGTTATCTGTCGGTCGGCGATGTCCACACCACCACCAAGTGGGAGCCCGGCATGAGCGAGGAGCAGACCCGCTTCTTCGGCCTCAAGCGCGAGTGCGGCCTGCACGAGGAGGGTGGCAAAGAGCATGGCGAGCAGGGTGGCTCCGGCATCTGAGCCCGCTGGCAAGGCCAGATCCTGACAATAAAAAACGCCCGGCAAGAGTTCTGGGCGTTTTTTATTGCTGAGGTGCAGCGGCTAACGTGCGCAGGGCATAGCGCCCTGCGTGCAGTCACGCCATCCGCTTATTGCACGGCGGCGCGCGCCTGGGTCAACCAGTCGTTGACCAGCGCCTCATGCCCCTTGAGCCAGGCCTCGGCGTGACGCTCTACATCCGCCGGTTTGTTCTGACCTTTGTTCATCAGCCCGTTCTGGATGTTGATGTCGTTCAGCGGGAGCTTGACGATACTGAACAACTTGGCCGCCGCCGGGTTGGCCTCGGTGAACGCCTTGTTGGCCACTATGTGCATGGAATTCACGGTAAAGCCGTAGTTTTTGCCGTTGGGCAGGCGGGTCTGCGCTGCATCCTTGGCATCGGCAGGCACTTCCAGCCACACCACGTCCCGCCCCGGCACCAGCTCACTGCTCAGCCAGTAGGGGATCCAGGTGTAGTAGATCACCGGCTTGCCACTCTGGTAACGGGCCCGGGTATCGGCGATCAGGGCCGCGTAGTTGCCCTGCTTGTGGGTAATGGTGGAGGTCAGGCCGAACTCGTCCAGATGATGGTTGATGGCCTCTTCACAGCCCCAGCCCGGGTTGCAGCCCACCAGATCGGCCTTGCCGTCGCCATCACCGTCAAACAGGGCCGCCAGCTTGGGATCCTTGAGCTGACCCAGGTTGGTAATGCCATGCCGGGTGGCGGTCTGCTTGTCGATGAGATAGCCCTGAGCGGCGCCCGATGCATAGGTCCCCTGGCGGAAGAACACCTTGTCACCGCCAGCCTGTTCGTACTTGTGGTTGTGCAACGGGATCCAGTTAAAGGCCAGGAAGGTACCATCGCCCTGTGCCACCGAGGCGTAGGCCACGTTGTAATCTACCTCCTGCACCGTCTGTACGTCATAGCCGAGGCGACCCATCAGCTTGCTGACCAGCAGGGTCTGAAAAGTCTCTTCCGGCAGGGAGCTCTGCAAGGGTTGAACGCGGACCCCCTCCCCCGGCAGTTCGGTGCTGGCCATGGCGACAGAACTCAGCAACAGGGCGTTCAGCACCAGGGTGCTCAGGGTTTTCGTGATGAACCTCATGCATTTACTCCTTTGTAATCAATTACTTTACTGCTGCCACGCAGGCGCATCAGCAGGGCCACGGGGCCATGTTGATACCAGCGGCCTGTGTGGCTGCGATCCCGCTGTCCCATTGCCTGGGTCAGACGGTCGAGCACGATGGCCAGCAGCACTATGCCGAGGCCACCGATGGAAGCGAGCCCCATGTCGAGTCGGCCTATGCCGCGCAGTACCATCTGGCCCAGACCACCGACCGCGATCATGGAGGCGATCACCACCATGGAGAGCGCCAGCATCAGGGTCTGGTTGACCCCGGCCATGATGGTGGGCATGGCAAGCGGCAGCTGCACCTTGAACAACAGCTGGGAGGGGCTGGCGCCAAAGGAGTGGGCCGCCTCTACCAGATCTGCCGGCACCTGTCGGATCCCCAGCATGGTCAGCCGGATCATCGGCGGCAGGGCGAAGATGACGGTCACCACGACGCCGGGTACGTTGCCGATGCCGAACAGCATGACGATGGGGATGAGATAGACGAAGGCCGGAGTTGTCTGCATGGCATCCAGCAGCGGCCGGGTCCAGGCAGACAAGCGCTCGCTACGGGCCAGCAAAATGCCAACCGGCAAGCCAATCAGGATGCAGAAGAAGAGCGAGGTCAGCACCAGCGACAGGGTCACCATGGCATCGGACCAGGCACCGATGAGGCCTATCCCGACGAGAGAAAGCAGGGTACCCAGCGCCATGCGACCATTAACCAGCTGCCAGGCGATCAGGGTCAGCATCCCTATCATCAGGGTGGATGGCACCGTCTGCAGCAGATGGGTCATGGCGTTGAGGGTGACCTCTACCGGTGCCCGGATCAGCTGGAACAGGGGGCGCAAGTTATGGACCAGCCAACCAATGCCGCTCTCCACCCAAATATCCAGCGGTACCAGCGCCTGCTGGAAGGGATCAAGCCAGTCGACAGCCGTGGCTGTATCCGCCGTTTCAATCTGGCTCTGCCAGTCGGCGGCAAGGGTTTCGGTATTGCCCCAGGGATCGGCCTGCGCCTCATTGGCCCGGATGGGGGCACTCGCCAAGAACAACAGCGCCAGCAAGCCGGTCAGCAGATGATGAAAGGGTTTGATATTCATACCGGGGTACTCCTGTCCAGGGTGTTCAGCAAGTTGGCCTTGGAGATGAGCCCCAGATAGGTGCCATCTTCCTCAACCACAGGCACCTGACAGGGCGCTGCGGCCACCTGACTGATGAGTTCATTGAGGGAGGTATCGGCCTGGATGGGCTGAATATCGGCCAGCAAGGCTTGCTCCAGGCTTCCTTTGTTTTTCACCGCCTGACCGAGCGACTCGACCGAGACGACCCCGAGGAAGCGGCGGCTGCGATCCACCACATAACCGAACTCCCGCTCCTGATCCTTGAGTTGACGCAGGGCGTTGCCCGGCCCGTCCGTGGTGTGCTTCTTGATAAGCGGCATCTGCTTGCGACTGACGATATCGCGGGCACTGAACACATTGGCCAGATCCACACCGCGAAAGAAGGCGCGAACATAGTCGTTGGCGGGCTGACTCAGGATCTCGTCGGGGGTACCGACCTGGATCACCTGACCATCCTGCATGATGGCGATGCGATCGCCGATACGCATCGCCTCGTCCAGATCGTGCGAGATGAAGACGATGGTGCGTTGATGGCTGGCCTGCAGCTTGAGCAGCTCATCCTGCATCTCGGTGCGGATCAGCGGATCCAGCGCAGAGAAGGCCTCATCCATCAGCAGGATATCGGGGTTATTGGCCAGCGCACGGGCCAGACCGACCCTTTGCTTCATGCCACCTGAGAGGGCATCGGGAAAGGCGTCCACCCACTGACCCAGACCCACCTGATTGAGTGCCTGGCGGGCACTTTCCTGGCGATCGAGAAGCGGCACGCCAGCGAGCTCCAAACCGAAGGCGGCATTTTCCAGCACGGTCAGATGCGGCATGAGGGCGAAGGATTGGAACACCATGCTGATCTTCTTGCGCCGCACCTGGCGCAGCTCACTATCTGAAATGGCGGCGATGTCCTCACCGTCGATCAGCACCTGACCACGGGTCGGTTCAATCAACCGGTTGAAGAGGCGTACCAGGGTGGATTTTCCCGAACCGGACAAGCCCATCACCACGAAGATCTCCCCCTCGTGGATGGCCAGATCGACCCCATGCACACCCAGTGTCTGCCCGGTCTTCTGCAGAATGCTGGCGCGGTCGTGCCCTTTCGCCAGCAATTTGAACGCCTTTTCCGGCTGTTCTCCGAAGATTTTATAGAGTGATTTCACTTCGAGTTTGACTGTCATACTGTCCTTTTTTCATGGTCGACATCTTGGTAATTAACCTGCCGAACGCGAACCAATTACTTTCTACACTAAGCAATTTACATGAAAAACAAAAGAACCATAGGAGTCCATACAAAACAATGAAAACATAAACAATTGATTTTAATGGTTTATTTTTGACAATAAAAAGCCATAAATCGACAAGCATGGGCCATGCCAGCATGGTTAATTTGATTAGATAACTAATTATCGTGGTGTTTTGACAGGCTAATAGGAGGAGGAAACCAGGCAGATCAGGGGGATGCCGCCAGGCAGGATCCTGAACAGGCAGCAGGGCTGGAAAAAATCATTACAACCCTAATGATATGCAGGCGAAAAACGAGGGGATACAGGGGAGCGGTTGAGCGCAGCCATGGCGAAGGCCTTGCCTGCCGGACCCGCCCTTTGTGGCAAGAAAAAAGCCCCCAGTGCAGCACAAGGGGCTTTTCGGCTTCAACAGTTATTCAATACGGTTCAGCGCCGTTGCCAGGTTTCGAAACTGTAGGGATGGGGGTTCTTCTCGTCGGGCTCATGGGGTTCGCGCTCAACGCAATGCCACTCGTCCTCCTCGAAGGCGGGGAAACGGGTATCCCCTGTCACCGCCAGATCGATGCGGGTCAGATAGAGGCTGTCGGCCCGTGGCAGCAGCTGACCATAGAGATGACCGCCACCTATCACCATCAGCTCGTCTACCGTCTGACCATCGGCCAGCAGCGCCAGCGCGGCCTCCACCGAATCGACCACTTCGACCCCGTCGGCCTGGTAATCGGGGTTGCGGCTGATCACCAGATTACGCCGTCCGGGCAGCGGCCGACCTATGGATTCGAAGGTCTTGCGCCCCATCAACACCGGTTTGCCCAGAGTCACCCGCTTGAAGTGGGCCAGATCTGCCGGCAGGTGCCAGGGCATCTGGTTATCCAGGCCAATCACCCTGTCGTGGGCCATGGCGGCAATCATGGAAATCTTCATGGGGTCAGCCTCTCACACCGTCTGTCAAATAATGGGCCGGTTACGGTACACGACCAGGGAGGGGATCGCCAAACCGAAACTGAGGGCACCCACGATAAACAACGCCTTGAGGCCGTTCTCCACCGCGCTCTGGATAAGGTCCATGGTCACCCCGGAGATGTTGAGCTCGACCACGGCGATCATCGCCTTGAACGCATAGCTGCCCGGGATCATTGGGATGATGGAGGCAACGCTAAACACGGGGCGAGGCGCCAGCAGCCGACGGGACCAATAGACACAGACAAAACCGACCGTGGTCGCCGCCGTCAGTGTCGCCCACTCGATGGGCATACCGTAATGAATGAGCAGGGTCCGCAGGCTGTGGGCCAGGGCACCGCCCATGGCGCAGTACTTCAACATGCGTGGCGGCACGTTGAACAGCATGGCAAACCCTACCGCCGGAATGGAGGACCAGAAGGCATCCTTGGCCAGCAACCAGACAAGATCCATCATACCTTCCACCCCCAGATCCCGGTGACCGACATGGCCAAAATGATACCTATGGCGGCGCTGATGGTGAGCAGGGTTGCCGTGCCCCAGCGCGCCAGCCCCATGTTGAAGTAACCCTTCACCATGTCGGAAACCGCATTGATGAGCGGGAAGCCCGGCACCAGCAAGAGTACGCTGGCGGCCATGGCGAGATAGGGCTGGGCCCCCCAGTTGAAGAAGTTGGCACTGGAGGAGAGCAGGGTGGCGATGAAGCCGGTCGCGGCAAAGTTGATAAGCGGGCTGTGGTGATGACGGGCGATCAGCTGGCGCACTCGCATCGCCACGGCGGAGGAGAGGCAGGTCACCAGGAAGATGGGCCAGTCGCCGCCAAACAGCAGGCTGAAAGCGCCGCAGGAGAGCCCCACCATGGGCACCACCAGCCAGGGGTGGTAATGAAACGGCACTATGCCGTCGAGCCGCTGACGCACCTCGCGCGCACCGATCAGCCCCTTCTCCGCCATGATGCAGATGCGCTGGATCTCGCACACCACCTGCATGTTGATGCCGTGCTCCCGTACCCGGCGGGTGGTGGTGACGCAACTGCCCTGATAGAGGCTGGTGAGCACGATGGCACTGGAGGAGATAGCCATCTCGACGCTCTCCAGCCCCAGCGCCATGCCAAGCCGGACCGTGGTCTGCTCTATGATGCGACTCTCGGCCCCGAACTGGGCCAGCATCTGGCCCACCTTGACGATGATACGGGTGATCTCTGTCTGCTGCTCCTGCGACAGCACCCGTCTTGGAGTGATACTGCTCATAATCCCTGCGAGTCGTGGCAAAATTAAAAGATCGCCATATTAGCCTAACTGTCGGCGCCATACATCCACACCGATCACGGCAATAATCAATTTTTAATAAAACAGCGAATGCCACGAAAACACATCAAATATATTACAAATCACCTCAGATAAATTAACGTCAGTAAACGGACCTCACCCGATGACAGATATATAACGCAGAATAATAATAAGAATGCTATCAAGGGGATGTTTATTTCTTCTTGCGATAATAATCGAAGAAAGAAACCACATTATTTTCTCTGTAGACGGAGGGCTGGTCAGCATAGAGATTGGCATTGAGCTGGATCATCTGACTGCGCATGGAATAAAAGGAGGAGTGCATCATGCCCGCAATACGAATACAGCTATCCAGATTGTTCTTGGCCAATTGACGCTGACAGTCGATACGAAACTGCAGGCCGCGCAATCGCTGTTGCTGCTCCGGACTGACCCGGTCGATCAACCCCTCTATTTGCTGGTGCAGCAACTCATCGAGTCGTTCCGGCTCCGTCACCGCCAGTCTCCTCAAGGTATCAAAATCAGGCAATTCCATATGCCCTCCTGCGGTCAGCCGCTGTATGGTGATACTCAAACAACAACGATCAGTACAACATTCAACCAACCGTATAATAAGTTATATAAGACGATTGCCCTCCTGGTTCAATCCATACCACAACCTTTCTAGGCTGACTGCGCCAAAACAGGATCAACAATCGGGGAATTATTTTCTTATTCGTTATGGATCAACCAATTATTCATCAATACGGCTGTTTTTTTCGTTTATACATTTTAGGCCGACGATACCCAAGTCTTATGTCTTATTGAAAGGGCGTCGGCAAGAAAGCTTTTCATTCGGCACTCGATGCTATGCCCCACCCTCGCCAACACCTGACCTCGTTTAACATATCTCACTGATTATGTTATTTTATTTGCTACTTATTCTAGGCAACCAAGGGCAGACCATGAGCAAGGCAAGAATCGGCATCGTCACCGTCAGCGATCGCGCCAGTGCAGGCATCTACGAAGACCTCTCCGGCAAGGCCATCATAGACACGCTGAACGCATATTTGACCTCGGCGTGGGAACCCCTCTATCAGGTGATCCCGGATGAACAGGATCAGATCGAAACGACCCTGATCCGGCTGGCAGACCAGGAACAGTGCTGCCTCATCGTCACCACGGGCGGCACAGGTCCGGCCAAACGGGATGTAACCCCTGAGGCCACAGAAGCGGTGTGCGATCGCATGATGCCAGGCTTTGGCGAGCTGATGCGGGCCGAATCCCTCAAGTTCGTGCCGACTGCCATTTTGTCGCGCCAGACTGCAGGCCTGCGCGGCGGCGCCCTCATCGTCAACCTGCCGGGCAAGCCCAAATCCATCCGCGAGTGCCTGGATGCGGTCTTCCCCGCCATCCCCTACTGCATCGATCTGATGGAGGGGCCCTATCTCGAATGCGATGAAGCCGTCATCAAGCCGTTTAGACCCAAGAAATAAGCCCTGAATGGGCGGGGGATGTGAACCCCCGTCCATATTTACTTGCGACCATATACCTTGACCCCGGCCTTACTCCCCTCCGAATTGCCATAGACCTCGATCCGCTTGATGCAGAGCCGGCTACCGAGAGATTTCCACCCCGATTCCTGATCCTCTTTCAGATCCTTGTCGAAATTAAGGGTCTTGCTGCGATCATTGCCGTAAAACACCTTGACCCTGTCCAGGGTCAATTCCCGTCCTGCCTTGACCATGATGGACTTGGCCGGTCGGCAAACGATGATGGGAATAATGGCCGGGTGGTCACCGACGCCGAGCAGCATGGTGTTGCCCAGCCGAAATTCATCATCGGCCATGGCCGGTGCAGGCAGCGCCAATAAAAGGGTGGACAGCAAGAGCGCATTGAAACCTGGGCGCAGGCGGAGTTGAGCAGAGAAAACAGCAGATGGAACAGACATTATGCCTCCCGAAAAATGGGAGGCATATTAATTCATCAAGGCTAAACCCAGGCTGTACCGGCGCCCTGCCAGCAGGCAAGGTGCGCGGCTTCAGGACCAGCGCTTGAAGATGAGAGAGGTGTTGATGCCGCCAAAGGCGAAGTTGTTGGACATCAGATAGTCCACCGCCAGCGCGCGGCCATTGCCCACCACATGATCCAGCGGGGCACAGGCCGGATCCGGCTCGGTCAGGTTGATGGTGGGGGCAAACCAGCCCTCTTGCATCATCTCCAGCGACAGCCAGGCCTCGATGGCACCGCAGGCGCCCAGGGTATGGCCGAAGAAGCTCTTGAGCGACGATATGGGGGTCTTGTTGCCAAAGATGGTGGCGGTGGCGTGGCTCTCGGCTATGTCGCCGCGCTCGGTGGCCGTGCCGTGGGCGCTGATGTAGCCAATGTCGGCGGCCTTAAGCCCGGCCTGGGCCAGTGCCATCTCCATGCACAGCTGCATGGTCTCCTGCTGGGGCTGGGTCACGTGGGCGGCGTCGCAGTTGGTGGCAAAGCCCACCAGCTCGGCGATGATGGTGGCCCCGCGCGCCTGTGCATGTTCCAGCTCCTCCAGCACCAGAGTGCCCGCCCCTTCGCCAATCACCAGACCGTCCCGCTGCCGATCGAACGGCCGTGGCGCCAGCTCGGGGTTGTCGTTCATCTGGCTGGTGGCAAACAAGGTATCGAACACCACGGCCTCAGACGGGCAGAGCTCCTCCGCCCCGCCAGCCACCATCAGGGTCTGATAGCCGTGCTTGATGGACTCGTAGGCGTAGCCAATCCCCTGGCTGCCGGAGGTGCAGGCGCTGGAGGTGGGGATCACCCGCCCGCGCAGGCCGAAGAAGAGGCCGGTATTGACCGCCGCCGTGTGCGGCATCATCTGCACATAGGTGGTGGCCGTGATGCTGGCGGTGCTCTTGTTGTTGAGCATGACCCCGAAGGCACGGATGGGATCCGTACTGCCGGTGGAGGAGCCATAGGCGATGCCGGTGCGACCGTCGGTCAGCACCGGGCTGTCGATAAGCCCAGCCCGCACCAGCGCCAGCTCGCTGGCCACGGTCGCCAGCTGGGAGACCCGCCCCATGGCCCGCGTCTTCTTGCGCGGATAGCGGGCGGGCAGCACAAAATCGGCAATGGGCGCCGCCAGCCGGGTATTGAGCCCCTCGTAGATAGCCCACTGTGGCATGGTCACCACCGCATTGCGCCCCGCCTGCAACTTTGCCCGCACGCTCGGCCAGTCCTGACCGAACGCTGTCACCCCGGCCATGCCGGTTACTACTACCCGCTTCATACCATACCGCCATTCACAGAGATAACCTGGCCTACCACAGAGACAGCACCATGTTGAACCGACATCAGGCAAGAGACCACCAGCATCCGTGTCATACCATGCCCCCGTTGATGGAGATGACCTGGCGCGTGATATAGCCGGCGATGTCCGACATCAGGTAGGAGACCAATCCGGCCACCTCGTCCGCCTGCCCCATACGCTTGAGCGGGATCAGCTTCATCGCCTCCTCCTGCACCTCGGCATCCACCATGCCGGTATCGATGAGGCCGGGCGCCACGCAGTTAACCGTGATCTTGCGCTTGGCCAGCTCCAGCGCAAGCGCCTTGGTGGCCCCCATGATACCCGCTTTGGCGGCGCTGTAGTTGACCTGGCCACGGTTGCCCATCAGGCCCGAGACCGAGGAGATGGTCACGATGCGGCCGCCCCGGCGCAGACCTATCATCGGCATGATGCAGGGCTTGAGCAGGTTGTAGAAGCCGTCCAGATTGGTGTGCAGCACCCCGTCCCAATCCTCGTCGGTGAGGGCGGGGAAGGCGCCGTCACGTATGATGCCGGCGTTGCAGACCACACCGTAATAGGCGCCGTGTTCGGCCATGTCGGCTTCCAGCCGCTCGCAGCAGCCCTGGCGATCGGCAATGTCGAACTGGATCAGGCGCCCCTGTCCCCCTGCGGCTTGCAGGTTCGCCAGGGTAGCCTCGGCCCCAGCGCGGTCGCCGTGGTAGTGCACGACGACGAGAAAACCGTCGGCGGCCAGCTTGAGGGCGATGGCGCGGCCTATCCCCTTGCTGGCGCCCGTGACCAATACGGTAGAGATCATGAAACGTCCTTCGCTAACAAATCGGATAATTCGCCGGGTGCGGGTTGATAGGTCGAGAGGCGCGCGGTGGCGCACTCCTGCCCATCTTGCAGGATCCGGCAATCGAAACTGGCCATGCCGCCGTCTTGCAACAGGCAGCTGGCCTCTATGGTGAGCAGGGCCCCCGCCGCAAAGCGGGTGGGCTGGCAGCGGTACTTGCGGGTGCCGAGCAACATACCGATGCGCACCGGCTCGCCGCGCAATCGCCCCTGCATGCCGGCCCAGGCGGCTATGGTCTGAGCCATCAGCTCTATGCCGACCCAGGCGGGCAACGAGCCCTCGCCATCGAGCAACAAGGCGTGCCGGGCGCCAACCAGGGTCTCGCAGCACACCCGGCTCGCATCCACGGCGCAGAGCCGATCCAGCAGCAGCATAGGGGCCTGATGGGGCAAGAGAGTGTCGATGGCGGGCAGCGGTATGAGCTCATTCATGAGGGTGATAGTCCAAACAGCAGGCTGACATTGTTGCCACCGAAGGCAAAGGAGTTGGAGAGGACCCGGGGCGCCGCCAGTCGAGTGGCGCCACTCACCAGCCGGATGGAGGCCAGCGCCGGATCCACCGTCGTCACCCGCTGGGGAGGCAACGGCAGCGCCCGCTCCAGCAGCAGGCAGGCGAGCGCGGCTTCAATGGCCCCCGCCGCGCCCAGGGTATGGCCGGTGAGCGGCTTGGTGGAACTGCAGGGCACCTTGTCGCCGAACAGGCGATGCACTGCATGGCTCTCCATGGCGTCATTGAGGCGGGTGGCCGTGCCGTGCAGGTTGATGTAACCCACCTGTTCCGGCGTCACACCCGCCTGGGCCAGCGCCATCTGCATGGCCGCCTCGGCCCCCACGCCATCCGGATGAGGGGCCGAGATATGCCAGGCATCGGACGACTCGCCCGCCCCCAGCAGCGCCAGCGGCGCAGGCGTGCGGCTCAGCAGAAACAGCGCGGCCCCCTCGCCTATGTTGATCCCCTGGCGGCCGTTGTCGAAGGGCTGGCAGAGGGTGCCACTGAGGGACTCCAGGCTGTCAAAACCGTTGATAGTCAGCCCGCACAGGCTGTCGGCGCCACCGACGATCACCGCATCCACCAGTCCGGCCGCCAGCATCCGCTGACCGCTGATGAAGGCGCGGGCGCTGGAAGAGCAGGCGGTGGAGAGGGTGTAGGCAGGCCCGGAGATGTCGAGATAACGGGCCAGAAATTCGGACGGAGAGCCCAGCTCCTGCTGGCGATAGTCAAAGGCCGGGGGAATTGCCTCCCCCCGCCGGGCGGCGGCGATCGCCAGCTCGGCCTCGCCTATCCCGGCTGTGCTGGTGCCGAGCACCAGGCCTACCCGCGCAGGGCCAAACTCCGCCAGCGCCTTGTCCAGGGCGGGGCGGATCTGCGCCAGCACCGCCAGCAGCAGGCGATTGTTGCGCGAGGCATAAGGGGCCAACGCCGCCGGTATTTCCGGCAGAGCGCCCTCGACCCGCCCCACCGGGGTCAGGCGACCATCCAGCAAGGTCTGGTTGTGGCGGGTGAGCGGCGTGCTCCCCTCTGCCTGCCAGGCCAGCAGGGCCTCGGCGCTGGCATCCCTGCCCTCCCCCAATGCCGAAATGAAGCCGTAGGCCGCGATATAACAACTCATTGGGACAGGGTCTCCAGCTGCAAACGGTAGTGAAATACATGCTGTTGCAGACTGACCGGCTCCCGTACGCCGCCCTTGTCCTGGTACCCGATCTCGGTGACCAGGGCGCCATCGGGAGAGCGCAGCCGGCGCGTCAGCCCTTCGTCCCGCAGCGTCCAGCCCGGCGGCAGCTGCGGCTGCCAGCTGGCCAGCGGCCAGTAGCAGAGCATGACATCCGCCAGCACCTGGGTCACGGGCGGCATGCCGGTGGCGAGCAGCGGGCTCAGCTGCTGAGTCGCTATGCCCTGCTGATCGTAACGCACCCGAAACAGCCGCACCCCGCTCGGGGTCAGGCCGACCAGGGTCAACTGGCTGCCATCGGCCTCCAGCACAGTCATCAGCTGATGGGAACTCTCACCCACGGTGGCCGTCAGCAACTGCTGGCGATAGAAGGGGGTGGCAAGCACAGGGGCTGGCAGCGCCATGACGCTGCCCTTGTCGAGATAGGTGGTGGGGGCAGGCGGGCTGCTGCAGCCCCCCAGCAAAAATATGAGTAATACAAACAGTGATCTCATTGCCATGTTGGCTCCCGACTATCCTGCCCTGGCAGCGGCAGTCGTACCCGGTCCAGCACCAGAGGCGACAACAGGAAGGCAGTAAAGATACCGCCGCTCAACACCAGACCAAAGCCCGCTATGGCGGGGGTGTGACTCAGCGCCAGCAAGCCGAACGCCAGCTGGGTGGTGAGGTTTGCCAGCAGGATGGCGAGCAGGGTGGAACTCTGCCGCGCAAGTTCGTTGCCACAGTGGGCAAAGAAGAGACCGTAGTCGATGCCGATGCCGAAGATGAGGCTGAGCGCCAGCACACCAAACAGGGTGAGCGGCTGGCCGCAGGCGGCGAGCAGTGCCAGCCCCATGGCGAGAGCAATCAGGTTGACCAGCAGCACCCGGGACGCCCTGGCTGCCCCCATCCGCCGCCAGAGCAGCAGGGCCACCAGGCCGATGGCCAGCAGCAGCAGTTCGGCCAGCTTGATCCGGTAGTGGGCAAACAACTGACTCCACTCGCCGCGCTGATCCTGCCAGTAGATACCCTGCTCGGCAGCTGCCAGCGCCGTCAGGGCGACCTCGCCCTGCACCCCGACCAGCGGCACCCAGATGGCGACGCGGCCATCCTCCAGCGAGTGCCACAGCAGACGGCTCCCCTCGCTGACCGGGCTGGCCAGCCAGGCTGTCGGGGTCAACCAGTCAGGCTGACGGGCGGGCCCTTGCCCCCCTGCTGGTATTGGCACCCCGGCCTCTTGCAGTCGGGTCACCACCTGGGGCAACAGGGCCCGAATGGCGGCCGCATCCTGCTGCTGCCGCGCCAGCGAGGGCAGCCAGCGACTGAGGGAGACAAAGTCCCGCAATGCGCCACTGTCTTTAAGCTCGACCAGCTGGCCATCCAGTCGCTCCAGCCGTTGCAGCGCCTGCTCGGCATCCGTGCCTGTCACCAGAAAACCCTGCATGCCCCCCTGCTGACCGGTCAGGGCCTTGATCTGGTTCTCCTGCGCCTGCAGTTCCACCGGCAAGGGTTGCAGCCGGCGTATGTCGTCATCCACCTGCAGTTGGCTGATGCCAAGGGTGGCCAGCAGCAGGCAGAGCAGCGGCAGGCCAATGCGCACCAGGCGACGCTGCTGCCAGGCACTGAGCCAGGCCATCAGCAGTGGCTGGCTGCGCAGGGGCCGGGTCGGCAGGGGGCCCGACCAGCGCGGGAACAGACAGAGCACAGTGATGAAAGCGCTGAACAGGCCCGCCAGTGCGCACACCGCCAGCTGTTGCAGCCCGGGGAAGGGGGCGAGCCAGAGCAGGCCATAGCCGATCAGGGTCGTCAGCACCGCCAGCGAGAGGCTCGGCAACAGCCGTAGTCGGGTCTGATGCGGCGTCTCGTCGTCGCCGTGCAGCCGTCGCTCGCACAGGAAATGGATGGCGTAGTCGATGGCGATGCCGATGAGGCTGCTGCTGATTACCAGGGTGAAGAGATGGATCTCGCCAAACAGGATGAGCACAGTGCCCAGCCCCCACATCAGTCCCACGCAGATGGGCAGCAGGGAGAGCAGCAGCGCCCGGGTCGAGCGAAATACGCCCCAGATAAGCAGAATGACGCCGATCATGGAGCCAAGCCCTATGGTGGAGATGTCCTGCTGGGCCAGGTTGCTAGCGTGCTGGCTGTAGAAAAGGGTGCCACGGCGCAGCAGCTCGGCACCGGGATAGGCTTCGGCCAGCCGGTGCTCGGCGTTGTCGAGTGCCCTCAGCAACCCCTGGTTGCGCTGGATATCAAAGGCGGAGAGATCCAGCTCGGCCCGCACCATGAACCAGTCGCGACCCGCCTTGTCCCGGCTGACCAGCCAACCCTCCTTGAGTTGCATGGGGCCGCGAGCCTCTGCCAGCACCCCGGCCCGGGTCAACAACAGCGGATCGCTCTGCCACTCGGCGCGGGAAACGCCGCCAAAGGGCGAGTAGATTTGGCCAAGCACCCATTGGCTCCAGCCCTCGGCGCCAGCCGCCAGCCGGACCCGGCCCGCTTCATCCATCCGCTGCCAGGCGAGATCGCGCAGATAGCCCTGCCAGGCGGGGGCCAGCTCGGGCTGATAGCCCTTGATATGGGAGAAGGCTGCTATCTGGTCGAGCTGTTTTACCCACAGATCGGCCGCCGCCTGTCCGTTCTGTCCGGCAGGCAGGCTCAGCATCCAGACCAGCTGGCGATCGAGCTGTTGCAGCAAGCCCTGCTGCAACGCCGGATCCAGATCGCTGCGGGATTCGTGGGGCAACAGATCCATCAGGCTGGTGTTGATGCGGCTGTGGGGCAGCTGCCAGGCCAGCACGGCCACCAGCAGCAGGCAGAGGCAGATCCAGATCGTGCCAAGCCGGCGCCAAGTGGTTTCAGATTGCAGCAAGGTAGATTCTCCCGGCCAAACCAAGGGCAGTGGCAGGGTGCGATGCGGGGCTAGTGGGTAGCAAAGCGGGCCTGCTCCTCAGGGGTCAGTGGCAGGGTTCGCTCCTGCCAGGCGCTGAAACGGATGCGGGTGCTGTCACCCTGCTTGTCGGCAATGACCAGCTCATCCAGTTGCCCTTGCCCGCTCAGGGTGAGACTGGCAAACACCTTGTCCAGCGGCGTCAGGGTCGGCACCAGCAGCAGCTGCCAGCCCGCCTCCGTGCTCTGAAAATCGATCTTGAAGTAGCGGCGCAGGGTCGCCTCGTCCGAGCCGAACAGCGCCAGCAACATCTGGCTGAATTCAAGCAGTTGCGGGCTGTCGATGACGGTGGCGGGCTGACCCGCTACCTGCTGCACCATGCGTTGCGGCGTCAGGGTCAGGGTCAGGGCAAAGGGCTGCTGCTGCTGCCACCAGAGACCCAGGTCACGCACCAGCAGCAGCTCGCCGGAGGCCTTGAGCGGCTGGCTCAGCCCCGCCACCTGTTTCTCCTGCTCGAAATGGGCCTGTCTGACCGGACTCAGGGTCAGCAGCTGCTGCACCTGGTCACGGCTCAGGGGGGCCGCCTGCAGCGGCAACGCCAGCAGCAGGGCCAGTCCGACCATCAGCCGGTTCAGAAGACAGCTCATTGGCTCACCCCCAGCTTGTCCAGCAGCACCTGGGGCGAGGCTAGGCACATCTCGCCGCTCGCCTTGCTCACCGCCACCTGGATGCTGTAGCCCTTGCTGGTGCGGGTGCCGCTCGCGGTATCGCTCAGCAGGTAGTCGATCTTCAAGCGGTTCTGGTATTCGGTCAGGGTGGCGCGCACCCGCACCCGCTGGCCGAAGCGCAGCGGTGCCAGGTACTTCATCCGGGTGTCTATGATGGGCCAGAGGTAGCCGGAGGCCTCCATCTGCGGGTAGTTGTAATCGATGAGGTCCAGCAGGGCGCAGCGGGCCAGCTCTATGTAGCGAAAGTAGTGACCGTGCCAGGCGACAGCCATCATGTCCACGTCGTGAAATGGGATGGTCACTTCCACTTCAGTGCTGATCTGCCAGGGTTCCAGCGCAATCCGGGTACGGCTCATAGCGAAGATTCCTGATAAAGGGGGTAGTGACGCTGACGGAGGCGGGCGATCAGCGCCCTGAGCTCCTGCTCCAGCGCCCTGTCTTCCAGCAGAGGCGCAAACTCGGCCCGCACCTGTTGCACCATATGGGCCAGGGCCGGACTGAGCGGGCGGCTGAAGGGTGTGGGCTGGGCCAGACGCAGCTCGACCCCCTGTACCGCCGCCAGCAAGCAGGCTGCCCCGACCTGCTCGGTCAGGGTCAGCACCCGCAGGGCATCGCGCGCCGCTATGGTGCCCATACTCACTTTGTCCTGGTTGTGGCACTCGGTGGAGCGGGAGAAGACGCTGGCGGGCATAGTCTGCTTGAGCGCCTCCGCAGTCCAGGCCGAGACGCCGATCTGCACCGCCTTGAAGCCGTGGTTGATCATCTGCCGCCCGGCCAGCGCTCCCGAGAGGTTGCTCGGCAGGCCGCCGTTGAACTTGGTGTCGACCAGCTGGGCCAGCTGGCGATCCAGCAGGTCCGCCAGATTGGCGATGGCCGTCTTCATGCTGTCCATCGCCATGGCGATGTGGCCGCCGTAGAAGTGGCCACCGTGCATCACATGCTCCCCATCCCCGTCGATCAGCGGGTTGTCGTTGGCGCTGTTGAGCTCGTTTTCGATGAGCTGGCGCCACCAGGGCAGGCTGTCGGCCACAACACCGATGACGTGGGGGGCGCAGCGCAATGAGTATCTGTCCTGCAGCCGGTCGCTGTGGCGCGGCAGCTCGCCGGCCACCAGATCCGATCTCAGCCAAGCCGCTATCCCCTGCATACCGGGGTGCGGCTTGGCGGCAAACAGCCGCTCGTCGAAGTGGAAGGCGTTGCCCCCCATGGCGACGCTCACCAGCGCCGTGATCCGGGTCGCCAGCCGCATCAGGTAGTCGGCGCGGGCGTAGGCGAGACAGGCCAGCGCCGTCATTACCGAGGTGCCGTTCATCAGCGCCAGGCCCTCCTTGGGTCTCAGGGTCAGGGGGGTGATCCCAAGCGCCCGATAGACCTCGGCGGCGGAACGCAGCGCGCCATCGTGATGGAGCTCGCGCTCCCCCACCAGCACGGCGGCGACGTAGGAGAGCGGCGTCAGATCGCCGCTGGCGCCGACGGAGCCCTCTTGTGGTATGCGCGGTATGAGATCCTGCTCCAGCAGCCAGCAGAGCCTCTCGAGCAAACCAGGGCTGACGCCGGAGACCCCTTGCGCCAGGGAACATAGCCGGGTCGCCAGCACGGCGCGACCGGCATCGAGGTCAAGATCCTCACCCAGCCCACAACCGTGGAAGCGGGTCAGGTGCAGCGGCAGCTCAGGCACCAGCTCGGCAGGCACGGGCCGGGTCACCGAATCCCCGTAGCCTGTGGTCACCCCATAGATGACCCCCTCCTCGGCCAGCAATCTATCGAGAAAATCGGCCCCCCGCTGGATACGCTCCATAAAGGCGGGATCCCCGTTCAATGCCGGGCGGACACGACGCTCTGCCAGCGCCACCACATCTTCGATGGTCAACGGCTCGGCGCCAAAGGTGACGCACTCCATCTCACTCTTGTTCATCGGTCAGCTGCCAGAAATCAAAGAAGTTGAACCAGTCCAGCGGGGCGCGCAGGCAGTGATGCTGCAGACGATCGGCATAGGCCTGCACCCGGGACGCAAGTATCTGCTGTCGCCCATGGCGCGGCAGACTGAGGCTGTCGGCAAAGGGCTCGAAATGCACCCGAAAGCGCCCCTGCTCCTTGAGGCCGAACATCAGGTAAACCGGGCAACCCAGCACGCTAGCCAGGGCAAAGGGACCGAGGGGAAAGGGGGCTGGCGCGCCGAGAAAGTCGGCCCAGACCACCCGCTTCTCCCGGGTCACAGAGGTGCGATCGCCGACGATCACCACCCACTCCCCCTGATCCAGCTTCTCCTTGAGCAGGATGGCGGTATCAGCTCCCATCTCCTGCACCTGGATGAGATTGAGCCACGAATCCGGGTTGATCTGCTTGAGCAGGGCGTTGAAGCGGGCCGCGTGACGGGTGAAAACCAGCGCATTGATGCGCACCTCCCCCTTGCGGCTGCCAAGGGCCCGGCACAGCTCGAGATCGCCAAGATGAGAGCCCAGCAGCAGCAAGCCCTTGCCGCTGTTGATAGCGGCCTCGTAGTGATCCTTCCCCACCAGCTCGACCTGATCCTCGGCTATGTCGCCACGCCAGCCGGCCAGCTTGTCGAGCGCCGCCTCGCCAAAGCGCAGAAAGTGACGAAAGCTCGATCTCGGCTCGGCGGGCAGTGCCACACCCTGCGCGCGAGCGAAGCTCTCGAGCCGGGCCAGATAGGCTTGGGATGCCTGACGCTGGGTGCGGCCGGTCAGCCAGAAGTAGCCGATGACGGGGTAGAGCAGCAGAGAAAAACCCCGTCGCCCCAGCAGGCGATAGCTGGCCAGCATGATCTGCATACCGAGCAGGGAGCCGCGCTCCGGCGTGCGCGACCAGTGGGTACGGCGTTCACGCCACAGCCGGGTCGCCCATGACCAGAGGCGACATGGCCCACTCGCCAGGCGCAGCAGCAGATCCCACAGCAGGCGGCACACCAGCCGGGTGTGCATCCATGAAATATCGCGGTTGTCGCGCCAGAGCTGGAAATGGGAGCTGCCATCGGCGGGATAGATGACCCGGGTCGGCACGAAACGCACCGCCACCCCGGCCCAGTGCAGGCGCACCATCACCTCGGTGTCGAAATCCATCCGCCTGCCGAGCGCCACCCGTTCGAGCAGCGCGCAGCTGGCTGCCAGCGGATAGACCCGAAAGCCACACATGCTGTCCTTGATGGCAAACGATAGCGTCTCGATCCAGACCCAGACATGGGTGATGTAGCGGCCATAGAGGCGCCCCTTGGGCACGGAATCGTCGTAGACAGGCCGCCCCGAGATAAGTGCCTCCGGGCATTTGCCCGCCTCGGCCAGCAGGGCCGGAATGTCTGCCAGATCGTGCTGGCCATCGGCATCCACCTGCAGGGCGTGGCTGAAACCGAGGCCATAGGCGTGGCGCAGCCCCGTCATCACGGCGCCGCCTTTGCCCTGGTTGTGCGAATGACGCAGCAGGGTAACCCAGGGGTGGCGTGCGGCCAGCGCATCCAGTGCGGCGGCGGCGACAGGTTCGCTGCCATCGTCGATCAGCAGGCAGGGCAGCTCATATTCGGCCAGCCGATCCAGCACGGCGGACAGGGGGCCGGCGTGGTTGTAACAGGGGATCAGGATGCAGGTCGTCATGGGATGAAGCGCACCCGTCCGCTGCTCGCCAGCTCATCCCCCAGCGCGTAGCTGAAAACGAGTTGATCCTTTTGTGGCTGCCACTGCAGGCTCAGGCTGCACTCTGCCCCCGGCCGCAGCGGACGCTGGAACTTGAGCTGATCCAACCCGTGAAACGGTAACTCCAGGTTGAGTCGGCTGGCGGCATAGTGCATGACCCAGTGGATCTGGGTAACTCCTGGCAGCAGGGGCGCGCCGGGAAAGTGGCCCGCAAACCAGGTCAGGTCCGGCTCGAGCCGCAGGAGCAGGCGCACGCCATCGGCCAGCGTCTCGCAGCCCAGCACTGTCGGCAGCGACCTCATCGGCAGAGTGTCAGCAGAGAGGCTCATCGAACAGCTCCTTGAGTTGTGGCCAGGGACGTTTGCCCTGGGCGTTGAGCGGCATCTGGTCAACCCGGCGCAGGCTGCGCGGCAGGGCGACCGGTTCGAGCCAGGGGCGCAGCTGCTGGCGCAGGGCCAGCAGGAAGCGGCCCTGATCCAGCTCGGCCCAGCGGGCGGCCCCCAATTCGCTCAGCACCAGCACGGCGCCGAGGATCTGACGCTGGCCCTGATGCAGAGGCAGCACAGCGGCCTGCTCCACCTCAGGCAGGGCTTGCAGGCGCGCCTCCACCTCGTCGAGGGAGATGCGCTTCTCCTCCAGCTTGATCACCCTGTCCTGGCGCCCCAGCAGCTCGAACCCGGCCCCCTTAAACAGGATGCGATCGGCGCAGGCCAGCCAGTCGTCCTCTGCCAGGAAGGGGGAGCGCAGCAGCAAGCACTGATCCGGGCCGACCTGCACCTCGACCCCGGGCAAGAGGGTCCAGGGGGTCTGCGCCTGATGGCGCTGGCGCCAGCCGATACCGCCAGTCTCGCTGCTGCCGAAGATCTCCACCGGCAGCTGGCCGAGCAGGGCCCGGGCCTGATGGGCATCCCCGGGTTGCAGGGGACCGCCGGAGGAAACGATAAGGCGACAGCCCGCGGCGGGGATGGCCGGATCGAGCCGGCTCAGAAAAGCGGGGGAAGCGATCAGCGCCCAGGGGGTGGTTTGCACCGCCAGCTGCTCCGGATAGTCGATGCTGCGGCGATCGAACGGACGCCCCAGGGCCAGCGGCAGCAGGATGCGAAACAGCAGGCCATAGATGTGCTGGTGACTGACGCTGGCCAGCACCCGTGTGTCGGCCAGGGCCTGGCCCCAGAGCGCCATCTGCACCCGCAGTTCGGCCTCCAGCTGCGGCCAGACCTTGGGGATCGCCTTGGGTTCGCCGGTGGAACCCGAGCTGAACAGGGTCAGATCGAGACGATCGGGAGCCCGGCTGGCGCGCTCGGCATCCAGCTCGCCATGGCAATCGGCAAGGGGCAACCGCAACTGGGGCACATCAAGCCCATCGACTGGCAGCTCGCCATCGGTGAGCAGGCCGTCAAACTGATCCCGCAGCGCCAACAGCCCGGCCACCCGTTGATGGCCCGGCAAGATCGCCTGATGACCACAGAGGGCGCAGGCGAGCAACGCTTGCGCAAACAGCAGGCTGTCATCGAAACAGAGAGCCCAGCGCGCGCGCGGCTGCCTAGGGCGAGCATGGCGGGCCATGGCCCGGGCCAGTTGCAGGCTGCCAAAGCGCAGTTCGGCCAGGGTCACCTCGCCGCCTTGACCGAACGCCACCACACTCTCACCCTCGCGGCACCAGATCGCCTGCAACAGGGTCATGGGGCCAGCCTCTTCATCAGCCGTCGGCGTACCAGATACTCCCCAGCCATCAAAGAGCCCATCAACCCATAGCTGATGAGGCCGTTGTAGAGACTCCAGAACGCCAGATCGCCGTACCAAATGGTGAAGGCCGCTAGGGCGCCGTTGATCACGAAGAAACCGCACCAGATCTGGGTCACCCGACGGGTGTAGCCGATGGCGACATCCGGCAGACGTGGATCCTGCAAGCGGGCCAGCCGCTCCACCAGACTCATGGGACGGGTCAGGCTCCAGCCAAACAGGCAGAGCAGCGCCATGCTCACCGCCAGCGGGTAGTAGAGCAGCCAGTGACGGGCGTTGAACAGGGCCGACAGCAGAGTCAGCCCCAGGCCGATGCAGGCCAGCAGGCGGCCCAGCCAGAGCAACTCAGGCAAGGGGCCAAGACGTGACCAGCCCTTGAGCAGACTCGGCAGCAGTCGCAGCGAGAAGATGACCAGCAGGCCAAGCAGCAGCGGGGTCTGGCTGGTGTGAGTCAGCCCCCAGTAGACAGCCAGCGGGTAGAGCAGCAGGGCGCCACCGGCCAGCCAGGAGAGCCAGCGCGTCATGGTCAGGGGCGTACCTGCATCAGGCGCCGGCGAGCAGACGCTCGACCGCATCCACAACGTCATTGACGCTGCGCACCGACTTGAACTCTTCCGGCTTTATCTTCTTGCCGGTCAGCTTTTGCAGGTGCACCACCAGATCGATGGCATCTATGCTGTCGAGATCGAGATCTTGATAGAGGCGAGCCTCCGGGGTAATTGCCTCTTCATCCACTTCGAACAACTCGACGAGGGCAGCCTTTATCTGGGAAAAAATGTCGTCACGGGTCATGGCTCAGGCCTCCCCTTTCGACTGAGCCTGCACCAGGGCGACCAAGGCCGCGACGGAGGCAAAGTGACGACGGGTATTTTCATCCTCGGCGGAGAGCACTATGCCGTAGCGGCCCTTGATGGCAAGGCCCAGCTCCAGCGCATCGATAGAGTCCAGTCCCAGGCCATCCCCGAACAGCGGCACCTGGCTGTCTATATCCTCAGGGGTCAGTCCCTCGAGGTTGAGACTGTCGATGATGAGTTGTTTGATCTCTAGGTGCAGGTCTTGCATAACTGTTCCATACGCTGTTATTGGGGCCCCGTTTGCAGGGCCCGTGTGAGAAAACGGGTCAACTGGCGCGCGGCCAGAGCGCTGCTCTGTCCGGTAGCGACCACCTCGTCTGGCGCCACTTGCGGCAGGAATTCGATGGTGAAAGTCGGCTTATTTTCCGGGATCTTGAACCATTTGTCCTGCTTGGTGAGAAATCGGGTGTTGCAGTGGATCCGCACCGGTTGCAGGGGCACCTGGCTGCGCACCGCCAACTGGGCGGCGCCACGCTGCAGCTTGATGGGCTTCCCCGTAGTGGTGCGGGTGCCTTCCGGGAAGATCAGCAACAGACCGCCGGCCTGGATCCGCGTCATGCACAAGGGCAAGAGGCGCTCCGCCTCTACGTTGGGAATATAATCTGCCGCCCTGACCACACCGCCCACGAAAGGGTTGCGCCAGAGGGATTGTTTGACAATACAGTCACACACAGGCATCTCGGCCGCCAGCATGACGTAATCGAGCAGGCTGGGGTGATTGGCCACTACCAGGGCGCAGCGCAAGTCGGCGGGCATGCCGCTCACCCGATAATCCAGCACGCCCCAGCCACGCAATACGCCGAGAAACAGCCGAAAGCTGTGGCGTATGGTCAGCTGGGCTAGGGTGCGCCGCCGCTCCCCCCGCAGGCAGAGCGCCAGCAGCGGAAACCAGAACAGGGTGAGCAGCAGACCGCCCACCCCGAAAAGGGTGAAGCCAAGGGCTGTGCCCAACAGACGCCAGCACAGGTTCAGCGCCGCTGCCATGTCCACTCCTGCCGGCCATTACCCAGGGTCAGTGTCGATTCATCCCGCTGCAGGGCACGCCAGAAGGCCAGCGACTGAGGCAAATTCGAAGGTGTCCCGGATCCCGGACTCACGCCACTCGCAGCTTGGCAGCACCACTGCTCACCGGCCTGCAATATCAGCCCCAGCGCATGGGCCGGCGCCTCGCCCGGCAACCAAGGGTGATGAAACTCGGGCACAGGCCCCTCGAACGCCACCAGCAGCACCCGGTTAGCACCAGCGCTCAGCGCCGCCACCGCCTCGGTGAAACCCGCCATCAGGCCGCCCTCTCCCGCCGCCAGCGAGGTCATGGGGATGGCAGCCTTGCCCTGAATGGAACTAAGGCCGGCGGCCGTGTTGTGGACTGACATGGAGAAATCGGTAGGGGACAACGCCTGGCCATTCGCCAGCGCCTGCAACAGGGTCATAGAACGGGCCAGCTCGCCGTGGCGGCTGACGAAGATGGCGTAATCGACGGGATGGCGAGCCAGCAGGCTCAGCCCCACCTGCACCGCCAGCCTAGAACCTTGGCTCAGACGGCGCGCCATCATCATGGGCAGCAAAGGGGTCGCGGGGAACGGGGGATCGGCGGGCCATTGCCCCAGCTGTGTCCACGCCTGCCAGTCGAGCGCGTCGACAAGACCCGGTGACAATGCCTGACTATCCTGCAACGAAAAAGAGAGCATATTTCAGGCAACCTGTCCTTGACCTTGGTGTGAGCGCTTGGACGATAAAAGGCACCCACCCGCTGGGCAGTGCCTGCTCCCCGGGGATTATCCGCCGGAGTCATCACATTAATACCGCGCGAATAATACCATTATTCATCAAAAATAATAGCTGGCGCGGATTATCCGTTGGCATTGTGATTGAAAATAAACGATTTGTGTTGTCTCATTGCCAAGCTCTATTTATTGAATTTCCTCGCAAGGGAATATTATGAAAGTCATTAATAAAATATCCCTGTTGCTGGCCTGTGCCCTGCTGGCAGCCTGCTCCACCAGCCAGCCCATTCGCTAGGGAGAGATAGGTTGCTCGGCCAATGCTGGACAAATTTGACATCGCATTTTCAGCATACCTCTGTACAAAATGCGTGCAGAGAATGCAATTACAACCCGGATGACAGTGGTTAATTTTTTTGGTTAAAATTTCAGTAACTCATGCTCTCGCCCTGGCCCATTCGCAATATGGCCGCTAACCCGGTTGCCTTCAATCTGACCGAAGATCAGGTGGCCAGCGCCATGAGCACTTCGGGGATAAGAAAGATCTGGGCGATGAAAAAAGAGCAGCCGGGACGTATTCATGGCCAGGTCAATGTACGCCAGCATCAGACGGTGATGCGATATTCCATATAGCAGCCACGACTATTCCATTAATTATGTGAGCAGCGTCAATCTGGATGACAAGGGCAATGGCAGCATTCATCGCAGTTATAACCGCTGGGTACTGGGCCTGAATCAGGCCATCCAGAACGAACTCGTCCGCACACAGAGCCGTTAATACGGCAGGAGCCACCCCGTGAACCATTATCAGGCAGACCCCTACAACGCGCTGGAGGCCATAGGCGCAGCCCAGAAGATCGCCTTCGGGCCCATGCTGTTCCAGGCCAGCTGGTGTCTGCGTGAAACCGGGGTGCTTGCCTTTCTCGAGACGCGTGGCCAACAGGGCGCGCCGCTGGCGGACATAGCCCAGGCGTGCGAGCTGAGTGAATATGCGGTCAGCGTGCTGCTGGACATGGGGCTCGGCGGCGGACTCTGCTACCAGGCCGATGAGCACTATGTGCTGGGCCGGGTCGGCAAGTATCTGCAACACGACGCCATGAGCCGGGTCAATCTCGACTTCACCCAGCACGTCTGCTATCAGCCCCTAGCCCATCTGCTCGAAGCCATCCGTCAGGGCTCGCCGGCCGGTCTGCAGGAGTTCGGCCCCTGGCAGACCCTCTACCCACATCTGAGCGAACTGCCTGAGCCCGCCCGCAGCAGCTGGTTTGCGTTTGATCACTTCTACTCCGACTGGGCGTTCCTGCAGGCACAGGAGAAAGTACTTGGCTATGAGCCTCGCCACCTCTACGATCTGGGCGGCAACACCGGCAAGTGGGCCATCGCCTGCGCCAAGCGGGATCTCACCCTGCGCGTCACTATTCTGGACTTGCCAGAGCAGCTGGCGCTGGCCCGTCTGAATATTGAAGAGGCGGGACTGACGGCTCGGGTGCAGGGCCATCCGGTGGATCTGCTGCAAGCGTGCACCTTGCCCGGCGCGGCCGATCTCTGGTGGATGAGCCAGTTCCTCGACTGCTTCAGTCACGAACAGATAGTCGCCATTCTGAACAGGATCCGGATGGCCATGCAACCCGATGCACGGGTTTGCATCCTAGAGCTGTTCTGGGACAGGCAGACCTTCGAGGCCGCCAGTTTCAGTCTCAACGCCACCTCCCTCTACTTCACCTGTCTGGCCAACGGTAACAGCCGCTTCTATCACTCCAAACAGATGTACCAGTGCCTGCGCGAGGCTAATTTCCACGTGGAGGAGGAGCATGAGATCCCGGGCCCGGGCCATACCCTGCTGGTTGCCCGCCCGCTGCACACGAGGCCATAATGCCGACATCGGCATTTAAATGATGAAACGAGAAGGAACACACATGACGCCTAACTATATGGCACTGCTGGCACTCGGTCTGACCCTGGGCGCAGTGACCGGCGGCTGTGCCGACATCAAGGAGGCGGGCAGAACCGTGGGGCATACTACCCGCAACGTAACCCGAGAGATTGGCCACACCACCCGGGATGTGGCTCGTGAAATCGGTCACGGTACCCGGGATACCGTCAAGAAAATCGGTGACGATCTGAACGACTGACAGCAGGGGTCCAGGCCCCTGTTGTCATAGGGGTGGATCAATTGCTCCACATGGCCATCAGCCGGGATTCCATGGCCTCTTCCTGCTCATCCGGCAGTTCGGCGAAGAAATCGAGCCCTGTCAGCTCCTCCACCGCATCCACAGTCACTATGTAATCCGCAAGCCGGCTGGCCGACACGTTCTGCTGCGGCAGGACAAAGGCGATCGCCTTCTGGTTGGCCACGTCCATCACCACCCGATAGTAGGCGTGGGGCACAGTCACACCGTTGCCGATAGCGCCATCGGAGTTGGTGAAGATGGGGCCTGTGATCACCTGAACATCCTGATAGGCAATGGCCCACTGGCGGGTCTTCTCCTCCAGAATGCGCCAGGCCCCCTGATTGAGCGCCGGCAACTGCGGAGTCATGTTGGTCAGCAGGAAGCTCTGCTTCATGGTGGTGGCGGTGGAGCGCATGTCCGCCGCGGGGGCCTGATGGCCGCGGTCATAACCCGAGCCCTTGTAGTCCGCCAGGGTGGCGCGGTACTGCACCGGCACCTCCCTGTCTTCGGCGAAGGCGTCCTTGCGCGGTACCGGCCCCTGGGCGCTGGTCGCCGTCATCCGATAGGAGACCCAGTCAGAGACCTTGGTGTCATAGTTGTAACCTGCGGCGTAACCGTCCCGACACAACAGCTGACTGGATTGGCTGGGGACCCCGAGCTTGACGTGGTCCTTGCACTGGAAGCCCGCCGCCAGGGTCGGGAAGGTGGTGAGAGTGAATCCGATAGCCAGAACTAATTTATTGATATTATTCATTATTATGCCACTCCTTGTATTAGGCGGAGTGATTTGACACCAGGTCGGATGAGTTAGGCAATCGAACAGATTATGAGCGTGTTGAAATTGTGAAGAGGGCTGCAAATCGGTGAAATCCCCGTCGCCAGCTGGGGGATTGTCATCCCCTTGTCATTATGCTGATTACCACACTTTGGCTTTGTTATCAGATAGATAGAGCCATGAAAAAGCGGGACCTCAGCCCCGCTTGAATTCAGACTCACGACCCGCTCAGCTCTTGACCTGAGGCCTGGGAGTATCAGGTTGGGAGGGCGGCAGGAGCGGCAGCACTATCTGCGGCTGCTCACCGGTCAGGCTCTTGAGGTAGGCTGTCATGTCGTCGGCCTCCTGCTCGCTCAGCGCCTGGCCCAGCTGGATATCGGCCATTATCCGCACCGCCTCCTTCAAATCCCACACAGACCCGTCGTGGAAGTAAGGGTAGGTCAGCTCTATGTTGCGCAGGGTCGGC
The DNA here is from genome assembly GCF_000820025.1 of Aeromonas popoffii. Taxonomy (GTDB): domain Bacteria; phylum Pseudomonadota; class Gammaproteobacteria; order Enterobacterales; family Aeromonadaceae; genus Aeromonas; species Aeromonas popoffii. The sequence continues at coordinate 46,948 of NZ_CDBI01000044.1, forward strand.
ACCTTGAACCAGCCGATGAACTGCTTCTCGCCCGTCACGCCACCGCGCCCCTGGGCCGGATTGTCGGTCTTGAACGGCTTGACCAGCCCCATCTTCTGATAGGAGTTGCCACCGATGGCCACGCCGTTGTGGCAGGCGGTACAGCCCTTCTCCTTGAACAGCTGATAGCCCTTCAACTGCTGTGCCGTCAGCGCCTTGCCGTCTCCCTTCAACCAGCGATCGAACGGCGCGTTGGGGGTAACCAGGGTCTCTTCGAAGGCGGCGATGGCGTCTGTGACCTCATCAATGCCGAAGTCCGCCTTGCCGTAAACGGCGCCGAAACGGGTGCGATATTCGGGCAGGGTGTGCAATGTCTCGACCGCCAGCTTGTGGCTGAAGGCCATCTCCAGCGGATTCTCGATGGGGCCCGCCGCCTGCGCCTGCAGATCCTTGGCGCGACCGTCCCAAAACTGCACGAAGTTGAGGCTGGCGTTGAGCACGGTGGGCGAGTTGATCGGCCCCTCCTTCCACTTGTGGCCAAGGGAGCTGACCTGGTTGTCCACCCCGCCGGTAGCCAGGTTATGGCAGGAGTTGCAGGAGATGGCATTGGATTTGGAGAGCCGCGGCTCGAAGAACAGCATCTTGCCCAGCTCGACTTTTTCCGGCGATGCCACCTTGGGTACCTCTACCGGTTGTACCGGTTCGCTCGCCCACCCCATCCCGGGCAGACCCAGCGCCAGCAGAAGACAATATTTATTCATTTTCTCTCTCCCTTGTGACTGTGCATAACTGCAGCATCAGCCTGACCGGGAAAGCCTGATTATTATTTGCTCAAGATCAAATGAGACCCAATAAAATCACATTAAAAACAATCGATTAATATATTTTAGGCGAACCAGTGGCGGGGACTTGCGAGGCAAAAAAGAGCTGATTTTTGATGAGTAAATTATGAGCTAATTCATCTACGATGACAGCCAATTAATTAGATTGCTGTTATTGAATAAAGCGATTGTTCAATATGCAGGCGTGGCTGACTGCTGAATAGATTCATATTAAATACATCATAAATATGATCAGAAATACGGCTGTTAATAACAAACAATCTGTGTCTGACACTCCGTCTCTCGCATTTCAGATAATGCCATCTGTTGTTTCTTCACTTACCAAAGAAACGGATGGCTGTGCTTTTCAAGCAAAATAAGGATGTATGATGAGAAAGTCCCTATTGGCCGGTGCCCTGTTGCTGTGTCCCACCGCCTTTGCCGCCACCGTACACTGGGAATACAGTGGCGAGGCCGGCCCGGCACAATGGGCCAAGCTGACTCCCGAATTTGGCCAGTGTGCGGGCAGCAACCAGTCGCCAATCAACCTCGATGATCTGGTAGAGGCCAAGCTGGCCCCGCTGCAGTTTCACTACCGGGCGGGCGGCCAGAGCGTCACCAACACCGGCCACACAATACAGGTCAGCTATGCCCCGGGCAGCACACTGCAGCTCGACGGCATGGCCTTCGAGCTCAAGCAGTTCCACTTCCACGCCCCCAGTGAAAACCTCATCAAAGGCAAATCCTACCCTCTGGAGGGGCACCTGGTGCACGCCAATGCCAAGGGGGAGCTGGCGGTGGTGGCCGTGATGTTCGTGCCGGGCCACGCCAACCCGGCGCTGAACCAGGCCTGGCAGCCGTTGCCGGCGAAGGCGGGCGACAGCCGATCGCTGGCAACGCCGCTATCGGCGGATCAGCTGCTGCCCACCAAGCGTGATTACTACCGCTTCAGCGGTTCGCTGACCACCCCGCCCTGCTCGGAAGGGGTGCGCTGGCTGGTGATGAAGCAACCGGTGCAGGTGAGCCAGGCCCAGATCGATGCCTTCAAGGCGGTGATGCACCACCCCAACAACAGACCCGTGCAGCCGCTGCATGGTCGGCTGGTGTTGCAGTGATCGGCGGATGCCATGGCTGAGTTGCAACGAAAAGAGGGTCGATTGACCCTCTTTTCGTTCATGGACTTTATTTACAGACTGGCGGCGATGCGCGCCCCCAGCGCGGCGTTGTTCAGCACCAGCTGGATGTTGGCTGCCAGCGAATTACCGCCGGTCAGCTCGCACACCCGGGCCAGCAGGAAGGGGGTGGACGCCTTGCCCTTGACCCCCTGCTCGTCCGCTTCGCGCAGCGCCTGTTTGATCGCGGCGTCTATGTCGGCCTTGGGCATGGCAAACTGGGTCGGGATCGGGTTGGTGACCACGGCGCCACCGGCCAGTCCCAGCTCCCACTTAAGGCGCAGCGCCTCGGCGATCGCTGCCGGACTCTCCAACCGGTAATCCACCTTGAAGCCGCTCTCGCGGGTGTAGAAGGCGGGCAGCTCATCAGTCTGATAGCCGATAACGGGCACACCCTGGGTCTCCAGATACTCCAGCGTCAGACCGATGTCGAGGATCGACTTGGCGCCGGCGCAGACTACGGCCACCGGCGTCTGGGCAAACTCCTGCAGATCAGCCGAGATGTCGAAGGTCTCCTGAGCACCGCGATGCACGCCGCCGATGCCGCCGGTGGCAAACACCCGAATGCCGGCCATGGCGGCGATGATCATGGTGGAGGCGACCGTGGTCGCGCCCAGCCCCTTGTTCGCCAGCACAAAGGGGATATCCCGTCGGCTGCACTTGGTGGCGGCATGACCGGCCCGACCCAGCGCCTCCAGCGCCCCCGCATCCAGCCCCACTTTGAGGCGGCCATCCAGGATGGCAATAGTGGCCGGCACGGCGCCGTTGTCGCGCACCACCTGCTCTACCTGGCGCGCCGTCTCCACGTTCTGGGGGTAGGGCATGCCGTGGGAGATGATGGTGGACTCCAGGGCAACGACAGGTTTGCCGGCGGCCAGGGCCGCAGCGACGTCAGGTTGGATATCGAGGTAAGCGTTCAACATGGGTACTCCTCCAGCATGCGTTCAACAGCGGCCTTGGAAAGGCCGGAAAAGACGGTATCGGAACAATTGACGGTGAGGGCGGCGCAACCGAGGGCGAAACGGGTGGTATCGGTCATGTCGCTCTCCTGTAACCAGGCATAGGCCAGCCCCGCCATAAAGGCATCGCCACCGCCGGTCACGTTGACGACCGGACTGCCGAGCACGGGCAGATGGCCCTGGCACTCCCCGTCGCTATAGAAAATCCCCTGATCGCCGAGACTCAGGAATAACCTCTGCACCCCGGCGCGGTGGAACCAGGCCGCTGCCATGGGCCAGGTATCTGGCCCGGCGATGGTGAAACCGCACAGCTGCTCGGCCTCGCTGCGGTTGGGTTTGAGGGTGTGGATCCTGTGCAGCCATGGGCGGATCTTCTCCACCTTGGCCACCGAGACGGTGTCGACGAAGATGATGTGCTCCCCCTGACGCTCGAACAGCCAATCGAGGGTATGGGTGGCGAGGTTGGTGTCGAGCACCCATAGCCGCGCCGCCCCGAGGAAACCGGTGAGCGGGGTGAGCCGGGCTGGTGTCAGTTGATCGATGATCGCCATGTCGTTGACGGCGCAGCTCATCTCGCCGCTGCCATCGTGCAGGCTGAGGTAACAGGAGGTTGCCTGCCCCTCCAGCACCAGCACCTGACGCACGTCGACGCCAGCACGCTGGCTCACTTCCAGCAGATGATGACCGTATTGATCGTTGCCCACTGCGCTCAGCAGCCGGGTGTCGGTACCAAGCCGCGCCAGGTTCTCGGCGATGTTGCGCCCCACCCCGCCGGCGGAGGTACGCACCTTGCCGGGGTTAGAGTCGCCGATACGCAAGTTGTCATGACTACAGCCGCAGATATCCATGTTGGCGCCGCCAATCACCACGGCGTAGGGGCCTTCCCGCAGCACATAGCCACGCCCCTGCACATAGCCCTGGCGCATCAGGCTGGAGATGTGACTCGCCAGCGCCGAGCGACTGATGCCGAGGCGATCCGCCAGCTCCTGCTGGGCAATCATGGGATCCTGGCGCAGCAGGGCGAGGATCTCTTGTTCACGCTCAGTCATAGACAAACATCCAATTGCAAACGTTTGTCCATTATTTATGAAAAACGTTTTCCCACCATCACCGCGTGCAAAAACTGTCGGTTTGCGCACAAAAAATCAGCAACAGGCTGCAACGGATTTCTCATATCTGCACGCCACTTTTCATGTGCGGGCGGGCGACTGCCGCTTATAATGCGGCCGCCACAGAGGAGAACAAGATGAAAGAGTCAGGTTATAGCTGCGCAGAGCAGGCCGATACACGGTCACCAATGCAGGAGGCACCGGGCTATTGTTGCATCGGACTGGTCAATCCCAAGTCACCGGAAAACGTGGGGGCTGTGATGCGCGCAGCCGGTTGCTATGGGGCTGACGAGGTCTACTACACGGGCAATCGCTTCGAGCTGGCGCGCCGTTTTGCCACGGATACCAAGCAGATGGTGGACAAGATACCCCTGCTCGGGGTCGATGATCTCATGGAGATAGTCCCGGCCGGGTGCGTCCCCGTGGTGGTGGATCTGATCGAGGGCGCCACACCGCTGCCGGATTATGTGCACCCCGAACAGGCCTTCTATATCTTCGGCCCCGAGGATGGCACCCTGGATCCTGCCCGATATGGCTCGGTGAAGGACGTGATCTATGTGCCGACGCAAGGCTGCATGAACCTGGCGGCCTCGGTCAACGTGATCCTGTATGACCGCTTGGCCAAACGCATACGGGCCGGGGCCGAGCGAGCAGAGTAAACGTGTTTATCTGTTCCCTCATTTTTGCCGATTTTGCTGTGGGGGTCACCCGATGCACCACTGCCAGTAGAAGCTATATCGCTGCGGCCGTTGGCGGCTGATGGTAGGGGCACTTGCACCTTATCTCTCTGGGTGTTCGATGGATCTATCTTTCTATCGACCAAAGAACGCGTTGCTTCTCTTCCTTCTACAGAGCATCAGTTATCGTCTGGCTCAACCCTTTGTTCCAGCTCATTGATAAAACCTCGATAGTAATCATGAAGCTGGTAACGGCGGTAGATCTCGGCCAGGGTACCATTCCTGATCAGCCGCACCATGCCATGATCCCAGACCTGTTGCAGGTGCCCCCCCCGTTCGGTATCAGCAAAGATGGGGTAGGTCGGGATCCAGCGCAGGAAGGTACGATTCATGTTGGCAGGGATGGCGTCGGCCGAGTAGAGCACACCGGCGGTCAGGTAGTAGCGGTAGCGCTCCTTGGCCAGCAGTTGCAGCGCCATGTCGTGGCTGTCGATCTCGTGCCAGCGCATGTTGACCGGGATGTACTTGTCAAAGGCCCAGCCTCGCAGCCACAGCACCCCCTCTCCTTCCAGACTGGTCTCGCCGAGCCATTGGGGCTGCCACTTCTTGAGCATCAGCACGGTCAGATCGTCGGCCGAGGCGGGATAATCCGGCTGGCGTACGCCGCTGACTTCATCCCGATAAACCCCCATCGCCATGTCTCCCCCCTTCTGCGCTACCACCGCCAGCGCCCGTTTGTAGGGCACTATGTGCGGGATCACCTCATAGCCATGGGGCTGATAGATAGCCCTGACGATATCCAGATAGACGCCCCGTCCATCCGGTAGGCAGAAACCGGGCCAGTCATCGCAATAGACATGCAGGGGATCGGCCCGACCGGGCAGGGAAAACAGAAGAAACAGCAATGCAAACAGCAGACGAACCATGTTTAACCATTTCCTCGGTGCCGATGTCTTCATCCAACGGATCAACCCGCGCGATGAATGTACCCAAGCCATACCACATCATAAGAAGATCTGGCGCTGAATCACCTCTTTTTCCCAGTTTTGAGAGCCAGTCGAGGGTTATAACCCTCTTAATGGGTATCATTGAAAATAAGATTCATTAGTAACCCAACCATAGGGGAGTCTTCATATGTCATCCATCAAAACCCTGCTCTGCCCCGTCGATTTTTCCCAGATGTCGCAGTCAGTGCTCGACTATGCGGTGTTCATGGCCCAAAGCCATCAAGCGGAACTCAAGTTGGTCCATGTGGTGGATCAACTGCATGGTTTCGACAGCTACAAGATCCTGCACATGACCGCCATCGAGATCACCCACGAGATGGAACGCCAGGCCAAGACCCAGCTGAAAGAGCTGGTCGCCAGCCTGCCCATTCCCGCCACCTTCGAGGTGCGCTTCGGCCGTGCCGCAGACGAGATCGTCATTCAGGCGAAAGAGGAAAAGGTCGATCTTGTGGTCATGGGCAGCCATGGCCGTTCCGGCCTCAGCCACCTGCTGGTGGGCAGCGTCGCCGAGTCCGTGGTGCGTCACGCCCCCTGCCCCGTGCTGGTCGTGCGTTAACGCTCGGCCCGTCACCGCGCAACAAGTAACAGTAAGGCCAGCACTCGTGCTGGCCTTACTCATGTGGGGGCGCACCTCAGCCGTGGGCATAGATGACGCTTCCCCCCTTAATGATGTCTATGATGGCCCTGGACAGCTCCTTGGGCAGCGCGGGACAACCCCAGCTGCGACCCAGCTTGTCATATTTGCGCAGATGCCGCGGACTGGCATAGTCGGCTCCGTGCACCACGATGGCACGTTTGCGGGCATTGCTGTTCTTGCCCGGGCTCAAGCCATCGAGGCGCAGCGAATAGCCATGCTTGCCCTGATAGGTCTCGGCGGTACGATAGACGCCGAGGGAACTCTGCATGGAATTGAGCTGGTTGGAAAACTGGCGGGCCGCCAGCTCGCCCGAGTTGCGACCGTGGCTGACCCAGGTGTGGTAGAGCAGTTTGTGACGCTTCAGGTCGATCACGAACAGCCGACGCTGGGTCGAGGGTTTGCTGTAGTCGATGATGGTGAGTATGGGTTTGCGCTTGTGGCGCACGCTCTGATAACTGTTGATGGCCTTGCGAAACACCTGATGGTCGAGCTTGCCTGCCAACCCCAGCTGGCGATAGAGATCCTGATCCCAGCTGGCGTGGCTGCTGGTGCTGAAACAGAGCGCCCCCAGCAGCAGCGGCAAGCTCAACCAGAGCCATCCTAGCCGCACAATCCTATCTGTTTGCTTCATCCTTGAATCTGCTCCCGTTTTTGTTGGTAGTGCAGCGTGTAACGTATCGCCACACCCTGCTGGATAGTTATATGCAAGCCTCTGATGAGTCGCAAGAAAAGAGCATAAAAATGCCGACCTGAGTCGGCATGATTCCAGCAGGTGTTGGCAACGTACTCAGGCACGGATCAGATAGTCAGCCAATCCCACCCACTTGTAGCTGGTCAGTTCGGTCAACCCCATGGGGCCACGGGCGTGCAACATCTGGGTCGAGACCGCCACCTCGGCACCCAGGCCGAACTGGCCACCATCGGTGAAGCGGGTGGAGGCATTGACGTAAACAGCGGCCGAACCGGCGCCATTGACGAACCGCTCGGCATTGCTCAGGTCGTTGGTGAGGATGGCATCCGAGTGACCGGCGTTATGCTCGCGCATGTGGGCCAGCGCCTCGTTCACGTCCGCCACCAGCCGGATCCCCAGGGTCAACCCCAGCCATTCGGTGTCAAAATCGTCCAGACCAGCCTCGCGCAGGTTGTCGGCGCCAGCCAGCAGTGCCATGGCGCTGGGGGCGGCCACCAGGGCCACCTTGCGCTCGTTCATCAGGCTGACCAGCTGCGGCAGCAAGGCTGCGGCCACGTTTTCATGTACCAACAGGGTGTCGAGCGCATTGCAGGCGGAGGGGCGCTGCACCTTGGCATTGTCGATGACCGCCAATGAGCGTACCAGATCGGCGCTCTCGTCCACGAAAACATGGCTGATGCCAAAGCCGCCGATGATGACGGGGATGGAGCTGTTCTCCTTGCACATCTTGTGCAGCCCGGCACCACCACGGGGGATGATCATGTCCACGTAGCGATCGAGACGCAGCAGCTCGCCCACCAGCGCCCGATCCGGATTGTCGATGTACTGTACCGCCTCGGCAGGCAGACCTGAGGCGGCTAGCGCACGCTGGATCACCCGCACCAGCTCCAGATTGGAGTGGAAGGTCTCGCGCCCGCCGCGCAGTATGCTGGCGTTGCCTGTCTTGAGGCAGAGGCTGGCGATGTCGATGGTGACGTTGGGGCGGGCCTCGTAGATGACGCCAATGACACCAATCGGCACCCGACGACGCGAGAGGCGCAGGCCGTTCTCCAGCACCCGGCTGTCGATTTCGGCACCGACCGGATCATCCAGGGTGATCACCTTGCGCACATCCGCCACTATCCCCGCCAGCCGGTCCGGGTTGAGCAGCAAACGATCCAGCATGGCATCCGACAATCCGGCCTCTCGGCCGGCCGCTATGTCCTTGTCGTTGGCAGCCAGGATCTGGCGGCTTCGCGCCTCCAGCTCGTCGGCAATGGCGGCCAGCGCCCGGTTTTTCTGCGCCGTGCTGATGGTCGCCAGCTGATAGGCGGCTTCGCGGGCCGCCTGCCCCATTTTCTCCAGACTCATCTCAGTTCCCTTTTATTCATGCCGATGCCGCCCAATCAGAGCAGCACCATGTCATCCCGGTGAATGGCCACGGCACCATAGCCGTAGCCCAATATCTGTTCTATCTGATCCGAGTGAACACCCCGCAGCTTCTCCAGCTCCAGATGGTCGTACCGGCAGATGCCACGGGCCAGCTCGACGCCCTTGGGATCGATAATACGCACCACGTCGCCGCGCACGAAATCTCCCTTCACTGAGACTATGCCCTTGGGCAGCAGGCTGGAGCCCTTCTCCTGCATGGCAGCCACGGCGCCCTGATCCACCCGAACCTCACCATGGGGGGGCGGGCCGGCCAAAATCCAGCTCTTGCGCCCTTCCAGCGGTGAGGCCAGCGCCGGGAACAAGGTGCCAATACGCTCACCCCTGGCGAGACGACCTATCACCTCCGGCATCTGGCCGGTGGCGATCACCACCTTGACCCCGGCCCGGCGCGCCACGTCGGCCGCCTGCAGCTTGGTCGCCATGCCACCCGTGCCAAGACCACCGACACTGCCCCCCGCCAACTTGCGCAGGGTGTCATCTATGGTCTGCACCTCCTCGATCAGCTGGGCATCCGGGTTGCTGCGCGGATCAGCGGTGAACAAGCCGGTTTGATCGGTCAGCAGGATCAAGAGATCGGCATCGGCCAGAATGGCGGCGCGGGCGGAGAGGTTGTCGTTGTCACCCACCTTGATCTCGGCAGTCGCCACGGCATCGTTCTCGTTGATGACGGGAATGATGCGGTGATCGAGCAGGGTGCGCAGGGTATCCCGGGCATTGAGGTAACGCTCGCGGTCTTCCAGATCGGCGCGGGTCAGCAACATCTGGCCAATATGCAGCCCATAGAGGTTGAACAGATCCTGCCACACCCGAATGAGCTGGGTCTGGCCAACCGCCGCCAGCATCTGCTTGTTGGGCAGGGTCGGCGCCAGCGGAGGGTGGCCCAGATGTTCACGCCCGGCGGCGATGGCACCCGAGGTGACCACCACGACTCTGTGGCCGTGACGGTGCAGGGCCGCACACTGCCTGACCAGCTCCACCATGTGGGCACGGTTAAGCTGGGAAGATCCCCCGGTGAGCACGCTGGTGCCCAGTTTGACGACTATGGTTCTGTTTTCCATGGGAGCAAGAAGGCTGAAAAGTAAGGAATCCCTTTATACCCACGGCCCTGTTGCCCTGCAAGGCAATTAAGCCCGCAAGCGCTGCGTGGACGAAGGAAGCTTGCCCTGTGGCGAGAAGCGGCAGGCTTGAAGAGATAAATGGGTAACCGCAGACGGTGGGACCAGATGGCCCTGCGAGTGAATACAACCCTCGCAGGGCATCAGCACATCAGGCGGCGGTGACAGCCAGCTCATTGGTCACCTGCTCGGCAGGGACCAGCCGACACTCCAGCAAGGTGAGCTTGTCACTGATGAGCTTGTAGAAGCGGTTGAGGGTGCGCTCGACTTCCACCTGATGCTTCTTCGGGATTGGCTTGTTGATCCAGACCCCTTCCGCATTGTAGAAACCGACCTGATAGTGATAACTGAAGCTGTGATCCTGCTGCTCCAGCACCAACCACCACCCCCAGAACTCCCGCTTGTCCGGCGCCGGTTTGGCGCTGACGCAGACGGAGAGACAGTCGAAACGGTAACGCCCCTCTTCACACAGATCTTCGCGTAAATAGGGGCCAATCGCAGCAAACTGCCTCAGCAATCGCTTGTAAGTCACTTTTTCTGACATGTTAACCTCCCTGTGAACAAGCCATATCATCCTGGGATGACGTTATTTTTAACGCTATATCATGTACATAGATATTTTTTAAGCCACTTGGCCATCTCTTTCAACGCCTCGTCATATACCTCCTGCAAAGGCTGCTTATCAAACACCACCGCCTTGCCATTGCGGCTAGCGGACGCCAATGCCCGTACATCCTGCTCGGGACAAATGAAATCTTTCTTGTGTCCGATGCTTAATATCGGCACGGAAGTGTGAGTCCCCAACAATCCTTGCGTCTTGAGGGAAAAGACCTGGCACTTGGTACGCAACGACTCCCACTGGGCCGCGTCGGCCCCAAGGCGATTCGCCAGCTCGTCGCGCATCATGCGTGGGCAGCGGGCGAACATCTCCTCATTGGTGAACACCTGATTGACACCCGCCCCTATGCAGACCACTGTCTTGAGCTTGAACGGCTCGATGAAGGCCAACCGCGCCGCCACATTGCCTGCCAGACGAAAGCCCACCATGGCGATACGCTCATGATCGACCCAGGCCACCTCTGACAAGTGATTCAATACAGCCTGATGCAGCCGACTGGTGTCTTGCACTAGCGGCCAGTGCTCGGCATAGCCAATGCCCGGCATATCCAGCGATAGCATGCCGATGCCGTTGGGCTCCAGGCATTTGAGATAGAGGTTGAGGAAATCGACCTGCAGCGAGTCGATGCCGCCGCTGACGATGACCAGGGGGACGGGTTTGTCCGTGGTCGGCAGATGAAGGTAGCCTTGAATGCTCTTGCCGCGAAATGGCACCTGTATCTCTTTGAGGGGTACCTTGAACAGGCGGCCCGCCTCGCGGTAGGCCATGTTGCCGAGCAGCTGGGCCTGATCCGCCAGCTCGTCATTCTTCAGATGGGGATAACTGGCGATGGAGTAGTAACGCACTGCCCTGAGCAGATCTTTCAGGGCGGCCGCCGAGTCACCCTGCTCCACCAGCGCACGGCCCTGTTTGAAATAACGACCGGCCAGCTGGCTCCACTCGTAGACCCAGTTACCGGACACATAACCCTTGATGGTATCCAGGTAACGTTCGTGGGTGCGTTCCCCTTTTCCCATGGCGATGCAAGCCAGCGTCTGTTCCATCTCGACCGGATCCGCCCCCTGCCAGACCCAGGTTGGCCGGCGCAGCAGACGATACCAGCGCGATGACATAGCGCCATCGATAAAGGTCTCGTCCAGATTGGCATCTTGCTCTTCCACCGGGCTGCTGTTGGAGATCTCGGAGGTCTCCAGCACCTTCTTGACCCGGGTAAAAAGCTTCTCGGTCAGGTTAAGGTCGTCGTTCAAGTCCAAGGTGATTACTCATACTGTCAGGCAATGGCTCCATCTTAACCACGTTTCCCCTCTGGCAGCCAGTTGCAGCGCAAAAAAACAGGGCTCCAAATAGGAGCCCTGTGAAGCTGTTATTCTTCGTCGCAGATCGGCTGGGCAAATTCCAGCGCCATGTCCCATGGCTGCTCAATCCAGGTATCTTGCGGAATGGCGACCTCGAAGTCATCCACCAGCGGCTCGCCCATGGGCTTGGCGAAGATGGTGATGAACTTGGCCTTTGGATAGAGTTCGCGGATCGCCTTGGCGGTGCCACCAGTGTCCACCAGATCGTCCACCACCAACCAGCCTTCACCATCACCCGCCGTGGTGGCAGCCTTGACCACCATCAGATCACGCTGGTTGTTGTGGTCGTAGCTGGAGATGCACAGGGTTTCGACATTACGGATGCCAAGTTCGCGAGCCATCAGCGCGGCCGGGACCAGACCACCACGGCTGACAGCTATGATCCCTTTCCACTGGCTGACAGGCAGTTGACGACGGGCCAGACGGCGCGCTTCACGTTGCAGGTTATCCCACGACACATAAAACTTTTTTGGCATACTATCGATCTCAACGAGTTATAAAAACAATCACTTAAGACATAAAATCCGTGCTGACACACGCGATTCGGTCAATTCTGGCGCCCCTGCTTCCCGAATTCGGCTTGCACTTTGGCTGCCTCAGGGCTGGTACCTCGGCAGCAAAAACAGATTCTATGAAAGCAGGATGGGCATAGCTGGCGGCCATGTCGTTTGGAGCAAAGACCGCAGACAGGCTGTTGGGCCGGCATGATAGCATCGTTTACAGATAAATTGACTGGCAAACGTATGCGAAATGCAGGAAAAAACGGAGCACCCCCCCTGCAATCCAGCCCGGCGCCAGGCATACGCACACCTTTCACTGCATCCGTTTTCGAAGGTTGCAGATAAAAAAATAGCAGGGGGAGGATGTCATCCTCACTCACCTGCTGCTGCATCTTGCTGCTTGTCCCCGGCGGGGCGCCCCTGGCTTAACGGTAAGCGAAGGGATTCGGGTAGCTATAACCCTGGGTGTAGAGCGATTGGGCAAACCAATAGGTTGAATTGCTGCCGGACATAGTAAAACTCCTGATTGCTTAACAAGTTACGTACCTTTATGCGGGCTCAGATCCTTGAACAGACACTCGGTTCCATGGAGGCGCACTTGCTTTGCTTCGGTTCCCTGGAGGCATACATCGTCATCCTGACGGGTGGCGAACCACGGCCACCAATTTACCAGCCGGCGCCATAAATACAATATTTTTGTGACGTGAGTCACATATTTTATTGTGTGCCGGGCTTGGTCACCTCAACCTCGGCTGTACCCTGTGAACACACCGATGACCAGCACAAGCCGCACGCAATTTGCGCAGATCGATCACATTTTTGTGTGATTGACTGTATTATCGTTATCCTCTTCCTCGGCCCTCTGGGCCCGGTCATTTTCCGTGCTGGTAAGGAGTCCCGACGTGGCACAGCTTAGTTCTCTCTCTCCCAAACTGATTTGGCATTTCTTCGAACAGATCTGCTCCATTCCCCACCCTTCCAAGCACGAAGCCCGCTTAAGCGCCTGGATAGTCGAGTGGGCCCAGGGGGAAGGCCTGGCCGTCAAGCAAGACACTGTGGGCAACATCATCATCAAGAAACCGGCCACCCCCGGGATGGAAAACCGCAAGGGTGTGGTGCTGCAGGCCCATATCGACATGGTGCCCCAGGCCAATGCCGATACTCGCCACGACTTCACCAAAGATCCTATCGATGCCTATATAGACGGTGACTGGGTGACGGCCCGCGGTACTACCCTCGGTGCCGACAACGGCATGGGCATGGCCGGTTGCCTGGCCGTGCTGGCCGACAAGAGCCTCAAGCATGGCCCGCTGGAAGTGCTGCTGACCACGGACGAAGAGACCGGTATGACGGGCGCGTTCGGGCTGGAAGCGGGCTGGCTGGAAGGCGAGATCCTGCTCAACACCGACTCGGAAGAGGATGGTGAGGTCTACATGGGTTGCGCCGGTGGCGTGGATGCCAATATTCGCTTCCCGCTGGAGCTGGTAGCCCCTACCGAAGGTGAAGGGTTTGAACTGCAGGTGAAGGGGCTGCGTGGCGGTCACTCCGGCGTCGACATCCATCGCGGTCGTGGCAATGCCAACAAGCTGCTGGTGCGTCTGCTCAAGGCGGCCGAACCGCTGGGCCTGCGTCTGGCCGAGATCCACGGTGGCACCCTGCGCAACGCCATCCCGCGCGAAGCCCGTGCCAAGCTGCTGGTGCCCGCCGCCCACGTCAATGAATTCAAGGCCCTGGTCGACCGCTATGCCGGCATCTACCAGAGCGAGCTGGCAGCCACCGAAGCCAACCTGACCGTGCTGCTCACCGCTCATGAGAAACCGACCAAGCTGATGAGCGACAACCTGCAGGCACGCCTGCTGGACGCCCTCATGGCCTGCCCGAACGGTGTCATTCGCATGAGCGATGCCATCCCGGGCGTCACCGAGACCTCCACCAACCTCGGCGTCATCAAGACGCTCGACGGCGAGGTGTATGTACAGTGCCTGATCCGCTCCCTCATCGACTCCGGTCGCGAGAGCGTCGAACAGATGACCCGCTCCCTGTTCAATCTGGCCGGTGCCAGCTGCGAATTCACCGGTGCCTATCCTGGCTGGGCGCCGGACGTGGACTCCCCGGTGATGGCATTGGTGCGCAACAGCTACCAGACCCTGTTCGGCGAGATGCCCAACGTCATGGTGATCCACGCAGGCCTCGAGTGCGGCCTGTTCAAGAGCGCCTATCCGGACTGGGACATGGTCTCCTTCGGCCCGACCATACGCGGTGCACACTCGCCGGATGAGAAGGTGCACATCCCGGCCGTCGAGCGCTTCTGGCAGTTGCTGGTCCATGTACTGGAACAGATCCCGGCCAAGTAAGCCTGCCGGCTCATCAGCGGGAGCCGACCTCTGACCTTCAGCGAAAGAGGCTGAGCCCGCTGCCGACATGATTCATACCCCGCCCGGTGCGGGGTATTTTTTTGCACACTGGTATCCGCCATCGCCAGGATCCATGCACACCAGTGCCGCCTCCTTTTAATGCCCAGCCCCTTCACTTGCCCAGCAGGGGCTCACTTTCGGCCCGCCATGTTGCCCAGAATGACTCTGAAACCGTCTCCATGAACAAAACTGGGTTTGAAAACCCTTTCCATGATTTATGTAAATTTACCACACAAAAAGTTGATCCAGCTCACATAAGGCCATAGGATCAAATTGTGACTCAAGTCACACACTACAACTAGATAACAGAGCGATGAGGTGAATATATGTTTGAGAACCTGGCAGTACTGTTCCACCTTAAGGGTGCAACCAGCAAGAAAGGCGCCGTAGAGAAAGACGCCTACGCCCCGTCAACCCGTGAGTATTACTTCCGTTACGGTGCCTGATACATCGGGAAAACAGATCTTACGTAGTAAAATTACACACATCATAATGATTGCCACAGCCATCCCCTCTCGGGGCCGCTGTCCTGCCCTGGCCAGACTTTCCACGGCCAAACCTGAACTCCAACCATGAAGATGGGGCCCACAGGCCCCATTTTTATTGCTTGTCTCCTGCGCCACTCTGTTGCGATGCGGGCACCGGCATCATATCGCCTTTCCCAGGGGCACAACCTCCGCTGCAACCAGGGGGAAGTGGCAGGCTACCTGATGAACCGTCCCGTCACAGATCTGCAGACTTGGCGCCGTATGGCGGCACAGCTCGGTGGCATAGGGGCAACGCTGGTGAAAATGGCAGCCGCTCGGCGGCGAGATAGGGGACGGCACATCGCCGGTCAGCAGGATGCGCTGGCTGCGCCGCCGTGGATCCGGCACCGGAATGGCCGAAATCAGCGCCTGGGTGTAGGGGTGACGTGGCGCCAGATAGAGCGCTTGGGCCTCCGCCAGTTCGACGATCCTGCCTAAATACATCACCGCAATCCGATCCGAGATGTGTTTGACCACCGACAGATCGTGAGCGATGAAGATGATGGAGAGGTTCATCTCCCGCTGCAGGCTGAGCAGCAGGTTGACGATCTGGGACTGCACCGAGACATCGAGCGCCGACACCGCCTCGTCGCACACCAGCAGCTTGGGCTTGAGGGCGATGGCACGGGCGATGCCGATGCGCTGGCGCTGACCACCGGAAAACTCGTGGGGATAGCGATCCACCGCGCTGCCTGGCAGGCCCACTTTTTCCAGCAACTCCTGCACCCAGACGCGGCGCTGCTCACCATTGCCCTTGCCGTGGATGATAAAGGGCTCCTCCAAAATCTGGCCCACGGTGTGGCGGCTGTTGAGGGATTCTGCAGGATCCTGAAACACCATCTGCATCTCCTGGCGCAGGGAGCGCATCTCCTTCGGGCTGAGCGCTGTGATATCACGCCCCTCGAAGGTGATGGTGCCCGCGGTCGGCTCGAACAGCTTGAGCAGGCTGCGCCCGAGGGTGGATTTGCCGCAACCCGATTCACCCACCAGCCCCAGCGTCTCCCCCTGTTTCAGGTCGAAGCTGACGCCATCCACTGCGTGAACCGTATATTTCTTGCGCAGAAACCCGCCGCCCAGCCGGAAGTGCTGTTTCAGGTCCCTGACCGATAACAGGGTACTCATACGGTCAACTCCTTCCAGTAGTGACAGGCGACATGGTGACGCGAGTTTAGTTGTTCCACTGCCGGAATGGCACTGACACAGAGGTCGGTTGCGTGAGGGCAGCGGTTGGAGAAGCGGCAGCCAGCGGGCATTTCGTGCAGGGCTGGCACCTGCCCCTTGATGGTCTTGAGCAGGCTCTTGGGCTCATCCTCCAGGCGCGGGATCGAGCTCATCAAACCGTGGGTATAGGGGTGACGGGGATGGTCAAACAGCTCGAACACATCGGCCTGCTCCACCGCGCGGCCGGCGTACATCACCACCACTTCGTCGCACAGCTCCGCCACCACCCCCAGATCGTGGGTGATAAAGATGATGGCCATCCCGGTCTGGGCTTGCAGCTCTTTCATCAGTTCGAGGATCTGGGCCTGAATGGTGACATCCAGCGCCGTGGTCGGTTCGTCGCAGATAAGCAGGTCCGGCTCGCAGGAGAGCGCCATGGCGATCATCACCCGCTGGCGCATGCCGCCGGAGAGGTTGTGAGGGTAAACGGCAAAGCGCTGGGCAGGCTCAGGGATCCCCACCTTCTGCAGCATGGCAATGGCAGCGGCTTTGCGCTGGGCCTTGTCATACTCGGGGCGATGGAGGCGAAATACCTCCATCAGTTGCTCACCGACCGTCTGCACCGGGTTGAGGGCCGTCATCGGCTCCTGAAAGATCATCGAGATGCGGTTGCCGCGCACCTTGTACATCTGATCCGGCGCCAGCGTGAGCAGATCCTCCCCCTGAAAGCGGATAGAACCGGCCACCACCTGACCGTGGGGTTTGGGCAAGAGCCCCATGATGGCCAGTGAGGTGACGCTCTTGCCACAGCCGGACTCGCCGACGATCCCCAGCGTCTGGCCCGGTGCCACCTTGAAGCTGACCCCGTCGAGCACCTTGATCTTGCCGTCATCGACGGCAAACTCCACCTCGAGATTGCTTACCTCAAGAATCGAGGCCTGGTTCTGGCCGTTATCAACGGCGAACTCCCCCCCGTTATCCGGTACGTCAAGGATGGGGGACTGGGTGTTGGGCATAACGGCTGCTCCCTTCTCAATGGCATCAATGACGTGCATGGGTCTGGTCGAGCAGGTTGATGGGCGCCAGCGCCTCCCCTGCCTCCTTGGCTTTCAAGGTCTCTTCCTTCACCTTGGGATCCAGCCAGAGCAGGCCACCACTGCTGTGGGGATAGCCATCCATGGGCCAGTAGAGCAGATCCGGCGTGTTCTGGGTGGCGGGCACCTCGGGCAGCATCACATGACGCCAGCTGCTGGCCCGCACATAGTTGAGCTGCACCCCGGGGACGAAAATGGCGAGGTCATAGATGCGCTGCTGGATCTGACGGGAGAGCTCGGCCCGCTTGGCGGTATCAAACTCGGCGCCATAGGCATCGATCAGGGAATCCAACTCCTTGTCAGCCACGTTGAACAGGTTGTTGGTCTGCGGCTTGTTGGCGTTGTCCGAGTGGAAAAACTCCCAATATTGCGGATAGAGACCGCCGCCGCCCCAACCAAGCCAGGCCGCCTCGTGTTTCTTCTCCAGCATCACTTTGAAGCCGGTGGCACCATCCACCAGGTTAAGCTCCAGATCCAGACCCGCCTTCTTGGCCTCTTCCCTGAGCACGGTCAGTCGCTTGGAGTGCTCCTGACTGGTGTAGGTGAGCGCCAGCGTCAACCGCTCGCCCTTGTCATTTTGCAGGATGCCATCCGGCCCCGGCTTGTTGTAGCCGCCCTTGGCAAAGTATTCACGCGCCTTGCCGATGTCGTAAGCCCGCTCCGGCAGTGTGATGTCGGTGAACTCGCCAAAGCCCGAGTCAAAGGTGGTGGCTCTGTCATAGTCGCCACGCAGCACGGTTTCGATCATCTTGTCGATGTTGAAGGCGTGTTGGATGCCGAGGCGCACATTCACGTCCGCCAGCTTGGGGTTAGCCACATTGAGGTGAACCCCCTGACCGCCCTGTTTGGTGTCGGTCATGGCCATCACCTTCTGCACGTACCCCTTCTTGTATTCCGGGGTCACGGCTTTTTCATGCCACCAGTTGGGCAGGATCATCTCGAAGGTATCGAGTTCTCCTTTGAGGAAGTGACGAAATGCGATGTTGTGGTCCCGGATCACCTGCACCTTGATGGCGTCGATATTGAATCTGTGCTGGTTGTAGCGATCGTCTTTGGCCCACCAATCCTGCTGCTTGCCGAAGGTGACAGACTTGCCCTTCTTCACGTCAGTCATCACATAGGGACCTGTCGTAGGTACCACGGCCCAGTTGTACTGCTTCACCCAGTTGGGCGTGAGCTTGTAGTAATGCTTGGGCTGGGGCCACAGCTCAGTGGTGTTGAGCAGGTCCAGCTTGGCTTTGCGGCTGCCCGCCTTGACCAGAATGGTGTGGTCATCAATCTTCTCTACCGCCACCACTTCGGTGGTGTAGTAGTTGTTGAACCAGGGCCCCTTGATGTCCTTGGATCGCATCATCTCGTAGCCGAAGGTGTAATCGTCGGCGGTGACCGGCTTGCCGTCCGACCATTTGGCCCGCGGATCCAGCTTGAAGTAGACGGTCTGGCTGTCTGGCGCGATGGCCCAGTGGGTCGCCAGCGATGGGATGGGGTTGCCGGTGTTGGGGTGAAAGCTGATCAGCCGCAGCTGGTTATCCTGGATGAAGGAGCGAAACGAACCGTTGGAGTCAGGCCCTACGGTGCGAAACGTCAGCGGAAAGCTGTCGATGAAGAGGTTGAGGCTGCCGCCCGGCAGCGCCTTGGGAGAGGCGAACACGGGGTCCGTGTCGTTGGTCTCCCACTTGAGATCCGCGGGCAGGCTGGCGGCCAATACCCATGATCCGTTCACCAGCAGAAAAAGTGCACCTATCCATTTGATTTTATTATTCATGTTTGACTTCCTGGTCTAGCCCCTGCACTGGGGTCTTGTCGATTTAAGGGTGAGTCACCCGGGGCCATGAGGGCGCCGTGGGTCACTGATAACGGGTAAATTTACGCGGGTCGAACGCCTCGCGGATCGCCTCGCCGATAAAGGAGACCATGATCAGCACCAGACTCACCGCCGCCACCACCGAACTGACGATCCAGATGGCATCCAGATTGTTGATCCCCTGCGAGAGCAGCTCGCCCCAACTCGGGGTCGGCGGTGCCAACCCGAAGCCCAGATAGTCCAGCGCCGTCAGGATGGATATGTTGCCCACCACGGCGAACGGCGCCAGGGTAACGATCATCATCAGGGTATTGGGCAGAATGTGGTTGAAGATGATCCGCCCGGTGGTGGCCCCTTGCGCCCGCGCCGCCATCACATAGTCCCGTGCCCGCTCCTTGTAGGTGAGGGTGCGCATATACCAGGTGATCCCCATCCAGCCGAACAGCACGTTGATGCCGACAAACAGACCGAAGTTGGGCTTGGCCAGCGACACCAGGATCATGATGACGTAGAGAAACGGCACCTGGGACCAGATCTCGATGAAGCGTTGCAAGATGAGGTCAAAGCGGCCGCCGAGAAAGCCCATCAGACAGCCGATGGTGACCCCGATGGCGTAACTGGCCGCCAGCGCGATAAAGGCAAAGCCGATGGCGATGCGAAAGCCATAGACCAGCCGCGCCAGCACATCGCGGCCGCTGGTGTCGGTGCCGAGGAAGTGGCGTTCAGCCAGGCTGGGGGCGAAGGGCGGATAGGTATCTTGCTTGAAATCCTGCTCATAAGGGTTCCAGGGTACAGGCGGCAACAGCACCCAGTTGCCCTTGCCCTCCTCTGCAAATTTGACCTTGAGCTGGCGATAGTTGGTCTCGTACTCGTAATCGAGCCCGAAGTGAGTACCGGGGATTACGTCACCATAAGTGGGGAAGTGGAGCTGACCCTGATAGCTCACAATCAGTGCCCGGCTGTTGACCAGCAGCTCCGCCAGCAGGGAGAGCACCACCAGGGTGGTAAAGATGACAAACGAGTAATAACCACGCTTTATCGACTTGAAACGCTTGAGTTTTTTCAAGGTAACCGGGTTGAGCTTCATGGTTATTCTCCAAGCCGCATACGAGCGTCAACGAGGGCGACACAAAGGTCGGAGACGATATAACGTGATGTCAGCATCGACATGACAGGAAGGAGCAGGTTCATGTTCACTCTCCAAACCGCACGCGGGGGTCAACAAAGGCGACACAGATATCGGAGACGATATTGCCAACCAGCATCAACATGGAGGTGATGGCCAAAATGCCCATGACGGTGGGGTAATCCCGCTCGACGATCGCCTCATAACCGAGCAGCCCTATGCCGTCGATGTTGAAAATGGTCTCGATGAGAAAGGAGCCGCCGAAGAAGACGGTGAGCACAGATCCTAAGTGACTGGCAATGGGGATCAGGCTGTTGCGCATGGCGTGGTCGGTGACCGCCTTGCGAAACGGTAGCCCCTTGGCCACGGCAGTACGCACGTAATCCGCCGACAGGTTCTCCATCAGGCTGTTCTTCATGGTCATGGTGAGGATGGCAAAATCCCCGATGGCGTAGGCGATGAGCGGCAACAGGGCGTGGGCAAAGACGGTACGGATCTGGGCCCAGCGGCTCTCCATGGCGTCGAAATCGTCCCCCGGAAAACCGCCCATGGGCAGCCATTCCAGATGGAAGGCGAAGACGGTGATGAGAAAGATACCCACCACGTAGGCGGGCAGGGCATAGGCCATGTAGATGAACATGGAGCTGAGCGAATCGAAGCGACTATTGTGCCTGAGGGCCTTGGCCACTCCGAGTGGTATGGATACCGCGTAGCTCAGCAGAAAGGTGGCCAACCCGAAGAAGGCGGTGACCGGTAGCCTATCTTTGATGAGGCCCCACACCGGCTCGTAATAGCGGGTCGACTCCCCGAGATCCAGTACGGCCAGCTTCTGCAGCCACTCCCAATAGGCGATCAGCATCGGCTTGTCGAGGCCATAGAAGGCCTTGAGCTCCTCGATCTGTTCATCGGAGAGGGCCTGCGCACCCTTGCTGCCGCTGGATCGGCCAGATTCGTTCTGGGACACCTGCGCCTGCAACAACATGCGTTCAACCGGGCCGCCGGGCACGAAACGGGTGATGGTGAAGACGAGCAGGGTGATACCGAGAAACGTCGGGATGATCAAAAGCATCCGACGTAAGAAATACGACAGCATGGTGAAACCTCGTCCTTGTTGTTCTTGTATGGCTAGTCAATTCCGATGACCGGCCTGTCCTTCCTGGCATTACTCACTGGATAGGCTGTTATTGACAGACAATCCGCTGGGTCACTGTAAAAGCTCTGCAACAAAAATCAAGTAGAACGAAGGGGGTAACATCTGCTTTTGGCATATAGCAGAATTTATTGTGAATTTTTTATGAAAAACTCAACTTCAAGATAAAACACTACTCACCGCACAACCAAACCATCGTTTAAATTTTAAATTAAAATAATAAAAAAAGAGACCTAAAAACAAAAACCGATATAAAACATGCCATTAACAAAAAATCCGCTAATTTACTCTCTCTATAGACACAGGCTTGAACTCCGCCAAACACCCGGCCTGAACAGAAACACAACACACCATAAAAACAGCTAAAAATGCTATTTAAGTTGCTTTTTACAAGACAAAAATCAAGGAAGAAGATCACTTATCGATAAGTTTAAATTTAATCAATAAAATGGAAACACTTCGATTTAACACCGATTTCACATCGCAAGTGGATGCCAAGTCAGAATAAAAACTGGTAATAGTGAACTAATAAAACATAGTCATCTTATTCCCCGCCCCCACCCCATCCGCACCACCTCAATTGACGTCCACATCGAAAGCTTGATAAGCCTTACGCATCGCTCCAACGAGGGCGGTATGGAAGCAAACAAAAAAACAACCAGGAAGGATATAAGCGATGCTTAGGAAAAGCAGACTCTCTGCTGCCGTTGCGTTTGCCTTGGCGAGCGCGGCAGTGGTAGCCACCCCCGCTATGGCCGAAGAAGGCCAAAACGTTGAAAAACTGCAGAAAATCAAGGTGACCGGCTCCCGCATCTCCCGTGTCGATGTGGAAAGCGCCACCCCGGTTATCGCCATCAGCAGAGCCAGGATCGAGCAATCCGGTCAGCAGACAGTGGCTGACTACCTGAAACAAGCCTCCTTCAACTCCTTTGGTGGTTTATCCCCCGCATCTGGTAACTCCGCTCAATCCCAGTCGACCGTTGGTCTGCGTGGTCTGGGCTCAGAGCGCACTCTGGTGCTGCTCAATGGCAAGCGGGTCGCGGGCTCCCCTTCCATAGGTGGCAGCGCCATCAACCTGAACACCATTCCCATGGCGGCAGTTGAACGGGTGGAAGTGAACCTGGATGGCGGTTCCGCGCTGTATGGCTCTGATGCCATCGGCGGTGTCATCAACGTCATCTTGAAGCAAGACTACGAAGGGCTGGCCTTCCAGGGGCGTATTGGCTCGCCCACCAAAGAGGGTGGCGACGAGAAGAATGGCTCTATTGTCAGCGGTATCACAGGGGAGAAGGGCGCCCTGATGATGGTCTATGAACACGATGTCAAAGACGAGATCTACTACAAGGATCGCGATTATCTGGCATTACAGGGCGCCTCCGCTCCCAGCCTCTATGGCCGCAACATCAAGGGGGTCGATGCCGCCACCGGCAAGACGGTCACCCGCACACTGAAAGGCGTCGACTGTGCCAATACTGGCACCGGGTTCGTGCCCGTCGGTTCGACTTGCCGCTTCGACTTTGCCCAGGTTGCCGCCAAGACCGCCTCTCGCAACCGCGACACCGTCTACGTCAACGGGCGCTATCACATCAATGACAGCGTCGACTTCGTGCCCCAGCTGATCGGCTCGCGCATCACCAGCTTTGGCCGCTCCGCCCCGGCTCCTGGCCCCTTCAGCATCGACGGCACCACCCCGGGCGGTGCCCAGCTGTTGGCCGACAACGGCTTCATCGGCGAGAAGGCCACCGTCTACTACCGCTTCAACAACGTCGGCCCCCGTGACAACGACGTCACCGACATGACCGGCAGCATCAACCTGGGCTTTGAAGGCGCGCTGCCGACCGAAGCGGTGGGCGATGTGGAGTGGAGTGCAGGCTACATGTATTCCAAGACTGACAACAAGAACCGTGGAACAGGTTATGTGCTGAACCCGTCGGTCCAGCAACAGGTCGATGCGGGCAACTTCAAGAACGGCGAGTTCTCCAACGCGGCGACCAACAGCCTCTCCTACGACATCAGCCGTACTTCCAAGATGGATTTCTTCCAGTGGTACGGCGGCCTGGGCTGGAGCATGGGCGAGCTGCCGGCCGGCCCCATCGGCTGGTTTCTGGGCGCAGAATACAACGATTGGACCTACTCTGACACCTACGACAGCCAGTCCGAAGCTGGCAACGTCATCGGCTCTGCCGGCAACTCGGGTGGCGGTGTACGCGACGTCTTCGCCACCTACATCGAGAGCTTGATCCCCATCACCGAGCAGATCGAGTTGAACCTGGCCGGTCGTTACGACAAGTACAGCGACTTTGGCAGCGCCTTCTCGCCCAAGGCGAGCCTGCGTTATCAGCCGCTGGACAATCTGTTGTTCCGTACCTCCTGGTCACAATCCTTCCGTGCTCCGGGTCTGGATGATCTCTATGCCGCCGATGCCGACTCCGCCGACTTTGCCAAGGACTATGTCTCCTGCCGGGCAAACGGGGTGGCCAACTGCCCGGAAGAGCAGTTCACCACGATTCGCCAATCCAACAAGAAGCTGAAGGAAGAGACGGCTGACACCTTCGGCATAGGCACTGCGTATAGCCCGATCGACGATCTCAACCTCTCGCTGGATTACTACTACATCAAGATCGATGACGTGATCCAGCTGGCGACCACCCAGACCCAGTTCTACCAGGAGCTGAATACCGGCAGCAACCCGAACGTCATCCGCGATGCCAATGGCGATGTGCAGCAGGTCTATGCTGGCATGGTCAACCTGGGTCAGCTCAAGACCAGCGGTCTGGATTTCAAGGCGGATTACAAGTACGACTTCGACGTCGTGACAGTACGCTACGACTTCGGCAGCACCTACATTCTGAAATACGAAGAGGGTCTGTTCGCCGGTGGTCCCATGGTCGACAAGAAGGGCTGGAACGCCAAGCCGGAACTGCGCTTCAACTCCGGCGTCGGGGTCAATGTGCCGCAGTGGTGGAACATGGATACCTACCTGAGTGCCAACTACATCGACTCCCAGAGCCAGGATTACGTAGATGGTCAGAAAGAGGGGCATATTGCGTCCCAGACCACCTGGAACCTGAACGTCGCGGTTGACACCCCCTGGAATGGCAAGCTGCAAGCCGGTGTGAGGAACATGTTCAACGTAGACCCCTCGCTCTCCAGCGACGGCTTCACCTATGACGAAGACCTCTACAACATCGACGGGCGCGTCGTCTACCTCGACTACACCCAGAAGTTCTAATCAACCTCGTTGATATACAACCCAAGCCGGCCCGGTCGGGCCGGCTTTGCCCAACGTCCAAGGAAGTTACGGAGATAGGGTAAACCTATGAAGACAAGGACAATTACAATGAAGAAAGCGCTCCTCGGCAGCCTGGTTTCTGCTGCCTTGCTGACCAGCTTCAATCTGAGTGCCGCCTCTGCCGGTCAGGCAGTGGACGCTCAAGCCGCCACCAACAATGCATCCAAAGTGTCCCAGCAGAAGATCGACAACTACGCCGAGTCTGCCGAGTCTGCCCTGGCGCAGTACAAGGCCGCCCTGCGCCAGGTCGACAGTCTGCGCACCTACAACGAGCAGGTGGGCAAGATGGTCGACTCCCAGACCACAGAGCTGGCCTCGATGCAGCGCCAGATCGCCCAGATCGATCAGACCAGCACCGAAGTCGTCCCCCTGATGCTCAAGATGATCGACTCCCTCGAGCAGTTCGTCTCTCTGGATCTGCCGTTCCAGAAAGTCGAGCGGGAGGACCGCGTGGCGGCCCTGACGGACCTGATGAACCGCGCCGATGTCACCATCTCCGAGAAGTACCGCAAGATCCTGGAAGCCTACCAGATCGAGGAGGGCTTCAGCCGCACCATCGAGTCCTACAAGGCCAGTCTGGACAAGGCTGGCACCGAGAAGACCTACGAGTTCCTGCGCGTCGGTCGCATCGCCCTGCTCTACCAATCCCCGGATGGCAATGAGACCGGCATGTGGAACAAGAAGACCCGTCAATGGGAAGAGCTGCCCCAGGAGTATCGCAGTGCAGTCGAACAGGGCTTGCGTATCGCCAAGAAGCAGGCGCCCCCCGCGCTCATCAAGCTGCCGGTTCAAACTGCGGAGAAAGCATCATGAAAGGAATCAAACTTGCTATTGCCTCCCTGATGGCGGGAGCCACCCTGATCATTCTGCCGGTGACCGCCGCCGAGAAACCGGTAGATCTGAACGCGCTGCTCAATCAGGTCAAGGCCTCCAGCCTGAGCGAATCCCAGCTCAACAAGGAGCGGGAAGCCCGTTTCCTGGCTGACAAAAACGAGCAAGGGGCATTGCTGGCCAAGGCCAAGGCCGAGCTGGCTGCCGAAACCGCCAAGGGCGAACAGCTCAAGGCGACCTTCGATGCCAACGACAAGCAGCTGACCGAGCTGACTGACACCCTGCGCCAGCGTTCCGGCAACATGGGCGAGATGTTCGGGGTGCTGCGTCAGTTTGCCGGTGAGTTCAAGGGGATCTTCAATGCCTCCGCCCGCCGGGTCGAGCACCCTGAGCAGGCGGCGCTGCTGACCCGTCTGGCAGAGAGCAAGGAGCTCCCCTCCAGCGATGATCTGACCGCCTTCTGGACCACCACCCTCAGCCGCATGGTTGACGGTGGCAAGGTGAGTCAGATGCCGGCGACCGTGGTGTACGGCGAGGGCAACCAGGCCGAGAAGACAGTGACCCAGATCGGTGAATTCAACACCGTCTCCGAGGGCAAGTACCTCACCTTCGTGCCGGAGACCGGCAAGTTCGAGCAACTCTCCCGTCAGCCGGAGAAGAGCGTACTGGCACCTATCGCCGAGTTTGAACAGAGTGGTGGTGGCGTCAAGCCCATCTTCGTCGACCCGTCCCGCGGCGTGATCCTCTCCCTGCTGGTGCAGTCGCCCACCTTCAAGGAGCGGGTCGATCAGGGCGGTGAAGTGGGTTACGTCATCATGGTGCTCGGCGTGCTCGGCACCCTGCTGGCCCTGTTCTGCGGCGCCCGCCTCTCCCTCATTGGCGGCGCCATGCGCAAGCAGCTGAAATCCGATCAGATCATCAAAGGCAACCCCATCGGCGAGATGTTGGGGGCTTACCAGAGCCATAGCGGTGACAACATAGAGGATCTGGAATCCAAACTGGACGAGATCATTCTGCGCAATGTGCCCAAATTCGAGAAGGGCATCAGCATCATCAAGCTGATCGCCTCAGTCGCACCGCTGCTCGGTCTGCTCGGTACCGTGGTGGGGATGATCGCTACCTTCCAGGCCATTACCCTGTTCGGTACCGGTGATCCCAAGCTGATGGCGGGTGGTATCTCGGAGGCTCTGGTCACCACCATGCAGGGTCTGGTCGTGGCCGTGCCCATGCTGTTCCTCTACACCATAGTGCAGACCCAAAGCCGTCGTCTCATCCAGGTGCTGGAAGAGCAGAGCGCCGGTTTCGTCGCCCGTTATCAGGAACGTCTGCACGCCTCCAAAGCCGCAGCGTAAGGAGTCACCCATGTGGTTCTGGTTGATTGAAGAAGTCGAGTCGGTCCGCCGGTTTCTGGGATTGGGGGGCGACGTACTGGTCGCCCTGTTCTTCCTGACCCTGATGATGTGGGCCCTGCTACTGGAGCGCTGGTTCTACTTCATAGCGGTCTACCCCAAGCAGGTGAAACAGACCAAGGCAACCTGGCAGGCCCGCAGTGACCATCTTTCCTGGTCTGCCAAGCAGATCCGGCGCGAGCTGGTCTCTCGGGTTGCCATGGCGGTAGACAAGGGAATGCCGGTCATCAAGGTGCTGATCGCCCTCTGTCCACTGATGGGGCTGCTGGGAACCGTGGTGGGTATGGTGCAGGTGTTTGACACCCTGGCCATCACCGGCACCGGCTCCCCCAGGGCGATGGCCTCGGGCATTTCCAAGGCGACGGTACCGACCATGGCGGGCATGATTGCCGCCCTTTCCGGCCTGTTTTTTGTCAACCAGCTCGATCACAAGGCCAAGCTGGCGGTCGAGAAGCTGGAAGACAACCTGAAACACGGTTGATGCAGGATGCACTCCCCCGCCGGACGCGAGCCTGGCGGGGGCACAGAACAAGCAAGGAGTTTTTGCCATGAGAAAACGTCACAGCGACAGCAGTGCTGATGAGGCGGCCATCGATTTGACCCCCATGCTGGACATAGTGTTCATCATGCTGATCTTCTTCATCGTCACCACTTCGTTCGTCAAGGAGTCCGGCGTGGAGATCAACCGCCCGAGCGCCAGCACGGCCGAGACAGTGAAGAAGGGGAACATCATGGTCGCGGTGCGCGAGAACGGTCAGGTCTGGGTCGACAAGCGTATCGTCGAAGTGGGGGCCGTACGGGCCAACATAGAGCGGCTGCGGGCCGAGAATCCGGAGAGCGCCGTGGTGATCCAGGCCGATAACGAATCCCGTTCAGGTCTGGTGGTCCAGGTCATGGATCAGATCCGCATGGCCGGTGTCCAGAACATCTCCATCGCGGCGAGCAAGAGCAGCTGATGCCGGAGCGAGCGCCATGAGATACCTGATATCGTTAGCTGTCTCCTGTGTGGTGGTGTTCTTCCTGTTTCTGGGAATGAACAAGCTCATCACACCGGATCACCGGGAGTTGGTGGAATCCGAAGACGTCAGCATGACCGACTTCATTCGGGTTCGCCCTCAGGAAACCCTGCAAGAGAGACAACGCGAGCTGCCCAAACCGCCGCCCCCGAACCGGCCACCTCCCCCTCCCGAGATGGAAGTGGCCAGCACGGATCGGCCGCAGATGGAAAGCTCACCGATGGACATGCCCAAGCTCGACCTCCCGGTCAACATAGGTGGTGGCAACGCCCTCGGCGCCTACAGCACAGGCGGGGGGGGTGGCGGCATGGGTGGCAACAACGGCGCCATTCCGATGGCGACCTTCGAACCCATGATGCCCCGCAAGGCGGCGCTGGCGGGACTCGCCTCCGGCAAGGTGCTGGTAGAGTTCACCGTGACCGAACGTGGCACCGTCAGCAACGTGCGGATCGTGAAAGAAGAGCCCCGCAGCTATGACCTCGGCAAGGAGGCGCGCAAGACCATCGCCAAATGGACGTTTAAACCGGCCATGGTCGATGGCAAGGCGCAGGCCACCCGCATGCAGCAAGAAATCGAGTTTGCGGTCAACTAAGGAAGGTGGCGATGAAAAAGTTACACACCCTGATCCTCGCCCCGGTTGCCATGGCGGTGCTGCTCAGCACAGCCAGCTGGGCCGCCGAGCAGCCTGCCCTCTCTGACCGCGCCTATCGCGCGGTCAACAAGGCACAGGCGTTGATCACCGAGAAGAAATACGGCGAGGCCAATGCCAAGCTGCAGGAGGCGCTGTCCGGCGCCGGTGAGCGGGTCTACGACAAGGGGGTCATATTGCAGACCCTCGGCTTCGTGGCGGCGCAGCAGGAGAAGTACGGTCAGGCGACCACATACTTTGCCGATGCCATCGCCACCGGCGGCCTGCCGCAGCCCGTGGCCCAGCAGGTGCGCTACAACCTGGCCCAGCTCTACATGGCGGAGGGCAACTTCAAGGCCTCCATCAGTACCATGAACCAGTGGTTTGCGAGTCTCGGCAAGGATGAGAAACCGACCCCGCACGCCTACATCACGCTGGCCAACGCCCACGTACAACTCAAGCAGTACCGGGAAGCGATCCCGGCGGTGGATCAGGCGATCAAGCTCTCGGCAGGTAAAGCGCCGGAGTCCTGGTATCTGCTGAAGATGGGGGCTCATTACGAGCTGAAACAGTACAAACCGGCCACCGAAGTGCTGACGACCCTGGTCGACATGTACCCGGCCAAGAAAAAGTACTGGACCCAGCTCTCGGCCATGCACATGCAGGCGGGCAACGATGCCAAGGCGCTGGCGGCGCTCGAATCGGCCTACCACCTCGGTATGCTGACCGAGCCGGCCGAATTGCAGCGGCTGGCCAACTACCTGGCCTTCGCCGGTATTCCTCACCGGGCGGCACGCGTGATGGAGAAGGCGATGAAGGAGGGCACCATAGAGAGCAGCGCAACCAACTTCAAGGCACTGGCCAACTACTGGCATCAGGCCAAGGAGCTGGATCCCGCCATCGATACCCTGGCGAGATCCTACAAGCTGGCTCCGGATGCCGAACTGCAATTGAAGATGGCGCGCATGATGATCCAGAGCAAACGCTATCAGGATCTGGTGGCCCTGGCCGCCAAGCCTGCGGCCAATGCCAATGGTGAACAACGCGCCGATCTGAAATTCCTGACCGGGGTCGCCTATTTTGAGCAGCAAAAACCGAAGGAGGCCCTCTCCGCCTTCACCCAGGCCGCCCAGAATGGCAACGTCAGTGGCCGTGCCTCTCCCTGGATAAACTTCCTCAAGGAGCAACAGGGCGGCGCCGTCACCCAATAAACAAGGTCACGGTTTGGCCCCGCCCGCGGCACATAACAAGGGACCGCCCCGCAGGTTGCCTTGGTGGCAATTGGCCGCTCTTCGGAGCGGTCTTTTTTTATCCCCCTCTTTTTATATATTCCGCCATAAAAAATCCGGAGCCTGGGCTCCGGATCGATCCTGTTGGTAGTGCCTTGCCACCCATGGCATCAACACAGGTGTTATCAGATCAGTAACTACATACCAGCTTCCAGCTGCCATCGGTGGCCTTGGGTTCGCTGCTGGTCCACCAGTTCGCCTGCCACACCACCTTGTTATGGGTCATGCGATCGCCACCATTGGCATGATCCCCCTGCGGCCAGCTCGGATAGGCCTTGTAGGCCGCCGGATTGACGTTCTGGCTGCTGCAGCTGGTCTCGCCGCCGGAGCCCAGTACCGCCTCCGGCAGGGTCGGGAACTCGGCCTTGAGCCCTATGGTCTGGCTGCCGCTGATGAGGCGCATACCGCTCGGCACGCCAGCGGCGGGCAGGTAGTAGGTCATGGCGACTTCAATTTCGGCCCCCGGTGCCAGGGTCTGCCAGCCCGGCAGGGTCATGGCGACCTTGTGGAAGTCCTTCTCGCCCGCAATGCCTTCCGAGTTGTCGTTGCCACCGCTCTCTACCACTTTCAACCCCATGCCACTCTGATCCGTGATGGTGTCAGAGGTGGAAGTGGGCACCAGAAACTCGATGCGCGCGCCGCCCGGAATAGTCTGGGTCGACTTGTTGACCAGCTTGAGTGTCGGGTTGATCGGGTAGTTGGAGTCCCCTTCCTTGAAGCCGGAGAGGCTGACCTGGATGTCGAGTTGGGCGCTCGGCGCGGCCAGATCATTCTGCTTGGCGTTGTACGGAGTTGCCTTGGCAAACTTCTCGTAAGCCAGGGAGGTCAGGGTGCTGCCCATGCCGTACTCGTTCTTGGCCGGATCGAAGGCGTAGTCACCCGCCATCTCCCAGAACATGACACCGCCCAACCCGCGCTTGATGATGTAGTCCAACTTGTGGCCCATGGACTCTTCATCTTCGGTGGAGAGGAACACCTTCTTCTCTTCGTTCCACAACCAGGGCGCGTGGGCCTTGTCATCGTAGTAACGCACATACGTGCCCTGCATCACGTGCGCCGGATTGTTGGGATCCAGACCCCAGGCGATGCCGTAACTCGGCAGCGTGGTGATACCGAGGCTGGCCGCGTGCTCCAGGTTCTTGGCATGCCACATGGGCACGGCGCCGCCGCCGATCTCTTTGCCGTTCTTGTCGAGGTCGTGCCAGATGTTGTCGATGCCGACCGCCCCGTTGCCACACGGAATGGTGCTGCCGCCAGTGCCGGGCTGACACTGGTTCTGGCTCGGCAGGGCCGCCTTGCCGCCGAAGCCATGGCTGCCACCGCTCACCCCCTGCCAGCCGCGGGTGTAATAGGGCACACCCACGTTGATCTTGCCGGCCGCCAGCGCACCACGGAAATAGTGGGCAGACCAGGCGGCGTTGAGGTAACCGATGCCACCAAACTGGGTCTGGTTATAGACGCCCCAGTGGGAGAGCTCGGGGTCGGCATTGTTGTCGAACAGCGCCGCGTTGTGACCGACAAAATGGTTCCAGGCGCCGTGGAAGTCATAGGTCATCAGGTTGACGTAATCGAGGTACCGGGTGACCTGGAAGTTCTCCATCCCGCGCAGCAGATAGGCCGATGCCGGTGAGGCGATGGTCAGCATGTACTTGCGGCCATCTTCGTTACCAGCGTTGTCGAGCCGCGCCCGCAAGGTCTTCATCAGCACCTCGTAATTGGCAAACAGCTTGGCCCGGCACTGATTGGAGAGCGGGAAGTCGTTGGGGTTGCCCGCATCCTTCATGGAGGTGGGGTATTCGTAGTCGATATCGACCCCGTCAAAGCCGTACTGGCGGATAAAGCTCACCGCCGAGTCAGCCAGGGTGTTGATACCGGCAGTATTGACCGAGCAATCGCCTTTGGTGGTGGCGGTATAGAAGCCTCGAGTATCGGCCCAGCCCCCGACCGAAATGAGGGTCTTCACGTCCGGATACTGCTTCTTGTACTTCGACAGCAAGTTGAAGTGGCCCTGGTAGGCAAATTCCGGATCCATCTCGGCACCCGCAACCCCGCTCCAGGTCATCTTGGTGGCCGCGTCGTCTACTTTGATCAGGTGGCTCTGCTCATCCACCGCCGCGAAGGCATAGTTGATGTGGGTGATCTTGTCCCAGGGGATGTCGCTCACCAGATAGGCGGGCAGGCCATTCTTGCCGGTGCGCCAGGAGGTGAAGTAGCCGATGACCCGGCGGGCATGATCATCCCCCATGCACTCGTAACCGTCCGGGCGATAGATCTGACGGATATCGCAGGAGAGGTTGCCCCCTGTGGGCGGCAGAGCCGCCTCTTCCACCTGCACATCGACCTGGGCCGACTCGCCCACCAGATTTTCCTTGTCGGTCGCTACCAGCTTGAGGCCAGCAGCCCCCTTACTCTGGGGCGTCCAGTTGACCAGCCAGGGGGCGCTGACGTCCTCGCCCACCTTCTTGCCATCCACATAGAGCTCGACTCTGGCCACGTCATTGTTGGCATCGGTGACCTTGCCACTGACCGCCCCGCTGCGACCCAGGGTCACCCTGGCGCCGCTGGTCGGGCTGCTGATGCTCACCCTGGGCGCCTCCGGCGCGACCACGGCGTTGACGCTGAAGCTGGCATTTGCCTCGCCCAGCAGCTTGCCATCCTTGTCCAGCCCACGAGATGTGAGTTGATGGGGGCCGACACCGGTGGCGACCCAGCTGGCTGACCAGGGCGCCCCGCTGCTCACCGCCACCGGCTGACCATCGACCAGATACTCGACCTTGACCAAGGCACTACTGTTGCCGCTCAGGGTCACCGCCAAAGCCACGGGGGCGCCCTCGTTGAAAGCGCTACCAGAGGCGGGCGAACTGATTGCCAGTCCGAGCGCCGGTGGTGGCACCTCGCCGCCATAGAGCTTCCAGGCATCGGCCCAGACCACCCCCACCCCGGGGGCATAGTGATAGGGCGAGGCCCCGCACCAGCCGGAGTAGGGAAATTCTTTGCATTCGTAGAGGGAGCCTGCATTGCTGACCACATCGCCACTCTTGTAGGCGGTGCCAGCCTGATAGGCGGGATAAGACACGGCTTGTGCCCCGGCTGGCATGGCAGCCAAGGCCACCAGCATGGCAAGCCTGCTGGACCTAAAGGTCTGTTGCATATTGTTTCTTCCTTGTTTTGTCTTGGCATTGGTCACCAGGACAAAGAACAATCGCAACCTGCGTCATGGGGACAGACAACTGGCAATGGACCTGCCACAGACTCCACCATCCCCCCAAGAAGCCACGCGCTCGAACTCGACTGAGCTGGAGACCGGAGGCATTGCGTCCCGGCATCTCGGCCGGATTGCCCTTTATCTGGGTTCCGTGAGGAACAAGATGAGTATAGAAATCAAGCAACCGGGCCTCAATCTTCATTCTCGAAGAAAAATATGTGGATGGCAGCCAGATCACAGTTGCTGCCTGGGTTGAATTAACTTTTTTGTCATTAATTTCATACTGTTAGCCAAGTCAAAAAAACCGAGAGCGCTCTCATTTGCATCCCCGTAATGTGCGTTGGCTCACTGGTATGGCATGCCAGAAATGTGACAATGCGCGCCCTTGGCCGATGAGCCAAGGCGATGGAAACACTGGCAAAAAATAAAAAAGGAACCGTTATGAAAGGAACACGTACCCTGCTGTCGCTGGCCGTGGGGATTGCGATCGCCTCCCCATCCCTCCATGCCGCCAGCTTCAGCTGCCCGGCTGACAGTCTCCTCACCCCCATTCCCGTCATTCAGGGTAGTGGCAACAAGAGTCCGCTCATTCCCAGCGACAAGTTCGAAAGCCCCCAGAGCGTCATGGTCAAGGCGGTGGTCTCCGCGCTTGGCGAAAGCCTCAACAAGGGATTCTACCTGCAAGATGTGCAGGGTGATGGCAACCCCCAGACCTCGGACGGCATCTTCGTCTACCTCAATGACAAGCACTTCGCCAGCAAGTACCCGGACATCAAGCCGGGCGCCGAAGTCTGCCTTGAGGCCAAGGTCGAGGAGTACTACAACCACACCCAGCTCAAGCCGGTCGTTGACAGCGGCATCCCGCGCCTGCAAGTCCTCGCCCAGAGGGCGGCCCCTGCCGCCGTGCCGCTGCGGGTACTGGAAAACGAGACCCTGGCCCGGGCGCTGGAGCGTCATGAAGGGATGCGGGTGCGGCTGGATGCCGACAGCGCGCTCAAGATAAGCCGCAATTTCAGCTATGACTACGCCGCCAAACGCAACAACCTGGTGCTCTCCCACCAGGCGCCACTGATGAAGCCGACCCAGCTGCACGAGGCAGACAGCAAGGCCGCCAAGGCACTGGCCAAGGCCAACGCCAACAACCGGGTGTTCCTCGAATCCGACTTCAAGGCCGCCGATGGCAAGCTGCCCTGGCTGCCGGGCTGGGAGCCGGAGCAGGATTACCTGCGCATCGGCGACGCCCCGGTCAATCTGGATGCACTGGTGGGTTACAGCTACAACGAATACCGGCTGATAGTGCCGCAGGATCAGGTGATCACCGCCGGCGATCTGCTGCGCACCAGCGACAACGATCGCCAGAGCGCTCCGGCCCGTGCCGATGGCACCGACTTGCGCATCGGCAGCTTCAACGTGCTCAACTACTTCACCAGCCACTCCAGCGTGGGTGGCGCACTCAACGTACTGTGCAAGGATCAGGCGGATGCGGACGACGCCAAGGGCTGCAACCGCGGTGCCAAGAACCTGGAGGACTTCCAGCTGCAGCGCACCAAGATAGTCAACGCCATCACAGAGATGGATGCCGACCTGCTCGGCCTGATGGAGATGGAGAACAACGGCTTCGACAGCCACTCCGCCATCAGTGATCTGGTGCAAAGCCTCAACGCCCGGCAGAAGGATGCCAGCAAGCAGTACGCCTTCGTGGCCCTGCCCAAGGCGCTGCTTGGCAACGAGCGCTTCTTCGGTGACGACGCCATCATGGTGGCCATGATCTACCGACCCGCCAGGCTGACGCCGCAGGGGGATGCCAGCGTCATCGCGCTGCCGGTACAAAAATACCAGGACGCGAAAGGGGTCGAGAAACAGGCCTCCCAGCGTGACGCTCTGGTGCAGCGTTTCACCGTCGAGGGCAGCAAGGAGCCGCTGACCCTGGTGGTCAACCACCTCAAGTCAAAGGGATCCGGCTGCCTGGAGAACCTGGATGGCAAGGAGCCGGCCGATCTGCAAGGCAAGTGCACCGAGTTCCGGGTCAGTGCCGCCAAGGTGCTGGGCGAGGCGGTGAGCACGCTGCCGGGCCAGGTGCTGCTGGTGGGGGATTTCAACTCCTACGCCAGGGAAGATGCGATCAGGGTGCTGACCGACTATCTGCCGACCGAGGGTCAGCGCAAGATAGTCTCCGCTTCCCAGACCTTCCTCGGCGATCAGGTCTATGAACAGACCGGCAGCGAGGTGAGCAAGGGCTACGGCCTGATCGACATGAACGTCAAGTTCAACAAGGAGAAGGCCATCTCCTACAGCTACGAGGCCGAACTCGGCACCCTGGACTATGCCCTCGCCAACCCGGCACTTGCCAGCAAGGTCATCGCGGTCGCCGACTGGCACATCAACTCGTTCGAAAGCAACCTGTTCGAGTACGGCCGTGATTTCAGCGGCGACATGATCAAGTCCGGCAACCCGTTCAGCGCCTCCGACCATGATCCCATCATCGTCGATCTCAAGCTGAAAGAAGAGAGCAATGGCGGCGGCGGTGCCATGGGCGCCCTGTTGCTGGCCCTGCTGCCGCTGGCCTGGCGTCGTCGTCGCGGCTGATGCGGCGTTGCCATCACGCCAAAAGCCCGCATCGCAGCGGGCTTTTTTACGGGCAAGAGACGGGCTGGACGAAAAATGAGCCAAAACAAAAGGCTATGTCCCAATTACGTGTTGCATGGGGCGCCCCAGCGCCTCATGCAAACATGCTTTGATATTTACGCCTTTTCCATAACGCTCCAGCATCCTGCGCCAACCCAGGTAGTTCTTCAGGTAGTGCGTCGCCACGCCATGGAACCGCTTCATCCACTCTTTCAACCGATGGTGATACCCGTTTACGTGCTGGATGTGATACGCACCGAACACCCGTTCGCCTTGACGATTGCGCACCACCTGATGAGTTACACCCTGTTCTTTGCTGAAACAGGCATACACACCCGCTCCATCGCTACACAGCACCGCATCCGGTGACACCAACGGCTTCAACACCGCGATGACCGTCTCGGCATCTATTTTCTCCAACTGGAAATCCGCATGGTGGCCTGCACGGTCTTGTACCACCATCACCGGGATGTAATCTGGCCCGGTTCCACGAGTTCGACCTTTACCACCGCGATGACGTGCCGGACGCGGCAGTCCCCGCTGCCCCTTGAACGATTCAAGGAAGAAGGTCTCATCAACCTCAACGATGCCCTCTTCCCGGGTGGCCTGATGGGTTGCCATCGCGCGCAAGAAGCGGTGACGCCAGAGGAACGCGGTGTTTTTGCTGACCCCACAGCGCCGCGCGGCTTGGCGGACAGTCAGTCCTTCGATGAGGGCTTGCGCGTAGTCTTCCCAGCACTGGGCTTTGCGCAACCGGGCCAGAGGAGTTTTAGTCAAAACGGTGCTGGTGCGCAGACACAGTTTGCAACGGTAGCGGCGCAGTCCCCGACTCCATCCCCAGGGTGCCAGCTGGGTGACATCAGCCTGACAATGTGGGCAGCCACTGCATGCCGGTAACTGAGTATTGAGCGAGGTAATGGTGTGGGGTGCAGTGAGCTCCTGCTGAGCAACACGGCGCTGGCGCAGGGTTAACTGGGGAAAAAGGGACAACAGGTGTTGAAAGGCTGGGGTATCCATGATGGTAGACCTCAAGGTAATGGCCTACTTCAAGATTAGCCTTTCAACACGTAATTGGGACAGAGCCAAACAAAAAGGCCACCGCGATAACGGTGGCCTTTTGGCTTCTTGTTACAAGAAATTGGTGGAGCTACGCGGGATCGAACCGCGGACCTCTTGCATGCCATGCAAGCGCTCTCCCAGCTGAGCTATAACCCCAAATTTCGTACCCAACAAATGGTTCTGGCGGCCATCTGTCGTAAAGAGTGGTGGAGCTACGCGGGATCGAACCGCGGACCTCTTGCATGCCATGCAAGCGCTCTCCCAGCTGAGCTATAACCCCAAATTTCGTACTCAACAAATGGTTCTGGCGGCCATTTGCCGTAAATAGTGGTGGAGCTACGCGGGATCGAACCGCGGACCTCTTGCATGCCATGCAAGCGCTCTCCCAGCTGAGCTATAACCCCACAAAGGTCGGCCTGGGTGATACACACCGCACTGCCCTGGGTACTGTAATTGCCAATTTGGAATCTGGTGGAGCTAC
This sequence comes from Aeromonas popoffii, assembly GCF_000820025.1. Lineage (GTDB taxonomy): Bacteria > Pseudomonadota > Gammaproteobacteria > Enterobacterales > Aeromonadaceae > Aeromonas > Aeromonas popoffii. Next base: position 84,131 of record NZ_CDBI01000044.1, read on the forward strand.
GCGGGATCGAACCGCGGACCTCTTGCATGCCATGCAAGCGCTCTCCCAGCTGAGCTATAACCCCTTTGATTCCAGATTGTTCGAGGAGAATTTGGTGGAGCTACGCGGGATCGAACCGCGGACCTCTTGCATGCCATGCAAGCGCTCTCCCAGCTGAGCTATAACCCCAACTCACCTCGGCGCTGACGAAGTTATCTCCGGCAACGGAGGCGCATGATAGGCATCACCCGCTTTGCTGTCAACCCAAAAATAACGCCGACTGGCGCGTTTAGTCAAAATTCAATCAGTTAGCTGTTTTTACCGACAACACTGCCGCTATCTCGCTGTTTTATGTCACAAATCTGGTTAGCTGATAAAAACAAAGGGCTCCTCGCGGGAGCCCTTTATTGTCAGTGGAAGGCAATTTATCCGGCTGCCACCAGTCGCGGCAGCAGGCGACTTACTCGGCGGCCATGCGCGCTTCGATATACGCCAAAGCGCGGTCGATGCGAGCCAGCACCCGCTCCTTGCCCACCAGTGCCATCACGGCGTCGATACCCGGGGAGAGATGACCCCAAACCGGTGACGGCAATGTGCGACGGCAAGCTTACTCGGCTGCCATGCGCGCTTCGATGTAAGCCAGTGCGCGGTCGATGCGGGCCAGCACGCGCTCCTTGCCCACCAGTGCCATCACGGCGTCGATACCCGGGGACTGACCCAGACCGGTAACGGCAACACGCAGCGGCATACCAACCTTGCCCATGCCCTGACCCAGCTCGGCGGCAGTGGCTTCAATCAGCTCGTGCAGCGCTTCGGTGGTCCAGGTCTCCAGCGCCGCCAGCTTGGCCTTGGCCAGGGTCAACGGCTCGGCAGCCACACCGCGCAGGTGCTTCTTGGCGGCCGCTTCGTCGATGGCTTCGTACTCTTCGAACAGATAACGGCTCTGGGCGGCCATCTCCACCAGGGTGTTGCAGCGCTCGGCCAGCAGGGTGACCACCTCAGGCAACGCCGGGCCCTTGCTGGTGTCGATCTGCTGGTTTGCCATGTGCCAGGCCAGATGCTTGGCCACATAAGCCGGATCCAGGCTGCGCATGTAGTGGTTGTTCAGCCACAAGAGCTTGTCGGTGTTGAAGGCGGAGGCGGACTTGGAGATGGCATCCAGGCTGAACAGCTTGATCATCTCGTCCAGGGTGAAGATCTCCTGATCGCCGTGGGACCAACCCAGACGCACCAGGTAGTTCAGCAGCGCTTCCGGCAGGTAGCCGTCATCGCGGTACTGCATCACAGAGACAGCACCGTGGCGCTTGGAGAGCTTGGCACCGTCGTCACCCAGGATCATGGAGACGTGGGCAAACTCCGGCACTGGGGCGTTCAGCGCCTTGTAGATGTTGATCTGGCGCGGGGTATTGTTGATGTGGTCTTCACCACGCACCACATGGGTGATCTCCATATCCCAGTCATCGACCACGACGCAGAAGTTGTAGGTCGGCGCGCCATCGGTACGGCGGATGATGAGATCGTCAAGCTCGGTGTTGGCGAACTCGATGCGGCCACGCACGTGGTCGTCGAACACCACAGAGCCTTCGGTCGGGTTGCGGAAGCGAATAACGTGCGGCGCATCGGCCGGGTGATCGTGGGCGCCATCCCGGCACGTGCCGTCATAACGGGGCTTCTCGCCGCTGGCCATCTGGCCTTCGCGCAGCGCATCCAGCCGCTCACGGGAGCAATAGCACTTGTAGGCGCGACCATCGGCCAGCATCTCGTCGATGATGCCGTTGTAGCGATCGAAACGCTTGGTCTGGTAGTAGGGACCCTCATCCCAGTTCAGCTCCAGCCATTCCATGCCCTCAATGATGGCGTCGATCGCCTCCTGAGTGGAACGTTCCAGGTCGGTATCCTCAATACGCAGCACGAACTCACCGCCCTGGCTCTTTGCAAACAACCAGGAATAGAGTGCGGTACGGGCACCGCCGACATGCAAAAAGCCGGTCGGGCTGGGAGCAAAACGGGTTTTGACTTTCATCTTTAAGCCTTGTGTAGAGGGCCTTGGGCCAATTCGTTAGAAAAAACCGTCGCATTTTAGCACTCAGAATCCCGGATGGGAAAACCATGAGGTTATGGCACGCTAAAGTAGGGGGTTAAATGTGTCTGGTGACCGCTTAGCACCTGATATTTGAGGGGGATCGCAAAACAGAAGCGGCATTTCCGATTTGCTATGGGACATGTTGGAGAGCAGCCTCCTCCGGCCGACAGTCAAATAACTCTCACACTACTTCTCACGACACAAGGAAGAGACGATGCAGTTCCGTTCTATCCAGAATCGCATTCTGGTGATGACCGGGATCGCCATGACCACAGCCCTGGTCATATTGATCCTGCTCAACCAGTATTCCGGTCAACAGACCCAGCAACTGACCATCAGTTCCAGCCGCGCCGCCCTGCAGCAGGAGGCCTGGCAGAAGGTCAGTGCCAACGCCCGCGCCGAGGCAGCCACCATCAACCAGTTGCTGCAAAAGGGGCTCTCCTATACCCAGCAGATGGCCAGTGCCCTCGCCCTGCAGCAGCAGGGCAAGCTGCCACTGGATCGCCAGCAGGCGACCGACCTGCTCAAGGCACAGCTCAACCTGGAACCACAACTGTATGGCGCCTTCGCCGGCTTCGAGCCCAACGGCTTCGACGACCAGGACGCCGCCTTCGCCGGTCAAACGGCACTGGGCAGTGACAGCCAGGGCCGTTTCGTCCCCTACTTCTACCGTGACAAGGAGCAGATAGGCACAGACCTGCTGCTCTCCATCGAGAAGAGCGATGCCGACGAGTTTGGCAATCCGGCCAACGACTACTACGCCTGCCCGAAACGGGAGGGCCGCTCCTGCCTCATCGATCCCTTCAAGGTGGACATCAACGGCCAGCAGGTGCTGGTCAGCACCATCACCACCCCCATCATGGTGGCGGGTCAATTCAAGGGCGTCGTCGCACTGGATCTGGCGGTGGACTCCATCAGCCGTCAGGCCCAGTCCCTCAACAGCAACATCTATGACGGCCAGGGCGAGACCCTGATCGTCAGCGCCGCTGGCGTCATCACGGGCACCAGCGGCGACACCAGCCTGCTGGGCAGCCGGGCCGACAAGCTGCTCGGCAACCAGTGGCAGCAATACCTGAAACCGGAAGTGCAGCGCCAGGAGCTGGATGAATCATTCCGAATCTCTGTGCCTATCATGGTACCGGGGATGAGCCGCAACTGGGCCATCATCGTCACACTGCCCTACAAGGTGGTACTGGCGGGGGCCGACCAGCTGGAGAGCCAGCTGGGCGACATGAACCGGGCCGCCATGACCCAACAACTGGTGGGTGCACTCATAGTGCTGGTGCTGGCGCTGGCCACCATGCTGGTGATAGCCCGCAGCATCACGGGGCCCATCCGTCAGATGGTCAGCCTGGTGAATGACATCGCCGATGGCGAGGGGGATCTCACCAAACGCCTCGCGACCCGCTCGGTGGACGAGCTGGGGGATCTGGCCAAAGGCATCAACCGCTTTATCGACAAGCTGCAAGGGCTGCTGGGGGATGTGCTCAAGACCGCCAGCGAGGTGAACCGCCATGCCGGCGATACCGACCGTATCGCCCGTCAGACCGACACCAACCTGCAGCATCACCAGGCGGAGATGGAGCAGATGCTGACCGCGGTGCAAGAGATGTCCTATGTCAGCCAGGAAGTGGCCACCCACGCCAACAACACCGCCGACTCCGCCAAGCAGGCGCAAAGCGCGGCGGATCAGGGCAAGGAGCGCTTCCAGCAGGTGATCCAGTCGATGCACAAGGTCGCGGCAGAGGCCGGTAAAGGGGCTGAAGTGGTCGAAGGGCTGGCCAACGACAGCGCCCAGATCACCAGCATCCTCACCGTGATTCAGGGGATTGCCGATCAGACCAACCTGCTCGCCCTCAACGCCGCCATCGAGGCAGCCCGGGCAGGCGAACAGGGGCGCGGCTTTGCGGTAGTGGCCGATGAGGTACGCAAACTGGCGGGCAACACCCAGCAGGCGGTACAGAACACCCAGGAGCTGATCGAGAAGATCCGCCAGAGCTCCACCAATGCGGTCAACGCCATCACCCAGAGCCAGCAGCTGACCCATCAGGCGGTGAGCGAAGCGGATCTGGCAGAAGAGGCGCTCGGCAGCATCTACAAGGCGATCTCCACCATCAACGACATGACCTACCAGATAGCCTCCGCCGCCGAAGAGCAGAGCTCAGTCTCCGAAACCGTCTCCGGCAACCTGTCAAAAACCAACGCACTGGCCAACGACATTGCTCAGGATGCGACCGAAACGGCCAAAGCCAGTCAGGCATTGCGTCAGGCGGCCGACAAATTGCAGCAATTATTGGGTCAATTTCGTCTCAGCTGATAATTTTCCGCATCAGGACTCTCCCCCTCGGGGGCGAGTCCGTTTACCATAGGCGACGAATTTGCCTGATGGCAGGCAATGTAGTGAGAGGTAAATGCCGTGCCCACCCCGGACCGTCGCCCACGAGGCCATAACAGACGAGCCCAGCAGCGTCGCCAAGACGAATCACAAAGATCCCTGCTTCATCGCATCAATGCCGCGACCCTGTCCCTGCGCCAACGATTTGGCCAAGGGATGAGCAACCTCGGCCAACGCCGCCAGGATGCCAAAGCAGGCAAATTCAAGCTGACCAGCCCGCTGCCCCGCAAACACACCATTGGCCTGCTGGTACTGGTGCCCATCTGGCTGCTGTTGCTGGCCTGGGAACCTGCGCCTGCCGCCCCGAAAGCGGCCCCGTCCGGTTCGCTGGAAGTGCCGCTGGCCGTGCCTGCTCAGGCTCTTACCGTCGGCAATGGCGTGGCTGGCAGTGCACCCGCTGCAGCCAAACCGGTCGAAGAGAAGGTCAACGGCACCTGGCTGCAACACGAGGTGCAAGCCGGCGAGACCCTCTACTCCATCTGGCGTAAGTTCGAGCTGCCGGGGGCCGAGCTCAGTCGCCTGATCGCCATCGAAGGACAGGACCGCCCGCTGACCCGCCTGCAATCGGGCCGCGCCATCTTCATCCTGGTGGACGACACCCGTCGCATCCAGCGAGTGGAGATCCGCTCCTACGGTCAGGCGGTCTACCGTTATGACCGGCAGGGCGAAGGATTCGCCCTCAAGGAATAACAAAACGGGAGGCGCTGGCCTCCCGTTTTTTTTGACCTGACGCCATGAAATAAGCCGCTGACGTCACAATATGTTTAGCTTGCTCAAAAAATGAAAAGTGCCAAATTGACAAGGGATCGCGCTCACGTACAATCGTTTGTGCTTTAGACAGGGATTGTTCTACATGCTACTGGGACAAATTGACGTGGTCAGTGATGTTTCAACCCCTGATTTCTAGGCAAATGCTGCCCAACAAGGCTTAGTTTCATTTTGTTATAGATAGGACTTAACACATGTCTGACATTCGCACCGGCCAAGTAAAATGGTTCAATGAGACCAAGGGTTTTGGCTTTATCGAGCAATCCCAGGGACCGGACGTTTTCGTTCACTTCTCCTCCATCCAGAGCACAGGTTTCAAAACCTTGGCTGAAGGTCAAAAAGTCCAGTTCACTGTGACCCAGGGCAACAAAGGCCCTCAGGCTGAGAACGTCACTCTGCTCTAAGCCACGCCAGTGAGCCTGTAGGAGGAGACTTGCTCCTCCTTTTTTTTTGCCCGCCATTTGCCATCTCTTGTCACAACCGCTTTCCCTATTTCACTCGCCGTGTGAGCCAGCACTTCCGTTCCTGCTTGCAGGAGGAGGGGGAGAAGCGCTGAATAAACGCCATATACGACAACGCATCGCAGCGCGATGTAATGAGCAATTAAACGTTCAACAGCTGAGTGTCTAGAAAAACCGGGGTGATTCAGTTGAAATATTGGATTGGTGTACTTCAAGGAGAGAAATTGGAGCGGGAAACGAGACTCGAACTCGCGACCCCGACCTTGGCAAGCGCGGATCACGCTCTACCAACTGGATGTGGCAATGGATGTGTTGAAATATTGGATTGGTGTACTTCAAGGAGAGAAATTGGAGCGGGAAACGAGACTCGAACTCGCGACCCCGACCTTGGCAAGGTCGTGCTCTACCAACTGAGCTATTCCCGCAACAGAATGTCACTTGCAAATGTGTTGGAGCGGGAAACGAGACTCGAACTCGCGACCCCGACCTTGGCAAGGTCGTGCTCTACCAACTGAGCTATTCCCGCAACAGGATGTCACATTGCAAATATTTGGAGCGGGAAACGAGACTCGAACTCGCGACCCCGACCTTGGCAAGGTCGTGCTCTACCAACTGAGCTATTCCCGCAACATAAATGGTCGTTTTACGCTGGTGAAGATGATTGGAGCGGGAAACGAGACTCGAACTCGCGACCCCGACCTTGGCAAGGTCGTGCTCTACCAACTGAGCTATTCCCGCATCGGGCTGGATTGAACCAGTTTCATCATCACACTTTGGAGCGGGAAACGAGACTCGAACTCGCGACCCCGACCTTGGCAAGGTCGTGCTCTACCAACTGAGCTATTCCCGCAACAGCGTTGTCATTTTGTGGTCAGTGAGGATGATTGGAGCGGGAAACGAGACTCGAACTCGCGACCCCGACCTTGGCAAGGTCGTGCTCTACCAACTGAGCTATTCCCGCATCGGGCTGGATTGAACCAGTTTCATCATCACAATTTGGAGCGGGAAACGAGACTCGAACTCGCGACCCCGACCTTGGCAAGGTCGTGCTCTACCAACTGAGCTATTCCCGCACACACCATAAAATGGCATCAAAACAAATCGTGCAGCATTTGGTTGCTTGCGCTACTGCACGGGAGCCGAATTATAAGAGCACTCTTTCCAATTGCAAGGGCTTTTTCGTCTGGTTGCGCGCGTTCGCTCAAAAGCTGGCCGAACTGTCGATTTTAGCAACCAATCGATGGCAACCCCTTGCCTGGCACTCAGATCTTGAAGACATGGCTGCGATAGAAGCGCAGTTCCGCAATGGATTCGCGGATGTCATCCAGCGCCTGATGGGAACCACTCTTGGTGAACTGATCCAACAGTTCTGGCTGCCAGCGACGTACCAGCTCCTTGATGGTGCTGACGTCGACGTTGCGGTAATGGAAGAAGGCTTCCAGCTCGCCCATGTGTTTGACCATGAAGCGGCGATCCTGGCCTATGCTGTTGCCGCACAGCGGACTGGTACGCTCCGGAACCCACTGGCGGATAAACGCGAGCGTCTCGGCCACGGCCTTGGCTTCATCGTGCTGACTCGCCTTGACTCGTGCCACCAACCCGCTCTTGGTATGGGTATTGACGTTCCAGTCATCCATCTTGGCCAGCTCTTCATCGTTCTGGTAGATGGCAATAACCGGCCCTTGTGCCAACACGTTCAGATCCTTGTCGGTGACGATGGTGGCGATCTCCAGTACCACGTTCTCTTCGGGGTCCAGACCCGTCATCTCCATGTCGATCCATACCAGGTTCTGCGCGCTGACTGTCATGATTGCTCTCTCTATTGGGAGGAATGGCGGAATTTTGCCAATTTGCATGTATCATACTGGCTTTGGATCTGTTCATAAACTGGCGAATCGAGTGGCAAAGAAAGCAAAACTCAATCTGGGTCAACAAAGGCGCGTCCAGGCCAACCGCGAGCGGCGGCTGCAAAAAGATCACACTACGGTTGTGGATGACACCCTGTTTGGCCCGGCCATCGAAGGGGTGGTGATCAGCCGCTTCGGTCAGCATGCGGACGTGGAAGCGGTCGATGGCACCATCCACCGCAGCAACCTGCGTCGCAGCAGCATCAGCAGCCTGGTGTGCGGTGACAAGGTGGTCTGGCGTCCCGGCCTCAATGCCGCGACCGCCGGGGTTATAGAGGCGGTGCATCCGCGTCACTCTGTGCTGACCCGGCCGGACTTCTACGACGGGGTCAAACCCATCGCTGCCAACATAGACCAGATCATCATCGTCTCGGCGGTGATGCCCGAGTTCTCCACCAATATCGTCGACCGCTATCTGGTGGCCGCAGAGGATGTGGAGATCCAGCCGCTCATCGTGCTGAACAAGGTCGATATGCTCGATGCCGCGGCCCGCGCCCGCATCGAGAGTCAGCTCGACCCCTATCGCAAGCTGGGCTACCAGGTGATCCTGGTCAGCTGCGAGAGCGGCGAAGGGCTGGATGAACTCAAGGCCCAGTTCGAAGGCAAGATCAGCATCTTCGTCGGCCAGTCCGGGGTGGGCAAATCGTCGCTCACCAACGCCCTGATGCCGGGGCTGGATGTGCTGACCGGCGAGATCTCCGAAAACTCGGGGCTCGGTACGCATACTACTACCACTGCGCGGCTCTACCACTTCCCGAGCGGCGGCGATCTCATCGACTCCCCCGGGATCCGCGAGTTCGCTCTCTGGCATCTGGAAGCCGATCGCATCACCTGGTGCTTCATCGAGTTTCGTGACTACCTGGGTGGTTGCCGATTCCGCGACTGCACCCACAAGGACGATCCCGGCTGTGCCTTGCGTGCGGCGGTCGACCGTGGCGACATCAGCGCCGATCGCTTCCACAACTATCACCGCATCCTGGAAACCATGCAGGAAGCCCGCCACGGTCGCCAACAGGCCCGACTGTGACCCATTCAACTTATTATTTCGATGAAGATCATGAGCATCACTGACAACCTGAAAATTGCCGGTCAATACTGCCTGCCCAAACACGCCCTCTCCCGTCTGGTGGGCAAGCTTGCGGCTGCCGAAGCCGGCAACCTCACCACCAAAGTGATAGAGGCGTTTATCAAGCAGTACGGCGTCGACATGAGCGAAGCGCTGCACGAGAGCCCGGCACACTACAAGAGCTTCAACCAGTTCTTCACCCGTGAGCTCAAACCGGGGATACGCCCGTTGGTAGACGATGCCATGACCCTGGCGCTGCCGGTGGATGGCACTGTCAGCCAGCTCGGCCCCATCCATCAGGGGCGCATCATCCAGGCCAAGGGCCACGACTACAGCGCCCGTGAACTGCTGGGTGGCTATGAAGATCTGGTGGCGCCGTTCAAGGATGGCGACTTTGCCACCATCTATCTGGCGCCCAAGGATTACCACCGCATCCATATGCCGCTGGACGGCGTGCTGGAGAGCATGGTGTTCGTGCCGGGGGATCTTTTCTCCGTCAACCCGCTCACCGCCGAGAACGTGCCCAATTTGTTTGCCCGCAACGAGCGGGTGGTTGCCACCTTCCGCACCCCGCACGGCCCCATGGCGCTGGTGCTGGTCGGCGCCACGATCGTCGCGAGTATCGAGACCATCTGGGCCGGTAATATTGCACCAACCAAGCAGAAGGAAGTGGTGCGCTGGGATTACCGCGGTGATGAGGCCATCACACTGCAAAAAGGGGCCGAGATGGGCCTGTTCAAACTGGGCAGTACCGTGGTCTGCCTGTTTGGACCTGGCATGTTGGCCGGCTTCGAGCCGCATCTGGCCAATGGTGTCACTACCCGCATGGGTCAACCCTTTGCCACATTGGCGGCCAAGGCATGAGTGACCAGCCAGGCACCTCGCAACCAAAGAACCCGCTGCACGGGCTGACCCTGGAGGCAATCGTCACCGCCCTGGTCGAATACTACGGCTGGGAAGAGCTGGGGCAGCAAGTCAATATCCGCTGTTTCACTGAAGATCCCAGTATCAAGTCCAGCTTGAAGTTCTTGCGCAAAACCCCCTGGGCCCGGGAGAAGGTCGAGAGCCTCTATCTCTATGTCCAGCGCAAGCAAGCCAAATCGAAGAAGGAAGGGCCAGATGGCGTTTAAGATTACCTACACCTACAAAAAACAGGCCAAAGAGCTCGGCTACGCGAACGACAAGTTCCGCAGCATCTACGACGCCATTGCCGCCGCTGAAGGGCTGGATCTTTCCAGCTTCCACGCCATGGAGGCCCAGCTGGCGCAGGTCTGCCGCCGTGACAAGAAGAGCGTGAAAGATTATCAGGAGAACTACTTCAAGGAGCTGGGTTTCTCCAACATCGTCATCGAGCGGGACAATCTCGAAGACAAGCAGGGGTAAGCATGCGCACTCTGACTCTGATGACCGCCTCCCTGCTGCTGGCGGCCTGCAGCACACCTGAGCAACATCTGGTTGGTGGTGATCGTGACAGCCATGACTGCATCGGCAGCGCAGGCTACCAGTGGTCCGCCCTGACCAACCAGTGCGTACGACTGTTCGAACAGGCGGTGCGGCTGCAATCCCTCGAGGCGAATGAGACTGGCAGCGCCTTCCTGCTGTTCAATGCCGACCAGAGCCAGGCCGAACTGACTCTGCCAAACGGTGAGCAGACCTTGCTGACCCGGCAAGGGGATGAGGGCAACGGGTCCTGGCAGGGCGGTGCCTATCAACTTTTCCTCTGGAAGGGTTATCTGCTCAAATCCGGCGAGCAGGCACTGTTTCACGGCGACAGCGCCCTCTGATTGCCAGCCTATGCCCATGTCATCACAACGCCCCGGTTCCTGCCGGGGCGTTTTTTATGGCTGGCCGCAATGCTGGCGCTCGGGAGTGGCCGTCTGGGTGAGCGGATCGCGCATTCCCCGTCTTTATGCTCGCGGATCCCCAAAAACAAACACCCCGTTGCAGGCAACGGGGTGTTTCGTGCAAGCCACCAGGCAAGCGGGCGGCCGACAGCGGCAGATCAGTTGCTCAAGGTAGAGAACAGGCTCTGTTCCAGGCTACCGCGAGAGACGCAGACCGGGGTGACGGAGGGTGCCAGCACGCGCTCGCCGGAGGATTCGACGAAGTAGAGCTGGGTGTTGCCCTTGACGTTGACGGTCGCAACGCTGTTGTTGCCACTCTGGGTGATGATCAGGTTGATCTGCAGATTGGGGTTGCCCAACGCTACTTTGGAACCCATGGTGCCGCAATCCAGCCACTCCAGGCCATCGGCCGCGTTCTCGACGTTGGCCGTCATCAGGCCTGAGCCACGCTGGCTGTTTTCGATGTTAAGGCCGTGATCGCCAAACCACTTCTCAGCGCGGGCCCACACCAGATCCACCGGGATCGGCATCTCCTGGGTATTGTTGGTCGCCTTGGCAACCGGCGGATTATAGCGGTATTGCTCGCCACCATTGTTATCGCTGGCACAACCGCCTATCAACAGGGCCAGGGCTACCCCCATTATCTTTTTCATGCAGCTTCTCTCATCCATATTATCCGGCCATAGGCCAACCGGCGGCTATTATGGCGTTGACGGCACAGACTGTCAGCAGAGATCAGCAGAAATGCGTCAACATTAACCCAAGCTTTACAAAACCAGCCTGCTATCATAGATTCGCTCGAAATTTCCCCCGTGAGTGTCTGCGTGAATTCCTTGCTCACCCTGACTCTGCTGCAGCAGATCATCGATCAGTTACCCATGAATATCTTCTGCCGGGATACGGCCGGACGCTACCTGTTTGCCAACCAGGCCTTTACGGAGCAGGCGGGCCTGTTGCAACCGGCAGACCTCATCGGCAAGACGGATACGGACATGCCGTGGGGCGACGTCTTTCGGGAAGAGGATCAGCAGCTGCTGGCGGAGGGCAAACCCCTGCTCTATCAGCAGTTGTACTGCCACAGCGGCGATACCACCAGCTGGATGGAGATCCACAAGATCCCGCTCTATGACGAGCAGGGCAAGCCGGTAGCCCTGTTTGGCATGGTCAACGAGATTGATCAGCGCAAGGAGCTGGAGCAGACCTTCCGCCAGCAACAGCTGCTGCAGCGCCGCCTGCTGGACGCCATCCCGGATCCCATCCGGCTGGAAGACCATCAGGGCCTGCTCATCGACTGCAATCAGGCTTTTCTCGACTTCATGGGCATGGTGGCGAGCGAGGCACTGGGCCAGCGGGTTGCCCACCGCCTCTCCACCGAGCTGCCGATGGGTCGGGGAGAGTATTGTCTGGTGGATGCCAGCGGCCAGGGCCGCCACCTAGAGGTCACCCGGGTCGATGTGCCGGATGACGATGGCAACTCCCTCGGCACCCTGACATTAAGCCGCGACATCACGGGGCTGCGCACCACCCAGGCCCAGCTGCAGCAGGAACAGCACTACGACAGCCTGACCGGCCTGCTCAAGCTCTCCCATTTTCTGCAGACCAGCCGCCATCTCGGCACCCGCAAGGCCAGCCTGCTGCTGGTCGATCTGCAGCACTTTCGCGAGATCAATGACCGCTTCGGCATCCGGGTGGCGGATCGCCTGCTGAGTCAGGTGGCCCGCCGCCTGCAGCAGTTGGCCCCGCCCCAGTCGCTGGTGTGCCGGGTCGCCGCCGACGACTTCGCCATGCTGCTGCCCGAGCTGGCCGAGCCGCTGGCCGACTGGAGCCGCCGCCTGCAAGGGGAGCTGATGGTCCCCTATCTGGTCGAAGATCACAGGATCCAAATCCCCGTGTTCCTCGGCATAGCCCACGGCAAGGCCAACGATGCCGAACGGCTGCTGAGCCATGCCGAAGCCGCGCTGGCACAGGGCAAGCGTCAGCAACAGCACTGCACCCTGTTCGATCCCGAACTCAACGCCAAACTCAAGCGCCGTCAGCTGATCGCGGCCCAGCTGCCGCTGGCTATCAAGTCGGGCCAGCTCACCGCCGTCTATCAGCCCATCATCAGCACCCGCACCAATCAGCTGCACGGGGCCGAGCTGCTCTGCCGCTGGCCTCACCCCGAGCTCGGCATGATCTCGCCGGATGAGTTCATCCCGCTGGCGGAGGAGCTGGGGCTCATCGGCAAGCTCGGCCAGCGCATGCTGGAACAAGGCTGTGCCCAGCTGGCCCGCTGGCAGGAGGCGGCGCCGGATCTGGTGCTCTCCATCAACCTCTCCCCGCTGCAATTTCGCGACCCCGAGCTCTGCCCGCAGATCTTCGCCTGCATCGAACGCCACGGCCTGGCCCCCTGGCAACTGGAGCTGGAGATCACCGAAGGCGTGCTGATGGAGAACGCCGACGAAATTGAGAGCAACCTGACCAACCTGATCGAAGCGGGATTCCAGCTCGCCATCGATGACTTCGGCACAGGTTACTGCTCGCTCGCCTACCTGCCGAGGCTACAGGTAGCCACCCTCAAGCTGGACCGCAGCTTCACCCAGGGGCTGACCACCAATCAGGCCACCACCGCCATAGTGCGTTCCGTCATCGGTCTCGGTCACGAGCTAGGGATCAGGATCACCGCCGAAGGGGTCGAAACCCCCGAGCAGCAGGCCTGGCTGGTGCAGGCCGGTTGCGATCGGCTGCAGGGCTACCTGTTCAGCCGCCCTCTGCCTCCCGACGAGTTTGCCCGCAGCTACCAGCTGCCTGTGCCTGACAGCCAACCAACAGGCCAGCCCAGAGGGTAATGCCAGTCAGCTAACCATTTTTGTGGCTGAATAGTCGACATGTTCAATTACAGGAACTGTGCCATGGTGGACGCGTCAATCTGGCTGACACCTTTGCCCTGACGGGCATCCAATAAAAAGAGGGAGGCATGATGCCTCCCTCACTCTTTGGCCTTTATACCTCGCGGGCTAAGACTCACATGCTCGTCACTGACTTGCATTAACCCCAGAGGGTGACCGGTTGCTTGTCAGGCACACAGATCAGCAGTGCGTCAAGCCCGCTTACTCCTGGAAGTAGGTGCCCCAGCCGTCGTAGTCCACACCATATTTCTCAAGGATCGGCAGCATTTTTTCGATGTCAGCGACTATGGTCTCGATCTCCAGCTTGCACTCGACAGTGGCATCGAAGCAGAAGATAGGGGCACCATCATCCAGCTCCATCTCTTCGGCATCTGTCACTTCAAAACCGGCCTTGAACAGGTCAACGGCGGCCTTCTCCAGCTGATCGAAATCCTGGCAGGCGAAGTGGTGCTCAATGTCATATTCCAGATCCGGGTTGCTGCCATCGGCCAGCAACTCGTTGACGATGGCGGTGGTCTCTGCACGCCACTCTTGCATATCAAGACTCATAGTAACCCCAGGTGATACTTGGTTGGTGTCAAATGCCGTCGGCCACAGGGTGCCTGTTCAGACTCGCTGCACCCCGGGCGGCATAGTTGCGGCAAAGCATACCCGCAGAGCGCATCCGGCTCAATGCGGCAAACCAAGATAGCGGGTCCACCACGGCCACCCCAAATGGGGTGCCATCACAAAAGGTGAATAAAGTGTAATCTGCCGCCGGCCACAAAATGCCCCATACGGAACTTCACGCGAGAGATCGCCAGCGGCATAACACCATCGAAAGTCACTTCAAAATCAGCACATTCAACCAACTTGTGCACAGTGACAAAGGATCCTAATGGGGTGTATCAAGGGACGCGGACGAAACACTGCCCGTACGGAAAGAGGAGCCAGCAGGGCTCCCTTTTTATCATGTGAAGGAGCACATAGAGAATGCCTAAAAAAACAATAATGAGCCTGGTCATAGGCTCAACCCTGATGATTGGAAACCACGCCATGGCCGCCCCGGTGCATGGTCCGTTCGATGCCGCCCTGGCCGATGAGGTGAAGGTACTGGAGATGCTCAAAAAGAGTGGCCGCATCCAGACCCTGGCCTCTCCCGAGATGGAACGGGCCGCCCTGGCCAGCTTCTACCGCGAAAAGTCACGGGCCTACAATGGCAGCAGTGGCACCCTGGCGGTGAAAGAAGGCAAGGTGCGGGAGACCATCCTCAAGAAAATCCGCTTCAACGGCATGGCCGGTCCCGGTGATCGGGTTCCCACTCTGCTGCTCAAATCCATCGAGAGGGAGCACTACCAGGGCAAGATGCGCAAGGACAAGATCCTCGCTATCTTGGTGGACTTCCCCGACTACCCGAAAAACAGCATCACCCCTGACCTCACCAAGATGTACTACCCGGACTACACCCCGGAGCACTACAACGACTTGCTCTTTTCCAACAAGGGCTATAAAGGCCCGAATGGCGAGTACTTTATCTCGATGCGCCAGTTCTACGAGCAGCAATCCGGCAAGAGCTACAGTGTGCGCGGCAAAGTGGCGGGCTGGTATACCGCCGACAAGAATGCCGCCTACTACGGCGCCAATGCCACTCCGACCACCATTCGGGAATTGGTGAAAGAAGCGCTGATCCAGGTCGCCAACGACCCTTCCATCGATCTGTCCGAGTTTGACCAGGAGGATCGCTACGACCTCAATGGCAATGGCAACCGGAACGAGCCGGATGGTCTCATCGATCACCTGATGATTTTCCACTCCAGCGTGGGGGAAGAGGCGGGGGGTGGCGATCTTGGCGAAGATGCCATCTGGGCACATCGCTGGAACCTGGGCACCCCCTACCCCATCCCGGGCACCAGCAGCCCGAGCGGGAACTTCGGCGGCCAGTATGCCGCCTACGACTACACCATTCAGCCCATCGATGCGGCAGCCGGGGTCTGTGCCCACGAATATGGCCACGATCTGGGACTGCCGGACGAGTACGACACCAAATACACCGGCAAGGGTGAGCCTGTCGCCAGCTGGTCCATCATGTCCTCCGGCTCCTGGGCCGGGGTGATTGGCGGCACCGAGCCGACCGGTTTCTCCGCTTGGGCCAAGGAGTTCCTGCAGGCCTCCCTCGGCGGCAACTGGCTGCATGGCAGCAATGTACAACTCGCCGACCTCAGCCCCAGTGGCAACGTCTACATGCTGGATCAGGCCAACGACAAGGGGCGAAACGACGACGTGGTGCGCATCAACCTGCCCGCCAAGCAGGTCCCGCTCAACCCGCCCTACGCCGGCCAATACGAATACCACGGTGGCAAGGCCAACAACCTGGACAACCGCATGAACCTCAAACTGGATCTGAGCGGCAGGCAGAGTGCCAGCCTGACGTTCAAGGCCTGGTATCAGATTGAAGAGGGATATGACTACGCCAGGGTGCTGGTCAACGGCCAGCCCATCGCGGGCAACCTGACCACCAGCGACGATCCTAACGGGATCGGTTTCGGGGTCGGCATCACGGGCAACTCCAATGGCTGGACCGATGCCGAGTTCGACCTGACCCCCTGGGCCGGTCAGCAGATCACCCTCACCCTGCAATACCAAAGCGATGGCGGCACGGCCGAGGACGGCCTGTTCGTGGACGAGATCCAGATCCTGGCTGACGGTGAGACTGTGATAAGCGACGGGGCAGAGGGCAGTTCCGCCTTCACCCTGGCCGGTTTTGTGAAAAGCAACGGCAGTGAGGCCAAGGATCACTACTATCTGGCCGAGTGGCGCAACCATGCGGGAGTCGATACGGGGCTGGCCCATATCAATGTGGGCGATCAACTGATGCGCTACGAGCCGGGCATGCTGCTCTGGTACGTGGACAACAGCCAGGCCAACAACTGGGTGGGTCTCCATCCGGGTGAGGGTTTCCTCGGGGTAGTGGATGCAGACCAGCGCACCCTGAAGTGGAGTGACGGCGCCGTAGCCGGTACCCGTTATCAAATCCACGATGCCACCTTTAGCCTTGGCTTCCAGAAGCCGCTCGACCTCCAGCACTCAAGCGGCTCACTGCTGCAGGACTTCTGGATCACCCCGAACCGGGTGTTCAAGGATTCTCGCAGCTACCAGAGCAAGGAGATCCCGGATGCCGGTCGTCTGCTGCCCGAGTATGGTCTCAAGATCAGCGTCACCGGCCAGGCCCGTGACATGAGCACGGGGCGGATCATCGTCAGCCGCCATTAAATCATGACACTGGCATTCAGGGGGCCTCAGGCCCTAATGCCAGTCAGTTA
>NZ_CDBI01000045.1 GCF_000820025.1 Aeromonas popoffii
CAGATCGAACAGCACCAGATCAAAATCACGCTCAGCGTTCGACATGGGAAAGCTCCGCGCGCATCCGGTCGATCACCGCCTTGTAGTCCGGCTGGCTGAAGATGGCAGAGCCGGCTACAAACATGTCGGCACCGGCTTGTGCGATCTCGCGAATGTTGTCGACCTTGACGCCGCCATCGATCTCGAGGCGAATGTCACGGCCACTCTCGTCGATCAGGCGACGCACCTGGCGCAGCTTGTCGAGGGTGCCGGGAATGAAGCTCTGACCCCCGAAGCCCGGGTTGACCGACATCAGCAGGATCACATCCAGCTTGTCCATCACGTACTCAAGGCAGGTGAGCGGCGTCGCCGGGTTCAGCACCAGACCCGCCTGGCAGCCCTGCTCCTTGATGAGGCCCAGGGTGCGATCCACGTGATCGGACGCTTCCGGGTGGAAGGTGATCAGATTGGCGCCCGCCTTGGCGAAGTCCGGGACGATGCGATCCACCGGCTTGACCATCAAGTGCACATCGATCAGTGCCTCTATGCCATAGTCGCGCAGGGCCTGACAGACCATGGGGCCTATGGTCAGGTTGGGGACATAGTGGTTGTCCATCACGTCGAAATGCACCACGTCGGCACCGGCGGTCAGCACTCTGGCAACATCATCGCCCAGACGGGCGAAATCGGCGGACAGGATCGAGGGGGCAATCAGAAAGTCTTTCATCAGCGTCATCCATTGGCTAGCGGGCAGAAAAAGCGGCGTAATTTTACCGCAAATATCCGATGAAAACGACCC
>NZ_CDBI01000046.1:0-253 GCF_000820025.1 Aeromonas popoffii
GTGGGTCGACTTCAAGCTCGACTAACCTGATTGTTTCCATCTTTCGTGAATGGGCGGACCAGAGGCAGGCTCATCGGGATAGATGAACCGATCACAGAACCCGGCCGCCAATCGGGTTAGAATCGGTGCTCCTGTCGCCATGCCACGCCCTGGTGACGCCTCCTCCGCTTTCACTCATGAGGACACTGTTCATGGAACTGCTTCTTCTTAGCAACGGTAAAGCCACCGAATGCCAGGGTCTGCTCGGCTGGGC
>NZ_CDBI01000046.1:449-2047 GCF_000820025.1 Aeromonas popoffii
GCAGACCCTGCTCGCCCGCAAACAGGTCAAGCGTATCCTGCTCATACCCTACGCGGTGATCCGCAGCGATTGGGATGCCAGGGCAAATGAACTTGGCGAGAGCCTGGGGGTGGAAGCTATCAGCATCCATCAGTTCGACGACCCTGTGGACGCAATCCAGCAGGCGGAGGCCATCTTTATCAGCGGTGGCAACACCTGGCGCCTCAACCAGTTGCTGCACGAGAATGGCCTGGTTGTGCCAATCCAGCGCGCCGTGCGCGAGCGGGGCGTGCCCTATGTGGGCTGGAGCGCAGGTTGCAACGTGGCAACCCCGAGCATTCGCACCACCAACGACATGCCGGTGTGCAGCGCCGCCGTGTTGCCTGCGCTGGGCCTGTTCCCGCTGCAGATCAACCCCCACTATCTGGATGCCAGCATCAGCGGCCACATGGGGGAGACCCGCGATGAACGTCTGGCGGAGTTCTGCGCCATCAACCCGAGCGAACATGTGGTGGCCCTGCGCGAAGCCAGCCTGCTCCAAATAAGTGGCGAGAGCAGCGGCGACACCCTCGAATACTGGAGCGCCCGCGGCGAAGACTTCAAGATCTTCAAGCACGGCGAGGCGACTCAGGAGTGCATGGATGCCAGCCCGCTGGCGGCGTTGACGGCGTTTCGCCCCCACGGCTGAACCATGATGCAAGAGGGCACGCCTGCGTGAGGCGCCATTCAAGCGGCCGAGCCTGTGGTTTGCCATGCTGTGAGGGGCAAGGGATATTTTCTTTTCGGCGGGAGGATGCAATGACGACACGGATAGAACACGACAGTTTCGGGGAGATAGCCGTTCCGGCCGAGCGGCTATGGGGGGCCCAGACCCAGCGTTCCCTCCACCACTTCGATATCTCGGGGGAGCGTCAGCCCATGGAGCTTATTCACGCTCTGGCGCGCATCAAATCTGCCTGTGCCAGGGTCAACCACGCCAAAGGGCTGCTGCCCGCTCGCACGGCCCAAGCCATCATGAGCGCCGCCGATGAGGTCCTCTGCGGCCAGCACGAGGAAGAGTTTCCACTCAGGGTCTGGCAGACAGGCTCAGGCACCCAGACCAACATGAACGTCAACGAGGTGCTGGCCAACCGGGCCAGCGAACTGCTCGGTGGCCCGCGCGGCGAAGGGCGTCTGGTGCACCCCAACGACGAGGTGAACAAGAGCCAGTCAAGCAACGATGTCTTCCCGAGCGCCATGAACCTGGCAGCCGTCAGTGCTATCACGCTGCAACTGCTGCCCGCCCTGCTCACCCTGAGCGCCACCCTGGCGCGCAAGGCCCACACCTTCGATGACATAGTCAAAATTGGCCGCACCCACTTGCAAGACGCCACCCCGCTCACCCTGGGACAGGAGTTCTCCGGCTGGGTCGCCCAACTGGAACAGGCGGAGCGCCACATTCGGGCCGCCCTGCCCCATCTGTGCGAACTTGCGCTGGGAGGCACGGCCGTCGGCACCGGCCTGAACACGCCACCCGGCTTTGCCGACGAGGTGGCGGCCACCCTGGCACAGCAGACGGGCCTGCCCCTGGTGAGCGCCCCCAACAAGTTCGAGGCGCTGGCGGCAAGCGATGCCATGGT
>NZ_CDBI01000046.1:2202-2789 GCF_000820025.1 Aeromonas popoffii
GCCGCGTCGCTCATGAAGATCGCCAATGACGTGCGCTGGCTGGCCAGCGGCCCCCGCAGCGGATTGGGGGAGCTGCTGATCCCGGAAAATGAGCCCGGCTCCTCCATCATGCCCGGCAAGGTCAACCCGACCCAGTGCGAGGCGCTGACCATGCTGTGTGCCCAGGTGATGGGCAACGACGTGGCCATCACCATAGGCGGTGCCAGCGGCAACTTCGAGCTGAACGTGTTTCGCCCCCTGATTGCCCACAACTTTTTGCAGAGCGTACGCCTGCTTGCCGATGGCATGCAGAGCTTCTGTGATCACTGCGCCATCGGTATCACGCCGAACCGGGCACGCATTGATGAGCTGCTGGCCCGCTCCCTGATGCTGGTCACGGCGCTCAACCCCCACATCGGCTACGACAACGCGGCCGAGATAGCCAAGCGTGCCCACCACGAGGGAATCAGCCTGCGGGAGGCCGCCATCGCCTCCGGCCATCTCACGGCGCAGGAGTTCGATGCCTGGGTGGTGCCGGCCAACATGGTCGGTCGACGGAGAACATGAGATGAGGGACAACTGAACAGCAAAAAGTCGGGCATGCCCGA
>NZ_CDBI01000046.1:2913-55495 GCF_000820025.1 Aeromonas popoffii
AAGTCGGGCATGCCCGACTTTTTCATTCTGCAAGACGGCAGTCAGGGAGTGAGCAGCTTGCTCAATGCCTCTCGCTCGTTCTGGGCTGCCTGTAAACGGATCCGGGCTTCTTCCCGCTTGGTCTGCTGGTTGGCGATCTTGTCAGGTTTGCCCGACACCCGCACCGTTTGCAGCTCGAGCAGCCGCTCGTTCACCTCCTCTTTCAGCTCGGCCACCCATTGCTGCTGCCCCTTGAACAGGTCCGCCTCGGTGCAGTGAGCCTCGATGTTGCGCACCGCCCGTTTGAGCTCAGCAACCTGATCCCCGTTGTTGTGCGCCTTGGCGAAGACCCGCTGATCCGTCACGGCCTGTTGCTGTGCCTTGCAGCCAGCATCCAAGCGGGCCAAACCGTGTGCCAACCGGTACGACAGAGTTTGTGCAACATCACGCCAGCGCGGCTTCGGCGAGGCTACAATAGCGGCTTTCAGGATGGAGTCTTTCATGAATCAACGTATTGTCATCATTGCCAACGGCGCCCCCTACGGCAGCGAATCCCTGTTTAACGCCCTGCGGCTGGCCATCGCCCTCAATGAGCAGGGCGGTGTGAGCCTGCAACTGTTTCTGATGTCCGATGCGGTCGGCGCCGCACTGGCAGGACAAGTACCAGCCGAGGGGTACAACCTGCGCCAGATGCTAGAGATCCTGCTGGCACAGGGCACCATCATCCGCCTTTGCAAGACCTGTACCGATGCCCGCGGCATCACAGCCCTGCCACTCATTGAGGGGATCGAGATCGGCACCCTGCCGCTGCTGGCCCAGTGGACCCTGGCAGCCGACAAGGTACTGACCTTCTAGTGCATAAATAAATGGGCGCAGCCGTTGATCTGCAACAAACCTGCGCCATTTGAAAACCTGCCCCCTGCTGTTAATGTCTACACTGTCAATTAGATAAACGTGCGCGCCTTCATTTTCGTTCAGGGAACTGCCATGAATCCAACCGAACAAACTCTGCTGGAACAGATGCGGATCACAGAGTTCGACATTGCTCACCGCAAGGAGCTGTTGCTGCTGGATGAGGATGACTTCTCCCGGCTCGCCAGTTATCGCCCCAATATAGAGCCTCACATAGATGCACTGGTCGACAAGTTCTATGAAATGCAGACCGGGATCACCGAAATCGCGCTACTGATCGGTGATGCCGATACACTCACCAGACTTAGAACGGCTCAGCGTCGCTATATCCTTGATCTGTTTAGTGGCCTGTATGACCTGGAGTACGTCAACAACCGGCTGCGGATCGGATTGGTGCACAAACGGATCGGGGTTGAGCCCAAACTCTATCTGGCGGCCATCAACACCCTCAAGGGGCTGCTTATCGAGGATATTTTCACCCAGATTGAGCATGAGCAGGATCGCATCGCCATGTTGACCGCCCTCGACAAGCTGTTTCTGTTCGACATTACTCTGGTGTTCGAGACCTATATCCGCAGCCTGGTCTCGGAAATAGAGTCATCCAAGGAGAAGTCGGAGATCTACGCCAGGACGCTGGAGGAGAAGGTGCGGGAGCGTACCCAGCAGCTGGAGGAGATGAGCCGGACCGACTCCCTCACCGGCCTGCTCAGCGTGCGCCACCTGCAGGAGAACCTGACCCGCACCCTGCGTACCTGCCAGCGCCGCGCCGAGCCCGTGGTCATCGCCTACCTCGACATCAACGACTTCAAACAGATCAACGACACCCAGGGACACCAGCGGGGCGATGAGATACTGCGCATCGTCGGCGACTGCATTCGCAAGGTGTCACGGGCGGAGGATTACTGTTTTCGCTACGGCGGGGATGAGTTCTGCCTGATCCTGCCCAACTGCAATGAAGACCAAGCCAGAGACGTCTACCTCCAGCGCCTGACCAATGCCCTGAAGGAACAGATCGACGATGTGACCCTCAGCATCGGCATGGTGCAGACCGGCCCCATGCAGTTCGACGAGGGCCACAGCCTGATCCGGCTGGCCGACGAGCGCATGTATGCCGCCAAGAGGGCGATGAAGCAAGTCAACCAGAAGGAGACCCATTAACCCTCGCGGGAACAGGCTTTCGCCACCTCGGGGCGCGGGATCCTCGCGCCCCACTCGTACAACAGAAAGGTCAGCATGCAGAACAGCGCCATCAGTATGTAGAGTGACTGCCCGCTCCATTGTTCCAGGATCCAGCCTCCCAGCATGGCCCCGATGGCCCCGCCCAGCCCGGCCAGCGCACCGGCGCCGAAATAGCTCCCCTTCAGATGAGGGGGCGACATCTGATCGATCAGCACGTTGAGCAGCGGGAACAAAATCGTCTCCCCCACGCTCAGCAGCAGCACGGCCCCGATCCAGTGCGACCACTGCGCGGGATCCCCCAGCGCAAACAGCACCTGAGCCCCCAGAAACAACATGATGCCAAGCTGCAGTCGCACCTTGCCCGGCCAGCGGGCGAGCAGATGCAGCAGCGGGAATTGCAGCACGACCACAGTCAGCGCATTGATCGTCACCAGAATGGCGACCAGCCGCGCCACCTCTGGGGTCTCGGCCCGAGTCAGGTACTGCACCAGGGGAGAGTGAAACTGGGAGTAGACCAGCACCATCAGCAGGTTCGCCATCACCAGCAGCAGAAAACCCCGATCCAGCCACAGCACCTTGATGGCGGCCCGCAGACCCAGGCCGCCATTGCGCCGCGCTTCTTCGTTCAACCTGCGAAAGCCCCAGACGAAGGCAGCCCCCAGCAGCAGATAGCTGCCGGAGAGCAGCAGGAAGGTCTGCTGCTGGGCGCTGATGCCCAGAGTCACCCCAAGCAGAGGCCCTATCGCCGCCCCCAGATTGAGCAGGAAGTAGCGCATGTGCAGCGCCAGCTCGCGCGCCTTGGCCGAGGCGAGGCTATCGGCCATCAGCGCCTTGCCCGGAGCATCTATGAGGCCAGAGGAGAGACCGCTGCCTATCACCCCGACTCCTAGCCAGAGCACTGAGTGGGAGAAGCCGAGCAGACCATAGCAAAGCAGCGCGACCAGGCAGCCGGCCAGCAATATATTGCGCCGCCCCAGCCGGTCCGACAGCCAGCCGCCGTAAAAGCTGATCAGGGTGGAGATCGCCGCACTCGCTCCCAGCATGGCCCCTATGCTGGTGGCCGAGAGGGCATACTCCCGATAGAGCAAGATCGAGAGAAAGGGCCAGACCATGTAATAGCTGGTGCGCACCATGAAGGTGCCCAGGATCACGGTCCAGACCAGTGGGGGAAACTGCCTGAGGAGGGCCCACGACATCATACTGATCCTTGTTACCCGTCGCGCGGGGAGCCCATTGTTGTAACAGAGGGCTTCATAAGAAACAACTTTTCTGCCGAGCAGGCACAAAAAAGCCGACCCAGAGGTCGGCTCTTGAACAGCACGGCAACCTTATTCGGCAGTCGGCTCTTCGGCAACAGCCACGTCAGCAACCGGTGCGGCGACTTCGGTCGGTGCATTCGCTTCCTTGATGGAGAGACGCACACGGCCTTGACGATCCACTTCCAGTACCTTCACCTTCACCACATCACCGATCTTCAGGAAGTCGGCCACGTTTTGCACACGGGCATCGGTGATTTGGGAGATGTGTACCAGACCGTCTTTACCCGGCAGGATGTTGACGAAGGCACCGAAGTCGGCCAGACGCACAACCTTGCCTTCATAGATGCGGTTCACTTCGATCTCGGCTGTGATGGCCTCGATGCGACGAATGGCTTCCATGGCGGCTTCGTTGGCAACAG
This sequence comes from Aeromonas popoffii, assembly GCF_000820025.1. Taxonomy (GTDB): domain Bacteria; phylum Pseudomonadota; class Gammaproteobacteria; order Enterobacterales; family Aeromonadaceae; genus Aeromonas; species Aeromonas popoffii. The sequence goes on from NZ_CDBI01000046.1 coordinate 6,662, forward strand.
CAGAGATACGGACGGTACCGTCATCATCCAGCTCGATGTTGGTGCCAGTCTCTTCGGTCAGCGCACGGATCACGGAACCACCCTTGCCGATCACGTCCTTGATCTTCTCAGGATTGATCTTGATGGTGTGGATACGCGGGGCAAAGTCAGAGATTTCGCTGCGCGGCGCCTGGATGGCTTCGTCCATCACTTTCAGGATGTGCAGGCGAGCACCACGGGCTTGCTTGAGGGCAATCTCCATGATCTCTTTGGTGATGCCTTCGATCTTGATGTCCATCTGCAGCGCAGTGATACCCTGGGTAGTACCGGCCACCTTGAAGTCCATGTCGCCCAGGTGATCTTCGTCACCCAGGATGTCGGACAGCACGACGAAACCTTCTTCTTCCTTCACCAGCCCCATGGCGATACCGGCAACGGAGGCCTTGATCGGCACACCCGCGTCCATCAGCGCCAGGGAGGAACCACAGACGGAGGCCATGGAGGAGGAGCCGTTGGATTCGGTGATTTCAGACACCACGCGCACCACGTACGGGAACTCGGCGGCGCTCGGCATCACGGCAGCAACACCGCGCTTGGCCAGACGACCGTGACCGATTTCACGACGCTTGGGGCTACCCATCATGCCGGTTTCACCGACGCAGTACGGCGGGAAGTTGTAGTGCAGCATGAAGCGGTCGGCACGGTGGCCAGCCAGCTCGTCGATATTCTGGGCGTCACGCTCGGTACCCAGGGTCGCAACCACGATGGCCTGAGTCTCACCACGGGTGAACAGGGCAGAGCCGTGGGCGCGGGGCAGAATGCCGGTGCCAACAGACAGGGCACGGATCATTTCCGGATCGCGACCGTCGATGCGCGGCTCGCCACGTACTACGCGACCACGAACGATGCGGCTTTCCAGGCTGTGGAACTCTTCGCCAATCTTCTTGGCATCGTCTTCCACGCCGGCGGCGATCACTTGCTCAACCACGCGCAGCTTGATGGCACCGATGGCAGCGTAACGCACGGCCTTCTCGGTGATGCGGTAGGCTTCACCCAGTTCAGCTGTAGCCAGCTCGGCAATCTTGGCCTTGAGCGCTTCGTTGGTCGCAGGCGGGGTCCAATCCCACGGCTGGGTACCCACGTCGGCGGCGAATTCGTTGATGGCGTTGATCACGACTTGCATCTGCTCGTGGCCATAAACGACGGCGCCCAGCATGGTCTCTTCAGACAGGATGGCCGCTTCGGATTCCACCATCAGTACCGCGTTGGCGGTACCGGCAACCACCAGGTCCAGATCGCTCTGCGGCAGTTCGGCGGTGGTCGGGTTCAGCACATACTGACCGTTCATGTAACCCACGCGAGCAGCCGCAATCGGGCCGCCGAACGGGATGCCGGAGATGGCCAGTGCAGCAGAGGCACCGATCATGGCAACGATGTCCGGGGAAACCAGCGGGTTCACGGACATGACGGTGGCAACCACCTGAACCTCATTGAGGAAGCCTTCCGGGAACAGCGGACGAATAGGACGGTCGATCAGGCGGGAGGTAAGGGTCTCGCCTTCGCTCGGACGGCCTTCACGACGGAAGAAACCACCCGGGATACGACCAGCAGCATAGGTACGCTCCTGGTAGTTGACGGTCAACGGGAAGAAATCACGGCCGTGATCGGCCTCTTTCTTACCGACTACGGTCACAAATACACAGGTATCGTCCATGCTGACCATAACGGCCGCAGTGGCTTGACGGGCCATCACACCGGTTTCCAGAGTGACGGTGTGTTGACCGTACTGGAATGACTTTACAATAGGATTCACGTGAATTTCCTTTTTTACAATTTGGCTCTTTAAATTCGCGTGCAAGTATACTTGATTCGAATCAAAAGGTAAGCAATCACACAAATTCTGTGACGCCGGCGACAGCCCGACGCGCAATAAAAAAGGGGAACCCGGAGGTTCCCCTTTTTCGCGAAATCTGATGGTCGATTAACGACGCAGACCCAGCTTGGCGATCAGAGCAGCATAACGCTGAACATCTTTACGCTTCAGGTAGTCCAGCAGCTTGCGACGCTGGGAAACCATGCGCAGCAGACCACGACGACCGTGGTGATCTTTAGCGTGCTCTTTGAAGTGACCTTGCAGATGGTTGATCTGGGCAGTCAGCAGGGCAACCTGCACTTCGGGGGAGCCAGTGTCGTTGGCGCAACGAGCGTTGTCAGCAACGATGGAAGCTTTGATCTCAGCATTTAGAGACATGAGTTTACTCCAGTAGAGTGTTTAAAGGTTCACAGCCAATCTCTAATTCAGCCGTGAAATGAGGGCGGTATCATAATCGTCCCCGTCACATTTCGCAACGGGAAAGAGGCGCAACGGGAAAGACACCCTGATACCGCCCGAGGATCACTCCTCGTCGCGGTCGTCGTGGTAGCGCACCAGACGCTTGGGGGCTACCCGCCCTTCGTCGTCTATCTCGCCCACACCGATGAACTCACGCTCAGGACCGACCGTCATGCGTACCTGGCCACCTTGCGGCGCCCCGGCAACCTGCACGGCCTGCCCCTGGTTCACATAAGCGGCCACCGCCGCCAGCATGTTCACTTCGGGCAGCGCGGCCACGGCGGTATCCATCGGCAGCAACAAGGGATCGAGCTGCTCCCGTGGCGGGATACTCTCAGCCTTGGCCTGTTCGAAGATGCACTCGAGCTGTTCCAGGGTCAGCATCCGCTCATAGGGATAGCTGGCCACCTGGGTGCGGCGCAGCTGGGTGACGTGAGCGCCACAGCCCAGCACTTCCCCCAGATCGTCCACCAGGGAGCGAATATAGGTGCCCTTGCTGCAGTGCACCTCCAGCTTGACCTCATCCCCTTCAAAGCTGATGAGCTTGAGCTCAAATACCGTGATGGGGCGGGCTTCCCGCTCGATCTCTATGCCTTCACGGGCATATTCGTAGAGCGGGCGACCGTTGTGCTTGAGGGCTGAGTACATGGACGGCACTTGCATGATGGGGCCACGGAACTGGTCCAGCGACTCGATCAGGGTACCCACGGCCACGTTCACCGGACGGGTGGAAACCACCTCGCCGTCGGAGTCGCTGGTGTTGGTGCGCTCACCCAGCTTGGCGGTCACCTCATAGCGCTTGTCCGCTTCCAGCAGATACTGGGAGAACTTGGTGGCTTCACCGAGGCAAATCGGCAGCATGCCGGTCGCCAGTGGATCCAGGGCGCCGGTGTGGCCGGCCTTGGCGGCATTGTAGATCCGCTTGACCTTCTGCAACACATCGTTGGAAGTCAGACCGGTCGGCTTGTCCAGCAGCAAGATACCGTGTACGTCACGGCCCTTGAAACGACGTCTTCGAGACATCTCAGGCTTTATCCTCAGTAGTATCATCCGGTGCGGCTTCGTCTTCTTCACGGCCAGCTTCGGCCATGCGACGTTTGTCTTCACGCACAGTGTTGGTCACCAGGTTAGAGAGACGCATCCCCTCGACCAGGGTCTGGTCGTAGTAGAAGCGCAACTCGGGCACCACGCGCAAGCGCATGGCACTGCCAAGCAGGCTGCGGATGTAGCCAGCCGCTTCGGTCAGGCCCTTGAGCCCTTCCTTGATGCGGTCGGCGTCGTTCTCCAGCTGCAAGAAGGTGACATAAACCTTGGCATAGTTGAGGTCCTTGGACACTTCCACGTCCGAGACGGTTACCATGCCGATACGCGGGTCCTTGACCTCACGCTGCAAGATCAACGCGATTTCGCGCTGGATCTGCTGGCCGACCCTGTTGGTCCGGCTGAATTCTCTGGCCATATTCTATCCTGCGATAAAAGGGGGCCGCGGCCCCCTATTTTGTCTAACTCTTGGCTTACAGAGTCCGTTGAATTTCAATGGTCTCGTAAACTTCGATCTGGTCGCCTTCGCGTACGTCATTGTAGTTCTTGACTGCGATACCACACTCGTAACCGTTACGGACCTCGTTGACGTCATCCTTGAAGCGACGCAGGGATTCCAGCTCGCCTTCATAGATAACCACGTTGTCGCGCAGAACACGGATACGGTTGGAACGCTTGACCACACCTTCGGTAACCATACAGCCGGCAACCGCGCCGAACTTCGGAGACTTGAAGACGCTACGCACTTCAGCCAGACCGATGATCTCCTGACGATACTCAGGAGCCAGCTTGCCGCTCATGGCCTGCTTCACTTCGTCGATCAAATCATAGATGACGGAGTAGTAACGCAGATCCAGGCTCTCGGACTCAATGACCTTGCGCGCAGATGCGTCGGCACGGACGTTGAAGCCTACCAGGATGGCGCTGGAAGCCGCGGCCAGAGTAGCGTCGGTTTCAGTGATACCACCAACACCCGAGCCCACGATCTTGACCTTGACTTCGTCGGTAGAGAGCTGAACCAGCGCATCGCAAATCGCTTGCACCGAACCCTGTACGTCGGCCTTGATCACCACGTTCACTTCGGACACTTCGCCCTCGGTCATGTTGGCGAACATGTTTTCCAGCTTGGACTTCTGCTGGCGAGCCAGCTTGACGTCGCGGAATTTTCCCTGACGATAGAGCGCCACTTCACGGGCCTTCTTCTCGTCACGTACAACGGTGGCCTCATCACCGGCAGACGGCACCCCGGACAGACCCAGGATTTCCACCGGCAGGGACGGACCCGCTTCCTTGATTTCACGACCCAGTTCGTCGCGCATGGCACGGATACGACCGTATTCCAGACCACACAGTACGATGTCGCCCTGGCGCAGAGTACCTTCTTGTACCAGCACAGTGGCAACCGGACCACGACCCTTGTCCAGGAAAGATTCGATCACGACGCCGCTGGCCATGCCATCGACAACCGCTTTCAATTCCAGTACTTCGGACTGGATCAGGATGGCTTCCAGCAGGTCGTCGATGCCTTCGCCAGACTTGGCGGAGACGTGAACAAACTGGCTCTCGCCACCCCAGTCTTCGGACATGACGTTGTAACGGGCCAGCTCGGTCTTGACGCGATCCGGATCCGCTTCAGGCTTGTCGATCTTGTTGACCGCAACCACGATGGGCACTTCAGCCGCCTTGGCGTGCTGGATGGCTTCGATGGTCTGCGGCATAACGCCGTCATCGGCCGCAACAACCAGAACGACGATATCGGTCGACTTGGCACCACGAGCACGCATGGAGGTAAACGCAGCGTGACCCGGAGTATCCAGGAAGGTGATCATGCCACTGTCGGTTTCGACGTGGTAAGCACCGATGTGCTGGGTAATACCACCGGCTTCGCCAGCAGCTACCTTGGCTTTACGGATGTAGTCGAGCAGCGAGGTCTTGCCGTGGTCAACGTGACCCATGATGGTCACGACAGGGGCACGCGGCTTGGCTTCGGAGGTCTCGTCACGATCGGACAGTACCGCCTCTTCCAGCTCGTTCTCACGACGCAGCACAACCTTGTGACCCATCTCTTCGGCGACCAACTGAGCGGTCTCCTGATCGATCACCTGGTTGATGGTCGCCATGGCGCCCATCTTCATCATCGCCTTGATGACTTCCACGCCTTTGACGGCCATCTTGTTGGCCAGTTCGGCCACAGTGATGGTTTCGCCAATGACGACGTCACGGTTAACCACGGCAGCCGGCTTGTTGAAGCCGTGCTTCATGGCATTGGGCATGGCCACCTTGCCGCGCTTGCCTTTACGGGCACGCGGGTTGCGGGAATCGCGATCGTCTTCACGACGACCGGCCTTTTTCGGCGCCTTAACGGCGGCGGCGGCGGTGCGACGGCTGGTCTCTTCCTTCCGGTCCAACTCGTCTTCTGCGGCTTGCGCATGCTTGTTGGTGGTCAGATGATAGTCACTGCTCTCTTTGGCGCGAGCAGCTTCTTCTTCAGCCCAGCGAGGGCCGTTCTGTTCCGCCATGACACGAGCCTCTTCGGCTTTCTTGGCGGCGAGTTCTTCTGCTTTTTGCAAAGCTGTTTGTTCCTGTTGGCGCTTCAGTTCTTCTGCTTCGCGCTTGGCCATCTTTTCTGCCTCTTGCTGAGCTGTGCTACTGGCTGCTTTGGCGGGCTGTGGAGCCTGTCGAGCCTTTGATTGTGCCTCGATCCGCGCCTTTTCCTCAGCTTCACGACGAGCCTGCTCAGCCTCACGGCGAGCCTTCTCTTCAGCATCGAGACGAACCTTGTTCTCGGCCTCGCTACGAGCTTTTTCTTCTGCTTCCAAACGCGCTGTTTCCTCGGCTTCCGCCTGGCGCTGTTCATCTTCCAGCGCCGAGCGTTTTACATAGGTGCGAGTCTTGCGCACTTCAACCTGCACTTCTTTGTTCTTGCCGCCAGTCCCCTGAACACTGATGGTGCTCTTGGTCTTGCGCTGCAAAGTCATGCGGGCTGGTGCGGTGATCTCGTCACCTCCATGCTGTTTTTTCAAGTGAGCCAGCAGAGTCTGTTTTTCAGACTCGCTGACGAGGTCGTCGGCCTTGCTCTTGCTGATACCGGCATCGACAAACTGCTGGAGAAGACGATCAACCGGTGTGTCGATGTCAGTGGCAAGTTGTTTGACTGATACTTCTGCCATTCATTTTCCTCCGTTTGATCTTATTCAGACTGCTCTTCTCCGAACCAACAGATATTGCGAGCAGCCATAATCAGCTCACCGGCTTTCTCAGCGGTCAGCTCTTCAATGTCGGCAAGGTCGTCGATACCTTGCTCTGCCAAATCTTCCAGGGTGCCGACACCACGCGCGGCCAGGGCATATGCCATGTCGCGACCGAGACCAGCCAGATTGAGCAGGTCTTCGGAAGGTTCTACGCCGTCGAAGGACTCTTCTTTGGCCAGGGCCTTGGTGGTCAGGACATCCTTGGCACGCTTGCGCAGCTCTTCCACCATGTCCTCGTCCAGACCGTCGATGGCCAGCAGCTCATTGACGGGTACGAAGGCGATCTCTTCCAGAGTCGAGAAGCCTTCTTCCATCAGCAGACCCGCGAAATCGTCGTCGATGTCCAGGGCGCTGGTGAACAGGGTCAGGATGCGATCGTTCTCGGCCTGGTGCTTGGAACGCATGTCCTCGACGGTCATGACGTTCAGCTCCCAACCGGTCAGCTGGGAAGCAAGACGCACGTTCTGACCATTGCGGCCGATGGCCTGGGCCAGGTTGGCGGCTTCCACGGCGATATCCATGGTGTGGTTGTCTTCATCCACTATGATGGAGGCCACATCGGCGGGCGCCATGGCATTGATCACGTACTGGGCGGGGTTGTCATCGTACAAAACGATGTCGGCACGCTCACCACTCAGTTCGGCGGAGACAGCTTGCACACGGGCACCGCGCATGCCGATACAGGCACCGATCGGGTCGATACGACGATCATTGGTCTTCACCGCGATCTTGGCGCGGGAGCCCGGGTCACGGGCGGCGCCCATGATTTCGATCATCTCTTCACCGATCTCCGGTACTTCGATGCGGAACAGCTCTTTCAGGAAGTCCGGGCTGGAACGGCTGACGAACAGCTGGGAACCACGGGCTTCGGGACGCACGGCGTAGAGCAGGCCACGGATGCGATCGCCCGGACGGAACGTCTCGCGCGGCAGCATGTCGTCACGGAAGATCACGGCCTCGGCATTGCTGCCCAGATCCAGGATCACGTTGTCACGGTTACTCTTCTTGACCACACCGCTGATGATGGTGCCTTCCTTGTCCTTGAACTGGTCAACGACTTGGGAACGCTCGGCTTCGCGCACTTTCTGCACGATAACCTGTTTGGCGGTCTGGGTGGTGATACGGTCGAAGGTCACAGAGTCGATCTGGTCTTCTACATAGTCACCAAGCTGGATCTCGGGCTGCTCGATCTGAGCGGCTTCGAGGGTGATTTCACCGTACGGGTTTTCCATTGCAGCCTGATCGGCCACAACAACCCAGCGACGATAGGTATCGTAGTCACCGGTCTTGCGATCGATTTCGACCCGAACTTCAATCTCGCCTTCATATTTCTTCTTGGTCGCAGTCGCCAGCGCGGTCTCCAGAGCCTGGAAAATTTTCTCGCGGGGCACAGCTTTCTCGTTGGATACTGCGTCAACGACCAGCAAAATCTCTTTATTCATATCCGATAGCCTCGTTAACCAAAGTTCGGCACTATGTTCGCTTTTTGGATATTGGTGAAAGCCAACACGTCGTCCTTACCATCTACTGTCAGGGTGATCATGTCGCCTTGCACAGCTTTGATTACGCCTTTGAACTTGCGGCGGTTATTTGTTGCCATCCGCAGCTGCACCGCCGCCTCTTGGCCAACGTATTTTTCGAACTGGGCAACCTTGAACAGCGGACGATCCAGACCAGGGGAGGATACTTCCAGGAAGTATTCTTCTGTGATGGGATCCTCGACATCCATGATGGCGCCAACCTGATGGCTGACTTCAGCACAGTTCTCGACAGTCACACCATTCTCGCTGTCGATAAAGACACGCAAAGTGGAGTGGTTACCCGCGCGGATAAACTCAATACCCCAAAGTTCAAAACCCAAGGCAACGACCGGAGCCTCGAGCAGATCGGTCAAACGTTGTTCCAACGTAGCCAAAGTCACCCTCCGAAAAACAAAAAAAGGGCATAAAGCCCAGATAGAGATCGATTCAGAGTAAATCGCACATAACAAAAAGCCCCGATGTCAAATCGGGGCTTGGCGCTTTACCCTGATTGTCGCCTCGCAGCGACCGCCTTCCTGAGCGTAGGAAATGCGTGAAATTTGGTTGCGGGGGCCGGATTTGAACCGACGACCTTCGGGTTATGAGCCCGACGAGCTACCATGCTGCTCCACCCCGCGTCCGAAATCGTGCGAGATTATAGCCAGTTCATTCTCTTCACACAAGACTGACTGGCTATAATATACCCGGTTACCCGAGCTCACTACTTAATTGGTGCCGTGGGCGGGACTCGAACCCGCACACCCTAGAGCACTACCCCCTCAAGATAGCGTGTCTACCAATTCCACCACCACGGCAAAAACTCACTTATTCGGGAACGTCAGTGTCTTTCTTTACTGGCGCTTTGGTCTGCTCAACCTGCTGGGTTTGTTGCAGATTTTCCCATTCACTACCCTGTTTGACCTTGTTGCTGGACATAGATCCGAGCACCAGGCTAATCAAAAAGAACAGAGTAGCCAAAACAGCTGTTGTACGGGTCAGGAAACTGCCTGAACCACCGGAGCCGAATACGGTATTCGATGCCCCTGCGCCGAAGGAGGCGCCCATGTCAGCCCCTTTACCTTGCTGAATCATCACCAGACCAATCAGAGCCAGTGAAACCAGCAGATAAACGACTAAAAGAATTTCGTACATTTAACTTGCACCCTTTGCCGCTTCAACAATTCCTAAAAACGTCTTGTCATCGAGACTCGCTCCACCTATCAGGCCGCCATCAATGTCGGGCTGGGCAAACAAATCTCTCGCATTGGTCGGTGTCACGCTCCCACCATAGATGATTCTAACTTTCTCACCTATAACCGGAGTATCCTCCGCCAAGCGACCACGTATAAAGGAATGAACCTCTTGTGCCTGCTCGGGTGTGGCGCATTTACCTGTACCTACAGCCCAAATCGGCTCGTAGGCGATGATAGCATTATCGAAAGCCATCGCGCCATTTTTCTCTATGACAATGTCCAGCTCTTCTGCGATCACCTCAAAGGTTCTTCTCGCCTGCCTCGCTGCACCCGACTCACCCAAACAGAGGATGGGGATCAAGCCTGCCGCTCTGGCTGCCGCAAACTTCTCTGCGACGATAAAGCTGGTCTCACCAAAGAGACGCCTGCGCTCGGAGTGCCCTACCAGTACGTAACGACACCCTGCCTCAACCAGCATCTCACACGAGACTTCACCCGTATAAGCGCCTTGTCGGTGCTGACTCACATTCTGAGCCCCCAACTTCATTACCTTTTGCTCGTTGAGCAGTATGGCCGTGAAGTCGAGATGCACATGGGATGGACACAAGACCACATCTACTTGCTCATCCATGCCTTGCAGGCACTGGCGAGTAAACTGCTCTAACTGCGACCTACTGCCGTGTAACTTCCAGTTGGCTGCTACAAACGGCTTACGATGTCCCATCGGCAACTCCCTTGCGAAAGCGGGGCTGATAATATCCAGAGGATTGTCAGCTGACAAGCGCTATTTTTGAATTTTCGAATCGTTTGAACAAGATACAACCAGGGCGGCTAAAAAGCCGCCCATATTGTTCATTAAAACGCCGATTCGACCTGTTGAGCGATGCGTTGTGCCATGTCACGCACCTGCTGCTCATGCTCACCTTCCACCATGACCCGGATCAGGGGTTCGGTGCCGGATTTACGCAGCAGGACGCGGCCACGGCCAGCCAGCTCTTGTTCCACCTTGGCCACTTCCTGGTTGACGGCATCAGCCGCCAGCGGATCCTTGCCCTCGGCAAAACGGACGTTCACCAGTACCTGAGGGAACTTGCTCATGCCGGAACGCAGCTTGGCCAGCGGCATCTCGGCGGTGCAGATGGCCATCAACACCTGCAGGGCGGCGACAATACCGTCCCCGGTGGTGGTCTGATCCAGGCAGATGATATGACCAGAGTTTTCACCCCCGATACGCCAGCCCTTCTCGTTCATCATCTCCAGTACGTAGCGGTCACCCACTTTGGCACGGGCGAACGGGATCCCCAGGGTCTGCAGCGCCAGCTCCAGGCCCATGTTGGCCATCAGGGTACCGACGACCCCCCCCTTGAGGCGACCGTTGCGCAGCGCATCGCGGGCGATGATGTAGAGGATCTCGTCACCGTCGATGATGTAACCCGTGTGGTCCACCATCACCAGGCGATCGCCGTCACCGTCGAAGGCCACGCCTAGATCGGCTTTGCACTCGAGCACCTTGGCTGCCAGTGCCTCGGGAGCGGTAGAACCTACACCGTCGTTGATGTTCAAACCATCAGGGCTGCAGCCGATAGCGATCACCTCGGCTCCCAACTCGCGGAAAACGGAAGGAGCGATGTGATAGGTAGCACCATGGCCGCAGTCAACCACCATTTTCAACCCTTCCAGACTCAGATTGGAGGGGAAGGTGCTCTTGCAGAACTCGATATAGCGGCCAGCAGCATCCTCGATACGCACTGCTTTGCCCAGCTCGGCAGACTCAACACACTGGATCTCGTGATCCAGCTCGGCCTCAATGGCCATTTCCACATCATCCGGCAACTTGGTGCCATCGGCGGAGAAGAACTTGATGCCGTTATCATAGAAGGGATTGTGTGAGGCACTGATCACGATACCCGCCTCTGCACGGAAGGTGCGGGTCAGATAGGCAACGGCCGGGGTCGGCATGGGGCCCATCAGTATGGCCTTGAGACCTGCAGCGGAGAGACCCGCTTCCAATGCCGACTCCAGCATGTAACCTGAGATCCGGGTATCCTTGCCGATCAGCACCTTACGGGTGCCCTTCTTGGAGAGCACCTTGCCTGCGGCCCAACCCAGCTTCATCACGAAATCAGGGGTGATCGGGAATTCGCCAACCTTGCCGCGGACACCATCGGTGCCAAAATACTTTCTTGCCATTGTCTGTTCTCTTTTTTATTTGGATATGAAATCTTGTCCCGTCATTACCATCCAGCCGGCGCGCAGGGCATCCATGGTCTCTCGCACATCGTGCACCCGGATGATCCGGGCACCATGCTGCATCCCGATGAGCGCGCAGGCCAGACTGCCGGCCAGCCGTTCATCAACCAAGCGGCCAAGCAGGTTGCCTATCATAGACTTTCGCGACATACCGACCAAGAGCGGAAGCTGGTAATCGAGCAACTTCTCCTGCCAGGCCAGCAGTTGATAGTTGTGTGCCAGCGTCTTGCCAAAGCCGTAGCCCGGGTCCAGCAACAGCTGCTGACGCCCTATACCGGCGGCCAGACAGGCGGCGATACGTTCATCGAAGAAGGCCCTCACCTCCCCCAGCAGGTCGTCATAGTGGGGTTCGGCCTGCATGGTTCTCGGCTGGCCTTGCATGTGCATCAGGCACACGGGTACGTCAGCTTCTGCGGCGGCGGCCAGGGCACCGGGTTCGAGCAAGGCCCGCACGTCGTTGATGAGATGGGCCCCAGCCTTGCAGCCTTCCCGCATCACGGCAGCCTTGGAGGTATCGAGAGAGATCATCACATCCAGCTCGGCGACCATCCGCTCGACCACGGGGATCACCCTGTCCAGCTCATCTTGCTCGCTCACGTCGGGGGCCCCCGGACGCGTCGACTCCCCCCCTATGTCGATAAGCGTTGCGCCGTCGGAGATCATCTGGCGAGCATGGTCCATGGCCCGGTCAATCTGATTGAAATTGCCACCATCGGAGAAGGAGTCAGGTGTCACATTGAGGATCCCCATCACATGGGGACGATCGAGGGAGAGGCTGAGCCCCTTGCTGGTTAGCTGCATCTTCGCTTCCATTTACATAAAGAAAAACCCCGGGACCAGCCCGGGGTTTGCATCATCACGATTTATTTGGTCGGCAGATCGTTGGCCTTGTCGATGTCGACATCCGCCACCGGCTCCACCTCGGTCACTGCCGGTTTGGCATCCGCCGCGACAGTGGCACCGCCTTGCGGAGTATCGCCGCTGTGCTCGTCATGCCAGTTGCTGGGAGCACGCACCTCACGACGGGCCATCAGATCGTCTATCTGTTTGGCGTCGATGGTTTCGTACTTCATCAGCGCATCTTTCATGGTGTGCAACACATCCATGTTGTCCAGCAGGATCTGCTTGGAGCGGGCGTAGTTGCGATCAATGACCTGCTTGACCTCAGCGTCAATGACGCGCGCCGTGTCGTCGGACATGTGCTTGACCTTGGCCATGCTGCGACCGAGGAACACTTCACCATCTTCTTCCGCATAGAGCATGGGACCGAGACGCTCGGACATGCCCCACTGGGTGACCATCTTGCGGGCGATGTCAGTCGCACGCTCGATATCGTTGGACGCACCAGTCGATACCTTCTCGGCACCGTAGATCAGCTCTTCCGCCAGACGACCACCGTACAGGCTGGAGATCATGGACTCTAGGTGCTGCTTGGAGTGGCTCCAGCGATCCTGCTCGGGCAGGTACATGGTCACACCCAACGCACGACCGCGCGGTATGATGGACACCTTGTAGACAGGGTCATGATCCGGTACCAGACGACCAATAATGGCGTGACCCGCCTCATGGTAAGCCGTCATCTCCTTCTCGGAGTCTCTCATCACCATAGAGCGACGTTCCGCACCCATCATGATCTTGTCCTTGGCCTTCTCGAATTCAGCCATGGAAACCACACGACGACTCTCACGGGCGGAGAAGAGGGCGGCTTCGTTGACCAGATTGGCGAGATCAGCACCGGAGAAACCCGGGGTACCACGTGCAATCAGGGCCGCATTGACATCATCTGCCAACGGCACCTTGCGCATGTGCACCTTCAGGATCTGCTCGCGACCACGCACATCCGGCAGACCGACCACGACCTGACGGTCGAAACGGCCCGGACGCAGCAAGGCAGGGTCCAGTACATCGGGACGGTTGGTGGCGGCGATGACGATGATGCCTTCATGGCCTTCAAAACCATCCATCTCGACCAGCATCTGGTTAAGGGTCTGCTCACGCTCATCGTGGCCACCGCCGAGACCGGCGCCACGCTGGCGACCGACCGCATCGATTTCATCGATGAAGATGATGCAAGGGGAAGACTTCTTAGCCTGCTCGAACATGTCACGCACCCGGGAGGCACCGACACCCACGAACATTTCGACGAAGTCGGAACCCGAGATGGTGAAGAAAGGCACCTTGGCCTCACCCGCAATGGCCTTGGCCAGCAGGGTCTTACCGGTACCCGGAGGGCCAACCAGCAGTACACCGGTGGGGATCTTGCCACCCAGTTTCTGGAACTTGCTCGGATCGCGCAGATAATCGACCAGCTCTTTCACCTCTTCCTTGGCCTCATCGCAGCCTGCGACGTCGGCAAAGGTGGTCTTTATCTGCTCTTCGCTCATCAGACGAGCTTTGCTCTTGCCGAACGACATGGCACCCTTGCCGCCGCCGCCCTGCATCTGACGCATGAAGAAGACCCAGACACCGATCAGCAGTAGCATCGGGAACCAGGAGATAAAGATAGAGGTCAGCAAAGACGGCTCTTCCGGCTTCTCACCAATCACTTTGACATTGTGATTGAGCATGTCGTTGAGCAGCTGGGGATCCGGCGCCGGTATGATGGTGGTGAAGCGTTCACCGGTGCGCTTGACGCCATTAATGACCTTGCCATCCATCCGCACTTCACGGATCTGCTCTTGGGTCACTTCTCTAACGAAGCTGGAATAGTCCAGCTGGCGACTGGTGGTATCGCTGGGGCTGAAGCTATTGAACACCGACATCAACACGACGGCGATGACCAGCCACAGGATTAGGTTTTTCGCCATGTCACTCAAATCAATGACCTCGCAGACTGACAGTTAACGATGAAGGTTAGGGTACTACAGTTTAAAACCGGTAGCCACAATGTAGACTTCTCGTGAACGGGCACGAGACGAGTCTGGTTTACGAATCTTGACAGCAGAGAAAAGCTTACGAATTTCATTGAGATAGGCATCAAACCCCTCTCCCTGGAATACCTTCACCACGAAGCTGCCATTACTGCGCAATACTTGGTTACACATGTCGAGCGCCAGCTCGACCAGGTACATGGCGCGAGCCTGATCTACCTGCTGGGTGCCACTCATGTTGGGCGCCATATCAGACATGACCAAGTCTACCTTGTCAGGACCGACACGGGTCAACAAAGCGCCAAGTACAGTTTCCTCCCGAAAGTCCCCTTGCAGGAAATCGACACCGGCAATGGGATCCATCGGCAAAATGTCACACGCGATGACCCGTCCATCGTCACCCACCTGCTCAACGGCAAACTGGGACCAGCCACCCGGGGCCGCCCCCAGATCCACCACTGTCATGCCGGTACGGAGCAATTTGTCCTTGCCCTGGATCTCATCAATCTTGAAAACAGCGCGGGAACGCAGCCCCAACTTCTGGGCTTTTTTGACGTATTGATCGTCGAAATGTTCTTTTAACCAGCGGGTTGAGCTGGGGGAACGTTTTTTCTGGGTCATGATTGTCGACTTTAAAAAACCACAAGGGTTATTAGTATTAAGGGCTAAGTGGGGGTAGAATACGCCCCTTTCAACCCTGACTTATGAAGAAATTGCCATGATTCTCAACAATAAACAGAAACAGTACCTCAAGGGCCTTGCCCACAGTCTGAAGCCCGTGGTCCTGCTGGGTCAACATGGTCTGACCGAAGGCGTACTGGCCGAGATCGATCTGGCCCTGAACTACCACGAGCTGATCAAGGTTAAGGTTGCGTCTGAAGATCGTGAGATGAAACAACTGGTTATGGATGCAATCGTCCGTGAAACCGGCGCGGTCAAGGTACAGAGTATCGGCCACGTGCTGACCATCTACCGTCAGGCCAACGAGCCGAAAATCCAACTGCCCCGCAAGTAACAGGAAAGAGCCTCGCTCTTTCCTTCATTTCTCTTCTTCCCAAGTCGCTTGCCAAAGTACTCTCCAGGCCCTTAACCTGCGATGAATACTCGTGGACACTCCACTATGGATCACCATCCGATTCTCACCGAAGATGAACTGGCCATGTTACGGGACTTGGGGAGCAGTCAGGAGACGGCCGCCGGACAATCCCTGAGCGGTTATCTCGCCACCCCCTTGCTCGGACTGCTGCAACGTGCCGATCAACTGGTGCTCGAAGCCCGTTTCGCCGGGCATCAACTCCGCTTTCCACTGCGCTTCACCGAGGGGGACGATGGCTTTGTCGAGCCGCGCATCGCCGCGCCCGTCATCAAGGAGCTGGGTTATCCCCATTTGCGCACCTGGCGCCTCGACCAGGAGGCGCGCCTGAAGGTGGCCGATACCGAGTGTCTGGTGCACAGCTTGTCGCTGGACGGATTAGTGGTGGAAGGCTTGCCCTCCGACCTGACGATCGGCGCCACCCTCAGTGGCACCCTGCTCATTCATGAACTGGCCCCGCTGCCCCTCTGCGCTGAGCTGGTCAGGCACATCCATCAACGCAATGGTGTGCAAGGCTGGGCACTGCACTTCCAGATGGCCAAGCCGGATCTTGAGCAACTGAGCTGCTGGATGTTCCAGCGCCATCAGGATGCCTTCACCCAGGCCTACCAACCCCGCTAAATAGCAACAGGGGAGCCGGGCTCCCCTGTTTCAGACATCACCTCACATCAGAGGTAAGCGACGGCCAGAACCTCGTATTCCACGTCGCCGGCCGGCGTCTTGACGATGGCAACATCATCCACTTCCTTGCCGATCAGGGCACGGGCGATGGGCGAGTTCACCGAAATCATGTTCTGTTTGATGTCAGATTCGTCGTCACCCACGATGCGGTAGACAACTTCCTCTTCCGTCTCGCTTTTCAGCAGGGTAACGGTCGCCCCGAAGATAATGCGACCATTGTTGGTAATCTTGGTGACATCGATCACCTGGGCATTGGAGAGCTTACTCTCAATCTCCTGAATGCGGCCTTCACAGAAGCCTTGCTGCTCACGGGCAGCATGGTACTCGGCGTTTTCTTTCAGATCACCATGTTCACGGGCATCTGCAATCGCTTCGATAATCTGCGGACGAAGCTCGCTCTTCAGATAGTCGAGCTCTTGACGCAGCTTTTCAGCGCCGCGAACAGTCATCGGAGTATGATTCATAGTCGAAACCTGGGTTGCTTGAAAAGAGAAGCTGCGGCTATCAAAAAGAGCCGCAGCTATCGGTTCGGATGAGCCATCTTAATATGAAGCCAGCACAAAATCCATGTCAGTCCCTGCGAGCGGGATCGCGCTTTGCCATCGACACTACTTCTGCTCAGAGACCCCAATCGGGGCTGATACTGTCGGCTTGCCCTGCATGATGGCGATCTCCACTCGCCGGTTCATGCGCCGGTTTTCCGGGGTGGTGTTCAGTGCCAGTGGCTGGGAATCGGCCATGCCCTGCACCACCAGTCGCCCGCCATCGAAGCCGGGCACCTTGATCATCTGATGGGCAACCGCCACCGCACGCTGGGATGAGAGATCCCAATTCGATCGAAACAGCTCATTTTCGGTCGCTATGTTGTCGGTATGGCCCGACACGGTTATCTCACCTGGCACATCTTTCAACAAGCTGGCGACTTTGCGAATAACCGGCCAGAACTGGGGCTGCAGGAAGGCTGAACCGGCTGGGAAAGCCGCCCTTTCGCGGATCCGTATGATAATCTGCTGACCCAGCGCCTCCACCTCGATAGCGCCATCCTGGATCTGGGCCTTCATCTGCTCCGCCAACTCCTTGGCCAGGGCATTGGACTGCTCCTGCTGTTTCTGCGCCTCCTGTTGGGTGTCGCCTCCCACCAGTTTTTCTTCGCTCTTGTCATGACCTCCGGCCTGATCGGCGTCACCGGGCTGAAAGTCGAGCTCAGT
This sequence comes from Aeromonas popoffii, assembly GCF_000820025.1. Taxonomy (GTDB): domain Bacteria; phylum Pseudomonadota; class Gammaproteobacteria; order Enterobacterales; family Aeromonadaceae; genus Aeromonas; species Aeromonas popoffii. Next base: position 24,080 of record NZ_CDBI01000046.1, read on the forward strand.
CTGGGTCATGTCTATAGTCTGCTGCATGATGGTATCGATGGGGGTCGGCTCGGGGCGACCCGGCCTGAACTCGAGGGCGATGACAGAAGTTCCCTTGGGAATGTCTTTGACCTCCAGAATGTTCTGCACGCCGAACGCCTTCTCCATGGAACCGGCGATCTGCTTGAACTTCTGCACATCCATCTCGGCAAAGGAGAGCAGCAGCACGAAGAAGCACATCAACAGCGACATCAGATCGGCGAAGGTCCCCATGTAACCGGGCAGACCAGGTGGCGGACACTTGCACTTAGCCATGGGGATTACTCGCTGCCATTGTTGCGTTTGGACTGGTTCAGGTAATTTTGCAGCATGGACTGGATCACCCGCGGGTTCTGACCATCCTGAATGCCCATGATGGCGTCCAGCACCAGGCAGCGGCTCAACTGCTCTTCACCGCTGCGCAGCTCCAGCTTGTCGGCGATGGGGATAGCAACCATGTTGGCCTGAATGGCGCCATACAGTGTGGTGAGCAAGGCCACGGCCATGGCTGGGCCTATGGATTTGGGATCGCTCATGTTGGCCAACATCGCCACCAGTCCCACCAGTGTGCCTATCATCCCCATGGCGGGCCCCAGATCACCTAGCGCACGAAAGACCTTGATGGCCAGGATGTGCCGATCAGCGGTGAGCTCGATGTCCTTTTCCATCACACCACGGATAACATCGGCGTCGTGCCCGTCCACCAGCATGTCGATACCTTTTTTCATGAAATCGTTTGGCACTTCGGCGGCTTCCAGCGCCAAGAACCCCCCTTTACGGGCCGCATCTGCCAGTTCAACCGCCTTGATGATGAGGTCGTCGAGCTTGTCACCCTTGTAGATGAACGCCTTGCCGGCCACCTTGAACGCCATCAGGAACTGACCGATGTTGAACTTCATCATACAGATGAAGAGGGAGCCCAGAATGGTGATGCAGACAGAAGGGATATCGATGTACATGCTCATGGGCCCCCCCAGTAGCATGCCGTACACCACGACCCCAAATCCCAGTACTATGCCAATCAGACTACCTAGATCCACATCCCTACTCCTGTCAGCTGAAATTTTTTTATCTGTAGTTTTTTGAATTTTCTGCTATTGGCTCATCAGCGGCAAGGGCCACCACGTTTTTCCTTGTTCACGAGATGGTTTATTATCGGCCACTTTTCCGAGAGTTTAAGCCGACCGCACTTTTCAGCCTCCCCCCTGCCCGTCGTCGATGTTAAGATAAGCCGTTTTTTCAATCCCCGAGGATGAACATGGCCAGTAAAAAAATCGACCGCCTGAGTTTTGATGCCACTCTGGAAGAGCTGGAAACCATAGTTCATCAACTGGAACAAGGTTCCTTACCACTGGAAGAGGCGCTCAAACAGTTCGAACAGGGCGTTCATCTGGTGCGGGCTGGCCAGCAGAAGCTGGAACAGGCCGAACAGAAGATCCAGATCCTGCTGACTCAGGCCGATGGCACAGAGCAAGCAGTCCCCTTCCAGCCAGAGCAAGGAGAGGAATGAGTGACGCTGGACGATTTTTCCCGTCTGCATCGTCAACGTATTGACGACTGCCTGTCTGCACAACTTGAATCTTTGCCCGCCATGGCCCCGCGTTTGCGCGATGCCATGCACTACGGCCTGCTGCTGGGCGGAAAGCGAGTACGGCCCTTCCTGGTCTATGCCGTGGGCGAGATGCTGGGTGTCAAGAGCGAGCTGCTGGATGGCCCCGCCGCCGCAGTGGAGTGCATCCACGCCTACTCCCTGCTGCACGACGACCTGCCCGCCATGGACAACGACGACTTGCGCCGTGGTCAGCCGACCGTGCACAAGGCATTTGACGAAGGCACCGCCATCCTGGCCGGTGATGCCCTGCAGACCCTGGCCTTCGCCATTCTGGCCGACCATCCCCTGCCCGACCGGCTTCTGGCCAACCGGGTGCGGATGCTGAGTCGCCTCGCCCGCGCCTCCGGCTACCTCGGCATGTGTGGTGGACAAGCACTGGATCTGCAGGCCGAAGGCCGCCAGATCAGCCTGTCCGAGCTGGAGCAGGTGCATCGCCACAAGACGGGCGCCCTGATCGAATGCGCCGTGGCACTGGGAGCCCTGTGCAAGCCCGACGTGGACGACGCCACTCTGGCCGCGCTGCAAACGTACGCAGCCGCCATCGGACTGGCCTTCCAGGTGCAGGACGACATCCTCGACATCACGGGCGATACCGCCACCCTGGGCAAGCCGCAAGGCTCGGATCTGGCGCAGGAAAAGAGTACCTATCCGGCCCTGCTCGGACTCGACAATGCCCGTGAGCTGGCTCGCGAACTGCACGGTAAAGCCTTAACAGCCTTGCAATCTTTGCCCTACAATACCGACATTCTGGAAGCGTTTGCCGATTACATCATCGAGCGAACCCACTAAACGCTGGATAACAGTAACAATATGAGCGTTGATATAAGCAATTTCCCCAACCTGGCCCTCGCGGATACGCCGGTCGAGTTGCGATCCCTGCCGTTCGATCGGCTGCCCGTGCTGTGCAACGAACTGCGTGAATATCTGCTGCGTTCGGTGAGCCGCTCCAGTGGTCATCTCGCCTCCGGGCTCGGCACAGTCGAACTGACGGTAGCGCTGCACTACGTCTACAACACACCGTTCGATCGACTGGTGTGGGATGTGGGTCATCAAGCCTATCCCCACAAAATCCTGACCGGTCGTCGGGACCGGATGCAGAGCATCCGTCAGAAAGACGGCCTGCATCCCTTCCCCTGGCGCGGCGAAAGCGAGTATGACGTGCTCTCGGTCGGTCACTCCAGCACCTCCATTGGTGCGGCGCTCGGCATGGCAGTCGCTGCCGAGAGCGAGGGCCTGGGTCGTAAAGTAGTGGCCGTGATAGGTGATGGTGCCATCACAGCCGGGATGGCATTCGAGGCCCTCAATCACGCCGGCGATGTCCACAAGGACATGCTGGTGGTGCTCAACGATAACGAGATGTCCATTTCCGAGAATGTCGGGGCGCTGAACAACCACCTGGCCCGCATCATGTCAGGCAAGCTCTACACCAACATACGCGAGGGTGGCAAGAAGGTGCTGGCGGGCCTGCCTCCGGTCAAGGAGCTCGCCAAGCGGGCCGAGGAGCATCTCAAGGGCATGGTGGTGCCTGGCACCCTGTTCGAAGAGTTTGGCTTCAACTACATAGGCCCCATCGACGGCCATGACATCAATGCCCTGGTCGAGACACTGCGCAACATGCGCAACCTCAAGGGACCGCAGCTGCTGCACGTCAAGACCAAGAAGGGCAAGGGTTACGAGCCCGCCGAGAAAGATCCCATCGGTTATCACGGCGTGCCCAAGTTCAATCCGGACGAGTGCACCCTGCCCAAGGCGAGCGGCGGCAAGCCGAGCTTCTCCGCCATCTTCGGCCAGTGGCTGTGCGACATGGCGGCAAAAGACGAGAAGCTGGTCGGCATCACCCCCGCCATGCGCGAGGGCTCAGGGCTGGTCAAGTTCAGCCAGCAGTATCCGGATCGCTACTTCGACGTCGCCATCGCCGAGCAGCATGCGGTCACCTTCGCCGCTGGCCTCGCCATCGCCGACAAGAAGCCGGTGGTCGCCATCTATTCGAGCTTCCTGCAGCGCGCCTATGACCAGCTGATCCACGACGTGGCGCTGCAAGAGCTACCGGTACTGTTTGCCATCGACCGGGCCGGTCTGGTGGGCGCCGATGGCCCGACCCATCAGGGGGCGTTCGACATCAGCTTCCTGCGCACCGTGCCCAACATGGTGGTGATGACGCCGTCCGACGAGAATGAGTGTCGCCAGATGCTCTACACCGGCTATCAGTGCAACCAGCCTGCGGCGGTGCGTTACCCCCGTGGCAGCGGCACAGGTATCGAGGTGCAGACCGAGATGCAGGCGCTGGCGCTCGGCAAGGGCCGTGTCATTCGCGAGGGCAAGGGCACCGCCATACTGGCGTTCGGCACCCTGCTGCAGCAGGCCAGGGCCGCCGCCGAGGCGCTCGATGCCACCCTGGTGGACATGCGCTTCGTCAAGCCGATGGATGAGGCGCTGGTACTGTCGCTTGCCACCAGCCATGACCAGTTCGTGACCATAGAGGACAACGCCATCATGGGCGGTGCCGGCTCTGCGGTGAACGAGCTGCTGATGCGCAATAAGCAATGCAAGCCGGTGCTCAATCTGGGCCTGCCGGATCGCTTCGTTGAACAGGGCACCCAGCAGGAGATCTATGCCCTGCTCGGTCTGGACGAGACAGGCATCCAGCGCAGCATCGAAACCTGGCTGCAAGCCTGACCTGCTGCGAGTTAAAGAGAAAACAAGAGAAGGGCGCCTGATGGCGCCCTTCTTGTATCTTCACTTCTGACCCGAGTTAACCCTTGTAAATCTTCGGGTTAAACACATCCCGCAGCCAGTCACCCAACAGGTTGATGACCAGTACCAGCACCACCAGACAGATGCCCGGGAAGGCGGTGATCCACCAGGAGCCTGAGAAGATGTAGTTGAAGCCGACGCTGATGAGCGACCCCAGCGACGGCTGATCCACCGGCATCCCCAGGCCGAGGAAGGAGAGTGCCGCCTCGCTCATGATGGCGTTGGCCACCTGCACGGTGGAGATCACCAGAATGGGCGACAGGCAGTTGGGCAGAATGTGGCGAAACATGATGCGCGGGGCGCGGAACCCCATCACCTTGGCCGCTTCCACATACTCCTTTTTCTTTTCGGCAAGTACAGAGGCACGTACCGTCCTGGCGTACTGCGGCCACTCGGCGATACCGATGATCACCACCAGCATCATGATGGCGAATTTCGAGTAGAACTCGGAGCCAAAGGTTGCCTGAAAGATGGCGGAGATGATGATCGCCACCATCATGGTGGAGAACGACAGCTGCACGTCGGCAAAGCGCATCAGCAGGCTGTCGATGCGGCCACCGAAGTAACCGGCGATCAAACCGACGACGATGCCGAGCACCAGTTGCAGCCCCACAGCAAACAACCCTATGGTCAGCGAGATACGGGCACCATAGAGGATGGTGCTCCAGATATCGCGGCCCTGGTTGTCGGTGCCGAGCCAGAAGCGCTCCTCACCCCCTTCCAGCCAGGAGGGCGGCAGTTCGGCATCCATCAGATCGAAACTGGTCTGGTCATAGACGTTGTGCGGCGCCAGCCAGGGCGCCAGCAGCGCCGCCAGTACGAACACCACAAACACGGCGAAGCTGAACATGGCTACCTTGTCCCGCAGGAAGTAGTAGACGATGTCAGCGTTCTTGAATCGAGTCCAACGGCTTGGGCTCGCAGTCACAGTGTTAGCCATGTATCACCCCTTGGCGGTCAGGTTGACGGTCGGGTTGATAAACCCGTAGAGCAGGTCGACCAGGGTATTGGTCACCACGAAGATCAGTCCCACGAAGATAACGTAGGCGGTGATCAACGGGGTATCGACCCGGTGGATCGCCTCGAGGAACAGGAAACCGGTACCCGGCCACTGAAACACGCTCTCGGTCAGGATGGTGTAAGCCACCATGGTACCGATCTGCACACCACCGACGGTAATGACCGGCAGCATGGTGTTCTTCAGGGCGTGCTGGTAGTAGACCTTGTTGTTATCCAGCCCCTTGGCGCGGGCGAACTTGACGTACTCGGAAGATAGCTGCTCCAGCATCTCGGAGCGCACCAGCCGGATAAACAGCGGCAGCATGATGGAGGAGAGCGACACCGCTGGCAGGATCAGGTGCTTGATACCATCCCAAGTGAAGAAGCCCGACTCCCAGCCCAGCAGATTGTAGGTTTCGCCACGGCCGTAAGCCGGCAGCCAGCCCAGCTGGATAGAGAAGAGATACATCAGCATGATGGCGGTCAGAAAGACCGGGATCGAGATGCCGATACTGCTTCCCGCCATGATGAGCTTGGTGGGGATGCTGCGCGGGCGGATCGCCGAATAAACACCGAGTGGAATGGAGACCACCACAATGATCAGCGCAGCGGCAAACACCAGCTCAAGGGTAGCCACCAGCTTGTCGAGTATCACCTCGAGGGCCGGTCGCTTGAAGAAATAGGAAGTGCCCAAATCCCCATGCACCGCATTTTTCAAAAAGCGGCTGTATTTGATGAGGAAGGGATCATTGAGGCCCATCTTCTCACGCAACTCGTGACGCTGGGCTTCGGAGACCGATTGTCCCACCATCTCGCGCAACGGGTCACCCAGGTTGTCCTGGATGGAGAAGGCGACCAGGCTGATGACGAACATCACTATCACCGCCTGATAGAACCGTTTCAGCAGGAATGTAAACATGCTTGTCCTTCTACGTGGCCTGTGTCGTGGCACAGGCTTCTGTTAGTGGGCGGAGTGGCCAGCTGGCCCCCCCGCCCCGTCCTTCCTTGCGACGTTCTCTTACTTGCCGACCACCAGGTCGCCCAAGTAGGGGAATACCATGACGTTGGCTACCGGTGCGATATCCACATTCTTCTTGGCGCCATAAGCTACGTTTTCCCAGTGAAGCGGCACATAAGTGGCATCTTCAACCAGTAATGCTTCAGCCTTTTTCAGCATCTCGGCACGCTTGGCCGGATCGGTCTCGGTGTTGGCATCCATCACCAGTTTGTCAACATCGGTGTTCGCGTTGCCTGCGCAGTTGTACTGGCCCATACCGGTCTTGGCATCTTTGGTAAAGGTCAGGAACTCAAACAGGTTGGCACTATCTTCGGTATCCGAATGCCAGCCGATCAGCTGCATGTCAGCGGCGCACTTGTCAAACTCGGGCCAGTACTGAGCCACCGGCATGGTCTTCAGATCCACCTTGATATTGATCTTGGCCAGCATGGCAGAGACCGCCTGGGCAATCTTGACGTCGTTGACGTAGCGAGCAGCCGGGGAGATAAAGCTCACCTTGAAGCCATTCTCGTAACCGGCTTCCTTCATCAGTGCTTTCGCTTTAGCCAAGTCATATTGAGGGGTCAGGGCTTCATTGTGACCAACATAGCCTTTCGGGCTCAGTTGACCAGCCGCTGTACCAAAACCCTTGTTGATCTTCTCAACGATACCTTCCTGGTTGATGGCGTAGTTGATTGCCTGACGCACACGCTTGTCTTTCAGGGCCGGGTTGGTGTTCTGGTTGAGCTCGATGATGATGATGCGGGTACCAGGCAGGCTTACCAGCTGGGTATCCTTACCATTTTTGACTCGCTCCAGATCGTTGGGGGCAACCGGATAGATAATATCCACATCGCCACCCAGCAGGGCTGCAACACGGGTTGCATCTTCCTTGATCGGCACAACGGTCAGATTTTGGACGTTACCTTTGGAACTCTTGTCCCAGTAGTTAGCATTACGGACGTAATCAAGTTTCACACCTTGCTCGCGAAACTTGACGGCAAAGGGACCGGTGCCAGACACATTGGTCGAGGCGAAGGAACTGCCGTTTTTGACAATCTCAGCCTTGTCCTTACCATCGTTGGTTTTCCCGGTGTAGAACTTGGCGTCCATCGGGAAAAAATAGGTTGCTGTCTGTAGCACCAGTGGGAATGGCTTGGCAGTAATGAAGTCAACGGTGTGATCATCGATCTTCTTCACCTCAGTGATGGGCTCAAAGATCGCTTTGTAGTCGACAGAAGACTTCAAGCGGTCCATGGTCCATACCACATCATCGGCGGTGAACTCATTACCGGAGTGGAACTTGACCCCTTTACGCAAAAAGAAACGTATCGTCTTGTCATCGATGCGCTCATATTTCTCGGCAAGACGCGGCTCGAACTGCATGTCCTGGGTGTAGCGCACCAAGGGATCGAACACCAGATGCGACATCTCCAGGGTCTGACCCGAGAGCTGCTCCTGCGGATCCATGGACGTTGCATCTGACGCTACGCCGACTTTGATATCAGCAGCTGAGACACCGAAGGCGAAACCGGCGGCAACCAGCGCCAGGGCAATTTTGGACAATCCTTTCTTCATCTTGTTCTCCATGCTTTTGGCTTTTTTATTGACAGACAAACCGGCGAGCTGGTGATTTCCTAGCTTGCGATTTCCAGCCCCTCGCGGGACATTCCCTTGAACTCCGGCATGAGGGAGATCAGCTTGCGGCTGTACTCATGCTCGGCATTGGTAAACAGTTTTTCGGTCTCGGCCACTTCCACCAGATGGCCATGCTGCATCACGCCGATGCGATCGCACATCTGGCGGATCACCGGCAGATCGTGGCTGATGAACAGCATGGTGAGCCCAAGCTCCTGCTGCAGATCCTTGAGCAGGTTAAGGATCTGTGCCTGTACCGACACATCCAGCGCCGAGGTCGGCTCGTCGCAGATGAGGAAGCGCGGCCGGGTCGCCAGGGCACGGGCGATGGAGATGCGCTGACGCTGACCACCGGAGAACTCGTGGGGATATTTGACCCCGGCACCACGACCGAGCCCCACATGATCGAGCAGGTCGTTGACTATGCCCTCGATCTGGCTCTCACTGCCCGCCAGCTTATGGAAGCGGATGGGCTCGGCGATGATGTCACGCACCTTCATGCGCGGATTCATCGAGGAGTAAGGGTTCTGGAATACCATCTGCATCTGGCGACGCAGGGGGCGGCGCTCACGCTCACTCTTGAGAGCGGTGAGATCGATCCCCTCGAAGAAGATCTTGCCGGTATCGGGCGGATAGAGGCCTGTAATGGCACGGGCTATGGTGGATTTGCCGGAGCCCGACTCCCCTACCAGGCCGAAGGTCTCCCCTTCGAAGATCTCGAAACTGATGTTGTTGCAGGCACGCACGTACTGGCGACGACTCGGGAAGATGGAGTCCTTGGTGACGAACTTCAGGTCCACGTTCTCCACCCGCAGCAGGGCCCCCTCATAGGTGCGCTCGTCCTGACTCTGGCCAAGCCAGTGGGTCTTGAGATCGATATTGGTATCCGGCGCGCTGGCATCCTCGATATAGGAGACCAGCGGGAAACGTACCAGCTTGACGTCGGAGCGGGGCACTGCCGAGATGAGGCTGCGGGTATAAGGGTGATTGGGGTGACCCAGCACCTGTTCAGTGGTACCGAACTCCACCAGATCGCCACGGTACATCACAGCCACCTTGTCAGTGACGTTGGAGACCACCCCCATGTCGTGGGTCACCAGCATGCAGCCCACCTGACGCTCTTTGCAGAGGTTGCGGATGAGCTGGAGGATCTGATCCTGAATGGAGACGTCGAGGGCCGTGGTCGGTTCGTCGGCGATGATAAGCTCAGGATCGCACGACAGCGCGATGGCAATGACCACCCGCTGACGCATGCCGCCGGAGAACTGGTGTGGATACTGCTTGATTCGCAGCTCGGGCTGCGGGATCCCGACCGCCCCCATCAGCTCGAGCGCCTTGGCAAAGGCCGCGTCGCGAGAGAGCTTGGTATTGGCAAGAATGGTCTCCACCAACTGCTGTTCAACCGTGAACAGCGGATTGAGGGAGGTCATGGGATCCTGGAAGATGAAGCCGATACGGGAACCACGGATGGCCCGCATCTCGTTCTGGCTCTTGCCAGAGATGAGTTCGCCGTTGAGATAGATGTCACCACGGGCGATACGCCCCGGCGGGCTCAGCAGATCGATGACGGCATTGCCTATGGTGGATTTACCGGCGCCAGATTCGCCCACCACGCCGACGATCTCCCCTTTTTCGACACACAAGGAGAGATCTTTGACTGCGGCCAGCACGCCATAGCGGGAGGGATACTCGATCCGCAAGTTTTTCACTTCGAGCAAGGACATGTTTACCTCTGCGGGGGACATCCGTCCCAAAGAATTCGTCCGTAAATCGGCCGCAGATGCTGGCTGTGCCTGGAGTACTGATATTGAGTGCTTTAATGAGTAATAAACGCTCAATCCATGAGGCAGCGAAACCAGCGATCCGGGCGGGTTTTTTGCATTTTTTTGGAATAACCCGCGAGTAAGTTAGACGGTTTGACCGCGACTGTAAATGATCGGGTTATACAATTTCGCAATACGTTGCTCAGCCAACGGCCATCATAGCAGTCCAAAATAACGATTTTTGTCTCATAACAAGACTATGTGACTATTATCAGTACTTTTTACTGATTTTAATTTCAACAAAGACGCAACAGACGGAAATAATCACTATTAGAACAATAGCATTAAGCTTCGAATGAGTAGTGAATATTTATGTGAAATGATTTTTTAACGGCAGCATATGCCGATGAATGAAAAATAAACAGAGCTATATAGGGGGAATGCCAGACTGGCGATCCCCCTTACGAGGAGATTTACCCCAGCCAGTATGCCAGTAATTGCATACAAAACAGGGCGAACAAACCGGCGATGAGATCGTCCAGCATGATGCCGAGTCCACCGTGAATGCGGCGATCAAACCAGGAGATGGGCCAGGGTTTGAACACATCGAACAGGCGGAACAGCACGAAGCCGGCCAACACCCACTCCCAGCCAGCCGGAGCGGCAATCATGGTGACGCCAAAGCCGATCACCTCGTCCCAGACAATGGCACCGTGATCCGGCATGCCGATGGCATCGGTAGCGCTCTGGCAGATGCGAATGCCCACCACGAATCCCACTGCCAGCAGGGCGATGAACCAAGGCGTTGCCAGACCACTCACCAGCAGATAAAGCGGGATAGCCGCCAGCGTCCCCATGGTGCCCGGCGCCTTGGGAGAGAGGCCCGAGCCAAACCCCACCGCCAGCAAGTGCAGCGGATTCTTCAGGTTCAGCCTTTTCAGCTCCGGTCTTATCATAAAAAAGGTCATGCGAAGTGATCCCACCCTTTCAGTTGCAGTTCGAGCCCTTGCTCGCCTCTCAGGTAGTCGATACCCGGCTCGCCTGCCACGATGCGACCGATGCGGGTGAACTTGACGCCACAGTTGGCCAGCGCCGTATCCAGCGCCCCGCGATACTCCTGCGGCACGGTAAAGCAGAGCTCGTAGTCATCGCCACCGGCCAGCGCCAGTTGCCAGGCATCCTGCTCGGGCACCGCATCCTGCAGCACGGGCGACAGGGGCAGCAGATCGAGATCGATCTGGGCCCGCACGCCGGATGCCTTGAGGATATGGCCGAGATCCGAGGAAAGTCCATCTGAAAGATCCAGCGCACTGCTCGCCAGCCCGCGCAGGGCTTGCCCTGCCAGAATGCGGGGATGGGGGTGGTCAAGCCGTGGCAGCACGGCAGCCAGCTGGTTCTCGTTGAGACTGCGCTTACCCAGCAGATGGGAAAGCGCCAGGGCGGCATCTCCCAGGGTGCCGGTGACATAGATGCCGTCACCGACCTTGGCACCGCGGCGCATCAGGGCGCGACCGGCGGGGACGGATCCCTTCACCGAGACGGTGATGGAGAGCGGGCCACGGGTCATGTCCCCGCCCACCAGCGCCACGTTGTAGTATTCGGCCAGCTCGAGAAAACCCTCGGCAAAACCGGCGACCCAGGGTTCGTTGATGGCGGGCAGCGTCAGTGCCAGCGACACCCAGCGCGGCTCGGCGCCCATGGCGGCGAGGTCGGACAAATTGACCGCCAGCGCCTTGTAGCCAAGATCCACCGGATCCATGTCGGGGAGGAAGTGAACGCCGCTCACTAGCGTATCCGTGCTCACCGCCAGCTGAGTATCGGCGGGCAGGGTCAGCAGGGCGCAGTCATCTCCGGGGCCCATCACCACGTCCTTGCGGGCGTGGGGGACCTTGAAGTACTTATCAATCAGCTCAAATTCACCCATACAGTAAAAAGCCAGCGGTTAGGCTGGCTCCTCTCTTAATGCTGACGGACAGCAGGATCAACGCTTGGCCAGCGTCTTGATCACCTTGTCCAGTACACCGTTGACAAACTTGTGGCTGTCATCGGCAGCAAAGGCCTTGGCCAACTCGATCGCTTCGTTGATCACCACGCGCGGCGGCACATCATCACGACGGGTCAGCTCATAGGTCGCCAGACGCAGGATCGCCTTGTCCACCATGTCCACTTCTTCCAGCGGACGAGAGAGGAAAGGAGAAAACACCTTGTCCAGCTCGTTGCAGTGGAGGGCTACCCCGAACAGCAGATCGCGAAAATAGTTCAGGTCCACACCCTTGGTGTCCTGATCTATTTTGAACTGCTCTTCGATGTCGCCCACGTTGGCCCTGGTCATCTGCCACTGGTAGATGGCCTGGGTGGCGCAATGGCGGGCTTTACGGCGCTCGGACGGTTTCAATGTACTTCTCCTCGTTACACGTCCAACTGTTTCAGGACGTTGATCATTTCGAGCGCGCTCAGTGCAGCCTCTGCACCCTTGTTACCCGCCTTGGTACCGGCGCGCTCGATGGCTTGTTCAATGTTTTCTGTGGTCAACACGCCGAAGGCAACCGGAATTTCATATTCCATCATTACCTGGGCCATGCCCTTGCTGCTCTCGCTTGCCACCAGCTCGAAGTGATAGGTGCCGCCACGGATGACAGTGCCCAGCGCGACTATGGCGTCGTATTGACCACTCTTGGCCAGCTTCTTGATAGCCAAGGGAATTTCGACGGCGCCCGGCACTCGTACCAGGGTAAGATTGCTGTCCTGGACTTGACCTTGACGCTTCAGTACGTCCACAGCACCGTCCACCAAGCTTTCGTTGATGAAGCTGTTGAAACGGGCAACGACAATAGCAACGCGCGCCTCAGGAGCGGCGATATTTCCTTCGATAACCTTCATTGGAAATCCTGTATCTGTGCAATCAAAAGGGGCCGGAGTCAAAAGTGCGCACATTCTAGCACAACAGACCCACGACAAAAACCACAGCCGCGATGGGCGGCCATGATCGCAATGTCATTCGGACGACGCGCTTATTCAGCGACGCATTCAACGACCTCCAGGCGGAAACCGCCTGAAGAGACGAGGGGATTTCTTGGACAAGTTCAGCCGCAGGCGCTGAGCCAGCTACCGAACCCGCTTATTCCCCGACATACTCCACCACTTCCAGGCCGAAACCGCCGAGGGCATGGTATTTCTTCGGCGAGCTCAACAGCCGCATCTTGCCAACCCCCAGCGTCTTGAGGATCTGGGAACCCACGCCGACCCGACGCGATGTGCCTTGCCACTTGGCCCCTTCCGGTGCCAGCCCCTTGTCAGCGGCTTCAAAGCCCTTGACCCGGGCCAGCAGCTCCTCGCCATGGGATTCCGCCCCCAGAATCACCAGCACCCCGCCCTCGCTGGCGATGCGGGCCATGGATTTGGGCAGCGGCCAGCTACGGGCAGCGTGACGGTCGGTCAGCAGCAGATCGCTCAGCACATCGTGCAGATGCACCCGCACCAGCGTCGGCTGGTCGGCCTGAATCTCACCCTTTTTCAGGGCAAAGTGCACCTGATTGTCGATGGTGTCGCGGAAGGTGATGAGATCGAACTCGCCAAACTCGGTGGGCAACTTGCACTCGGCCACTTTCTCCACCGTGGTCTCGTGCTGGTTGCGGTATTCGATAAGGTCGGCAATGGTACCAAGCTTGATGCCGTGCTGCTCGGCGAAGATCTCCAAGTCAGGACGGCGCGCCATGGAGCCATCCTCGTTGAGGATCTCGACGATGACGGAAGCTGCCTCGTAACCGGCCAGCCGGGCCAGATCGCAGCCCGCCTCGGTGTGACCGGCACGGGTCAGCACGCCGCCATCCTGCGCCATCAGCGGGAAGATGTGGCCAGGCTGCACCAGATCGGCCGCCTTGGCATTGGGGGCAACCGCTGCCTGTACTGTGACGGCGCGATCGGCGGCGGAGATGCCAGTGGTCACCCCTTCGGCCGCTTCTATGGTGACGGTGAAGGCGGTCGAGAACTGGGCATTGTTGCGATCTACCATCAGCGGCAGCGCCAACTGCTTGCAGCGATCCCGGGTCAGGGTCAGGCAAATGAGACCACGGCCGTAACGGGCCATGAAGTTGATATCCTCCGGGCGGACACAGGAGGCGGCCATGATGAGGTCCCCTTCGTTCTCCCTGTCTTCGTCATCCATCAGGATCACCATCTTGCCAGCCTTGATATCGGCAATGATTTCCTGGGTTGTGCTCAGCGCCATAGGCTACTCCATCAACATGCTTCTGGGATTGAGCCTGCCGGCTCGGCTTGATACGGGATTATGTTGCTCTAGATGGGGGCACAAGGCCCCATTTCAATCGGAGCGGGATCACAGAAAACGGTTTTCCCGCGGCATAGGCCGTTACAGGAAGCCGGACTGGGCCAGTTTTTCCAACGTCAGGGACGATGATGCACTGTCATGGGCCTTGCCTTGCATCAGGCGCTCCAGATAGCGAGCTATCTGATCCACCTCGAGATTCACGCGATGACCCGGTTTCCAGCGGGCGATGGTGGTCTCTTGCGCCGTGTGGGGCACTATCGTCAGGCGGAACACATCCCCCTGCACGGCATTGACCGTCAGGCTGATGCCATCCACCGCAATCGAGCCTTTCTCGGCGATGTAGCGGGAGAGCTCGCCCGGCGCCTTGATCCAGTATTCGATGGCGCGGCCACTGCTGGACTTGCTCTTCACCTCCCCCACCCCGTCCACATGACCGGAGACCAGATGACCGCCCAAGCGGGAGGTCGGCATCAGCGCTTTCTCCAGATTGACGGGATCGCCCACCTTGGCCTTGGCAAAGCCGGTGCGCGACAGGGTCTCCAGCGACACGTCGGCGGTATAGCGCTGGTCACCCAGCGCAACCACGGTGAGGCAGACGCCATTGGTGGCGATGGAGTCACCCAGTTTGACATCGCTGAAATCGAGGCCAGGTGCGTGCACAGTGAGGGCCATATCCTCGCCTTGGCGACGCAGCTCGGTCAGGGTGCCCACCGCTTCGATAATTCCGGTAAACATGCAGATCACCTTGCTGATAACGGGGCCACACTGGCCCCCGATAAACATTGAGAAATCAGGCTATTTTCGCCGTGATGCGAATGTCCTGCCCCACCAGCCGCACATCCTTGATGTTGAGCTTGGGCGCCTGGAACAGCCGGGTGAGTTCGGGCAGATGGAACAGGCCACGCCCCTCATCCCCCATCAGTCTTGGCGCCTGGTAGAGCACCAGCTCATCCACCAGCCCTTTGTTCAGCAGGGCGCCACACAGCCGCGGCCCTGCCTCCACCAGCACAGAGTTGATGTGCTGCTTGGCCAGCAGCATAAAGAGGCTGACCAGATCCAGCTTGCCGTCCAGCAGCGGCAGCTCCAGTTGCTGCACCCAGGCCGGCCAGTCGCCGGTAGCCTTGTGGCGGGCCAGCAAGACCGGGCCTGTACTCTGGAACAGGGGCAAGTCCGGGGTGAGCCGGTTTTGCGAATCAACGATGACCCGCAGCGGCTGGCGCAGGGTCTCTTTGGGATAGCTGGCCTTGACCGAGGGGGGCAGCTCGTCCCAACGCACGGTCAGCGAGGCGCCATCGGCCAGCACCGTCTCGGCGCTGGAGAGCACCGCATCGTGACGGGCCCGCAGCCGCTGAACATCGGCACGGGCCAGGGGACCCGTTATCCACTGACTCTCGCCGCTTGCCATGGCGGTGCGACCATCCAGGCTGGCGCCGAGCTTGACCGTCACCTGCGGGAAGGCGGTGCGCATCCGTTTGAAAAAGCCCGGATTGAGTGCCTCAGCCTCGGCACTGAGCAGGCCGAAGTCGGTCTTGATACCGGCCTCAGACAACATGCGCAGCCCGCGTCCGCCCACCTCGGGATTGGGATCGACCATGGCGGCGACCACCCGGGTCACCCCGGCCTTGATCAGCGCCTCAGCGCAGGGCGGGGTACGGCCATGGTGGGAACAAGGCTCCAGAGTCACATAGGCGGTGGCGCCACGGGCCTGTTCACCGGCGGCATGCAGGGCATAGACCTCGGCATGGGGCTCGCCGGCACGCTTGTGCCACCCCTCACCGACCACCACACCGGCTTTCACCAACACGGCACCGACACAAGGGTTGGGCGCCGTGGTATAGCGGCCACGGCGGGCCAGTTCGAGGGCCCGACTCATCCATTGGTAATCATCTTGACTAAACATCTGGGCTCCCGTTCAAAGCGATAAAATGGGCGTTGCAGGTTCGATTAGCGCATCGTAATCGGACGTTGGGGAAGCTTGTTTCTCCAACTTGGCGATCTGTTCTACTTCTCCAGCTTGGCGATCTCTTCACCAAATTCACGAATGTCTTCGAAGCTGCGATAGACGGAAGCGAAGCGAATGTAGGCCACCTTGTCCAGGCCCTTGAGCTCGTCCATCACCAGATTACCCACCAGCTGGGAGGCGACTTCGCGCTCACCGGTGGCCCGCAGGCAGGACTTGATGTGATTGACCCCCTTCTCGATGGCTTCCATGCTCACCGGCCGCTTCTCCAGTGCACGCAGTATACCGGCACGCAGCTTGTCTTCATTGAAGGGTTCACGGGAGCCGTTGGACTTGATGACACGGGGCATCACCAGCTCGGCCATCTCGAAGGTGGTGAAACGCTCGTGGCAGAGCAGACACTCACGACGGCGGCGCACCTGATGGCCTTCTGCCACCAGACGGGAATCGATCACCTTGGTATCAACGGCACTACAGAAAGGGCAATGCATCTGACCTCCGGCGTTAACTGAAAAGGCACCTGCCCCGCAGGGTCAGGATCTTGGTCGGCCAGTGTAGCACGGCCATCGAAAGCCGGTAAAAGCCCAGAAAAACAATATGTCACCGCAGATGCACTTTAACCGTATCAGCACGTGCGCAGCGCTTCTATGGCCGCCACTGGCAACCAGAGCACTGTATTTGCATCACCCTCGATCAGCGCAACAATGGCCTCTCTCGGGCCTGCTTGCCAGGCCTCAGTCCCATAGAATGCCGCCTGAGAGCGGTTCAGATGCTCAAGGTCATCGTAGGCACGCATCAGAAAATAGGCGTCCGGATCATGCAAGGAGGGGCCATGGCTCACCACATCCATCCCCCAGGCAAGGTGCAAGGGCAGACTCTGCTCGGTGACCAGCCGATGAAAAGCCGCACGGCTCCCGGCCTTGAGCCGATAGCTCCGGATCTCCAGCACTCGCTTCATCACGCTTTCTCCTGCTAAAAATGGTGTAAAAAGGCACACACAGCACCATTCGATCGGCCAGAGGCTCAATCGTCATAGGGCAAGGTGTCGGGATCACACCCAGTGTGATCGGGCGCCGGATCCTGCACAAACTGCACGGCATCGATATGGGTGTGGCCCTGCATCAAGGCCTTGCTCACCCTGTGCATGCCATCCATGACCCGTCCCGCACTGTCCAGAATGATGGGATAGGCGAGATCGGCGGCCAGCATCAGCTGACAGTGCTCTATGATGCTGCGCACCGTGGGTCTGGCCTCGCCGTATCCATACCAGTGCTCAAAATCCAGTTCGGCAATCTGTGCCAGCGGCACAGCTTGCACCGGCAGCCCGCGGCTCCGCCGTACCAGACGGCGCACATCCCATGCCAGCAGCCCCTCCGGACTATCGCGAAAATGGTACTGGGCTCGGATGGACAAGATCAGATCCTCATCTGTACTCGCGCTCTCGCCTGACATGCTGCCTCCTCTGTCTGCAGAACAAACTCGGCGCCCGTAGCGGGGCCGAAACAGAAAAAACAATGCCACCCGAAGGTGGCATTGGCCTCAAACCGGATAAACGCCGTTATCAGGCATAAACCGGGAAGCGGCGGCAGATGTCCAGCACCTGCTCACGTACGGTGGCCAGCACGGCATCGTTGTCGTGGTTGTCCAGCACGTCGCAGATCCAGTTGGTCAGCTGGATGGACTCGGCTTCCTTGAAACCACGGCGGGTGATGGCCGGAGTACCGATACGCACACCGGAGGTGACGAACGGGGAGCGCGGGTCGTTAGGAACGGAGTTCTTGTTGACCGTGATGTTGGCCTTACCAAGGGCGGCATCGGCCTCTTTACCGGTCAGCTCGCGACCAATCAAGTCCACCAGCATCAGGTGGTTGTCGGTACCGCCGGAGACAATCTTGTAACCACGCTCGATGAAGGTGGCCGCCATGGCCTTGGCGTTTTTGACCACCTGAGCCTGATAGGTCTTGAACTCGGGCTCCAGCGCCTCTTTGAAGGCCACGGCTTTACCGGCGATGACGTGCATCAGCGGGCCACCCTGGCCGCCCGGGAAGACAGCGGAGTTCAGCTTCTTGTAGAGATCTTCATCGTCAGCGGCGGAGAGGATCAGACCACCACGGGGACCGGCCAGGGTCTTGTGGGTGGTGGAGGTGACCACGTGAGCGTGGGGCACCGGGTTCGGGTAGACGCCAGCGGCAATCAGACCGGCCACGTGCGCCATGTCGACGAACAGCCAAGCACCGATTTTGTCAGCGATTTCACGCATGCGGGCCCAGTCAACGATACCGGAGTAGGCGGAGAAGCCACCGATCATCATCTTCGGCTTGTGCTCAACGGCCAGACGCTCCATCTCGTCGTAGTCAATTTTGCCGGACTCATCGATGCCGTAAGGGATGATGTTGTAGAGCTTGCCGGAGAAGTTGACCGGGGAGCCGTGGGTCAGGTGACCACCGTGGGCCAGGTTCATGCCCAGCACGGTATCGCCCGGCTGCAGCAGCGCCATGTAAACGGCGCTGTTGGCCTGGGAGCCGGAGTGCGGCTGCACGTTGGCGTAAGTGGCACCAAACAGTTCCTTGGCGCGCTCGATGGCCAGGGTTTCGACCACATCGACATACTCGCAACCACCGTAGTAGCGCTTGGCCGGATAGCCTTCGGCATACTTGTTGGTCAGCTGGGAGCCCTGGGCTTCCATGACGCGGGGGCTGGTGTAGTTCTCAGACGCGATCAGCTCGATATGCTCTTCCTGACGACGGGTCTCGTCTGTGATGGCCTGCCACAGCTGGGGATCATAGCCTGCGATGGTCATGTCACGTTTCAACATCCGTTTATCTCCTGAAAATCGTTTGCGCGTTAGGTGAAGTGGGCAGCGGCATTGTAACGTGAGCGAGATCAAAGAGACAGTCCAACCACCCAAAAATTTGTTTAAACAATGTAAAATGTGTCGCAAATATCGAGGCCTGCGTCGGCCCCCAATCCTCCGCCAGCGTGCCTGCCAAGGCGCTCGTTCCCATGCCTTCTTCCTTGCTGTTCACTACCCCACACCCCAGACAACAGCCACAAACGCAGACAAAAAATAGAAAAAACCAGAACAGGATCATAGATATAGCGATTATTAACAGATAACATCTTTGCGTGACGCAGTGGTTGCCCAGCCAAGATGGAGGCAAAAAATGCCGCGCAAGGCGTTCACCCTTCGCCAGCACACCTGCCGACCGAGGGTGGGGAGGGACGACCGTTTGGCTGAACCGCCCAGCCACGCTGGCCGTCCCATTGCAACACCATGTTCCCGACCCGCTTCCGCCTCGCTCTTTCTTCTCTGCACCGGCTCAACACGGGAGTACGCCATGATGGATAACCTGATGCTTTTTCTGATCATATCGGTATTCGCTGTTTTCTATTGGGTCTACTATACCGGCAGTCGCAAGAGCCCCTTTACCTATCAGTGGGAGGCCTTGCCCACCTGGGAGCAGTATCTGGCCGCCCATCCGGAGGCCGTCGATGGCGATATCATCTTCTGCATTCATTGCGGCCATCATGAACAACTGGACGTCGGCCTGCTGCATCAGACCGATTTTCGGCGCCAGCATATCTGCGTCCGTTGCAAGCAGGCGCTCTACCGCGAAGAGCGCTGATCCATCAATCAAGGAACCGCAAGATGACACTATTGACCGCCAGCTGCCTGTGTGGCGCCGTGGCCCTGAGCCTGCCCGACCAGTTCGACTACCTGGGCAACTGCCACTGCTCCGAGTGCCGCAAGTTCTCCGGTGCCGATTACGCCCCGGTCGGCGGACTGGACGGTGACAAGGTCACGGTCACCCGTGGCGAAGAGGCCATCAGCCGCTTTCAGAAATCCCCCGAGACCACCCTCGCTTTCTGCCGCCACTGCGGCTCCAGTTTGTTCAGCCAGAAGCAAAGCAGCGGCAAGCTGAACCTGCGCCTCGGCATTCTCAACGAGGCGCCGACCCAACGACCCGGTTTCCACATCTTCGTCGGATCCAGGGCGCCCTGGCACGAGATCTGTGATGCGCTGCCGCAGTTCGAGGCCCGCCCCACCGTCTGACGTCGTTACCAACATGCCCTGAAAACGTCGTCTCCGGCGGCGTTTTTGCTGGCCTGTTCGGCGAATTGTCACCTATGGGTTAACTTTTCTGCCAAAGCCGTTAGAATCGGTTTCACTCTGTTTCCCGCTTGCCATCCACGGAGGAAAAATGCAGGAATTTCTGGCCACTAGCGAACGTCGGGCCGAACTGTACTGGTGGTTTGCCACCCTGTTTAGCGCCGAGCTCAGTGATGAACAGATCGCCGAATACGACAGCTACGATGTGCGAAGCTTCCTGAAGAGCCTCTCCACGCTGGATCCCATGCGCCCGGCCGTCACCGAACTCAACGAGGCCATCGCCCGCCTGCTGGTGCGCCCGGATCGGGCCCGAGCCCTGACCGCCGATTTCAAGGCGCTGTTTCTGGCCGCCCCCGCCGTTCAGCCTTATGAGTCCGCCCATCTGACGGTGGCATCCCTGGTGCGCATGCAAGAACGACTGGCACGGCTCGCCATCGACGTCGGCGCCAAGTACCCGCAGCCGGTCGATCATCTGGGCGTCGAACTGGATCTGATGGGCAATCTCATCATACGCGCCGCCGAAGCCGCCAGTGCCGATCAGCGTGAACGGTGGCTCGGCGAGCAAGAAGCGTTGTTGCACACTCATCTGCTGGCCTGGTTCCCCCTTTTTGAGGCCGCCTGCCGCGCCGCCGATCCATTCGGCTTCTATGGCGCCAGCGCCCGCCTGCTGGGGGTATTCCTCACCATGGACGCCAACTACCTCAGCCTGGTCAAACCGGCCCGGTCCGCCGACTGAGCCGATGAAAACAGCCCTGTTACTGATCGCCTGCTGGCTGCTGGCCCTGATCCCGCAGGAGCAGGGTCTGAACCCCTTGATCAGCCTGCTGTTCAATCCGGATAGAGAGATCTACGGCACGGCCCAGCTCACCGGCTTTGGCGGCATACTGCTGACCCTCTATCTCGCCAATCTGGGGGTGGAAGTGGTGCTGCGCCGTCGTTTTCAGATAGCGGGCATGCTCACCCTGCTGGTCGCCTGGATAGACTTCATCAACGCCAGCGGCAGCGAGGCCCACTGGCTGCTGTTACTCGCCCTCTCCCTGCCCTTCCAAGTGCTAGGCCTGCTGGTGCTGGTGCGCGGCATTCAGGCATTCGGCCGCCAGAAGGGCTGAAGAACCGCCAAAAGTATTACAAATCATGACAGCCGGATCCGAAGATCCCCCGCTATCGCAAGGCGGGTGTGACGAACGACGGTAACATCCGCTTACATTCAGCTCCCATTCAGTTTTGTTGCAACCGTTATAGTGCCGCTCCTTTTCCACCGATACAGGAGCAACCCCATGCCTCCACAGGACGCACGCATCACGGGTCTCGACCTGTTGCGAGGGCTCGTCATCTTCATGGCCGTCTTCGAACACTACACCGGCTACCTCAACTACTGGTATATCGACTTCTTCAACCGGGAACAGGCCCTGTGGGACAGCTTCTACCTGTCGCACAAGGCCATGGCTGGCCATCTGCTGCCCATGGATCACACCACGGCACAGGTCTCGGCCTGGCTCATTCCCTGGGTGAGCCAGATCTATCTGGCCCTGGCGGCCTTCAACCTGAGCCGTCGCGATCAAGCCAGCTTCAAACCGCAGCTGGCCGGCAAGCTGGTGCTGTTTGCCAGCATCATTCTGGTGCTCTATGTCGAGGGACTGGTCATAGCCCCCAACTTCGGCGAGGCCATCTCTTTCTATCCGGTCATGTTGTGGATGTGCCTGCTGGCGCTCTTCTCGCTGGTCTACGCCTGGTTCGGTATGCGCGGCATGCTGCTGCTGACCCTGCTCAGCCTGCTGCTGGATCAACTCGGCGTGCAGACCCTGCTCGGCCACATCGACAGCTGGATGAAGCTGCATGTGCACCCTGACTATGAGCTCGATGCCCGCCTCGATCTCTTCATGGCCAGCGGCTGCTTCGGCTTCCTGTATGGCTGGTGCTGGCATCAGCGTCCCCAGTGGCGGGATCGCCTCAACGGCCTGGTGCTCACCCTCTCTCTCATCGCCCTCGCTGTTTACCTTGTGTTTGGCGAGCGCAGCTCCGTCGAACTCAACGACATCTATGCCAACGAGCATGAGCTGGCGATGGACATGACGGGCCGCGCCGGGATCTGGGGCATGGAGTTTCTGGTGATCGGTGTCGTGCTCTGGTTGCATCAGCGCAACATCCGCCTGTGCTGGCGCCCGCTCAACTGGATAGGCATGTATTCGCTGACCGTTTTCATCTTCCACAAGAGCATCTTCGTGCACCTGTGGGGCCCCTTGCTGCTGTGGTGGACCGCTCGCCAGGGCACCATATTGCCCAACAGCTTCGGCCTCATCATGGCACTCAGTGCCACCAGCGTGTTTCTTATCTACGCCTTCCAGCGCTCCGGTATCATCTGCCACCTGATGGGCATGCATCAAGACAGAGACTGGCTGCGGCTCTATGGCAAGTAGCCGTCGCTGGCTACTACTGGCCCCGGCACTCGCATTGCCCCTGTCAGCCAAGGAGCCGGACAACCTGTGGCAAGTGGGCAGCCAGTGGCAGCTCGGCAGCAATCAGGCCGGGGGCAGTGCCGACCCCAGCATGCAGCTCTGGCTCACCCATGAACGGGAGACCCTGGTTGGCATGATCTTTGCCGATGGACAGAGTGCGGGACTGGCCTTGCCGCTCTACCAAAAGAGCTTCCTCGCCGTGGGGGTCAGCCCCATGCAGGTGGTCGTTCGCACTCGTTTCAGCACGCTCTGGCGCCTCGGCTGGCAGTTGGATAAGGATCATCAGCTGACCCTGGGCCAGCTCCATGATGTCACCGGTCGCTATGGCCAGAACTGGTATATGGAGCACAGCCTGCCGCTGCCGGCCGCCCTCTCCCTCAACCTCTGGCTAACGCGGGGCAGTCAGGCGCACATGGCAGCTTATGATGCCAACTCGGGTTGGCGGGACTGGGGGCTCACGCTCGAGCGCAGCTGGGCCTGGCAGCAGTGGCGACTGGGCACTGAGCTAGGGGCCAAGCAGTGGCTGATCAAGGAGCATGACTGGCAGCCGGTGGTGAGCCTGACCCTGAGCTATCGCTTCCACTGGTAGCACCCCACCACTCCACCTTTGATAAACCAACCCCTGAACACGTCAGGCACCAGAGAGGGGGCACATACAGCCCCTCTCTCTTCCCTCCAAAGCGCTTCATGCCATACTGATAACACCTTAAATGACAATAAAGTCAATTCAGGAACCATCATGTGCGAAGAGA
Organism: Aeromonas popoffii; assembly: GCF_000820025.1. GTDB lineage: Bacteria > Pseudomonadota > Gammaproteobacteria > Enterobacterales > Aeromonadaceae > Aeromonas > Aeromonas popoffii. The sequence goes on from NZ_CDBI01000046.1 coordinate 47,428, forward strand.
CATCCGAATTCATGCCGGCCTCACCAAAAACAGGTCATATGAATCCAAATGAACTGCAGCAACTGTTCGAGCTGGCACCGTTTGGCATAGGTGTGTTCGACCGCCATTTTCGCTGCCGCAGCGTCAATCAGACACTCGCCGATATCAACGGCCTCTCCCGTGAGGATCACTACGGCAAATACTTGCGTGAGATATTGCCGACTCTGGCGCCAGTACTGGAACCCCTGTTCCAGCAGATCATCAGCAGCAGCGTCCCCCAGGTGACGCTGAGCCTGAGTGGTCAGACAAAGGCGCATCAGGGCCAGCAACGGCACTGGCAGGCCATTTACAGCCCCATGCGGGATGAGCAGGGCACACCTGACGGCATCCTGACCATAGTGCGGGATGTGACCGAGCTGGTCGAGGCGCAGCAACGGCTGCAACTGGCCATGAGCGCCGGCCAAGTCGGGGTCTGGGAGTGGTATGTGACAGAGGATCGGCTGCAATTTGATGGCCAGGTTGAGCGTCTGCTCGGGACGCAGGCCCATCAGTTTGAAGGGGGAATGGAGCAGTTCATCAAGCGCTTCGACCCGGTCTCGGGGGAGCAACTCAGATCGGCGCTCAAAGGCACGGCCCCCCTTCATCTGACCTTGAGCTATCTGGGGGCCGATCAGGTACGGGGCTGGATCGATCTTCACACTCTTCACGTGGCGACCCCCGACAGTCTGGGGCACCGCATCATGGGGGTGATCCACGACGCGACCGATCGTTGCATTCAGGAAGACCAGCTGCGCCAGGCCAATGTGGTATTCGAAACCACGACCGAGGGCATCATCATCATGGATGGCCAGCGCCAGATCATCTCGGTCAACCCGGCCTTCTGCAACATGACCCAATATGAAGCGAACGAGGTCGTGGGCAAGTCGCCGGAATCCATCATGCATCCGCGCAGCCATACCGGTATCGACTACCCCTGGCATACCCTGCAGCCCGGCAGCCATGCCTGGCACGGGGAGATGATATGCCTGCGCAAGGATGGCGGCTACTTCACCTCCTGGCAGCACGTCAGCGCCATCTACGACAATCGCCACAACATCACCCACTACGTGATCGCTTTCTCCGACATCAGCGCCATCCGCAAGGCCGAGGCACAGCTCAATCACCTCGCCTATCACGATCCCCTGACCGAGCTCGGCAACCGCAACCTGTTGCAGGAGCGGCTCGAACTGGAGATCAAGACAGCCCAGCTCAACCGGCAGCGACTCGCCCTGCTGTTCATCGACCTGGACGGCTTTAAGCTAATCAATGACAACCTGGGCCACAGGGCGGGGGATCAGCTGCTCAAGCTGCTGGCCGAACGCATCCGCCTCTGCCTGCACCACAACGACGTTGCCACCCGGCTCGGTGGAGATGAATTTCTGGTGCTGATCCCCTATTTCGAGCAGCAGGAAGAGCTGGAACGGCTCGCCGATCAGCTGCTGGCCCGCCTGCGCGAGCCGGTCGAGCTGGCACACGAGCAGGTCGCCGTCTCCGCCAGCATAGGCATAGCCCTCTACCCTGAACACGCCCAGAACCCGGATGCCCTGGTCAGCGCAGCCGACAACGCCATGTATGAGGCCAAGAGCCGGGGCCGCAACGGCTATCTGTTCTACACCCCCGACATGGCCGAGCAGCTCCGTGAGCGAATGAGCATGGAGCAGGGACTGATCAAGGCCATAGAACAGCATCAGCTCTGCATCATGTACCAGCCACTGACGGACCTGAACAGCAACCGCCTGAGCGGGCTGGAGGCTCTACTGCGCTGGCAACATCCCAACGAGGGCATAATCCCCCCCGCTCGCTTCATCCCAGTGGCCGAGGAGTGCGGTCTGATAGAGCAGATTGGGGAGTGGGTGATGCGCACCGCCTGTCAGCAGGGACAGACGTGGCTGACGGCTGGCCTGGTGGTGCCACGGCTCTCGGTCAATGTTTCGGTACGGGAGATGCGAACTCCTGGCTATGTGGAGCGGGTCGCCGCCATTCTGGCGGAAACAGGTTTCCCGCCGGATCGGCTGGAGATAGAGGTCACAGAGAGCATCATACAGCGGGTCGATCAGAGCATGCAGCTGTTCACCCGCCTGAAGGCGCTGGGGGTGCAGATCGCCATCGACGACTTCGGGACCGGCTTCTCATCCCTGAGCCTGCTGAAAAGCCTGCCCATCGATCGCATCAAGATAGACCGCACCTTCGTGCAGGCCCTACCGGATGACAAACACAGCCGGGAGTTGTGCCGTACCATCATCAACCTGGCAGACAGCCTGAACATGGCGGTCACCGCCGAGGGGATCGAAACCCAGGCTCAGCGCCAGTTTCTGCAATCCCTGCACTGCCAGGAGGGACAGGGCTATCTGTTCAGCCATCCCTTGACCGAGCCCCATCTCGCCGCTCAACTGGCCCCCAGCAAGGGGGTCTGGTGTTGACCTGGGATAGAACCGGGCACATCACTTATTCGTTGAACGTCAACCCTAACTCTGTATCCCAAACCTCACTCCGGGCTTGGTGCGGATCAGCCAGCAAGGGATCCTGAGGGTAACGTAAGTCGGGCTGTCGAAGCGTCACTGTCACCGGGGGCTTGCGCGCCAGAAATGCATTGCCCATCTGATCGGCAATACGCTCCCGCACTGCTGGCGAGCCGCCCTGCACGCGAGTCACGGGGAACTCTTTGGGCTGGGGATCAGCAAGCGCGGCTTCATCAACCAGCGTAGAGGCATCGGACTGCCAGAGGGCGGTGCAAAGGAGCAGGGACAACATAGCTATCTCCATCGATAAAACCGATGTTTTTACGCTATCACCGATGAGTTGTCACGAATGGCACTGTAAGTAACTGTTTCCATCTATCCAAAAGTCTAATTGCCCTCCCTCGCCAAAGGTATAAGTTGTTACTTAATCATTACAAGAATGTATTAAAAGGAGTGACACATGAGCGAGAGCAAGGTCTACCCGATCAAGGCCCACATCAGCAAGGACGCCCTGTTGGACAAGGCAGGCTACGAGGCCATGTACCAGGCCTCGGTGCAGGATCCGGATGCCTTCTGGGGTGAGCAGGGAAAGATCCTCGACTGGATCAAGCCCTATACCAAGGTCAAGAACACCTCCTACGACCCGGGCCACGTCTCCATCAAGTGGTATGAAGATGGCCTGCTCAACGTCTCGGCCAACTGCCTGGATCGCCATTTGGCACAGCGCGGTGACAAGGTCGCCATCATCTGGGAAGGGGACAACCCCGCCGAAGATCGCAAGCTGACCTACCGCGAACTGCACAGCGAAGTGTGCAAGTTTGCCAACGTATTGAAAGCACAAGGGGTTCACCGAGGCGACGTGGTCTGCCTCTATATGCCCATGGTGCCGGAAGCCGCCATCGCCATGCTGGCCTGTACCCGTATCGGCGCCGTGCACAGCATCGTCTTCGGCGGCTTCTCGCCGGAGGCCCTGGCCGGTCGCATCATCGACTCCGGCTCCTCCATCGTTATCACGGCCGACGAGGGGCTGCGCGGCGGCCGCCCGGTCCCGCTCAAGAAGAATGTGGATGAAGCGCTCACCAACCCGGATACCCAGGTCAGCAAGGTGATAGTGCTCAAGCGCACCGGCGGCAAGGTCGCCTGGCATGGCCACAGGGACATCTGGTGGCACGAAGCCATCGCGACCGTCAGCGCCGACTGCCCGCCCGAAGCCATGGGTGCCGAAGATCCCCTGTTCGTCCTCTACACTTCAGGCTCGACCGGCAAGCCCAAGGGCGTGTTGCACACCACAGGCGGCTATCTGGTCTATGCCACCCTCACCTTCAAGTACATCTTTGACTACCACGAGGAGGACATCTACTGGTGTACCGCCGACGTGGGCTGGGTCACGGGCCACTCCTATCTGGTCTACGGGCCGCTCGCCAACGGCGCCACCACCATCATGTTCGAAGGGGTGCCCAACTACCCAGCCACCAACCGCATGAGCCAGGTGGTGGACAAGCACCAGGTCTCCATCCTCTACACGGCACCGACGGCGATCCGCGCGCTCATGGCCAAGGGCCGGGATGCGGTCGAGGGCACCTCTCGCCAGAGCCTGCGCATCATGGGCTCCGTGGGTGAACCCATTAACCCGGAAGCCTGGGAGTGGTACTACCGCACCATAGGCGAGGAGCGCTGCCCCATCGTCGATACCTGGTGGCAGACCGAAACCGGTGGCATCCTCATCAGCCCGCTGCCCGGCGTCACCGATCTCAAGCCAGGCTCAGCCACTCGTCCCTTCTTCGGTGTGCAGCCAGCGCTGGTAGACAACATGGGCGAGCCGCTGGAGGGGGCCACCGAGGGCAATCTGGTGATCTCCGACTCCTGGCCGGGTCAGATGCGCACCGTGTTCGGCGATCACGAGCGCTTCGAGCAGACCTACTTCTCGACCTTCCCAGGTCGTTACTTTACCGGCGACGGCGCCCGTCGCGATGAGGATGGTTACTACTGGATCACGGGGCGAGTGGATGATGTACTGAACGTCTCGGGACACCGCATGGGCACAGCCGAAATTGAATCGGCGCTGGTCTCCCATCCCAAAATTGCCGAAGCGGCTGTGGTGGGGGTGCCTCACGAGATCAAGGGTCAGGGCATCTACGCCTATGTCACCCTGATCGCCGGGGAAGAGCCGAGCCGCGAGCTGCACAAAGAGGTGAAGGAGTGGGTCCGCAAGGAGATTGGCGCCATAGCCACCCCGGATGTGATCCACTGGGCCGAGGGGCTGCCCAAGACCCGTTCCGGCAAGATCATGCGCCGAATTCTGCGCAAGATTGCCACCGGCGAAACCGATAGCCTGGGGGATATCTCCACCCTGGCTGATCCGGGTGTAGTGGACAAGCTCATTCGCGAGAAGTCGGAAGCCGCATGATCATGCGCGCCATAATGCAGCGCAAGATTGCCGCCGGCGAAACCGATAGCCTGGGGGATATCTCCACCCTCGCGGATCCGGGTGTAGTGGACAAGCTCATTCGCGAGAAGTCGGAAGCCGCATGATCATGCGCGCCATAATGCAGCGCAAGATTACTGCTGGCGAAACCGACAGCCTGGGGGATATCTCCACCCTGGCGGATCCGGGTGTAGTGGACAAACTCATCCGCGAGCAATCCGAAACGGCCTGATCCTGCCCCTTCTCAGCCCCCAAAGCCGGCCCAGTGCCGGCTTTGTCGTCTCTGCTACCGAGCCATTGAATAGCGAGCTAAAGAGCTCAAAAAACAGACAGATGTAGAGATTAGACCAGTAAAATGCTGCTAATTTTCACGAAATCAATATAATTGCGAAATCTGTGTACCAGTGCACACCGAATTGCGCAGAAAATGGCTAGATTTCTGGTAATCCACAAGATAACGGATAGATAGCAGCATTATCATCGAGGATGTACTCAATATGTCGCAAAATCACCGTATTCTCGTGCTCAACGGGCCGAACCTGAACCTGCTGGGCAAACGGGAACCGGGCATCTACGGCAGCAAGACGCTCGACGAGATCGTTGCCGATCTGACGCACAACGCCAGCGAACTCGGGGTCACACTGGAACACCTGCAATCCAACGCCGAACATGAGTTGGTCAGCCGCATTCACCAGGCCATGGGCCAGGTGGATTATATCATCATCAATCCGGCAGCCTTCACCCATACCAGTGTCGCCATCCGCGATGCACTGCTGGGTGTGGCCATCCCCTTTATCGAGGTTCACCTGTCAAACGTCCATGCCAGGGAGCCCTTCCGTCATCACTCCTATCTGTCTGATGTCGCCAGGGGGGTGATCTGCGGGCTGGGTGCCGATGGCTACCAATTCGCTTTAACCGCGGCCGTGCATCAGTTGCGCGCGGCTTGATAATCACTGATCAGATAAAGAAGAAAGAGAATGCTAATGGATATCCGCAAAATCAAGAAGCTGATTGAACTGGTTGAAGAGTCCGGCATCGCCGAACTGGAGATCTCCGAGGGTGAAGAGTCCGTTCGCATCAGCCGCAACTTCTCCGGTCAGGTGACCACCGCCATGCCGCAGATGATGATGCAGCCAGCCATGGCCCCTGCCGCCGCACCGGCCGCCGCCGCCACAGCACCGACCGCCGATGCGGCCGCGCCGAGCGGCCATCTGATGCGCTCCCCCATGGTGGGCTCCTTCTATCGCTCCTCCAGCCCGGAAGCCAAACCCTTCGCGGAAGTGGGTCAGCACGTCAATGTTGGCGATACCCTGTGCATCGTCGAAGCCATGAAAATGATGAACCAAATCGAGTCTGACAAGGCCGGCGTGATCAAAGCGATCCTGGTTGAAAATGGTCAGGCCGTCGAATTTGACGAGCCGCTGTTCATCATCGAATAAGGGAAATTGCCACCCATGTTGGACAAAGTAGTCATCGCCAACCGCGGTGAAATTGCCCTGCGGATCCTGCGCGCTTGCAAAGAGCTCGGGATCAAGACAGTGGCCGTTCACTCCACCGCCGATCGGGAGCTCAAGCATGTGCTCCTCGCCGACGAAACCATCTGCATCGGCAAGCCTGCCAGCGGTGAATCCTACCTCAATGTGCCGGCCATCATCGCCGCCGCCGAGGTCACGGGAGCCGTTGCCATCCACCCGGGTTATGGCTTCCTCTCCGAGAACGCCGATTTCGCCGAAGTGGTCGAAAAATCCGGCTTCATCTTCATCGGCCCGCGTGCCGAGACCATTCGCCTGATGGGTGACAAGGTCTCCGCCATCGAGGCGATGAAGAAGGCTGGCGTACCTTGCGTGCCTGGCTCTGACGGCCCGGTCGACAGCGATACCAAGCACAACGCCGCCATTGCCAAGCGCATCGGTTATCCGGTGATCATCAAGGCCGCCGGTGGCGGTGGTGGTCGCGGCATGCGCGTGGTACGCAGTGAAGCCGAGCTGGCTGCCGCCATCGCCCTGACCAAATCCGAAGCAGGCCAGTTCTTCAAGAACGACATGGTCTACATGGAGAAGTACCTGGAAAACCCGCGCCATATCGAAATTCAGATATTGGCAGACGGCCAGGGCAACGCCCTCTATCTGGGCGAGCGTGACTGCTCCATGCAGCGTCGCCACCAGAAAGTGGTCGAAGAGGCACCGGCACCCGGCATCACCGAAGAGATGCGCAAGTTCATCGGCGAGCGCTGCGTACGCGCCTGTATCGAGATCGGCTACCGCGGCGCGGGGACCTTCGAGTTCCTGTACGAAAACGGCGAGTTCTATTTCATCGAGATGAACACCCGTATCCAGGTTGAGCATCCGGTCACCGAGATGGTCACCAGCGTGGATCTGATCAAGGAGCAACTGCGCATCGCCGCCGGTCAGCCCCTGTCGATCACCCAGCAGGACATCCGCATCCGTGGCCATGCCATCGAATGCCGGATCAACGCCGAAGACCCGGCTACTTTCATGCCGTCTCCGGGCCTGATCCAGCGCTTCCATGCGCCGGGTGGTCTGGGGGTACGTTGGGATTCCCACATCTACGCCGGTTACAAGGTTCCGCCTTACTACGACTCCATGATCGGCAAGCTGATCTGTTACGGCGAGAACCGTGACGTCGCCATCGCCCGCATGCGCCAGGCGCTGGACGAGCTGGTGGTGGAAGGGATCAAGACCAACGTCTCCCTGCAAAAAGAGATCATGAAAGACGAAAACTTCCAGCACGGTGGCACCAATATCCACTACCTGCACAAGAAGTTGGGTCTGTAAGGATCTAAGGCAGAACAATGACTTCCGATAGAAGTCAGCTCCGTAAGGAGCCTCTGTTGAAAAAGGGCCATGGCGACATGTCCCTTTTTTGTTATCCTTGCGCCCCTCAAAATTGTCGGAGGCCAAGGTGAATCGTTTCGCGCTCGCTCGCCGGGAAGCAGCCCTCTGCCTGCTGCTGACCCTGCTCTACTTCCTTGCCTGGTATGGCACTGCGTACTTCATCCCCGAAGAGATCGAATACTGGGACATGCCGCTCTGGTTCCTGCTCAGCTGCATGGTCATGCCACTGTTGTTCATCGTGCTGTGCGGCCTGATGGTGGATCGCCTGTTTGTGGATATTCCCCTCGATACGCCCCCCCCCCATGCCAAGG
>NZ_CDBI01000047.1 GCF_000820025.1 Aeromonas popoffii
AGATTTAGCGAAAAGCTAGCCAAATAGCGGAGCGGTAGTTCAGTTGGTTAGAATACCGGCCTGTCACGCCGGGGGTCGCGGGTTCGAGTCCCGTCCGCTCCGCCAGTAACAAGAAGCCCAGTCTAACGACTGGGCTTTTTTCGTTTCCGACCATTCAACACCCGCTTTTACCATTATCCCCCCCTCTTCCTTTCTCTATGCCGAGCCATCTTGATGATCGCCGCTGGCTTTAGTTGTCGTTATAATGGCCGCCCTCAAGCAAGGTGATGGTATGACAGCAGAATATCTACAGCGATTCGGGGGCATTGCCCGTCTTTATGGTCAGAGCGCACTTGGCTCCTTCAGTCAGGCCAGGGTCTGCGTGGTCGGGATCGGCGGGGTAGGCTCTTGGGCGGCGGAGGCGTTGGCCCGTGCCGGCATCAACCAGATCACCCTGATCGACATGGATGATATCTGCATTACCAACACCAATCGCCAGATCCACGCCATGCAGGGTACGGTTGGTCGCCTCAAAACCGAGGTGATGGCAGAGCGCATTCGCGCCATCAATCCGGATTGCGAGGTGATCGAGGTGGATGATTTCGTCACGCCCGACAACCTGGCCGAGTATATCAAGCGTGAGTTTGACTATGTGGTGGATGCAATCGATTCGGTCAAGGCCAAGGTGGCGCTGATTGCCTTCTGCAAGCGCAACAAGATCCCGGTGATTGTGGCGGGTGGTGCCGGCGGGCAGATGGATCCGACCCAGATCACTGTGGCCGATCTGGCCAAGACCATTCAGGATCCGCTGGCGGCCAAGGTACGCTCGGATCTGCGCCGGCTGCACAACTTCAGCAAGAATCCTGCTCGCAAGTTCGGGGTGGAGTGCGTCTTCTCAACCGAGCAGTTGAGCTACCCGGATGGTCAGGGTGGCACCTGTCAGGCCAAGGCGGCCAGCGATGGCTCCATGAAGATGGATTGTGCCTCTGGCTTCGGGGCCGTGACGGCGGTGACGGCGACCTTTGGGCTGGTTGCCGCCTCCCGGGTATTGAAGAAGATTGCCGAACGGGGCGCTAGAGCCGAACGTCTGGCAAGTGAAACGACAACAGCGATAGAGGCGCCTTTGGCCAGTGATCAGGCCGACGCCTGATCCCGCATTGCCAACACGATCGCTCTGAGCCCGTTACCCCGTGACGGGCTCAAGTGTTTCTCCAGTCCAAGTTCGGTGAAATATCCTTCCATATCAAAAGCCTGGATCGCCGCAGACGATTGGTGGTTGAGCGCCGCCAGCACGATGACGATCAGTCCGCGGACTATGCGGGCATCGGAATCACAGGCAAAGTGCCAGCAACCATCCTCGCTTTTTTCTCCCTTCAGCCAGGCTTGGCTTTCACACCCCTTGAGGCGGAATGCCTCCTGTTGCCATTCGCCGGGTAGCGTGGGCAGCTGTTTGCCGAGCTGGATGATGAGCCGATACTGGTTCTCCCAGCCATGGGCTGCAGCAAACTGCTGGCGGATGGTGTCGGCGTTGGGCTCAAGGCCGATTTGGGTATAGGTTACGAGGCTGTTCATTCGGTGATTTGCCTTAGAAGAAGTCACTGAGTTTGTGCAGGGCGGCCAGCAAGGCGTCGACATCGTCCCGATTGTTGTAACAGGCCAGTGAGGCGCGCAGGGTGCCGCCGATCCCGAGTGATTCCATCAGTGGCATGGCGCAGTGATGGCCGACTCGCAGGGCGATCCCCTGCATATCGAGCAGGGTAGCGGCATCTTGCGGGTGGATATCCTCCAGCAGGAAAGAGACCGATCCGGCACGTTGGTCGGGCTCGCCGACCAGACGCAGCCCCGGCACCTGTTGCAAGCCAGCGACCAGATAGTCGGTCAGCGCCTGCTCATGGCTGGCGAGCCATTGCCGGTCTTGCCCCATCACAAAATCGACAGCGGCGGCGAGGCCGATAGCGCCAGCAATATGGGGGGTGCCCGCCTCGAACTTGAAGGGCAGGGTATTGAAGGTGGTGCCGCTGAAACTGACTCTGTCGATCATCTCGCCGCCCGCCTGCCAGGGCGGCATGCGTTCCAGCAGTTCGGTTCTACCCCACAGCACACCGATCCCGGTTGGGCCATAGAGCTTGTGGCCGGAGAAGGCGTAGAAGTCGCAACCAATGGCCTGCACATCCACTTCAAGATGAGCCACCGCCTGGGCGCCGTCGATCAGCGTCACGGCGCCCACCGCTTTGGCCGCCGCCACTATCTGTTCGACCGGATTGACGGTACCGAGGGCATTGGAAACGTGAGCCACGCTCACCAGCCGGGTCCTTGGCCCCAGCATAGCGTGATAGGCGGCCAGATCGAGATCGCCCCGCTCATCGAGGGGAATGACCCGGATAACCGCGCCGGTGCGCTGGGCGACCAGTTGCCACGGGACGATATTGGCGTGGTGCTCCAGCGTGCTGAGGACGATCTCGTCCCCCGCCTTGAGCTCGCTCATTCCCCAGCTTTGGGCCACCAGGTTGATCGACTCAGTCGTTCCACGGGTCCAGATCACCTCGCGGCTGTGGGGGGCGTTGATGAAGCGGGTGACCGCCTCGCGGGCGGCCTCAAAGGCGCGGGTAGCGCGACCACTCAGGGCATGGGCGGCGCGGTGCACGTTGGCGTTGTCGGCCCGATAGTAGTGCGCGATGGCATCCAGCACTGCTTGCGGCTTCTGGGTGGTGGCGGCGTTGTCCAGATAGACCAGAGGGTGGCCGTTCACCTCCTGCGCCAAGGCCGGAAACTGGCCGCGCAGTCGGGCGTGCTGTTGCTGATTCATGCTCCCCTCGTCATCATCTGGAAAAGTCGGCCATGATCCTGAAAATGGCGTTCGAACACAAGGCGCACGATGCTAGCCGACTGATGGTGTGTGGCGCAGCGATGCGGCTCACCCGCTGATTTCTGTTACAATGCCGCCCCTCATCATAAGCCAAGAGATCCGGCCCATGAAGCTCAACCCCAATCAGAACGAAGCGGTCAAGTTTGTCTCCGGCCCTTGCCTGGTGCTGGCGGGAGCCGGATCGGGCAAGACGCGCGTCATCACCAACAAGATCGCCTACCTGGTACAGCAGTGTGGCTATAACGCCCGCAACATAGCAGCCGTCACCTTTACCAACAAAGCGGCGCGGGAGATGAAGGAGCGGGTCGGTCAGACCCTGGGTCGCAAGGAGGCGCGGGGACTCATGGTCTCCACCTTCCACACCCTGGGCCTCGATATCATACGCCGTGAGCACAAGAGTCTGAATCTCAAGGCTAACTTCTCTCTGTTCGACGATACCGACCAGCTGGCGCTGCTCAAGGAGCTGACCGAGGCTGAGCTGGATAATGACAAGGACAAGCTGTCTGCCCTCATCAGCCAGATCTCCAACTGGAAGAACGACCTCATACTGCCGGCGCGCGCCATGCGTATCGCCCAAGGGCCGGAAGAAGTACTGATGGCCCAGCTCTACGAGCGTTATCACCGCCAGATGGTGGCCTACAACGCGCTCGACTTCGATGACCTTATCGTGATGCCGACCCTGCTGCTCAAGAGCAATGACGAGGTACGCACCCGCTGGCAGAACAAGATCCGCTACCTGCTGGTCGATGAGTATCAGGACACCAATACCAGCCAGTACGAGCTGGTGAAGCAGATCGTCGGCGAGCGGGCTCGCTTTACCGTGGTGGGGGACGATGACCAGTCCATCTACTCCTGGCGTGGCGCCAAGCCGCAAAATCTGGTGCTGCTCAACGAAGACTTTCCGAGCCTCAAGCTCATCAAGCTGGAGCAGAACTACCGCTCCAAGGGGCGCATTCTGAAATGCGCCAACATATTGATCGCCAACAACCCCCACGTGTTCGACAAGGCGCTCTTCTCCGAGCTCGATTACGGGGTGCCGGTCAAGGTGCTGTTTGCCAAAAATGAGGAGCACGAGGCGGAGCGGATCGCCGCCGAGTTGATGGGCCACAAGTTCATGAACCGTACCCGCTTCAAGGATTACGCCATCCTCTATCGTGGCAACCATCAGTCGCGCATCTTCGAGAAGGCGCTGATGACCAACCGCATCCCCTATCGCATCTCGGGCGGTACCTCTTTCTTCTCCCGTACCGAGATCAAGGACATCATGGCTTATCTCAAGCTGCTGGTGAATCCGGACGAGGACACCGCCTTCCTGCGGGTGGTCAACCTGCCACGGCGGGAGATAGGTCCCACCACGCTCGAAAAGCTGGGTCAGTATGCCAACCAGCGCGGCAAGAGCCTGTTTGCCGCCAGCTTCGAGCTGGGGCTGGAGCAATCGCTCTCCGGCCGTGGTCTGGTGGCCCTGCAGGCCTTCACCAACTGGCTGGTGCGACTCGGCGATCAGGCGCAGCGCGGCAACCCGGTGGAGGCGGTGCGGGACATGATCAAGGAGATCCACTACGAGGAGTGGCTCTACGAGACCTCCCCCAGCCCGAAGGCGGCCGAGATGCGGATGCAGAACGTCTCCACCCTCTATCGCTGGATCACAGAGATGCTGGAAGGGGATGAACTGGAGGAGTCGATGACGCTCGCCCAGGTGGTGACCCGTCTTACCCTGCGCGACATGATGGAGCGTAACGAGGGGGAGGATGATGCGGATCAGGTGCAGCTGATGACACTGCACGCCTCCAAGGGGCTGGAGTTCCCCTACGTCTTCATGGTGGGGATGGAAGAGGGCCTGTTGCCCCACCAGACCAGCATCGATGAAGACAACGTGGAGGAAGAGCGGCGTCTCGCCTACGTGGGCATTACCCGCGCCCAGACCGAGCTCACCTTCACCCTCTGCAAGGAGCGGCGCCAGTATGGTGAATCGGTGCGGCCCGAGCCGAGCCGCTTCCTGCTGGAGCTGCCTCAGGACGATCTGGAGTGGGAGAACCAGAAGAAGGTGACGGCCGAGGAGCGCCAGCAGAAGGGGCAAGTCGGGGTTGCCAACCTGAGGGCGCTGTTCAAGAAGGATTGAGCCGGCGGCTAGCCACGCTCACCCTTGGTCTGGGTGAGCAGGGGTGTGATATCGGCTCCCGGCATGGGGGGGGAGATGTAGCGCCCTTGTCCCATCAGGCAACCCATGTCGATCAGCTTCTGTAGCTGTTGCTGGTTCTCGATCCCTTCGACCACCAGGGTGAAGTCCAGATCCTGGCAGATATCGCGCATGGCGCGGATCAGCGCCAAATCCTTGGGGGATTGCAGCATGCGATGGGTGAAGCTGTCATCCACCTTGATGTAATCCACCGGGAAGTGGAACAGGGCGTTGAGGGAGGAGAAGCCGGTGCCAAAATCATCCAGACTGATCTGAATGCCCTTGGCCCTCAGCTCGTGCAGGGAAGTGAGGGCGTCGGAATCTTGCCGCGACAGCTCTCGCTCGTTGAATTCAAAGATCAGATAGCCAGGCGCTATCCCCTCGGTTTCTATGATGTCCATCAGCCGCATGATCTGCTCGTGATTGACCAGATGCTTGCCGGAGAGGTTGATGGCGACCTTGAACTTGCACTGGCCTGAGATGGGCAACCACGCTTTCAACTGTTGGCAGGTGTGGCGCAGTATCTGGTAATCCAGCTCTTGAATGAGGCCGCACTGTTCCGCCAGCGGGATGAAGTCGAAGGCATCCTTGAGCACCCCCTCTTCGGTGATCCAGCGTGCCATCACCTCCAGTCCGGTCAGGCGGCTGTCCTTGAGCCGGATCACCGGCTGGAAATAGGGCAGTATGCGGCCCTCCCGCAGGGCCTTGGCCAGCATCTCTTCTGGTGAAGCCCAGGTCTGGGCAGAACACTCCTCCGAATAGCTGACGATGCGACTGCGTCCGTTGCGCTTGGCCTGATACATGGCCAGATCAGCCTGATGCAGCAGTTGGCTGATGTCGGTGGTCTGCTCCGATACGCTGGCCACCCCGAGGCTGACCGTGATGCTCAGCTCGTTGCCTTGCAGCCGGAAGGGATAAGAGAGGCGGCTGATGATGCGGTTGAGCACAGGGCTGATATCCTCCTCGTTTTTGCTGCTATCCAGATAGATGACGAACTCGTCCCCTCCCAGTCTGGCCACCATGTCGTTTTGCCGGATGCAGCTTTGCAGGCGGCGGCTCATCTCCTTCAGCAGTTGATCGCCAGCGCCGTGTCCCAGGGTGTCATTGACTTGCTTGAAGTGATCCAGATCGATGAAGATCAGCGAAAACCCGGGTGACTTGTAACGGTGGAAGTGGGTCATGGCGTGGTTGAGGTGGTTCATCAACAGGGCGCGGTTGGGCAACTGGGTCAACGGATCGTGCAGGGCATCGAACTGAAGCCTGCGTTCCTGTTCCTGATGCTGCTTGAGCTGCTTCTGCAATCTGAGGTTGGTCTGTCGCAGCTGTTGCAGGCGTTGATTGATGGAGTCTTCCGAGTTGATGTCGTGCAGCTGTTGCCGGATCCGTCTCAGCTCCAGCAGCAGGGTCAGCTGGCTGCGCAAGAAGTCGAGGAACAGCCGATCGTCCGTCTCCAGCAGCTGCGGGGTGCTGATGATGAAATGGGCAAAATATTGCTGCTGTAGCCGTAGGGGTTGGCTGTACCAAAACAGCTGCTCCTTATGCTGCTCTATGTTGTTGGTGCTGTGGCACATGCCCGCGATGAACTCATCGCCGTGCAGCGGCAGCTCGGGATAGATCTTTTCCAACTGGTGGCTGTCGATGCGTACCAGCAGCACGTCCTTAATGGCCAGCATCTGGCGCAGCACGGCTTCCAGTTGGGAGAACAGGGCCTGGCTGGGCAGGGTATTGGCCAAGCGAATGATGCGATTGATGCTCTCGATTTTTTTCTGCCAGTCCGGGTCCTTGCGGATGAGCGGAGAAGCCAGCTCCGAGAATTGCGAGCCGGCCTGGGTTTCATTCAATCGTGTGGCGAGGCACTCCAGCAGCAAGCGTAGGGTGGGTAGCTCCTTGGGCTGGCTGCAGGCCAGCAACCACTGCACCTGACCATGTTCGATGGGAAACACACACCAGCCCTGGGCTTCATCAAGTTGGGTTAGCTGTTCAGTGAGCAGTGACGCTTCCAGCCCCAGCTGCAGTTTGAAACTATCGGAAATCTGATGTTCACATACCCAGTGCAGCCCAGACTCTGACAAGCCCAGCATGCCGAAATGCTGCAGCGGGCAGAGCTGGTCCAATTGCTGGATCAGGGTGTCGTACTCTTTGGGCGTGGCAGAGGAGGGGGCAGGAAAATCCATAATGGCGGACATTAACGCCAGCAAGGGAGTCGAATACTGTGATGCTCTGGGTTGCGCTGACATAGAAACTCCCAATGTGCCTACCCTACAAAGAGTAGTCGGAAGTGAACAGATTGAAAGGGCCGCAAGTGCGGCCCTTTCAATCACTTAGAGCTTGTCGATCATGTAGTGAATGGCGTTTTCGATCTCTTCATCGCTACAGGTGGCGCAAGTCCCCCGTGGCGGCATGACACCCGCCTTGCCAGTGAAGCCTTCGATGGCATGTTTCTTCAATGTATCGATGCCTTGGGCGATGCGTGGTTCCCACGCTGCCTGGTCGCCGCGTTTGGGGGCACCGGCAATACCCATGTCATGACAGGCAAAGCACGCACCCTTGTACACGGCCTCGCCATCACGTGGGCCGGATGGTGCTGCCGCCACAGAAGCTGCGCCTGCGGTCGCAATCCCTTCCAGATCCTTGGCGGTATAGACTTGACCGACAGGTTTGATCCGTTCGGCAATCGCTTCCGGCGACATATCATCGGCAGCAAACACCACGCCGGACAGACTGGCAGCCGTCATCCCGACAACCAGCAAATAGCTCAGTTTTTTCAACACGCTCATGTACTCCCAGCAGGCTTTTATTATCCCTAGAAAACGACGGGATTATAACCGAATAGTTACAGCCATTTAAACGCTTGTGTGTGAAGTGTTAAGCACTCTGCGTGCAAAGTTTCTTCGTCAGATCACAAACTGGCGAGGAGAGGCGCAGAAAAAGAAACCCGGTCTTCACCGGGTTTCATGGGATTGAGCCGCCGGGAGGCTTATCTATCCCAGCTGAGGATCACCTTGCCGGACTGGCCGGAGCGCATGGCATCGAAGCCCTGCTGGAAGTCATCGATATCAAAACGGTGGGTGATGATGGGGGACAAATCCAATCCGGACTGTATCAGGCTGGCCATTTTGTACCAGGTCTCGAACATCTCGCGACCGTAGATCCCTTTGATAAACAGACCCTTGAAGATCACCTTGTTCCAGTCGATGGCCATGGTGGCAGGCGGGATGCCGAGCATGGCGATCTTGCCGCCGTGGTTCATCTTGTCGATCATATCCTGGAAGGCGCTGGGCACGCCGGACATCTCCAGCCCCACGTCGAAGCCTTCGGTCATGCCCAGCTCGGTCATCACGTCGGAGAGTTTTTCCTTGGCCACGTTGACGGCGCGGGTGGCGCCCATCTTGCGGGCCAGATCCAGCCGGTATTCGTTGACGTCGGTGATCACCACATGGCGGGCGCCCACGTGGCGACAAACGGCGGCAGCCATGATGCCGATGGGACCCGCGCCGGTGATGAGCACATCCTCACCTACCAGATCGAAGGAGAGGGCGGTGTGCACCGCATTGCCAAAGGGATCGAAGATGGCAGCCAGCTCGTCCGGGATGTTGTCCGGCAGCTTGAAGGCATTGAAGGCCGGGATCACCAGATATTCGGCGAAGGCGCCCGGGCGGTTGACGCCAACGCCAATGGTGTTGCGGCAGAGGTGAGTGCGGCCTGCGCGGCAGTTGCGGCAATGTCCGCAGGTGATATGGCCTTCGCCGGATACCCGGTCTCCCACGGCAAAGCCGCGGACTTCCTGGCCGATTGCGACCACTTCACCGACATATTCATGGCCAACCACCATGGGCACCGGAATGGTCTTCTGGGACCAGTCGTCCCAGTTGTAGATGTGGATGTCGGTGCCGCAGATGGCGGTCTTGCGGATCTTGATCAGCAGGTCGTTGTGGCCGAGTTCGGGGGCCGGTACGTCCGTCATCCAGATACCGACTTCTTTGTGCAGTTTGGATAGTGCTTTCATGGTTGTTCCTTCATGCCAGTCAATCACGATGAATGCAGAAAAAAGGGGCTGCAGCCCCTTGATTCAAATCAGATAACGCCGAGTTCACGGCCGATGCGGATGAAGGCGTCGATCGCCTTGTCCAGCTGTTCGCGCGTGTGGGCGGCAGACATCTGGGTGCGAATGCGTGCCTGACCCTTGGGCACCACCGGGAAGGAGAAGCCCACCACATAGATGCCAGCAGCCAGCATGCGGCTCGCCATCTCGGAGGCGAGTTTGGCATCTCCCAGCATCACCGGAATGATGGCGTGGTCGGCCCCCGCCAGGGTGAAGCCGGCGGCGCTCATCCGCTCGCGGAAGTAACGGCTGTTCTCTTTGAGGCGGGCGCGCAGGTCGTGACCTTCGGCCAGCATGTCGATCACCTTGATGGTGGCGGCGACGATGGAGGGGGCCAGCGAGTTGGAGAAGAGGTAGGGGCGGGAGCGCTGACGCAGCCAGTCGATCACCTCCTTCTTGCCGGAGGTATAGCCACCGGACGCGCCGCCGAGCGCCTTGCCCAGGGTGCCGGTGATGATGTCAACCCGATCCAGCACGCCGCAATATTCGTGGGTGCCGCGACCGTTCTCGCCGATAAAGCCGACCGCGTGGGAGTCATCCACCATCACCAGCGCATCGTATTTGTCCGCCAGATCGCAGATGGATTTGAGGTCAGCGATGACCCCATCCATAGAGAAGACGCCGTCGGTGGCGATCAGCTTGAAGCGGGCTCCATCGGCATCCGCCTGTTTGAGCTGGGCTTCCAGCTCGGCCATGTCGTTGTTGGCGTAGCGATAGCGCTTGGCCTTGCACAGCCGCACGCCGTCGATGATGGAGGCGTGGTTGAGGGCATCGGAGATGATGGCATCTTCGGCGCCGAACAGGGTCTCGAACAGGCCGCCGTTGGCATCGAAGCAGGAGGAGTAGAGGATGGTGTCCTCGGTGCCGAGGAAGGCCGACATCTTCTGCTCCAGCGCTTTGTGCTGGTCCTGGGTACCACAGATGAAGCGCACCGAAGCCATGCCGAAGCCATGGCTGTCGAGCCCCTGATGGGCGGCGGCGATCAGATCCGGGTGGTTGGCCAGCCCCAGATAGTTGTTGGCACAGAAGTTCAGTACCTGCTCACCGCCGACGGCGATGCTGGCTTGCTGGGCGGAGGTGATGATGCGCTCCTGCTTGTACAACCCCTCAGCTTGCACCTGGTTCAGTTGCTCGGTCAGGTGACGATAGAATCCGTTAGACATCCTCGATCCTTATTGGCTATTTCAGCTGCGTATCAACAGAGGGCAACATTTTACTGCAATCTGTTGCGGCAAATTCAAATGATTGTGCTGATATTCAACAAGTGTGAAACAGATCTCACTAAGCTGGTTGGGCCAGCTGACGGTAGTGTTGTTCCAGCTGCTGGATCTGTCCGGCCACCTGCGGTTGGATATAGGGGCGCAGCAAAAATAGTACCTTCAACACCCCCTGATAGAGCAGCGGTTTGGTGATGCGGGTATTGGGCGCCTGGGCAATCTGGAACGGGATCCAGCAGGTCACCACCATCTTGATGGTCTGGCCAAGGTCGGGCAGGTCTGCGTCGTTGACGTCTATGATGCCCCCTTCACGCAGGCTCCTGAGCAGGGCGACCACGGAGGAGCGCATCTGTTCCTGGGCCTTGAGGTACTTCTGCTGCAGCGGTTCGTCGCGGCTCAGAATGTCCGGCAGGTTGGCGTAGAAAAAGCGGAACTGCCACATCAGATAGAAGATGGCATCCAGATAGCCCATCAGGTTTTCCAGCTTGATTTCGTTACTGCGCGCGGGGGTGAAGCTCTCGCTCAGGTGGCGGGCGTATTGATCAAAAATCGAGTGGATGATGTCTTCTTTATTCCTGAAGTGGTAATAAAGGTTGCCAGGGCTGATGCCAAGATGGGCGGCAATGTGGTTGGTGGTGATGTTGCGCTCACCCTGATCGTTGAACAGCTCGGTGGCGCTGTGAATGATCCTGTCTCTGGTTTTCATCACTGTTCCCTCTGGCGGGCCCGTTGCATCAAGGTCGAATCCCCTTGCGGCCCGTGATAAACTTTTCGGCAATTTCAAATTGGTTCACTATACACAGCTTTAACAAGCAGTCACACGTGACCATCAACGTACGCGAGGCAAACTCCATGATCGTAGTAACTGGCGGTGCTGGCTTTATCGGCAGCAATCTGGTCAAGCAGCTGAACGCTCAAGGACGGACCGATATCGTGGTCATCGATGACCTGACCGATGGCACCAAGTTCGTCAACCTGGTCGATCTGACCATTGCCGATTACATGGATAAGGACGAGTTCCAGGCGCGGATCGTCTCCGGCGACGAATTTGAAGAGTGGGGCGACGGCATCGAGGTGATCTTCCACGAAGGCGCCTGCTCCGCGACCACTGAGTGGAACGGCAAGTTCATCATGGAGGTCAACTACGAGTACTCCAAAGATTTGTTCCACTACTGCATCGAGCGGGAGATTCCCTTCATCTACGCCTCTTCCGCCGCGACTTACGGTGGCCGCAACGACAACTTCATCGAAGATCCCAAGTTCGAGCAGCCGCTCAACGTCTATGGCTACTCCAAGCAGCTGTTCGACCAGTACGTGCGCCGCTGGATGCCGGAGATCAACTCCCAGGTTGTGGGTCTGAAGTACTTCAACGTCTACGGTCCGCGTGAGCAGCACAAGGGCCCCATGGCTTCCGTTGCCTTTCACCTCAATACCCAGGTGAAGAAGGGCGAAAAACCCAAGCTGTTCGAAGGTTGTGACGGTTTCCCGAACGGCGGCCAGATGCGTGACTTCATCTATGTGGATGACGTTTGCAAGGTGAACCTCTGGTTCTGGCAGAACCCGCAACACTCCGGCATTTTCAACTGCGGCACCGGTCGTGCCGAGCCGTTCCAGAACGTGGCCGAAGCCG
Organism: Aeromonas popoffii; assembly: GCF_000820025.1. GTDB lineage: Bacteria > Pseudomonadota > Gammaproteobacteria > Enterobacterales > Aeromonadaceae > Aeromonas > Aeromonas popoffii. The sequence goes on from NZ_CDBI01000047.1 coordinate 11,971, forward strand.
TGATCCAGCATCACCAGAAAGGGACTATCGAGTACATTCCCTTCCCGGATCACCTCAAGGGTCGCTATCAGAGTTTCACCCAGGCAGACATGACCAAGCTGCGCGGTGTCGGTTATGATGCCGAATTCAAAACCGTTGCCGAAGGGGTCGCGGATTACATGGCCTGGCTCAACCGCTAACGGGTGAGCACAACGCGACCGTTTGAGCGCAAAACCGGAAGCAGACACTCGCTTGCTTCCGGTTTCTGGCGTCTGGCACGGCTTGTCGTTCCTCTCTTCTCCACCGGGTAACCGCGCAATGAATGTATTGATGGCACTCTCCCAGCTCGAAGTGACGGGAGCTGAGGTCTATGCCACCACGGTCGGTAACGAACTGACCCGGCGTGGTCACAACGTTTTTTATGTTTCAGATACCCTGACCAAACCGACCCTTGGTCCCGTCTTCAAGCTTCGATTCAACAAGCGCAGCATACTGCGCCGCTTCTGGCACGTATTTTACCTCATCTATCTCATCAAGAAGCACCATATCCAGTTGGTGCATGCTCACTCCCGCGCCTCTGGCTGGAGTAGTTATGTGGCCTGCAAGCTGACCGGTACTCCCATGATCACCACGGTGCACGGTCGCCAGCCGGTACACGCGTCACGCAAGGCGTTCCACGCCCTTGGCTATCGGGCGGTTGCCGTCTGCGAGGATATTGCCCACCAGATCATCGACAACCTGGGGGTGGATCCCCAGATTGTGCAGGTGCTGCGCAACGGTATTGAAACCGACAAGTTTCAGCCCGAACCCGCGCCGGATAATCCCAAGCCGGTGATCGCCATCATTGGGCGGCTGAGCGGCCCCAAGGGGGAGCTCTGCTATCGCCTGCTGGACGAGGTACTGGATCTGGATGCCTGTCAGGTACGGGTGGTGAGCGGCAGCCAGTTACCCGAGCGTTTCCACCGCTTCCAGCACCAGGTCGATTTCGTCGGTTATGTGGACGATGTCCCTGCCTTGATGGCGGGATGTGATTTGGTGATCGGTGCTGGCCGGGTGGCGATGGAGGCGCTGCTGTGCGGGCGTCCTGCGTTTGCCATCGGCGAGGCCAAGGCGATTGGTCTGGTGACTGAACAGAATCTGGCAGAGGCGCTGGCGAGCAACTTTGGTGACATAGGCCCCAAGGATCTGGCGATCAACTTCACCACCTTGAGGGCAGAGATAGCGCTCGCGTTGACCAGCAAGCGTGTGCCTGAGGCCATTCGCCTGTGCATTCAGGATGAGTACGGCTTGCAGGGGGTTGTATCCGGGCTGGAAGCTATCTATCAGGATGCGGTGGTGGAGACCCTGCGCCGTGAGATGCCGGTCATCATGTACCACCGTTTCATCGAGCATGACAGCGAGAAGGGGGTGCATGGTACCTGGATGCCGATCGCCATGTTCGAGAAGCATCTGCGACTGATGAAGTGGCTCGGCTACGAGACCCTGACGTTCCGCGATCTGGCGGACAAGGGTTTTATCCATCGCCTTGAATACGGCAAGAAGTACCTGATGATCACCGCCGATGACGGCTATCAGGACAACCTGACGCGCATGCTGCCACTGCTGGAAAAATATGGTTACAAAGCGGTGGTGTATGTGGTGACCGGAGAGGCACATAATCGCTGGGATGTGGAGCACCCGACCAACCCGGATTCCCAGGTTTCCTTGATGAATGGGGAGCAGATAAAGGCCCTGGTGGCCTCAGGCCATGTGGAGATTGGTGGCCATACCCTGACTCATCCCCGTCTGAGTCAGCTTTCATCCGAGCAACAAGCTCATGAAATACAGGAAAATAAACGTCAGCTGGAAGCCCTGCTCGGTTATTCGCTGGTCTCGTTTGCCTATCCGTACGGAGATATGAACGACAGTGCCAAGGAGCAAACCATCGCCGCCGGGTATCGTTTTGCCGTCGCGACTAACAGTGGTCCCAGAGCAATGCATCAAGATCCTTACCGGATCCGGCGCATCGCCATTTTCCCTCGTACCGATGTTTTTGGGCTGTGGCGTAAGATCCGCGGGAATTATGTTTTTAGAAAGGCATGATTATGACGCTAGTTAAAAAATACGTTCATCGAATTAGCATTGTACTCTGTTCAATGACGTTGTTTTTCACATTGTGTGGGCTATTTATTGTTCCATTAGGCCAACATTATTTGACTAAGTTGCTGGTTTTATCATCCATAATAGGGGTGATAAATTACTTTGTAGGGAATAAAGAGCTGATTGGTGTATCAGCAAAAAATCTTTACTGGTGCGTGTTAATTTACATTGTGGCAATTGGCATCAGTAGACTGGTTCACGATGATGAAAGCTGGTTGATAAGGAACTTGTTATATATTTTGGCATTCTTCTTATTAATGCCAAGAGAGGCCGTTTTGGTTAGTGTATTCAAACTGGGTTCCCTGGTCGGTGGGATTGCGATTGGTTTGCTTGCTATATGGCAATATCATAATGGAATGCTTCGGGTTGAAGGGTTTACCAATGCTATCCTGTTTGCTCAAGGTGCACTTATTTTGGCCATCTTGAATAGTTTTTTCGCACAGGAATCATCATCTCTTTTGGCTAGATGTCTTTATATTATTAGCTCGATATTTGCAATTTCAGCTATATATCTATCTCAGAGTCGAGGTGCATGGCTGGCACTGGTCGTCGTAGTTACATTTGTACTTTTTGTTAAAGCTATAAAAGAGCCAATAAAATATTTTTCGTGGTTTTTAATACTATCTTGCGTGCTGGTAATTACTTTCTATGAGAGTGATATGTTAAGAGCCCGGATTCTCGAAAGTATTTCTGAAGTTAATATGATGGAGAGCAACGACTATACATCATCATGGGGACTAAGATTAATGGCTTGGAGGAGTGCCTGGGCTGGGTTTGTTGATAACCCATTGCTAGGTGTTGGGTTGGATGGATTTAAAACCATGCAGCAGCAACAACTCTTGGATGGTATAGTAAATAAATTTTATGTTGATTATGGCATGTATCATGCTCATAACCAATTTATTCAGAATATGGTAATCAGAGGCATTTTGGGGCTGCTAGCAGCATTGGCCATATTGGTTTATCCGATGTGGTTATTTTGGCAACAATCAAAATTGGTCTCTGTAGGTTTTATAATTACACTGAGTACATTTGTTTGTGCTCTTACTGATGTTCCGATAGAACACCAAAACACTCTTTATATATATTTGATTTCTTTATTTTTTATCTTTTTTAAGAACGAAGGCAGATTCAATGAAAAGGTTGTCTTATGACTAAACGCCTTTTGTTTTTTATCCATTCTCTAGGTATGGGGGGGGCTGAAAAAGTACTGCTCACATACGTAAAAGGATTGGTGGATAATTATGAATACCATATTACTATTGTTACCAACGAGGATAGTAGTGAATATGTTGTTGCTAAGGAGATCGCCAAGGTAGCAGAGGTAGTTAATCTCGACTTTAAAATGGGTAATTCATTTTTTGCAAAATTGAATGGGTCAATAAAAAAGCGACATGCTATTAATAAATTGGTTGAGAGTAGCGATCTGGTAATTGATTTTCTTGATGGCGATTTCTTCAAGTATTTCAATGATTGCCCTAAGCCAAAGGTGATGTGGTTACACTCAAGTTTTTATAACCTTGAGGGACGTAAACGCCATATGCGAAAGCGGTGCGCAAGTTATGATAGAGTGATCCTGATCTGCCAAGATATGCTTGCAGAACTTCAAAGAGAGCAGATGGGTTGGTTGAAGAATGCTCATGTTTTATATAATCCTTTCGATTTTTTACGAATTATTCATCAGTCTGAGCAATATGAAGAAAACTCTGCGTTAGACAGGAAGCTGCTGCAGGAGGAGTATATCTTGAGCGTCTCTCGTCTAGATGAGCAGACCAAGGATATTGAGGGGCTGATCCTGGCTTATGCCAGAGCGCTGGATAGTGGGCTAAATAAAAAACTGGTTATCATCGGTGATGGCCCAGATAGGGAACATCTAATATCTGTAGCCGAAAAATTTAAATTGCATGATCGAATTCATTTTATCGGGCTTAAAGCCAACCCTTATGTATGGATGAAGCATGCTGATACCTTCGTGCTGAGTTCCCGAGGGGAGGGATTTGGTCTGGTATTGGTAGAGGCGCTATTGTTGTGTGGCAGGGTTATTTCTACCGATTGCCCTGTTGGTCCCAGCGAGGTCCTTGAGCGGGGGCGGCTTGGTACCCTGGTTCCTATGGGGGATGTATCAGCATTGACAGATGCACTTCTCAATCCACCCTCTAAAATATCGAATATTGATCTTAATAAATATTCAAGCGAGAGTGTCTTGCGAGAGTTTGATATGATGTTGCGAGAGCTTTTATAGACTATTTTCTCACCCTTATTCACTGGATGAGGGGTTTCTGAACGGTAGATAACATGATCCCAGTTTTTGTCATCAGTCTTTCCCGTAGCGCCGAACGCCGAGAGATGGCGATCAAGCAGATGAAGCATCTAGGCATTGAGTTCAGCTTTTTTGATGCCATTGATGGCCGTAATTTGACGGAGGAAGATGTTGGGCTTGTTGATATGGTTGCAGCCAGGACCTTTTCAGGCCATGAACTGAGTCATGGCGAGATAGGGTGTGCACTGAGCCATATCAAGCTCTACGAGATGATGGTGGCAAAGGGAATCGAGCGTTGCGTCATTCTGGAAGATGACGCTTACCTACACATGCACTTCAAAAAAATCGTTGAAAGGATAGTTTCATGCAACAGCTCTGACATTGCTTTTCTGCACCATGGCAAGGCTAAAAAGTGGCCTCTTTTGCGAGCCCTGCCAGAGGGTTACCGGCTTGCCAAATACAGGACGCCCAGCAAACACTCCAAGCGTGCTGTGTTGTCTGCTGCCGGTTACATGTTGACGCTGAGTGGGGCCAAAAAATTATTGGCCAAGGCCTATCCGGTGCGAATGCCGGCGGACTACCTGACGGGTCTCCTGCAGCTGACTGGCCTGACCGCTTCCGGCGTTGAGCCCTGCTGTCTGGATGTGGATCTCTTTACCACCACGATTGATGATCGGGCTTATGGCCACTATCTGGAATAAGCATGGGTTGAATAATAATGCCTCTGTCATGGCAGTGGATAGCCCTGACAGCACGGGGTAGAAGATAGGCTGTTGCATTCTGGATAACGTATGAATTTCAAAAAATTGCTCATCAATCAGATTGCCAAGTGGATGATTGGCAGGCAGCCTCTTGCCATTCCAGGTGCGGTAGAAGTGGAACCGACCCGTGTTCTGGTGATTTGTTATGACGCCATCGGCGACTTCATTCTCTCCCTGCCCGCCATTGCCCGGCTCAGGGAGATGTACCCCGCCGCTCGCCTTGAGCTGGTGTGCAGCCGGCGCAACGAGATGCTGGCGGCCTCGGTCGCCGGGATCGATGAATGCCATGTGATCACCTTGAACGATACCCTGTTATCGGCGGGTATGTGGTGTAAGCTGCGTGAGCTCAGGCACCGGCAGTATGACATGGTCATCAACCTGTTCGATGAGCCCGATGACATTGCCATGGCCAAGCTGTTGTTTCTGGCCAATGGTCGCCTGCAGTCATTGCCCTTGCGTTTCAAGAGCGAAGCGCAGCAGCGGGTGCTGCCACTGTTCAACCAAAAGGCCACCATAGTATCGTCACGCCCCATCCGGGAGCATTTTGTCTATCGCATGCTTAGCGTGACAGGCGATCAAACACATGTGCCGGTCACCATACCGTCACCTTGCAATGAGCAGCTGGATACCCGTGCTTATGGCCCCTATCTGCTGGTTAATCTGACGGGCAGTCAGGTGGGTAATTCGATGGTGGATGAGCAAATCAACGGCATTCTGGCCCAATTGCCAGTGTATCCGGGGGTTTCCTACCTGGTCTTCTCCAAGCGCCCTCTGGCATGTCAGCGGCAGGATATGACAGCTCTGTTTCCCGACACCATTCTCGATGCCGCCAAGATCATCAAGGATGCTCGGGGTGTCATCTCGACGGATACCTCTATCATCCATATCTCGTCTTCGTTCGGGGTGCCCACTCTGGTGTTGATGAACAACGAGTCCTGGCGCGATGCGTTTATTCCGCTCTCTGGCCGCAATATCATCCTGAGATCGACCACGGATAGCCTTTCCGCGCTTTCGCCTGTCGAGATCAGCCGTCAGGTCGATGCCCTGATGACACTGTAGTGGTGTCAGCCTGTTATCATATCTCCCCAATTCAACGGCCATCCTGGTAGATTCATGTCATTAATCAACGATCTGCAACTCAAGCGTGACATTCTTCGCCGCAAGGTGGGACGGTTTCTGTTTGATCGAAAACGGCCTGAACCCACCAGGGAGAGCGAGGGAAAAGTCGTCCTGCTGCGCTGGGATGCCAAACTGGGTGATGCGATCGTCTCGTCCTGGGTGGCCCGTGAGCTAAAGCGAGTCAACCCGGCACGTGAGGTATGGATCGTGACAACGGCAGCCATGGCTCCCCTGTTTCGCGAGCATTTCGGCATGGATAGGGTCATCGAGGTGCCCAAGCGCCCCGGTTATTGTCAACTCAGGCGGCTGGCACAGTCACTGGGGGAGGTCGGTTGCCTGGTTCACTTTGGCAAGATGTTGAAGATGAAGGATATCTTTTTCATCAGCCAGGTCAGGGCAGACTGGGTCGCCGGCATGGACGATGCCCTGCAGGCCATCAATCTCAAGCTGGGAGCCGCGTCCAGCGGCATGCACTTCTCCGACAAGTTTGCCCTGCTGTTGAATCGACTTGGGGTGGCAGACCCGGATCAGCGCTACATAATCCCCGCTCCGGGTCAGGAGGCGTCGGTTGCGAGCTGGTGGCCCGATGATGTCGTGCTCTGCTTCAACCCTTATGGCAGCGGCAGCTCTCGCCGTCTGAAGCCCGAGCTGATCCGGCAGATGCTGGAGAGGATGCTGGACGCTTGCCCATTTGCTATCTGCCTGCTTTATCCACCAGGCATGGGGGCTGAAGTAGCAGGGATCCGGGCCGGGCTCTCCCGACCCGAGCGGATGGTATTGTCACCCGATGCGCCCTCGCTGGCGGGCCTTTTCGCCCAGTTGCGCCAGAGTCAGGGTCTCATCTCGGTGGATACGGCGACCATACATATCGCGGCCGGGTTGGAGCAACCCATTCTGGGTCTCTACAACCCGGATATAGGGGGCGGCAACGAGAATTTCATGGAGTGGCATCCCAATTCCCCACTGGCGACCGTCCTGTTCTCGGAGAATCTCCGTGAACAGGACATCAACTCTCTCAACCTGACCGAGTTCGACCGGCTATTCAGGCAGTGGTTGCTTGCCAATCAGGCAGCGCTGTCAGTCGGGCAATCACCAGCTCAGGCGTGATGGCGCGCAACAGGGTGTCGTCGATGAAGTCTTTCTCCGCATTTTGCGGCAGCTGGAAGGCCGGCCCCTTGGCATCGAAGATATCAATGGCCTGATAACGGGGGTGGTTGACCGGGTTGGCGATGATTTTGTCGCCGCCGGGGGCCACTATGGTCAGCAGGGGCAGGTCGATGGCCTGGGCCATGTGGCGGGGGCCGGTATCGTTGCCGACAAACAGTTTGCAGTGGGCAAACAGTCCCACCAGCTCCCGCACCGAGCGGGTCTTGATCTGATCAAATATGCTGCCCTGCAAGGCTTTGGGCAGCAGCGGCTTGAGACCGCGGTTGTACTCCTCTTCCCCTGGCCCGCAGTAGATCAGGATCTGGGCGTTGTGCTGTTCGATGAGCCACTGGGCAACTTGGGCGAAGCAGTCGATGGGCCAACGTTTGTAGTGCCCCAGCGAGTTCACCCCCATGGCGATCAAGGGCCGAGCGAGATCGATGCCGGCTGCCTGCAAGGTTTCACGTCCCTGCTGTTTTTCTTCCTCACTCAGCCAGAGATAGTAATTGCGATCTTCCCTAGCCAGGTTGAGGGGCTTGAGCAGCGAGAACCTGTCGTCAACCAGGGTGCTGTTGCCCTGGAATTCGGTGTCTTTGCGAAAGCGTACAATGCGGTTGTGGCCGAGCCGCCAGGGGAAGGAGTCAAATCCTATCCGCAACCTGGCGCCGGAGAAGAGGCAGGTCAGCAGGCCTATCATCTGGCCCTGGCTGTTGACCACCACGTCATAGTGTTCGCGGCGGATATCCAGCAGCAGGTCTTTCATGTAGCGCCAGTCGTTGCGCCTGGCTTTCTCTATGATGAGGAGTCGATCAATATTGGGATTGCCCTGCGCCATACCCGCGCAATAATCCATGACCAGATAGTGAACTTCCCCGCTTGGATCGTTCTGCTTGAGGTTGTTGCACAGCGCGGTGGAGATCAGCACATCCCCTATCTGTTTGGTTTGTACTACAAGGTATTTCATAAGGCGGGCCTCAATAGAGGTCGTTGTTGGGCATCAGCGTGACAGCATACCGCACAAGCGAGTCAGATGCTGTCGGACAGGAATGAAAATCCGATCTGGCTCAAGCCAATGGTGGTGTGGTGCAGACATGGAGTAGAAGCCCGTCGTTGACGGGCTTCTTGCATCCATTGCTCTATGTTCTGGATCTGATTACATGCTGGACTGTAAATAGCTATAAAAATCATATGTATGATGTGATTTTTATTATTTTTTAAGAAAAAACTACCCAAAATACTACCCAGGCAATGGTGATAGCCCCCTGTTTATGCTGAACCATCCCCACGCTGGCCAAGTAGAGGTGGGAAAAGTGGGAAACCGGGAAAAACTGTGCCTGGAGGTGAGGTTGCAATGGTTGGTGCTTATGTTTTGTCTCTGGCCAGGATTCACTTCACTTGGTTGACGACCGAGTTAAACGCTGCGCTCTGGTGCTGAGGCCATCCAGAATCGAGTCAGCAATCTGGGTGGGAAATGTATCTGGTAACTGCTGACGGACGGCCGAGATCACTTCATCCAGACTACTTGCCATTTCGTTTAGGATTATTTCCATTTGCACCTTCTCAAATCCAACCGCTTTGGCAGTCTGATAGAAATGGCGAGGAAATATCTGCTCTATCGCATATTTCTTGCCCTTGGTCGCGGTCAGGCCCATGGCCAGCTTTGCATCGCGTGGGTGTAGACCTCGACCACCAAACGCGGGATACATGGAGAGGATGTCGTAAAAAGGGGTCAGGCGAAAACGCCCTTCCGGCTCAATAAAGACCGAGAAGTTCTTTGCATGGCCATCGGTGGCCGCCAGCAGCCAGAACAGGACCTGAGATTTCATGAACAGGTAGCGATCCTGTTCCGGTGTCGCAGAGCCCAGCAAGGTTTTCATGATGTCAGTGATCCCCGGTCCGCCATGGCTCTCGTATTTCCGTGCTGATGGAACATTCAATACCTGACAGAAATCTTCTTGGGGAAGGCGCATGATCCAACTGCGATCTGTAGCGTAACGTCTGTCGAAGCGTTCCACCGCAAGTGCTTTGACTTGGCCAACCTGCATCATGAAGCAGTGAGGTACGGGTAGACCAAACTCCTTGGCAATCAGAGTGCAGAGATATTCGTTTTCTACGCTCAGGGAGAGGTCTATCGAGTAGGAGTGGCTTTCAATCTTGCCTATGGGGAGTTTGATAATGTGGGTTGTCGGTGTTGCGTTGAGTGGCAAGTACCAACGGCCATCGAGATAGAGCAGCGCTGTTTTTTCCTGTGCTCCGGCGATGGAGATCCGGAACTCCTCTTGCTCCCTGACCATACCCAAAGGGATTCCTGATTTGTAGCTGGTCAGGATCTGTTCTAGTTCATCATCGGAAAGGGCCTTGTAGTCGATTCGCCTGACATCTGGAACATCGCCCCCTTCGGTAACCAGCTGTAATGCCCCTACGCTATCCTGGCCAATGCAACTGAGCAGATCGAAGGGCTGGGTTGATGCCGCCTGATAGCGTGCTACAACCCTGTTCCTCACCTCCGGATTATCCGGCAGCAGGTTGTCGAAGAAGTTATAGGCTTCATCGCCCCGGTAGGCCTGATGGCGCAATGGCATGGAGAGCGAGATGGGACGGCAACCTGACTGTGCCAGCCATGACTCATGGTACAGAAACTGATGGGCACCGCTGGTAGTTTTGGTGAATGTGCCTACCCGATAGCCGTTCATGTAGACAGCCAGATTGGCCATTACCACTCCTCCTTCCAGCCTGACGAAGGGTTATCGGATGACTCATTGCGGGGTTTGATATCCAGTGATAATTCGAGTGCTGCGAGGATTTTGAACAGGGTCTCCAGCTTGGTGGACTCAGGGTTGAGCTCGAAGCTGGAGACAGTGTCTTGCCTAATTCCCACTTTCTCGGCCACTTTGCCTTGAGAGAGCTTTTGAGAAAGCCTGGCATCCTTGATACAGGCGCTGAGCTGCTTGGCGCTGGTTACTTTCATGATCCGACTACCTGGTCGCGTGCGTTCTTTCAATTTACACGCTATGGCAGGTATATCAATGTTTACCTGTTACAGCGGGTAAATATTTTTTACACGCCACAGGCGGTATTTAACATTTATCCCCTATAGCGGGTAAGAGAACAGCAAACGGGGGGATGACGTCGAAATTTCAATCAATATGGGCAGCCAACCAGTCGAGACCTTGCTCTGCAAACGTGAACAGCTGGTCGCTATAGCCAGGATTGTGAGGGACGCTACGCATTATCGTGCAGCAAACCTACCGCTCCTGACTGAAGTATGTGGGTGGTCTGTATCAAGCGTTCAAAGACAACTCAAAAGCGATCTATTGGTGAAGGCGCAGACTTGAAGTGTATTCCGTCGGATCAAAAGGCTACCGAAAGGTCGTGTTTTGATGCCGTGCGGTGGTTCCAAAAAGGTATGCCCTTCAAAGAGCATTCAGCGCGACATGGTGATGCCATTGCCAGACGTTTCCTTGACCAGAAGGCTCGCCATCAAGAGCTGCTCTCCTTGTTGCTTTATGAGTCTGAAATCAACAAAACTCGGCTGATTTTATGAGAGAATCTTGAGCAATATTGTCCCCCGACCGGAAGAGTGCTCATGGCCGAGATCAACAAAGCGACCCTCACCGAAGCCGACATCATCTCCAAATACCTGCTGCCTGCCATCAAGGCGGCGGGGTGGGATGATCTGACCCAGGTTCGCCAGGAGGTGAAGCTGCGGGATGGCAAAGTGGTGGTGCGCGGCCAGATGGCGGCACGTAAAAAGGTCAAATCGGCCGATATCGTGCTCTATCACAAGATGGGCTTGCCACTGGCGGTGATCGAGGCCAAAGCCAACAAGCATGAGATTGGCAAGGGAATGCAGCAGGGGCTCGATTATGCCCGTCTGCTGGATGTGCCGTTCGTATTTGCCAGCAACGGCGATGGCTTCGTATTTCATGACAAGACCAATCCGGCCAAGCTGGAATCCGAGATCGCGCTGGAGGACTTCCCCAGCCCGGGCCAGCTTTGGGACAAGCTCTGCACCTGGAAGGGTTACACCGAGGCACAGCTGCCTGTCATCAGTCAGGACTATTACTCGGATGGCAGTGGCAAATCTCCCCGCTACTACCAGCTGCAGGCTATCAACAAGACCGTAGAAGCCATATCGAAAGGTGAGGATCGGGTATTGCTGGTGATGGCCACCGGCACCGGCAAGACCTACACAGCGTTCCAGATCATCTGGCGTTTGTGGAAGGCGGGCGCCAAGAAGCGCATCCTGTTTCTGGCCGATCGCAACATTTTAGTGGATCAGACCAAGATCAATGACTTTCAACCCTTTGGCTCAGCGATGACCAAAGTGATAGGGCGCACAGTCGATCCTGCTTTTGAAATTCATCTTGCCCTCTACCAAGCGCTCACCGGACCAGAAGAGGCTCAGAAAGCTTTCAAACAAGTCTCTCCAGATTTCTTCGACCTGATCGTGGTGGATGAGTGCCATCGGGGCAGCGCCGCCGAAGACAGCGCCTGGCGTGAGATCCTCGAATACTTCTCATCGGCCACCCAGATTGGCCTCACCGCCACGCCCAGAGAGACCGAAACCGTCTCCAACACCGATTACTTCGGTGACCCTGTTTATACCTACTCCCTCAAAGAGGGGATCGAAGATGGTTTTCTTGCCCCCTACAAGGTGGTGCGGGTCGATATAGACGTTGATCTGCAGGGGTGGCGCCCAACCAAGGGGCAACTGGATAAACAGGGAAACCCGATTATCGATCGCATCTATAACCAGAAGGATTTCGACCGCACCCTGGTGATCGACGAGCGCACCCGGCTGGTGGCCGAGACCATCACCAACTACCTCAAGAAAACCGACCCGATGGCCAAGACCATCGTATTCTGCAACGACATCGATCATGCCGACCGAATGCGCCGTGCCTTGGTCAACCTCAACCCGGATCAGATGGCCAAAGACGATCGCTATGTGATGAAAATCACCGGCGATGATGACCTTGGCAAGGCCCAGCTCGACAACTTCATCAACCCGAAAAAGCCCTATCCGGTCATCGCCACTACCTCCGAACTGATGACCACTGGCGTCGATGCCAAAACCTGCAAGCTGGTGGTGCTGGACCAAAACATCCAGTCCATGACCAAGTTCAAGCAGATCATCGGCCGTGGCACCCGTATCGACGACAAGTACGGCAAGCTCTGGTTCACCATTCTCGACTTCAAGAAGGCCACCGAGCTGTTTGCCGATCCTCGTTTCGACGGCGAGCCGGAGCGCGTCATGGTGGTCAAACCGGCAGACATCAACAACCCGGATGAAGGCCTGGGCGATCTCATCGACGGCACCGATCCACTGCCAACCGATGAACCCGGCGATAATGACGATCCGTTTGCCCCCGGGGTCGATGAAGAGCCCAGCACTTACACAACCGGTAGTGATGGTGGTCAGAGTGGCGCAGGGGGTCAGGGCGCAGGCCCGCTGGGTGGTCCAACGCCCGGGGTCAGCAAGTATTATGTCAACGGCGTGGCGGTCAGCGTCATCGCCGAGCGGGTGCAGTATTACGATGCCGATGGCAAGCTGGTGACCGAATCCTTCAGGGACTACACCAAAAAGACCCTGCTCAAGGAGTTTGCCACCCTCGATGCCTTCACCAAACGCTGGCAAGCCGCGCAGCGCAAGCAAGCCATCATGGATGAATTGGCACAGGCGGGCGTGCTGTGGGAGGTGCTGCAAGAAGAGGTGGGCAAGGATCTCGACCCGTTCGACCTTATCTGCCATGTGGTATACGATCAGCCGCCACTGACCCGCCGCGAGCGGGCCAACAACGTCAAAAAGCGCAACTACTTCACCAAGTACAACGATACCGCCCAGCAGGTGCTCACCAGCCTGCTCGACAAGTATGCCGATCAGGGGGTGACCGAGATTGAGACCAAGGATGCGCTAAAAGTGGCCCCCTTTACCGAGTTGGGTCGCCCGCTGGAGTTAGCCAAGAAGGGGTTTGGTGGCCCCAAACAGTTCGAGCAGGCCATCACCGAACTGGAGCAAGAGATCTATCGCCACCAAGAGCGCGAGCAGCAGAGCGCCTGACGCCAGGGCTGCAACAGCTCCACAGTGCGGCCATGGCAATCATGGCCGCTTGTTTTATCGATCTTCCTGACGCATTCGCCCCTGTATTCGTCACCATTTTTGTAAAAAGCAGAGAATCCCATGTCATCCATCAGCTCAGTCATCAAATCCATTCAGGACATCATGCGCAAGGACGCCGGTATCGACGGTGATGCCCAGCGCCTCGGCCAGCTCTCCTGGCTGCTGTTTTTGAAAGTGTTCGACGCCCAGGAAGAGGAGCTGGAGTTTGAGCAGGATAACTACCGCTGCCCCATCCCCGAGCGCTTCCTGTGGCGCAACTGGGCGGCCGATAGCGAAGGGCTTACCGGTGATGCCCTGCTCTCATTCGTCAACGATGATCTGTTCGACTCCTTAAAAAACCAGCCTGCCAATATCAGTCTCAACCCCCGTGGCTATGTGGTGAAAGAGGCGTTTTCTGATGCCTTCAACTACATGAAGAACGGCACCCTGCTCAAGCAGGTGATCAACAAGCTCAACGAGATCGATTTTACTGACAGCAGCGAGCGCCACCTGTTTGGCGACATCTACGAGCAGATCCTGCGCGACCTGCAAAGCGCCGGTAATGCGGGCGAGTTCTACACCCCCCGCGCCGTCACCCGCTTTATGGTCAACCGTATCGATCCCAAACTCGGCGAGCGGATCATGGACCCGGCCTGCGGCACCGGCGGCTTTCTCGCCTGCGCCTTCGATCATGTCAAAGAGCACTATGTCGAGACCGCTGCCGACCACCAGACCCTGCAACAGCAGATCCTGGGGGTCGAGAAGAAGCAGCTGCCGCACCTCCTTTGCACTACCAACATGTTGCTGCACGGCATCGAGGTGCCGGTGCAAATTCGCCATGGCAACACCCTCGACAAGCCGCTGTCGAGCTGGGATAGCGATATCGATGTGATCCTCACCAACCCGCCCTTTGGCGGCACCGAGGAGGATGGCATCGAGCAGAACTTCCCCGCCGATCTGCGCACCCGCGAAACCGCCGACCTGTTCCTGCAGCTGATTATCGAAGTCCTTGCCCCGGCAACAAATGGCAAAGGCGGTCGCGCCGCCGTGGTACTGCCCGATGGCACCCTGTTTGGCGAAGGGGTCAAAACCAAGATCAAGCAACTGCTCACCAGCGAGTGCAACCTGCACACCATAGTGCGGCTGCCCAACGGCGTGTTTGCCCCCTATACCGGCATCAAGACCAATATCCTCTTCTTCACCAAGGGCCAGCCCACCCAGCATGTCTGGTTCTACGATCACCCCTACCCGGCTGGGGTGAAAAACTACAGCAAGACCAAGCCGATGAAGTTCGAGGAATTTGAAGCCGAGATCAATTGGTGGGGTGATGAGGCGGACGGCTTTGCTGCCCGAATCGAGAACGAGCGGGCCTGGAAGGTCAGCATCGACGAGATTGCGGCTCGTAACTTCAACCTCGATATTAAAAATCCCCATGTCGGCGAGCAGATAAGTCATGACCCCGACGAGCTGCTGGCGCGCTATGCCGCAGAGCAGACCGAAATTCAGAGCCTGCGTGAGCAGCTAAAAACCATTCTGGGCGAGGCCTTGGGAAACAAGGCACAACTTGGCAAGGGCGAGGCAGGTCAAGACCATGAGTGACACGGCGCAACAGATCGCCATCTTCGAGGGGGAGAGCGGTGAGATCAACGTCACTTTGCAACAGGAGACCGTCTGGCTAAATCAGGCCCAACTGGCCCAGCTGTTTGCCAAAAACAAACGCACCATCTCCGAGCATATTCGCAACCTGTTTAAAGAGGGCGATCTGGAAGAGAGCGCAGTTGTCCGGAATTTCCGGACAACTGCCAGCGATGGTAAAAGCTACGATACCCAACACTACAACCTCGATGTCATCATCTCGGTCGGCTATCGGGTCAAATCACCGCAAGGGGTGCGCTTTCGCCAGTGGGCCACCCGGCTGTTAAAAGAACATCTGGTCAAGGGCTACACCCTCAATCGCCAGCGCTTTGAGCAGAACGCTAGCGAACTGGTGGCCGAGTCGGCCCCGGCACAAAAAGAGACCCTGATCCGCCTGATTATCAATATGCTGACCCCGGCAATAGCTGTGACTGACTTTGGAACGACCCCATGAGCCATCTCGATACCCTGATCACCGACCATCTGGATCTCTGGACTGCGGCGGTGCGCCCCAAAAGCAGTGCCGGGCGCGGTAGCAACAGCAAGCTGGAACTCACCGGCATCAAAAAGCTCCGCGAGCTGATCCTGGAGCTGGCGGTGCGTGGTAAACTGGTGCCGCAAGACCCTAACGATGAACCGGCCTCCGTGCTGCTGGAACGGATTGCCGCCGAAAAGGCGCGGCTGGTGAAAGAGGGCAAGATTAAAAAGCCCAAAGCATTACCGGAAATTAGCGAGGAAGATAAGCCGTTTGGATTACCGGAAGGGTGGGAGTGGGTCAAGCTGGGGGAAATTGGTTATGACCATGGTCAGAAGACTCCTGACTCTTCATTTACCTATATTGACGTGGGCGCAATTAATAAAGAAATGGGCTTTATTGATTCACCGACAGTAATGGCTGCTTCCGATGCACCATCTAGGGCTAGAAAAATTGTAAAGTCTGGAACAATTATTTATTCTACAATTAGACCCTATCTTCTTAATATAGCGGTTATTGATGAAGATATGTCTCCGGAGCCAATTGCGAGCACTGCGTTTGCAATTATTCACCCATTTGATGGTGTTTTAAGTAGCTATGTATATAGGTATCTGCGTTCACCATGTTTTGTAAATTATGTTGAAAGTGTTCAAACAGGAATTGCCTATCCGGCGATTAATGATAAGCAGTTTTTTAATGGAATAATTCCACTTCCTCCAACAGAAGAACAACACCGCATTGTCGCTAAAGTCGATGAGTTAATGGCCCTCTGCGACCAGTTGGAGCGGCGTAGCGAATCACAGCTGGCGGCCCATCAGACGCTGGTGGAGACCCTGCTCGCTATGCTCACAGACAGTGCTGATGCCGACGAGTTGGCGCAAAACTGGGCGCGGCTAAGCACTCACTTCGATACCCTCTTTACCACCGAGGCCAGTATCGACGCCTTGAAACAGACCATCCTGCAACTGGCGGTGATGGGCAAGCTGGTGCCGCAAGATCCGAGCGATGAACCCGCCTCAGCCCTGCTGGCGCGCATCGCCGCCGAAAAGGCGCAGCTGGTCAAAGAGAAGAAAATCAAAAAAGAGAAACCGCTGCCTGCGATTAGTGAAAACGAAAAGCCGTTTGAACTGCCGCAGGGGTGGGCATGGTGTTATCTGCAAGAGATTACTTTTCTGATAACGGATGGGAAACATGGTGATTGTAATAATTTAGATAATTCTGGATTCTATTTTTTATCAGCCAAAAACATCCAGAACGGCAAACTGGTTTACGATAATGCTAGGCAAATTGTTGAATCAGAGTTTGCAGAGATACATCAGCGAACCGACTTGGAAGCAGGTGATATTTGCATGGTAAATACGGGTGCTACAGTTGGTAAAATGGCTATGGCCCAAGATCATATTTATACAAGAAAAACCACATTTCAAAAGAGCGTTGCCGTAATTAAAGTTGCAAGTAATTACATTTCAAATAGATATGTAGCATTATTTCTTGAGTCTGAGATTCCCAATCTATTAAAGCTATCTGGTGGCAGCGCCATTAATAACTTATTACTTGGTGATTTAAAAAGAAAACTATTACCGCTTCCTCCACTCGTAGAACAGCATCGCATTGTCACTAAAGTCGCTGAGTTAATGGTCATCTGCGACCAACTTAAATCCCGCCTGAAAACCAGCCAGCAGACCCAGCTTGCCTTGGCCGAGTCGCTGGTGGAAGGCGCCTTGTCCTGATAAGCCGCTTGCAGCATTCGCCCGATGATAAGAGCCATTGATGATGAAACTCAGTGGTAACGATCCTTGCCCCTGTGGCAGCGGTAAAAAATTTAAACGTTGTTGTATGGCCCGCGAGGGCAAGCTGCATGCCGACGTGCAGGATGAGGTCGCCGCCATATTGGCCATGAACCCACATTTGAGCCTGGCCGATCTCAATGTGGCGTTACAGCACAAAATGGCGGATCGTAATAATCAACCGCATCCCGATTTTTGTGGGGTGACGCCAACCCAAATGGCTAATTGGCTTTATGCACCGTTCGATCAATTACAGTGGCTCACCATCAGCACCCCAGAACATCTTGCTGCCAGCCCGGTGATGCGCTATCTAGGCCTCATGCTTGATGAGGCCATGGCGCAATCCGGGTCATTCAACGCCACCAGCAAAGGCAACTTGCCGACCAAATTAGTCAAACAGGCCTGTGCGTTATTGCCGGAGTTTGCCGTGGCGCAATGCATATCTGACCTCGGTATCTGTGAGTTTGCGGGCAATAACGAAGACAAATTCAATGCCCTGCACTACACCAGAGTGTTAGCCGAACTCAGTGGGATTATTTATCGCCGTAGCGGTCGCTATCATGTGAAAAAAGCAGCGCAAAAGCAGTATCAGGCGGCAGGGATACAGCCCTTTTTTAAACCTATGCTAGCGGCTGCCGTCAGCCAATATAACTGGGCGTATTTTGACCAACATCCATTCGATGTCGATGTGGGTATATTTTGGGTGTTTATGCTGTGGCGCCTGCAACACCACCACAGTGCTGCCGAGTTGGTGCAAGAGGTGATGACGGCGTTCCCCGATGTGCTCTTGACCATCCCTACCGACCATTACTTTTCACCGGAACAAACCTTATCCATGATCATCGAATCACGGTTTATTGAACGATTTTTACAATACTGGGGATTTGTGACGGTTGAGCCGAGGCGTTATATCAACGCTGAACCGGTCGCCAGAAGGGTTCATATCCAGCCTTTGTTACAGCAAACCTTTCAATTCACCCTTAACCGATAGCAAGGTCATCGTGAGCGAATATCAATACTACAAATTTGAGCGTGTCGACGGGCAGTTAGCCCCTCACGCCCGCCAGGCACTCAGAGCCATTTCAAGTCGAGCCGAGATTACCGCGACCGCTTTTCAGGTCTATTACACCTACAGTGACTTGAAGGCTGAGCCTGCTGAGCTGATGTTAAAATATTTCGACATCGGTTTTTACTATGCCAATTGGGGTTCTATTTATGCTTATATCAAGCTGCCTGCCGGCACGATCCCCGATGCGTTACTTGGCGTTTCGCTCGATGGCCTTCATGTAGATGAACGCGATGAATGGCAATTGCTGACTTTTTCCATCGAAGAGTATGGCGAATATTTTGACGATGAACAGGCTGACGACTTTTTCCAGCATTTAGCCGCTTTGCGCAGTGCCTTAATTCAGGGGGATTGGCGTCTTGTCTATTTTATGTGGCTGAAAGAGTGCGAATTTAATGAAGAAATTGATGGGATACCTTTAATTCATTTCGATTTTGAGCACCTCAGTGAGGAGGTGCAGGCGTTTGCCACCCTTTATGATATTCCCTTGGCTTGGGTTAACGCACTGGCGATGGTGCTGAATGCACATCCCAGTCACCCAGCCAAAGAGGCCGAGTTGCAGTTTGACGGGTGGTTCCATCATCTCACTGACGCGGAGAAACAGACGCTATTAAGCACGCTGTTTGAACAAGGCCAGTTAACCCGTCATCAAGCCTTGGCGATGACGCGAAAAGAATCGGCCAACCAGGACGAAGCCTATCACTATTGGTTAACTCCTGACGTAATTACGCCTTACGTTGCACAAGCGCAACGCCAATTACAGCAAGCACAAGCCGACGCGCGCGCAAAGAAAATGGCGCTTGAAAAAGCGGAAAAAGAGAAAGCATTGACGGATATCTACCATCAGCGCGAACACGCTTGGCAGCAAGCACAAGAACAGGCGGATCGCACGTGCGCCAGTGGCTACGATGCGGCATCACGCTATTTGCATCAGTTGTGGGAAGCCTATCAATTCAAAGGCGATAGCCCCGCGTTTGCCCGGCGCTTTAAGCGATTTGTGGTGGCGAACAACAGCCGTAAAGCGCTGTTAACCCGGCTGAAAGATCTCCTGTAGGCGGGTATCCGGTTACGTAACATGAGCCTGCGTTGTTGAGTTATGTTCCCGGCCGCCATGGTGTTCGCCTCAACATGACCCCTGGCGGCGAGCTGGGAGCCATCATCGTCGAACAAAACAAGCAGGCGCGGCATGCCGGTTGTCACCGACATCGGCCCATCTATGTGGCCGGTAAAATGAAAAAAGCCCTGTATCTACCCTGCTATTCACAAGGTAATACGGGGCTTTCAAGAGATCCTTGGGCGGCTGAAAAAACTATTCGATGTTCTGAATTTGCTCGCGCATCTGCTCGATCAGGACTTTCAGCTCGACGGCGGACTGGGTCACTTCGGCATTGATGGACTTGGAGCCGAGCGTGTTCGACTCGCGGTTGAACTCCTGCATCATGAAGTCGAGACGGCGGCCACAGGCGCCACCCTTCTTCATGATCTTGATGGTTTCGCTGATGTGCATCTCCAGACGATCCAGCTCTTCGGCCACGTCGATCTTCTGGGCCAGCATCACGATCTCCTGCTCGATGCGGGCCGGATCCAGCTCCACCTTGGCCTCGGTCAGGCGATCGGTGAGCTTCTGGCGCTGCCATTCGATGATCTGTGGCAGGTGTATGCGCACCTTCTTCACTTCCACCTGGATGCCATCCAGACGCTGCTGGATCAAGTTCTTGAGGTTGGCCCCTTCGCTGGCACGGGAGGCGATAAAGTCTTCCATGGTCTGGTCAAACCCGCCAAGCAGCTCGGTGGCGACGGCGTCCATGTCCTGTTCGGCGGCGGCCATGACACCCGGCCAGCGCAGCACGTCGACCGGGTTGAGCTGGCCCTGGCCTGCTTCTTTCATTACCCAGTTGGCGCTGTCGATGATGAGCTTGGCCAGCTCTTCATTGATGTGCAGCTGGCTGGCGGCCGCCTGAGCGGCTTCGAAACGCAGGTTGCACTCCACCTTGCCGCGTTGCAGCTTGGCACGGAAACGCTCACGCAGCACCGGCTCCAGGCTGCGCAGTTGCTCCGGCAGACGGATATAGGTTTCCAGATAGCGCTGGTTGACCGAACGAATTTCCCAAACGGCTGTGCCCCAGTCGCCCTTGAATTCCTTGCGGGCGTAGGCGGTCATGCTGTGAATCATTGATTGTTCCGGGCTTGATGAAGTGTGCGGCCAGTATACTCAGCCAGACTTGTCCCGTCAGCCATGGCTGTGGCTTTACAACCTGTTCCGGCTTTTGTGGGACTGTGTTGAGCCCGGCCCGGTGCTGCCCTGAATCCTCATTGAGGGCGATAAACGTGGATTCCTGCTCGGTTCCTCACCACTCACGACCGATCAGGAACAGCGTCTTAGCGGCTGATATTTGGGGCTGGATCACTTATACTCCTGCGCCAATTCAGCCAGCCCAGAGGTCCGTTCCATGTCACGTCCCAGCGATCGCAGTGCCGCGCAACTTCGCCCGGTTACCATTACCCGCAATTTCACCAAACATGCAGAAGGCTCAGTGCTGGTGGAGTTCGGTAACACTCGCGTGCTCTGCACCGCCAGCGTCGACACCAGCGTTCCCCGCTTCCTGAAAGGGAAGGGTCAGGGTTGGGTCACTGCCGAATATGGCATGCTGCCGCGCTCCACTCACTCCCGGATGAACCGCGAAGCGGCTTCCGGCAAGCAGAGCGGCCGTACCCTGGAGATCTCCCGTCTGATCGCCCGCTCCCTGCGCGCGGCGGTAGACCTGACCGCACTGGGTGAGCACTCCATCACAGTTGACTGTGACGTGTTGCAAGCCGATGGCGGCACCCGCACCGCCTCCATTACCGGTGCCTGTGTGGCGCTGGTGGATGCGCTGAACTGGATGGTCGAGAAGGGCATGCTCAAGCAGAGTCCGCTCAAGCAGATGATCGCCGCCGTCTCTGTCGGCATGTATCAGGGCGAAGCCATCTGCGATCTGGAGTACATCGAAGACTCCGCCGCCGAGACCGACATGAACGTGGTGATGACCGAAGACGGTCGCATCATCGAGGTGCAGGGCACTGCAGAGGCCGAGCCCTTCACCCATGAAGAGCTGCTGGCGATGCTGGGGCTCGCCAAGGGCGGCATTGAAGAGATTATTGCGCTGCAGAAGCAGTCACTCTCCTGATACCAGGATCTGTTGATGTTTCGGCACAAGTCGCGTTGCAGTGTCAAAGAATGCCAGGCTAGGCGCAGGATGCCGCCAATGGTTATTCCCTTGGCAAGTCCTGCAACAACGCATGGCATCCTTTGCCACGCAACCCGTAGGGACGGGTCTGTTTTTGTGCATAACGTCGTTATTCGATGCCTCGTTTGGATTACCAAACTTCGCATCTCATGCCTAGTTCTGCGCAAAAACCGACTCCGTCGCGTCTGTGACGAAGCGTCAACAGATCCTGCAAACGCGGCATTGGCCGCGTTTTTTTATACCCCCACACAAGTAAACGACAAGCCAAGCAAGGAGCCAGAATGAAAGCCTACCAGCGTCAATTTATCGAGTTCGCCCTGGAGAAACAGGTCCTCAAATTCGGTGAATTCACCCTGAAATCCGGTCGTAAAAGCCCCTACTTCTTCAACGCCGGTCTGTTCAACAGCGGCCGCGATTTGGCCCGTCTCGGCCGCTTCTATGCCGCCGCCCTGATGGATGCCGACATCGAGTTTGACGTGCTGTTTGGCCCGGCCTACAAGGGGATCCCCATCGCCTCCGCCACCGCAGTGCAGCTGGTAGAGCAACACGATGTAGATGTGCCCTGGTGCTTCAACCGCAAGGAGGCCAAGGATCACGGCGAAGGCGGCAATCTGGTGGGCAGCCCGCTCAAGGGGCGCATCATGCTGGTGGACGACGTCATCACCGCCGGGACCGCCA
This sequence comes from Aeromonas popoffii, assembly GCF_000820025.1. Lineage (GTDB taxonomy): Bacteria > Pseudomonadota > Gammaproteobacteria > Enterobacterales > Aeromonadaceae > Aeromonas > Aeromonas popoffii. The sequence continues at coordinate 34,346 of NZ_CDBI01000047.1, forward strand.
TCCGCGAATCCATGGATCTGATCCAGGCCAACGGCGCCTCGCTGGCTGGCGTGCTGATCGCGCTGGACCGTCAGGAGAAGGGCAAGGGCGAGCTCTCCGCTATTCAGGAAGTGGAGCGTGACTACGGCGCCCACATCATCGCCATCATCCAGATGAGTGATCTGATTGCCTATCTGGAAGAGAAACAGGCCGCGCAGCCGGAGTTGGCGGTGCAACTGGAAGCCATGAAGGCTTACCGCGCCCAGTACGGCATCTGATCGCCCGCTGTTCTAGCGCTAACAAGCCATGCATCGGCGCTCGCCTCTTACCCGGGTAATCCGGCAGGGGGCGGGCGCCGTTTTTTCATGTTTAAAAAGTGCGAGTCGTGACTTGAGCTTGCCCTTACAGTAAAGGTTAGGGTTTGGCGGTCGGCAGCCAGTTCGGCCGATTGGTTCCGAGGAGGAACAGCATGAGCACCCCACTTCAACACCCCATTCATCTGCAACTGCCGCTCAGTGGCATGAGCTGCGCCAACTGTGCCAGCCGCATCAGCACAGCACTCAACAAGCTCGACGGCGTGACGGCAACCGTCAACTTCGCGTTGGAGCAGGTGGCCATCGAACTGGGTGACCCGGCCCGCTTGCCCGCGGTACTCGACAGCATCACCGGGCAGGGTTACGGCTACGGCCACGAAACCCTCTCCTTCCAGATCAGCGGCATGACCTGCGCCGGTTGTTCAGCACGTCTCAACAAGATGCTGGCGGCGCTGCCGGGCGTGCTCTCGGCCGAGGTCAATTTTTCCATCGAGCAGGCCCGCATCGAGCTGGTGCCCGGCATGCAGACCCCGGCCTCGCTACGCGAACATATAGAGGCGCTCGGCTTTGGTGCCCAGCTGGTGCAGGGCTCGGCCAGTGCGCGCCGCCAACAGCTGCAGGCCCGTGAAGAGCAGGAAGCTGCCACCACGCACAAGGCGCTGATCCAGGTTGTGATTTCGGCCCTGCTGACCCTGCCGCTGCTGGTGGGCATGATCGCTATGGCGGGGTTGCTCCCTTGGCATCTGCCCGCTTGGCTGGAGCTGCTGCTCGCCACGCCGGTGCAGTTCTGGATCGGTGCCCGCTTCTATCGCGGTGCCTGGCTTGCCCTCAAGAACCGCGCGGCCAACATGGATGTGCTGGTGGCAACCGGCACCAGTGCCGCCTACTTCTACAGCCTCTACCTGCTGCTGACGCTGGGGATGGCCGCCAGCGGCCAGCTCTATTTCGAGGCGAGCGCCATCATCATTACCCTGATTTCGTTGGGCAAACTGCTGGAGGCCCGCGCCCGCCGCAGCACCCAGTCCGCCATTCGCGAACTGATGGCGCTGCGGCCGGAAACCGCCACCGTCTGGCGTGGCGAGCGCTGGCAGAGCGTGGCCATCGACGAGGTGCTGCGCGGCGATCGGCTGCGGGTGCTGGTGGGCGAGCGTGTGCCGGTGGATGGCAAGATAGTGAACGGCGCCAGCGAGCTGGACGAGTCGATCCTCACTGGTGAGAGCCTGCCGGTGCCGCGCAGTGCGGGCGACAAGGTGCTGGGCGGCGCCATCAACTGTTCCGGGGTGCTGGAGATTGAAGCCACGACTGTGGGGGAGGAGTCCAGTCTCAGCAAGATCATCGCGCTGGTGGAGAGTGCCCAGATGGGCAAGGCCCCGCTGCAACAGCTGGTGGACAAGGTCTCCGCCGTGTTCGTACCGGTGGTGATGGCCATCGCCCTGTTCACCCTGCTGGTGTGGTACGCCATCGGCAACGATTTCGGTCAGGCGCTGCTGGCCGCCGTGGCCGTACTGGTGATCGCCTGTCCCTGCGCGCTGGGGCTGGCGACGCCGGCAGCCATCGTCACTGGTACCGGGGTGGCAGCCCGTCATGGCATCCTGATCAAAGATGTGGATACCCTGCAGAAGGCTCACGCCATCAAGGCGCTCATCTTCGACAAGACAGGGACGCTCACTCAGGGGCGGCCGGTGCTGGCGAACTGGAGCGGTAATGACGAGCAGTTACGGCTCGCTGCCGCCTTGCAGCAGGCGAGCGAGCATCCGCTGGCACTGGCGATGCGCGAGGCCGTCGGCACAGAAGTGGCGCTGCCCCAGCCGGAGGCGGTCGAGGTGCGGGTCGGTGCGGGTATTGTCGGTCAGGTGGCAGGCCACAGGGTCGCCATCGGCAATGGATCCCTGCTGGCTCAGCTCGGCATTGATCAACCGCAGCAGGATGAACAGCCCGCCGACGGCGCGACCCGGGTCTGGGTCGCCATCGACGGCGTGGTGGCCGGTATCGCGGCACTGGCCGACACCTTGCGCCCCGAGAGTGCGCAAGCCATCGCTACCCTGCGCCAGCGCGGCATCGCCAGCTGGCTGGTGAGCGGCGATGCGCCGGCCCCCGTGGCCCATATCGCTGCCAAGCTGGGGCTGGATGGGGCGTTTGACTCCGTGCTGCCCGCAGGCAAGGTTGAAAAAGTCGAGGCGCTGCGGGCGCAAACTCGCGGGCTGGTGGCCATGGTGGGGGATGGGGTGAACGATGCCCCCGCGCTGGCCGCGGCGGATGTCGGCATCGCCATGGGCTCCGGCTCTGATGTGGCGATGGAGACGGCCTCCATCACGCTCATGCGATCTGACCCACGATTGGTGGCCGATGCCATCGACATCTCGGCGGCCACCTGGCGCACCATACAGCAAAATCTGTTTTGGGCCTTCGTGTTCAATATCATCGGCATTCCGCTGGCGGCACTGGGGTATCTCAGCCCCGAGCTGGCGGGGGCGGCCATGGCCCTGAGCAGCATCACCGTTTTGAGCAATTCCCTGTTACTGAAACGCTGGCAGCCCAAGACGGGCACCCATGCCGGTCACCATGTCAGCACTGAATCGAACCGCTAAGGAGTCATCCATGAATATCAGCAAGGTAGCCAAGGCGACGGGACTGACCGCCAAGACCATCCGTTACTACGAGAGTATCGGTCTCATCTCGGCGCCGGTGCGCAGCGATAACGGTTATCGCAGCTACACCGAGGGGGCACTGCGGGAGCTGCGCTTCGTCAAGCGAGCGCGGGAGACCGGCTTCAATCTGGAGGAGTGCCAGGAGCTGCTGGCGCTCTACCGGGACGAGCACAGAACCAGTGCCCAGGTGAAGAAACTGGCGCAGGAGAAGATCGTCGATCTGCGGGCTCGCATCGCCGGCTTGCAGGCCATGCTGGCTTCCCTCGAGGGGCTGGTATGCTGCTGCCACGGGGATGAAAGTCCCGAGTGCCCGATCCTGGACGAGCTGGAGCGCGGTTGACTAACCGCTTAATAACCGACGTTTGATTGTTGGTCCGGAAGGGGGAGTGGTAGACTGTGCGGCTTTTGTACAGGGAGTACACAGTTGACTCAGAGTGTGACACGTCAGGTGAAGCAGGCCATCATGGCCCAGCTCTATACTCACGCCTCATTCAGCCTGCCTTGTCTGGGTCTGCTGGCGCTCGGCTGGAGCCTGTTGTTCAACGATTACCTGCCCGCCGGCGAGGCGTTCGGCTGGTTGGGACTGGTCAGCCTGTTGTTGTTTTGTCGCGGCTGGCACCTGCGTTGGCGTCAGCCCAGGCTGGCGCAGATCCCCTTGCCGGTGCTGGAGCGCGAGCTTTTCATCGGGGTCACCATCACCTCCATCATCTGGGCGCTCGGCGTGCTGCTCTACATGGACAAGCTGCCCGACACCTATCGCGCTGCCATGATGATGCTCTCCAGTCTGATCCTCACCGGCAGCGCCATCATGCTGTTTGGCAGCCGCCGTTCCCTCTACGGTGCCGTCTTGCCACTCGGGCTCGCCATGCTGTTCGAGCTGGGGGTCGGCAACGAGCAGGAGCGGATCGTCTCCTGCATGCTGGCGGGCTATCTGTTTGTCTTCTTGCCGACGCTGCTGCGCCGTCTGCGGCGGGATCAGGTCGCCTCCCTCTATCATCGCTTCTCCAACGCCGATCTGGTGGCCGAGCTGAAGGCGGTCTCAGAGCATCTCAAGCTCACCTCCCGGCTGGATGGTCTGACCGGCATCGCCAATCGCGCCCATCTGGATGACAGCCTGGAGCGGGCCTGGCGCCGCTGTCATCGCGCACGCACCCCCCTGTCACTGGTGCTGGTGGATGTGGATTACTTCAAGCAATTCAACGATCTCTATGGTCATCAGCTGGGTGATGAGTGCCTGCAGCAAGTGGCGGGGTTACTGGCCGAGGTGCAGCGCCGCGAGGATGATCTCGCTGCTCGTTACGGCGGAGAGGAGTTTGCTCTGCTGCTGCCTTGTACCAGCATGCAGGGGGCGCTGCAGATAGCCGAAAACGTGCGGGTGGCGCTCAAGGAACTGGGCATACCTCACCAGCAATCCCTGGTCTCCAACCGGGTCAGTTGCAGCTTCGGGGTGGCGACCCTGGTGCCGGATCAGAGCAGTTCCATCGCCCAGTTGATCCAAAAAGCGGATGCGGCCCTCTATCAGGCCAAGCATAATGGGCGGGATCGTATCGAAGTAGCCTTGATGGGTAAGGTTGCCTGAGTTTCACATGACAGATTTAAAGAGGTTGTCTATGCAATGTCATCGTATCGAAGAGCTGCTGGAGTTGTTGCAGCCTGCCTGGATCAAGGAACAGGACCTCAGCCTGGTGCAATTCGTTGCCAAACTGGCGGCGGAAGCCCGCTATGAGGGTGCCTTGTCCGACCTGACCGACGACATGCTGATCTACCACCTCAAGATGCGGGAGTCCGACAAGCAGGCGATGATCCCCGGCCTGGCCAAGGATCATGTACCCGATTTCAAGGAAGCTCTGCTCAAGGCCCGTGGCATCAAGTGATCCCGGCGCGGTGCAAATAGCGCCAAAAAATGGTTTCAAGAGAATCTCTCAAAAAGGTGTTTCGTCAACTGGCGACACGCCTTTTTTGTTGCTTGAAATTGCGACGTCACTCGAACATTAGATACATTTTACCCACACAATTAGCAGGTTGTTTAAGATATAATCCGCTCCATAACAATTAATGAATGGAGCTAAGTGTTGCAATGGCCGACCAGGACAAGATCGATATCAAGGATGTCACCGGCGATGTAACGGGGACGTATAACCCCAATACCTTCAAAGCCAGCGACGACAGGTTCAATCCCGGCAACAGCATCTATGTGAGGGCGCAACCCGGCTACTGGCAGCGGGTACGCAAGGCCATGGGCTGGTTCTTCGTGGTGATCTTCGTCGCCTTGCCCTGGTTGCGTTATGACGGTCGTCAGGCCGTGCTGTTCGATATCGATCATCAGCAGTTCCATATCTTCGGTGCAACCATCTGGCCGCAGGATCTGACCCTGCTGGCCTGGATCTTCATGATCGCTGCCTTCGGGCTCTTCTTCGTGACTACCTTCCTCGGCCGGGTCTGGTGTGGTTATCTCTGCCCGCAGACGGTGTGGACTTTCATGTTCATCTGGTTCGAAGAGAAGCTGGAAGGGGCGGCCAATAAACGGCGCAGGCTGGATGCGGCTCCCTGGAGTGGCGAGAAGCTGGCCCGCAAGGGCGCAAAGCATCTGGCGTGGATCCTGCTCTCCCTCGGTACCGGTCTTACCTTTGTTGCCTATTTCCAGGATGCATTCCAGCTGGTGCCTGACGTTCTCACCCTGCAGGCGAGTGGCTGGGTCATCTTCTGGGTGCTGTTCTTTGCCGCCTGTACCTACGGCAACGCAGGCTGGATGCGCGCCATCATGTGTATCCACATGTGCCCCTATGCCCGCTTCCAGTCCGCCATGTTCGACAAGGACACCTTCATCGTCGGCTACGACACCAAGCGTGGCGAGAGCCGTGGTGCCCGTGCCCGCAAGGTGGATCACAAGGCGCTGGGGCTGGGGGATTGCATCGACTGCGATCTCTGCGTGCAGGTCTGCCCGACCGGCATCGACATCCGCGACGGTCTGCAGTACGAGTGCATCAACTGCGGCGCCTGCGTCGATGCCTGTGACCAGACCATGGATCGCATGGGTTATCCGAAGGGGCTGATCAGCTATACCACTGAGCACAAGCTGGCCCACAACAGCACCCATGTGGCGCGGCCCAAGCTGCTTGGCTATGGCCTGGTGATGGTCATCATGCTGGGGGTGTTCGTCTACAATGCCATGTCCATCATGCCGATGGGGCTCGACATACTGCGGGATCGCAACCAGCTGTTCCGCGAGAACAGTGAGGGGCTCATCGAGAACACCTACACCCTCAAGATCCTCAACAAGACCCTGCATGCCCAGACCTATCAGCTGGATGTGGAAGGGTTACCTGAGCACCAGTGGTTTGGTCCGCGCGACGTGACCCTGAAGGCGGGCGAGATCTACACCTTGCCGGTGAGCGTGGCCGTCGACCCCTTCAACCTGAAGAAGCCGACCCTGGACATCCAGTTTGTGCTCAAGCGGGATGGCGCGGCGCCGGACGACAGCAAGGGCACCCTGCGCCAGGCCAGCAAGTTTATCAGCCGGCTGTGATGCCGGGAAAGGCGAGGGCTGACCGGTCAGTTCAGGCCCCGGTGACCGCAGTGATGACGGGAAAGCGTGGCGCAACCGGTTGGGTTGAACGCCATTGAACCGAGTAGTGATAGACTGGGGCGCAACGGCGCCCCTTTCTTATGGTGGATGACATGCGTTTCAACTATTCCGACCTCAATCCCGATCTCATCATGGATGCGCTGGATCTCAGCGGCCTGCGGCTCGACTCCGGCCTCATCGAGCTCAACAGCTACGAGAACCGGGTCTACCAGTTCCAGGATGAGGATCGTCGCCGCTATGTGGTGAAGTTTTATCGTCCCGGCCGCTGGAGTCGGGCCCAGATCCTCGAGGAGCATGAGTTCGCTACGCGTCTCTGGGATGCGGAGATCCCGGTCGCCGCGCCGCTCGCCTTCGCTGGCGAAACCCTGCTGGAGCACGAAGGCTACCCCTTTGCCATCTGGCAGAGCGTCGGTGGCCGCCAGTTCGAGGTGGATAACCTCGACCAGCTGGAGTGGGTGGGGCGTTTCCTCGGCCGCATCCACCAGATAGGCGCCTGTCGCCCCTTCCATCACAGGGTCCGGCTCGATGTGGAGAGCATGCTGCACGAGCCGCGTCAGCTGCTGGCGTCCGGCGAGTGGCTGCCGAGCGGGTTGGCCAAGCAATTTTTCGGGGTGCTCGACGAGCTGATCAAGCATGTCAGCGATGCCATGACCCTGGATGTGGCTCAGATCTCCCTGCATGGCGACTGCCACCCGGGCAACATCCTGTGGCGCGACGGCCCCATGTTCGTCGATCTTGATGATTGTCGTACCGGTCCCGCCATCCAGGATCTCTGGATGATGCTGAGCGGCGAGCGCCACGAGCAGCAGATCCAGCTCGATACCCTGCTGGCGGGCTACGAGGAGTTCATGGAATTCGACTCGCGTGAGCTGGCGCTTATCGAGCCGCTGCGGGCAATGCGGATCGTCCACTACATGGCCTGGCTGGCGCGGCGCTGGGAAGATCCCGCTTTCCCCCGTCACTTCCCCTGGTTCAATACCGATCACTACTGGCGCCAGCAAATCGCCATCCTGCACGATCAGCTGGAAGCGCTTAAGGCGCCGCCGTTGACCCTGATGCCAAACTGGTGACATTGAGGGGATATTGAGCGACAGAAGGGACTCGAACTCCTGCTCTGACCATTGACGGCGGGATGGCGACACAATAGGCTTGGCACTGCTTCGGTTCGCCGGGCGTGCCTCACAGTGATCCCTTAACAGGAAACATCATGAAAAAAGTTTTATTTTTCCTTGCTGCCATGCTGATGATCCCCATGGTTCACGCCGCCCCCGAGTTCAAGGAAGGCGTCAACTACGATGTGGTCAAACAGACTGGCACTGCCCAGCCGGAAGTGATGGAGTTCTTCTCCTACTACTGCCCGCACTGCGCCACCTTCGAACCGATCGTTGAACAGTTGAAGGCTGGGTTGCCAGAGGGTGTGCCCCTCAAGAAGAACCCGGTTGCCTTCCTCGGCCGCGAGATGGGGCCGGAGATGCAGCGTGCCTACGCCGTCGCCAGCCTGCTCAATGCCGAAGCCAAGCTGACTCCGGCCATCTTCACCAAGATCCACACCCAGCGTCAGCCGCCGATGAGTCGCGATGACGTGAAGCAGATCTTTGTGGACAATGGTGTGCCAGCGGAAGAGTTCGACGGTGCCGTCGACAGCTTCGCCGTCTCCGGCATGGTCTCCCAGTTCGATCGCAACACCGAGAGCTACAACATTCGCGGTGTGCCGGCCTTCTTGGTCAATGGCAAGTACATGGTGAAGATCGAATCCATTACTTCCCAGGAGCAGTTCAACCAGCTGGTGAAATTCCTGTTGGCCAAGAAAGACTGATGGTTGCCTGACATCATGAAAAAAGCCCGCCGGTGAAAATCGGCGGGCTTTTTGTTTTCTGGTGCTCTGGAAGATCAGACCCCGACGTGAAAGGCCTGCTTGAGGTTGCGTATGAAGTCCGCATCCCGGCACAGGGTCTTGCCCGGGCTGTCGGAGATCTTGGCCACCGGGCCGCCGTTGCACTCCATCAGTTTGAACACGATGTTCATGGGACTGACGCCGGGCAGATCGCAGGTGAGCTTGGTGCCGATGCCGAAGCTGGTGTTGATACGGCCCCGGAAGTGACGGAACAACTCGACGGCCTTGTCGAGGTTGAGCCCATCGGAGAAGACCAGCGTCTTGTCGGTGGGGTTGATGCCGAGCCGCTGGTAGTGGCTGATGGCCTTCTCGCCCCACACCACGGGATCGCCCGAGTCATGGCGCAGCCCCTGATAACGGCTGGCCAGCTCGAAATCGAAGTCACGCAAGAAGGCATCCATGGTGATGCAGTCGGTCAGGGCGATACCGAGGTGGTTGGTGAACTCGTCCAGCCAGCTGGTGAGGGCGGCGCGCTGGCTGTGCTCCAGCGGGAAGCCGAGCTGCTGATGGGCCTGGAACCACTCGTGGGCCTGGGTGCCCACTGCCGACAAGTGGTACTTCTGGGCCAGCAGGTAGTTGCTGGTGCCGCGAAACGCTGGCAGGCGCTCCTTGAGGCGGCCCACCACGGCATCCTGCACCGCGTGGGAGAAGCGGCGGCGGGTGCCAAAATCAATGAGGTTGAACTCACTCATCTCCTCGGCGCTGAGTGTATGTTCCAGCTTGTCGATCTTCTGATCGAGCCGCTCCAGCGCCTGGCAGACGCCAAACTGGGGGTAGCGGAAGCGGTTGCGCATCTCGCTGATGATGGCGAGCACCGGGATCTCCCACAGGATCACATCCTGCCAGGGCCCTTCGACCCGCACATTGATGCGGCCATCCTGCTCGAACACTTTCAACAGGGAAGCATCGAGCGGCTTGCGACGGAGGTGGTCGAGGTAGTCAGGGGTGAAGAAGGGGCGCTCGGCCAGAAAATTGAGTTCGGGTCTGGTCAGCCGCAAGGAGCCGGCGAGGCGAAGCTGCTCCTCGATCTGGCCCATCATGGGCAGCAGATCCTCTTCGTTGCGGCTGTGGAATTCGGCCACCACCTCGGCATCCGGATAGCGATGGAACACCGCCTGCTGCATATGCAGCTTGTAGGCGTCGGTGTCGAGCAGGCTGGTGAGAATCGGTGGCATATCAGGCGTCCAGCAGGCGTTGTACATCGATCAGGGTCTGGGCCAGTTCGGCGCCAGCCTCGATCATCTGGGTGTGGGCGCTGGCAACCGTCTCGGGGGCGATGCCACGGCAGGCATCGAGATGGACGATCACCCGGAAACCGGCGTGGCGCAGCTGCAGCACGCTGGTCTTGACGCAGTAGTCGGTGGCAAGGCCGCCGACCAGCACCGTGCTGACCTTGCGGGCTTGCAGAAACTCGATGAGCCCGGTGCTGCGTTGTTCGGCCAGATCGTGGAAGCAGGTGCCGTAGGGATGCAGATCCGGCTCGATCCCCTTCCAGACGAAGAAGTCGTAATCGATGGGGGCGGGCAGACCATCGAGCAGTTCGAACCCCCGGGTGCCCGGTACGCAGTGCACCGGCCAGGTGAGGTCGGCGTTGGGCAGATTCAGCGGCAGCAGCATGCCGGCAGGATCGGAGACGGCCCAGTCGGCATTGGCGGGGTGAGCGTCCTTGCTGCCGATCCGCAGCGTGGCGAGGGTGGCCTGAGCGTTGAGCGCAGCCACAATATCATCACCGCCCGCGACGGGCAGTTCGTTCGGGCAGAGGGGGGTAAATCCCTTCTGCGCATCAATATCCAGGCTGGCGACGGTTCCCATTGAGTGGCTCCTGCACATACTATTCGTGTGATATTATCTACCAAACATTAATCGAAGGCGAGCAGGGCGATCGGCATGTTGAGAATGAGTCTGGATATGGTGGTGCTGCGCTTGCATGACGAGCGGATCGAGCTGCTGCTCGAGACCCGTGATCGCCCCCCCTTTGCCCACTGCTGGCAGCTACCCGGCTTGCGCATCGACGAGGCACTGGATCGGGATCTCGATGCCACCCAGCGCCGCCTGCTGGCGGAGTGGGGGCTGGGCCACTGCTACAGCGAGCAGGTCTGCACCCTCGGCAATCTTGAGCGGGATCCCCGTGGCTGGTCCACGACCCTGGTCTATCTCTGTCTGGTCGATCCCGGGATCGAGGCCATTCACGGCTGCTGGCATCCGCTCTCCAACCTGCCGGGGCTCAGCCTCGCCTTCGATCACACCCAACTGATTGCCAAGGGGCTGGAGCGGCTGCGGATCAAGAGCCGCTACAGCACCTTGCCGCTGCAACTGCTGGGGCCCGAGTTCACCCTCTCAGAGGTGCAGCGCGCCTTCGAAATTATCCTGCAAACTCCCATGAATACGGCAGCGTTTCGCAAGCGGATCCATCGCGCCGACATTCTGGTGGATACCGGCCGCAAGCGTACCGGCAAGCAGCGTCCCGCCATTCTCTACCGGCTGGAGAGTCCCTGCTGCGTGATGTTCGATCAGGTGATGCATGGAGCGGAAGCATGAGTGCGGATCCCGTCCGTGTGCTGGTGAGTGCTTGTTTGCTGGGTCAGCCAGTGCGTTACGACGGCCATAGCAAGGGAATTGTCAGCGATTGGTTGAGTGCGCTGGGGGCCGAAGGGCGAGTGCTGGCCTTCTGCCCCGAAGTGGCGGGCGGTTTGCCGACCCCGCGTCCCCCTGCCGAGCGACAGGGTGAGCGGGTGGTGACCGCGAGCGGGCTGGATGTGACTGCCGAGTTTGATCGCGGCGCCGAGCTGGCGCTGGCGATCTGTCAGGCGCAGGGCATTCGTTTCGCCCTGCTCAAGGAGGGGAGCCCTTCTTGCGGTAGTGGCCGTATCTACAACGGCCGCTTCGAAGGCGTTTCTGTGGTGGGTGAGGGCAAGACCACGGCCCTGCTGCGTCGGCACGGCATCGCCGTTTTCTCGGAAGATCAGTTGGCCGAGCTGGCCTCTGCACTCTCTTTGGATCCCGCTTTGGCGGCAACAGGCAGCGGTTCCTGATCCCGTTGCCAGCTTTCCAGCAGCTGGTCTTTCTCCTGCCAGCGCTGGTTCAGCCACTCCTGAAAGCCCCGTTTGAATTGCTTGTCATTGAAGTAGTCGCCGACCAGCGCCTCATCCACCGGTAGCTCCTCGATGCGCACCTGAATGCGTTTGACCCGTCCCATCAGGAAGTCCTTGAACGGGGTCTCGGCGTTGTCCGGATAGCGGATGGTGACGTTGATCAGGCTGTCGAACTGCTCCCCCATGGCCGCCAGAGTGAAGGCGAGCCCGGCTGCCTTGGGCGGCATCAGGTGACGGTAGCGGGAGCGCGCCGCGTCCCGCTTGGGCTCGGTGAAGCGGGTGCCCTCCACGAAGTTGATGACGGTGGTGGGGATGTGGCGAAACTTCTCGCAGGCGCTGCGGGTGCTCTCTATGTCCTTGCCGCGCAGATGCGGGTTGCGCAGCAAAAATGCCCGTGAATAGCGGCGCATGAAAGGCATGTCCAGCCCCCAGCAGGCGAGTCCCAGCAGCGGTATGTAGATGAGCTCGTGCTTCATGAAGAATTTGGGCACCGGCAACCTGTCCCGGAACAGATGGCCCAGCACCACTATGTCGGTCCAGCTCATGTGATTGCTGACGATGAGATACCAGCCATCCTTGCGTAGTTGAGTGTCATCTTCAACCTGCCAGTCAATGCGGGTGGTGAGGCGGATCACCAGGGCGTTGCAACCGAGCCACAGCCTCATGAAACGGTTGTTGAGCCGGCTGCAGGCGCGGCCAAAGGCCGGAATGGGCAGCAGCAGCTTGGCCAGCGACACCAGCAGGATCAGGCTGGCGCACAGGGCGGTGAACAAAATGGTCAGGCTGGTGCTGATGAGCAGCACCAGGGGGCCGGGGAGCAGGGTTAGCATGGGCGTCGTTTACTGCGTCTTGTCTGCCAGCAGCTGGCTCAGGGTCTGGTCTTTCTCGTGCCAGATCCCGTTCAGCCACTGTTGAAACTCTTGTTGGAACTCGGGGTTATTGAAGTAATCCCCCACCAGCTTGCGGTCGATCGGCAAATAGCGGACCTGAACCTTGATTTGCCCGACCCGGCCGCACATGAAGTCCCAGTAGCTGGGGATACCGCCCGGATAGGCGATGGTCACATCCACCAGTTTGTGCAGTTGATCGCCCATGGCCGCCAGGGTGAAGGCGATGCCCCCAGCTCTCGGGTGCAGCAGGTGGCGATAGGGGGCGGCCTGTTTGTCGTGTTTGTGGGCGGTGAAGCGGGTGCCCTCCACGAAGTTCATCACACTCACCGGAATGTGGCGGAATTTGGCACAGGCCCGGCGCGTTGTTTCTATGTCTTTTCCCTTCAGATGTGGCCTTTTTTCCAGAAATTTACGGGAATAGCGTCGCATGAAGGGGAAGTCGAGCGCCCACCAGGCCAGACCGAGAAAAGGCACCCAAATCAGCTCTTTCTTGAGAAAAAACTTCAGAAACGGGATTTTTTGATTAAAAACCCGCTGCAGTACCAGTATGTCGACCCAGGATTGATGGTTGGCAATGACCAGATACCACTCATTCCGGCTCCCTTTGTCCACTCCGACCACTTCGAAAGGGGTTTTGATGATGGTTTTCTGGATAAGATTGTTGAAACCGATCCAGCAGCTGGCACAGCCATCGAGCAGGGCGTTGCAGAGGGTTCGCCAGCCCTTGAGCGGTAGCGGCAGCTTGAGCAGACCCAGCAAGAAGATGGGGATGCACCAGAAGAGGGTGTTGAAAAAATAGAGCAGGGTGGAGAGGCTGCCGCGCAGTCGCTCTGTCAGCTTGTTGGGCATGAGTTCGGGTCCGTCTTGCTGTCGATAAAGGGTCATCAAGTGGTCAGATCTGTGGCCATAATATCAGCCGATCGCTCGCGAGACCATGGAGAGCGCTCTCGGCAGCAAGGGACTCAGTTTACGCAATTCGGCCTATTCAGCCGCTGCGCAGCCGCGACAGCAGCCGATCCATGGCGCGGTAGCCGAGCGCCTCGATCAGATGCTCCTTGCCGATGGCGGGCTGCCCGGCCAGATCCGCTATGGTACGTGACACCCGCAGGATACGGTGCCAGGCCCGGATGCTGAGCCCCAGCTTCTGGATGGCGTTCTCCAAAAACTCGGCATCTTGCGGCGATAATCGGCAAATATCCTCTATCTCGCGACTATCCAGCAGATTGTTGAGCTTGCCATTGCGGCTCAGCATGCGCTCCCGCGCCGCCAATACCCGCTCGCGGATCTGCTGGCTCGACTCCCCTCGTTCCGCCTTGCCGGTGAGGCTCCCCTTGGGCAGCAGCGGCACCTCCACCGTGAGGTCGAATCTGTCGAGAAAGGGGCCTGAGAGTTTGCCGAGGTAGCGCAGGATCTGATCAGGGCTGGAGCGGGTCTGGCCGTCACCATAGTGGCCGCAGGGGCTGGGGTTCATGGCGCCGATCAGCTGGAATCGGGCGGGGAAATCCACCTGACGGGCGGCCCGGCTGATGGTGATGTGGCCCGTCTCCAGCGGTTCGCGCAGAGAGTCGAGTACCTTGCGCTCGAATTCGGGCATATGTGTATGTTTTTAAAGCAACCCTATATGTGTATGTCTATACTTTATGTACATAACTTCAGTTCCAAATTGAAATTGATTGGTATATTCCATGGTGCATATGAAGAGTGGAAAGAATATTGGCGTATATATTTTGCCTAGATTGATATTATCTAACATAAGTTCGAATGAGGATGTTGAGACTAAAAAAAGAAAAGTTAGAGAATACGAATACTACTATAAAGAATCGGAACGGCCGAGTTCTTATCATTCGATGAAATTCAATCGCTTTCCTGTCTTATTAAATAATGATAACTCTGTTTGGAAGGAGGGGACTATATATCTACTTGTTCGAGCTGTTGGAGTGATCGGTGTTAACATGCTGACATTACATAACTTGGCATATGATTTAAGCGCTTATAAAAAATTTCTATATGATGAGAAGCTTGAAGTTACATATATACCAGAAAGAAAATCGATGAGGCCATACTATCAATATAAATACCATCTAATTTCATTATGTAATGATAAAAAGATCTCATTCAACACAGCGAAAAGAAGAATAAGTAGCGTTATTGGCTTCTATAGATGGATGAAAATAGCAGGGTTAATTGATATGACATCATCTTTATGGAACGAGAAGGATATCTATATTAATGTATCTGATACCTTTGGGTTGATGAAAAAAATTAGGATTGTAAAAACTGATTTATCTATAAAGGTAAAGAATCAGAATAGCAATAACCAGTTCGCGATTTATGATGGTGGTGCTCTTAAACCGTTAACTAAAAAAGAACAAAAAGCCCTACTTGAAACGTTACTAGAAAGTAAAAACATCGAGATGCGATTGATTTTCATGCTGGCACTTTTCACTGGAGCGAGAATTCAAACTATTTTAACTCTGCCTTATTCAGTTTTCCTAGATGAGCTAGCCTCTGGTGATAAGTATAAATTTATTTCGATTGGGTTTGGTACTGGGGTGGACTCAAAAAATAATAAACGAACGGTAATTTCAGTTCCTAGCTGGCTTTATGTGAAAGTTAAAATCTATGTTAATAGCCAAAGGGCAAGGAAGAGACAAGATAAGGCTAAACCTGCTAGCGTATCTCGATTGGTTTTCCTCACATCTCAAGGTTCACCATACTATATGCCAAATGAGGAAAGAGAAAAATTCCTTGATGGTTATGTGACTACTTATATAAGTAATGGCCAGTCTGTTAGGCAGTTTTTAGCAAACAAGATAATTCCTACTATGAGAGCTAAACTGAACATTGATGATTTCACATTTCGATTTCATGACTTGAGAGCCACATTCGGCCTTAATATTACTGAGCTTCAGTTACTAATGGTTGAGAAGGGCGTGATAAGTCTACATCAAGCTAGGGAGTTTGTTAAAACTGCTATGGGACATTCTAACTATCGCACTACAGATGGGTATCTAAAATATAGTCGTGAGATTAATACCCTGACGCAATATCAGGATGACTATGAGAGTTACATTAAACAGCTTATAGGTGGGCTGTATGATTGAAAATTATATGTTGAGAGAGTTTATCAATGTTACTTTACCACTTGAAAAGCATATCTCTCCAATAATGCCAGAAAAAGTTGTGTTGATCTTTCCTGATGTTGGGCGCTGTGATATTGGGGCATTATGCTATTCGCGTAGAAAAAGCATGGCTACATGGCGGAAAAGTAGAGAAGTTGATAGTGATAGCATAATACCTCATAGAATAGATGCGATTAAAGAAATTATAAATATAGTTTCAGATGAATTCATAATATCTAGTGTGACGCCTTTAACCTTATCTAGAATGACTAAGGGATTTATTAGATTTATGGATTGGTGTGACTTTAATGGTCATAGCGATGTGCTGCTTAGTCAAGATGACGCAGTTAATGCATGTGGTGCTTTTATAAATGAACTCAAGCATAAATTAAGAAGTGGAGAGCTAAAAAGTCAGAGCGCAATAAATTTACAACATGCAATGCTGACTTATATGAGTCGACTTTTTGATATAGATCTTAAAGAACATCTCCATTTAATCACAATGACTCGTGGATATACGCCGACGGATCCCCCTGATGAGCGGGATGTGAAACAGCTGCTCTCAATTTGTAAGTGCTCATTTAATAGTATAGCTACATTCATTGTTGAATCGATGCCATACCCCTACATGATTACAATGCAAGATGTGCAGTCAACACAAGAAAGAGTTTGGATTTTTCCCACTGTCCAGTGGATGAAAAACTTGGAAACAAAAAATAGGCAGGGGGTATATAACCATAGTAGCGGAGGGTTATATGATTTAGAAGAAATTAAGCACTTATATACATCTGAACGAAATGCAAAAGCAGCTATTAGAAATGCGAAGAAACTAATCGACCTTGCCAATAGTGACCCCATGCATACATCTAGGTTAGGGGTATACAACTTTGCTGTGTTTTCGTTTATTCATTTATTTCTGGCTAATACGGGCATGAATTTACAGCAGCTTATAATGCTTGAGTGGGATGCTAGTTATAGCACAGAGAGAGTTAGTCATCGGTTCTATCAGGTAAAGGCACGTTCTGGAAATAAAAATGTATATTTTGAAATACAAGGGAGTTTTCTTCCTATATTTAAGCGCTTTATTTCTCTGCGAAATTTTATTTTAGGTGGCAAAGAATTTAAATATTTGTTCTTTACATTTTCAAAAATAAGAGGTTGGCAACCTGTAAAAATTCAATGGGGAAGTTTGTACCAATTCAACAAGCAACTGTCTCGAGTGTTTGATAGCATTCCGAATATAACATCGCGCATGTGGAGAGCATTTAAGAGTGAATGGTATATTCAAAACTCTGATGTAGCCGTAACAGCGATGGCCCTACAGAATACTGTGGATACAGTAAAAAAAAGATATGTTAACGGCTCATCCACCAAAGGCATAAATGAGATGTCATTTTTCTTAGAGCAACTATCTAAAGTGACTATTGTTGAGCCTGGTCGTGTTGTTGGAAGCGCTACTTCTATAGGTGGATGCTCAGTTATGCATGAGAGTAATTTAATAATACCAGATTGTTTTAAACCTGAGAGCTGCTTGTTCTGTGATAAATATGTCATTCATGCTGATCATGATGACATTTTGAAAATACTTGGATTTAGAGCTTACTTAAATCGACTTGGTGATCTTGGGTTATCTCTGGAACAACTAGATAGGGTTCATAAGCCGATATTAGAGCGACTGTCTGAAATTCTCAATCAAATCTCTGGGAGAGGTGATGATCTCTATCAGATGGTTAAAGTAATTGACTCTGATTCAGAGTCAAATCAAACATATGGTAGTTATTGGGACTACAAAATAATGATGTTAGATAGGTTACTGTAAATGAAACATGAAATTTTATATAATAGTAACGTGAATGCACAAGATGAAAAATCTAAACCTGATGGTTTGTATTATATTGGAGTGGAACCAAAGGATGAATTTGTAGTTAGTCGAGACTCTGACGGGGGGATACTGTCATATTATTTTGATGATGTATGGAACTGGTCTAGCTATAATAATGGTAAAAACGCAGCATTTAATTTTTACGTGAAGTCAAATAAGGAGACACTTTTTTCCTTATGTCTAAAAAAGGAAATGAAGTGGATATTCTTTTCTTTAATATGGATGAATAAAGGGCCAATCCTTTCATTTAGGACTCTTAGTAGCTATCTTAGCTTACTTAGAGTATTGGGCCTTTACCTTGTCGATAAAAAATTAACCTACAAAAAATTCTTTTCTAATAATAAATATATTGATGGTTTTTCTAATTCGATCAACCAAGGTCGTATGTCAAAATTAGGTATGTTGATTCGGCATTGTCACTCGTTGTTTAATATTGATGTTATGAGATCAGATAAAGAAGGAATTCTTTTATCCATCAACAAAAAGAAAAATGAATACATAAGCGGTCTGTGTCAACACCCCCCTATACCATCGAGAATATATTCAAATGTTATCAAGTTTGTTAAGGATGATTTGGATGACATTTCATCATCAATAGACAAAATAATCGAGCTATCTCACCGTTGTATTGAAGATCCAATCTTAGGTCTTGGAAGGGGCGGGATCAAGAAAAAAAGAGCCAGAGGAGAAATTGTTTATTGGAATAAGGGGAAAGTTAGCTTCCTAGAATTACTAGAAGAATATAGTTTAGTATCATTTTTCAATCGTCATAATTTAAGGAAGGACCGGCAAGGGTTGTCATTTGCATGTTCATTTATACAAAAATGTGCTGCAGTAGCTATACAAATTTTTTCTGGGATGCGTATTAGTGAGGTCGACTCGCTTCCTTACGGTTGCATTAAAGAGCATATATTAAATGGGAAAGTGCATTATCTAATAGAGGGGTTTACCACAAAGTTCAATCATGGAATAAAATTAAAAGCAAAATGGGTGACGAATAACGACGGTGTTACTTCAATATATTTAGCAAGGAAAATCTCTGATCTTATATATTCAGTTTCTCATATGAGAGTTCCTGATGAAGATAGAGTTTTATTTGCAAGCATAACTCAACTACCATTTTCGCCTGGGATGAAACAAGAGGTTAGTGCGATAACTAGTATTAAAATAAATAAGTATGTTTCAGAGAAAACGCTTGAGGTTATTAACTCAGATATTGATGAGCTGAAGATAATCGAGCCATTTAGAAATTGGGATAATGACGAAAAGATTAAAGTTGGTGAAAAATGGCCATTCACTAGTCATCAAGCAAGAAGGTCATTGGCATTATATGCATCACATTCAGGTTTGGTGTCATTACCATCGCTCAAACTTCAACTAAAGCATATAACGACAGAGATGACTCTATATTATGCTAAAGGAAGTGAGTTAGCTGTCAATATAATCAACCCTAAATCAGACCATTTTGCGAATGAATATCAAAAGTCACAACATTTTTCACAGGCACAGTCTTACCTAAATGTTATTTTTGATGAGAATTCAAAATTGGCAGGTGTGCATGGTTTAATCGTAAATCGTCAGTCATCCTCTGAGCACACTGTTATATTTAACGATAGGGTCGAGACTGTTAAGAAGTTTCAGAAGGGAGAGCTATCATATAGAGAAACTTTCTTAGGTGGATGTACATTAATTGGCGAGTGTGACAAGCGAATAACAAACCCATTTACGGAATGTTTAGATTGCGCTAGTGCTATTATTAAAAGGGAAAAACTAGATAAAATAATAGCAGATCAAACAAATTTAATTAAAATGCTTGATGAAGGTAGTTTTGAGTGGAAGAAGGAGACGAAAGAGTTGAATTATTTGCTTGGATTTAAGGATAAATGTAACTGGGGTGCGGAATGAGTTCAATAAATGATTATTATGAGGCTTTGCAACGGTTGGTTGAAGGTAAGCCAAAAATAGTGCCGCTAGAGAGTAATATTAATAATGATACGGTCGCATTAGAGGCTGGTCGAACTCGTGGCTCAATTAAAAAATCTAGAGCAAATCATGAGAAACTAATAAACGATATAAGGCTTGCTGAGCAAGGGCTTCTTATAGAGAAAGACTGTGACGTAAAGCATGAAGCAGATAGGGAAAGAGTTGTTTTTTTAAAAAGCATGTTAGATGAGAGCCTTGAACGAGAAATATCACTATTATTTGAAAATTTTAATCTTCATCAGGAAATTTTAAAGTTAAAAGAACGAAGAAAGTAGATGTAGATTTTATGCGGGATAATGAATAGTTAACGATAACATACTGTTTTTGTTATGACTTTATTTTCGCATGAGAAAAATCTGAAATTTTCTCATGCGAAAATTTCTTAGGAAATCTGCCTTGCGAAACTTATTTTTAAGCTATCTATAGTGTGGATATATATCACAATTATATTTTTAACAATTTTTGTGATGAATCTTTTCCTCTATCCAGAGGAAATGTTTTACTTAGACATTTAGAAGCTATGTGATATGCATTTTTTGATTTTAAGTCGCAAAAACTATCTAATTTTGTTGAAAGGGATATTAGCAACTGGCAAGCTTGGGTAATGTTTTCATAAGAAACCTACTGTCTAGTAGGCTGTTGAGGGGAGTATTGATGCCGCTGACACTGAGATCTGTAACACATGATGAGCTTTGCCATGGTTCTCGTTGGATCATCTCTAACGAAGATGACCTAGCATGTAAGGTTGCGTATCTGGCATTGGGGCAGTCCCGTCATGTGGCAAAAATACTATCTCATCTCGATCCAGCTGCTCCTCAAACCCGTGCTGATGCTGCTCGTGGGGCAATAAATCTCCTGACGGTCTCGCAAAATGTTGATCCTTATCATAGAGATGGATGGGTCTTCCAAGCGATCTCTTGGATTGCAGCATACAGGAATGAAGTCGGTGCAATTGTTCGAGCTCCACACAATATCCTTGCGCACAAGGGATTTGATGGTATGCAGCTAAAATTAGATGTGAATAATGAGAAAGTTATTAGCGTTGTGATTTTCGAGGATAAGGCGACAGATAACGATAGATCGACCATTCGAGAGGACGTATGGGCGGGTATCCGAGCATTAGAAAATGGTGAGAGGATGCCTGAACTTATTCAAGAAACTGGCGCTCTTTTGGAGGCAAATCAGTTACGGTTTCGAACGTTGGATATTGATGCGGCTGTTGAGACCATTGCATGGGATGAGGCTCGTAGCTATCGGGTCGCGATCACGGTTGATGCTAAACGTGAGGATGATAAAAAACGAATGGCTCTTTTCAAGGGCTTTGATGTGGTTGCACCAGGTGCACTGTCTCGTCGGCAGGCTGAGACAATGTGCATCCCTGAGTTGAGGCAGTGGATGGATCAATTTGCAAATAAAGCAATAAAGCAGATTGAAAATTGGAGGAGTAATGTTTGATCCGGTAACGACAAAGCTGATAAGTGATGCACCGCCACTTAACTCATTAGACCTAGAGACACTTCCACAAACATTTACTCATGTATTTGCCGAGATTATTGCATCCCGTATTCGACTACGAGATTCCGCTTCTCTTGATATGGCTGAACGTTCCGCAGATTTAGTAAAAATTCTTAACCAGATGCGTCGCTTGGCTGCGGCACAGGAGCTATTGGTTGCTACTTCACCTAATCGTGCCGATCGTGCGGCAGCTGCCTTTGTTGCTGGAACAGCACACCAGCTTTGTCTTATGGCGGAGATCGCAGGAGAAGATCATAAACCACGAATACCTTTCATTAATGCCAATAGTGTCGCGCCAGAGATTTGTTGCACTTTACTTTTTTTGATTGCTGATTCTCAAAGTGATGCTGCCGAGATGGCTAAATATTTGGCTAAAGATATAGATATTCAATCGGCAGAAATGCAGCTAATTAAAGCTATAGGCGATCTCGCAACGGGCAGACTTTCAAAAATTATAAATTCAAAAGAAAATATAATTTATAGTGAACCAGTCGATCAAAGTGGGCTTGGGTTAGCAGTTGATGCTTTGTTGAAACACTTGCACCACGGCGTTTTCTTGCTAGCCTCAGAGTTGCTAACAAAATCTAATAATAAAGCTGAAGTATCTTCAGCCCAGACAGTGTTTATTGAAGTAATCGGTCTATGTATGGAGCCCATCGACGGGGTGTTTGATATAGATGGGCCAGATTCTTATAGTATTTTTCCTGGTCCTCTTCATATCGCTAAGTTGCTACTAGCAATTTCAGGCGATCTTGCTACTGCAACGATATGTCGTGTGCAAGCACCTTTAGGGGTTGATGAAAAACAATGGTGGAGCTTCATTCATCGATCCGCACTTGAACGTCCATATTTATGGCGTAATCATCGTGCGGCTCTTGAAGAGGGGTATCTTGAATACGGTGTTTCAGCTGCTGTCAGCTTTCCTACAGGAGGTGGGAAATCCACTCTTGCTGAGTTGAAGATTGCGGTGACTCTCTTTCGAGGTCATAAAGCAGTTGTACTTGCACCAACGTTAGCACTGGTCGATCAAACTGCATCTGTACTTCAAAATACTTTCAGGGGCACCGATGTATTAGGTGACCTGGATGATGAGATTGCTTTTTCCTCGGCAGTTGAATTGCCTGAAGTTATCGTCACAACACCAGAGCGATGTTTAATGCTGCAATCATTACAGCCTGATGCATTTAGAGATGTTGGGCTAATAATGTTTGATGAGTGCCATCTTTTGCATCCACGAGATTCAGACAGAAGCCGACGAAGTATTGACTCAATGCTGTGTATCCTGAACTTAACCCAGTTGGCTCCTGAGGCAGACCTTTTGCTTATATCGGCAATGATGAAAAATGCCGAAGAGATAGCTGGATGGATTGCTGAGCTGACAGGCAGACGTTGTCTTGCACTCGATTTGGCGTGGAAACCTACTCGCCAAGCTCGGGGTTGTGTCGCCTACAGTTCAGATCGAATCACTGAACTCGAAACGTTACTTCAGCAAGGACAAAAAACTTGTAATACGAAAAATGTCCCAACGAAGATTAAGTCGCAGCTAGTTGCATATCCGCAAGCATTTTTCTGCTTAAGGCAAACTTGGGCGACTAGAACACGTAGTGATTATGCACTCATGGACTTACTTGATCAGCCTGTAGCACTAGGAACTGGAGTACGTACGGCCCCTAAAAAGTGGTATCTAACACCAAATGCTAATCAGGTGGCAGGGGCTATTGCTGCTGCGGCTGCCAGAGTCGGTTTGAAGACACTTATCTTCGTGCAAAGCACAGTCATGGCAGAATCTTCTGTTCGCAATTTTCAGACGCTGCTACCTAAAATTCGAGTTGTACTGACCAAGGAGGAACAAGCATTTAGAAAAATTGTAGAAGAAGAGTTAGGTGGCCCGCAATATTGCTATTTAAAACTGGATGATAGCGGTTGTGTTGTTGGTGGCGCATCAAGTCATCATGCCCAACTGCTTAAACCTGAACGATTTCTACATGAGTCTTTGTTTAAACGCCGTGATGGTATAAAAGTCCTTTTCGCCACGTCCACGCTTGCTCAAGGTATGAACCTTCCGAGTGATATAGTATTAATTGCTGGTGATAGTCGATGGGATGTCGATGGTGATTCAATGAAGCAACTTGATGCTCATGAATTGCTTAATGCTGCTGGGCGAGCTGGTCGTGCAGGTGAGGGAGGGCAAGGATTTGTTTTAGTTATTCCTAGTAAGGTAATTAGCTTCGATGACAAACAAAATAATATAACCAAGCACTGGATGACTTTGCAGAGTATCTTCTCACAATCAGATCAGTGTTTAGAGATAGATGACCCACTATCTACATTACTTGATTATATTCATGATGGTATTTATGAAGGCAATCAGGATTATTTCCTCGCTCGGCTACCAGTCGGTGACAATGATGTTTCAGATGGCCCTGCAAAGTTGATGATTAGCAGGTCTTTTATTGCTTACCGCATGCGGAAAGAAAATAGATATGAATGGATAGAGAGTCGTATAAACTCAGCTATTGAACGGCGAGCAGCTCTTGCACCAAAGCAGGAGATAACTTGGCTTGAGCGTTTAGCTTCATCCACAGGGCTGCCCTATGAAATTATCGCAAGTTTAACGAGCCTCTTGGAATCTGAAAGGTTTGAAGGTGATTCTTATCAATGTATGGAAACACTATTTAACTGGATTCATACTCGCCCAGAATGGCTGCTCCAATTGATACGACCAAATGATATTGAAGGTTTGTTTGGTGAAAGTTATAGATCTCTCAAAAGTGATGTAGATAGAGCAAATAGGGCCTTGCCAGTCATTAAATTATTACTTAAAGCATGGATGGATGGCAAGCCACTGTGTGAACTTGAACGCGCTATTGGTACACCTGAGAATAGAATAAAGACTTGTGAAACTGCACGACATTTTGCTGTTCGTCTGACAGCTGATCTTGCATTTTTAGCTGGCCTTCCCGCTAGAATTATTACAGCAAAAGCTGCCATTGTTTGTGAAGAGCCATTGGTTAAAACGACTTTGATAACATTAAGCGGAGCCGTCAGAAAAGGCTGCTCCAGCCCCGAGATTCTTGCCAATGCCGTCTTTCTTAAGTCATATTCTCGGCCAGCTGCACGAGTGAAGTTCGAACAGATTCTACCTTATATGGTATCTGGTGGTCAGTTTGATAGCTTTGATAGCGTGCAGGTAAGAGTTCGCCACGCACATGATCTAGCATTATTTAGTAACCTATAACTTTTATCTAGCATATACGAGGTTTTTATAAAAATGTTTGATGAAATACTTTCTTCTTTAAAAGGGACAGCTAAAACACGTATTAGTGACCCGATTATTGGATCATTCTTGATATCATGGTGCATATTTAACTGGAAGCCTCTTGCGCTTTTGTTTTTTGGCAATGGGAAAGCATATGAAAGAATTGAGATCTTTTATCAACATTACTCTGAGAGTGATTTTTTACAGGAGTGGACTATATTTATATGGCCATTTTCATTCACTTTTTTCTATTTATTAGTTTTCCCATGGCTCTCTCTATGTGTCAAATCGATTCAATCTAAAGCGACTAAACTTCAACATAAGCAGGCTGTAGAGCTTGATATCGTAAAAGCTAATCAACAAGAACTTTTAAATAAAGCGTTATTACGAGCAGATCCTGATAAAAGATTTTTAGAGGAAGCTATTCAGCTAGAGTTTCAACGAGAAACTATATTTATGGAGAAAGAAAAGGAGAGGGTTCTTTTGCTAGAGTCAATGGCCAAGAATGCTGCTGAGATTGCTGCAAAGAGTAAATCAGATGCCAATATATCTCGAATTGAAGAAGAAAAAAAATTAAAGCAAGTTGAGATTGAACGGCAACGTTTTGAAATAAGTAATATGCGCAATCAATCAACGCTGGCATCACACAGGTTTCCATCTGCTTATTTTTTCATGGATTTAATTGAAAGAAGTTTGAAAGATGATGAATATACCGTGTCACTTTCATTTGTAGGTGATGTGGTTGCTGCAATTTTTGGATACGATGACTTACATGCAATCTTGAACGATAGTGATTTTTGTAATGAAAACTTCTCTAATGTGAGCTACATTTATTACGATGAAAATATTCTGGTAAAACGACTTGAAGAAATCATAAGTGATATTTCAAGTGGGAATGAAGGCATTACAACTGAAGCAATCTATGACCACATTCAGATGATCTTCGAAAAATTACCGTATGAATTTATATCTGCGGATAGTCTTGCTGAGTTAGCTAGAGAGTCTATTGAGGCAGACTCATATGATTTGTTGGCAGGCGATGGTGTGTCAGGGGCAATTGCAGAGTCTGATACCATTTTTGAAGAGGTCTATGTTGAAGGAATTCTAAATTCACATTTAGAGGATGGATTTAATGTCGAGTTAGATGCAAGTGCTAGTGGTCACCACCGTAAAGAATATGACATTCCTGGACGTAGTATGAGGATTCATATAAAGGTATCTTACCCCGCTATCATTGGTAAGTATTGTTTAGGCCCTATGGAAGTTGATGAGGTGCACGGAGCATTGGTCGATCTATGGGATGATGAAAATGAACCTAATATTAGGCAGCTTAGTTTTGAAGTATGAGAGTTATCATATTATTTATATATGATAACTCTGACTGGCGAGCAAGTCAGACAAAATGGAAGGGATAATACAGTATGTCGGAAATTCTTGGTTATGCAGTATATAGTGAAATAGAAAATGGATTTTTAGTTGAGGCTTCACCGAGCTTTTATCATTGGGATCCAGCCTCTGCGATTATGTATGATAGCCCTAATGATGCATGGGCTTCAGCAAGCAAGAGAGGGCATGGTCTAGCAGAAGCGGTTGTTATTTATCGTAATAATGATGGTTCGCTTAGTTTTGACACGGTAGAACGAGCCAGCAAAGCCACTATTGGAAGTTGGATCGTTACTGTAAAATTGGATATATCTCCTAAAGTACCTCATTATGTGACCAGTGCTGGTAAAAAAATAAAGCTTTCTAGCAAAGAGGTGGATGCTAAGGGGTATCATAAAAAAGCCAAAGCTGATCAGATTGCGACAACCTTAAATAAGGTAACTGGCATTACTGCTAGCGTGCATGAAATTATCGTGACATCAAGCGATAAGGTGTAGATCTTTATTCATGCATGGAAGGATTCAGGGGAGCAGTATGCAAGCCGAAAGTCAGCCCAACAAAGAGCCTAAATCCAGATTTAGTTAGCCACTACAGTGGCTCACTAGATTAGCTCTTGGGAATGACCCTGCACTCGCCCGAAATCAGGATCGGGTTCGAATCCCTGCTCAGAAAACATCAACTCCCCTCGGCGCTGCTCTTGAAGATTAGTAAGGGCTTGGAAAAAGCAGCTTTCGCACAAATGAAGCTCGAAAGCCTCGCCATCATGACTGGAGCCGTATCCCCATTGAGCTTGTAGCATTCCAAACTGAGGGCTGTGGCGTCCATGCTTAGAGGTGCTTTCATCACATATGTCGCAGCAGACATCAGTTACGACGTCTACTTCCTTCCTAGTAATCACTTTCATGACTTAGTCCCTCAATATCGAGCTGCCTTAATGATTGGGATGCGGTATAGACCCTCGACTTCAGCGTATCAGTTCCGCGTAATCAAAAGTAGTTTCCTTACCTCTCTGTAAGCTCATGTTTTCCAGATTTCTATCCAACACAAACCTCTTTAATTTTCTTCACTTATCTGGAAAATTCCCCTGAGCATTGGTAGATCCGTGTTTCCAGACTTTTTCCAGAGAAAAATGTAAAGGGTAAGATGAGCAACAGGATGAAACTTTATTATCATCCCACAAAATCTCTGTGGTTAGTAGTGACATAAAAAATGTACATATAGTTAATAGATGTACATATTAATATGTACATAAATGTCCATACGATATTATCAATGTGTTTATGTATGTTACTGATATAAATAGATAAAATTTGTCCATGTAATGGACAATATATACATACTGGCAGTTCGTCGAGAAACAGCACGCCATTGTGAGCCAGCGATATTTCGCCGGGGCGTGGGTGGCTGCCACCGCCCACCAGCGCCACGGCGGAGGCACTGTGATGGGGCGTGCGATAGGGTCTGTGGTGCCAGTGACCGGCGCGCGGGGTCAGGCCACCGATGGAGTGGATGGCGGCGGTCTGCTGCGCCTCCTGCTCGCTGAGTGGCGGCAGAATGCCGGGCAGGCGGCTGGCCAGCATGCTCTTGCCGGTGCCGGGCGGGCCGATGAACAGCAGGTTGTGGCTGCCGGCGGCGGCGATCTCCAGCGCCCGCTTGGCCTGTGACTGGCCGATCACATCCTGCAGATCCGGCACATCGGGCAGGGCATCCGTGGTCTGGGGGTCCGGCAGCGGCAGCTCGTACTGACCGGCCAGCCAGGCTGTGACGGCCAGCAGTTGGTGGGCGGTGCGCACCTCGGCATCCTGGATCAGCGAGGCCTCCGGGCCGTTCTCCCGCGGCACCAGCAGGGTGCGCCCCGCATCGCGGCAGGCAAGCACGGCGGGCAGCACCCCAAGCACGGGACGGATCTCGCCGGTCAGGGCCAACTCCCCCAAAAATTCGTGATCGAGCAGGTATTTTGCGGGGATTTGCTTGGAAGCGGCGAGAATGCCGATAGCGATGGCCAGATCGAAACGGCCTCCCTCCTTGGGCAGATCGGCGGGCGCCAGATTGACGGTGATGTGCTTGCTCGGGAACTCGAAGTTGCCGTTGAGCAGAGCGCTGCGCACCCGATCCCGCGACTCTTTTACCGAGGTTTCCGGCAGGCCGACCATGTTGAAAGCGGGCAGGCCGTTGGAGAGGTGAACTTCCACCGTGACTTGTGGTGCCGCGATCCCGAGGCTGGCACGGCTATAAACCACAGCTAATGACATAAATCCCGTCCTTGAGTTGATATATGTTCTGACTAACGGCTTATTGTTGGTTTTTTATTCCAGGGTTCCGGCTGGGGAATAGCCAAAATCAGTGGGTTGTCACAGAAAAAAGGCTTGCCCAATAAAAATCACCATGCTAGTTCTAATAGCCATTCGCGGTGCAAACCGCCCCAATTTCACAGGATTTCCGGTTGTAACTATGAACATGGCCTCCCGTTTCGTCAGCATTATTGTGGTCCTAGTGGTGATTATTATCTCACCGCTCGGGGCTCGTTTAGCTGCACGGAACAAGGGATAGACCCACCACCGGACAGAACGAAACAAGCGACCCCCGAGCCTCATAGCTCGGGGGTTTTTTTTCGACTACAGGACAGGATTTTCCACATGAACGGCGCGCAGTTTTTGGTACAGGCTCTCAAGAAACAGGGTGTGACCCAGGTGTTTGGTTACCCGGGCGGAGCCATCATGCCGGTCTACGACGCCCTGTATGACGGGGGTCTTGCCCATCAGCTCTGCCGCCACGAGCAGGGGGCCGCCATGGCGGCGGTGGGTTATGCCCGCGCCTCCGGTCAGGTGGGGGTCTGCATCGCCACCTCGGGCCCGGGCGCCACCAATCTGGTGACCGGTCTGGCGGAGGCGCTGCTCGATTCCGTGCCGCTGGTGGCCATCAGCGGTCAGGTGCCCTGT
Source organism: Aeromonas popoffii (assembly GCF_000820025.1). Lineage (GTDB taxonomy): Bacteria > Pseudomonadota > Gammaproteobacteria > Enterobacterales > Aeromonadaceae > Aeromonas > Aeromonas popoffii. Next base: position 62,832 of record NZ_CDBI01000047.1, read on the forward strand.
TCCGCCATCGGCACCGATGCGTTTCAGGAAGTCGACGTGCTCGGCATGTCCCTCTCCTGCACCAAGCACTCCTTCATGGTGACCGATGCCGCCGATCTGGGGCGTGTGCTGGCAGAAGCCTTCGCCATCGCCACCGAAGGGCGTCCGGGGCCTGTGTTGATCGATTTTCCCAAGGATGTGCAACTTGCTGCCGTGCTGGCCCAGAGCCCGCTGTTTGCGGTGGAAGAGCCAGAGGCGCTCAATCCCTCGGAGTTGACCGCTGCTCGCACTCTGATCGCCGCTGCCGAGCGCCCGGTGCTCTACGTCGGTGGCGGGGTGGGCATGGCCAATGCCGATCAGCAACTGCGCGACTTTGCTGCCGTCACCGGCATGCCTGCGGTCACTACCCTCAAGGGGATTGGTGCGCTCGATCCCGATAGCGCCGTTTATCTGGGCATGCTCGGCATGCACGGCACCAAGGCTGCCAACTACGCGGTGCAGCAGTGCGATCTGCTGGTGGTGGTGGGAGCCCGTTTCGACGACAGGGTAACCGGCAAGCTGGAGGAGTTTGCCCCCGAGGCGAAAGTGATCCATCTCGATGTGGACGCCGCCGAATTTGGCAAGCGCCGCGCCGCCGAGGTGGGTATCACTACGGATCTCAAGCTGGTGCTGCCAGCGCTTGGGCAGCCTCTCGCCATCGACCCATGGCGTGAGCACTGCGCGAACATGGCCCGTGAGTATGCCTTTCGCTATGACCATCCCGGTCAGCCTATCTATGCTCCGGCGCTGCTCAAGCAGCTCTCCGCCCGGCTGCCGGAGACCAGCGTGGTGGCCTGCGATGTGGGTCAGCACCAGATGTGGGTGGCCCAGCACATGCGCTTCACCAGTCCGCGCAATCACCTCTCCAGCGCGGGTCTTGGCACCATGGGGTTCGGTCTGCCCGCCGCCATCGGCGCCAAGATGTCTAGACCGGAGGATGAAGTGGTGCTGGTGAGCGGTGACGGCTCTTTCATGATGAACGTGCAGGAGCTCGGCACCATCCGCCGCGCCCAGCTCAAGGTGAAGATGGTGCTGCTGGATAATCAGCGCCTCGGCATGGTGCGTCAGTGGCAGGAGCTGTTTTTCGATGGCCGCTACAGCGAGACCATCCTCTCCGACAACCCCGATTTCGTCGCGCTGGCTGCCGCCTTCGGCATTCCGGGCGAGACCATCACATGTAAGGAGCAGATAGCCGGTGCCCTCGATCGCCTGCTGGCCTGCGAAGGCGCCTATCTGCTGCATGTGGCTATTTCAGAGGAAGAAAACGTCTGGCCCCTGGTTCCGCCGGGAGTCGCCAACCACAAGATGATGGAGCAACGCCCATGAACCCGCACACCCTTGCACAGCCAGCATTTGAACAACACACCCTGCATATCCACGCCCAGCCCAGACCCGAAGTGATGGAGCGGGTGCTGCGGGTGGTGCGTCACCGTGGCTTCAATCTCTGCGCGCTTAGTATGGAAACGAGAGCGGAGCAGGATTGCCAACAGCTGCGGATCACGGTTACTGTCGAGTCGGTTCGTCCCATCCAGCAGTTGTGGAGCCAGCTGGTGAAGCTGGTGGACGTCTCCCGGGTCGATGCACTGGAACAGCAACCCCGGATCAGAGCTTAAGGAGCCAAGCCAATGTCACAGCCTTCCCAATCCGCCACTCACCCGCAATACATCTGGTTCAATGGCAAACTGGTGCCCTGGCAGGATGCCCAGGTACACGTCATGAGCCACGCCCTGCACTACGGATCCTCGGTGTTCGAAGGGGTGCGTGCCTACGATACCCCCAAAGGCACCTGCATCTTCCGTCTGCAGGAGCACACCCGCCGCCTGTTCGACTCCGCCAAAATCTACTGGATGGACGTGCCCTACAGCGAGTCCGACGTGAATGAAGCCTGCCGCACCGTGGTGCGCGAGAACGGCCTGAAGAGCGGCTATCTGCGTCCGCTGGCCTTTGTCGGCAACGTGGGGCTGGGGCTGCATCCGCCGCTGGATGCCAAGGCTGATCTGATGGTGGCCGCCCTGCCGTGGGGCGCCTATCTGGGTGAAGAAGGGCTGAAAAACGGGGTGGACGTCTGTGTCACCTCCTGGAACCGGCTCGCCCCCAACACGATCCCCACTGGCGCCAAGGCGGGCGGCAACTACCTCTCTTCCCAGCTCATCAGTCGCGAGGCCAAACGCAACGGCTTCGCCGAGGGGCTGGCGCTGGATGTGAACGGCTACCTGAGCGAAGGGGCGGGGGAGAACCTGTTCCTGGTGAAGAATGGCGTGCTGTTTACCCCGCCCGCCACCGCCGCCATCCTGCCCGGCATCACCCGCGACACCATCATGACGCTGGCCCGTGATCTGGGTTACGAGGTGCGCGAGCAGGCGCTGCCCCGCGAGGCGCTCTACGTGGCGGACGAGATCTTCATGACCGGCACCGCCGCCGAAGTGACGCCGGTACGCTCGGTCGATCGGATGAAGGTCGGCGCTGGCAGCCGTGGCCCGGTGACCGAGCAGCTGCAAAACGCCTTCTTTGGCCTGTTCAACGGCCAGACCGAGGACAAGTGGGGCTGGCTGACGCCAGTTCACGACTGATGAGAGAGGGGAGGTGTCATGCCTCCCCGAGTCGCTTCCGGTGAGGGCTGCCCAGTGGAGTCCTCACCAGGATCGATTCAGATCCACTCGTATCATCACCGCATAACGCATCGAGCCCATATGGGCATTCAGGGAGTAGAGATAATGCCGAAGTTGAGATCCGCCACCACCACCCACGGACGTAACATGGCCGGGGCCCGCGCCCTCTGGCGTGCCACCGGCATGACCGATCAGGATTTTGGCAAGCCCATCATCGCTGTGGTCAACTCCTTCACCCAGTTCGTACCGGGTCACGTGCATCTCAAGGACTTGGGGCAACTGGTGGCCCGCGAGATCGAAGCTGCGGGCGGAGTGGCCAAAGAGTTCAACACCATCGCCGTGGATGACGGCATCGCCATGGGCCACGGCGGCATGCTCTACTCCCTGCCATCGCGCGAACTCATCGCCGACTCGGTGGAGTACATGGTCAACGCCCACTGCGCCGATGCCATGGTTTGCATCTCCAACTGCGACAAGATCACCCCGGGGATGCTGATGGCTGCCCTGCGCATCAACATTCCGGTGATCTTCGTCTCCGGCGGTCCCATGGAAGCGGGCAAGACCAAGCTGTCGGATCAGATCATCAAGCTGGACCTGGTGGATGCCATGATCCAGGGCGCCGATCCCAAGGTGTCCGATGCCCAGAGCGAACAGGTGGAGCGCAGCGCCTGCCCCACCTGCGGCTCCTGCTCCGGCATGTTCACCGCCAACTCCATGAACTGCCTGACCGAGGCACTGGGCCTCTCCCAGCCGGGCAACGGCTCCATGCTGGCGACCCACAGCGACCGCGAGCAGCTGTTCAAGCTGGCGGGCCAGCGCATCGTGACCCTGGCCAAGCGCTGGTATGAGCAGGATGACGAGACCGCCCTGCCGCGCAATATCGCCACCAAGGCGGCGTTCGAGAACGCCATGGCGCTGGATATCGCCATGGGCGGCTCCACCAATACCGTGCTGCACCTGTTGGCGGCGGCGCAGGAGGCCGGGGTGGACTTCACCATGGCCGATATCGATCGCATGTCGCGCAAGGTGCCCCAGCTCTGCAAGGTGGCGCCCTCCACCCAGAAGTACCACATGGAAGATGTACACCGCGCCGGTGGTGTGGTGGCGATTCTGGGCCAGCTTGAAAAAGCGGGACTGGTGCACGGGGATACCCGCACCGTACTGGGTGGTTCCCTGGCCGAACTGCTCAACGAATATGACGTCAGCCGCCAGCCGAGCCAGGAGGTGGTGGACTTCTATCGCGCCGGGCCGGCCGGGATCCGCACCACCAAGGCATTCAGCCAGGATTGTCGTTGGCCCGAGCTGGATGTGGATCGCGCCGAAGGCTGCATCCGCTCGCTGGAAAATGCCTACAGCCAGGAGGGCGGCCTCGCCGTGCTCTCCGGCAACCTGGCGCTTGATGGCGCCATCGTAAAAACGGCCGGTGTGGATGACGAGAACCTCTGCTTCCGTGGCCCGGCCCGGGTATTCGAGAGCCAGGACACGGCGGTTGCCGGCATTCTGGACGGTACCGTCAAGGCCGGTGAAGTCGTGGTGATCCGCTACGAAGGGCCCAAAGGGGGCCCAGGCATGCAGGAGATGCTCTATCCCACCACTTATCTGAAATCCATGGGATTGGGCAAGCAGTGCGCCCTGATCACCGATGGCCGCTTCTCCGGCGGTACCTCGGGTCTCTCCATCGGTCACGTCTCGCCGGAGGCTGCCTCCGGCGGCACCATAGGTCTGGTGGAGGATGGCGACATCATCAACATCAACATCCCGGCCCGCAGCATGGTGCTGGAGGTGGCCGACAGCGTGCTGGCCGCCCGCCGTGTTGCCGTGGAAGCCCGTGGCTGGAAGCCGCTCGACCGTCAGCGTCAGGTCTCCTTTGCCCTGCGCGCCTACGCCATGCTCGCCACCAGCGCTGACAAGGGCGCGGTGCGTGACCGCAGCAAGCTGGAGGAGTAAACAATGGTCTCTGCGGCTGATTATCTACGCAAGGTGTTGCTCTCCCCCGTCTATGAGGCGGCGCGGGTGACACCATTGCAGACCCTTAAAAAATTGTCCGAGCGGCTCGGCAACCATGTCAGTTTGAAGCGGGAGGATCTGCAACCGGTCCACTCCTTCAAGCTGCGCGGCGCCTATCACAAGATCGCCACCCTGACCCAGGAGCAGAAGGATCACGGTGTCATCGCTGCCTCTGCCGGTAACCATGCGCAGGGGGTCGCCCTGTCGGCGGCCAAGCTTGGTATCAAGGCGATCATAGTGATGCCCAAGACCACGCCGGACATCAAGATCGATGCGGTGCGTCGTCAGGGTGGCAACGTCATGCTGTTTGGCAACAGCTTCGACGAGGCTTACGGCGAGAGCCGCCGCCTCGCCGAACTGGAGGGCTACACCCTGATACCGCCGTTTGACGACGTCGAGGTGATCGCCGGGCAGGGCACCATCGGCAAGGAGCTGCTGGATCAGGACATTCACCTCACCCACGTCTTCGTGCCGGTGGGCGGCGGCGGTCTGGCCGCCGGGGTGGCGGTCTACATCAAGCAGCTGCTGCCGGATGTGAAGGTGATTGGGGTGGAGGCGGAGGGCTCTGCCTGCCTCAAGGCGGCCATGGCGGCGGGCGAGCCGGTCAATCTGGAGCGGGTCTCGCTGTTTGCCGACGGGGTGGCGGTCAGGCGCATCGGCGAGGAGACGTTTCGCCTCTGCAACCAGTATCTGGACGAGGTGGTGACCGTCTCCAATGACCAGATCTGCGCCGCACTGAAAGACATCTTCGATGACTGCCGCGCCATCGCCGAACCCTCGGGCGCCCTGTCGCTGGCGGGGTTGAAAGCCTACAGCGAGCGGGAGCAGGTCAAAGGCGGCCGGATGGCGGCCATTCTATCGGGTGCCAACGTCAACTTTCACAGCCTGCGCTACGTGTCGGAGCGTTGCGAGATTGGCGAGAAGCGCGAGGGCATGCTGGCGGTGACCATTCCCGAGCGCAAGGGGGCTTTCCTCGACTTCTGCCGTCAGCTTGGGCCCCGCATGGTGACCGAGTTCAACTACCGCTACTCGGATGCGGCCCAAGCTTCGCTGTTTGTCTCGGTGCGCCTCACCGGCGGCGACGAGGAGCTGGGCCAGATCATCGATCAGCTCGGCGGCAATGGCTATCCGGTGGTTAATATGACCGAGAGCGAGCTCGCCAAGAACCACGTGCGCTACATGATTGGCGGCCGCCCGGCCCGGCCCCTCGGTGAACGTCTCTACAGTTTCAAGTTTCCGGAGCAACCTGGCGCCTTGATGCGCTTCCTCGAGACCCTGGGCTGTCGCTGGAACATCAGCCTGTTCCACTACCGCAACCACGGCGCTGACTATGGCCGGGTGTTGTGTGCCTTTGAGCTGCCAGACGAAGACGTGGCAGCCTTCCACGACTACCTGCGCGAGATTGGTTACGGCTGGAAAGAGGTGAGCGACGACCCCGCCTACCGGCTGTTTCTGGCCAGCTGATGATGAGCAGAACACAAGCAGGGAGGCCGCAAGCCTCCCTCTTTTTTTGCGGCCGTGGCGGTTGGTAAACAGGGCAACTTATTGGGCCCGGTTGCTCCCTGCCGCTCCCTACGACGATTCTGCGTCTGCGCCGTTTTTCCAGTCGGAAATGTCGGCAGCTTCACACTATTGAGTCCCAAGTCATTTGAGGCCGGCGATAGATGGGATAACCTGACGAACGGTGCCGTATTTGCCCCATCAGGGAAGATAAGCGCATAACGACTCATTGCAGAGGCTTTCACCATGAATAAATCGATACTTGCCGTGCTGGTCTGCGGCCTGCTTACGACGGGGGCCGTGCAGGCAGCCGCCCAGGACAACACCTGGTATGCCGGCGGCAAGGCCGGTTGGTCCAGGTACTTCGACATCGACCAGAAGCAGGTTGTCTCGGATCCCCTGGGCGCGCGGCAAAACATCAGCACCAGCAAGAATGCACTCGGGCTGGGGGCGTTCGCCGGTTATCAGCTCAACCCCAACCTGGGTTTCGAGTTCGGCTATGACTGGCTCGGCAAGTACACCTCGTCCGGTTATCTGAGTGGGGTCAGGGTGGAGGAGGAAGCCAAAAATCAGATGCTCCAGGCCACCATGAAAATAGGGTTCCCGGTCAATGATGTGCTGGATCTCTACGGCCGGATCGGTGGTGGTTATGCCTGGACCAATAGCGAGCTGTCGGCCCAGACTACGACCGGTTTTATCAAGGAGACCGGCAACAATCATGGGGCCGTGTTTGTCGGGGCGCTGGGGGCTGAATACGCGATTGAGCGTGATTGGGCCGCCCGCATCGAATATCAGTACACAACGCCGCTGGGGGATACCTCCCTCGATCGCTCCGGCATTGAGATGGATAACGGTCTGCTCTCCGTCGGCATGCTCTACCGCTTCGGTCAGCATGGGAGGGATGTGGTGGCCCCGGCACCGGCGCCCGCCGTGGCGCCAGCTCCTGCTGCCGTGGTCGTCACCCGGCAGTTCAGCCTGAGCTCGGACGTGCTGTTCGAGTTCAACAAGGCCACCCTGAAGCCGGCTGCCCGTCAGGCGCTCGATACCCTGTTCAGCCAGATAGTTGCCGCCAATCCCAAGGATGGTGAGGCGACTGTGATCGGGCATACCGACCGCCTAGGTTCCCATGCCCACAACCAGACCCTGTCGGAGCAGCGTGCCCGCAGCGTGGCCGACTACCTGATCGCCCGGGGACTGGTTGCCGACAGGGTGCGGGTCGAGGGGCGTGGCAAGTCCTACCCCGTGACCGGCAACAACTGTACCAGCAACTCCAGATCTGAGCTGATCGCCTGTCTGGCACCGGATCGTCGGGTGGAAGTGCGGCTGGAAGGTGTCTCCCTGGCCGCCAAGTAACTGTACTGGTGTGAATCACAACAAGGGAGGCACGGCCTCCCTTGTTGTTTATATGGCCTTGAGTTGCCACAGCCTCAACCGCTGAAAGCCGTGGCTCAGCAGGATCAGGAGCAGGGCACCGGGCAGCACGGTTTGCCACAGGAAGGGCCACTCCTGTCCCGTCATCAGTACCAGCAGGGGGTTGGCACCAGCGGGAGGGTGTATGAGCGCCATTCGGTGCATCAAGGTGATGGCCAGACCCACTCCCAATGCCAGTTGCAGCTCCAGCGGCAAGGGGAGCGACTGTACCAGCAAGCCGACCGTGGCTGTCAGCAGGTGGCCTCCGAGCACATTGTTCGGGCGGGCCAGCGGGCTGGCCGGCAGTGAAAACAGCAGCACGCAGCTTGCTCCGAAGGGCGCCATGATCAGGACAGTGTGCCAGCTGATGTTCAGCCAGCCCAACACCCCGATCGCCAGTGCCGCGCCCACTCCTGCCCATAACGGGTCATGCCATTTTGTCATCACGTTTCCCTCTTGGTTTGTCTGACGTGATTAGGCACATTAGGTAGACAGATCGGTGTACTTCAAGGGGAAAATGACGTGAGTGAAAAACGGCAGCAGCTGATGGAAACCGCCTATCGTCTGTTCAATCGTCATGGTTTTCACGCAACCGGTATAGATCGCATCTGGGCGGAGGCGGGTAGCACCAAGCGAACCCTCTACCGCCATTTTCCCACCAAGGATGCCTTGATCGAGGCTGTACTGCTCTCCCGCGAGCAGGAGTTCTTCGCTCTGCTCGAGGGGAAGCTGGCAGGTCTGGAGGGGAGGGAGAGTCGGTTGCACGCCCTGTTCGACGGATTCGGGGAGTGGTTTGGCCGCAGCGACTTCTATGGTTGCAACTTCATCAATGCCAGCGCCGAGTTTGCCGACTCGCGTCATCCGGTCCGCAAGCTGGTGGTAGCACACAAGCAGGTGCTGCTGAACTGGGTCAGGGAGCAACTCGAGTGCAGCCTCTTGCAAGCCACCGGGATCTGCCTGCTGCTGGAGGGGGCCGTGGTGATGGCTCACAGCTATCAGCAGCCGCTGGCGCTGGAGCAGGCCAGATCACTGGCCCTGGCCGTGTTATGTGCCGATGGCGAGTCACCACTGCTGGCGAGTTGCCGCCAGCGCCTGAGCGGCAGGTGAACTGGCTCAGTTCAGCTCGGTGGGGTCTATATCCAGACTCCAGCGCACCTTCTTGGTCTCCGGCCAGCCCTCCAGCTCCTTCACCGCCCAATCCAGCAGCTGGGCCAGCGGTGCCCGGTTCGGCCCCTGTACCAGCAACTGCATACGGAACTTGCCCGCCTTGCGCTCCATAAAGCCGCTGATGGGCCCCAGCACCTGCAGATGGGGATAGCGGGCGCTGCGCAGGGTATCGGCGAGGCGGGTAAGGAACAACTGCACCTCGTCGCGGCCCGTGGCCTCAGCCCGGAACAAGCTTTGATAGCTAAATGGCGGCAACCCCAGCAGGCGACGCTCTTTCAGCGCCGTGTCGGCAAAGTGGCCGTAACCGTTCTGGGTCAGATCCTGCAACAGGGCGTGCTCCGGATGATGACTCTGCAGCACCACCAGCCCTGGCTTGCTGGCGCGACCGGCGCGGCCCGCCACCTGGGTGTAGAGCTGGGCCAACTTCTCGGCGGCGCGAAAATCGGCGGAAAACAGGGCGCCATCCACATCCAGCAGGCCCACCAGGGTTACATCCGGAAAGTGGTGCCCCTTGGCCAGCATCTGGGTGCCGATCAGTATCTTGTACTTGCCCGCCTTGATGTCGCCGAGATGGGTCTCCAGCTCCCCCTTACGGCGGGTGTTGTCCCGATCGATGCGCACCACGGGGTAGTGCGGGAACACCGTGGTGAGCAGCTGCTCCAGCTGTTCGGTGCCCACTCCCGAGCCGATCAGCTCGTTGCTGCCGCACTCGGGGCAGCTGTGGGGCAGGGGGCGCACGCTGTCGCAGTGGTGGCAGTGCAGGCGACGCCCTGCCTGATGCCAGGTGTACCAGGCGTCACAGCGCTCGCAGGCGGCGCTCCAGCCACACTGGTGGCAGATAAGCGACGGGGCATAGCCGCGCCGGTTGAGAAACAGCATTACCTGATTGCCTGCCGCCAGGTGCTCCGCCATCAGCTGCTCCAGCTGGGGGGAGAGCCCGGCCTGCAGCCGCACGCTCTTGATGTCCAGGATCACCTGGCGGGCGGTCTGGGCGTTGCCGGCGCGCCGCGTCAGGCTGAGGTGGTGATACTTGCCACTGCGGGCATTGTGCAGCGTCTCCAGCGAGGGGGTGGCCGAGCCGAGCAGGATGGGGATACCGGCGCGATGGGCCCGCATCACGGCCAGATCTCGGGCGTGGTAGCGAAAACCGTCCTGCTGCTTGAAGGATCCGTCGTGCTCCTCGTCGATGATGATGATGCCGAGGTTCTTGAACGGGGTGAAGACGGCGGAGCGAGTGCCGATCAGGATGGCGGCGCCGCCATCGCGGCAGGCGAGCCAGGCGTCAAGCCGCTCCCGATCGTTCATGGCCGAGTTCATCGCCACCACGGGCACCTTGAAGCGGCGACGGAAGCGGTTGATGGTCTGGGGGGTGAGGCCGATCTCCGGCACCATCACCAGCGCTTGCTTGCCCGCCCTGAGCAGGGGCTCGAGAATGCTCAGGTACACCTCTGTCTTGCCGGAGCCGGTGATACCATCGAGCAGGAAGGCGCCGAACTGGTTGCTCTGGCTGGTGACGGCGGATACCGCCAGCGCCTGCTCGCCGTTGAGTCGCAGCCCCTCTCCCGCGTCAAAAGACGTCGCCCAGTCGCCGTCATGGCTCGGCTCCAGCGAACGCTTCTCCAACAGCCCCTTCTTCTCCAGCGCCGTGAGTGCCGCGCTCTGGATCTCTTCCTGCTTGAGGGCTGACGGCGTCTGCGGCCCCTTGCGCAGCAAGGCGAGGGCCTGTTGCTGCTTGGCGGCACGCTTGAGCTCGTTGAGATCGATCGCCATGCCGGCCTCGGTGGCAAACCAGAACTCCAGCTCCCGGTAGGCGGCGGGCTCCCCCTTGCGCACCAGCACCGGCAGGGCGTGAGGCAGCACCTCCCCTAGCGGATGCTGGTAGTAGTTTGCGCTCCAGGCCATCAGCGCCAGTATGTCCGGCCCCAGCACGGGGGAGTTATCAAGCACTCGCTTGATGGGCTTGAGCTTGTTGCGGGGCACCAGGCTGTCGGTCGGATGCTCCACCACCAGCCCGACCAGGGTCTGGGGACCGAAAGGGATCTCGACCCGACAGCCGGGCTCAGGCAGGGGCAAGGGAGAGAGATAGTCGAAGTGACGGCGTAACGGTACCGGCACAGCCACACGAACCAGATCCAGCGTTTGGGAAGAATTCACCAGGGATTGCCTATTTTTTCTGCGAAGCCACTTGCCTGATCTCAGGCATTTCCTATATTATTCGCAGCCTTTGAAACTGTGTTCAACAATCGTGTGGTGTCCGACAGAAGATCGGATAGCGACACGGCCTGATAATTGAGGTTGTCCATGAAAGCTGGTATTCATCCTAACTACGTAGCCATCACCTGCAAGTGCTCCTGCGGTAATGTGATCAACACTTTCTCTACCCTGGGTAAAGATCTGAACCTGGACGTGTGCTCTGCATGCCACCCGTTCTATACCGGCAAGCAGAAAGAAGTTTCTAGCGGCGGCCGCGTAGACAAGTTCAACAAGCGTTTCGGTGGCTTGACTGCCAAGAAGTAATCTTGCTTCTGAAGAATTCTGAAAAAGGCGCCCATCGGGCGCCTTTTTTATGGGTTGGCGTTTTGTATTGAAGCGGTTTGCCCTATGGTGTTGGCTCAATCATGGGAGAAGAACAGATGCGCACATGTCTGGTGATGGGAGCTGCGGGGTATATAGGGTCTTACCTGGTACCCCACCTGCAAGGGCTGGGTTATCGGGTGATCGCCGGGGCTCGTCGCCCTTGTCGTCTGCCGCCGGGCGTGGAGTTTCGCCTCGCCGACAGCCTCAAGCCCATCACACTGCTGCCCGCGCTGACGGGCATAGACACCGTCTTCTATCTGGTGCACGCCATGGGGGCTGGCGCCGACTTTCACCGGCTGGAGCAGCAGGGGGTGAAGAACTTCGCCGCCGCCGCCCGCGCCTCCGGGGTGCGCCGCATCATCTATCTGGGGGCCATCCAGCCCGAGCGTTGCAATAGCCGTCATCTCAACTCCCGCCGCCATTGTGGCGAGCTGTTTCGTGACTCCGGTGTGCCGACGGTGGAGCTGCGCTCCGGCATCATCGTAGGGCCGGGCTCGGCCGCCTTCGAGGTGATGCGGGATCTGGTGTTCAACCTGCCCATGATGGTCACGCCCAAGTGGGTACGCTCTCGCACACCGCCCATAGCGCTCTCCAACCTGCTGCACTATCTGGGCGGGCTGGTGGAGGTCGAGGGGGTGGATGGTCAGGTGCTCAATGCCGTTGGCCCCGAGCTGCTCAGCTATCAGCAGCAGTTGCAGAAGTTCGCCGCCCATATCGGCAAGCGTTGCCCCATCATCCCCATCCCGTTTCTGAGCCCGCGGCTCTCCGCCTGGTGGCTGCAATTTGTCACCTCTGTGCCGCAACCCGTGGCCAAGGCGCTGGTGGGCGGCCTCAAGCACGACATCCCGGCCGATGACGGCCCGCTGCGGGCCCTGCTGCCACAAACCCTGCTCAGCTTCGACGAGGCGCTCGGGGAGAGCCTGGCGCTGGAGCAGAAACTGGGGGCCGAGCAGCAGGGGCTGGAGACGCCGCTGGGGCTGCGCTGGCGCCATCCCGAGTACGGCTTCTATGATCGCACCGCCAGCGGGGAGGCCATCTGTCTCGCCGCTCCCGAGGTGGTGTGGCAGGTGTTGCAGCAGCTGGGGGGCGAGCAGCGTTACTTCTACATGAACGAGCTGTGGGTGGTGCGGGAGTGGATGGATCACCTGATCGGTGGCCCGGCCCGCACCCGTGGCCGCACTAACCCGGATCGCTTAGTGAAGGGGGACATGCTGGATTCCTGGCAGATCCTCGGGGTCGACGAGGGACGCAGGCTGGATCTGCTGTTCAACATGAAGGCCCCGGGAGTGGGGCGGCTGGCGTTCAACATACTGCCGGAGGAGTCCGGCCTGACCCGCATCAAGGTGACGGCTCACTGGCATCCTCAGGGCGCCTGGGGGCTGGCCTACTGGCTCGCCATGCTGCCATTCCATCTCTTCATCTTCCAGGGGATGACGGAGGCCATCGCCAGACAGGCAGAGCTGAAAGCGGGTATCCCTGTGATGGAGTGAAACCATATCTATAACTAAATGGGTATTAGTGATTGGTGTGACATGCTAATTACTGGCTTGTCAGTGGCGGCAAAACGATACTTTCCTCTGTGAAAGCGCGATGGTTTTCTTTATGATCCCCAGCCCTCGCCCGCTGGCGAGCCCATGCACCACTCTATTCACTTCCGTATCGGGGTCCCCCATGTCCGATCTTCGTCAACAAGCACTCGATTACCATGCCCAGCCTGTGCCGGGCAAAATTGCCATCGCCCTCACCAAGCCTGCCGAGACAGCTCACGATCTGGCGCTGGCCTACAGCCCGGGTGTGGCCGAGCCGGTGCGCGAGATTGCCGCCAATCCGGCCGATGCCTACCGCTATACCGGCAAGGGCAACCTGGTGGCCGTCATCTCCAACGGTACCGCTATCCTGGGACTGGGCAATCTGGGCCCGCTGGCGTCCAAGCCGGTGATGGAGGGCAAGGCCCTGCTGTTCAAGCGCTTCGCCGGCATAGATGCCATCGACATAGAGGTGAAGCACGAGACCAGTGCGCAGTTCATCGACACGGTTGCGGCCATCGCCGACACCTTCGGTGGCATCAACCTGGAAGACATCAAGGCGCCAGAGTGCTTTGAGATCGAAGAGGCGCTGATCGCCCGTTGCGACATCCCGGTGTTCCACGATGACCAGCACGGTACCGCCATCGTCACAGCTGCCGGTCTGCTCAATGCGCTGGAAGTGCAGGGCAAGCGCATCGAACAGAGTCGCATCGTCTGCATGGGGGCCGGGGCTGCAGCCACCGCCTGCATGGACTTGCTGATCAAGTGCGGTGCTGCGCCACACAACATCTTCATGCTCGACCGCCAGGGGGTTATTCACACAGGCCGCAGCGATCTGAACCAGTACAAGCAGCGCTTCGCCAACGACACCCCGCTGCGCACCCTGATGGATGTCATTGAAGGGGCGGATGTGTTTGTCGGTGTCTCCGGCCCGGATGTGCTGCCCGCCGAAGCGGTTGCCCTGATGGCGCCGCGCCCGGTGATCTTCGCCTGCTCCAACCCGGACCCGGAGATCAAGCCGTCCCTGGCCCACGCGGTGCGCGATGATCTCATCATGGGCACTGGCCGTTCGGATTATCCGAACCAGATCAACAACGTGCTCTGCTTCCCCTTCATCTTCCGCGGCGCGCTGGACGCCCGCGCCAGCCGCATCAACGATGCCATGAAGATAGCTGCGGTGGAGGCGATCCGCGGTCTGGTGAAGGAGCCGGTGCCGGCCGAGGTGCTGACCGCAGCCGGGGTGAGCGAGCTTTCCTTCGGCAAGGATTACGTCATTCCCAAGCCGATGGATGCCCGCCTGCTGCCACGGGTGGCCCGCGCCGTGGCGCTGGCGGCGGTAGCCTCCGGCGTGGCGCGCATCGCGCTGCCGGCAGACTACATGCTGGAATAAGTCGTCGGCGCTATACCGACCACGACAAAAGGGGCCCCATGATTGGGCCCCTTTTTGTTACAGGAAGCTTGATACGTCGTTATTTGGTCTTGGGGGCGACCTGGACGGCCGGTGCTTTGGCATGAGTGGCATTGTGATGCTTTTTCACCACCTTGGTCGGGGTCGCCTCGGGGGCGGCGGCCTTGGTGGGGGTGGCGGCCATGGTGAAGCCGGAGGTCAGGGCGAAGACTGCGGCCAGGCTCAGGGGGATCAGCTTGTTCATATTCCAGTTCCTCATTCGGGTTGATGACATGGAGCGTTGCTCCATGACGTCATCCTAGGGCCGTTCCGCTGGCGCTTCAGTGAGTGGCTGGTGACGGTTTGTATCCAAATGTACAGGTAGCGTCAGGCAGAAGCGGGCGCCGACCGCGCTGGGCAGCAGCTGCACTTCACCGCCGTGGTGGCGGGCTATGCTGCGCACGATGGCGAGGCCGAGGCCAGCGCCGCCAGTGCGGCGATCCCGGCTCTGATCCAGGCGCATGAAGGGTTCGAAGATCTGGGGCGCCAGCGCCGGATCTATGCCGGGGCCGTCATCTGCCACCTCCAGCAGATAGTGATCCTGCTGCTGGCTCATGGCGAGGGTCACCCGGCTGGTGGCGTGGCGCAGGGCGTTGCCGATGAGGTTCTCCAGCGCCCGGTCCAGCAGGCGGGGATCGCCGTGCCAGAGCAGGGGATGGGCGGGACGACTGAATTCGAGCCGGGTTTGTGGCCGCAGCGCTTGCCAGTCCGGGAGGCGGCTGCCGGCCCAGCTGGTCAGCTCCAGTTCGCTGTATTGCAGCGGCAGCTCGGGGCGATCCAGCCTGGCGTAGGTGAGCATCTCCTCGATGAGGGCGTCCAGTGCCCCCAGATCGCGTTCCAGCCCCTGTTGTTCCGCTGCCGATGGCTGCGGATCCAGCATGGCGAGCCGGTAGCGCAGCCTGACCAACGGGGTGCGCAGCTCGTGGGCGATGGCATCGGTCAGCTGTTTGCGAGTGGCCAGCATGGCTTGCAGCTGTTCCGTCATCTGATCGAAGGTGCGACCCACCCGGCCCAGACTGCTGCCGGCGGGCAGGCCGGTGCGGCTGGAGAGATCCCCGTCACCAACCCGGCGGGCGGTTTGTTCGAGCCGTTGCAGACCACGCCAGTGCGGGCGCAGCCAGAGCAGTATGGGCAGACCGAGGGAGAGACCGATGGCCAGCAGTAGCCCCACATCGACCCAGTGCAGCTCGTGCAGATAGGAGAGATAGGGCACGGGGCCGACGATCAGCACCTGATCGGTGCCCGGGATGCGTTGCAGGAAGGTGTCATCCTCCTCGACGATGACTATGTTGCCCGCCTCGAGAAAGGCCTGATCCTCCTTGGCCAGCGGCTGGTTGGCGAGGGCGCCGATCTGCAGCGGCAGGGTGAGCTGGCGGCTCTGCTCCCCCATGCGCGCGGGCCAGTGCTCCGGCGGCAATCGCGCCAGTTCGCCGGTGAGCAGGCCGAGGGAGCCTTGCATCATCCGCTCCAGATAGCGGTCGCCCGCCCGCTCGGCGCTGACCTGATAGACAAAACCGACCAGCAGTATGGCCAGGGTGAAACAGCCGATCAGCAGCAGGTAGAACTGGATAAACAGACGGCGCATTGGGTGTGCTCTCCCGTGGTCAGTGGCGGATGGCCCTATGATTCCCAGGCATGGGGCACCAGCAGATAACCCTTCTGGCGCACCGTCTTGATGCGGGTCGGGTTGTTGCTGTCATCCCCCAGCTTGCGGCGCAGGCGGGAGATGGCCACATCCATGCTGCGGTCCTGACCGTCGTAGTCGCGGCCACGCAGGTTGCGAAACAGCGCCTCCCGTCCCAGGATCTGGCCCGCATGGCAGGCCAGCTCCCACAAGAGGTCGAAGTCAGCGGTGGAGAGGGGGATGCTGTCGCCATCGAGGCGCACATCCCGACCCGGCCCGTCGATCTGCAGGCGACCGAACTGCAAGCGCTGGGGCGGCGTACTGGCCACGGCTGCTTGCGGTGCCTGTCCCTGCTGGCGAAACTGGACCCGCAGCCGAGCCAGCAGCACAGGGGGCGGCGTTGTCTTGAGGATGTAGTCGTTGGCACCCAGCTCCAGACTCAGGATCTGGTTCATGTCGCTGTCGAGGGAGGTGAGCATGACGATGGGGCCCTTGAAGCGTGGCCGCAGATCCCGGCACAGGGAGAGACCATCTTGCCCTGGCAGCATGATGTCGAGCAGCACCAGATCGGGTTGCTCGGCTTCGATTCTGGCAAGTGCCATGTCGCCTCTGGGCTCCAGCAGCACGTCGATGTCGTGGCGGGCAAGCCAGCTGCTGATGAGCTGGCCTATTTCGGGATCATCTTCAACAAAAAGAATGCGTTGCATTTTGGCATGACACCCAGGCTGTGGCGCGGATGCGCGTGCCGCCAGCATAATGGCTCCCGGCCCGGCGTGCACAGGGATAACTAATCAAACAGGGCCCTTGGGCCCTGTTGTCACGCTGGTCGTGGAGACCCGCCGAATCAGCCTGCCTTGCGCTTCAAGTAGACCCCGGCTTCCATGTGATGAGTCCAGGGGAACTGGTCAAACAGGGCGAGGCGGGCGATCTCGTGGGTCTCGCCAAGCAGCTGCATGTTGGCTTGCAGTGTCTCCGGGTTGCAGGAGATGTAGAGGATGTTGTCGTACTCCTGCACCAGTTTGACGGTGGCATCGTCGAGACCGGCGCGGGGCGGGTCGACGAAGATGGTGTTGCACTGGTAACTATTGAGATCGACCCCCTTGAGGCGGTTGAACTCCCGCTCGCCACGCATCGCCATGGTGAACTCTTCGGCCGACATGCGCAGTATGATCAGGTTGTCGATGCCGTTGGCGGCGATGTTGAACTGGGCTGAGTCGACGCTCGGCTTGGCGATCTCGGTGGCCAGTACCTTGCGAAAATTCTGGGCCAGGGCGATGGAGAAGTTGCCGTTGCCGCAATAGAGTTCCAGCAGATCTCCCTCGCTCCCCCTGGTCACATCCAGCGCCCAGCCCAGCATCTGCTCATTGATGGCCGCGTTGGGCTGGGTGAAGCTGTTCTCCACCTGCTTGTAGGTGAGCTCACGGCCCTGCACTGTCAGCCGCTCGATGACAAACTCCTCACCCAGGCAGATCTTCTGTTTGTGGGCGCGGCCAATCAGCCGCAGGTCGAACCCCTGAGCCCGCAGATCGGCTTGCAGCGTCTCGGCGGCTTGCTGCCACTCGGCTTCCAGCTTGCGGTGATAGAGCAAGCTGACGCAAAGCTGGCCGGATTGGGTGGAGAGGTAATCGATCTGGAACAGCTTGCGGCGCAGCACGGGGTGCGGGCGCAGCCCTGCCAGCAGCAGCGGCATCAGCTGGTTGATCAGAAGGCTGGCGGTGGGGAAGTGATCGACCCGGATGATCTCCTTGGTGGCCGGTGCATACATGCAGTGGAAGAGGTCATCCCCCTCGTGCCAGATGCGAAATTCGGCGCGCATCCGGTAATGCTCGGCGGGGGAGGCATGCACCTCCAGTGAAGGCGGATTGAAGCCGGCAAACAGCTGGGTGAGTCGCTCGCTCTTCTCATCGAGCTGGGCCTGATAGTCGGTGGGGGTCCGCAGGGCCTGAGCATTGGCGACAGCCCGCTGGGGTTGAGCATCGGCGGGAGTCCGCTGGGATTGGGTCATGATTTACCTCACATGCACGCCGGCCGGGCCGGGTCGAAATCGGGGGAAGGCAACGGGCCACCCAAAGGGTGTGGATTTTAAAAGGCCGTTGCAGATTGTCCAGTATTTTGTGGTCAAGAAGTGTTCAGTCAGGCCGATACCTGATCTACAGGCATGGTGGGAGGACACATTATGCAAATCGACGGCGTGGGCTCAGCCCAAACCAAGGGAGTGGGCGTTTCGCCCAAGGCACCCCAACAGGCACAAGAGAAGCAGACCCGTAGTGCAGAGGAGGTCTCCCTGCACAAGCCGCCCAAATGGGCGCAGGTGCTGGTGCAGCAGGCGTTGCAGTTTGCGCTGGAGATCAATGGCCAGGGTTATCAGGCTCCGAAGGCAAAAGAGCCCGAGGAGATAACGCCGGAGACCCTGTTCGACTTCCAGTCGGTGGCGGACAACGTGTTGCAGTTTATCACCGGACGGCTTGGCGCCGCGCGGGCCGATGGCAAATCCGACGACGACCTGACCAATATGATGGAGCAGGCCCGCAAAGGAGTGGACAAGGGCTTTGGTGATGCCCGCAAGCAGTTGGGTGACTGGGCTACCGATAACGAAGACATCAAGACGGGCATAGATCAGAGCTACAAGCTGATCCAGAAGGGGCTCGATCAGTTCGAGAAAGAGTTCTTCGGCAAGGTCTCTTCTACCGACATGGGGCAGGCCGAAATGGCCAGTCGCCAGCAGGGATCGCTTGAGATCCAGACCAAGGATGGCGACAAGGTAGTGCTGCGCTTCAATGACAATTGGCAGCTCAAGTCACATAAAGACGACAGCGGCAGCCAGTTCAGCCTCAAGTCGAGCCAGAGCTTCAGCTTCTCGCTGGAAGGGGATCTCAGCAGCGAGGAGATGGACTCCATCGGCAAGCTGGTCAAGGGGATCGACGATCTGGCGGGCAATTTCTTCTCCGGCAATTTCGAGGATCTGCTGAAAAAGGCGGGCGAACTGAAGCTGGATGACAGCCAGCTCGCCTCCTACTCCCTCAAGCTCAAGCAGAGCGTCAAGCTGAGCCAGACCTACCAGGGGGCCAGCTCGTTGCAGGATCTCCTCAAGCCGCTGGCGGACTATCTGCCCAAGCTCGATCAGGTGCAGCAACAGGCGGATGCCCTGCTGCCGAAATCGCAGCAGCAGGCACTGACTCCTGCGGTGCTGGCGGCCCGCGGCCAGAGCGAACCGGCCCAGGCCAACAGCTTTACCAGCTTCAACCAGCGGATGCTGGAGGCGCTGCGAATGATAGGCCAGTTCCAGCCTGCGACCGAGCCCACCAGCAAGCGCGTCTGAGCCGCCAGCGTGCAACGCAAGCCATGACCTGCCGTTTGCCTGCTCCCCCGGGGGCTGGCAAACTGGCTCTTTTCCCAATCCGGCGACCTTATGAACCCCAAGAAGCCCAGAGACAAGCGCGAGCTCTGCTACCCCTTCATCTTCGAAACCCAGTTCCAGTGTGATTACGAGATCGCCACCGACGAGCTTTGCTGTCAGGTGGGGGCCGTGCTCGCCCAGTTGCCACTGGCAGAGGGGACCCAGGAGGTGGTGGCCGACCTAGGGGCCCTGCAGCGGCTTATCTACAACCTCAACGGCTCGGTACGGGGCAAGCTCGGTATTTTTGAAGAGGATCTGGCGTGGCTGAAAACACGGTATGACCACTACAACGAGGCGAGCCGTGGCCGGGTTACGGGTTTCGTGCTGCCCCAGGGGCCCCAGCCCATTCCCACCCTGCACCTGTGCCGCTGCGGCAGCAAGAAGGTGGTTCGTCTGCTGGTGCGCCTCGAGGAGAGCGGTGTCCGCTTCGATCCCATCCTCTATCGCTTCGCCAACCTGCTGGCCAACTTCTTCTTCGTGCTGACCGTCTTCCTCAAGCAGTTGTGGCAGGTGGAAGAAGTGCCCTACGTCAGCATCAATTACTGACAGGCAGGCTTATCGCCAGACAGCTGCTAGCTGATTGCCCTGCATAAAAAAACCGGAGCCTTGCGCTCCGGTGTTGATTTTCAGCGCGCCAGCAGCGCACTCAGCTGGAGAGCAGCACTCTGGCCGAGTTGGCCGGGATGGTGAGTTGTACTTCACCCTGCACCACTTCGAACTTCTCACCGTTGAAGGCGTCTGTGAAGCGGCTGGCCGGGCTGGCGGTCTGCCACAGGGGCAGGCTGATGGTGCGCGGCTCGGTCGGATGACGGTTGCAGGCAACCACCACCTGATCGCTTTGCAGGGTGCGGGCGAACACATAGCTGTGCGGGCCTGCATAGAGGGTCTGAATGTCACCACGGCGCAGGGAGGGGCGCTGGCGGCGTATCTGGATCAACCGGCGGTAGTGGTCGTGCAACACGTGATCCCAAGCCGTGGTTTCCCAGGGGAAGCAGCGACGGCAGTCCGGGTCGTTGCCACCCGAGAGCCCCACCTCGTCACCGTAGTAGATGGAGGGTACGCCGATATAGGTGAGCAGCAGGGTGGCGGCCAGGGCCATGCGCTGCTTGTCTTCGCCCAGCAGGTGGAGGAAGCGGGCGGTATCGTGGCTGTCCAGCAGGTTGAACTGGGCCAGCTGGTTCTTGAACGGGATATGGGCCCGCGCCAGTTTGAGCCAGCGATCCAGCTCCCCGGCGCTGATCTTGATGGGGTGATAGGCGATGTCCTGCCCCGTCAGAAAGGCGCGGATCGGGTGGGCGAAGCCATAGTAATTCATGGCGCCATCCTCCTGATCTCCTTGCAGCCACTGGCTCGCCTCGCAGAAGTGCTCACCGAGCACATAGGCATCCGGGTTCTCCTGCTTCACGGCGCCGCGAATGGCGCGCACATGGCCGCGATTGCCCTCGGCCGTGCCACGCTCCCCCAGCATGTGGATCACATCGAAGCGCCAGCCATCGATCTGGTAGGGGGCCCGCATCCAATAGCGCAGGATGGCGTCATCGGCGCGATAGATGGCGTCCTGCACCTGTTCGCTGGCAAAGTCGAGTTTGGGCAGGCTGCGAATGCCCTTCCAGCTGACATAGTCCCCTTCGTTGTCAAAGGTGTAGAAGCTGCGCCACGGCGAATCCGGGTTGCGCTGGGCCCCCAGCGGCGGGCAGAACCAGGGGTGCTGGGTCGAGGTGTGGTTCACCACGGCATCCAGGATGACCTTCATGCCGCGCTGGTGCAGGTTGCGGGTCAGCTCGGCGAACTGCTCGTTGCTGCCTAGGTGGGTGTCCACCTTGAAGTAGTCCTGGGTATCGTACTTGTGGTTGCTCGGCGAATCGAAGATGGGGTTCAGGTAGAGGGCCGTGACCCCGAGAGATTGCAGGTAGTGCAGCTTGGCATCGATGCCCGCCAGATCCCCGCCGTAAAATTCACAGGCGCCATGCCCCTCTTCGTGACGGCTGACCGGCTCACCCCACGCCTTGCTGATGACCGCCTTGCCTCTGTACTCGTATTCGTGATGCTTGACGCTCAGCGAGGGATCGCCGTTGCAGAAGCGGTCGGGGAAGATCTGGTAGAACACCTGATCCTGCACCCAGGCCGGGGGCTGATGCAGGCTGTTGAAGCGAAAATGTTGCTCGCGTGGCGGTATGGCCGGGCTGACACCCGCACCGTGCAGCCACCACTGCTCTTCGTCGGTCAGGCACTTGAAACAGTAGAGGTGGATATCCTGTCCTTTGACCAGCGGCAGGGTCGCCTGCCATACCTGCAACCTGTCCCGGGTGGAGACTGGCGTCATGGCCACCAGGTACTCCTCGTTGTCTGGCTCGTGGCGCAGCCACACCTCCCGAATGGGGGTATCCAGCGCGCTGAACAGGGTGAGTTGCAGGGTGTTGGCGCTCTCTTTGAACCAGGGCGCCACCTGGGGATGAAACAGAAATGGATGGGTCATGATGCTTATTGAGTCAGAAGGTCGGCGAGGGCATTACCCTGTTCGTGAAGTGTTTCGAGCTGGCCTGCCAATGACACGGGATCCAGCCCCAGCTGATCGGCGAGCGGCTTGGGGAAGCGGGCAATGATGGTCTGGGCTGGCACACCCGCATTCCAGGCGAAGGAGATAAACACGGCGAGCCGGATCAGCACCGCCTCCTTGCTGACCGGATCGTGGGAGAGGGGCTCCAGCTGCTGTGAGATGGCGTTGACGAAGGACTCCGACAGGTTCCAGCGCCGCGCCAGCTCGGCACCGAGCTGGGCATAGTCGTAGCCCAGCATCTCCCGCTGAGCCTCGACCCGACTGCTGCCCTTCTGGATCGCCATGTTGATGATCTCGGCCTCTTCCGGCAGGGTACTCTGGATGAGCAGCTCACCTATGTTGTGGATCAGCGCACAGGTGAAGGCGGTCTCGGGATCGAGCACCTTGGCCTCTTGGGCCAGGGTCCGGGCTATGGTGGCGACCTGGAAGGTCTCGGTCCAGAACTTGTTCTTGTCGAAGCTGGGGGGCGCCTTGAAGCTGCTGATGATGCCGGAGGCGACCACCACGGAGCGCAGCCGGTTGAAACCGAGGCGGATCACCGCCTGTTCGATGGAAGTGACCTCATTGCCGCGGCGCAGGGCGGCCGAGTTGGCCATTCGCAGCACCTTGACGCTGATCACCTGGTCCATGGCGATCTTGGCCGCGATCTGGTCGATGCGGGCGTTTTCATCGTTGAAGCTCTGCATCAACTCATGCAGCAGCTGCGGGATAGTGGGGAGTTGTTTGATCTTGCCAAACAGACGATCCATCGACATGGCTGAGACAGCCTCCATTGCGAACACTGCCTCACATTGTGCCACAGGCGGGGCACATGTTCCTGTTTGTGGTACCGGTTTGTGAGCGTCAGCGCACCCAGTCTTGCAGCTGGTATTCCAAACGGTGCCGTTTCCCTTCTAGGACCAGGGTCTGGGTGGTGCCGCTCAGGGTGACCCCTTCGGTCAGGGTGGTGATGACGGCCTGTTCTATGGCGTCGAGCTGTGCCTGACAGGCCATCTCTGTGCTGCCCAGGCTGGTGACCCAGAATCTGTCGCCCTCGAGGTGCCCCTGGCCAAAGTAGCGATTGCAACCGGCGATACCGTTGACGGTGAAGTGCTCACCTATCTCGAAATCGGGCGGGTTGTCTCGTGAGGCAGTGATGGCCTGGCCATCCAGCTTGTCGAGCACCCAGTGATGGTGCTGTAACTCTTGCTGGACGAACGAGGGAGTACTGCTGCAGGCGCTGAGCAGGATCAGGGCGAGCAACAGTAGCAAGAATCTGGGCATGGAAGGGCTCCAATAGTGGGAGCGACAAGCATACCTCCTGCACAGCCCTCGGGGCAGGGCGAGGGGGGCGGCCCCCGACCACTTCTGTCGCCCTGCAGGTCAGCCCTGTGTCGTTAAATGGCAACACTTGTTGGTCGGCGGGATTTGTTCGATGCCAACAAGATGACCGCAACCCTGAGCGCTTTGTATCAGCGGTTGAATAGACGCTCGGCGTAACGGGCAAGTCCTGCCGCCACCGAACCGAAGTCATCGCCACCTTCAAGCGGAATCGTGGGCAACTTCTGACGAATGTAGGCGGCGATGAGCGGCGAGCGGGCACTGCCGCCGGTGACGAAGATACGGTCGGGCTGCACACCCGCGGCGGCAATGGCTTGCTCCATCAGCTCGCCAATCTTCTCCAGCAGCAGGGCCGAGGCGTTGGCCAGCTGCTCGCGATTGAGTTCAGCCTCCAGTCCCTTCTCCAGCTCGCTCAGAGACTGATGACTGGATGCCTGCTCCGAGAGGGCGATCTTGCCCTGCTCGGCGCGCCACACCAGCTGGTGGCTCAGCTTGTGGGCCCGCAGATTGGCAAGGCGACCCAGCTTGCTGCCTGGCTGGCTGTCGAGCTGCAGATCCTGCAGCTGACGGGCGGTATCCAGGCTGTAGAAGCGGCCCTGGGCACTGACGTCGTTGATAGCGGCCGCATCCCAGAACAGCGGGTGGGGCAGTGGTTTGCCGGTCTTGAGGGTCTCGTGCATGCCGAGCAGCGGCATCATCCCCTCTACCGTCAGCCGGATGTCGAAGTCGTTGCCGCCGATGCGCTGGCCGCTGTGGCCGAGCAGATCGCCGCTGCGATCCAGCTGGTCGCGATGGCTCGGGCCCATCCGCAGCATGGAGCAGTCTGTGGTGCCGCCGCCGATATCCACCACCAGCACGATGGCGTCTTCGTCCAGCCGTGCCTCGAACTCGAAACCGGCCGCCACGGGTTCATAGAGGAACTCCACCTGTTCGAACCCGGCTAGACGGGCCGCCTCGGTGAGGATAGCGATGGCCTGGCTGTTGCTTTCCTCCCCGGCCAGCCCCTGGAAGTTGACTGGACGACCGATCACGGCGCGGCGCACCTGAGTGCCGAGCTGCTGCTCCGCCTCGCGGCGCACGTGCAGCATCATGGCGCAGACGATGTCCTCGAACAGCGCGATTTGGGGGGCCTTGAGGCCGTAGGCGCCGAGGAAGGATTTCGGCGACTTGATGTAGTAGCCATCGTCCGGTTCCTCCAGATAGCGCTCCAGCGCCGCGGCACCGAAGCTCAGCTCGTCGATCAGTCCCTCTTCCCGCATCTGGCGGCGCACCGCCTGGGCCCGGGCGACCACGGGGCCGCGCAGCTTGAGGTATTCTGCCTGCTGGGCCGGGGCCAGCCCTTCGGCCAGGAGACCTGCGATGGCATCTCTGTGGGGCGCATGCAGGGTGGAGGGGAGATAGCGGGAACCGCACAGGGTCAGCAGCCTGGGGCTGCCTTGTTCCATCACGGCGACGGCACAGTTGGAGGTACCGTAATCAAATCCGATAAACATGGGCAGCCAGACTCCTGAATAAAAAAGGGCTGGTAGCCTACCCGATGGCGTCAGGTCTCACAACCCGGCGCCATGGTTATTGCGGCTGCAGGGGAGAATTGTATGACGAAGAGCATGTTGGTGTGGAAAACAGAGGGAGTGGCTCCCTCTGTTGCTCATGACTGCGGGGGCGAGAGGATTACTCCACCTCGTTGTCGCTGCGGCCCTGGCTCTCGATGGCCTTGAGGTTGCCGAGGGTGGTATCGGCGATGGCGTGCAGCGCCTCGCGGGTCAGGAAGGCCTGATGACCGGTAAACAGCACGTTGTGGCAGGCCGACAGGCGGCGGAACACATCATCGGTGATCACCTCGTTGGACTTGTCGGAGAAGAAGAGATCCTCTTCCTCTTCGTAGACGTCCAGCCCCAGCGCGCCGATGCGGGCGGTCTTGAGTGCCTCGATGGCGGCATTGGAGTCGAGCAGGCCGCCCCGGCTGGTGTTGATGATCATCACTCCGTCCTTCATCTTGGCGAATGCCTCCTTGTTCAGCAGGTGATAGTTCTCCTTGAACAGCGGGCAGTGCAGGCTGATGACGTCGGACTGACGGAACAGGGTGTCGAGATCCACGTATTCGGCCCCCAGCTCGATGGCTGCCTGACTCGGGTAGGGGTCACTCACCAGCAGCCGCATGCCGAAGCCCTTGAGGATACGCAGGGTAGCGATGCCGATCTTGCCGGTGCCGATAATGCCGGCGGTGCGGCCGTGCATGTTGAAGCCGACCAGGCCTTCCAGCGAGAAGTTGGCATCGCGGGTGCGCTGATAGGCCTTATGGATGCGGCGGTTGAGGGTCATCATCAGCCCCACCGCGTGTTCGGCGACGGCTTCGGGGGAGTAGGCGGGCACGCGCACCACTTTCAGCCCCAGCTCCTTGGCGGCGACCAGATCCACGTTGTTGTAACCGGCGCAGCGCAGCGCGATCACCTTGGTGCCGTTGGCGGCCAGCTCGGTCAGTACCTCCCGATCGGCATCGTCATTGACGAACAGGCACACCACGGGGAAGCCGTGGGCCAGCCGGGCTGTCTTGGCCTCCAGCCGCACGTCGAAGAACTCCAGCTCGTAACCGTACTGGCTGTTGGCCTGATTGAAGTGGTCCTTGTCGTAGCTCTTGGTACTGAAAACGGCGATGTTCATGGTGGGCTCTCCGCAACTAATGATGTAGTTAAATTACAACAAATAAAGCGTGTCATCACGGGTTAAATGGTGGCTTTTCAGCCCCACGGCATGATGGGAACCGCGCTTACTGCACTTTTATACGAGCCATTCACCAGTTTGGTGCTGTAGGTCAGATAGACCAGCGCATTGCGCTTTTCGTCGTAAAAGCGCACCACTTTCTGCTCTTTGAACACCAGCGAGGTGCTGACGTCGAACACCTCTTCCCCCGCCTTCAGCTTGGCAGGCAGTGTGATGGAGCCAATCTGGTGGCACGACAAAGAGGCGTGGGAGGGGTCTTCCGCCAGCCCCAGCCCGCCCTTGACGCCACCGGTCTTGGGGCGAGCCAGATAGCAGGCGACGCCCGTGATGCGGGGGTCATCGAACGCTTCCACCAGGATCTTGTGGTTGGGGCCCACCAGCTTGAAGGCGGTGCTTACCTCACCTATGGGATCGGCTTTGTCGGCCAGGGCCGGGCCGGCGAGTAGTGCCCCCAGCAGCAGGGGCAGGGCAGGACCGAATCTGTTACTGGGCGTGTGACGGTATGACATGGTCTCTCCTGTTGGCCTCCCTCAGTAGGGAATGCCCAGACGACGATAGAGGCTGGCCAGCACCCAGGCGGGGCTGATCAGTAGAAATGGCAGGTCGGCGAGGAAAAGAGGAGGGGCGATTCCCCTCGATCCTGTGGCCGGCACACTGGGCTATCCAGAGCAAGGTCAGTGAGCAGAGGTCGATGCCGGGCACGGCCAGTTTGTGGATCGTCACTTTGACGGTGTGCTGGTGGCACTGGCCGTCGTCGTTGAACCATTCATCGAGCCGTTTCATGGCACCTCCCTGGCGCTGCGGTTTGACCCCTCAGCTGGCTGGCACGTCCCTTGCCAGCGCTGCCATCGCCTCTGCGTCTCTTTGCGCGAGCTAGGTCATGGCGCTGGGTCATCCCCACGCTGAGCCCTGAATCCCCTTATTGGGGTGGATATTCCCAATATTGGGCCGGAATGCTCCTGAGCAAGGGGGTCATGTCCGGATTGGGCAGTGAAATGGTGACCCGCTGGTTCAGATTGGCGCTGGCGAGGGCCTCACGGATCTTGGGGTTCTCACGGAAGAACGTCATGAAGCTGCCATCGGCATAA
This sequence comes from Aeromonas popoffii, assembly GCF_000820025.1. Lineage (GTDB taxonomy): Bacteria > Pseudomonadota > Gammaproteobacteria > Enterobacterales > Aeromonadaceae > Aeromonas > Aeromonas popoffii. Next base: position 89,800 of record NZ_CDBI01000047.1, read on the forward strand.
GCACGTTCCAGCCCGGTCTGGATCGCCTTGGCCAGCTTGGGATACTCGGGGCTGACGAAGAAGAACTCGGCGAAGGGGTAGCGGAGCAGCAGGTGCTGATCTATCACCAGATTCGGATATTGCGCCACCAGCTCGCTGCGTTCGGCGAAGATTTCTACCAGATTGCGCGGGAAGAAGTCGAGTTTGTCGCCGTCGTTGGTCAGGCGAAACAGGTTGCTGTAGCGTCCCGAGTAGGTCGGAATACCGGCATTCTCCAGGATCTTGTTGTCGGCCCAGCCGATCCCCTGGGCCGCCTTCAGTTGCTTGAGATCGGTCAGCGAGTTGACCTGATTGAACTTCTCCTGGGCATCGGCGTGGATGAAGGAGAGGCGTAGCCCTTCCAGACCGCGAAACAGCGGTATGGGGACGGCGATGAGGGAGGATTCGAGTGCGCTGGAGGTGCCCATCCAGAACACATTGATGGTTTGGCCCTTGCTCAGCTGCTGTTGCAGGCTGTGCTGGTTGAGGTTGAGTTCGATCTGCTGGATGCGAAATGGCTGCCCGGCATGGGTCAGCGCCAGTTCCAGCAGCTTGAGCTGGTATTCCTTGTCGAGATCGTTGATCGGTCGGCTGGGGACCTTGACCGTGAGGGTCTGTGCTTGTGCCAGCAACGGCAGACACAAGCACAGTTTGAGGAACCATTTCACTCTCTGCTCTCCTGTAGATTCCGGACTTGCCCGGAGTCTAACAGAACTTGTCACTCTCTTGTGCGACGCCGTGATCAGGGCTCATGTGCAGCTTTTGGTCCGCATTTATCAACATAAACGCCGGTTCCTTTGCTGCGCATGGTTGACGACTTCTCGCGACCGGCTCGTGACGGTTCTTCGAAGAATCAGGCGACGCGACGATACACATGGGTATCGTTGAACTCCTTGGTACTCTGGCATTCGAGACAGAAGCGGGACTCGGGACGAGCCTGAAGTCGCTTGAGTGAGATCTCGTCACCGCAAGATTCGCAGTAACCAAAATCCCCTTCGTTGATACGCCTTAATGCACCCTGCAGCTTGCGCAGGTGCAACTTGTCATGCTCGATGCGGTTCAGCTCCAGACGACGGGCTTCCTCGATACTGGCACGGTCAATTTCATCTGCCATCTCGTTGGTATCGGTGGCGATGGCCTGGCTGGCCTGGGAATTGAGGCGATCCTCGAGTTCGAGGATCTGGCGCTCGATCTGCCCCTTGTAAAAGGCCAGTTGGTCTTTAGTCATGAAATCACACATACGGTTTACTACCAGTCAGTTACTAACCCAATTATCCCTGTTTATGGGGGCTGTCTGCCTGCAGACCAAGCCCTGTGTCCTGCATTTGCACCAAATCCAAGCAGGAGAGTGCAAATCAGGGCGGGCCTTGTACCAAAAAAAAGCAGGTATGCAAAGCAAATAGGGCAAGGATTGTGCGCCCTTGCAAAAAAATGACCCGATTCGGACAGGGGCTGACTGAGAACATGGGGGATCAGGCCCCTTCGGTGGCACTGGGATTGCCGTCAGCGTTGAGGGCGCCAGGGTGTTTAGTATTTGGTGTCGCCATGGTCATTATATGCACCGTTACTTATCATTTTTTAAACACCACTGCTTGACATTGGCTATAACGGCGGGCTTTTATGGTGGTGTTGATTACAATTCGATAACAAGGGTGTTCCATATATTAGACACCCTTGCCAATGGCAATCGTAAAGTCGGGGTTTAACATGGACAGTATCAAGGGCTGGATGGAGAGCAATCGCATCACGGAAGTGGAGTGCCTGTTTCCGGATTTCACCGGTAATGCCCGAGGCAAGATCATTCCAGCCAACAAATTTTTGCGCGAAGGGGGCATGCGGTTGCCCGAGGTCATCTTCACCCAGACGGTGACCGGCGAGTACCCGGATGACGACAGCATGATAGACCCGCTGGAGCGGGACATGCAGCTCTACCCGGACCCCAACACCATTCGGTTTGTGCCCTGGGCGCTGGAGCCGACCGCTCAGGTGATCCACGACTGTTTCGACATCAATGGCAAGCTGATCGACATAGCGCCGCGCTCCGTGCTGCGTCGGGTCCTGTCATTTTATGAGAAACAGGGCTGGAAGCCGGTGGTGGCGCCCGAGCTGGAGTTCTATCTGGTCAAGCGCAACGAAGACCCCGACTATCCGCTGGTGCCGCCCATTGGCCGCAATGGCCGTCCCGAGACGGCCCGCCAGTCGTTCAGTATCGATGCGGTCAACGAATTCGACCCCATCTTCGAGGACATGTACGACTACTGTGAGGCGCAGGAGCTGGAAGTGGACACCCTGATCCACGAATCCGGCGCCGCCCAGATGGAGATCAACTTCCTGCACGGCGATGCCATCGATCTGGCGGATCAGGTGTTCCTGTTCAAGCGCACCATGCGTGAGGCGGCCCACAAGCATGGCATCTACGCCACCTTTATGGCCAAGCCGATGAGCGACGAGCCGGGCTCCGCCATGCACATCCACCAGAGCCTGGAAGATGTGGACGGTCGCAACCTGTTCGGCACGGAAAATGGCGGCAATACCGAGCAGTTCATGCACTTCATCGCGGGCCTGCAAAAGTACACCCCGGCGGTGACTGCCTTGCTGGCGCCGAACGTCAACTCCTACCGTCGCCTCACCTTCGGCGAGAGCGCGCCGCGCAACGTGCAGTGGGGGGTGGAAAACCGCACCTGCGGCCTGCGCGTGCCCTTCTCCGAGGCCGGTGCTCGCCGGGTCGAAAACCGCTTCGCCGGGGCCGATGCCAATCCGTATCTGGCCCTGGCCGCCACCCTGGCCTGTGGTTACCTCGGCATGATGGAGAAGCTCGAGCCGCTGCAGGAGATGAAGTCGAGTGCCTATGATCTGCCCTACAGCCTGCCCCGCTCGCTGGAGGAGGCCCTGAGCCACCTGGAACAGTGCGAGCCCATCAAGGAGATGCTGGGGGAGCGCTTCATCCGGGCCTTTGTCGCGGTCAAGCGCAAGGAGTACGAGACCTACTTCGGGGTGATCAGCCGCTGGGAGCGGGAGTTCCTGCTGCTGAACGTGTGATCCGGATGCGTGCTTGCCACGCGCCGCCCAGATAGGGGGAGGCCAATGACGGCTTCCCCTCTGCTCACTATCGCATCAACACCCACCGGTGAGTGGCAGTGCTGTGAGCGCGCCAGCCGTCCTCACCGACTGACGAAACCGTCTCGCTTAAATCGAAGGAACCGAGGAGCAAGCAATGAAGCAGACCACACGTGAGTGGCAACAGCTGGATGCCAGCCACCACCTGCACCCCTTTACCGACTTTCAGGCGCTCAACAAGAAGGGCAGCCGCATCATCACCAAGGCCGAAGGCATCTATCTGGAAGATTCGGAGGGGCGCCGCATCCTGGACGGGATGGCGGGTCTCTGGTGCGTCAACATGGGTTATGGTCGGCAGGAACTGGTGGATGCCGCCACCAAACAGATGCAGCAACTGCCCTACTACAACCTCTTCTTCCAGACCAGCCACCCGCCTGCGGCCGAGCTGGCGACCCTGCTGGCCGAGATCACCCCCTCCCATCTCAATCACGTCTTCTTCACCGGTTCGGGCTCCGAGTGCAACGATACCGTACTGCGCATGGTACGCCACTACTGGGCCAGCAAGGGGCAGCCGGACAAGCAGGTGATCATCAGTCGCCACAATGCCTACCACGGCTCGACGGTGGCGGGCGCCAGCCTGGGCGGCATGAAGGGCATGCATGCCCAGGGTGGCCTGCCCATCCCCGGCATAGTGCACATCGATCAGCCCTACCACTTCGGTGAGGGGCAGGGGATGAGCGCCCATGAGTTTGGTCTGGAGCGCGCCCGCCAGCTGGAACAGAAGATACTGGAACTGGGGGTGGACAAGGTCGCCGCCTTTATCGGCGAGCCCATCCAGGGTGCCGGCGGCGTCATCATCCCGCCCGACAGCTACTGGCCCGAGATCCAGCGTATTTGCGATCACTACGGCATCCTGCTCATCGCCGACGAGGTGATCTGCGGTTTCGGCCGTACCGGTCACTGGTTCGCCAGCGAAGGGTTTGGCATCAAGCCGGACCTCATGTGCCTGGCCAAGGGGATTACCTCCGGCTATCTGCCGATGGGGGCCGTGATGGTGGGTGACAGGGTCGCCAAGGTGCTGGTGGAGGAGGGCGGCGAATTCAACCACGGCTTCACCTATTCCGGGCATCCGGTGGCCTGCGCCGTCGCTATCGCCAACATTACGCTTATGCAAAACGAAAGCATAGTTAAGCGAATCCATGATAATATCGGCCCCTATTTGCAGCGCCGCTGGCGCGAACTGGCAGAGCATCCGCTGGTGGGAGAAACCCGTGGCAAAGGCCTGGTGGCCGCGCTGGAAATAGTGCAGGACAAACAGACCAACAGCCGCTTCCCGGCTGCGCTGCAGGCCGGTATGACCTGCCGGGAGTTCTGCTTTAACAATGGCTTGGTGATGAGGGCTGTCGGCGATACCATGATCATATCGCCCCCCTTGGTGATCACTGAGGAACAGGTGGATGAATTGGTCAATCTGGCCAGGCTCAGTCTGGATCTGACGGCTGCAAAGCTGAAAGGGTAGGTGAGTGCCGGGCAGGTTGGCTTGCGCATACAATTTGCTTAGGAGACAAGGACGATGTCTTTCAAAACGGGAATGATTGCCGCTTCTGTCGCGCTGGTCATGATGAGTACCGGGGCGATGGCTGAGAACAAGGTGTTGCACGTCTACAACTGGAGCGACTATATCGCGCCGGATACCCTGGAAAACTTCCAGAAAGAGACGGGCATCAAGGTGGTATACGACGTGTTCGACAGCAACGAGGTGCTGGAAGCCAAGTTGTTGGCGGGCAGTTCGGGCTACGACATAGTCGTGCCGTCCAACCCCTTCCTGGCCAAACAGATCAAGGCGGGCGTGTTCCAGAAGCTGGACAAGTCCAAGCTCTCCAATTGGCAAAACATGGATGTCGACCTGTTGAAGGCGCTCGATCCGAGCGACCCGGGCAACCAGTACTCCATTCCTTACATGTGGGGCACCATTGGCTTCGCCTACAACGCCGAGAAGGTGAAAGCCGTGCTGGGCAAGGACGCGCCTGTGGACTCCTGGGATCTGGTGTTCAAACCGGAGAACATGGCCAAACTGAAAGAGTGTGGTGTCTCTTTCCTCGACTCACCGACCGAAATGCTGCCGGCTGCCCTGCAATATCTGGGCTTCAAACCGGATAGCCAGAAGCCGGACGAGTTGAAGCAGGCCGAGGCACTGTTCCTCTCCATCCGTCCCTATACCGCTTATTTCCACTCCTCCAAGTACATCTCGGATCTGGCCAACGGCAACCTGTGTGTCGCTGTCGGTTACTCGGGGGACTTGCAGCAGTCCAAGGCGCGGGCGGCGGAGGCCAAGAACGGCGTGACCCTGACCTACACCATTCCGAAAGAGGGGGCTGGCAGCTTCTTTGACATGCTGGCCATTCCGGCCGATGCCAAGAACGTCGAGGCCGCCCACACCTTCATCAACTACCTGATGAAGCCGGAAGTGATCGCCAACATCACCAACGTGGTGCAGTTCCCGAACGGCAACAGGGCGGCGACCCCGCTGGTGGATGAGCCTATCCGTACCGACCCGGGTATCTACCCGAACGCGGAGACGCTCAAGAAGATCTATACCTTCCCGGATCTGCCGGCCAAGACGCAGCGTCTGATGACCCGCAGCTGGACCAAGATAAAATCAGGCAAGTAAGTGATGAGTGCCCCTCCCGGTCTGCAGTTCGGCCGGGAGGGTGGTGGCAACCCGACAGGTTGGACGGAGCGCATGGATGCGCACTGGCATACCAAAAAACATGAGGACTGATATACGTGCACACAACCAAGATAGTGACGATGGCCCTGGCGTTGGGGTTGGCAAACGTGGCCCAGGCAGCCCCAGTGGTTCATTTTTACAACTGGTCCGATTATATCGGCGAGACCACCCTCAGTGACTTTCAGCAGGCAACCGGGATCCGGACCGTCTACGACGTGTTTGATTCCAACGAGACCCTGGAAGGCAAGCTGCTGACCGGACGCACCGGTTACGATCTGGTGGTGCCTTCCAACAATTTCCTGGCCAAGCAGATCAAGGCCGGTGCGTTCCAGAAGCTGGATCCTGCCCTGCTGCCCAATCTGGTCAATCTGGATCCTGTGTTGCTCAAGCAGCTCGACAAAGTGGATCCGGGTCATCAGTACGCCGTGCCCTACCTGTGGGGTACCAATGGCATCGGTTACAACGTTGACAAGGTCAAGGCCGTGCTGGGGGTCGACAAGATTGACTCCTGGGCCATGATTTTCGAGCCGGAAAACATGCAGAAGCTGGCCCGTTGCGGCGTCGCTTTTCTCGACTCGGCCGACGAGATGATCCCGGCGGCGCTCAACTATCTCGGGCTAGATCCCAACAGCCAGGAACCGGCCGATCTCAAGCGTGCCGAGAGCCAGTTGCTCAAGGTGCGACCCTATGTGGCCTACTTCCACTCCTCCAAGTACATAGGCGATCTGGCCAATGGCGACATCTGCGTCGCAGCCGGCTTCTCCGGCGACATATTGCAGGCGGCGGCTCGTGCCGACGAGGCGGGCAAGGGGATCAAGATTGCTTACAGCATCCCGAAAGAGGGGGGCAACCTCTGGTTCGACATGATGGCGATCCCGGCGGATGCCACCAATGTGAAAGAGGCGCACGCCCTGATCAACTACGTACTCCAGCCAGAGGTGATAGCCAAGATCAGCAACCATGTGGGCTATGCGAATCCCAATGCCAAGGCGGGAGAGTACATGGACGAGAGCGTGCGTGATGACGAGTCCGTCTATCCACCCCAGGCGGTGCTGGAACGGCTGTATGTGCAGCAGGCACATCCCCGTGCGGTGCAGCGTCTGATCACCCGGAGTTGGACCAAGATCAAGTCCGGAACCTAACCTTGGCGCCCGTTCGGGGGCGCCAGACTGTTTTATGGATCGGCCCAGGCCGGTATCACGTTTGGGAGTTTGGTAATGGCGATAGCCTCCAGTGCCTACAAGAAAGCCCTCGAGGGCAACCAGCAGCGCAAAGAAGTGCTGGTTAAGATTGACAGGGTAAGCAAGCAGTTCGATGAAACGCTGGCGGTCGACAACGTGTCCCTCAACATCCACAAGGGCGAAATCTTCGCCCTGCTGGGGGGGTCCGGTTCCGGCAAGTCGACCCTGCTGCGGATGCTGGCTGGATTCGAGCGCCCCACCGAGGGGCGCTTGTTTCTCGATGGTGTCGACATCACCGACATGCCGCCCTATGAACGTCCCATCAACATGATGTTCCAGTCCTACGCTCTGTTCCCCCACATGACGGTGGCGCAGAACATCGCCTTCGGTCTCAAGCAGGATGGCCTGCCCAAGGCGGAGGTGAATGCGCGGGTGGAGGAGATGCTCAAGCTGGTGCAGATGACCCAGTATGCGCGCCGCAAGCCGCACCAGCTCTCCGGTGGTCAGCGCCAGCGGGTCGCCCTGGCCCGTTCCCTGGCCAAGCGCCCCAAGCTGTTGCTGTTGGACGAACCCATGGGAGCACTGGACAAGAAGCTGCGTTCCCAGATGCAGCTGGAGCTGGTCGAGATCATCGAGCGCGTCGGTGTAACCTGCGTCATGGTGACCCACGATCAGGAAGAGGCCATGACCATGGCCGAACGGATCGCCATTATGCATCTGGGCTGCATCGAGCAGATCGGCAGCCCCATGGATATCTACGAGACTCCGGCCAGCCGGCTGGTGTGCGAGTTCATCGGCAACGTCAACCTGTTCGACGGTCTGTTGGTGGAGGATGAGCAGGACCATGCCACCATCGCCTGCGCCGACTTGGAACAACCCATCTACGTGGGCCACGGCATCAGCTCCCGCGCCGAGAACAAGAAGGTGACCTACGCCCTGCGGCCGGAAAAACTGCTGATGAGCACCCAGAAACCGACCGAGATTGAGCACCCGGACTTCAACTGGACCAAGGGTGAGGTCTATGACATCGCCTATCTGGGCGGCCACTCGGTTTACCACATCCAGCTGCCCTCGGGCAAAATCGTTCAGGCTTTCATCGCCAACGCCGAACGCCACGGCAAGCGGCCAACCTGGGATGATCAGGTGTTCCTCTATTGGGAAGATGACAGCGGCGTGGTGTTGCAATCATGAAGGCATTGAGACGACTGAAGCGACTGGGTGGGCGCCAGCTGGTGATCGGCATTCCGTTCTTCTGGCTGTTCCTCTTCTTCTTGCTGCCCTTCATCATAGTGGTGAAGATCAGCTTCGCCGAAGCGGACGTGGCGATCCCGCCCTACACGGACGTGGTGAGCTGGGCCGACAATCAGCTCACCATCTTGCTCAACATGGGCAACTACCTGCTGCTGTGGGAGGATGAACTCTACATAGCGGCCTATCTCGGTTCTCTCAAGATTGCCTTCGTCAGCACCCTGCTCTGTCTGCTGATCGGCTATCCCATGGCTTACTCCATCGCGCGGGCCAACAAGGAGACCCAGACCGTTCTGCTGCTGCTCATCATGATGCCGACCTGGACCGCGATCCTGATCCGGGTCTATGCGTGGATGGGGATCCTCAGCAACAACGGTCTGCTCAACAGCCTCTTGCTGGGGATCGGGGTGATCGATGAACCGCTGCAGATCCTCAATACCAACCTGGCGGTTTATATCGGCATCGTTTACTCCTACCTGCCGTTCATGGTGCTGCCGCTCTACGCCAACCTGGTCAAGCACGATCAGAGCCTGCTGGAGGCGGCCTCTGACCTCGGTGCCCGCAACCTGACCCGCTTCTGGCAGATCACGGTGCCGCTGTCCAAAAACGGCATCATAGCCGGCTGCATGCTGGTGTTCATTCCCGTGGTGGGCGAATTCGTGATCCCGGAACTGCTCGGCGGCCCCGAGACCCTGATGATCGGCAAGGTACTGTGGCAGGAGTTCTTCAACAACCGCGACTGGCCTGTGGCGTCGGCCCTGGCGGTGGTGATGCTGGCAGTGCTTATCGTGCCCATCATCCTGTTTAACCGCAACCAGGCGAAAGAATTAGAGGGCAAGGTATGAAGCGTTTCGGTTTTGCCAAGCTGATGTTGTGGCTGGGGCTGCTGTTTATCTACCTGCCCATGGTCATCATGGTGATCTACTCCTTCAACGCCTCCAAGCTGGTGACTGTGTGGGGGGGCTGGTCGCTCAAGTGGTACTTCGGCCTGCTCGACAACAAACAGCTGATAGGCTCTGTGCTGCGCTCGCTGGAGATTGCGCTCTATACGGCGGTTGCCGCCGTGGCGCTGGGGACGGTGGCGGCCTTCGTGTTGACCCGGATCCCGCACTTCCGCGGCCGGACCCTGTTCGGCGGGCTGGTGACGGCACCCCTGGTGATGCCCGAGGTGATCACGGGTCTATCGTTGTTGCTGCTGTTTGTGGCCATGGCCCAGCTGGTGGGTTGGCCTGCCGAGCGTGGCATGGTGACCATCTGGATCGCTCACACCACCTTCTGTACCGCCTATGTGGCGATCGTGGTGTCGGCGCGCCTGCGGGAGCTGGATCTCTCTATCGAGGAGGCAGCCATGGATCTGGGTGCAAAACCCTGGAAGGTGTTCTTCTTGATCACCATCCCCATGATAGCCCCCTCGCTGGCGGCGGGTGGCATGATGTCGTTTGCTCTGTCGCTGGATGATCTGGTGCTGGCGAGCTTTGTCTCGGGTCCGGGGGCGACTACCTTGCCGATGGAGGTCTTCTCGGCGGTGCGACTCGGCGTGAAACCCGAGATCAACGCGGTAGCCAGTCTGATCCTGTTATCGGTGTCGCTGTTCACCTTTGGTAGCTGGTACCTGATGGCCAAGGCTGAGAAACGCCGTCGCGCCGAGATAGCCATGACCACCCAGATGCAGGCCGTCGTCTGACGCCATGATAAGATCCGCCTACTCTCGTCAACCTGGAGGATGAGTATGCGGATCTCCCTTTTTAGCGGTCGTGGCACCGAGCTGGTGCCCGGCCTCACCACCTCCATTCACAAGCAACCGATCTCTGCGTCCGTTCGCTGTACCTTTTCCGGTCTGGAAGGCGATGAGCAGTGTGACCTGCGCCACCACGGTGGCCCGGATCGGGCGCTCCACTACTATCCTGCCGATCACTATCCCTGGTGGCAGACCTGGCAAACCGCCATGGGCCTTGCTGCGCCCCGCACACCCTGGCAACCCGCCGCTTTTGGCGAGAATCTGTCCGGCCTTGGGTTGACCGAGCAGCAGGCCTGCATTGGTGATATCTATCGGTTCGGTGAGGCGCTGATCCAGATAAGCCAGCCGAGATCCCCCTGTTTCAAGCTCAACCAGCGTTTCGGTTATGGTCAAATATCACAGGTGATACAGCTCAATGGCCGCTGTGGCTGGCTGTTGCGGGTGCTGGAGGAGGGGGCGGTCGCACCGCAGGAAACTATGGTGCTGGTCGACAGGCCCTATCCCGCCCTGACGGTGAAGCGGACCGCCGATATCCTGTTCAATCTGGTACGGGACGAAGCGGATCTGCTGTTGCTGCTGGAGAACCCGGCGCTCTCTCCCAATTGGCGCCAGCATGCGGCCAACTGGCTGGAACATGGGAAGGTGGCCGACTGGCAGCGCCGCTTGCTGGGACCCGCCGAATTTCAGCTTCCCTAGGGTGGGTTGGAGAAATGTCACGCCCTTACGCCCTTTCTGTGAACCCGGTGCCAAAGCGCTGAATAGTTGAACGAACGGCCATTTTTTTCCCTTAAAACACAAAAAAGGCTTGTGTCATGTCGGGGCATTAGGTAAATTCTCGCCCCGCAGACATCGGTGTGTAGCGCAGCTTGGTAGCGCACTTCGTTCGGGACGAAGGGGTCGGAGGTTCGAATCCTCTCACACCGACCATATTAGAAAAGGCCGCTCAATGAGCGGCCTTTTCGCATTCGGATTTTACCGATCCCGGTACGGAATGTCTGGCTGGTTGTGGCATGCCGAGGTCGTTGCAGCTTTCTTGCCCATCTTTCCTGGTGCCGTCGTAGTGTGCAGGCATTAAAAGGGCCACCGCTCGGTGGCCCAGGGTGGAGTCTGATCCTGACTCCGGCACTCTAGATTGTGGCAATCTCGCTATGGGTCTTGTCTATGGTGCCCTCCTTGCGCGCAAGGCGCTTACTCAGATATGCCAGTGCTGATGCCGCAATGCCTTGAAGCTGTGTTGAGGTTGCAAGGCCGCGTGCTTGGGGTACTCACTAATGAAATGTTCGATTCCCTCCATCAGTTGTGAACGTAATGAAGACACGGGTTCATGCCAGGCTTGCAGGCATAAATGGCCGGGGATCAACTGCTCCTGATAATCTTCCAGCAGCTGCTCTGGCCAGGGTTCAATACCAGAATTGCGTTGCAGTAGATAATGGGTGGCGGGTTCACGGGCATAGATGAACTGAATCTGGGCCAGATCGCGTTGGCTTAGCGTTTGACTGTTGATATGACAGGTCAAATATTTTCCCGTCTTCAGATCCAAGAAGTGACCGCGTTGCCGACAGGCTACGATGCGATACCAAGGCAGGGGCGAACAGAGAGAGTATCCCTCAAGCTCCTGTTCCAGCCAGTGGCGACACTCGGGTGTCTGCACCTCGTCGAGCATGGACTCGATCTGTGTCAACAAGGCTCTGGATGGTTTGGTGGCCCGTTTCGTACTCATCGCCTGCAATCCTCCCTCTGCACACAATCCCGAATGTCAGTATGGACCCGTGGGCGGCAGAGGGGGTAACGATTCTAATGATTAAAATCAGATTAGCAGTGTTGTTTTTATGCAATCGGTGAGTCAGCCCACCAGATAGGTGCCGGTCCCGAAGGCGATGTGGGTGCCCTCTTCATTGTGCAGTTCCATCCGGGCGACGGCGACCTTACTGCCGGCACGGATGATGTGGGCGGTGGCGATGAACTCGTTGCCGCGGCCCGGGCGCAGGTAGTCCACGCGCAGGTCTATGGTGCCGAGGCGGGAGAAGCGCTCTTTGAGGTAGTTGGGGGAGAAGTCTTCCAGCTCGTCGATGCAGGAGGCGGCGACTATCATGCCGCCGGCCACATCCAGCAGGCTGGCGGTGACGCCGCCGTGCAAGATGTTGTGGAAGGGGTTGCCGATTAGCTTGTCATCCATCTTGATGCGCAGCTCCACCTTCTCGAAGTCGTAGTGGGTCACCTGTATGCCAATCAGCTTGTTGAACGGCATCCGCTCGGCGAACAGGTTGGCAATACCACTGAGCGCCATCTTCTTCAGCATGTGTTTCATTCTCTGATACCGCTCCCTGTCATCAACGCCGAGTAAAAACGCCAGCCAGTCTGCAACACATCATTAACAGTCGCAATGGCAGGTTTATTGTGAGCGGCGGCTGCTTTAGAATGGCGACCCCAAAGGAGAGCCCATGACCGTCATTGCCGAAACCTTGCCCGATACACCTCTTGCCCTGTTGCAGGCGGTATTCGGCTACCAGCAATTTCGGCCGGGCCAGCTGGAGATCATCGAGCAAATAGTGGCGGGACGTGATGCCATGGTGCTCAAGCCCACCGGTGGCGGCAAGTCACTCTGCTTCCAGATCCCGGCGCTGCTGCGCCCCGGGCTCGGGGTGGTGGTCTCCCCGCTTATCTCGTTGATGAAGGATCAGGTCGATAGCCTGCGGGCCAACGGTGTGGCGGCCATCTACATCAACTCGGCCCTGAGCCGGGAGGAGATGATCCAGAACTTTGCCGCCATGCGCCGTGGCGAGATCAAACTGCTGTATGTCTCCCCCGAGCGCTTGCTGCAGCATGAGTTCATGGATCGGCTGGCGGAGCTGCCGCTCGGCTTGTTCGCCATCGACGAGGCCCACTGTGTCTCCCAGTGGGGTCACGATTTTCGGCCGGAATACGCGGCGCTCGGGCGGCTAAAGCAGTGGTTCCCCCAAGTGCCAGTCGTGGCGCTCACCGCGACCGCCGACGAGGCGACCCGCAGCGACATGCTGCACCGGTTGGAGCTTAACGATCCCTTCGTCCACACCGCCAGCTTCGACAGACCCAACATTCGCTACAGCCTGGTGGAGAAGTTCAAGGCGGCGGAGCAGTTGCTGCGCTACGTGCAGAGCCAGAAGGGCAACTGCGGCATCGTCTACTGCTCCAGCCGCAACCGTGTGGAAGAGGTCGCAGAGCGCCTCTCCCGCCATGGCAGCAAGGCGGCGCCCTACCACGCCGGCCTGCCGTTGGCCCAGCGCCAGCAGACCCAGGATGCCTTCCTCAAGGATGACATCGAGATAGTGGTGGCGACGGTGGCGTTCGGCATGGGTATCGACAAGCCGAACGTGCGTTTCGTGGTGCACTACGACATTCCCAAGAACATCGAGTCCTACTATCAGGAAACGGGCCGGGCTGGCCGTGACGGTACCCCGGCCGAGGCGCTGCTGCTGTACGATCCCGCCGACATAGGCCGGGTGCGGCGCCTGCTCGACAACATAGAAAATCCCCAGCAGTTGCAGGTTGAGCAGTACAAGCTCAACGTGATGGCGGCCTTTGCCGAGGCGCAGACCTGCCGTCGTCAGGTGCTGCTCAACTATTTCGGCGAGTACAACGACAAGCCGTGCGGCAACTGCGATATCTGTCTGGATCCGCCCAAGAGTTATGACGGTACCGAAGATGCCCAGAAGGCGCTCTCCTGCGTCTGGCGGGTGGGCCAGAACTTCGGGGTGGGTTACGTGGTGGAGGTACTGCGTGGCTCTCTCAACCAGCGCATCAAGGATCACGGCCACGACAAGCTGTCGACCTACGGCATCGGCAAGGATCAGAGTCACGAGTACTGGATGAGTGTGATCCGCCAGTTGATCCACAAGGGGCTGCTGACCCAGAACATCACCCGCAATCTGGTGCTGCAGCTGACCGAAGCGGCCCGCCCTGTGCTGCGTGGTGAGATGAAGCTGGAACTGGCGGTGCCACGGTTGCAGCCCATCTCCAGTCGCAAGGAGAAGCGCAACGGCCTGCTGGACAACGCCAACTACGACAAACGGCTGTTCAAGGAGCTGCGCGGCCTGCGCAAGCAGATCGCCGAGGATGAAGAGGTGCCGCCCTACGTGGTGTTCAACGATGCGACCCTGGTGGAGATGGCCCAGCTGATGCCGATGACCGAGGGCGAGATGCTGGCCATCAATGGCGTCGGGCATCGCAAGCTGGAGCGCTTCGGCGAAGCCTTTATGGACCTTATCATCGATTACTGCCGCCGCTAGGAAAGCAGGTCCATCAGGAATGGGGCGCCCGTCCGCCGGGCACCACGAGGCTATTTCAAGCCGGCGTAGTAGGCCGCCAGGTTCTCCATATCGGCCTCGGTTAGCGGGGCCATGAAGGGCAGCATCAGGGGTTCCTTGCGACTGCCCTCCTTGAAAGCTTTCAACTGCTTCACCAGATAGGCGTGGTTCTGGCCAGCCAGATGGGGATAGCCGGGGATCAGTGCCTTGCCTTCAACCCCATGGCAGGCGGAGCAGACCACCGCCTTGGCCTTGCCCGCTTCGATATCGGCCGCCTGGGCTTGTCCCCACAACAACATCAGCAGGGGCAGGGCGCCCAACCATCTTTGCATCTTTTTCCCCTTGAAATGAAATAGCGCGATCGCCTGTTAGCCTGAGTGGGCCGACGGCGGTATAAAGAGTGACACGAGCATACGCAGGGACGAATCGCACTACCATGAAGCTGATCAACACTTTTGCCACTGAACTGCCCTGGGCCTGTGAGCCCGTGGCCCCCCAGCCGCTGCACGAACCTAGCTTGCTGCACCTCAACCACAGCCTGCTGAACGAGCTGGGACTGGGCGATGTCAGCGAAACAGACTGGCTTGCCTGCTGTGGTCTGGGTCAGCCGCTGCCCGGTATGCAGCCGGTGGCCCAAGTCTATGCGGGCCATCAGTTCGGCGGTTACAGCCCACGCCTCGGTGATGGGCGTGCGCTGCTGCTGGGTGAGCTGCGGGCGCCGGATGGTCAGGGCTGGGATCTGCACCTGAAAGGGGCGGGCAAGACGCCTTTCTCCCGCTTTGGTGACGGTCGCGCCGTGCTGAGATCCAGCATCCGCGAATATCTCGCCTCAGAGGCGCTCCATGCCCTCGGCATTCCCACCACGCGTGCGCTGGTACTGGTTGGCAGCAAGGAGCCTGTCTACCGGGAGCAGGAAGAGACGGGCGCAACCGTGCTGCGAACTGCTCCCAGCCACCTGCGGTTCGGTCACATCGAATATTTCGCCTGGAGCGGGCAGGGGGAGAAGATACCGCTGCTCATCGACTATCTGCTGCGTCACCACTTCCCCGAGCTGGACAGCGGGGCTGAGCTGTTTGCCGAGGTGGTACGGCGTACCGCGCGGCTCATCGCCAAGTGGCAGGCGGCGGGCTTCTGTCATGGGGTGATGAACACCGACAACATGTCGCTGCTCGGGCTGACCCTGGATTACGGCCCCTACGGCTTCATCGATGCCTATGTGCCCGATTTTGTCTGTAATCACTCGGATCCGGGCGGTCGCTATGCACTGGATCAGCAACCCGCTGTGGGTTACTGGAATCTGCAAAAGCTGGCGCAGGCGTTGGCAGACCATGTGGATGGCGACGCCCTGGCCGCCGCGCTGGCCCAGTACGAGCAGCAGCTGATGCTGCACTACTCCGAGCTGATGCGCGCCCGGCTCGGGTTGGTGGTGTGGGAAGAGGAGGACCCGGCGCTGTTCCGCGAGCTGTTCCAACTGCTGGCAAGCCAGAGAGTGGACTATCACCTCTTCCTGCGCCGCCTGGGTGAGCTGACTCAGCAGGGGGAGTGGCCAGCCGCTCTGCTGGCTCTGCTGCCGGATCCTGCGCGCTGGCAGCAGTGGCTCGCGCTCTATCGGGCGCGACTGGTGCGGGAGGGAAGCGAGGATGCCGTCCGCAGGCGGCAGATGGATGCCATCAATCCCAAGTACGTGCTGCGTAATGCCCTGGCCCAGCAGGCGATAGATGCCGCTGAGGCGGGGGATATGACTCCGTTCGAGCGGTTGTTTGCGGCCTTGCAGCATCCCTATGACGAACAACCCGAGTATGACGACCTGGCGACACCGGTTCCCCGGTGGTATTGCGGTGGCGAGCTTTCTTGCAGCAGTTGAGGGATGAGAGATGGATTGGCGTGTAACGCGGACAGACACGGAGTCAGCCGTGCTGATGCTGGATTGCCCCGGGCTCTGCTGGGATACCTTCCCGGCGCTGGCAGGGACTTTGCTGCAGGAGTGGGAGCTCAGGCTGCTCGACAAGGAGTGGGGCGCCGATCGTCACGGCTGGTTGCTGGAATTTGAAGGGAGTCAGTTCAGGCTGGAGTATGAACACCATAGCGGTTGCTGGCTGACGGCGGTGCAGCCGGTCGATCGCGAGGTCTTGTTCTGGCTTGGCTGTCAGCATAACAAAGGCTGAGCGGGCTGCTTGGGGGGCATGACCTTGCCCTTTGATGACAATGGCCGCTGGTTGAATCAATAGCATAAAGATTGAACTATCAGTTGGGGGGCGTATAATCGCGCCCCTCAATTATCGCCAATGGTGGCGGTATGGGTTCCCTAACCCCATTAACCAAAAAGGTCACAATATGAATCTGACCCCTGCTCAGCACCAGACGGCGCTGGTGCGTCTCTCGTTGTTCCACATCCTGATCATTGCCAGCAGCAACTATCTGGTGCAGCTGCCGATTACCATCTTTGGCTTCCACACCACCTGGGGTGCCTTCAGCTTCCCGTTCATCTTTCTGGCCACCGATCTGACGGTGCGGATTTTCGGTGTCGGTCTGGCCCGCAAGATCATCCAGACCGTGATGCTGCCTGCGCTGGCTGTTTCCTATGTGCTCTCCGTGCTGTTCTTCGAGGGCAGTTATCAGGGCATGGGCAATCTGGCGGAGTTTAACCTGTTTGTGGCTCGCATCGCGCTGGCCAGCTTTATGGCCTATCTGGTGGGCCAGTTTATGGACGTGGTGGTATTCAACCGCCTGCGGCGGCTCAGGGCCTGGTGGGTGGCACCCGCCGCCTCGACCCTGTTTGGCAACCTGGTGGATACCATCGCCTTCTTCAGCATCGCCTTCTGGCGTAGCACGGATCCCTTCATGGCCGAGCACTGGGTCGAGATCGCAACCGTGGACTATGTGTTCAAGTTGCTGATAAGCCTTGGTCTGTTTGTGCCTCTCTACGGCGTCTTACTGCGTTATCTCAGCAGCAAGCTGGTGGGTGAGGCCGGATTGGCCGGCCTGCAAGCGGCGACGCGCCAAGCCTGACGCAATTGACCATCCCCCGGGATGGTCAATTTTTTTGCACTTTTGGCAAATAAGAGTTGCTTAGTTAAATGAGAATGATTATTGTTAACTTGTTTTCCGGGAAAGACTTCATTCGTTCCAACGTGATGGACTTCTTGTGAAGGCACGACATTGCTCACATTGCTTCCAGTTATAGGGCCAGTTCTTCTGGCCCTCTTTTTTTGTTTTTTTCAGCAAGTGACAGCCATAAAAAATGGGAGCCAAGGCTCCCGTCGTTACATAGGTTGCGGCTTACTCGATATCGAGCGCCTCAGGGGAGAGGATCACCCCCGTGGTATCGGCGTAGAGGTGGTCATCGGGCAGGAAGGTGACGCCACCGAAGTTGACCGGCAGATCCGTCTCCCCCACGTCCTTGCTGTCGGCGCCCACCGGAATGGCAGCCAGTGCCTGAATGCCGATATCCAGATCCTCCAGGATGTCGACTTCGCGCACGCAGCCGTAGCAGACGATGCCTTCCCACTCGTTCTCGGCTGCTGTAGTGGCAATTTCGCTATCGATCAGGGCACGGCGCATGGAGCCACCGCCATCGATCAGCAGCACGCGGCCGACGCCGTTCTCTTTAACGAGCTCACGGATCAGGCCATTCGATTCGAAGCATTTGACTGTGGTGATGACGCCGCCGAAAGAGGCACGGCCGCCGAAGGAGCAGAGCATGGGTTCGAGCACATCCACCATGTCCTGATAGATGTCGCACAGTTCTGAAGTGTTGTATTCCATAGTGTCAAATCCACGGCTGGAAACAGGTGGGATCCAGTATAAGGAGTGGGACTGGCATTTCAATGAATATTCCTTGAACAACAACGGGGATAGCGTTTTCTGCGTAATCTCCATGCAGTCAATGCCCTGTTCGTGAGAGGTCCATCGTGCTGATCCGTCCTAAGTTGATCCTGAACACAGTGCTGGCGGCCAGCGAGGTGAACCGCAACGTCAACAACATCCGCGACATCGCCCAGGAGGCGGGTCTGATGGCGGAGGAAAATGCCACATCCAGCCATGGCTTGACCGAGCAGGCCAAGCTGCTCAATCAGGCGGTGGCTAGGTATCGGGTCTAGCAGCCCGCCCCCTGGAACAGAGAAAGGGGTCCGTGCAGGACCCCTTTTTTGATCGGGACGACTCGTCCTTACTAGATGAGGAACAGGGTCGCCAGCCCGAGGAAGATGAAGAAGCCGCCGGTATCCGTGATGGCGGTGATCATCACGCTGGCACCGATCGCCGGATCCCGGCCGAGACGTGACATCGTCATGGGGATGATGACCCCCATCAGGGCGGCGACCAGCAGGTTGATCATCATGGCCAACGTCATCACGGCGCCCAGCGCGGCATCCTGATAGAGGGCATAGGTGGCCAGCCCCATGGTGCCGCCCCACACCAGGCCGTTGATAAGTGCCACCCCCAGTTCGCGCCACAGCAGGAAGGAGACGTTGCCGGCCTGGATGTGCTGCAGCGCCAGCGCCCGCACTATCATGGTGATGGTCTGGTTGCCTGTGTTGCCGCCGATCCCCGCGACTATGGGCATCAGGGCCGCCAGCGCCACCAGTTGCGATATGGTGTGCTCGAACAGACCTATGACCCGGGAGGCCACGAAGGCGGTACAGAGGTTGATGGCGAGCCAGGCCCAGCGGGTCTTGACCGCTTTGCTGACCGGGGCGAATACGTCTTCATCTTCGCTGATCCCCCCCATGCGGCGCAGATCTGTGTCGCTCTCCTCATACACCAGATCCACCACCTCGGCGACGGTGAGGCGGCCCATCAGCTTGCCGCGTGCGTCCACCACGGCGGCGGAGATCAGGTCATCCCGCTCGAAGGTACGGGCCGCTGCCTCGTCGTTGTCCTCCGGATCGAAGGTGACCGGATCCCGCTCCATCACCTCGGCGACCAGGGTTGCCGGCTTGTGCAGCAGCACTGTGGTGAGCGGCAGCTCCCCCTGCAGTCGGTTGCGCCTGTCGATGACGAACAGCTTGTCGGTGTTGACGGGGATCTTGCCACGCAGGCGCAGGTAGCGCTGCACGGTCGCCAGACTCACCTCGGCGCGCACCGTGATGAGCTCGAAGTCCATCATGGTGCCGACCGTGTGCTTGCCGTAGCGGATCACCTCTCTCACCCGATCTCGCTGGGGAGGTGCCATGGAGGTGAGCAGTCGGCCCATCAGGTTGCGGGGCAGATATTGGCCGAGGTAGATCTGATCGTCTATGTCCAGGGTACGCAGGGCATGCAGCAGCGCCTTGTCGCTCATGCCGCTGATCAGGCTGTCCCACACTGTCTCCGAGGCCTCGACCAGCACCTGGCCATGCTTCGCCTCATCCACCAGTTGCCACAGCACGTGGCGCTCGTCCGGTGGCAGGGATTCCAGCGCATCGGCGATATCTGCGGCGGGCAGGCGGTTGACCAGATTGGTGATCTCGCTGGTCTGGTCGCGTAGCTCGGCATCCTGTACCGCCTGCGGATCCAGCAGGCTGTCGGTGAGGGCATCATCGACCAGCAGTAGGGTGAGAATGCGCGATCTGTCTTGTTCACGCTGCTTGGCGCTGTTCTTGACGGGGAGAGACATGACACAGAATTCCTGAATTCGGTTGGCCGGATGACCTTCCCTATAGGATACCAGACTCAAAACAAGAGGTTATGACCATGAATGCGGTAAGTGCGGATAAAAAAACCGCCACCATGATGGTGACGGTCTCAATGGCGAGCCTGACGGCGGGCTCAGGCCAGTGCAGCGCACCTGTCTGGCCGGGATGCAGTGCGGGCAGCGACGTGAGACTGACATGGCATAAAAAAACGCCTCCGCAGGGGGAGGCGTCTTGATACGGAAGGGTGCTGCGCTTGTGCTTACAAGATGAAGCGGCTCAGATCCTCGTCCTCGATCAGCGCCCCTAGGTGGGCATTGACGTAGTCGGTATCGATGACGAAGGTCTCGCCGGACTTCTCGGAGGCATCATAGGAGATGTCTTCCATCAGCCGCTCCATGACGGTGTGCAGGCGGCGGGCACCTATGTTCTCGGTGCGCTCGTTGACCTGCCAGGCCGCTTCGGCCAGACGGCGGATACCATCTTTGGTGAACTCGATCTTGACCCCTTCGGTGGCCATCAGCGCCTGGTACTGATCGGTGAGCGAGGCGTTCGGCTCGGTCAGGATGCGCTCGAAGTCATCTGTGGTGAGCGCGGTCAGCTCGACCCGGATGGGCAGGCGACCCTGCAGCTCTGGGATGAGATCGGACGGGCGGGCCACCTGAAAGGCACCGGAGGCGACAAACAGTATGTGGTCTGTCTTGACCATGCCGTGCTTGGTGCTGACCGTGCAGCCCTCCACCAGCGGTAGCAGGTCGCGCTGTACCCCCTCGCGGGAGACATCGGGGCCCGAGCTCTCGCCGCGCTTGCAGATCTTGTCGATCTCGTCGAGGAAGACGATGCCGTTGTTTTCGACCGCCGCAATCGCCTTCTGCTTCAACTCTTCCGGATTGACCAGCCGGGCTGCTTCCTCTTCGATCAGCACCTTCATGGCCTCTTTGACCTTGATCCTGCGCTTCTTCTTCTGGTTCTGCCCCAGGTTCTGGAACAGCCCCTGCAACTGGCTTGCCATCTCTTCCATGCCAGGGGGGGTCATGATGTCGACACCCATGGGACTGGCTGACAGCTCGAGTTCGATCTCCTTGTCATTCAGCTGGCCTTCTCGCAGCTTCTTGCGGAAGATCTGGCGGGTGTTGGAGTTGTCTGCCTTCTCCTCCTCGCCCCAGCTGTTGCGCGGGTTGGGCAGCAGGGCGTCGAGGATGCGCTCCTCGGCGGCTTCCTCGGCGCGGTATTTCATCTTCTCCATCTCGGTCTCGCGCACCAGCTTGATGGCGACGTCGGTCAGATCGCGGATGATGCTGTCCACTTCCTTACCCACATAGCCCACCTCAGTGAACTTGGTCGCTTCCACCTTGATGAAGGGGGCGTTGGCCAGCTTGGCCAGACGACGGGCGATCTCGGTCTTGCCGACCCCGGTCGGGCCTATCATCAGGATGTTTTTCGGGGTCACTTCGTGACGCATCTCTTCATCGAGCTGCATCCGGCGCCAGCGATTGCGCAGGGCGACGGCGACGGCACGCTTGGCGTCGGCCTGACCAATGATGTGTCGGTCCAGCTCGTGGACGATTTCTCTCGGGGTCATCTCGGACATGATGGAGTTCCTGTATCCGGGGCGGGCAGGGCCCACCCCTTGGAGAATGGGTTACGTGGCTGGCTTATTTAGCAGAATAGTTCAGCACTTCAATGGTGTGGTGGCCATTGGTGAAGACGCAGATGTCGCCCGCAATCTTGAGGGACTTCTCGACGATGGTCTTGGCATCCAGCTCGGTGTTTTCCAGCAGCGCGATGGCGGCGGACTGGGCGAAGTTGCCACCCGAGCCGATGGCGATGAGATCGTGCTCCGGCTGCACCACGTCACCGTTACCGGTGATGATGAAGGATTTGTGTTCGTCGGCCACCGCCAGCAGCGCTTCAAGGCGGCGCAGGGCGCGATCGGTGCGCCAATCTTTGGCCAGCGCCACGGCGGCGCGCTCCAGATTACCCTGATGGGCCTGCAGTTTTGCTTCGAAGCGCTCGAGCAGGGTGAAGGCGTCGGCGGTGCCGCCGGCGAAACCGGCCAGCACCTTGCCGTTATAGAGACGATGAACCTTGCGGGCGTTGCCCTTCATGACGGTGTTGCCAAGAGAGACTTGGCCATCGCCACCGATGACGACCTGACCGTTGCGGCGAACTGAAACTATGGTAGTCACTTTACTTACCTCGCTTGAGCCGAATAACGGCCAGACTGTGCATGGCAAGAAAGATGGGGATGGCAAGCGGGTTTTTCAAGCCTGTTGTTTGGCGGGACAAAATGGGGCGGGGCAGGTGCAGTGGCGAGTGGTACCAAAAGAAACAGGGCCGGGTGTTGCTACCCGGCCCTGATCACTCATCCGCTGGCGGTGGTCATCCCTTTTTGGGGATGCAGCCGCTGATGCCGGCGCTTTGCAGCTTGCGGTTGGCCGCATCGACGGCCGCCTTGCCGCTAAAGGGACCCACCATCACCTTATAGACGGTGCCATTGTCGCCATTTACCATCTGCAGGCTGGAGGAGAGGCCAGCGCCAAAGGCGATACGCGCCTTGAGCGACTCGGCAGAATCCTGCGAGCGCAGCGCGGCACATTGCATCATGTAGCGACCGCTGTCGGCCGCCGCCTGAGCCCTGGTGGTCTCGGCCCGTTCCCGTTCCAGCTCGGCCCGCAGTTCACGCTCCATCCGTTCCCGCTCAGCTTGGCGGTCGATCACCTGCACCTGGGCTGTGGCCACGGGGGCGGGCTTGGCGGGTTGAACCGGTTGCGGCTTGTAAGGCTGCACCTGACCTATGGGGGTGCCCGGCTGGGGAATGTCGGTCGGCACCGGCTGCGGCAGTTTCTCCGGCTGCAGGGTCAGGGTCTGGGCAGGGGGCGGTGGCAGCACACCCGGTCGGGGGGGCGGCTCTGTGATATCGACCTGCTTGTTCTCCAGCCGTTCGATATAGCTCCACTTCTCCTGCGGCAACCCGTTGTTTTGCGTCTTGGGCTTGTTGGCCTTGACCTGTTCTTCAATGGTGGGGGCATCGCTGCCCTTGCCGTTGATCATGTAGAGGAAGCCACCAAAGCCTGCCAGCAGTGCCACGACCAGCAGGATTGGAATAACAGGAAAGCGGCGAGGGGCCGCTTTCTTGGTATTGCGGCCACCCGCCCGACGTCGCGGGCGGCTGCCGACATAATCTCGGGTTGCCATCTATTACATGCGCTCCAGGGTATGGATACCCAGCACGCCCAGACCCAGTTTCAGGACCTTGGCGGTGGCGGCGCACAGCAGCAGACGGCTCTGACGGCTTGCTTCGTCCACGCCATCTTTGTTGATCGGGCAGGCTTCATAGAAGGTCATGAAGTTGCCGGACAGCTCGTAAAGGTAGGTACAGAGCAGGTGTGGCATGCCTTTGTCTGCCACGCCGTTGACCGCGTCGGAGAACTGGATCAGTTTCTGGGCCAGGGTCTCTTCGGCTTCCTCGTTCAGGGTCACAGTGCCGGTCAAGGTCTCGGCATTGACGCCGGCCTTGCGGAAGATGGACTGGATACGGGTGTAAGCGTACTGCAGGTAAGGGGCTGTGTTGCCTTCGAACGACAGCATCATGTCCCAGTCGAAGATGTAGTCTGTGGTGCGGTTCTTGGAGAGATCCGCATACTTGACCGCACCCATGGCGATGGCGTGTACCACTTCTGCCTTCTCTGCGGCGGAGAGATCACTGTTGCGGTTCTCCAGCAGGGCGCTCGCGCGCTCCTCGGCTTCGTTGAGCAGATCAACCAGCTTGACGGTGCCACCGGAGCGGGTCTTGTAGGGACGACCATCCTTGCCCAGCATCATGCCGAAGGCGTGGTGCTCAAGGGGGACGGATTCCGGCACATAGCCCGCCTTGCGGGTGATGGTCCAGGCCTGCATCAAGTGCTGGTGCTGACGGGAGTCGATGAAGTACATGACGCGGTCGGCGCCCAGGGTCTCGTAACGATACTTGGCACAGGCGATGTCGGTAGTGGTGTAGAGGAAACCGCCATCGCTCTTCTGGATGATGACGCCCATGGGCTCGCCATCCTTGTTCTTGAACTCGTCCAGGAAGACCACGGTCGCCCCTTCGCTCTCGACCGCCAGACCCTTGGCTTTCAGGTCGTCCACGATTTGCGGCAGCATGTCGTTGTACATGGACTCGCCCATGATGTCCTTGTTGGTCAGGGAGACATTCAGGCGGTCGTAGTTGATCTGGTTCTGTTCCATGGTCATGTCGACCAGCTTCTTCCACATGGTACGGCAGTACTCATCGCCGCCCTGCAGCTTGACCACGTAGTTACGGGCACGCTCGGCGAAGGCTTCGTCTTCGTCGTAGCAACGCTTGGCCTGGGTGTAGAAGGCTTCGAGATCCTTGAGCGCCATGTCGCTGGCGTGCTCGTTGGCCATCTTCTCCAGATAGGCGATCAGCATGCCGAACTGGGTGCCCCAGTCGCCGATGTGGTTGGCGCGCACTACCTTGTGGCCGAGGAATTCCAGGGCTCGGGCGGCGACGTCACCGAGCACTGTGCTGCGGATGTGGTGCACCGCCATCTCTTTGGCCACGTTCGGCGCCGAGTAATCCACCACCACGGTCTGCGGGCTGGGCAGTTTCACGTTGGCGTTGGCGCTGGTCACCATGGCCTCGACCTGGCCGGCCAGCCAGCGCTGGTCGAAGAAGAAGTTGATGAAGCCGGGGCCGGCGATCTCGACCTTGGCGATCAGGTCCGAGGCGGGCAGGTGCTCTATGATGGCAGCGGCCAGCTCACGGGGGTTCTTGCGGGCCGGTTTGGCCAGCAGCATGGCCAGGTTGGTGGCCAGGTCACCGTGAGCCTTCTCCTTGCATCGGTCTACTTGCACCCGGGCTTCCAGGTCCGCCGGCAACACGCCTGCTGACTTGAGATTGGCTACCGTTTGTTCAAGTAGATGATGAATATGCTCTTTCATAACTGACCACCGAGGTTGCGCGTCGAAAAATGACTGATATATAAGGGCGTGAATTTTACCCGCATCGGCCCGAGAAAACTATAGGGACGGCCCGCCAGAGTGGGTCGGGCGGATATTTCACTGCATTTGTCACCCGTATCCAGAATATTCAATGGAATAAATGGTGCTTATCCATTTCTACTGCATATCGAAGCGGCTTGTCCAGGCTATTTTCCCCTGATTGTTAAGGGTTTTTTTTATTCCAACTCGGTCTGAATGATCTGCCCTTCCACGGCGGTCGTATCGACAGGTATCTTCCACAGAGGAATATTCTGATGAAACTGGCGCTGTTTCCCCTCTCGGCTCACCTGCTGCCCGGTGGCATCATGCCGCTGCGCATCTTCGAGCCCAGATACCAGCGCATGATCGCCGCGGCGGGAGATCAGGGCTTCGTGCTCTGCATGCTCGACCCCCGTCAGCCTGATGCGCTGCGTAACATGTATCCCATCGCCACCCGGGTGCGGATCATCGATTTCGATCAACTGCCAGATGGTCTGCTGGGGATCACAGTGCTCGGCATTGAGCGAGTCAGGATCGCCGAGCTGTGGCAGGAGCCCGACGGGCTGAGGATCGGTGAGGTGGCGCTGCTGCCGCCCTGGCAGGCGGGTAGGCTCAATGCCGATCAGCACTCCCTGGCCAGGGCACTGCAGGATGTGTTCAATGACTACCCGGAATATGCGGCGCTCTACCATGATCCCGACTGGTACGATGCCAGCTGGGTGGCTCAGCGTTGGCTGGAGGTGCTGCCCATTCCCGTAGAACAGAAGCAGTGGTTGCTGGCGGCGGAAGACAACCAGCCCGCACTCTCCCTGCTGAGCGGCCTGCTGGTTGCCAGCCATTGAGTGCATATTTTCGGCCCTGCCAGTGATCCTTTTTCCACACCCGGCGTAATGGTGATGACCACAACATTGAAGGCATGGCGCAATGGCATATACTGGCCAACCCCAATCGACTCAGCGCAGGATATCGCCCCCCATGGACAACCCAGATGGCGATCTGAAGTCTCTTCTCATCCGGGTCGCCGAGCAGGCCGACAAGGCTGCCTTCGCCCGCCTGTTTCACCACTTTGCGCCGCGCATCCGCAGCTATGGGCTGCGTCACCTCGGCAGCGAAGCCAACGCCATGGAGCTGGTGCAGGAAACCATGTTGCTGGTGTGGCAGAAGGCCCGCCTCTACCACCCCGAGAAGGGGGCGCCGACCACCTGGATCTACACCGTCATGCGCAACCAGAGTTTTGACATGCTGCGCCGCCGTCGCGCCAGCAAGGAGGATCTCTGCGCCGAGGAGTTGTGGCCCATGCTGGAGTTCAGGGCGGAAGAGGAGCACCTGAGCGGTGGTGAGGATGCCGTGCTGACTCGCCAGATGGCGCACTACCTCGCCACTCTGCCGGAACCGCAACAGCAGGTGGTGCGCGGCATCTATCTGCAGGAGTTCTCCCAGCAGGAGCTGGCGGAGCGACTCGGCGTACCGCTTGGTACCATCAAATCCCGCCTCAGACTGGCACTACAGAAATTGAAAGAGCAAGTGGAGCAAGGCCATGATTAAAACCCATCCGATTCACGCCATGTTGCGCGCCTTCGCTGCCGACGAGCTGCCCCTGCCGCTGGCGGTCGGTGTCTCTGCCCATTGCGAGCTCTGCCCCGAGTGTGCCGCCCGCTTGCAGGCCTGTGAAGAGGCGCTGGCCCGTCAGTATCTGGAGCCGGTAGATGAGCCAACTGAGACAAGCGAAAGCATGCCGGTGGAGCTCGATGCCATGCTGGCCGGCATACTGCAACAGCCGGTGGCCAGCCCGGCCGAACTCGGCCAGCCGGTGCGGCCAGCACCCGAGTTGCAGGTGGCGGGCCAGTCATACCGGTTGCCCAGGGTGTTGGCTCGTCACCATGCCCCCAAGTGGCGCCACATAGGTGCCATTCGTCAGCACAGCTTGCCGCTGGACGAGTTGGGGGCCCGTGCCAGCCTGCTGCACATCGAGGCAGGTGGCCGCATACCCGAGCACACCCATCAGGGCTATGAGTTGACCCTGCTGCTGGCTGGCAACATACAGGACGGGGAGACCTGCTATCAGGCGGGGGACTTCATCTGGCGCGATGCCAGCCACGCCCACAGTCCGCACACTCCGGACGGGTGCCTCTGCTACACGGTGCAGGATGCGCCGGTCCAGTTCACCAAGGGACTGTCGCGGCTGCTCAACGGCATCACCCATCGTCTCTATTGAGGTGGGGCAGCAATAGAAAAAGGGACCGAAAGGTCCCTTTTTCATTCGGCTATTTGCCTGTCATCAGGCCACAAACACCAGGTAGACGACGAAGGCCACGATAAAGCGATAGATGGCGAACGGAATGAAGTCGAGGCGACGGATCAGCGCCAGGAAGGTCTTGATGGCAATCATGGCGACCACGAAGGCAGTGATGAACCCCACCGCAAACATGGGAAAGTCGGCCATGGAGAGGAGGTCGCGGCTCTTGTAGAGATCCAGCCCGCTTGCCGCCACCATCATGGGCACCGCCAGGATGAAGGAGAACTCGGCTGCCGCCTGACGACTGATCCCCATCAGCATGCCGCCGCTGATGGTGGCGCCGGAGCGGGAGAAGCCGGGCCAGAGCGCCAGACACTGGAACAGACCTATGCCGAATGCCTGTTTGTAGCTGATGTCATCCAGGGTCTCGGAGCGTACCGCCGGGCGACATTTCTCGGCGATGATCAGCAGTATGCCGCCAGCCACCAGGGCGTACATCACTGTCTCGGGGCCGAACAGGTTGGCTTTGATCCAGCTGTGAATGGCGAGGCCGATGATCACGGCGGGCAGCATGCCGAGGATGATGTGCACCAGGGAGAGGGTGGCGTGATCCTGCGCTGGCTTCTGGCCAAAGTGGATGCCAATCAGGCCGAACAGGCGGCGCCAGAAGACGGCCACGACCGCGAGAATGGATCCCATCTGGATCACTATCTCGAAGGTGGCGGCCTTGGGGCCTTCGAAGCCCAGCAGGTGGCCGACGATGATCATGTGGCCGGTGGAGGAGACGGGGAGGAACTCGGTCAGCCCCTCGACGACGCCCAGAATAAAGGCGACCAGCAGGCTATAAGTGTCAGTCATCGAACAAACAGTCCTTAATTTCGTTGATGTAAAAACGCCCCGGGAAGGTCTCGGGGCGGTTTATCTTGCTCGATTGTGACAGATGAGGCCATGTAAATCTTAAGATCTGCCGATCTCAGTTGCGGATAAAACGGTAGCGGGTCTGGTGGTGGTAGTAGTGTCCCGGCAGCAGCCAGGGGTTGCCGAGCTCGGGCCGGTTGGGGCTGTCCGGTAACTGCTGCGCCTCCAGGCAGAAGCCGTCGTAATCCCGATACGGCTGGCCGTCGCGGCTCGGCGTATTGGCAAGCCAGTTGCCGGTGTAAAACTGCAGCGAAGGCTGGTTGGTGTAGACCTCCATCGCCAGCTGCCGATCGCCGGAGATCACTCGTGCGGCCCAGGTATGCTCAGGGTCAGGGAGCGGTAAAGAGGGGATCTCTCGGCTGTCATGCCGTAGCTGGTTGAGCAGGAAGGCGTGATCGTACCCCCTGGCCTGCTGTTGCTGGGGATGGCTCAGCCAATCCTGGCCTATTGGGCGCGGGGCGCGCAGATCGAAGGGGCCTTCCACCGGCGTAATGGCCAGCGGCAGACCGCTCTCATCGGTTGGCAAAAAGCGATCGGCGTTGAGGCTGATGGTGTGCTCGCGTACATCGCCGCCCCCATCCAGGTTGAAGTAGGCATGACTGGTGAGACTGACCGGGGTCGGTGCATCCGTGCTGGCCCTGAAATCGACCACCAGATCGCACTGCTCCAGCCGGTACTCCAGCGTCACCCGCACGTTGCCGGGGAAACCCTGATCGCCCGCCTTTGACAGCAGGACGAGTCTGACCCTATCAGCCTCCAGCTCCTTGATGTTCCAGCGCTGGCGATGAAATCCCTCTCGTCCGCCGTGCAGGCAGTGGGGCGCCTGATTGGCATCCAGCGGCCAGTGCTGGCCATCGCGCACCAGTTTGGCGCCGCCAATGCGGTTGGCAAAACGCCCAGCGACTGCGCCCAGCCACGCTTGCTGCGCAGGATAGGCTGCTTCGGCGCAGCCCAGCAGCACCTCGCGGTGCTTGCCCGCTACCGGCAGGGTGAGGGAGGTGAGGGTGGCGCCAAAATCGAGGCCGCGCAGGCGCAGCCCCTCTTCGTTTTCCAGCTCGAATGGGGTCATGGCGCCGCTCATAACTTGCCTGCCCCTGAACTGGCGCGGCAGACATAGCTATCGGCCTTGAGACCGAAGTGGGCCGGATACTCGGCGTCGACGGCGGCAATCACCTCGGCCACCTGCGCCGGGCGTAGCAGGGCAACCACGCAGCCGCCGAAGCCGCCGCCCGTCATCCGCACACCGCCTTCGCGGCCAAGCTTGGCCTTGATGATCTCCACCAGACCGTCGATGGGGGGCACTGTGATCTCGAAGTCATCGCGCATGGCAGCGTGGGACTCGGCCATCAGTTCGCCGAGGCGCACCAGATCGCCGGACTCCAGCGCATCGGCGGCGGCCAGGGTGCGGGCGTTTTCGCCCACCACGTGGCGAGCGCGGCGGTAGCAGATCTCATCCAGCCCGGCCTTGCCCGCTTCCAGCGCGGCCATGTCGAGGTCGCGCAGCGCCTTGACCCCGTAGTGGCGGGCGGCGGTTTCACACTGCTGACGGCGGGTGTTGTATTCGCTGTCCACCAGACCGCGCCACACGTTGGAGTTGACGATCAGCACCGCCAGATCGGGGGGCATGGGGATGAGACGGGTTTCGAGCGAGCGGCAGTCGAGCAGCAGGGCATGATCCTGTTTGCCGCTGGCGGAGATCATCTGATCCATGATGCCGCAGTTGCAGCCGACGAACTGGTTCTCCGCCTGCTGGCCATTGAGCGCGATCTCGGCCTGGCTGATGTCGAGCCCCAGCGCCTCCTTGAAGGCCTGGCCTATGGCCACCTCCAGCGAGGCGGACGAAGACAGGCCGGTGCCCTGCGGCACGTTGCCCGAGACCACCAGGTTGAGGCCGCGCA
Source organism: Aeromonas popoffii (assembly GCF_000820025.1). GTDB lineage: Bacteria > Pseudomonadota > Gammaproteobacteria > Enterobacterales > Aeromonadaceae > Aeromonas > Aeromonas popoffii. The sequence continues at coordinate 119,706 of NZ_CDBI01000047.1, forward strand.
GCGCATGGCCGCGCACCTGCAGGTATTTCACCACGCCGCGGATGTAGTCGCTCCAGCGCTGCTCGGCATGATGGGTGATGGGGTGGTTCAAATCGAACAGGTCGTGCTGGTTGCCATAATCGGCGGCGATCACGTGCACCAGGCTGTCATCCCGCAGGCCGATGGCGACGCAGGTTTCGAAGTCGATGGCGCAGGGCAGCACGAAACCGTCGTTGTAGTCAGTGTGTTCGCCGATGAGGTTGACGCGGCCGGGGGCACGCACCAGCAGGGCGGGTTGCTGCCCAAACTGCTCTGCATAAACGGCGCTGACGTGTTGGCTGGGGGTCATAGGGTTTCCTCATTGGCTTGGCTGGTCTGGTTGTAGTGAATCGGGTTCAGGGCACGCAGCCGTTCTGCAGCTTGCTCCGGTGTGAGGTCGCGTTGGGCTTCTGCCAGCATCTCGAAGCCCACCATGAACTTGCGCACCGTGGCGGAGCGCAGCAGGGGCGGATAGAAGTGGGCGTGCAGCTGCCAGGCTTCCGGGCAGTCGGAGTGCGGCGGCGCGAAGTGCCAACCCATGGAGTAGGGAAAACTGCACTCGAACAGGTTGTCGTAACGGCTGGTGAGCTCCTTGAGTGCCACCGCCAGATCCTGCTGCAGCTCGGGGGTGAGGCCGAGCAGGGAAGGCACATGGGTCTTGGGCAGCAGCAGGGTTTCGAACGGCCAGGCGGCCCAGAAGGGAACGACTGCCAGCCAGTGTTCGGTTTCCACGACGATACGGGTACGATCCACCAGCTCCCGCTCCACATATTCGACCAGCAGCGGGCGGCCATGCTCGGCCAGCCAGTCACGCTGGTGCTGTTCTTCGCGGGCGATTTCGTTGGGCAGAAAATCGCTGCCCCACAACTGGCCGTGAGGGTGGGGGTTGGAGCAGCCCATGACGGCGCCCTTGTTTTCAAACACTTGCACCCATTGCCACTGGCTCGACAGCTCGGCCACCTGTTCCATCCAGGTGGTGATCACGGCCTCTATGGCGGGCAGCGGCAGCTCGGGCAGTGTCTTGCCGTGATCGGGCGAGAAGCAGATGACCCGGCTGGTGCCGCGGGCGGCCTCCAGTTTCAGCAGGGGATCCTGGTCGCCATGGGTGGGCGGCGTGTCCTGCATCAGGGCGGCGAAGTCGTTGGTGAAGACGAAGGTGCCCTGATAGTCCGGGTTCTTGTCGCCGGTGACGCGCTGGTTGCCTGCGCAGAGGAAGCAATCCGGATCATGGGAGTGATTCGGCGCCTGACTTATCTTCTCTACCTGGCCCTGCCATGGGCGCTTGGCCCTGTGGGGGGAGACCAGCACGTATTGACCGGTCAGTGGGTTGAAACGACGGTGGGGGTGATCAACCGGGTTGAACATCATCACTCCTCATTATTTGATGAAATGGATGGATTGGCCGCCTGCCGGGCGGACGAAGGAGGGCGAGAGGCACTGGGCATGTTCACGCCTCGTACCCCTGCGGATTGGCGGACTGCCAGCGCCAGCTGTCGGCGCACATGGTTGCGAGATCCCGACTGGCCCGCCAGCCCAGCTCGCGCTCTGCCTTGGCGGGATCGGCCCAGCACTCGGCGATGTCGCCGGGGCGCCTGGGTTCAATGCGATAGGGCAGCGGCCGACCGGAGGCGGCTTCGAACGCCGCGACCATTTGCAACACGCTCTGGCCCTGACCTGTGCCCAGGTTGTAGACGTGCATGCCCCCCTGCCGGGCGCAATGTTGCAGCGCTTTGACGTGTCCCTCGGCGAGATCCATCACGTGGATGTAGTCCCGCACCCCGGTGCCATCGACGGTGGGGTAATCGTTTCCAAAGACAGAGAGAGAGGCGCGGCGGCCGATGGCGACCTGGGTCAGGAAGGGCATCAAATTGTTGGGTATGCCCTGGGGATCTTCCCCCAGGGAGCCGGAGCTATGGGCGCCGACCGGGTTGAAGTAGCGCAGCAGCGTCATGCTCCAATGGGGTTCAGCCTGCTGCAGATCCTCGAGGATCTCCTCGATGATCAGCTTGGATCGCCCGTAGGGATTGGTGGCGCTGCGCGGGAAGTCCTCCCGGATGGGCGTGCTGGCCGGATCGCCATAGACGGTGGCTGACGAGCTGAACACCAGGCTGTCGACCCCGGCACGTTTCATCGCCTGCAACAGGGTGAGGGTGCCGCTCAGGTTGTTCTCGTAGTAGTCCAGCGGAATACGGGTCGACTCACCGACGGCTTTCAGAGCGGCAAAATGGATCACTGCGTCGATCTGTTGTTCGGCAAAGATCCGATCCAGCAGGACGGCATCGCGAATATCCCCTTGATAGAAGACGGGTTGCTGGCCGCTGATGGCGGCGATGCGAGCCAGTACGCCCGCCTTGCTATTGCAGAGGTTATCCACCACAACGGGTTTCATTCCCGCTGCCTGCAAGGCCAGACAGGTGTGGCTGCCGATATATCCGCAACCGCCGGTGACCAGAACGTTCATCTTGCTCTCCACTGAAAAAGTGCCTGGAAGAAGTCTAGCCGAGGGGGTGGCGACCAAACTGTGAGCTTGCTTGCAAAATAGTGTAAACGATTACATTGTTTTTGGGATTATTCTGGTAGCAGATATGCGCTTCACCCCTGTTTTCAATAGGTTTGCTGGGTATAATGGTGCGCTATTGCACAGTGAAATAAGTGAAAACAGCATGAGCACCATCAAGGATGTCGCCCGTTTGGCCAATGTGTCGGTGGCAACGGTTTCACGGGTGATGAACAACTCCCCCAAGGCCAGCGCCGCTTCTCGCGAGGTGGTGCAGAAGGCCATGGCCGAGCTGGGCTATACCCCCAACGCCAACGCGCGGGCACTGGTGAGCCAGACCTGTGACACCATGGGCGTGGTGGTCGGTGACGTGGCGGATCCCTTCTTCGGCGCCCTGATCAAGGGGGTGGCGGCGATTGCGGTGGGGCAGGGGTTGCACCTGTTGATGGGTAATGGTTTTCACAGGGCACAACAAGAGCGGGAATCCATCGAGCTGCTGATCGGCAAGCGCTGCGAGGCGCTGGTGGTGCACAGCAAGGCGCTGAGCGACGAGGAGCTTATCGACTACGCCATGCGGGTGCCCGGCATGGTGCTGATCAACCGCGATATTCCTGCCCTCAAGGGACGCTGCATCGCCCTTAACAACCGGCTGGGGGCCGCTACGGCGACCCGTCATCTGATCGATCTGGGCCATCGCCATATCGCGTTTATCAGCTCGGATCACGCCATTGAGGATGCCACCTTGCGTCTGCAGGGCTATCAGGACGGGTTGATGGAGGCGGGTCTGGCAGCAAATCCGGAGCTGATCGAGAGCGGCACACCGAGCGAGGAGGGGGGCGAGCGCGCCATGCTCAACCTGTTGGCCAAGGGGCTCAGGGTGACCGCCGTAGTGGCCTATAACGATGCCATGGCGGCCGGCGCCATCTCGGTGCTGGCGGATAATGGCCTCAAGGTGCCGGAGGAGGTCTCTGTGGTGGGCTTCGATGACATCATCTATGCCAGATACCTGAGACCCAAGCTATCCACCATGCGCTATCCCATCGAGCTGATGGCTGCCCAGGCTGCCAAGCTGGCTATTCAGCTGGCGGCGGGGGAGAGTGAGGCGACCCAGAGCCGGATTTATACCCCCACGCTGATCAATCGCCACTCGGTCGCACCGGTTCGGGCCGGATAGCGTTCAGGCACGGCCTCGTTCGAGGTCGTGTTATGCGCGTTTATTTTTTTACCTGGTTTTTAATCATTTTTACTCCGTTTTACTTAACAAAATCGGTGTAATCGTTTACATCTGTGTGAGCGAGATCGCCGTTCCCTGCGTCATACTTCTCTAGACTGAAGAGGTTTTCCAATCAGCAGGGAGAGAGTGAATGCTCAGGGAGATAGTGGCACGTCAGGATTGGCAGACCCAGGCCATTACGTCGGTAAACCGGCTGGCTGCCCATACCCCCATGTTCAGCTGGCGCAGCGAAGCGGATGCTAGGGATGATCTGGCTTCTTCCTCCCGTCTCTTGCTCGATGGCGAGTGGCGCTTCTCTTTCTTTGCCGCACCCGAGCGGGTGCCCGAAGGCTGGCTGGCGCAGGATCTGGCGGATGCCTGCCCCATTACGGTGCCGGGCAACTGGCAGCTGGATGCCGCCTACCCGGCATCGCGTCCGCTCACGGACAGCCCCATCTACACCAACATCAAGTACCCCTTCCCCTGCGATCCGCCCAGGGTGCCTGCTGCCAATCCGACCGGCTGCTACTCTCGCGAGTTTGAGTTGCCGGCCGACTGGCTGGCCAGCGGCCAGACCCGCATCATCTTCGACGGGGTCGACAGTGCCTTCTACCTGTTCTGCAACGGCCACTGGGTAGGCTACTCCCAGGACAGCCGGCTGCCCGCCGAATTCGATCTCAGCCCCTTTCTGCAGGCCAGCAGTAACCGGCTGGCGGTGTTGGTGTTGCGCTGGTCAGATGGCTCCTATCTGGAGGATCAGGACATGTGGCGCCTGAGTGGTATCTTCCGTTCCGTCAGTCTGCTGCACAAACCAGATCGCCACCTGATGGATGTGCGGCTGACGCCCGTGCTGGATGATTGCTATCGGGATGCAGGTCTCAAGATCGCGCTGCAGGCCGCCAACGCAATGGGTCTGTCGGTGGAGGTCAGCCTCTACGACGGCACAGAGCGGGTGGCCAACCTGCGCCAGCGGCTTGGCACCTCAACCATCGACGAGAAGGGGGCCTATGAAGATCGCAGCGAGTTGTGGCTGGCGGTCACGGCCCCTCGCAAGTGGAGTGCCGAGACACCCCACCTCTACCGGCTGACCCTGACCTTGCTCGGCGAGCAGGGCGAGCCCATCGAGAGCGAGGCCTATGATGTGGGCTTTCGGGCCGTGGAGATCAAAGGCGGTCTGCTGCGAGTCAATGGCCAGCCTCTGCTGATCCGTGGTGCCAACCGCCACGAACACGATGCGGCCCAGGGCCACGTGGTGACCCCCGCCACCATGGCGCGGGATCTGCGGCTGCTGAAACAGCACAACTTCAACGCGGTGCGCTGCTCCCATTACCCCAACCATCCGGAGTTTTACCGCCTTTGCGATCGGCTCGGCCTCTACGTGGTGGACGAGGCGAATCTGGAGACCCACGGCATGACCCCCATGGGGCGGCTGGCGCGGGATCCGGCCTGGGGCAATGCCTTTCTGGAGCGGGCGACCCGCATGGTGGCGCGCGACTTCAACCACCCCTCGATCATCATCTGGTCGCTGGGTAACGAGTCGGGCTATGGCCCGGCCCACGATGCCATGTATGGTTGGGTCAAGGGCAGTGACCCGAGCCGTCCGGTGCAGTACGAGGGGGGCGGCGCCGATACTGCGGCCACCGATATCATCTGCCCTATGTATGCGCGCACCCATCAGGATCAGCCCTTTCCGGCCGTGCCAAAGTGGGCGCTGGCCAAGTGGATCGGCCTGCCGGGCGAGACCCGTCCGCTGATCCTCTGCGAATACGCCCATGCCATGGGCAACAGCCTGGGGGGCTATGCCCACTACTGGCAGGCCTTTCGCGATCACCCCAGGCTGCAGGGCGGTTTCGTGTGGGATTGGATGGATCAGGGGCTCGACAAGCAGACCGACGATGGCCGTCACTACTGGGCCTACGGCGGTGACTTCGGCGACCAGCCCAATGATCGCCAGTTTTGCTGCAACGGCCTGCTGTTCCCGGATCGCACCCCCCATCCCGCCCTGTGCGAGGCGAAACGGGCCCAGCAGCCGTTCCGCTTCAGCCTGCTCCAGCACACCCCGCTGCGGGTGCGGATCGAGAGCGAATACCTGTTCCGCGCCACCGATAACGAACGGCTTTGCTGGCAGCTGTGCGAGAACGGCCATGTGATGCAGCAGGGGGAGCTCTCCCTCATGTTGGCGCCGCAAGGGGTAGTCGAGTTGACCCTGACCGGGACGCTGCCCACCTTTGCGGCGGGCTCCCTCGCCTCGCTGGATCTGGCCATAGTGCAACCCGCAGCCACGGCCTGGGCCGAGCCTGAGCATGAGGTGGCGCGCCAGCAATTTATGCTGCCAACGCCTATGGCGATACCGGTGGCGTTTAACCCCGCCGCGATAAACGAGCAGCCGGATCATTGGCTTGTCTGCGCGGCTGGCAGTGAGTGGCAATTGGACAAAACCAGCGGCCGCATACGCAGTTGGCAGAAACATGGCCGCGAACGGCTGCAAGATGCCATCGCCGATCACTTCTATCGTGCGCCGCTCGACAACGACATAGGCGCCAGCGAAGCGGATCACATAGATCCCAACGCCTGGATTGCCCGCTGGCAAGGCGCCGGACTCAACGATCTGGAGCATCGTTGTCTTGGGCTGGAGGTGGATCCCCATCATGGCCGCGTGCTGGTCAGGCACGGTTACTTTGTCCAGGGGGTGCTCAAACTGTCGACCCGCTGGCAGCACGACTTCGGTGCAGACGGTGCCATGGCGCTTACCATAGCCGTCGAGGTCGCGGCCGGCATGCCGTCACTGCCCCGCATCGGCGCCTTGCTTTGGGTGGTCGACGAGGTGGCAGAGGTGAGCTGGCTGGGCCTGGGTCCTCACGAGAACTATCCGGATCGCCTGCTCGGCGCCGATCTCGGTCGCTGGCAGTTGCCGCTGGCGGCCCTGCATACCCCTTATGTCTTCCCGACTGACAACGGACTGCGCTGTGATACCCGCCAACTACAACTGGGGGATCTCGTGGTCGAAGGGCAGTTCCATTTCAGCGTCAGCCGCTACAGCCAGCAGCAGCTGGCCCTGGCCCGTCACCAGACAGATCTGGTGGCCGAGGGTGGCCTGTATCTCTGCCTCGATGGATTCCATATGGGGATTGGTGGCGATGACTCCTGGAGTCAGAGCGTGCGACCGGAATATTGGTTACAGCCAGGCGGCTACTATTGGAACTGTGTTCTACGCTGAATCTGAGCCATGGGTGGGTCGACTGAGGTGGCGGTTAAGCCTCAATGGAGATTCATTGCTCATAACCATATGATATTTAGTTTTTTTGTTGCCACGTAACAGATTGTAATCGTTTTCATTTTGTTGTCAGGTTCACAGAGCATTGCACAACAAATTGATTACATTAGGCTGGCGCCAGTTCAATAGGTGCACAGCATTCCCTACAAAAACAGATAGAGAGATCGGAGCATAACAATGAAAAAAATCACGACAATTGCCGCCGTGCTGATGAGCCTGATGGCAGGAGCCACTGCCCATGCCGAGACCCGTATCGGGGTGACCGTCTATAAGTACGACGACAACTTCATGGCGGTGGTACGCAAGGCGATCGAGAAGGAAGCGGCTGCCAACCCCGGGGTTGAGCTGCTGATGAATGACTCCCAGAACGACCAGTCCAAGCAGAACGACCAGATAGACGTGCTGCTGGCCAAGGGCGTGAAGGCGCTGGCTATCAACCTGGTTGACCCGGCTGCGGCCCCTGTCGTGATTGAGAAGGCCCGTGGCGAAGATGTGCCCGTGGTGTTCTACAACAAGGAGCCGAGTGCTGCCGATCTGGCCAGCTATGAGAAGGCTTACTACGTGGGGACCGACTCCAAGGAGTCAGGCATCATCCAGGGTCAGCTGATTGCCAAACACTGGCAAGCTCATCCGGAGTGGGATCTGAACAAGGATGGCGTGATCCAGTTTGTGCTGCTGAAAGGGGAGCCGGGTCACCCGGATGCGGAAGCCCGTACCTCCTACGTGGTCAAGACCCTGAACGATGGCGGCGTCAAGACTCAGCAGCTGCACATGGATACCGGTATGTGGGATACCGCCATGGCGAAAGACAAGATGGATGCCTGGATCTCCGGCCCCAACGCTAACAAGATTGAAGTGGTCATCGCCAACAACGACGGCATGGCAATGGGCGCGGTCGAGTCACTGAAAGCGCAGGGCAAGAGTGCCATCCCGGTGTTCGGCGTTGATGCACTGCCGGAAGCGCTGGCCATGGTCAAGAGCGGTGCCATGGCGGGTACAGTGCTGAACGATGCGGCCAACCAGGCCAAAGCCACTTTCGAGCTGACCAAGAACCTGGCTGAAGGCAAACCGGCCGGTGAAGGCACCAAGTGGAATATCGTCGACAAGGTCGTGCGTGTTGCCTACGTCGGTGTGGATAAAGACAACCTGTCTCAATTCGAGTAATTCCCTCCTCCAGGGCAAGGGCGATCCCCTTGCCCTTTTTTCAACCAGATGTGATGGCTGATATGACAACACAGCAACAATCAGAATGGCTGTTGGAGATGATTGACGTCAGTAAGAGCTTTCCCGGCGTCAAGGCACTCGATAATGTCAATTTACGGGTCCGTCCTCATTCTGTGCATGCGTTGATGGGCGAGAACGGAGCGGGAAAATCCACACTGCTCAAGTGCCTGTTCGGCATTTACGAGAAGGATCAGGGCAAGATCTTCTTCAAGGGGCAGGAGATCAACTTCACCTCCTCGAAAGAGGCGCTGGAAAATGGCGTCTCCATGGTGCATCAGGAGCTCAACCTGGTGTTGCAGCGTACTGTGATGGACAACATGTGGCTCGGCCGCTACCCCACCAAGGGGTGGTTTATCGACCACGGCAAGATGTATGACGACACCAAGCGCATCTTCGATGAACTCGACATCGACATCGATCCCAGGGTCAAGGTCGCGACCCTGTCGGTCTCCCAGATGCAGATGATCGAGATCGCCAAGGCGTTCTCCTACGATGCCAAGATCGTCATCATGGACGAGCCCACCTCCTCCCTGACCGAGAAAGAGGTGAACCACCTCTTCAAGATCATCAACAAGTTGAAGGATAAGGGGTGCGGCATCGTTTACATCTCTCACAAGATGGAGGAGATCTTCCAGCTCTGTGACGAGATCACCATATTGCGGGATGGCCAGTGGGTGGCAACCCAGCCACTCAAGGGTATGACCATGGATCAGATCATCGGCATGATGGTTGGTCGTGAGCTGACCCAGCGTTTCCCGGAAAAGACCAACCAGCCGCAAGAGGTGATCCTCGAGATCGAACACCTGACGGCGAAGAACCAGCCCTCCATTAAGGACGTGACCTTCAACCTGCACAAGGGGGAGATCCTCGGCATCGCCGGATTGGTGGGGGCCAAGCGCACCGATATCGTCGAGACCCTGTTCGGCATTCGCGATCGTAGCCAGGGCTGCATCAAGCTGCACGGCAAAGAGGTGGCCAACCACAATGCCCATGAAGCGATTCGCAACGGCTTTGCGCTGGTGACGGAAGAGCGCCGCTCCACCGGCATCTACTCGCGTCTCGATATCGCCTTCAACTCCCTGATCGCCAACATGGACAGCTACAAAGGCTCCATGGGGCTGCTCAGCGACAACAAGATGAAGAGTGATACCCAGTGGGTGATCGACTCCATGCGGGTCAAGACGCCGACCCAGCAGACCCAGATCGGTTCTCTCTCCGGGGGCAACCAGCAGAAGGTGATCATTGGTCGCTGGCTGCTGACCCAGCCAGAGATCCTGATGCTCGACGAGCCCACCCGCGGCATCGACGTGGGGGCCAAGTTCGAGATCTACCAGCTGATCCTGGAGCTGGCGAAGAAGGAGAAGGGGATCATCATCATCTCGTCTGAAATGCCCGAACTGCTGGGGATCACCGACCGCATCATGGTGATGAGCAATGGCCGGGTCGCCGGGATCGTCAATACCAAAGAAACTGACCAGAGCGAGATACTGCGCCTGGCATCTCTGTACCTCTAGAGACAGGAAGACATTTATGGAGTCGGCTAAAAATTTCAATCTGATGCAGGCGCTCAAGGAAAACGCCATCTACTTGGTGTTGCTGGTACTGCTCATGGTCATCGTGATCCAGGAGCCCTCCTTCCTGAGCCTCACCAACTTCAGCAACATCCTGACCCAGTCCTCGGTGCGAGTCATCATAGCGCTGGGGGTGGCGGGCATCATCATCACCCAGGGGACGGATCTCTCGGCCGGTCGTCAGGTCGGTCTGGCGGCGCTGATTGCGGCGACCATGCTGCAGGCGCTGACCAACGTCAACAAGGTGTTCCCCAGTCTGGGGGAGGTGCCCATTCCGGTGGTGATCCTGCTGGTGTGTGCCGTGGGGGCGCTGATCGGGCTGGTTAACGGCCTCATCGTGGCTTACCTGAACGTGACCCCGTTCATAACCACCCTGGGCACCATGATCATCGTTTACGGCATCAACTCCCTCTACTTTGACTCGGTGGGCGCTTCGCCGGTGGCCGGGTTTGATCCCCGCTTTTCCAGCTTCGCCCAGGGATTTATCCGGATAGGGGGATTCAAGCTCTCGTATCTCACCTTCTATGCGGCCATCGCCAGCGTCTTTGTCTGGGTGCTGTGGAACAAGACCCGCTTTGGCAAAAACATCTTCGCCATCGGTGGCAACCCCGAGGCGGCCAAGGTCTCCGGCGTCAACGTGGCGGTCAATCTGGTGATGATATATGCGCTGGCAGGTGTCTTCTACGCCTTTGGCGGCATGCTGGAGGCGGGCCGTGTGGGCAGTGCCACCAATAACCTCGGTTTCATGTATGAACTGGATGCCATCGCGGCCTGCGTGGTGGGCGGGGTGTCGTTTGCCGGCGGGGTAGGGACGGTCGCGGGTGTGATCACCGGCGTGCTTATCTTCACCCTGATCAACTACGGTTTGACCTATATCGGGGTCAGCCCTTACTGGCAGTTCATCATCAAGGGCGGCATCATCATTCTGGCGGTCGCGCTGGACTCCATGAAGTACGCCAAGAAGAAATAACGATTGGCAGGGAGGGTTGGCATTGCCAGCCCTCTCTTCCAGAGAGGGCCATGCCATTCAAGGTCGAGATTGACCTCTTGCTGAGACTGGACACCATTGATGCTACGCGGCGCCGGCTTACCTCGACATGAGCGAATTCAAGAAGCTGCTGGAGAAGATGAGTGGTGAGGGGCGTTACTTTTCGCTGCTTGGCGTGGCGATAGTGGTGGCGGAGCCGTCACGTGGCAGTGGCGATCTCACTCGCCGTCTGACCGTGACCAGCTTGGCTTCAATGCAGCAGACCTATCACAGGCTGAGGGAAATCGTGGGGTCCTTCCGGCAGGAGTAACGGCATCTGGAGTTGGGGTCCAGATAAAAAAGGTCAAAAAGATGGGGGCGACTTGCGTCGCCCCCGATAGTCTTATCGCTCATATCCTTGAACGAAGTTGCTCCCTGCAATCCCTGACTATACCTCTTCCTTTAGGTTTCCCCTTCCCAATCCTTTGGGGTGTCCTGTAGCCATCATGGCTTGACGAGTCGTCCGTTCCCGTCGCACTTTCTCCGTCCTGGGAGGTGTCCTTTACCACATCCTGTGGTGAGTCCATTTGCCCAACCCTGGCAGCCAGTCTTCCTGACCGACTTCATTGCGTCCGTGCATGAGTAACTATAAGGATTTCGCAGGGGACGACAACGGTAGCCTGAAAAACGTTTTTACGAATCTCGTTACGCAAGAAACTTGTTGCGTTTTTTGTCATTTAAAATCATATGGTTGAGTGTTTATAGTTCAGGTTAGTTGATCCCATCTTCCGACTATCTCGGGATTTTTTTCGGCGTTTTGCTCACAGAGTGGGTGGCGAATATCTCACACGCCGTTTAACTCGGGTTCAAAAAGGGGGAAGAGGCAGATGGCTGGTTGCCGGAAAGGCAAGAATGACTACCAATATGGTGGGCCAGCAGCGCAGTGCCCGGTTGCCCTCGCCGCCACAGTCGACGATGACGTAGTCATCGCGCTTCTTCAGGCTGAGCAGGTCGTTGCGAATATTGCCTTAGAGCTGAACGCCGTTTATCTGGTGCCGCTCCGGGTTGTTGTTTCGCTCCTGGAGCCAGTCCGCTGTGGTGAGTTGTGGTTCACCATCGACCAACAGGATCATGACTATCTCCTATCCCTATGAATACAGCTGCCTTGAATATAGGAGGAGGGACGCATGACAAGCCAAGAGGAGGCGACCTCCTCCTGGGCTTTCATTTTCAGTGGTGTTGGCGGCCACCGTACCACTTGCACACGTACTCTGGGACCAGCATCTGGGGAGCCTGGTCGACATGGCAGACCACCATGGGTATCGCGGGGGCGCCCGCAGCGCTGACCAGCGATGGGGTCATGGGCAAGGTCAGGGCGGCGAACAGAAACAGTGACTTGATCTTCATGGCTATCTCCTTGGTAACAGAACACGGTGTGATCTGGATCACTTTCTGAGTAAAGCCGAGCGGGCCTGCGACGCAAGGTGATGAAATAAATTCACCGAATGAAAAAAGTTTGAACAGAGAGGGTGGCAAGGGGGCTGAGAAATACATGACCAAGATGCGGGCTTTGTGCATATCCATATAACCGGCATGTTGTTGACAACGTCTGCCACGAGCCTGTGCTGGCGGGTTTGGCACAATGCCATGATCTGGGACAAGAAGCAGATTATTCAGCGCGCCGCTCACTTATGACTATTTATCTCGATGTTCATCCCGTAAAAATCAGTGAAAAATTCAGTTTCATGCATATTAAATTCAGGTGATGCATTTTTATTTTGTATCACATTGAAAATAATGGTTTTTTGTTTTTTGTTATATCCTTTGGCAGATATGAGAAATGAATTAAACAGGATGAAATTTGAAATTAAAGCATGGGTTTATGCGTGTTGATGCATGATGGCTGAATGAGAGATTGTCAGTTCTGTTACCCTCATCAAAGAATAAATCGTGATTTTATTCAGTTCAGAGTGAATGTGATCAATGTCTAAGTTTATCGTGATTCGCAGGTCTAACCTCGGTCTCGAAAGGCAAGGGCAGGATAGAACACAAGCTGAGTACCCTACATAAAGAATATCCCGCCTTAGCCACGAGCATGAATAGAAGGAATCTATTCAATCACTCGCAGGGACCACTGCTAGACGGAATATAATCATGAGCAAATTTTATGTAGGTTCTGAAGTTGGCCAATTGCGCCGTGTCATGTTGCACCGCCCCAACCTCAGTCTGAAGCGTCTGACCCCTTCCAACTGCCAGGACCTGCTGTTTGATGATGTCCTGTCGGTTGAACGCGCCGGTCAGGAGCACGACAAATTCGCTCAGGTACTGCGCGATCAGAATGTCGACGTTTTCCTGCTGACTAACCTGCTGGCCGAGACGCTGGATGTGCCGGAAGCCAAAACCTGGCTGCTGCAACATCAAGTGTCCGATTATCGCCTCGGCTCTTCCCTCGCCAACGACGTGCGCTGCTTCTTGGCGGACATGCCGCACCGCGAACTGGCGCGCATTCTCTCCGGTGGCCTGACCTACTCAGAGATGCCTTACAGTGGCGTCAACATGGTAGTGGGCATGCACGCCCCGACCGATTTCATCATAGAGCCGCTGCCCAACCACCTCTTTACCCGTGATACCTCCTGCTGGGTCTATGGTGGCGTCTCCATCAACCCCATGGCCAAGGCGGCCCGTCGTCGCGAAACCAACCATGTGAAGGCTATCTACCGCTGGCACCCGCAGTTTGCCGGTCAGGATTTCATCAAGTACTTCGGTGACGAGGATCGTGACTACGACAACTCCACCATCGAAGGGGGTGATGTACTGGTTATCGGCCGTGGGGCCGTGCTCATCGGCATGTCCGAGCGCACCACGCCGCAAGGGGTCGAGCACCTGGCTCGCAGCCTGTTCAAACACGGTCAGGCCAAACAGGTCATCGCCATGGAACTGCCGAAACACCGCAGCTGCATGCACCTGGATACCGTCATGACTCACATGGATATAGATACCTTCTCCGTCTATCCGGAAGTCATCCGCAAGGATGTGAATTGCTGGAGCCTGACTCCGGGCGGTGCCACCGGCATGAACATCAAGGAAGAGGGTTACTTCGTGACCGCCATCGAGAAGGCGCTGGGCGTGGATCAGCTCAAGCTCATCACCACAGGTGGTGACAGTTTCGAGGCCGAACGCGAACAGTGGAACGATGCCAACAACGTGCTGACAGTGCGTCCTGGCGTAGTCGTGGGTTATGAGCGCAACACCTATACCAACGAGAAATATGACAAGGCCGGTATCACAGTGCTCCCCATTCCGGGTGAAGAACTGGGCCGTGGCCGCGGCGGTGCCCGCTGCATGAGCTGCCCGATGGAACGTGACGGCATCTAACAAGACGGCGTGGCGCCGGCAGAGGCTGGCGCCACACATACCAAGACTCGAGATCAACACTCATGAAAAAACCAACTGTCGTCGTCGCCCTGGGTGGCAATGCTCTGCTTCGTCGTGGCGAGCCGCTTGAAGCGGATATCCAGCGCAAGAATATCGCCACCGCCGCCAAGACCATCGCTCTGATCGCTCAGGAGTACAACGTGGTGCTGGTGCACGGCAACGGCCCGCAAGTCGGCCTGCTGGCCCTGCAAAACAGTGCCTATACCAAGGTCGCCCCCTATCCCCTGGATGTGCTGGGTGCCGAGTCCCAGGGCATGATCGGCTACATGCTGATCCAGGAGCTCAAGAACCTGATGCCGAGCCGCAACGTCACCGCGCTGCTGACCCAGGTGCAGGTCGATCCCCAGGATCCGGCATTTGCCAATCCGACCAAGTTTATCGGACCCGTCTATGACGAAGCCGAAGCCCGCGCCCTTGCCGAAGAGAAGCACTGGGTGGTCAAGGCCGACGGCAAGTTCTTCCGCCGCGTGGTGCCGTCTCCGTTGCCCCAGCGCATCGTTGAAGGTGATGCCATCGAAACCCTGATAGCCCAGGGCCACCTCATCATCTGTACCGGTGGTGGTGGCATTCCTGTGACTTGGGATGGCCAGTGCCTGACCGGTATCGAAGCCGTCATCGACAAGGACATGTCTGCCGCCTACCTGGCCAAGCAGATCAAGGCCGATGCCCTGCTGATCCTGACCGATGCCGATGCTGTCTACCTGGATTGGGGCAAACCGACCCAGCACCCGCTGCGAGTCACCAGCCCGGCCGAACTGGCTGGCGTCAAGTTTGATGCCGGCTCCATGGGACCGAAAGTCGAAGCCTCCTGTGAATTCGTCAAGGCGACCGGTGGCATGGTCGGTATCGGTTCTCTGGAAGATGGTCTGGCCATCCTCAAAGGTGAGGCCGGCACCAATATCGTCGCTATCCGCACCGTGAATGCCTAGTCAGCCACTGCCCGAATGGGGCCTGAACAACTTTGTATTGTGTATGCGTAGTCAATAACACTGCCCAAATTGGTCTGAACAAATATAGAGAGAACTCATCATGGCTTTTAATCTGCGTAACCGTAACTTCCTGAAACTGCTCGACTTCACCCCGCGCGAAATCCAATACATGATCGACTTGGCCATCGACCTGAAAAAAGCCAAATACGGTGGCTACGAGCGCAAGCACCTAAGCGGAAAGAATATCGCCCTGATCTTCGAGAAGACCTCCACCCGTACCCGTTGTGCGTTTGAAGTGGCGGCCTTCGACCAGGGTGCGCAAGTCTCCTATCTCGGCCCAAGCGGTTCCCAGATTGGTCACAAGGAGTCCATGAAGGACACTGCCCGGGTACTGGGGCGCATGTATGACGGCATCGAATACCGTGGCTACGGCCAGGAGATAGTCGAAGAGCTGGGCGCCCATGCCGGTGTGCCGGTCTGGAACGGCCTGACCAACGAATTCCACCCGACCCAGATCCTGGCCGACTTCATGACCATGCTGGAGCACGGCAAGGGCAAGCGTCTGGATCAAATCAAGTTCGCCTACCTGGGTGATGCCCGCAACAACATGGGCAACTCCCTGATGGTCGGCGCTGCCAAGATGGGCATGGACATCCGTCTGGTCGCTCCGAAAGCCTTCTGGCCGGAAGAGGATCTGGTTGCCAAGTGCCGCCTGATCGCCGAAGAGACCGGCGCACGCATCACCCTGACCGAGGATGTGAAAGAGGGTGTGCTGGGTACCGACTTCCTCTACACCGACGTCTGGGTCTCCATGGGTGAAGCGAAAGAAGCGTGGGATCAACGGGTGAAACTGATGACCCCGTATCAGATCAACATGGATGTCATCAACGCCACCAAGAACCCGGATGTGAAGTTCATGCACTGCCTGCCGGCGTTCCACAATGATGAGACCACCATGGGCAAGGAAGTGGCTGACAAGTATGGGATGAAAGGTCTGGAAGTGACCGAGGACGTGTTCGAATCCGAGCACAGCATCGTGTTTGACGAGGCCGAAAACCGGATGCACACCATCAAGGCAGTGATGGTTGCTACGCTGGGCGATTAAGGTCGCAGTAGTGGTGCCGGGGGGTAACCCCCGGCTTTTCGACCATGTGACGGCGGCATAATACCTCTAACCCTACAACCCGCAGCTTGCATGGATACCACACCACAGAAGGAAGCTGGACCATGACCAAATTCAAGTTCCCATCAGCCTACACCATACTGTTTGTACTGATCGCCTTGGTGGCCGCCCTGAGCTGGGTAGTGCCAGCCGGCAAATATGACATGATCATGAATGAGGCCCTCGGCAAGGAAGTGCCGGTGACCGGAACCTACAAGCTGGTAGAGGCGAATCCCCAAGGGATAGTCGACGTGCTGTTGGCACCCATCGATGGTCTCTACAACCATGACACCTATCAGGCAGGTGCCATCGACGTCTCCCTGTTTATCCTGATCATCGGTGGTTTTCTTGGCATTGTGACCAAGACTGGCGCCATCGACGCCGGTATCGAGCGTGTTACCTACCGCCTGCGTGGCCGTGAAGAGTGGATGATTCCGATCCTGATGGCGCTGTTCGCTGCCGGGGGGACCATTTACGGTATGGCGGAAGAGTCGCTGCCCTTTTACACCCTGCTGGTGCCCGTGATGATGGCCGCCCGCTTCGACCCCGTTGTCGCCGCGGCGACCGTATTGCTCGGCGCCGGTATCGGTACCCTGGGCTCCACCATCAACCCGTTTGCCACCGTGATCGCCGCCAACGCGGCCGGTATCTCCTTTACCGACGGTATCTGGCTGCGCATAGCCATGTTGGTGGCTGGCTGGTTGATCTGTGTTACTTACGTCATGCGTTACGCCAAGATGGTGCGCAACGATCCCAGCAAATCCCTGGTGGCTGACAAGTGGGAAGAGAACCGTGCTCACTTCCTCGGCAACAAGAGCGACCAGATGCTGGAGTTCACTCTGACTCGCAAGATAGTGCTGGGTATCTTCGTCGCCGCTTTCGCCGTGATGATCTACGGTGTGGCCGTGCTGGGCTGGTGGATGGCGCAGATCTCCGGCCTTTTCCTGGCTGCTGCCATCCTTGTCGGCGTCACCGCCCGCATGAGCGAAGAGGAGCTGACCACCAACTTCATTGACGGTGCTCGCGACCTGCTGGGTGTGGCCCTCATCATAGGTATCGCCCGCGGTATCGTGGTGGTGATGGACAACGGCATGATCACGCATACCATATTGCACAGTGCAGAAGGGATAGTGACCGGCCTCTCTACCGTGGTGTTCATCAACGTGATGTTCGTGCTGGAGCTGGTGCTCTCCTTCCTGGTGCCGTCTTCTTCCGGTCTGGCCGTGCTGACCATGCCGATCATGGCGCCGCTGGCCGACTTCGCCAACGTGGGCCGCGAGCTGGTGGTGACTGCTTACCAGTCTGCCTCCGGTCTGGTGAACCTGGTGACCCCGACCTCCGCCGTGGTCATGGGGGGGCTGGCCATCGCCAAGGTGCCCTATGTGCGCTGGCTGAAGTGGGTGGCACCGCTGCTCGGTATCCTGACCGTGCTGATCGTGGTCTGCCTTAGCCTGGGCGCCTTGCTCTCATAAGGAGTGCCCAGCAAGATGAAACGGGAGCCTGCGGGCTCCCGTTTTTTATGACCAGGCACGGCATCTTGCGCCACCTGCTCTACCCCTCTTATCCAGGATGGCACTACGTCAGGCAAGGAGGAACAGGCAAAGAGAGCAAGAAAAATAGAGCGAGCGGCAACAAAGAGGCGACCCCGGGGTCGCCTTGTGCATTCAGGGGCGGAACGTCAGCGCGCCTGCTCCAGGGTACGCACCACGGCCGCGTGGGCCAGGCGGGTGCGGCTGATATGGCGTGGCGCGACCAGTACCACGTCGTTGCCAGCGACGGCGCCCATGATCTCGGGATTGGCGTTGCGATCGAGCAGGCGGGCCACCACGGTCGCAGCGCCCGGGGTGGTGTGGATCAGCACCATCTGCTGGTTGTGCACCACATCGCGCACCATGTCGTGGATGGAGCGGGTGCTGCCAGCAGGTTCCAGCTGATCGTCCACCAGGGTGTAGACCTTCTTGCCGTTGGCATTTTGCGCTTTGGCGACGCCGAGGCGGCGCAGCAGGCGGGAGATGGTGGACTGGCTGATGTCGGCAAAGCCGCGCTCTGACAACTCGCGGCGGATCTCTTCCTGGGTGCTGTAGCAGTGCTGACCGATGATCTGGCGACAGGCACCCAGCTGGGCCAAGTCGGGCTCTTGTTCAACGGGACGACTGAGGGTTTTGACCACGGCGATTTCCTTTGACTGTGACCGAAGGCTATCGCTCGAAATCTGCCATCAGTGCCTTTTAATAGATAAAAGTTCTGATAGAAAGGAGTGGGACAGGGAATGAGCGATGTTTAGCCTTTATAGGATGGTAAATTATAGCTAAACGGAGAATCCGTGATGTGACAGGGGTCAAAAATGGGCCCAACAGGGCCCATTCAGATATCAGTAACGTTCGCTGACTATATCCTGGGTGAAGGACTTCTCGCAGTATTTGCACTTCATGCGCACCACGCCTTTCACCTCCCTAACCCGGAAGTAGCTGTCTACCGGCTCGTTGTGGGAGATGCAGTTGGAGTTGGGGCAGTGGAACACGCCCGTGATGAACTCCGGCAGTTCCAGCTGATGCTTCTTCACCACGGCGAAGTCTTCGATGATGTTGACGGTTGCCTTGGGGGCGAACAGGGCCAGCTGGTTGGCCTGCTCTGCGGTCAGGCGGGTGTTCTCTATCTTGATGAGATCCTTCTTGCCCAGCGCGCCGGATTTCAGGTTGAAACCGACGGTGATCCGCTCCTGGGTCTCGATCAGCTGGAACAGCTTGAGGATCTTGATGCCCTGGCCGGCGGGGACGTGGTCGATGACGGAGCCGTGACGGATGGCTTCGACTTGCAGTTGATTCTTCTCGGACATGATGTTCCCCTTTTCCCTTAGACGGTTTCGTTCAGTACCAGAGCCAGCAGTGCCTGGCGTGCGTAGACCCCGTTTTCCGCTTGCTGGAAGTAGTAAGCATGGGGAGTCTTGTCGACCG
Source organism: Aeromonas popoffii (assembly GCF_000820025.1). Classification (GTDB taxonomy): domain Bacteria; phylum Pseudomonadota; class Gammaproteobacteria; order Enterobacterales; family Aeromonadaceae; genus Aeromonas; species Aeromonas popoffii. Next base: position 138,950 of record NZ_CDBI01000047.1, read on the forward strand.
CCACATCAATCTCGTCGACGCGGGGCAGGGGGTGCAGGATCTTCATGGTGGGCTTGGCCCCTTCCAGGGTGGCCAGCTCCAGCACAAACTTGGCTGCCATGTGCTTGTATTCGGTCTCGTCGAAGCGCTCTTTCTGGACCCGGGTCATGTAGAGGATGTCGAGCTCCGGCATTACCTCTTCCATGGTCTCGTGCACGCTGAACCGTATGCCCTTCTCTTCCAGCTCTTCGCAGATGTAGTCCGGCATCGCCAGCGCCTCCGGGGAGATGAAGAAGAAGCGGCAGTTGAACAGGCTGAGGGCCTGGGCCAGGGAGTGGACGGTGCGACCGTACTTGAGGTCGCCGACGAAGGCCACGTTGAGGCCATCGAGCTTGCCTTGCGTCTCATGAATGGAGAAGAGATCGAGCAGGGTCTGGGTCGGATGCTGGTTGGAACCGTCACCGCCGTTGATGACCGGCACGCGGGAGAACTCGGAGGCCAGACGGGCGGCACCTTCTTTCGGGTGGCGCATCACCACGGCATCCGAGTAGGAGCCGATGATCTTGATGGAGTCGGCCAGGGTCTCGCCTTTCTTGGCGCTGGTGTTGCCACCGTCGGCGAAGCCGATGATGTTGCCACCCAGACGCTGAACCGCGGTCTCGAAGGAGAGGCGGGTGCGGGTGGACGCTTCGAAGAAGCAGCTGGCAACCAGCTTGTCTTTCAACAGGCGGGTGTCGGGCTCGGCCTTCAACCGCTGTGCGGTTGCGACCACCAGTTCCATGTCGGACCGGGTCAGGTCCGAAATGGAGATGACATGTTTCTTATAGAGTGGATTGGTCATCGTCTGCATTCCCTTTGACATCAATGAAGGTTTTTCGGGCACAAAAAAAAGCCCCTGAAACAGGGGCTTTTTTTAAAAATAATTGGGGGTCTGTGGGTCGGGAACTGGAAACAACGGGGCTGCTCTGGTGCGCTCCACCCGTCTGCAAGGCTGTTTTCTGAATCAAAAACTGCATCGTTTCGTCTCGACCTTTTTCAAAACCGGACAGATTATAGAGTCGTATTTTGAATTGTCAAAAATTTATTTCAAAGGCAAGATTTGCGCGGGAAAACGTTTAAGCGTCGTGAACGGGTCGGCAAACCCACACGCTGTGCTCCATTTGCAGGGGCAGGTCATCGTCGGCCATGCAGCGCAGATAGGCGAGTCTGTGGTGTCCTTCCAGCAGGCAATAGGGTTGCGGTAGCAGCTGTCCGTCCGGATAACGGCTATCCGGCGCGGTGGCCAGCACTATGATGGGTTCGGACCAGGTGCCCTGGGTCAGCATGTATTCGCCGAGCCAGGAGCGGCGTACGTAACGGTTGTGGCGCAGCATCTCGCCCCAGCGGTCGATCACCTCCATATGACGCGATCCTGTCTGGGTCAGGACGCGGCTGGTGGGCCACTGTTCGCACTCGAACCGGTGACGGGCGAGGTCGAGAAAGCTCCAGTTAGACTCAAATCCGCGCCAATGGCGATAAATCCACTGGGAAAGCACGTTGTGGGGAATGAAGGGCACACGCGGCGCGACCCGGTCGAGATAGTCGGGCAGGTGCTCAGTCTTGCGTTCATCCCTGAAGTTGAGCGGTGCCAGTTGTTGGAGCAATCGGTAATTGAGCATGAGTCGCCTCCCGGAGCCAGACTTAACCCTACCCCCATTTATGTGGCTTTCCTACCCTGACAAGGCTGTAAATACAGCAAGTTACCCCATCAGGCTGCTCAAATTACCGCGAGTTGCTCGTCATTTGTGCAATCGAATCGAAAGTGAGAAAAAAGCCTTTACCTTTGAACCCGGCTTTGTATAATTCGCCTCGTTTGTTGCAGGGGCGTAGTTCCAATTGGTAGAACAGCGGTCTCCAAAACCGATGGTTGCGGGTTCGAGTCCTGCCGCCCCTGCCATTTTCAGAAAAGCCAGCTCATTGAGCTGGCTTTTCGCATTTCTGCGTTCCCGGTTTTTTCTCCCGTCACGCCTGCGCCGATGGCTGCCGTTTTTCGGCGGCGTCAGCCCATTTCCGGCACCTCTTTCCCTTCAGCTCCCGCCCTGCCCCTGACCGCTAGTTGTTATTGTGCCAGTTCGCCCTGTCGTTTCTGGCAATCGTGCTTCAGGGGACCGTGTGATACACAACATGGGCGGTGTCATTGCGTGTTGATGGCAAGCCGATAGCCAATGCTCAAGCCGTGGATTGTGGGCGTGAACATCACTTGAGGAGAGAGATTCATGAACAAGGCAGTTGAAACCCGGTTGAACAAGTCTCGCCCCGGTGGCTGGATGCCACAGGATAGTGCCCGTATCGAGCGCTGGATCCGGCGGATCAAGCACTATGTTGCCAACCAGCCGCGCGCGCTTGTGGCGCCGATCGCCGAATTGCGGGATCTGGTCAATGCCGACCCTTCGCTGCACGCCCAGGCCGAAGCCATGTTCAAGGAGGCTTGGCGCCACAAGCATCTGACCCCGCTCGGTCAGGTCGAGGTGCGATCCTTCGAGGAGTTTCTGGGGCTGCTCAACGGCATCATGACCACGGCCCCCGAGGCGTATCAGGATATCCCGACGCACGAGCCCTCCGGTCTCATCGGTTTTCCCATCAATGCGCTGCTCGACTGGCCCATGGCGACCCAGTCCGGTTATCACTTTTTCGCCAATGCCCTGATCAACCAGCAGTTCAAGAAGATCCTCGATTACTGGGCGCTGTTTCTGCAAAGCCCGGCTTCGCGATACGTGCTGAACGAGCCGGTCAGTCGGCTGGATCGGGAGACCCTGGTGGTGCCCTGGCTTGGCAAGGTAGCCATGGCCGAGATGGTCAAGGTGGCAACCGGCGCCCTGGGTGAGGGTTCCAATCCCACGCCAGCCAGCTTCGAGCAGATCTTTCAGTGCGATCCGGCGGCTGAGTATTTTGGCTTCGGTAGCTGGGATGCGTTCTTCACCCGCACCTTCCGCCCCGGTGTACGGCCTGTTTCGGCGCCAGAGGATGACAACGTCATCGTCAACGCCTGCGAGTCTGCACCGCTGCAGGTGAAAAAAGAGGTGAGCTGCAGCGATCAGTTCTGGCTCAAGGGTCAGCCCTATTCGCTGGACAACATGCTCGATTTTGACGATCTGGCGCCTCGCTTCGAAGGCGGCACCGTGTATCAGGCCTTCCTCAGTGCGCTCAGCTATCACCGCTGGCATAGCCCGGTGAGCGGCATCATTCGCAAGGTGCGCATCGTCAACGGCACCTACTATCTGGAGAACCAGTTCGAGGGCTTTGGCGACCCGCAGGGGGCGGATCCCAGCGCCCCCAACAACTCGCAGCCCTTCCTTACCTCAGTGGCGACCCGGGCGCTGATTTTCATCGAAGCCGATAACCCCAAAATCGGGCTAATGTGTGTAGTGCCTGTGGGCATGGCCGAGGTGTCGAGCTGCGACATCACAGTGCGGGCGGGGGATCGGGTGAAGAAGGGGGATCAGCTCGGCATGTTCCACTTCGGTGGCTCGACCCACTGCCTGCTGTTCCGCCCTGGGGTCGAGCTGGAGTTCGAGTTTTACGGCCAGACTCCGAGCCTGGATGCCGGCAACATGCGGCTCAACACCGCCATAGCCCGGGTACGCTAGATCGTTTTTTTGCGGGCTGGATACACACAGGCCACCTCCTGGAGGTGGCCTGTTGACAGCGGCGGAGGGGGCGTAAGACGGGTTTTTGAGGGATTATTCCCATACCGGATGGCAAGGGATATTGCCAGGATTTAGTTACTGATTCATTTAAAATCAACGGATTGAAATTCATGGTTCGGGATTCTCTGTCGATATAGTCCACACAGGGCGTGCAGCCTTGTTTGACGCCATTGAGACAGCCATAAGGATATCCCATGAATCTCTCCCTTCGCGGCAAGTTGTTGGCCACCAGTCTTGGCGTGGTCCTGATCACGGTCTGCCTGCTGGGCATGACTGCTTTCTATACACTGAAAAACCAGACCCTGAGTGCCATCGACAGCGAGGCGCGCAACTACGCCAGCGCCTATGCGGAGGGGATAGGCAAATGGATGCAGGACAGGCGCGAGAGCCTGACCGCCCAGGTCGATGTCATCGCCAGCCACCCGACCTCCGAGCTGGTGCCCCATCTGCAGCAGACCTTGCGTTCCGGTGGCTTCGGGCTGGCTTACTACGGTTCGGAGGAGGGGGTGATGACCCGCAACGATCCCTCCCTCAACAAGGGTAACTATGACCCGCGCGAGCGGCCCTGGTATCAGGACGCGGTCAAGGCGGGCAAGCTCATCATCACCGAACCCTATGTCAGCGTGACCATGCAGCAACTGGTGGTAACCCTGGCCGAGCCCGTGATGCAGCAGGGTCGGCTGGCTGGCGTGGTCGGTGCCAACCTGGCGCTTGAACAGCTCATCAAGGATGTGCTGGCGATGCGGGTACAAGGGGATGGTTACGCCATGTTGCTGGACAAGAGCGGCCTCATCGTCGCCCATCCGGACAAGGCGCTGGCGCTCAAGAAGAGCCAGGATCTGGCCCCTGAGCTGGATGCCAGCCGACTGGTGAGCATGAGCCAGCAGGGCGGTCTGCAGCTGGTGCAGATCGGCGGACGCGATGCCCAGATGCTGGTGCTGCCCATTCCCAACACCGACTGGCTGCTGGCCATGGTGATGCATGAGGATGTGCTGATGGCGCCGCTGCAGAGCCTGCTGTGGGAGCTGTTACTCATCAGTGCCGGCCTGATCCTGGTATTTGGTCTGGTGCTGACCAGCACCTTCAACTTCCTGTTCCAGGATCTGGGGCGGGTGGCCGGGGCGTTGCACGACATAGCTCACGGCGAGGGGGATCTCACGGTACACATCAACACTCGCAGCAAGGACGAGGTGGGCCAGTTGGCCGAGAGCTTCAACCAGTTCGTGGCGCGGCTGCACGGTATCGTCAGTCGCCTGCGTGACGTGACCCTGGAGCTGACGGCCCAGTCCCGCACCCAGGCGGCCGGTGCCCAGGCCCGCAGCCAGCGGGTGCGTCAGCAGCAGGACGAGATCGTGATGGTGGCGACCGCGGTGACCGAGATGGCCTCCGCCACTCAGGAGATCGCCGGTAACGCCGAGTTTGCCGCCACCACCGCCACCGATGCGGTCGCGCTGGCGGTCGCGGGTCAATCCCAGGTTGGCCAGAGTCAGCGCAGCATTACCGGCCTGGCAGATGAAGTGGCGGATGCCAGCCAGATCATCCACGAGCTGGATGCCCACGCCCAGAAGATCAGCGGTATTCTGGCAACCATCAGCGGCATTGCCGAGCAGACAAACCTGCTGGCACTCAACGCCGCCATCGAGGCGGCCCGGGCCGGTGAGCAGGGGCGCGGCTTTGCGGTAGTTGCGGACGAGGTGCGAGTGCTGTCGCGCCGCACTCATGATTCCACCGACGAGATCCAGCAGATGATCGAGACACTGCAGCAGACTACCCGTCGCGCCGTGGGTGGCATGGAGACCAGCCGTCAGCTGGCAGGCACCAGCGTGGAGGATGCAGAAGCCGCCAACCTGAGTCTTGGCCGGATCAACCAGGCCATAGGTTCCATCAGCGACATGGCGACCCAGATAGCGGCGGCGGCGGAGGAGCAGACCTCGGTCACCAGCGAGATCAGCCGCAATACCGAGAACATACGCCACGTTTCTCAGGAGTTGGCCGAGCAGGCGGGCGAAGAGGCCGCCCAGGCCGCCGAGCTCAAGTCGCTGACCGAGCGGCTGGAGCAGGAGATCGGCCGTTTCCGGCTCTGATCATCCCGCCACTCCAGCAACAGAAAGGGCAGCCCGCGGGCTGCCCTTTGCTATTTCTGGCGCTTATCCCGGCTGTTTGACCCAAATCAGCTGGTCGGTGGCAAAGCCCAGCGCTTGGGCCTTGGCTACCAGCGCATCCACCTTCGCCTTGGGCGGATTAGGGGAGCGGGAGAGGATCCAGAGATAGTCGTGGTTGTAGCTGGTCACCAGCGAGAGCTGGTAGTCGGGGTCGAGATCGATGACGTTGTAGCCGCCGTAGAAGGGGCCGAAGAAACTCACCTTGAGCCGTGCCTCGTCCGGGCTGCCCACGAAGTAAGCCTTGCCCTCGGCTTCACGCCAGCTGCCATCACTCTGCTTGCCGCGGTTGAGCACCTTGACGCCGCCATCGTCGCGCAGGCTGTAGGTGGCGCTCACCTGCTCCAGCCCCCGCTCGAAGCTGTGGTCGAGGCGGGCAATTTCGTACCAGGTGCCGAGATAGCGATCGAGCTGGAAGCCGGTGACGGGGCGGGTGCCGTCGGCAATCCCGGTACAGGCCGTCAGTAGCCAAGCGGTGAACAGGCAAAGCAGTGAACGCATAGGTAATCCCTCTCTTGTTATCCCTCGATGATGCGCAGCTGGCCATCCCGGAAGCGGGAGGCCTGATCCGTCGGCGTGCTGCCGAAGAAGCGCTTGTACTCCCGGCTGAACTGGGAGTTGCTTTCGTAACCGACTCTGGCCGCCGCGGTGCCCGCCTTGATGCCGTCGTGCAGCATCATGATGCGCGCCTTGTGCAGGCGAAACGACTTGATGTACTGCAACGGCGAGGTAGCGGTGACCGCCTTGAAGTGGTGGTGAAAGGCGGAGACGCTCATGTTCACCTCTCGCGCCAGCTCCTCCATGGTGAGGTTGTCGGCATAACGCGACTCTATCATACGCAGCACCCGGGCGATCTGGCCCACATGGTTGTGGCGATTGGCGAGCGCCTGCAAGGCGGGGCCGCCCCCCTCGGTGAGGGCGTGGAACAGCATCTCGCGCACCGTCTGCGGTCCCAGCACCTTGGCGTGCAGCGGGTTGTCCATCAAGTCGATCAGCCGCTCGGCGGCGCAGAACATTGCCTCCGACAGGGGCACCGAGTGGATGCCGCTCTTCTGCGGTGCCGCAGCGGGTAGGGCGTCTCCCAGCTCCAGCAACAGCGCTTGCAGGGTGACCATGTTGATCTCGATGGTAAAACCGATAAGCGGCTGCTCGGGGGAGGCGAAGCACTCGCACTCGCAGGGCAGCGGCAAGGTCATCAGCAGGTAGTGGTTGGGGTCGTAGCGAAACACCTGATCCGCCAGATAACCCACCTTGTGCCCCTGCAGGATCACTATCATCCGTGGCTGATAGAGCACCGGGGTGCGGCCGTGGTACTCGGTGGTATAGATGAAATTCACCTGCTCCACCGGGGAGGGGGTGATGCCGGGGGCAGTGACGTGGCGAGTCACTCTGGCAGCGAGGTCGCTGTAACGGTTTTGCATGGGCGCTCTTTGATTCAATAGTTCCGTTTTTGGCTGCTTTGTAGAAATAGGCAAGAATCAAGCAGGATGTTGCCTTGATGGTAGAGGGGTTCTGGAGAAAAATGCAATCACGATTTCGCGGCCTGGCCGCCCTGACTATCAGAAGAAGGCAATGTCGATGAACAATTTTACTCTGCATACCCCGACCAAGATCCTGTTCGGCAAGGGCCAGGTTGCCCAGCTTCGTGAACAGCTCCCCAGCGACGCCCGCATCCTGATCACCTATGGCGGTGGCAGCGTGGTGCGCACTGGCCTGCTGGAGCAGATCCGCAGCGAGCTGGCTGGCATGACCCTGTTCGAGTTCGGTGGTATCGAGCCCAACCCCACCTATGAAACCCTGATGGGAGCGGTGGCGCTGGCCCGTGCCGAGCGGATCGACTTTCTGCTCGCCGTCGGCGGCGGCTCCGTGCTGGATGGCACCAAGTTCATTGCCGCCGCTACCCATTATGATGAGGCCAGAGATCCCTGGCACATACTCGAGACCGTCGGCAGCGAAGTGCGTTCCGCCATTGCGCTGGGTTCAGTGCTGACTCTGCCCGCCACCGGCTCAGAGATGAACATGGGCGCCGTGGTGACCCGTCGTAGCACGGGTGACAAGGTGCACTTCTTCTCGCCGTTCGTGATGCCGCGCTTCGCCGTGCTCGATCCCGTGCTCACCTACACCCTGCCCGAGCGTCAGGTGGCGAACGGGGTGGTGGATGCCTTCGTCCATATCGTGGAGCAATACCTCACTTATCCGGTCAATGCCAAGGTGCAGGATCGCTTCGCCGAAGGCTTGCTGCTGACCCTGATCGAAGAGGGCCCGAAGGCGCTGGCCGATCCGCACAACTACGAGGTGCGCGCCAACATCATGTGGAGCGCCACCATGGCGCTGAACGGCCTGATCGGTGCCGGTGTGCCGCAGGATTGGGCCACTCATATGCTGGGTCACGAGCTGACCGCCCTGCACGGTCTCGACCATGCCCAGACCCTGGCCGTCGTGCTGCCTGCCCTGCTGCAGGCCAAACGCCAGCAGAAGCACGCCAAGCTGCTGCAATACGCCGAACGGGTATGGGATCTGCGCAGTGGCAGCGAAGCGGAGCGTATCGACGATGCCATCGCCGCCACCCGCGACTTCTTCGAGCGGATGGGGGTCAAGACCCGACTGCGCGACTACGGCCTGAACGATCTGGGCATCGACACCCTGATTGGCAAGCTGGGGGAGCACGGCATGACTGCCATCGGTGAGCACGGCGACATCGACTTGGTGCAGAGCCAACATATTTATGAAGCGGCCTGGTAAGGGCTCCCAATCGGCGCCACTCGGGCGAAGCGATTAAATTGTCGGGGCCGTCCTCCGCCATCTGGCGGCGGGGCGGCCCCGTTTTTGTTGGGAAAATGTTACTTTCCGCGTTTCGCTGCGAGAAGTGAGACGAAAGCGGATTTCGTAAGAACAAAAAACGCTAAGATAGAGGGCCGGTAAAACATTTTTTTGACTGGTTGGATCACTTTATTCAGCCGTTTTTACTGGTATAAGCCTCTAATTTGGTTTGTTTTTTTTAATTGTAGCCAGGGATGGGCTGAATTCTGTACGAGTGCCGTCGGGACTGCGGTTGTAATAAAACTCCAAAATTTGATACTAATCACCTTCGCGCCTGAAAAGCGGGGGCCTGACCATGACAGGAGGTTGAGGTAAAGCCTACTGATTTTCATAACAAAGAGCCCTGGACCTGCACTTTGGTCATGTCTTGTTTCGTCAGAAATGCGACACTGGGCAGCGATTGTTTATTAACCATCAGGGAATAGTCATGCAGATTGGAATACCGAGAGAGAGTCTCGCCGGTGAGACCCGGGTCGCAGCGACCCCGGCTACCGTCGAGCAGCTGAAAAAGCTCGGCTTCGAGGTCGCCATCGAGGCCGGTGCTGGCCAGTTGGCCAGCTTCGATGATGCCGCCTTCGAGGCTGCCGGTGCCAGCGTGGTGCCGAGCGTCTGGCAAGCCGACCTTATCTTCAAGGTCAATGCGCCGACCGATGCCGAGATCGCACAAATTAAAGATGGCGCCACTCTGGTGAGCTTCATCTGGCCTGCCCAGAACCCTGAGCTGGTCAAGAAGCTGTCCGAACGCAACATCAATGTGATGGCGATGGACATGGTGCCGCGGATCTCCCGTGCCCAGTCCCTCGATGCCCTCTCCTCCATGGCCAACATCGGTGGCTATCGCGCCGTGGTTGAAGCTGCGCACCAGTTCGGTCGCTTCTTCACCGGTCAAATCACCGCAGCCGGTAAAGTGCCGCCTGCCAAGGTGCTGGTGATCGGTGCCGGTGTGGCCGGTCTGGCCGCCATTGGTACTGCCGGTTCCCTCGGCGCCATCGTGCGGGCGTTCGACACCCGTCTGGAAGTGGCCGAGCAGATCGAATCCATGGGGGGGGAATTCCTCAAGCTGGACTTCGGTGGCGAAGACGGCGCATCCAGCGATGGTTATGCCAAGGTGATGTCCGATGAGTTCATCGCGGCCGAGATGGCGCTGTTTGCCCAGCAAGCCAAAGAGGTAGACATCATCATCACTACCGCCCTGATCCCTGGTCGTCCGGCTCCGAAGCTTATCACCAAGGAGATGGTCGACAGCATGAAGCCGGGTTCCGTCATCGTGGACTTGGCTGCCGCAACCGGTGGCAACTGTGAATACACCAAGCCGACCGAGTTGTTCGTCACCCCCAACGGCGTCAAGGTGATCGGTTATACCGATCTGCCGGGTCGTCTGCCTGCCCAATCCTCCCAGCTTTACGGTACCAACCTGGTCAACCTGATGAAGCTGATGTGCAAGGAGAAGGACGGCCAGGTTGCCATCGACTTCGACGACGTGGTTCAGCGCAACATGACGGTGATCCAGGCCGGTGAAGTGACCTTCCCGCCGCCCGCCATCGCCGTCTCCGCCGCGCCGCAGAAGCCCGCAGCTGCCAAACCGGCCGCGAAGAAAGAAGAGGCCAAGCCCTCCAACAAGAAGTTCGTGTTTGGCGCCCTCGGTATCGCGGCTTTTGGCTGGATCGCCTCCGTGGCACCGGCCGCCTTCCTCTCCCACCTCACCGTGTTCATCCTGGCCTGTGTGGTCGGTTACTACGTGGTGTGGAATGTCTCCCACTCCCTGCATACGCCGCTGATGTCGGTCACCAATGCCATCTCCGGCATTATCGTGGTCGGTGCCCTGTTGCAAATTGGTCAGGGGTCTACGCTCGTCACTGCGCTCTCGTTTGTCGCCGTGCTGATTGCCAGTATCAACATCTTTGGTGGCTTCACCGTCACCCAGCGCATGCTGAAGATGTTCCGTAAGGATTAAGGGGGTTTAACGTGTCTCAAGGACTGGTAACAGCATCCTATATCGTTGCCGCCGTGCTCTTCATCCTCAGTCTCGCGGGACTGTCGAAGCAAGAAACGGCCAAGCATGGCAACTTGTTCGGTATCGCGGGTATGGCTATCGCCCTGCTCGCCACCGTCTTCAACCCGGAAACCAGTGGTGTGCACTGGATCATCCTGGCCATGGTCATCGGTGGTGCCATCGGTGTGCGGCTGGCACTCAAGGTCGAGATGACCGAGATGCCCGAGCTGGTCGCCGTGCTGCACAGCTTCGTGGGTATGGCGGCCGTGTTGGTGGGCCTCAACAGCTTCATCGATCTGCACCCCTCTGCTCCCGCCGAGGTGGTGGTTTCCGTTGGTTCCAATCTGGATGCGACTCTGGCTGCGGCCCGGGCGGCGTTCGAACAGGCGGCCAGTGTCGCTCAGGTCGAGCACCTCTCCGGCGCCATGCTGAACATCCACCTGGTCGAGATCTTCCTGGGCGTCTTCATCGGTGCCGTGACCTTCACCGGTTCCGTGGTTGCCTTCGGCAAGCTGCGTGGTCTCATCTCCTCCAAGCCGCTGATGCTGCCCCATCGTCACAAGCTGAACCTGCTGGCAGTGGTGGCCTCGCTGGTATTGATGATCTTCTTCGTCAACGCCGGTGGCTCCACCTTCGCCCTGCTGGTGATGACCCTGATCGCCTTCGCCTTTGGCTGGCATCTGGTTGCCTCCATCGGCGGTGCCGATATGCCGGTGGTGGTCTCCATGCTCAACTCCTACTCGGGTTGGGCAGCGGCGGCGGCGGGCTTCATGCTCTCCAATGACCTGCTGATCGTGGTGGGTGCGCTGGTAGGTTCCTCCGGTGCCATCCTCTCTTACATCATGTGTAAGGCGATGAACCGCTCCTTCATCTCCGTCATCGCCGGTGGCTTCGGCTCCGATGGTGTGGCCTCCACGGCTGATCAGGAGATGGGCGAATACCGCGAAACCAACGCCGAGGAAGTGGCTGACCTGCTGAAGAATGCCAGCACTGTCATCATCACCCCGGGCTACGGCATGGCGGTGGCACAGGCCCAGTACCCGGTGGCCGAGATCACCCAGAAGCTGCGTGATCGCGGCGTCAAGGTGCGCTTCGGTATCCATCCGGTTGCCGGTCGTCTGCCAGGCCACATGAACGTGCTGCTGGCGGAAGCGAAAGTCCCTTACGATATCGTGCTGGAAATGGACGAGATCAACGACGACTTCAACGATACCGATGTGGTATTGGTGATCGGTGCCAACGACACCGTCAACCCGGCCGCCATGGAAGATCCGGGCAGCCCCATCGCCGGCATGCCGGTGCTGGAAGTGTGGAAGGCGCAGAACGTCATCGGCTTCAAGCGTTCCATGAACACTGGCTATGCCGGTGTCCAGAACCCGCTGTTCTTCAAAGAGAATACCCAGATGCTGTTTGGCGATGCCAAGGCCAGCGTCGAGGCGATCCTGAAAGCGCTGTAAGCGTTTGTCAGGTATGAAACGAGGAGGCTTCGGCCTCCTTTTTTCATACTTACTTTTTGGTTTACCCTCAGCTACTGCATGGATGGAGATCCCTCGCCCTCAAGGCCTTCAAGCAGGCTCCCGAGTACCAGGCCTGTTGACCCGTTACGGGCTCTGCACAGGGGCGTTCAGGTTCCGTGTGGTGAGCTAGGTGACCCATTCAGACCTGCCGTTGCATGCCCGTTCACAAACGGTGGCACTTTGCTGCCAGTTGGGCATAATGCCTGCGAACAAGCGATACGGCTCAACTTTATTTGAGTCCAATGGCTTTAGTGTTACCCCAAGTTGACCGGATGACTCCTATGATGCAGGCCACTCCATTACGCCAAGCCCGTGTGCTGACCGATGAAGAGCACCACCTGATCGCCAGCTTCGAACCTGCCGTGGAGGCGCTCTCTGCCCTGTTTGGCCCGGGTTGTGAAGTGGTGCTGCATGCCTTCGACAGCCTGCATGCCTCCGTCATCAAGATCGCCAACGGCCATCTCACCGGGCGGGAGGAGGGGGCAGCTGTTACCGACGTCGCCTTCAACAAGCTGCACAGTGCGGCGGGCAGTCAGTGGAGCAGTTACTTCTCCCGTACTCGTGGAGGGGCGCTGCTCAAGTCCTCCTCCATTACCATCAGCAACAGAGAGGGCAAACCCATCGGCATGCTGTGCGTGAACTTCAGCCTGGAGACGCCGCTCGGCGCCCTGCTCGATACGTTCTCGCTGCCTGCCGCGCCGGCGCCGCTCAACAACGAGACCTTCGCCAGTTCGGTGGACGATCTGGTGGCCCAGGTGATCGACAAGGTGGAACAGGATGCCAGCCTCGGCAGCAGCGTGCGCAACAAGGTGATCGTGCACCGGCTCTACGACATGGGCATCTTCGAGATCAAGGATGCCGCCCAGCTGGTGGCCGAGATGCTCGGCATCTCCCGTCATACCGTCTATCTGCATATCCGCAACCGCAAGGCGGATCTGACCGAACAATAAGAACCCGCCCGTGGGCGACATGAACATGAGAAACATCGCAATGAAAGCACAATGGACCGACTTTATTACCCTGCTCAAGCGTGAAGTGGTGCCGGCCCTGGGCTGTACCGAACCCATGTCGGTGGCGCTGGCGGCGGCCAACTGCCGCAAGCTGCTGGGGCAGGATCCGACCCGTGTCAGCGTCTGGGTCAGTGGCAACCTGTTCAAGAATGGCATGGGGGTCGGCGTTCCCGGCACTGGCATGATAGGGCTGCCGGTGGCGGCGGCGGTCGGTTTCACAGGGGGCAACCCGGATGCGGGGCTGGAAGTGCTCAATACCCTGACCCCGGCCCAGGTGGCGGCCGCCAAGGCGCTGCTGCCCATCATCAAGGTGGACGTGAAGGATGTACCTGACGTGCTCTACGCCGAGGTGCTGGCGGAGGTGGAGGGCCACAGTGCCCGTGTGGTGATCTGTACCGACCACACTCGCATCGTCTTGATGGAGCTGGATGGCGAGGTGCTGATGGAGCAGGCCAGTGCCCCTGGCGTGCAGATCCAGCCCGCCAAATCCGGCAAGCCCGCCATGACGCTACGGGAGATAGTGGCGTTTGCGCTGGAGGTGCCGCTGGCGGAGATCGACTTCATTGGTGCCGCGGCCACCATGAATCAGGCGCTGGCGGATGAAGGGCTGCAGGGCTATGGCCTGCAGATTGGCAAGATCCTGACCGAGCAGGTGGAGCGCAAGCTGCTCTCCGACGATCTGATGACGCTGGCCATGCGGCTCTCGTCCGCCGCCTCCGATGCGCGCATGGACGGCGCCATGCTGCCCGCCATGTCCAACTCCGGCTCCGGTAATCAGGGCATAGCTGCCACCATGCCGGTGGTCGCCGCTGCCCGCTTCCTCAAGGCGAGCGACGAGCAGCTGACCCGGGCGCTGGTGATGAGCCATCTGGTGGCCATCTACATCAAGACCCATCAGAACAAGCTGTCGGCCCTCTGTGCCGCGAGCACCGCCGCCATGGGGTCGGGGGCAGCCATCACCTGGCTGCTGGGTGGCCAGTTTGAGCAAATTAGTCACTGTATCAACAACATGATCGGTGACGTTTCCGGTATCATTTGCGATGGGGCGGGCAGTGCCTGTTCCATGAAGGTCTCTACCTCCACTTCGGCGGCGGTCAAATCGTCGCTGATGGCCATCAACAATCTGCACGTGCCCCAGAGCGAAGGCATCGTTTCCGACGACGTGGACGAGACTATCGCCAACCTGGGCCGCCTCTCCAAACTGGGGATGCTGGATACGGATATCGAGATCATCAACATCATGCGGGCCAAGCAACAGGGCAAAGCCCAGTGATGCAAGGGGTGGCGCAAGCCACCCTCTGTTTTGCTGCCTGCTGACGCCACCCCGGCCACGGGGCGTCCGATACGGTCTATGTCAGGGTTGTGCCTGTCAGGCGCTGCCCGGTTTTGTGTCACCCCGCTTGCACCGGGGGACAAGTCGCCACGATGCGGCAAGTTTCGGGGAGGAGTGTGCGTAGAGGACACTCGTCCGTATACCTCGGGCCCGGCCCGACTATTTTGGGGAATATCGTCATGACTCTTAGCGTTATAGGTAATCTGGCCATCCTGGTCATGTTGCTGCTGTTTCTCTATCGGTTGCAGCAAACCCACGTCAGCTTCACCCGTCGGGTCTTCTCGGGGCTGGGGCTGGGCATCTTGTTCGGCGCAGCCTTGCAGCTGCTGTATGGTGCCGGCTCCAGTGTGCTGGTGCAGACCGGTGACTACCTGGATATCGTCGGCAGCGGCTATGTGAAGCTGCTGCAGATGATCATCATTCCGCTCATCATGGTCTCCATCATAGGCGCCATCCTCAAGCTCAACGGCGGCACCGCCCTTGGCAAGATCAGCGCCATGACCATAGGGGTACTGATCTTTACCACCATGATCGCCGCCGGGGCGGGCATACTGATGTCCAACCTGTTTGGCCTGACCGCCGAAGGGCTCACCGCTGGTGCCGCCGAGACCGCCCGTGGCGCCGCGCTGCAGACGACCCTCGGCAGCGTCGAGAGCATGTCTTTTGCCAAGCTGATGCTGGAGTTCATCCCGGCCAACCCCTTCCTCGACATGACGGGCGCGCGCAAGACCTCCACCATCGCCGTGGTGATCTTCTCCATCTTCATCGGCCTGTCAGCCACCGGTATCGCCCGCAAGAAACCCGAGATCTTCGAGAGCTTTGGTCGCTTCATGCAGGTGGCACATGCCATCGTGATGCGCATGGTGACCCTGGTGCTGCGCCTCACTCCCTATGGTGTACTGGCGCTGATGGCCAAGGTGGTCTCCGGCTCCAACTATGCCGACATCCTCAACCTGCTCAGCTTCGTCATGGCCTCTTACGGCGCCATCGCCATCATGTTTGCGGTGCACCTGCTGCTGGTGGGTCTGGTGGGGATCAACCCGGTCCGTTACCTGAAGAAGATCATGCCGGTGCTGGCCTTTGCCTTCACTTCCCGTACCAGTGCGGGCTCGATCCCGATGAACGTGCAGACCCAGACCAAGGCGCTCGGCATTCCGGAGGGGATCGCCAACTTCGCCGCTTCCTTCGGTTCCACCATTGGCCAGAACGGCTGCGCGGGCATCTATCCGGCCATGCTGGCGGTGATGATAGCCCCGACCGTGGGGGTCAACCCCATGGATCCCGGCTTCATCATGACGCTGATCGCCATCATCACGGTCAGCTCGTTCGGGGTGGCCGGGATCGGTGGCGGCGCCACCTTCGCCGCGCTGATCGTGCTCTCTGCCCTAGACTTCCCGGTGGCACTGGCTGGCCTGCTCATCTCCATCGAGCCGCTGATCGACATGGGCCGCACCGCGCTGAACGTCTCTGGCTCCATCACGGCCGGTACGGTTACCAGCCGGCTGATGGGCGAGACCGATATGCAGGTGTTCAACAGCGAGCACGAGGTGTGTCTGGACGGCGAAGAGTCCACCATCTGATCCGCACGCCAGGGGGAGGGGTCAGCCTCTGCCCATCTATAGACAGAAGGGAGGGCATGCCCTCCCTTCGCCATTGAAAGGAAAAACGATGAGAATCCTGATCATAGGTGGCGAAGCCGCCGGTATGAGTGCGGCGGCCAAGGCGCGCCGACTGGCCAAAGAGGCTGACATAGTGGTGTACGAGGCTTCCGAGGTGATCTCCTTCGGTGCCTGCGGCCTGCCTTACTTCGTCGGTGACGAGTTTCAGGAGCCCGGCTACATGGCCGAGTTCACCCCCGAGCAGTTCGCTGCCAAGGGGATTGAGGTCAAGATTGGTCACCGGGTGCTCAGCATCGACCCGGCTGCCCAGACCCTGGTGGTGGAGCACAACGGCGATACCTTCACCGATCGCTACGATCGACTGATGATTGCCACCGGTGCCCGTGAAGTGATGCCCCCCATCCCCGGTTTGCAGCAGCAAGGGGTATTCGGTCTGCGCCGGATGGCCGACGGACTGGCGTTGAAGGAGGCGGTACAGGACAAGCGCAACACCCGCGCCCTGGTGATTGGCTCCGGCTTTATCGGGCTGGAAGTGGTCGAGGCGCTGGTCCATCAGGGCAAAGAAGTGCGCCTGATCGAGCTGGCGGATCGGGTCATCCCGGATGCCTTCGACAGCGAAATCACCCATCACATCGAAACCGAACTGCGCGAGCAGGGCGTCTCTCTCCATCTGGGTGAGCGCGTTGAGGTGTTGCTGGGGGATGGCAGGGTGACCGGCGTGCGAACCAGCCAGGGCGAGTACGAGGCCGATATCGTGGTGGTCTGCACCGGGGTCAAGCCCAACACCGAGTTTCTGGCTGACACTGGCATCAAACGGCTGGCCAATGGCGCCATCGAGGTGGACAGGCAGGGCCGTACCTCGCTGGCCAACGTCTGGTCTGCCGGCGACTGCGCCAGCGTCTGGCACAGCGTCAAGCAGCAGCAGGTCTATGTGCCGCTCGCCACCATCGCCAACAAGCTGGGTCGGATGGTGGGCGAGAACCTGGCCGGGGGCGAGCAGACGTTCCCGGGCACCCTCGGCTCTGCGGCGCTCAAGGTACTGGGGCTGGAGGTGGGGCGCACCGGTCTCTGTGAGCAAGAGGCCCAGGCGATGGGCATCGATTATCGCACCGTGGTGATCAAGGACAAGTGCCACACCAACTACTGCCCGGGTCAGTCAGATATCCACGTCAAGCTGGTGTTTGATCCGGCCAGCAAGCGGCTGCTGGGCGGCCAGATCCTGGGTCGCAAGGGGGCGGTCCACCGCATCGACGCGCTGGCGGTCGCCATCACCATGGGAGTGACTACCGAGCAGCTTGGCATGCTGGACTTTGCCTATGCCCCCCCCTTCTCTCGCACCTGGGACGTGCTCAACGTGGCGGGCAATGTGGCGAGATAACAGGATAAGGAGGATGGCGCATAGCACTGCGCCATCCTCCTCGTCACGGCCTGGACCACATGGCAGGCATAAAAAAACCGATGCCTGGGCATCGGTTTTTTGTTGCGACCGGTTTAGCCATTTCGCTCAGCCACGGCCGAGGCGGTTGTCCGGGTAGTTCTTGGCCAGCACTTCGCGGGCATTCTGAGTCAGGGCCGGCATCTTCAGGGTCTCGTAAGACCGGACCATGATCTCCAGCGCCTTCTCGGTTTCGGCCGTGTCGGGATAGGTCTCGACAATCAGCTTGGCCCGGTTGGCGGCGGCGATCAGCGCGTTGCGCTTCACGTAGAACTCGGCCACGCTCAGGTCGTAGCGGGCAAGGCGGTTCTTCAGGCCGATCATGCGAGCACGGGCATCGGCGGCATAGACACTGTTGGGATAGTTCTGCAACAGCGTCTTGAAGTCCTGGAAGGCCTGACGGGCATAAGAGGGGTCTTTATCGTCCCGATCGATGCTCAGGAGGTCCTGGAAGAAGTTGTAATCGCTGGCCATGTTGGTCAGGCCGCGCATGTAGAACACATAATCGATATTTTTATGCGCCGGATTGAGGCGGATAAAACGGTCGATATTGGCGATCGCCTGGGCGGTATCGTCCTGTTTGTAGTAGGCGTAAATGAGGTCAAGCTGAACCTGGTTGGAGTAGGCGCCGAAAGGATAACGCGAGTCCAATGCTTCCAATAATTCGATAGCATTCACGTAGTTACCGGCATCCAGCTTGAGGCGTGCTTTCTGGTACAGGGTCTCCGGCGGTTCGTCGGGGACCTTGGGTTTGGTGCTGGAACAGCCCGTGATCAAGGTAGCAACCAAGGCGAGCGACATCAGCAGGTGAGACTTCTTTCCCATCAACAACATCCGGTCCATTTCCACGAAATTGGCAAAGTATCCGTTATGCTTGGCTAAAAGAAAAGCTAGAATACCCGGATTATTTCGAATTGATACCCCCCGCTCAAGAGACCATACATGAGCCAGCATATTGAACTGACAGGCGAATTTCAGGATCACCAATTCGGGCAGAGACTCGACCAGGCCCTTGCTGAATTATTTCCAGACTACTCCCGAACACGCATCAAGGAGTGGATTTTACAGGACAGAGTGACCCTGGATGGTCAGGTTGCGAACACCCCGCGCGAGAAGGTAATGGCCGGGCAACAGGTACATGTAGATGTCGAGCTGGAAGATGACACCCGCTGGGATGCTCAGGACATAGCACTCAACATCGTCTACGAAGATGAACACATTCTGGTGATCGACAAACCGGCCGGTCTGGTGGTTCACCCGGGTGCAGGCACGCCGGATGGCACCATACTCAACGCCCTGCTGCATCGCTATCCCGGCATTGCCGAGGTACCCCGCGCCGGTATAGTGCACCGTCTGGATAAAGACACCACCGGCCTGATGGTGGTTGCCAAAACGGTGCCCGCCCAGACTCATCTGGTGGAGGCGCTGCAGGCGCGCCAGATCACCCGTGAGTATGAAGCCATCGCCATTGGTCACATGACCGCTGGCGGCACAGTTGATGCCCCCATCGGCCGTCACCCGACCCAGCGTACCCACATGGCTGTGGTGCCCAATGGCCGTCCTTCCGTGACCCACTACCGGGTACACGAGAAATTCCGTGGCCACACCCGTCTGCGTCTGCGTCTGGAAACCGGTCGTACCCACCAGATCCGTGTGCACATGGCGCACATCAAGCATCCGCTGGTGGGGGATCCCGCCTACGGTGGCCGTCTGCGCCTGCTGCGCAATGCAACCCCGGAGCTGACCCAGATGCTGCGCAGCTTCAATCGTCAGGCGTTGCATGCGACCATGCTGCAACTGGCGCACCCCATCACGGGTGAAGTGATGCAGTGGCACTCCGCCACACCGCAAGACATGGTGGATCTGATGGAAGTGCTGCGCGCGGATACCCTCGCCAATCCGGACGATCTGGTCTGGAACTGATGCGATAGGGCCTGCGTCGGTTTCTGCCGTCATCCGGCCCGAATCGATGCCAAACGGGGTTCCCTTTCAGGAGCCCCGTTTTTATATGAATGAAAGGAGCCACAGATGAAATGGATCGAACCCGACTGGCCAGCCCCGGCTTGCGTCAGAGCCCTGTCGACCACCCGGGATGGCGGCGAGAGTGAAGGGGTGTTCGCCGGTCTCAATCTGGGCGCCCATGTGGGGGACGCGCCAGCGCGGGTCGAGGCCAATCGTGCCCGCTTGCAGCAGGCCGCCCGGATCCCCGGCCCCCTTAACTGGCTCAATCAGGTGCACGGTACCGTCGTTCATCCGGTCAGCAACCAGTATGATGCCGTGCCGGATGCCGATGCGGCTTGCGCCCATGAGGCAGGGCAGGCCTGCATAGTGATGACCGCCGACTGCCTGCCGGTGCTCTTTTGCGATCGGGCAGGTACTGTGGTGGCAGCCGCCCATGCCGGTTGGCGCGGGCTGCAAGGTGGGGTATTGGAAGCCAGCATCCGGGCCATGGGTTGCGATCCTCGCGATCTTCTCGCCTGGCTTGGCCCGGCCATAGGCCCCGCGGCGTTCGAGGTGGGGGGCGAGGTGCGCGATGCTTTTATGGCGGAGCAGGCCGAAGCGGAAGCGGCATTCGAACCTTCGCCCAACGAGGGGAAATGGCTGGCGGATATCTACCGGTTGGCCCGGTTGCGGCTGGACCGGGCCGGTGTGAGCGCGATTTATGGCGGCGAGTTCTGCACCTTCGGCGATAGCGAACGGTTCTACTCTTATCGTCGCGATGGCCAGACTGGCCGGATGGCCTCCATCATCTGGTTGGCCCGCTAAGAACCGGATACGTATCCGGTCAGCAATTGCCCCACCCCTGTCACTGCCAAGCCAGTCCGAGAGGGGCGGGTATTCTGTCTGTTCCCCACTTTGCAGAAAAAATAACCAACCCTTCCCCTTGAAATAGCCCGTACGGGCCTCATCTTTCATCTCAGAAAGTTATGTTGTTTGCCGCACGAGCGGCGTCTGTCTGAAAGGGGGAGCGCGATGCGCCTCGATCGCCTGACCAGCAAATTCCAGGTTGCTATTTCCGATGCCCAGTCCCTTGCACTGGGTCGTGATCACCAATTTATCGAACCCGTCCATCTGATGACCGCGCTGGTCAATCAGGACGGTGGCTCCATTCGTCCACTGCTCACCCTGACCGGGATGGACATCAATGCCCTGCGCTCTCGCCTCGGTGAAGAGTTGGATCGGCTGCCCAAGGTGAGCGGTGTGGAGGGCGACGTGCAGCTCTCCAATGGTTTGGGTCGCCTGCTCAACGTCTGTGACAAGCTGGCTCAGCAGCGCAAGGATCAGTTCATCTCATCCGAGCTGTTCGTGCTGGCGGCCCTCGACGAGAGGGGCAACCTAGGCGAGCTGCTGCGTGCCCAGGGCCTGAGTAAAGAGAAACTTGAAACCGCCATCGACAAGGTGCGCGGTGGCAGAAAGATCGAAGATGCCAACGCCGAGGAGAATCGCCAGGCGCTGGAAAAATACACCATAGACCTCACGGAACGGGCCGAGCTCGGCAAGCTGGATCCGGTGATCGGTCGCGATGAAGAGATCCGACGTACCATCCAGGTGCTGCAACGCCGTACCAAGAACAACCCTGTGCTGATCGGTGCCCCCGGCGTCGGCAAAACCGCCATCGTCGAAGGGCTGGCCCAGCGCATCATCAACGGCGAAGTGCCGGAAGGGCTCAAGAACAAGCGGGTGCTATCGCTCGACATGGGCGCCCTGGTAGCCGGAGCCAAGTACCGTGGCGAGTTTGAAGAACGGCTGAAAGCCGTGCTGAGCGATCTGGCCAAGGAGGAGGGCAACGTCATCCTCTTCATCGACGAGCTGCACACCATGGTCGGCGCCGGTAAGGGCGAGGGGGCCATGGACGCGGGCAATATGCTGAAACCTGCGCTGGCCCGTGGCGATCTGCACTGCGTCGGGGCCACCACCCTGGACGAGTACCGCCAGTACATAGAGAAGGATGCTGCCCTCGAGCGTCGCTTCCAGAAGGTGCTGGTGGAAGAGCCGAGCGTGGAAGACACCATCGCCATCCTGCGCGGCCTGAAGGAGCGTTACGAGCTGCACCACCATGTGCAGATCACCGACCCCGCTATTGTGGCGGCGGCCCAGCTGTCGCACCGTTATATCGCCGACCGTCAGTTGCCGGACAAGGCCATCGATCTCATCGACGAGGCGGCCGCCAGCATCCGGCTGCAGATAGACTCCAAGCCCGAGTCACTCGATCGGCTGGAGCGGCGCATCATACAGCTCAAGCTGGAGCAGCAGGCGCTGATGAAGGAGGATGACGACGCCAGCCGCAAGCGGCTCGATCTCATCAATCAGGAGATCGGCGAAAAGGATAGGGAATACAACGAGCTGGATGAGGTGTGGAAGGCCGAGAAGGCTGCCCTCGCCGGTACCCAGTACATCAAGGCGGCACTGGAGCAGGCCCGTCAGGATCTCGACGTGGCACGCCGCGCCGGCGATCTCGGTCGCATGTCAGAGCTGCAATATGGTCGTATTCCCGAGCTGGAGAAACAGCTGGATCTCGCCACCCAGGCCGAGATGCAGGAGACCAGCCTGCTGCGCAACCGGGTCACAGACGTGGAGATAGCCGACGTGCTGGCCCGTGCAACCGGCATTCCGGTGGCACGCATGCTGGAAGGGGAGCGCGACAAGCTGCTGAGGATGGAAGAGCAGTTGCACAGCCGGGTGATTGGTCAGGAGGAAGCGGTTGAAGCAGTTTCCAACGCCATTCGCCGCTCCCGTGCCGGACTCTCGGACCCGAACCGCCCCATCGGCTCTTTCCTGTTCCTGGGGCCCACCGGGGTGGGCAAGACGGAACTGTGTAAGGCGCTGGCCGAGTTCCTGTTCGATACCCAGGACGCCATGGTGCGGATCGACATGTCCGAGTTCATGGAGAAGCACAGCGTGGCCCGTCTGGTGGGTGCACCTCCCGGCTACGTGGGCTATGAGGAGGGGGGTTATCTGACCGAGGCGGTACGCCGTCGCCCCTACTCGGTGATCCTGCTCGACGAAGTGGAGAAGGCGCACCCGGATGTGTTCAATATCCTGTTGCAGGTGCTCGATGATGGCCGCCTGACCGATGGCCAGGGTCGTACCGTCGATTTTCGCAACTCTGTGGTGATCATGACCTCCAACCTCGGCTCGGATCTGATCCAGGAGCACCACTCCGAGAAGGATTACGACGAGATGAAGGCCATGTTGATGGAGGTGCTGACCCGCAGTTTCCGACCGGAGTTTATCAACCGGATCGACGAGACAGTGGTGTTCCATCCCCTCGACGAGGCTCACATCAAGTCCATCGCCCGCATCCAGCTCAAGAGCCTGATGGGCCGCCTGGAGGCCCAGGGTTACGAGGTGGAGGTGAGCGAGGCGCTGCTCGAGAAGCTGGTGCATGCCGGGTTCGACCCCGTCTACGGGGCGCGGCCCCTCAAGCGGGCAATCCAGCACAAGGTGGAGAACCCGCTGGCCCAGGCGCTGCTCTCCGGTCGCATCGTCCCCGGCAAGAAGTTGCTGCTGGGGGCCGACAGCAATGGCCTGACCATGACCCAGTAAGCGGATGGTCGATGAAAAACGCAGGCTTAGTGCCTGCGTTTTGTTTTAAGGGTAAATGCGATGCTCAAGTTTTCCGTGCTGGTGGATGATGATGTTCATCTGCCCGGCTGCTTGCCTGAAAAGGGGCTGTCGTTACTGTTGGAGTGCGATGGCCTCAAGGTGCTGTTTGACAGCGGCCGTGGTCAGGCGTTGCAGCACAATGCTGCCGTGATGGGGATCGATCTCGCTTCGCTCACTCATGTGGTGCTCTCTCACGGTCATTACGATCATGTGGGCGGTATCAGCTTGCTGCCGGTCTATTCCGACCCGATCCCCTTGATAGCCTGTCCGGATGTGTTCTGCGAACGGGGCTATTTTCTGCCGTTGCCCTTCTTGCGTCGCAACCTTTATCGCCTCTCGGGGGATTTGGTGCGGGAGTCGCTGGTGGCGAGGGGCTTGCTTGCCCACTGCTCGGCCGAGCAGATGTGGCTTTCGGAACGTCTGGTGTTCCTCGGGAGCGTAGCGCGGCGCGACAAGGCCGCTCCTTCCCTGCTTGGCTACATACTGCGTGGTGGGCGAATAGAGAAGGACGCCATATCGGATGATTCGGCGCTGGCCTACAAGAGCCCTCGTGGGCTCATCATCTTCATTGGCTGCGGTCACGCCGGGGTCGAAAATATTGTCCAACGGGCCAAGGAGGTGTGTGGTGATGAGCGAGTGTATGCCGTCATCGGTGGCTTGCATTTGAAATTTTCCAGCCCGCAGCGAGCTGCGGCACTGGGCATGTATCTGCAACAGGAGGAGGTGGAGAGCCTCTTCGCCTGCCATTGCACCGGCAAACGGAAAGTGGGGCTGCCACGGCAGACCAACATAGGTGCGGGGTTCGCATATGTATTTCCGCCATAAAAAAACGGCAATCCGAAGATTGCCGGGAGGAATGTAGTAACGCGACCTTGCGTGGGTTGAGCGGGTCGCAGGGGCAAGCCCCGGTTTCGCAGAGGGTCAGGGTGACCCTCTCCTTACAGCATGCCCGTGATGCGCTCTATCATCCCGGGCGGCCACACACCTGTCAGGTCTGACCTGCGTGCCACAGCACACAGGTCAGACCCATTGAATTATCTTGCTTACAGCATGCCCGGCACGGCGGCCTTCATCTCGGGGGACCAGACGCCGACCTGTGTCTGTTTGTCGATATGCTCCTTTACGAGAAAACCGGCTTACAACATGCCCGGCACGGCGGCCTTAATTTCAGAGGGCCAGACGCCGACCTGTACCTGACCGATATGCTCTTTTTGCAGCAGCAACATGGCCAGACGGGATTGGCCTATGCCGCCGCCTATGGTCTGCGGCATGCGCGCAGCCAGCAGATCCTGGTGCCAGTCGTATTGCAGGCGATCTTCATCGCCGGTGATGGCGAGCTGGCGGCGCAGGGCCTCGGAGTCCACCCGGATCCCCATGGAGGAGATCTCGAAACTGTCTTCCAGCACCGGGTTCCACACCAGAATGTCACCGTTCAGGCCGGCCAGACCCAGCTCGCTGTGGCTGCTCCAGTCGTCATAGTCAGGGGCGCGTACATCGTGGCGCTCGCCGTGGGAGAGGGCCCCGCCGATACCGATGAGGAAGACGGCGCCCAGCTCCTTGGCGATGGCGCGCTCGCGCCCCTTGGCGTCGAGATCCGGGTAACGGGTCAGCAGCGCTTCGCTGTGCAGGAACTGGATCTCGCTTGGCAGGAAAGGGGTCAGCTCATGCTCGGCACAGACGGCCCGCTCGGTGGCCTTGATGGCAGCCCAGATGCCGCGCACCGTCTCCTGCAGATAGGCCAGATCGCGGCGCTCGCTCGGCATCACCTTCTCCCAGTCCCACTGATCCACGTAGACGGAGTGGATGGGGGTCAACTTGTCTTCGTCCGGACGCAACGCCTTCATGTGGGTGTAGATACCCTCACCCGGGCCAAAGCCGAAGCGACCCAGGGTCTGGCGCTTCCACTTGGCCAGTGAGTGCACCACCTCGTAGCTGTGTTCGGGGAGTGTCTTCACCTTGACCTGCACCGCATTCTCGTGGCCAGAGAGGTTGTCTTGAGTGCCATCACCGACCCGGCTCAGAATGGGGGCTTGCACCTCCATCAGACCCAGTTGCTGGGCGAGTTGGCGGGAGAACATCTCTTTGACGAAGCTGATCTGTTGTTGGCTGCGAATGTAGTGCTGTTTCATGCTGAATACCTGTCTCAAATTCGTTGGATGTGACGATTCTTCAACAGATTGCCAAGTAAATTCAATATTCGTTAATAGAAATAGGCTTTGCGTGTTTTTTTCTTCAAAATAAAGCCGTCATTAATGAGATATCGTCAAAGGGAGTGCAAAAAAGTGTCGGAAAATTATCGGATCGATAATCTCGATCAGGCCATCCTCACCGCCCTGATGGACAATGCGCGGATCCCTTACGCCGAGTTGGCCAAACAGCTGGCGGTCAGCCCGGGCACCATTCATGTGCGGGTGGAGAAGATGAAGCAGGCGGGGATCATCGAGGGTACACGGGTGCAGGTGAACGCGAAGAAGCTGGGCTATGACGTCTGCTGCTTCATCGGCATCAACCTCAAAAGCGCCAAGGATTATCCTTCGGCGCTGGCCAAGCTGCAGGCGCTGGATGAGGTGGTGGAAGCCTACTACACCACAGGCCACTACAGCATCTTCATGAAGGTGATGACCCGCTCCATCGACGAGTTGCAGACGGTGCTGATCCACAAGATCCAGACCATAGACGAGATCCAGTCCACTGAAACCCTGATCTCGTTACAGAATCCGATCCTGCGCGATGTGAAGCCCTGAAGCCTATTGCGCCGCAATATCCATGTCACATGCGAAGCGCGCATTTCGCTGCAGCATCCGATAGTGAGAGACGTGAAACCTTGATGAAAGAGTCTGACCGTCGGATCAGGGCGCGATATAGGGGATGCCGTACTTGTCGTAGATGGCCTTGAGCCGGCCATCCCGCTTCATGTGCAACAGCTCGGCATCGTAGGCCGCCATCAGGGCCGGGGTGCCGGCATCGGCGCGAGCCCTGGTCCAGACGGTGTAGTAGGGGCTGGTCTTGAGGGGCTTGGGCAGGTAGTCGAGCTTGCCCTCCAGCCCCACCTCTTTGATCTGGGCGAAGGCGGTGACCAGCGGCATGGGCACGGCATCGATACGTCCGGCGTTCAGCTTGCGCAGTTGCAGCTGGTTGATAGGGATCCCCTGGAAGTGATATGCCGGATCGGCCAGGGCCGCCGTCAGTTCAGGGGTGTAGGAGAAGTCTTTGGTGACGCCGATGCGCCAGGGTTTGAGATCGCTCAGGGTGTCGTAGTGGATCTTCCGCATATCGGCCTTGCGCACGAAGAAGTGCCAGCTATGGCGCAGATGGGACTGCTTTGGGTAGAGTAGATAGCTCTCTCGCTCCGGCTTGTAGGAGTGGGTCATCACCAGGTCATACACGCCGGTTTCGGCATTACGGGTGAGGCGGGCGCCCGAGTCGGCCAGCTCGATCCTGATGGGGACCTTGAGCTTGCCGAAGATGGCGGTGACCATGTCCACATCCAGTCCACAGGGGCGGGCCTGGTCGTCCAGAAATTTCAGTGGCGGTTCCAGCGTGCCACCTATGACCAGTTCTTTGGCCTGGAGCCAGAGGGGAAGCAGCAGGCAGAGCAGAATGAACCTTCGCAAACAACATCTCCTGCCCTGAATAGGGAACCGTCCACGGGCATAATTCAAGTATAATGGCCCGGATATTCAACAGAGACGACCCCGGATGGCAAATCCTGAAATCGAAAGTCAACTGGACGGTATCGACAGGTTGTCGGTCTGCCTCTATCGCCTTGGCCTGAGTCTGGCAGCTTTATTACTGGTATGTCGAGGGGCCAGCCTGCTGATTGGGCAGGATTTTTTACCGCCAGCGATCTGGCTGGTGGCCATGGTGGTGGCGAGCGGGGTGTGCGGACTCTGTCTGCATATCTATGACAAGCGTATTCGCTTCATTTTGCAGGTGATGGCCTGGGGCGGCCTGATACTGAGCGCCAGCGGGGCGCCGGACATGCTGGTGCTGGGGGCGGCGCTGGCCACGCTTTCCGGCCTGGCCTTCAAGGAGCAGTTCTGTTTCGCCATTCCTGGCATCAAGGCGGTTCCCCTGTTGCTGCCATTGTTATGGGGGCTGGAATGGGCCCGGCTCGACTGGGCCGCCGCGCCGGTTTCCCTGGCGTGCGGCCTGCTGCTCTGTCTGCTGAGTCTGGCCAAGTGGCGCATGCCTCTGCACTTTGATATTGGTGACAAGGGGCGCTACCAGAGCTAGGTCTGCTGGCAGCCTTTCATCTGCTGATTGAGGGCCTGCATCACCTGATGGCGGCTGATGATACCGAGCACCTTGCCCCCTTGCAGTACCGGATAGATCTTGGGCTTGGCCTCGCTCATCTGGCGCGCCAGGTCCAGTATGCTGTCGTCCGGGGCGACCGAGAGCGGCGTGTGGCTCATGAGGTCTTCCACCCGGGTGCGGGTGTCGCAGTGGTAGCTGCCGGTGAGCAGGCTGGGAATGCAGTCCTGCTCGGAGAGAAAACCGATCAGCCGTTTTTGCTCGTCCAGCACCGGCAGGCCGCTCAGCCCGG
This sequence comes from Aeromonas popoffii, assembly GCF_000820025.1. Classification (GTDB taxonomy): domain Bacteria; phylum Pseudomonadota; class Gammaproteobacteria; order Enterobacterales; family Aeromonadaceae; genus Aeromonas; species Aeromonas popoffii. The sequence continues at coordinate 166,654 of NZ_CDBI01000047.1, forward strand.
AGTGGTGCAGCTTGTCCAGCGCCTCGGCCAGGCCGAGTCGCGGGGTGAGGGAGTGGGTCAGGCGGCTCATGTGATCGCGGATCTGCAGCATATGGGTGGCTCCAAAAGGGGTAAAGTGGTGTCACTATGGCCGCAGGACGGCGGGCGGGGCCAATGGCTTGTGCCGTGGAGATTGATAGGCACGGCCTTGCCACGGGTCGGCAAGCAATGACAAAAGGAGAGGTTATGCGTGCATTGGTGACAGGGTGTGGCCGCCGGCTCGGTTTTTATCTGTGCGAACAGCTGGTGGCGGCCGGCTGGCAGGTGACGGGCAGTTATCGCAGCGAGCGGCCCGAGCTGGCCAGACTGGCGGCGCTCGGGGTCGAACTGGTGCAGGCCGATTTCGCTCGTGAAGAGGAGGTTGGCAGGCTGATCGAGGCGCTGGCTGCCCATCAGGATCTGGCGCTGGTGATCCACAACGCCTCGGCTTTCGAGCCCCAGGCGGCGGATCCGGCGGCGCAACTGGCCCAGTTCGAGCAGTTTTATCGTGTGCACATGGCGGCACCCTTCCAGCTCAACCGGGCGCTGGCGCCCCGGTTGGCCAGCCATGGCAATGCCAGCATCATCCACATCACGGATATCTACATTCACGCCCCGGCCCCCCAGTTTGCCAGCTATGTGGCCACCAAGGCGGGGGCCCACTCCCTTGCCATGAGCTTTGCCCGCGAACTGGCGCCTGCCATCCGGGTCAACACCATAGAGCCTGGCCCCATACTGTTTCTCGACGAACATGGTGACGCGTGGCGCCAGCAGGTGCTGGCGAAAACGCCGCTGGCGCGGGAAGGAGGGCTCGAGCCCATCTGGCAGGCGGTGCAGCTGCTGATGGGGAACGACTACATGACGGGCGCCAGTATCCGGGTCGATGGCGGTCGCAGCCTGGCCGTCATCTGAGCTCTGATCCAGGGTTGCAATGGCGCCAGCCCTGGTCTTCAGCTCCTGGCGACAGAGACCTCTGTTGCCTGATACAGGGCGAGGGGGGTGAGGCCGACCCGCTGCTCCTCGATCACCTTGCCCTCCATCAGCCGGGTATGCAGTGGTAGCATCACCTTGTGGTCGTGCACCTCCCCCTGCCCATACAGTTCGGCCAGCAGCTCGTTGAGATAGGCATCGACCCGGGTGGCGGCGAAGTCATCAGTCGGGCTGCTGGCCAGAATGTCTATGTCCAGCGGCCGGTCGAGCACCTTGCAGTTCGGATCGCTGCGATCCCGACCGTGCGCCAGCTCCATGGCGATGAAGAAGGTTTTCAGCTGCTGGGGCGCCAGCGTGCTTTCGGTGACGAACAGGCAGTTGAGGAAGTCGTGACGGGAGTGCATTCCCACCGGCTTGGTCTGGATCACCGAGCTCAGATGCAGGCGACCGAAACGCTCGAGCAGTTCGCCGAGCGCCTGGCTGACATGCTGATGGGGATCGAGATTCGATCCAATGCTGCACAGATAGAACATCTTTATCGGTCCTTGCGTAGGGCTCATCTGAAATATATACACAGCTCACGATAATCGGATTTACTATGCATTAACATCAACTTGTCTGTTGTGATCAAGCTCTGTGTTGGCAAAAAGGAGGTTTGCATGAGTGTGGAACTGAAGTGGGCACTGTTGACCACGTCTGGCTCGTTGGCGATGATCCTGATTATCTGTGTGGTATCCGTCGGTCTGGCGTGAACCCTATCCCTCATTTTGCAGTATGAACCGGCCCCCTGGCCGGTTTTGCTTTTTGGGGGAGTGCGGATATGCTGGCCCACCCATGATGAATCGAGATAGTCCAAGATGACCAAGGTACGCCCACGCTCCCTGTTGCAAGTGGTATTGATGGGCTTCGTCCTGGTATTGATGCCGCTGGGCGGCATGATCTGGCACGACAGCCAGGCTCTCGAACACCTCAGCCAGTTGACCAGCGACGAGCTGGAACGGGCGGTGCGCGATACCCGACGGGCGACACTGTTCACCACTCAAGCCATTGATCTGGAGCGTACTCTTCGTCGTTATGCCGTACTGGGAGATGATCGCATCCTGGCCAGTTATCAGCAGCAGCTGGCGAGCTATCGCAGCCTGCTCGCCGCCCATCAAAGTTCGATCCCGGATGCCGAGGTCTACACGGGGCTCGAACAGGCGCTGACCTGGCTCGACAGCATGCAGGATCTGACCCGCGCCAAGGCTGAGTCGACCAGTCCGAAGTTTGATGAATTTAATCAATTTAATCAGCAACTTGAAATAATTACCCGCAACCAGGTTGATGAGCATGTGAGCCGGGTGCGAGCCACTATCGCCGACCTGATGACGGAGATCTGGTGGGTCAGCGGCTTCGTGGCCGTGCTCAGCCTGTTGCTGGTATTGCTGTTTACCTATCTGATCATCCACCCGGTACGTCAGATTGAGTCGCGGATCTTGAGCCTGGGTGCCGGTGTGGAACCGGACAAGCGCCCGGTGGACGGGCCGGCTGAACTGGTATTGCTGGGGGAGCGGATCGGCTGGCTGCACGACAAATTGAAGGAGTTGGAGCAGCAGAAATACCAGTTCCTGCGCCACGTTTCCCACGAGTTGAAGACCCCGCTGGCGGTGCTGCGGGAGGGGGCGGATCTACTCTCAGAGCAGCTTGTGGGGCCCTTGACCCCGGATCAGCAGGAGATCTGCCAGATGCTGGAAGAGAACAGCCGCCGGCTGCAGACCCTGATCGAACGCCTGCTCGACTTCAACCGCCTCAGCCAGCAAGAGGTGTTCAACCTGACCCCGGTGGCGTTGGCGCCCCTGCTGTCTGAATTATCTGTCGAGTACCGGCTGGCGCTGGAATCCAAACAAATCAGTGTACACTTGCCGACCGATCCAATCATGCTGCAGGCCGAGTCGTATCGCTTGCGGTTGATCCTCGACAATCTGTTTTCCAACGCGGTCAGTTATGGCGCCAAGGGTGGCCAGATCTGGATCCGCGCCGGGCAGGATGTCGATGGCGGCTGGCTGGAGGTGGCTAACGAGGGGCCCTCCATTCCGGTGGCCGAGCGGGAACGGATCTTCGAGCCGTTCGAACAGGGCAGCATAGTGCGACAAGGTTTGTTGAACGGCTCCGGTATGGGGCTCTCTATCGCTCGCGAGTCGGCGATGAGTCTTGGCGGCGAGTTGGTATTGGTTGAAGATGAACAGGCGGATGTCTGTTTCCGGTTGACGTTGAAGTGAAGCCTAAGATGAAACAATGTGTTGTTCCGGTATTGATGATGGGGCTGCTCACAGGCTGCTCCCTGTTGCCAGCGCGTGAACCGGTGGTGTCGTCGGATCTCGCCCTCGCCAAGCGGATGGAGTTTGCCAACAAGGAGATGCAGGTGCGCCTGCAGTACTCGGACTGGCTGCTGGCCAGCCATGCCCAGCAGCGGGTGCAGGAGCGTCAGCGCCTCAAGGGGGCGACCGATATCGAAAGCCGGGTCAGTCTGGCCATGGTCAACACCCATCCGTCCGAGTCGGTGGCAAATCGCCGGGCCGGACTGGACAAACTCAAGAGCCTGCTGCCCGAGCTGGGGCTGGATGCCCAGGCCTTCCTGCGCAGCTGGATTGCCCTCGGTGAGGAGCTGCTGGTCCGTGATAGCCGACGCGACGATCAGAGTCAGGAGGTGCAGCGTCTGCATCGCCAGATCGAACAGCTCTCCGCCATCGATGAACAGCTCAATCAGCGCAAGCTGAACGGCAATGGCGAGGCGCTAAAATGAGCCGCATCCTGCTGGTCGACGACGATGTCAGCCTGCTCAAACTGATGAGCATGCGCCTGCGCAGCCAAGGCTACGTGGTGGATACCGCCGACAGCGCCGAAGGGGCGCTGGACAGACTGCGCCAGCAGCGGGCCGATCTGGTGCTGAGCGATCTGCGCATGACGGGCATGGACGGACTGGCGCTGTTCGAGCGCATCCAGTCCCAGTGGCTGGGGCTGCCGGTCATTATAATGACAGCCCACGGTACGATACCCGATGCCATTCAGGCCACCCGTTCCGGGGTGTTCAGCTTTCTCACCAAGCCCATTGACAAGGATGAGCTGTTTGCCACCATAGAGCATGCGCTGAGCCTGACTCGCCCAAAGCAGCGGCAGGATTGGCAATCGCTGATCCTGACCCGCAACCCACAGATGGAGCAGCTGCTGATCCAGGCCAACAGCATAGCCGGCATGGACGTGCCCGTGCTGATCATGGGGCCGTCCGGTTCCGGTAAAGGGGTGATGACCCAGGCACTGCATCAGGCCAGCAGTCGCTGTGACAAGCCGTTGCACGCCATCAACTGCGCCGCCTTGCCGTGGAATGCATTGGATCTGCAGCTGTTTGGCGAGGACGGTCAGTCCGGCCTGTTCGAGCAGGCCAAGGGGGCGACCCTGTTTCTCGACGAGATAGGAGGTCTGTCGGAGTCATTGCAGGCCAAGCTGCTGCAGGTGCTGCAGGAGTACGGTCAGGGTATCCCCGAGGTGCGGGTCATCAGCTCCAGTCATCAGGATCTGGTGACGGCGATGGAGGAGGGGCGCTTTCGGGAGGATCTCTTCTACCGCCTCAACGTGGCGAACATCACATTGCCGCCCCTCAGTGCCCGCAGTGAAGATATTCCACTGCTGGCCAGACAGGCGCTGGACGAATATCGCAGCCGTCACGACGACTGCGCGGCCCTCGGTTTCTCGCCTGAGGCGCTGGCCCTGCTGGCCGCGGCGGGTTGGCCCGGCAACGTGCGTCAGCTCTACAGCGTGGTGGAACAGCTGGCCAGCCTCTGCTGCAGCCCTGTGATCGGCGCCGCCATGGTGGAGTCTGCCCTGAGCGGCGGCAGCGGCGGCATCCCCTCGTTCAACGAGGCGCGTGCCGAGTTCGAGAAGGAGTATCTGATCCGCCTGCTGCGTACCACTGAGGGCAATGTGACACTGGCGGCCAACATGGCGGGAAGAAACCGTACCGATTTTTACAAGTTATTGAATCGGCACGGTATAGAAGCAGCAAATTTCAAGTCGAAGGGATAAGCCGGGCAGGAGAGGCCTGTGTGTCAGCGGCGGATTATCCGCTGGTGAGCGTCATTCAGGCGGGATCGACCACGGCGGTAGCGGCTTGGGCTTTCTGGGTTTTATGGGAGAGCCAGAGGCCGCTCGCCTTCATCAGGTAACCGAACAGCGCGCCAATCACCAAGGAAGGCAGTATCAGTCGCCACTCTCCCGCCGCCCCGAAGGTGGCGCAGCAACCGGCGAAGGTGCCGGGAATATAGCCGAGCCACTGCTGCTTGGCTTGCACGCACATCAGGGTCGCGACCACCCCCGTCATCATGTAACCCGCCACACCGGCCCCCCACCAGGTATCCCCGTGGATCAGCAGCAGGGCCCACAGCATACCGCTCACATTGCACATCATGGTTTGCAGCAGCGCCTTGTAGCCGCCGCTGGAGGCGAAGTAGCTGGTACAGCCGAGGAAGCCGACCCAGGAGATGAGCCCGAGGGCGACGGCGATCCAGCCCCAGATGGCGGAGAGGATCCCGGTCGTGATAGCGATGGCGATCAATGGGCTCATGGTGTGACTCTTCAAGAAGTGACGTCTGGAAAAAGGGGGAGCCTACCCCTCGCAGGGGGGGCGGCAAGCAGGGGCGAAATTGTGTGTGATCTTCATCACTTATTTCAACTCAGGAATACGCTTGCGCTCGCGAAAAAAATTCATTGGTGGCGTCTTTGACCCTGCACCATAGTTAGAGGCCCTGTCCTGCTCATGGAGTGAGTCTGATGGTGCCAAATGTGATCGTTCCTCTGCTGGTGTTCGTACTCCTGTTCCTTGTCGGAACCATGGCCAAGGCCCTGCCCCTGTACCAACTCATGTAAATGTGTGTGAAATAAAACTCGGCCGGGGCGGGTCTTATGGTTATCACCCTCATAGCCCCGGGAGTTTTTCCATGTTGATCAAGCGTCGCTCTTCCCATCATCCCACCGAGCAGGATGTCACCCCGGAAGCCGTCTATCAGGATCGCCGCCTCATCCTGAAAGGACTCGGGCTGGGGGCCGCAACCCTGGCGTTTCCCACTCAGGCGGGCGTGCTCGATCTCTTCTCCGCCGACAAACCGACCCTTGGCGCCACGACCAGGCCACTCAACATCCATGCCGCCACCCGGCCCGAGGGCGTGATCATCACCCCGGAGGAGAAAGCCACCACCCACAACAACTTCTATGAGCTGGGCACCGACAAGGGGGATCCGGCCCGTAATGCCCATTACCTCAAACCCGAACCCTGGCAGTTGCGGGTGGAGGGGGAGGTGGCCAAGCCGTTTACTCTGGACGTGTGGGATCTCATCAACAAGAGCACCCTTGAGGAGCGCATCTACCGGCTGCGCTGCGTGGAGGCTTGGTCCATGGTGCTGCCCTGGAGCGGCATCTCGCTGGCGGAGCTCATTCGCCGTGCCGAGCCCAACAGTCGCGCCAAGTTCGTGGCCTTCGAGACCCTCTATGACCCCGAGCAGCTGCCGGGACAGGCGTCCCGTTCTCTCGGTGGCGGCATCGATTATCCCTACGTGGAGGGGCTGCGCATCGACGAGGCGATGAACCCGCTCTCCTTCCTGGCGATGGGGCTCTACGGCAAGACATTACCCGCCCAGAACGGCGCCCCCATCCGGCTGGTGGTGCCCTGGAAGTACGGCTTCAAGAGCATCAAGAGCATAGTTTCCATCCGGTTGGTGGAAGAGAGACCACCGACCACCTGGAATCTGCTGGCATCGAACGAATATGGCTTCTACGCCAACGTCAATCCACAAGTGGATCACCCGCGCTGGAGCCAGGCCAGTGAGCGCTTCATCGGCGAGGGCGGCATCTTCGGCGCCAAGCGTCAGCCGACCCTGATGTTCAACGGCTATGCCGACGAGGTAGCCTCGCTCTATCAGGGGATGGATCTGAGAAAATGGTACTGAGATTGACGTCGATGCACATCAAGAGCCTGCGTGCCCTGGTACATCTGGGCTGCCTCGGCTTTCTGCTCTGGCTGGGATACGCCCTGCCAGCCGGATTATTGGGGGGAGACCCGGTGCAGGGGCTGACCCACTATCTCGGCAAGGGGGCGCTGAATCTGCTGCTGCTCACCCTGCTGGTGTCGCCGCTGGCCAAACGCTGGCGGCAGGGGCAGCTCATCAAGCTGCGCCGCCCCCTCGGACTCTGGTGTGCGGTTTGGGCCGTGTTGCACTTTATGGTCTGGCTGGGGCTGGATCTGCAGTTCGACTGGGGCTTGATGGGGGGTGAGCTGGTGAAGCGCAGCTACATACTGGTGGGGGCGCTGGCGCTCTTGCTGCTGGTGGCCTTGAGCATCACTTCGATCCCGGCCCTGCTGCGAGCCATGGGGCCGGCCTGGCAGAAGCTGCACAACTGGATCTATGCCGTGGTCCTGCTGGTGCCTGTGCACTACTGGTGGTCGGTGAAGAGTGGCTGGCAGGAGCCGCTCATCTATTTGCTGCTGGCCTGTGTCCTGCTGTGGCCACGGCGGGACAAGTTGCTGCGCTCCTGGCGACAGCGGCAGAAACTGAAAGAGGCGTGACTCGTTGCGCGCTCACAACGCGCAGCGCACATAGCAAAAGAGGCCTAGTCGGCCTCTTTTTTGGTGATGTCGCCCGTGTAGACATCGACCAGCAGCTGCACTCGCCGCTCTTGGGCATCCAGGGTTTCTACCTCGAATTTATCCCCTTCCAGCTCAACTTCCCGAATGTCGTGGTACCCTTGGGCCAACAGCAACTTGACCAGCGCCGGTATGTCTATACGCGCTTGGGCCGCCCAGCCAAGGGTGGAAAAGAGGCAAAGGATCAGCAGAACACTGCGTGGGATCATATTCATTCCGGATTCATGGCTGGCAGACTATAAACAGCATTATGTTAGGTTTTTGGAGATGAATCATCCATGAATAGAGCCCTGTCTCTGCTTGGGTTGCTGCTACCTGTGATGGCGCAGGCGACCACGCCGAACGAGGCCTTGCTGCAACAAGCGGTCAGCGAGGGTCGGATCAGGCCTTTTCATGAGGTGATGGACGTGGCCTCTCGCCTGCCGGTGCGCGTGCTGCGCGTCGACTTGGGGGAAGAGGATGGCATCTGGTTGTATGAGCTCAAGCTCATCGACAGCGAGAACAGCGTCATCAAGGTGGGCTATCGCGCCGACAACCTGGAGATGGTGTGGCTCAAGGGCCATCATCTTGAGCGGCTGTTCGAGCCCCGCCCTCCACAAGAAAAAGAGTGACCTCTGCTGGGTGCTCGGGCAGACATGGTTGCCCGACCCCTCTCCGCTGACGCAAGTGTAACCCTGCTTTGGATACCCATTTATGCGCATTCTGATAGTTGAAGATGAGAAGACTCTGGCAGGCCAGCTGGCGGAACAGCTGCGTCTGTCCGGTTTCGTGACCGACCTTTGTCATGATGGCAACGAGGCCGGCTTTCTCGGCGAGAGCGAGCCCTATGATGCCATTATTCTGGATCTCGGCCTGCCGGGTCGCGATGGCCTGAGCGTGCTGAAGGAGTGGCGCAGCAAGGGGATCGATACCCCTGTGCTGGTACTGACCGCACGCGGCCAGCTGCACGAGAAGATTGAAGGGCTCAATGCCGGCGCTGACGACTACCTCACCAAGCCGTTCCAGGTGGCTGAGCTGGTCGCCAGGGTGCAGGCGCTGGTCCGGCGGGCGGCGGGTAATGCCAGTTCAATCCTGGAGATAGGCGGAGTGCGGCTCGACATGGCGGCGTCTCAGGTATGGTACGAAGGCACCCCCATCAAGCTCACCGCCCACGAATTTCGGGTGCTGGGCTACCTGATGCAGCACAGGGGCAAGGTGGTGTCGCGTAGCGAGCTGATCGACCACATCTATGCCCAGGATTTTGACCGCGACTCCAATACCGTCGAAGTCTTCATTGGCCGGATCCGCAAGAAGACCCACTCAGATCTTATTGAGACTGTGCGTGGTCTCGGATACCGGATCAACGAATGAGTCAGGCCTTGATGCACCCACGGCAAGGGCTCGCACAATGAGGCTGATACGTACCCTGCGTGGGCGGCTGGTGGTCATCGCCCTGGTCTGGTGCGGCCTCCTCCTGTTCGCCACAGGTTTCAGCCTGCAGACCATGATGCGCAACTACTGGCAGGAGGCGGAAGCCGACTTCCTGCGCCTGCAGCTCTATGATCTGCTCTCCCGGCTCGAGATCCAGCCAGACGGCCTGCCCATCGTCACCGAGCCCATGGCGGATCCCCGTTTTCGCCAACCTTACTCCGGCTACTACTGGCAGCTGGAGCTGGGGGGAGAGGTCGTCAACCGTTCTCGCTCGCTGTGGGATGTGCACCTTGACGTGCACGGCCTGAGATCGGCGTTTGGTGATCCCGATCTCTTTGTCGGCAGGGGGCCCAACAAGGAGCCGCTGCTGATCATGACCCGCGCCGTGTTGCTGCCGGGCTCGGATCGGGAGTTTACCCTGGTGATGGCCAAGGACAGCAGTGCCCTGACCCAGACCTTGAAGAAGACCCGGATCAGCCTGTTCTTTGGCCTCGGTTTTGCCGCTACCGGTCTGGTGCTGGGCTTCATATTCCAGATCGTCTATGGTCTGCGCCCGTTGCATCTGCTGCGCCGCGAGCTGGGACGGGTGCATCAGGGTCATCAGGAGGGATTTCGGCTGCGTTATCCACTGGAGATCCAACCGCTGGTGGAGGATATCAACCGCCTGCTGCACCACTACGGTGAACTGCTGCAACGGGCCCGTTTCCACACCGGCAATCTGGCCCACGCCCTCAAGACGCCGCTCAGCATAATGCGCAATCAGGTGGCCCAGTTGTCACCCGAGGATCAGGCCGCCATCGGCGAACAGCTCGACCAGATCCAGCGCCACATCGACTACCACCTCGGCAAGGCTCGGGTGACGGGCGCCGCCAAGATCCTCGGGGTCTCGACTCCGGTGCGGGCGCGGGTGGAGTACATCTGCCGCGCCTTCTCCCGTCTCTATCCGGGCAAGGCGGTGGATCTGCAGGTGCCAGCCAATCTGGCGGTCGGGGTGGAGGAGCAGGACTTCGACGAGATGGTGGGCAACTTGCTGGAGAACGCCTTCAAGTGGTCGGCCGGTCAGCTGCGTATCTCCAGCGCCGAGCTGGGGGGCTGGATCACGCTGCGTATTGAGGATGACGGTCCCGGCATGAGCGAGGATCAGATCGCCAAGGCGGTGCTGCGCGGGGTACGGCTCGACGAGAAGGTGCCAGGCTCGGGGCTTGGCCTCAACATAGTCTCCGATCTGGCCGAGGCCTATAGAGGTAATCTCATCATGGGCCGGGCAGAATTGGGTGGCCTGGCGGCGTCTCTGTCACTGCCCAAGGTGGCAAGGGTAGAGAGCTAGGTATCCAGCCTCGTTATGGGGCAGATGGCATTGGGTTAGCCCGCGCCCCGTCACCGCTCAAGGTGGCAAGGGGAGCGAGCCAAGCATAAGATAAGACACTGGTTAAAGCCTGAGGAAGGGTAGCAATGACAGATGATCCATGGGCACTATGTCATCTTGATGACTCGTTCGATTCCTCTGTACTGGGGATCAAGGGGGCTCAGCTCCAGTGGTTCGAAGACAGAGAGAGCCTGATCGCATTCCTGCTGGAAGATTTCATCGATCTGCTGGCCGATGTGGGTGAGCTGGACGAAGACGAAATCGCCAGCGCCCGCGAGCGCTTCACCCTGCTGGTGGAGCAGATCAGCGACGATCGTGCGTTGGTGGATGCGCTCAACGATCTCGCCTCCGGTCTGCGCCGGATCGCCTGGCTGGGGCCCCTCTCCGAGCTGGCCGAAGTCAGCGATGACTTCGCCGCTGGCCTGCGTCGCTATTTCTGGACCCAGTACGACGGCGACGAAGATGACCCGGATGCCTGGGTACCGGAAGAGCTCTGGCCCCAGCTGGTGGAGTGTGCGGAAGAGTACATGCAGGAAGGCGACTTCTGAGTCACTCTGTCCATGCTCTGGCGGCAGAGCGGGTGGAGTGTACGGAAGAGTACATGCAGGAAGGCGACTTCTGAGTCTCCACTGCTACAGCATATTGACAGCAACAAAAACGGCGCCTGATGGCGCCGTTTTTGTTGGTCGAGTGTGGACTCAGCCGTTGGCCGGGACCGTGTGGGCGGTGTTGGCCAGCACGGGGCCTGTGTCCTTCGGGGCGGGAATCAGGGTCAGCTTCATCATCTGGCCCGCATGCGCATCCTGAAGAGTCGTTGCATCCTTGACCTCGAGTCATGGTACTGAACGATAGCGTGGTCACGATCACCGAACCCGCAGGTAGCCAGGCTTGGGCTTTGCAAAAGGCTCGGTATATACTGTTCACATATACAGTATTCAGGTGTGTTTGCCATGCGACTCTTTATCGCCGAGAAGCCCAGTCTGGGCCGCGCCATTGCCGATGTGTTACCAAAGCCCCACAAGAAGGGTGAGGGCTTCATCGAGACAGCCCAGGGGGATGTGGTGACCTGGTGCATCGGCCACCTGCTGGAGCAGGCCGAACCCGACGCCTACGACGCTGCCTTCAAGCAGTGGCGCATGGAGCAGCTGCCCATTATTCCCGCCCAGTGGCAACTGGTCGCCAAGCCCAAGACCAAAACCCAGCTCAGCGTCATCAAGCGGCTGATCAAGCAGGCCGACTGTGTGGTGAATGCCGGCGATCCGGACAGGGAAGGGCAACTGCTGGTGGACGAGGTGATCGACTTTCTCGGCTACCCCAAGACCAGGCCGGTACAGCGTTGCCTCATCAGTGACCTCAATCCGCCAGCGGTGCGCCGCGCCCTCGACAAGCTGCGGGACAACAAGGAGTTCGTGCCGCTGGCGGTGTCGGCGCTGGCCCGCAGCCGTGCCGATTGGCTCTACGGCATCAACATGACCCGTGCCTACACCCTGCTTGGTCGTAAGGGCGGTTGCAGCGAGCTGCTGTCGGTCGGTCGGGTGCAGACCCCGTTGCTGGGGCTGGTGGTACGGCGGGATCTGGAGATAGAGGCCTTCGTGCCCAAACCCTTCTACGAGGTGCTGGCCCATGTGATGACCGAAGGTAGCGAGCGCTTCAGCGCCAAGTGGCTGCCTTCCGAGGCTTGCCAACCCTGGCAGGATGAGGAGGGGCGGGTGCTCAACCGGGCATTGGCCGAGAAGGTCGTCAGTCGCATCAATGGCCAACCAGCATCGGTGGAAGAGGTCGAGGAGCAGGCTCGCAAGCAGGCGGCGCCGCTGCCCTACAACCTATCCAGCCTGCAGATCGATGCTGCCAAACGCTTTGGCATGGATGCCAAGCGGGTGCTGGATGTGTGTCAGGGACTTTACGAGCGGCACAAGCTCATCACCTACCCGAGATCCGACAGCCGTCATTTGCCGAGCGATCATTTCAACCGGGCGGCCCAGGTGCGGGATGCCATCGCCGCGACCGCGCCAGCGCTCGCCAGGGCGGTGAGCGAGGCGGACGGCAAGATCCGCAGCAAGGCGTGGAACGACAGTAAGGTGGATGCCCATCACGCCATCATCCCCACCGAGAAGCGCGGCAACGAGGCCAGCCTTAGCAGCGATGAGGCCAACATTTACGGTCTGGTGGCGCGCCAATACCTGCTGCAGTTCTATCCGCCGTTCGAGTACAACGACAGCAAGGTGCTGCTTCGTATCGCCGGTGGCCTGTTCCAGGCCAAGGCGCGGCGGATCATCAAGGCGGGTTGGAAGGCCCTGCTGGGGGTGGAAGAGGATGACGAAGAGGAGGCGGGCACCCTGCCTGCCCTGCAGCGGGGTGACGAGTTGCAGTGCGAGCGCGGCGAGCTGCTGGAGAAGATGACCCAGGCGCCCAAGTCGTTCACCGATGCCACCCTGCTGGCCGCTATGACCGGCATAGCCCGCTACGTGCAGGACCCCGAGATCCGCAAGACGTTGCGCGAAACCGACGGGCTCGGCACAGAGGCGACCCGGGCCGGCATCATAGACCTGCTGTTCAAGCGCCGTTTTCTGGTGCGCCAAGGCAAGAGCATCAAGGGCACCCCCACCGGACGAGCGTTGATCCTGGCGTTGCCCGCTACCGCCACCACACCTGACATGACGGCCCTGTGGGAGCAGCGCCTGGGTCAGATTGCCGAGCGGCACGCCAGCTACCAGCAGTTTATGGGGCCGCTTACCGAGCAGCTCAACGGCCTGATCGAGGGGGCGCGGCAGGACTCTGGCGCCAGTTTCAGTGCCCTGCCCAAGGCTGCGCCGGGGGCCAGCAAGCCGCGCTTCGCCCGCCGCAAGAGCGGTTCGGGGGCGGTTGGCACTGCTCGCAAGAGTGCGGGCAAGCGGCCGGCCAAGGCCAAGGTGGCCTGAGCCGTTGAACAGGGTGCCGATACCGAGAAAGAGAAAGGGGCCGTGATGGCCCCTTTCTCTTATGGATGTGGACTCAACCCGTATAGAGCCCCTCTTCCGGGTATTTGATGCGGGTCTCGACCGGGCGGGCCAGCATAAAGGCGAGGGTGAGGGGGCCAAGACGGCCGCAGATCATCACCAGCACCAGAATGAGCTTGCCAGGTTCGCTCAGGGAGGCAGTGATGCCGGTAGAGAGGCCGACAGTGGCAAACGCCGAGATGGTCTCGAACATGATTTTGTCGAACGGCAGATCCTCGGTCACCATCAGCAGGAACATCGCCAGCATCAACACCATGGTGCTGACGATGATGATGGCCAGCGAACGGGTGACGATCTGGGGCGACAGGGTACGGCCAAAGGCGGTGACATGGGGCCGCTTGGTCAGAAACGCCTTGGTCGCCAGCAGCACGACCGCGAAGGTGGTGACCTTGATACCACCACCGGTCGAGGTGGTGCCGGCACCGATAAACATCAACATCATCAGAAACAGCAGGGCTGCCGGGGTCATCAAGCCGATATCTATGGTATTGAAACCGGCAGTTCGGGCGCTGGCAGACTGAAAGAAGGCCGCCAGCCACTGGTTGCCGAAGGAGGCTTTGCCGAGGGTGCCCGGGTTGTTGTGCTCCAACAGCCAGAACATCAGGGTACCGACCAGCAGCAGGGCCGGGGTCATGACCAGCATCAGCTTGCTGTGCAGCTTCAGCTTGCGCCAGCGGCGGTTGCGTACCAGATCGACGATAACGGTAAAACCTATGCCCCCCAGAATCAGCAAGAGCGCAATAGCCAGCGAGATCAGGGGATCATCCCGATAATCCATCAGGCCGTTGGAAAATAGCGAGAAGCCGGCGTTGTTGAAGGCCGAAACCGCGTGGAAGAAGCTGACATAGAGGCCGTGCTCCCAGCCCATCTCCGGCACCCAGCGGAACGCCATGAGGCCAGTGCCGATCAGCTGGGCGATGAAGGCGAACAGCACGATGCGCTTCACCAGCTGAATGATATTGACCGAGCCCTCCTGGCCCAGTGCCTCCTTGGCCAAGACCTGCTGGCGCAGACCGACACGCTTGCTGAACATGGCGATCAGCAGCAGGGTCATGGTCATCTGGCCCAGACCGCCAATTTCCATCAGTATCAGCAGGAAGATCTGCCCCTGCAGGGTGAAGGCGGTGCCGGTATCTACCACCCCGAGGCCGGTCACGCTGATGGCCGAGGTGGCGGTGAACAGGGCGTTGACGAAGGTGACCTCGCCTTTGTGGCTGGAAGGTTGCACCAGAAAGATGGTGCCAATCAGCAGGATGATAAGAAAGCTGCCGATGATCAGCCTTGCCTCGTTCCAGCGGGGGTCTCGCTCCCGATGGAGGGCGAAGGCGTAGCTTCTACGCCAACGTGTCATAAGGTTTCCAGCCAGTGGTCAATGGCATGCTTGTTGCCCGCCAGAATGAGGATGTCGCCCAGCTGTAGCACCATCTTGCCGGTCAGCACGTTGTGCAGCACTTCACCGCGCTTGATGGCGAGCAGTTGGAAATCGTTCTGCTGCAGCAGGTGCAGATCGCTCAGCACCTTGCCATTTTGCGGCAGCCCGATGACGAACTCGGTCAGCACCATGTTGTGACCCAGCTCCAGATAGTCGAACAGCCGGTTGTCCAGCATGCTCTGGGCGACCCGGCGGCCCATGTCCCATTCGGGGTTGATCACCTTGTCGGCACCGACTTTCTGCAGGATCTTGGCGTGGAACTTATCGCGCGCCTTGACCCAGACCTTCTTCACCCCAGCCTCTTTCAATACGAGTGTGGTGAGGATGCTGGTCTCCAGGTTGTCACCGATGGCGACGAAGACGATGTCGAAGTTTGCCAGTCCCAGTTCGGCCACCGTGGCCTCGTCGGTCGCATCGGCGACGACGACATGGCTACACAGGGTGGCGATTTGGCGAGTCTTGTTCTCGTCAATATCAATCGCCAGTACCTCGGCATCCTGCCGTTGTAGTTCTTCGCACAGGGCGCTGCCAAACAGTCCCAGGCCGATGACGGCAAATTGGTTGTTCATGAGTACTTCCTCAAGAGTCGGATCCGCATACTCTACTCCAGCGGACCGAGTCCGAAAAGAGGGCCGGATTTTTCGTCCGGTGGGAATATAAGGTAGACTGCCCGCTTGCCATTGTCGGGACACGCAGATGAAACTCACCCCTCACGCCTCCTTGTTGACGTTCAACACCCTCGCCCTCGATGCCCATTGCCTCTGGCTGGCCGAGGTGGAACAGGTCGATGACCTGCGGCAGCTCGTGGCCAACCCAGAACTGAGCAGCCAGCCCCGCCTGGTGCTGGGTGGCGGCAGCAATGTGCTGTTTTGCAATGATTTTGCCGGTCTGGTGGTGCTTAACCGTTTGAAGGGCATTCAGCTGCAGGATGAGGGCGAGCACTGGCTGCTGCACGTGGCGGCCGGGGAGGGGTGGCATCAGCTGGTGTGCCACGCCTTGCAACAGGGCTGGTACGGCCTGGAGAATCTGGCGCTTATCCCGGGGACGGTCGGCGCCGCGCCTGTGCAGAACATAGGTGCCTACGGGGTCGAGCTGGCCAGCGTCTGTGCCTATGTCGAGGCGTTCAACTGGCAAAGTGGCCAGCTGGAGCGCATCAATGCTGTCGACTGCCATTTTGGCTATCGCGACAGCATCTTCAAGCATGCCTGTCAGAATTCCCATTTCATCACAGCCGTCGGCTTGCGCCTGCCCAAAGCCTGGACGCCAGTACTGGGTTACGGGCCGCTGGCGGCGCTCGGGGACGCGCCCACCGCGCAGGCCATCTTCGATACCGTCTGCGCTACCCGCAGTGCCAAGCTGCCGGATCCCGCCGTACTTGGCAATGCGGGCAGCTTCTTCAAGAACCCCGTGGTAACGACGGCGCTGGCCGACACGCTCAAGCAGCAATATCCGCATATGCCCTGCTACCCGGCCGGGGAAGGGGGGGCCAAGCTGGCCGCGGGCTGGCTGATCGATCAGTGCGGTCTCAAGGGCTTTGCCATCGGCCGCGCCGCCGTCCATCAGGAGCAGGCGCTGGTGTTGGTCAATCTGGGGGGAGCCAGCGCCATGGAGCTCATTGCCCTGGCGGCCCATGTGCGCGACAGCGTGGAGCAGAAATTCGGGGTAGTGCTGGAGCACGAGGTGCGCTTCATGGGCCTGACCGGTGAGACTTGGCTCGATGAGGTGCTGGCATGACACTGACTCCCATCAGACAAACACTGATCACCTTGCTCAGCGATGGCCAGTTTCATTCCGGCGAGCAGCTCGGCGAGCAGCTCGGCATCAGTCGTGCGGCCGTGAGCAAGCACATGGCCGCCCTCAAGGAGCTTGGGCTGGATCTGTTCAGTCTGACTGGCAAGGGCTATCGACTGGCGGTGCCCATGGCGCTGTACGATCAGGTGCAGTTGCAGGCGCTGGCCCCCATGGCGCCGGTGCACTGCTTCCCGGTGATCGACTCTACCAACCAGTACCTGCTGGAGCGGGTCAACCAGCTGCAGTCCGGCGAGAGCTGTCTGGCCGAGTGCCAGACTGCGGGGCGCGGTCGCCGTGGCAAGCCCTGGGTCTCCCCTTTTGGTTGTCAACTGATCCTGAGCATGTACTGGCGGCTCGAACAGGGCATGGCGGCGGCCATGGGCCTGAGTCTGGCGGTCGGGGTGGCGGTGGTGCAGGCGCTGGAGTCTCTGGGGTATCCGGGGGTAGAACTGAAGTGGCCGAACGATCTCTATTATCAGGGGCGCAAGCTGGCAGGCATTTTGGTGGAGATGAGTGGTAGTGCTGGTGCCAGCTGCAACCTGGTGATCGGGGTTGGCCTCAATCTGGCGATGCCGGCCCGGGAGGGCGAACGGATCGATCAGGCCTGGTCCGAGCTGCGCCATATACAGCCGGAACTGGTGGATCGCAATCTGCTGGCTGCCCGCATGCTCGAGCACCTGCAACAGGCCATGCTGACCTTCGAGCAGGGCGGTCTGGCCAGTTTTGTCGACAACTGGAACCGGCTCGATCACTTCGCCGGTCGGCCGGTGCGCCTCCTGATGGGGGAGCAGGAGATCCGCGGGGTCGCTCGCGGTATAGACGATCGCGGTGCCCTGCGACTGGAGACGGGCGAGGGGATAAGATTCTATCTGGGGGGAGAGATATCCCTGCGACGGGGTGACTGATATCTCTGTGTGTCAGAGACACCAATGGAAGAGGGGGCCTGTGGGCCCCCTCTTCGTTTATGTACTGTATGCATCGACCATCACTTGCGCAGCTTGATCTGCTCGATGGCGTGCTCGTGGCCCTTGGTCAGGATCAAGTTGGCACGCTCCCGGGTCGGCAGGATATTTTCCTGCAAATTCAGATAGTTGATATCTTGCCAGATGGTGTTGGCAATCTTGCTGGCTTCGCTCTCCGCCAGTTTGGCGTAGTGATGGAAGTAGGAGTCCGGATCCGAGAAGGCGCCGCTGCGGAACTTGAGGAAACGCTCGACATACCAGGTGCGCAGCAACTCGGCTTCGGCATCCACATAAATGGAGAAGTCGACAAAATCTGACACGAAGACGCGATGGGGTTCCTGCGGGTAATCCATGCCGCTTTGCAGCACATTGAGCCCTTCCAGGATCAATATGTCAGGTTGCTCCACCACCTTCTTCTCATCGGGAATGATGTCATAGATGAGGTGGGAGTAGACGGGCGCCTCGACCTTCTCGTGGCCGGCCCGGATATTGGCGACAAACTCCACCAGATGGCGGATGTCATAGGATTCCGGAAAGCCTTTGCGACGCATCAGGCCGCGCTCTTCCAGCACCTTGTTGGGATAGAGGAAGCCATCCGTGGTGACCAGTTCCACCCGCGGATGTTCCGGCCAGCGCTCCAGCAGGGCCTGCATGATGCGGGCCGTGGTGCTCTTTCCTCCCGCCACACTCCCGGCGATGCTGATGATGTAGGTGCCCTTGCCGCGGGACTGGCCGAGGAACTGTTCCAGCACCCGACTGCGGCGCTGCTTGGCCTTGACGTAGAGATTGAGCAGGCGGGAGAGGGGCAGATAGATCTCTTCGACCTCCTGCAATGACACCTTCTCATTGATCCCGCGCAGGGTCTGCAGATCGTGTTCGGTCAGGGTCAGGGGGACAGCATCGCGCAATAACGCCCATTGTTCGCGGGTGAATTGCAGATAGGGGTTATGCTCGGTCGTCATGGTGTCATCACTGTTTCTTGGGCAGGGCGACCATACACCAAGGGGTGGGGAGCGACAAGAGACGTGGCGGATTCGAGCAGAGAGTGAGTCCTTTTTTGCATGCTTCCCGGCAATAATACACATTTTGCAAGGCGCAATAGTTGCATCCCCAAAATCCTTACAATAAAATGCGCGACGCTTGGATGTCTGTCGCCTATTTGCCCGGCAAAAGCGACAAAACAACGGGTGCAAGCAGAATAACCGTTGTGGCATTTATGCATCGGAGGGGTTCCCGAGCGGCCAAAGGGATCAGACTGTAAATCTGACGGCTCTGCCTTCGAAGGTTCGAATCCTTCTCCCTCCACCATATTTCTCTGCGGTTTGAGTTCTTTGGGTGAGAGAAATGCGGGCATCGTATAATGGCTATTACCTCAGCCTTCCAAGCTGATGATGCGGGTTCGATTCCCGCTGCCCGCTCCAAGATGCTGATATGGCTCAGACGATACCAAGAGTCACACCTCAGGGTGAGTTCGGCAATCGAACCTGGCTGTCAGCACCAACCTCTCTTCCCCACCAGATTCAAATCCATCATATAAACTGTTCTGTGGTTAGCTTGCCACCGCGTACTCAGCGTTAGTTTAGAGGGACGATCATGTCTAAAGAAAAATTTGAGCGTAATAAACCGCACGTTAACGTGGGTACCATCGGCCACGTTGACCACGGTAAAACCACCCTGACCGCCGCCATCACCAACGTGCTGGCCAAGCACTTCGGTGGTAAAGCTTTCGCCTTCGACCAGATCGACAAGGCACCGGAAGAGCGTGAGCGTGGTATCACCATCAACACCTCCCACGTAGAATACGACACCGCTACCCGTCACTACGCCCACGTAGATTGCCCGGGTCACGCCGACTACGTTAAAAACATGATCACCGGTGCTGCCCAGATGGACGGCGCGATCCTGGTAGTTGCTGCGACCGACGGCCCGATGCCGCAAACTCGTGAGCACATCCTGCTGGGTCGCCAGGTTGGTATCCCGTACATGATCGTGTTCATGAACAAGTGCGACATGGTAGATGACGAAGAGCTGCTCGAACTGGTCGAAATGGAAGTGCGTGAACTGCTGACCGAGTACGACTTCCCGGGTGATGACCTGCCGGTAGTTCGCGGTTCCGCGCTGAAAGCGCTGGAAGGCGACGCTGCATGGGAAGAGAAGATCATCGAGCTGGCTGGCCACCTGGATACCTACATCCCGGAGCCGGAGCGCGCGATCGACCTGCCGTTCCTGATGCCTATCGAAGACGTATTCTCTATCGCTGGCCGTGGTACCGTAGTTACCGGTCGTGTAGAGCGCGGTATCGTTAAAGTCGGTGAGACCGTAGAAATCGTTGGTATCAAAGATACCGTTTCTACCACCTGTACCGGTGTTGAAATGTTCCGTAAGCTGCTGGACGAAGGTCGTGCAGGCGAGAACATCGGCGCACTGCTGCGTGGCGTGAAGCGTGAAGACGTAGAGCGTGGTCAAGTACTGGCCAAGCCGGGCTCAATCAAGCCGCACACCAAGTTCGAATCTGAAGTGTACGTACTGTCCAAAGAAGAAGGTGGTCGTCATACCCCGTTCTTCAAAGGCTACCGTCCGCAGTTCTACTTCCGTACTACCGACGTGACCGGTACCATCGAACTGCCGGAAGGCGTAGAGATGGTAATGCCAGGCGACAACATCAAAATGGTTGTTACCCTGATTGCCCCGATCGCAATGGACGACGGTCTGCGTTTCGCCATCCGTGAAGGTGGCCGTACCGTAGGTGCCGGTGTTGTAGCCAGCGTGATTGCTTAATCTTTGGCTTACATAAATAAAGCAAAGCCCCTATAATAGGGGCTTTCTTGTGTAGGGGCGTAGTTCGAATTGGTAGAACAGCGGTCTCCAAAACCGATGGTTGCGGGTTCGAGTCCTGCCGCCCCTGCCACATACCTCGTCTCGTACGGGGCTTTTGTGTCTTTGGTTACGTCAGATACAGGTGGGTTGTATGAGTGTTAGTTCTGAGAGCCAGGGCGGAAGCAAGGATACCCTGCTTTGGGGCCTGGTTTTCATCATCCTGGTCGCAGCAGTTGGTGGAAACTGGTGGGTCGGTAAGCATTTCAATGATGTTAACGTTGCCTTGCGTGCTTTAGGCGTATTGGCTGCTATCGCAGGCGCTGGAATACTTGCAATACGCACTACTAAAGGTAAAGCCACAGTGGCATTTGCCCGTGAGTCTCGCCTGGAAGTCCGCAAGGTCGTATGGCCGACCCGTCAGGAAGCCATTCAGACAACCCTGATTGTGCTGGCGGTGACTGCCGTGATGGGACTGTTGCTGTTCATGCTGGACGGCGCCTTGGTCTGGTTGGTCAACCTGATTACCGGTGTGTAAGGATAAGCCATGACTGAACAACGTGAACAACGTATGAGATGGTATGTCGTGCAGGCATTCTCCGGCTACGAAGGTCGGGTTGCCAAATCTTTGCGCGAACATATCAAGATGCATGGCATGGAAGACATGTTCGGTGAAGTGCTGGTCCCGACTGAAGAAGTGGTCGAGATGCGTGCTGGCCAAAAGCGCAAGAGTGAGCGCAAGTTTTTCCCGGGCTACGTCCTGGTTCAGATGCTCATGGATGAAACCACATGGCACTTGGTGCGTAACGTACCGCGTGTGATGGGTTTCATCGGTGGCACCTCTGATCGTCCTGCTCCTATCTCTGATAAAGAAGCGGATGCCATCCTCAATCGTCTGCAAGATGCCCACGACAAGCCGCGTCCGAAAACCCTGTTTGAACCGGGTGAAATGGTGCGGGTTGCCGACGGTCCGTTCGCCGACTTTAACGGTACCGTTGAAGAGGTGGACTACGAGAAGAGCCGCGTGAAGGTCTCTGTTTTGATCTTCGGTCGCTCAACGCCGGTAGAACTGGATTTTGGTCAGGTCGAAAAGGGCTGATTAAACTCTGTACGTTAACGGTTGTCAGGGGCAGCGAATGTCACTATAATTCGCTGCCCCTTTATTAGTTGGGGAGCCGTTTGCAGGAGCATGTCTCCGAGGCGCTAGAACCCATTTCTGAGGTATTTTTCTAATGGCTAAGAAAGTCACAGCTTATATCAAGCTGCAAGTTAAGGCTGGCAGTGCTAACCCCAGCCCTCCCGTTGGTCCTGCTCTGGGTCAGCACGGTGTAAACATCATGGAATTCTGTAAGGCGTTTAACGCTCGTACAGAGAAGCTGGAAAAAGGTTCACCGACTCCGGTCGTGATCACCGTTTACAGTGACCGTTCCTTCACCTTCGAAACCAAGACTCCGCCTGCTGCCTTCCTGCTGAAGAAAGCTGCCGGGATCCAGTCTGGTTCGGCCAAGCCGAACAAAGACAAGGTTGGTAAGGTGACTGTTGCCCAGCTGCAAGAAATCGCCAAGACCAAAGAGCCGGATATGACCGGTGCCGATCTGGATGCAAAAGTACGTTGCATCGCAGGCTCCGCTCGTTCCATGGGCCTGGTAGTGGAGGATTAAGACAATGGCAAAACTTTCCAAGCGTATGCGCGTTATTCGCGAAAAAGTTGACGGTACCAAAGAGTATTCCATCAACGAAGCCATTGCCCTGCTGAAAGAACTGGCTACCGCCAAGTTCGTTGAAAGCGTTGACGTTGCTGTCAATCTGGGTATCGATGCTCGTAAATCTGACCAAAACGTTCGTGGTGCTACTGTACTGCCGCACGGTACTGGTCGTGATGTACGTGTTGCCGTATTCACCCAGGGTGCCAACGCCGAAGCCGCCAAAGCTGCCGGTGCTGAACTGGTTGGTATGGATGACCTGGCCGATCTGGTCAAGAAAGGCGAGATGAACTTCGACGTCGTCATCGCATCCCCGGATGCCATGCGTGTTGTTGGTCAACTGGGTCAAATCCTGGGCCCGCGTGGCCTGATGCCGAACCCGAAAGTCGGTACTGTAACCCCGAACGTTGCTGAAGCTGTGAAGAATGCCAAAGCCGGTCAGGTTCGTTACCGTAATGACAAGAATGGTATCATCCATACCACTCTGGGTAAGGTTTCTTTCGACGAAGTTCAGCTGAAAGAAAACTTGGAATCACTGCTGATTGCCCTGAAAAAGGCTAAGCCGTCTTCCGCCAAAGGTATCTTCATCAAGAAAGTCAGCATCTCCACCACCATGGGTGCAGGTGTTGCCGTAGACCAAGCTTCTCTGGAAGCTCAGGGCTAATTGATGAGTTTTACAAGGCGCAAAATTTAATCTATAATTTTGCGCCTTGATTGGTTGGGGGCTTCGACCTCCGTCCAAGACCGCAGGAGGCTGCAAAGCCTTAATCCTTCCTGCGTAGACGGTGCCGGAAACCCAGCGAGAAAGATTCTTTCTCTTCTGGAATCCTGCTACCGCATCGTTCCCCTCTGTTGTTAAGGTAGGGGGGATGTGTCAGTACTGAGTCATGAGACTCAGATTCAATCCAGGAGTTAAGCCAATGGCATTGGGACTCGAAGACAAAAAGGCAATTGTTGCTGAAGTCAACGAAGCTGCCAAAGGCGCCCTGTCCGCAGTTGTAGCCGATTCTCGCGGCGTGACTGTAGACAAGATGACCGTCCTGCGTAAAACCGCTCGTGAAGCTGGTGTGTACATGCGCGTTGTGCGTAATACCCTGCTGCGTCGTGCGGTTGAAGGTACCGAATTCGCGTGCCTGAACGACGTATTGACTGGTCCTACCTTGATTGCTTTCTCCAACGAACACCCGGGCGCTGCCGCTCGTCTGTTCAAAGAGTTTGCCAAAGCGAACCAAAAGTTCGAAATCAAGGCCGGCGCTTTTAACGGTGAGTTTATCGCCGCAGCACAAATTGATCGTCTGGCCACGCTGCCGACCTACGACGAAGCAATTGCGAAGTTGATGGCGACTATGAAAGAAGCCTCTGCTGGCAAGCTGGTTCGTACCATCGCTGCTGTGCGTGATCAGAAACAAGCTGCTGCTTGATTCTCGCCTATTTAGGCTGTTTGAGTTTATTCAACATCAGGAATTTTTGTCATGTCTATCACTAAAGACCAAATCATCGAAGCCGTTGCTTCCATGTCCGTAATGGAAGTTGTTGAGCTGATCGAAGCTATGGAAGAGAAGTTCGGCGTTTCTGCCGCTGTTGCTGTTGCTGCCGGTCCGGCTGCTGAAGCAGTAGAAGAGAAAACCGAGTTCGACGTAGTTCTGACTGCTGCTGGCGCCAACAAAGTTGCCGTCATCAAGGCCGTTCGTGCCGCTACCGGTCTGGGCCTGAAAGAAGCCAAGGACCTGGTAGAAGCCGCTCCTGCCAACCTGAAAGAAGCCGTCTCCAAAGACGAAGCTGAAACTCTGAAGAAGCAGCTTGAAGAAGCTGGTGCTTCTGTTGAGATCAAATAATCTGCATTTATGTAGATTAGCCTGATAAAACAGGCTAGGGCTGGTGAATATTTGTTCACCAGCCTTTTTGCGCTGTAGACTGAGAGCATTTCACACCGTTTACGACTCTCGGTGCACCAGCAATCCGGACCGTTTCATCGTCCGGGCCAACACAAAACGGTGTTGAGACAGAGCTGTCCTGCGGGACAGAGTGGGTCACTTATCAGCGAGCTGAGGAACCCTATGGTTTACTCTTATACCGAAAAAAAACGCATTCGTAAGGACTTCGGTAAGCGAGACCAGGTACTGGACACGCCTTATCTGTTGTCCATTCAGCTGGACTCCTTCAAGCAGTTCATCGAGGCTGACCCGGAAGGTGAATACGGCCTAGAGGCCGCTTTCCGTAGCGTTTTCCCGATCACCAGTTACTCCGGTAGTGCTGAGCTTCAGTATGTCAGCTATCGCCTGGGTGAGCCGGTATTTGACGTAAAAGAATGCCAGATCCGTGGAGTGACCTACTCCGCGCCGCTGCGTGTCAAGCTTCGTATGGTTCTATACGATCGTGAAGCAGCTGCCGGCACCGTCAAAGACATCAAGGAACAAGAAGTATACATGGGCGAAATTCCGCTCATGACCGAGAACGGCACCTTTGTTATCAATGGTACCGAGCGGGTAATCGTCTCCCAGCTGCACCGTAGCCCGGGCGTCTTCTTTGACCACGATAAAGGCAAAACCCATTCATCCGGTAAGGTGCTGTATAACGCCCGCGTTATCCCCTACCGTGGCTCCTGGCTGGACTTCGAGTTCGATGCGAAAGACAACCTGTTTGTCCGTATCGACCGTCGTCGTAAATTGCCGGCTTCCATTATTCTGCGCGCCCTGGACTTCAGTTCCGAAGAGATCCTGGCCAACTTCTTCGAGACCATAGGTTTCGAAGTGAAAGATGGCAAGTTGATGATGGATCTGGTGCCCGAGCGCCTGCGTGGTGAAACTGCGACCTTTGACATCGTGGCCAATGGCGCCGTGGTGGTTGAGACCGGTCGTCGTGTGACTGCGCGTCACATCCGTCAGTTGGAAAAGGATGCCGTTACCCAGATTGAGGTGCCGGTTGAGTATGTTGTTGGCAAAGTTGCTGCCAAGAACTACGCACATCCGCAAACTGGCGAAATGGTAGTGACTGCCAACCAGGCATTGAGCCTGGAAGCGGTTGCCAACCTTTCCCAAGCCGGCTTCAAGCACTTCGAGGTTCTGTTCACCAACGAACTGGATCACGGTGCCTACATGTCCGAGACCCTGCGTATCGACTCCAGCTCCAGCCGTTTGGAAGCACTGGTCGAAATATATCGCATGATGCGTCCGGGCGAGCCGCCTACCCGTGAAGCGGCAGAACAGCTGTTCGAGAACCTGTTCTTCTCTTCCGAGCGTTACGACCTGTCTACCGTAGGTCGGATGAAGTTCAACCGCCGTTTGTCCCGTGAAGACGAGACCGGTGCTGGCACTCTGACCAAAGACGACATCGTCGAAGTCATGAAGCGCTTGATCGACATCCGTAACGGCAATGACGAAGTGGACGATATCGACCACTTGGGTAACCGTCGTATCCGTTCTGTCGGTGAAATGGCTGAAAACCAGTTCCGTGTCGGTCTGGTGCGTGTCGAGCGTGCGGTCAAGGAGCGTCTCTCCCTGGGTGACCTAGACACCCTGATGCCGCAGGATCTGATCAATGCCAAGCCGATCTCCGCCGCAGTCAAAGAGTTCTTTGGTTCCAGCCAGCTGTCTCAGTTCATGGACCAAAACAACCCGCTGTCCGAAGTGACCCACAAGCGCCGTATCTCTGCGCTGGGCCCGGGCGGTCTGACGCGTGAGCGTGCCGGTTTTGAAGTTCGAGATGTGCACCCGACTCACTACGGTCGTCTGTGCCCTATCGAGACTCCTGAAGGTCCGAACATCGGTCTGATCAACTCTCTGTCCGTGTACTCTCGTACCAACGAGTATGGTTTCCTCGAGACACCGTACCGTAAAGTCATTGATGGTGTGATCACCGACGAAGTGGACTATCTGTCTGCTATTGAAGAAGGCAAGTACGTGATCGCACAGGCTAACGCCGCGACCACCGAAGATGGCCGTCTGAAAGATGAATTGATCCCGTGCCGCCACAAAGGTGAATCCACCTTTATGAACGCCGACCAGATCCAGTATATGGACGTGAGCCCGCAGCAGATCGTATCTGTGGCAGCTGCTCTTATCCCGTTCCTGGAACACGATGATGCTAACCGAGCCCTGATGGGTTCGAACATGCAACGTCAGGCCGTACCGACTCTGCGTGCTGACAAGCCGCTGGTAGGTACCGGTATGGAACGCGCCGTGGCCGTTGACTCCGGTGTAACCGTAGTGGCCAAGCGTGGCGGCATGATCGACTACGTCGATGCCTCCCGTATCGTTATCAAGGTCAACGAAGATGAGCTGATGCCAGGCGAAGCCGGTATCGACATCTATAGCCTGACCAAGTACACCCGTTCCAACCAGAACACCTGTATCAACCAGCGTCCTTGCGTGATGTTGGGTGAGCCGGTGATGGCCGGTGATGTGGTTGCTGACGGTCCGTCTACCGATCTGGGCGAACTGGCGCTGGGCCAAAACCTGCGCGTCGCGTTCATGCCGTGGAACGGTTACAACTTCGAAGACTCGATTCTGGTGAATGAGCGTGTTGTTCAGGAAGATCGCCTGACCACCATCCACATCCAGGAACTGGCCTGTATCTCCCGTGACACCAAGCTGGGTCCGGAAGAGATCACTGCCGACATCCCGAACGTGGGTGAAGCCGCTCTGTCCAAGCTGGACGAGTCCGGTATCGTCTACGTGGGTGCCGAAGTGAAGGGCGGCGACATTCTGGTCGGCAAGGTAACACCGAAAGGTGAAACCCAGCTGACGCCGGAAGAGAAGCTGCTGCGCGCCATCTTCGGTGAGAAGGCCTCCGATGTGAAGGACTCTTCCCTGCGTGTACCGAACGGTGTGTACGGTACCGTGGTTGACGTGCAAGTCTTTACCCGCGATGGCGTGGAAAAAGACAAGCGCGCCAAAGAAATCGAAGAGATGCAGCTGAAGGAAGCGAAGAAGGACTTGACCGAAGAGTTCAAGATCCTGGAAGACGGCATTTTCGGCCGCTCCCGCAACCTGCTGCTGGCCGCCGGTTACAGCGAAGATCGTCTGAACAAGCTGGATCGTACCAAGTGGTTTGAATTGGCCATCGAAGATGAAGCCAAGCAGATCGAGCTGGAACAGATCGCCGAACAGCACATCGAGCTGAAAGCCGACTTCGACAAGAAGTTCGAGAACAAGCGTCGCAAGATTATCCAGGGTGATGATCTGGCGCCGGGCGTACTGAAAATCGTCAAGGTTTACCTGGCAGTCAAGCGTCGCATCCAACCGGGTGACAAGATGGCCGGCCGTCAC
The DNA here is from genome assembly GCF_000820025.1 of Aeromonas popoffii. Classification (GTDB taxonomy): domain Bacteria; phylum Pseudomonadota; class Gammaproteobacteria; order Enterobacterales; family Aeromonadaceae; genus Aeromonas; species Aeromonas popoffii. The sequence goes on from NZ_CDBI01000047.1 coordinate 194,013, forward strand.
GGTAACAAGGGTGTTATCTCCAAGATCTGCCCGGTCGAGGATATGCCTCATGACGAGTACGGCCGTCCGGTCGATATCGTACTGAACCCCTTGGGCGTACCGTCCCGTATGAACATCGGTCAGATCCTCGAAGTACACCTGGGCCTCGCGGCCAAGGGTATCGGCGAGAAGATCGACCGCATGATCAAAGAACAGCGCGCGCTGCACGAGATGCGTGACTTCCTGCAACAGGTCTATGACCTGGGCGAGAAAGACACCAAGCAAGTGGACATCGCCGAGCTGTCTGACGACGACGTACGTACCCTGGTGGGTAACCTGCGCAAGGGTCTGCCGGTCGCTACACCTGTCTTTGATGGTGCCAAAGAGCACGAAATCAAGGCCTTGCTGAAGCTGGCCGATCTGCCGGAATCCGGTCAGATCTCCCTGTTCGACGGTCGTACCGGTAACGCCTTCGAGCGTAAGGTCACCGTGGGTTACATGTACATGCTGAAGCTGAACCACTTGGTAGACGACAAGATGCATGCGCGTTCTACCGGCTCTTACAGCCTGGTTACCCAGCAGCCGCTGGGTGGTAAGGCGCAGTTCGGTGGTCAGCGTTTCGGTGAGATGGAAGTGTGGGCCCTGGAGGCTTACGGTGCGGCATATACCCTGCAGGAAATGCTGACCGTCAAGTCTGACGATGTGAATGGCCGTACCAAGATGTACAAAAACATCGTGGATGGCGACCACCGTATGGAGCCGGGCATGCCCGAATCCTTCAACGTACTGTTGAAGGAAATCCGCTCTCTGGGTATCAACATCGAGCTGGACGAAGAGTAAGAGCTCGCTCTTATTGTTCGAGAATTGACGTGGGCGCCCCGCTGCTTTGGCAGCAGGGCGCCGAGGTTAGACTCCTGACAGGGGAAACACGTGAAAGACTTACTCAAGTTTTTGAAGGCTCAGACCAAGACCGAAGAGTTTGACAGTATCAAGATCGGTCTGGCCTCTCCTGACATGATCCGCTCCTGGTCATTCGGTGAGGTCAAAAAGCCTGAGACCATCAACTACCGGACTTTCAAGCCGGAACGTGATGGTCTGTTCTGTGCCCGTATCTTCGGACCGGTGAAGGACTACGAGTGTCTGTGCGGCAAGTACAAGCGCCTGAAACACCGTGGTGTGATCTGTGAGAAGTGTGGCGTAGAAGTGACCCAGACCAAGGTCCGTCGCGAGCGTATGGGCCACATTGAGCTGGCCAGCCCGACTGCCCACATCTGGTTCCTGAAGTCCCTGCCGTCCCGTATCGGTCTGCTGCTGGACATGACCCTGCGTGACATCGAGCGCGTGCTGTATTTCGAATCCTATGTAGTGATCGAACCCGGCATGACCAACCTCGAGCGCAGCCAGATGCTGTCCGAAGAGAACTATCTGGACGCACTGGAGGAGTGGGGCGACGAATTTGACGCCAAGATGGGTGCCGAAGCAATCCTTGCATTGCTGCGTGCCATCGATCTGGAAGGCGAAGTCAAGACCATGCGTGAGGAGCTGGATCAGACCAACTCCGAAACCAAGCGCAAGAAGACCACCAAGCGCCTGAAGCTGATGGAAGCCTTCCTGCAGTCCGGCAACAAGCCGGAGTGGATGATCATGACAGTGCTGCCTGTGTTGCCGCCGGACCTGCGTCCGCTGGTACCGCTGGACGGCGGCCGTTTCGCGACTTCCGATCTGAACGATCTGTACCGTCGCGTGATCAACCGTAACAACCGTTTGAAGCGCCTGCTGGACCTGGCTGCCCCGGACATCATAGTGCGCAACGAAAAGCGCATGCTGCAAGAGTCCGTGGATGCCCTGCTGGATAACGGCCGTCGTGGCCGTGCCATCACTGGTTCCAACAAGCGTCCGCTGAAATCCTTGGCCGATATGATCAAGGGTAAGCAAGGCCGTTTCCGTCAAAACCTGCTGGGTAAGCGCGTCGACTACTCTGGTCGTTCCGTTATCACCGTAGGCCCGACGCTGCGTCTGCATCAGTGCGGTCTGCCGAAGAAGATGGCGCTGGAACTGTTCAAGCCGTTCATCTATGGCAAGCTGGAATCCCGCGGTCTGGCGACCACGATCAAGGCCGCCAAGAAGATGGTGGAGCGTGAAGAAGCTGTCGTTTGGGACATCCTGGACGAAGTTATCCGCGAACACCCGGTCCTGCTGAACCGTGCACCGACCCTGCACCGTCTGGGTATCCAGGCGTTTGAACCGACCCTGATCGAAGGCAAGGCCATCCAGCTGCACCCGCTCGTCTGTGCCGCCTATAACGCGGACTTCGATGGTGACCAGATGGCGGTCCACGTACCGCTGACCCTGGAAGCCCAGCTGGAAGCGCGCGCCCTGATGATGTCTACCAACAACATCCTGTCGCCTGCCTCCGGTGAGCCGATCATCGTTCCTTCCCAGGACGTGGTCTTGGGTCTGTACTACATGACCCGTGCCCGTATCAACGCCAAGGGCGAAGGTATGGTGCTGGCCGGCCCGAAAGAAGCCGAGAAGGTATATCGCGCCGGTCTGGCCGATCTGCACGCTCGCGTCAAAGTGCGCATCACCGAATATCTCCGTCAGGAAGATGATTCGCTGGTAGAGCGTACCGAGATGAAAAACACCACAGTTGGTCGTGCGATCCTGAGCCTGATCCTGCCGAAAGGCATGGAATACGCCCTGATCGATGAGCCCAAGTTGCTGACTGCTGCAGAGCAGGCTGATCTGGATGCCAATCCGCAGAACTGGATCAAGTCCGTATCCAACAAGGCGTTGGGCAAAAAGCTCATCTCTCGACTGCTGAACACCTGCTATCGCAAGCAGGGCCTGAAGGACACCGTTATCTTCGCTGACCAGCTGATGTATACCGGTTTCCATTATGCGGCCCTGTCTGGTGCTTCCGTTGGTATCGATGACATGGTCATCCCGGATGCCAAGAAAGACATCATTGCCGCAGCAGAAGCCGAAGTTGCCGAGATCCAGGACCAGTTCCTGTCCGGTCTGGTGACCGCTGGCGAACGCTACAACAAGGTTATCGATATCTGGGCCAGCGCCAACGAGCGCGTCTCCAAGGCCATGATGGAGAACTTGTCCAAAGAGCGTGATATCAACTCGCTGGGTGAAGAAGAAGAGCAGGCGTCGTTCAACAGCATCTTCATGATGGCCGACTCTGGTGCGCGGGGTTCCGCCGCCCAGATCCGTCAGCTGGCCGGTATGCGTGGCCTGATGGCGAAGCCGGATGGCTCCATCATCGAGACCCCTATCGTGGCTAACTTCCGCGAAGGTCTGAACGTACTGCAGTACTTTATCTCCACTCACGGTGCCCGTAAGGGTCTGGCGGATACCGCACTGAAGACGGCTAACTCCGGTTACCTGACTCGTCGTCTGGTTGACGTGGCGCAGGACATGGTGATCACCGAGGACGATTGCGGCACTATCGAAGGTCTGTGGATGACTCCGCTGATCGAAGGTGGTGACGTGGTCGAGCCGCTGCGTGAGCGTGTGCTGGGCCGTGTGGTCGCTGATGACGTGATCAAGCCGGGTACCGAGGACGAGATCCTGGTAGCGCGCAACACCCTGCTCGACGAGCAGCTGTGTGACCTGCTGGAGCAAAACTCTGTTGACCGCGTGAAGGTGCGTTCTGCCATCACCTGTGAAACTGACTTTGGTAACTGTGCTCACTGCTACGGCCGTGATCTGGCCCGTGGTCACCTGGTGAACAAGGGTGAGGCTGTCGGTGTTATTGCCGCCCAGTCCATCGGTGAACCGGGTACCCAGCTGACGATGCGTACTTTCCACATCGGTGGTGCCGCATCCCGAGCCGCTGCCGAGAACAGCATCCAGGTGAAGAATACCGGTACCATCAAGCTGCAGAACGCCAAGTTCGTTCACAACAGTGATGACAAACTGGTTATCACCTCCCGTTCTACCGAACTGACCATCATGGATGACATGGGCCGTACCAAGGAAAGCCACAAGCTGCCTTACGGTGCCGTGTTGGAAGTGAAGGACGGCCAGGCCGTGAGCGCCGGTGACACTGTCGCTAACTGGGATCCGCACACCCACCCGATCATCACTGAAGTGGCGGGTCGCCTCCAGTTCGAACACATGATCGATGGCGTGACCATCACTCGTCAGACCGACGAGCTGACCGGTCTCTCTTCTATCGTCGTACTGGATGTCAACGAGCGTCCGAGTGCCGGTAAAGAGATGCGTCCGACCGTTAAACTGGTCGACCTGAACGGCAAAGATGTCATGATCCCGGGTACCGATGTCGCCGCCCAGTACTTCCTGCCGGGCAAGGCAATCGTGAACCTGGAAGATGGTGCCAACGTGGGTGTGGGTGACGCGGTAGCGCGTATCCCGCAAGAGTCCAGCGGTACCAAGGACATCACTGGTGGTCTGCCGCGCGTTGCGGATCTGTTCGAAGCACGTCAACCGAAGGAACCTGCCATCCTGGCGGAAATCTCCGGTACCATCTCCTTCGGGAAAGAGACCAAGGGCAAACGCCGTCTGGTCATCACCCCGACCGATGGTGGCGACGTCTACGAGGAGATGATTCCGAAGTGGCGTAACCTGAACGTGTTCGAAGGTGAAAAAGTTGAGAAGGGTGAAGTGCTGGCGGACGGTCCTGAGTCTGCTCATGACATCCTGCGTCTGCGCGGTATCAGCCCGGTCGCCAACTACATCGCCAACGAAGTGCAGGACGTTTACCGTCTGCAAGGCGTTAAGATCAACGACAAGCACATCGAAGTCATCGTTCGTCAGATGCTGCGCAAGTGCGAGATCCTGAGCGCTGGCGACACCGATCTGATCGAAGGCGAGCAGGTTGAAGTGGCGCGTGTGAAGATTGCCAACCGTAAGCTGGTTGCAGAGGGCAAGGCCCCGGCTACCTTCCGTCATATTCTGATGGGTATTACCAAGGCATCTCTGAGCACAGAGTCCTTCATCTCCGCGGCTTCCTTCCAGGAAACCACCCGTGTTCTGACCGAAGCGGCCGTTGGCGGCAAGCGTGATGAACTGCGTGGCCTGAAAGAGAACGTGATCGTGGGTCGTCTGATCCCGGCTGGTACCGGCTTTGCCTACCACCATAGCCGGATCAACCAGCGTGCCGCCGCAGCTCGTGCTGTCGGCGTACCGCAGGTGACCGCCGATGAAGCTCAGCAAAACCTGGCGGATCTGCTCAACGCATCCGGCAGTTTTGACGAAGAGTAATCTTCTGCTGCAGTGATTGAAAAGGGCTCCTTCAAGGGGCCCTTTTTGTTGGTCGCTTTCTCACCAACCCCAGTAGCCACGTGGATATTCGGATGATCCAGAGCAAGGTTGGGGAGTAAAAAATCAAAAAAAGTTGACATTGCCCCCTCGCAATTGAAAACTCGTGAAAGTTGAATGGTTATTACAGGGGTAGAACATGACTGTCGGTATCGAGGAAGTACTGCTTCCCGAAGAGCAGCTGAGCGGTCGCACTTTTACAGATGAAGACAGGGAATTGTTGCACTCCTATGGAGGGCTTATCGAAGGCTTGGCCGAACTGTTCGGCAAGCACTGTGAAGTGGTTCTTCACTCCCTGGAAAATCTGCATGAGTCCGTGATCAAGATTGCCAACGGGTTCAATACGGGACGGAATGAGGGGGCACCCATTACCGATCTCGCGCTGCGTATGCTCAAGGACATAGAGAATACCGGCCAGGATTACACCCAGAGTTATTTTGCCCGCAGCCGTACCGGCGCCCTGATGAAGTCGAGTACCATCGCCATCAGGAACAGTGACAAGCAGGTGATCGGTCTTATCTGTATCAACCTGCACATCAATGCGCCTTTTCACGAGTTTGTCGCCGAATTCTTCCCGACGCCCCAGCAAGTGGAGCGCCAGTCGCCGGAGACCTTTGCCAACAGCGTCGAAGAGCTGGTCGCTCAGACGGTGGACAACACCATCGACGAGATCAACCGCGATCCGACGGTTGCCAACAATGCGAAAAACAGGTTTATCGTGACCCAGTTGTTCGAGAAGGGCATATTTGATATCAAGGACTCGATCAACCTGGTCGCCGACAAATTGAATATTTCCAAACATACCGTTTATCTGTACATCCGACAGCGCAAGCAGGGTGAAGACGAGAACGAGTAAGCGCCATAGAAGGGGATAGATAAGAATGGCTAAAGAAGTGATTGCAACCGACAAGGCGCCTGCCGCAATTGGTCCGTATGTTCAGGCTACCAAGCTGGGCGAATTGGTCTTCACCTCCGGGCAGATCCCGCTCGATCCGGCCACCATGGAGATAGTGGCTGGCGGCATCGAAGCTCAGGCCGAGCAGGTGATGAAGAACCTGGTTGCAGTATTGAAGGAAGCGGGTGCCGATACCGGCAAGGTGCTGAAGACCACCTGTTTCCTCAGCGACATGAACAACTTCGTGGCCTTTAACCAGGTATATGCCCGTTACTTTGGCGACTCGGCCCCGGCCCGCTCCTGCGTGGAGGTGGCGCGTCTGCCCAAGGATGTGCTGGTTGAAGTCGAAGCCATTGCTTACGTCTGATCCACGGCTGAATGAAGAGCCCCTCCCAGGAGGGGCTTTTTTGTCTTTGGCGTAGAATGGACATACACCTGTACAGGAGTCCGGATATGAGTCTGAGTTTTGCCTTGCTGGTAACGGGGCCCGCTTATGGCACCCAGTCGGCCAGCACAGCTTACCGCTTCGCCTTGAGCCTCCTCGAGCAAGGCCACCGGCTGTCACATCTGTTTTTCTATCAGGACGGGGTTTGCAATGGTAACGGGTTGCATGCCCCGGCATCTGATGAGACCGACCTGGTGGCCCTGTGGCGCGAGCTGGCCATAGGGCAGGGGATCTGTATCGATGTGTGCGTTGCCGCCGCCATGCGGCGCGGTGTGCTCGATGAGGCAGAGGCGAAGGGAGCTGGCAAGGATCAATTCAACCTGCAGGCCCCCTTCTGCCTGAGCGGACTGGGTCAGCTGGCCGAAGCCAGCCTGACCGCCGATCGCTTTGTCCAGTTTTAGGGGGAGAGATGAACAAGATAGCCTTTATGTGTCGTCGCGGCCCTCATGGCACGTCCGCCGGACGGGAAGGACTGGATGCCTTGCTGGCGACCTCGGCGCTGACCGAGTCGTTGGCTCTGTTCCTCGTCGGTGACGGTGTCTTGCAACTGGTCAGGGAGCAACAGCCTCAAACCATCTTGCAGCGCCACTATGCACCGACTTTCAAGCTACTGGAGCTGTACGACATCGAGGAGGTCTATGTGTGTGCCGACTCACTGACTGAACGCGGTCTGACGGTGGATGACCTGCTGATCCCAGTCGAGAGCCTCTCTCGTGCCGACATCCGCCACCAGTGGGACCACTGCACGACTCACATCTGTTTCTGAGGTGATCATGATACAGCTGATATTGACCTCCCCCTTCCTGAGCCGGGATCTGGAACAGGCGCTCTGCTATCGCCAGCCGGATGATCTGCTGGTACTAATGCAGGATGCTGTTATCGCTGCCACGGTTCCTCAGTGGGGTGAGCGACTGGCGGGTATTCCGCTCTATGTGATGCGAGAAGACTTGCAGGCAAGGGGATTGCAGCACAGGATCGGGATGGATCTGGATATGGCCGGCCTGGTCGCATTGATCGCGGAGAACGGGTCACCGCAGACCTGGGGTGGCTAGCATCCATTTTTATCGATGAAGTTCAGTTAGTTATGACTATTGACAGGGGAACCATTGTGCCCTTTTGCGGCACAGATTGTATAAATCTTGACTCCCTTGACAACAGGGCATAAAATTTCGCGTCCCCGTATCTGCGGGGAGGATTTTTCACATGTTTATGAAGTCATTATCAGGAGCCTTTTGATGGCAACTATTAACCAGTTGGTTCGCAAGCCACGCATCAAGCTCGTTGTGAAAAGCAACGTGCCTGCGCTGGAAGCGTGCCCTCAGAAGCGTGGCGTGTGCACCCGTGTATACACCACCACCCCGAAGAAGCCTAACTCTGCACTGCGTAAAGTATGCCGTGTACGTCTGACCAACGGCTTCGAAGTCACCTCCTATATCGGTGGTGAAGGTCACAACCTGCAAGAGCACTCCGTGGTGCTGATCCGTGGCGGTCGTGTCAAGGATTTGCCAGGTGTTCGTTACCACACCGTTCGTGGTGCGTTGGACTGTGCCGGTGTTAAAGACCGTAAGCAGGCTCGCTCCAAGTATGGCGTGAAGCGTCCGAAAGCTTAATGGTTCTCCGTTAAGTAAGGCCAAACGTTAATTCGTTTCTAGTTAGATAACTTTCTAGTTTTGGGTAACCCCTGAAGTTACGGAGAATTTGAAATGCCAAGACGTCGTGTTGTTGGTCAGCGTAAAATCCTGCCGGATCCCAAGTTCGGATCAGAGCTGCTGGCTAAATTTGTCAACGTAGTAATGGTTGACGGTAAGAAATCTGTTTCCGAAGCCATCGTATATGGCGCGCTGGACATCATTGCCACCAAATCTGGCAAAGATCACCTGGCCGTATTCGAAGAAGCCCTGGACAACATTCGTCCGGCCGTCGAGGTTAAATCTCGTCGTGTCGGTGGTGCAACCTATCAGGTGCCGGTAGAAGTTCGTCCGGTCCGTCGCAATGCCCTGGCAATGCGCTGGTTGGTTGACGCCGCTCGTAAACGTGGTGAAAAATCAATGGCTCAGCGTTTGGCTGGCGAGCTGCTGGATGCCGCTGACAATAAGGGTTCGTCTGTCAAGAAACGTGAAGACGTTCACCGTATGGCTGAAGCGAACAAAGCCTTCGCTCACTTCCGCTGGTAATCCGCTTGCGCAGGGTCTCTTGGCTCTGCGCACCTTCAGTTATCTAGGGGTCCGCTCCTAGTAAGAGGATGACAATGGCTCGTACAACCCCCATTGAGCGTTATCGTAATATCGGTATCTCCGCTCACATTGACGCCGGTAAGACTACTACTACCGAGCGCGTTCTGTTTTACACCGGTGTAAGTCACAAGATCGGTGAAGTTCACGATGGCGCCGCCACCATGGACTGGATGGAACAGGAACAAGAGCGTGGTATCACCATCACCTCCGCCGCGACCACCGCTTTCTGGTCTGGCATGGGTAAACAGTTCCAACCGCACCGTATCAACATCATCGATACCCCCGGCCACGTTGACTTTACTATCGAAGTAGAGCGTTCAATGCGTGTTCTGGACGGCGCCGTGATGGTGTACTGTGCCGTAGGTGGCGTACAGCCACAGTCTGAGACCGTATGGCGCCAGGCTAACAAGTACAAGGTTCCCCGTATCGCGTTCGTCAACAAGATGGACCGTACCGGTGCCAACTATCTGCGCTGCGTTGAGCACATCAAGACCCGCCTGAAAGGTAACCCGGTTCCGCTGCAACTGAACATCGGTGCAGAAGAGAACTTCAAGGGCGTTATCGACCTGGTCAAGATGAAAGCCATCAACTGGAGCGAAGCAGATCAGGGCGTATCCTTCGATTACGAAGAGATCCCGGCTGAGCTGCTGGAACAGGCGCAAGAAATGCGCATGACCCTGGTCGAAGCCGCTGCTGAAGCGTCTGAAGATCTGATGGAAAAATACCTGGGTGGTGAAGAACTGACTGAAGAAGAGATCAAGAAAGCTCTTCGTCTGCGCGTTCTGAACAACGAAATCATCCTGGTTACCTGTGGCTCCGCGTTCAAGAACAAGGGCGTACAGGCCATGCTGGATGCCGTGGTTGACTATCTGCCGGCACCGACCGACGTAGCTGCCATCGACGGCCTGAAGCTGGACGGCGTCACCAAAGACGAGCGCCATGCTTCTGATGAAGAGCCGTTCGCTGCTCTGGCATTCAAGATTGCCACCGACCCGTTCGTGGGCAACCTGACCTTCTTCCGCGTGTACTCCGGCGTAGTTAACTCCGGTGACTCAGTGCTGAACTCTGTCAAAGAGAAGCGCGAGCGTTTTGGCCGTATCGTTCAGATGCACGCCAACAAGCGTGAAGAGATCAAAGAAGTTCGCGCAGGCGATATCGCTGCTGCCATCGGTCTGAAAGATGTGACCACTGGTGACACCCTGTGTGACGAAAAATCACCGATCATCCTCGAGCGTATGGAATTCCCGGAGCCGGTAATCTCCATCGCGGTTGAGCCGAAAACCAAGGCTGACCAAGAGAAGATGGGTCTGGCACTCGGCCGTCTGGCGCAGGAAGATCCGTCTTTCCGCGTATGGACTGACGAAGAATCTGGCCAAACCATCATCGCCGGTATGGGTGAGCTGCACCTGGACATCATCGTTGACCGTATGCGTCGCGAGTTCAAGGTTGAAGCGAACGTAGGTAAGCCGCAGGTTGCCTACCGTGAAACCATTCGTGAAACCGTCAAGGATATCGAAGGCAAGCACGCCAAGCAGTCTGGTGGTCGTGGTCAGTATGGTCACGTCATCATCGACATGTACCCGCTGGAAGCCGGCAAAGCCTATGAGTTCGTTAACGACATCAAAGGCGGCGTGATTCCTGGTGAATACATCCCGGGTGTTGACAAGGGTATCCGTGAGCAGCTGAAATCCGGCCCGCTGGCAGGTTATCCGGTAATGGATCTGGGTGTGCGTCTGCACTACGGTTCTTACCATGATGTCGACTCCTCCGAACTGGCGTTCAAAATCGCTGCTTCCATGGCCTTCAAGTCTGGTTACATGAAAGCCAATCCGGTACTGCTCGAGCCGATCATGAAGGTCGAAGTCGAGACTCCGGAAGATTACATGGGCGACGTTATCGGTGACCTGAACCGTCGTCGTGGCCTGATCGAAGGTATGGAAGATGGCCCGTCCGGCAAGATCGTACGTGCCCTGGTGCCGCTGGCCGAGATGTTCGGTTATGCGACCGCACTGCGTTCCGCTACCCAAGGTCGTGCTTCCTACGCAATGGAATTCGCTAAGTACTCCGACGCCCCGAACAACGTGGCTCAGGCAGTCATCGAAGAGCGCAAATCCAAGTAATTTATGATTCCCCGCCTACGACGGTAGGCGGGTTTAACCTAGAAGGACTACGTCGTGTCTAAAGAAAAATTTGAGCGTAATAAACCGCACGTAAACGTCGGCACCATCGGCCACGTTGACCACGGTAAAACCACCCTGACCGCCGCCATCACCAACGTGCTGGCCAAGCACTTCGGTGGTAAAGCTTTCGCCTTCGACCAGATCGACAAGGCACCGGAAGAGCGTGAGCGTGGTATCACCATCAACACCTCCCACGTAGAATACGACACCGCTGCCCGCCACTACGCGCACGTAGATTGCCCGGGTCACGCCGACTACGTTAAAAACATGATCACCGGTGCTGCCCAGATGGACGGCGCGATCCTGGTAGTTGCTGCGACCGACGGCCCGATGCCGCAAACTCGTGAGCACATCCTGCTGGGTCGCCAGGTTGGTATCCCGTACATGATCGTGTTCATGAACAAGTGCGACATGGTAGATGACGAAGAGCTGCTCGAACTGGTCGAGATGGAAGTTCGTGAACTGCTGACCGAGTATGACTTCCCGGGTGATGACCTGCCGGTAGTTCGCGGTTCCGCGCTGAAAGCGCTGGAAGGCGACGCTGCATGGGAAGAGAAGATCATCGAGCTGGCTGGCCACCTGGATACCTACATCCCGGAGCCGGAGCGCGCGATCGACCTGCCGTTCCTGATGCCTATCGAAGACGTATTCTCTATCGCTGGCCGTGGTACCGTAGTTACCGGTCGTGTAGAGCGCGGTATCGTTAAAGTCGGTGAGACCGTAGAAATCGTTGGTATCAAAGATACCGTTTCTACCACCTGTACCGGTGTTGAAATGTTCCGTAAGCTGCTGGACGAAGGTCGTGCAGGCGAGAACATCGGCGCACTGCTGCGTGGCGTGAAGCGTGAAGACGTAGAGCGTGGTCAGGTACTGGCCAAGCCGGGCTCAATCAAGCCGCACACCAAGTTCGAATCTGAAGTGTACGTACTGTCCAAAGAAGAAGGTGGTCGTCATACCCCGTTCTTCAAAGGCTACCGTCCGCAGTTCTACTTCCGTACTACCGACGTGACCGGTACCATCGAACTGCCGGAAGGCGTAGAGATGGTAATGCCAGGCGACAACATCAAAATGGTTGTTACCCTGATTGCCCCGATCGCAATGGACGACGGCCTGCGTTTCGCTATCCGTGAAGGTGGCCGTACCGTAGGTGCCGGTGTTGTAGCTAGCGTAATCGCTTAATCGATTCGTTATATACAAACATGAAAAGGGGTGGCTTCGGCCGCCCCTTTTTCTTTTTGGGTCTTGTGCCCTATGAGATACTTTGCAAAATCATTTATTGAGGTAGTCCCCAGTGAGCAAGCCCGCCATTTTTCTGGACCGTGACGGTGTTATCAACGAAGACACCGGTTATGTCAGTCAAGTAGACGACTTCCATTTCCTGCCTGGTGTGATCGAAGCCATGCAGCTGCTGAAGAAGAAAGGCTATCTGTTGATCGTCGTCACTAACCAGTCTGGTATCGCCCGCGGCTATTTTAGTGAGGACGACTTCATGAACCTGACTGAATGGATGGACTGGTCACTGGCTGATCGGGATGTGGATCTCGATGGTATCTATTTCTGTCCACATCACCCGGATCACGGCGCCCCTTGCGACTGCCGCAAACCTGAACCAGGTATGCTGCTGTTGGCGCAACAGGAGCTGGGCATCGACATGAGTCGATCCTACATGGTGGGCGACAAACCTTCTGACCTGAAAGCGGCAACCAGTGCCAAGGTGGGTCATAAAGTCATGGTGCGTACTGGTAAACCGGTGACTGACGCCGGCATTGCTTTGGCGGATGCCATCTACGACAACCTGCACGATTTCGCCGTGTCAGTGCCTGTCGCGGGCTGATTTCGTTCGCTTAATACGCACATTGATGGCTTTGTGAGCAAACGGTTGGTAAAAGCCATCTTTTTGCAATTATCAGCTTGCCAGAAAGATTCAACTCCCTATAATGCGCCTCCATCGACAGGGCAAGCGGCA
>NZ_CDBI01000048.1 GCF_000820025.1 Aeromonas popoffii
CTCTGGGTATCAGCACCAGTAAATATTAAAGCCTCCCAATCGGGAGGCTTTTTTGTATTCGCCTTTCTCAGTTTACCGAAATCTGTCTGGCATCGAGATAGAAGCGAGCCTGCCCCGAGGCTTCTATCTCGATCGCTGCGACCAGTCGTTCGTTGTGTTTGTATTCCCAATATTTGCCGATCGAGGTCAGACTAGCGCTGCCGATCTCGGTCAATCCTGCTTTCATCCCAATTAACGCCCTTTTATTGTTGCTGTTTATCAACAGTGGCGGTCTCATATGTATTCAATATGAACGCTTTTCTATTAAATTGATCCAAGCTAAGTTGTGGATTGGAAAAGGTAATCAGTGTCAGAAAAAGGAAGAAAAACATGCTGATAAAGAATGTGCGTCTGGCCGGTAGGGAGGGGTTGTGGCAGGTCTTGTGCCAGGATGGCCTGATCCGGACCATAGCCCCCATGAGCCAGCCCCTCCTGTCTACCCGGGAGCTGGATGGGGAGGAGGGTCTGGCCATAGCCCCCTTTATCGAGCCTCATATTCACCTCGATACGACCCAGACTGCCGGGGAGCCGAGCTGGAACCTGTCCGGTACCCTGTTCGAGGGGATCGAGCGCTGGGCCGAACGCAAGGCGCTGCTGACCCATGAGGATGTGAAACAGCGTGCCATCCAGACGCTGAAGTGGCAGATTGCCAACGGCATCCAGTTTGTTCGCACTCACGTCGATGTCTCGGATCCCAATCTGGTTGCCTTGAAGGCGATGCTGGAAGTGCGAGAGGAGATGAAGGAGTGGGTCGAGCTGCAGATCGTCGCCTTCCCGCAGGAGGGGATCTTCTCCTACCCCAACGGCAAGGCGTTGCTGGAAGAGGCACTCAAGCTGGGTGCCGATGTGATCGGCGCCATTCCCCATTTCGAGTTTACCCGGGAATATGGGGTCGAAAGTCTGCACTACATCTTCGATCTTGCCGAGAAGTATCAGGTTCTGGTCGATGTACACTGCGACGAGATAGATGACGAGCAGTCCCGCTTTATCGAGACGCTGGCGACCCTGGCCTACGAGCGCGGCATCGGCCATAGAGTCACCGCCAGCCACACCACCGCCATGCACTCCTACAACGGAGCTTATGCTTCCCGCCTGTTCCGGCTGCTCAAGATGGCGGACATCAACTTCGTGGCCAATCCGCTGGTGAATATCCACCTGCAGGGGCGCTTCGATACCTATCCCAAGCGCCGCGGTATCACCCGGGTGAAGGAGATGCTGGAGGCGAACATCAACGTCTGCTTCGGTCACGACGATGTGTTCGATCCCTGGTATCCCATGGGCACCGCCAACATGTTGCAGGTGCTGCACATGGGGCTGCATGTGTGTCAGATCATGGGCTACGAGCAGATCAACGACAGCCTCAAGCTGATCAGCTGCCACAGCGCACGCACCCTGAATGTGCAGGATCGCTACGGCATCGAGGTGGGCAAACCGGCCAACCTGCTGATCCTGCCCGCCGAGAACGGCTTTGATGCGGTGCGCCGTCAGGTGCCGGTGCGCTACTCCATTCGCCATGGTCGTGTGATTGCCGAGACCCAGCCAGCCCAGACCTCGCTCCACCTGGATCGGGTCGAACCGGTCGACTTTCGCCGTTGAGGCGGTCGATATCGATTAATTGCCCCGCTGTCCCCGCTTGCCGACATTTTGCATAATGTTGGCCTGATACTATGGAGTCTGCCCTATGCAAACCTGGTTATTTGTCGCCGCTGGCGGCGCCATCGGTGCTTGCCTGCGTTTTGGTATCGCCGAGCTGATGGCGCTGTTGCTGGGCCGCCATTTTCCCTACGGTACCCTGGTGGTCAACGTGGTGGGCTCTTTCATCATGGGTATCGCCTTTGCGCTCATTAGTCAGGGTCACGTGATGGAACACCCGATGAAACCGCTGCTGATGGTGGGGATCCTCGGGGCGCTCACCACTTTCTCCTCCTTCGCACTGGATACTGTGGTGCTGGCCCAGCAGGGTGCTTATCTGAAGGCGGTACTCAATATAGGCCTCAACCTTTTCCTCTGTCTGGCCATGGTGTTGCTGGGCATGCAGTTGGTCGCCAGCCGGGTTTAAGGTGTCCGCACGCCATTGGCTCTGGTAAACTGGCGACCATTCTTTGCTCTATGGGTGTTTAAGGGATGTCAGAAGAGACTACGACAACGCATTTTGGCTTTAAAACCGTGGCCGCGACCGACAAGGAAACGTTGGTGGCTGGCGTCTTCCATTCGGTGGCTGCCAAGTATGATCTGATGAACGATCTGATGTCGTTCGGCATCCACCGCCTGTGGAAGCGCTTCACCATCGACTGCTCAGGTGTGCGCAAGGGCCAGAAGGTGCTGGATCTGGCCGGTGGTACCGGTGATCTGACCGCCAAGTTCTCCCGCATCGTCGGGGAGACTGGTCAGGTAGTATTGGCGGATATCAATGACTCCATGCTCAAAGTGGGCCGCGACAAGCTGCGCAACCTGGGGGTGGCGAACAACGTCTCCTACGTACAGGCCAACGCTGAGGCGTTGCCCTTCCCGGATAACCACTTCGATGTCATTACCATTGGCTTTGGCCTTCGCAACGTTACCGACAAGGACAAGGCGTTGGCCTCCATGTTCCGGGTGCTGAAACCGGGCGGCCGTCTGCTGGTGCTGGAGTTTTCCAAGCCTGCCAGCGAGGTGATCGCCAAGCTGTACGATCTCTACTCCTTCAAATTACTGCCGAAAATGGGCGAAATCGTTGCGAACGACGGTGAAAGCTACAAGTATCTGGCGGAATCCATCCGCATGCATCCGGATCAGGAAACCCTGAAAGGGATGATGGAAAATGTCGGTTTTGAGCAGGTTGAGTTCTACAACCTGACCCAGGGTGTGGTCGCCCTGCACCGCGGTTACAAGTTTTAAGGTCGCCTATGCCGATGGATGCCATGGTCACCGCCGTGATCGAAACCAGCCTCAACCAGTTGCTGACGCTCGACCAGCAGAGTCCCGAGCGGTTGCGCAAGCTGGCGGGCAAGGTGCTCAAGCTGGAGCTGCGTGAGCTCAAGCCGCTCTGGTTTGTCTTCTCCGATCGTCGGCTGGATGTGCTTGCCCGCCACGAAGGTGAGGCCGATGCCGTGCTCAGCCTGTCGCTGACGGCGCTGGGCCTGCTAAAAGACCCGTCCGCTCTGACCCGCTATATCCGCGAGGAGAAGCTGGATCTGAGCGGTGATCCCCAGCTGGTACAGGCATTCAGCGTCTTGTTGGGTGAGCTGGATATCGACTGGGAAGAGGAGCTGTCGCGTTATACCGGCGACGTGCTGGCTCACACCCTGTTCAGTGGTGCCCGTCAGGCACGCCGCCTGGTCGGCCGCGAGCTGTGCCGCACCCGCAGCCAGTTGGCGGAATATCTGACCGAAGAGGTCCGCCTCGCACCGGGTCCGCTGGAGGTGGCGAGCTTCAACGACGATGTCGAACTGCTGGCGCAACAGATGAAAGCGGTCGAGCTGCGACTGGCCCGCTTCGAACAGCAGGTGGCCTGATGACCCCGAAGGAGTTCAAGCGCCTCTATCGCATCATCACCATCCTGCTGGAGCAGGGCATCGACGAACTGGTGCCCGCCCGCTATCAACCCTGGCCGGGTCGTCTGGCCCGTCGTTCCTTGTTCTGGCTCAAGAACAAGCAACCGGATCTCAGCCGCGGTGCCCGCATTCGTCTCGCCTTCGAGGCGCTCGGCCCTATTTTCATCAAGTTCGGTCAGATGCTGTCGACCCGGCGCGATCTGCTGCCGCCGGATATCGCCGAAGAGCTGGCCATGTTGCAGGACAGGGTGCCCCCCTTCTGTGGTCAGGCGGCGCGTCTCAAGATCGAGGAGAGCCTGGGTTGCTCCGTCGAGACGCTGTTCGACGACTTCGACGAGACGCCGCTGGCATCTGCCTCCATCGCCCAGGTGCACACGGGTCGATTGAAGGAGAATGGCCGCGAGATTGTCATCAAGGTGATCCGCCCCGACATCGAGCCGGTCATAGAGGCCGATCTGCGCCTGATGCAGACCCTGGCCCGTCTGGTGGCCCGTTTTGTGCCCCAGAGCGCGCGCCTGCGCCCCATCGAGGTGGTGGAAGAGTATCGCAAGACCATCCTCGACGAGCTGAACCTGATGCGCGAAGCCGCCAACGCCATCCAGTTGCGCCGTAACTTCACCGGCTCCGATGCCCTCTACGTGCCCGAGGTGTTCACCGAACATTGCCGTGAGCATGTGCTGGTGATGGAGCGTATCTACGGCATACCGGTTTCCGACATTCCTGCACTGGAGGCCAACGGCACCAACATGAAGCTGCTGGCCGAACGCGGCGTTGAGGTCTTCTTCACCCAGGTGTTTCGTGACAGCTTCTTCCACGCCGACATGCATCCCGGCAATATCTTCGTCTCCTATGAACATCCCGACAATCCGCTCTGGATCGGCATCGACTGCGGTATAGTCGGTACCCTGACCCGGGAAGACAAACGCTATCTTGCAGAGAACTTCCTCGCCTTCTTCAACCGCGACTATCGCCGAGTGGCCGAGTTGCACGTGGAGTCCGGCTGGGTACCGCCAGACACCAAGGTGGATGAGTTCGAATTCGCCATCCGCACCGTGCTGGAGCCCATCTTCGAGAAGCCGCTGTCCGAGATCTCGTTTGGTCACGTGCTGCTCAACCTGTTCAACACCGCCCGTCGCTTCAACATGGCGGTGCAGCCGCAGCTGGTGCTGTTGCAAAAGACATTGCTCTATGTGGAAGGCTTGGGGCGTCAGCTCTATCCCCAGCTGGACTTGTGGCAGACCGCCAAGCCTTATCTGGAAAACTGGATGCACGAGCAGGTTGGGCCGAAAGCCGTGTGGAATGCTATCAAAGAGAAAGCGCCATTCTGGGCGGAGAAACTGCCTGAATTGCCAGAGCTGGTCTATGAGACCCTGCGCCAGACCCGTCACCAGCAGCGCCACTTCGACCAGATGTTTGCCGATTTCCGCCGTCACAGCCGTCGGCAGGGACAGGCTCGCTACCTCTTGGGGGTTGGCGCCAGCCTGCTATTGGCGGGTGTATTCTTGCTGACCCAAAAACAATATATTGAGTGGGGACAACTCAGCCTGGCCGGCACAGGGTTATGCTGGCTGCTGGGGTGGTTCAAGGCCCGCTCCCGTCAATAACACACGCGTGCAGTTTGGCGTCAGTTTTGAAGAAATTACGGGCTGGCATCAGCATCGTGATCGTTAATAACACACGTGCGCACCTTAGCGTCAAATTTGGACTTGGAGAAATATCATGGGTGGTATCAGTATTTGGCAATTGTTGATCGTCGCAGTCATCGTCGTGCTGCTGTTCGGTACCAAGAAGCTGCGCGGGATCGGTGGCGATCTGGGTGCGGCCGTCAAAGGTTTCAAGAAGGCGCTGTCCGATGAGCCGGCTGCTGATGCCAAACCGGATCAGAAAGATGCCGAGTTTCCCCCCAAGCAGTTGAACGAAGCGGCCAATAGTGCCGAGACCGCCAAGCAGAAAGATAAAGAACAGGCCTAAGCCATGTTCGATATCGGTTTCTGGGAGCTGGTTGTCATCGGTGTCGTCGCCCTGGTGGTGCTCGGTCCCGAGCGGCTGCCCGTGGCGATCCGTACCGCCAGCCACTGGATCAGGCTGATCCGCAGCACTGCCAACTCGGTCAAGTCCGAGCTGGAGCAGGAGTTCAAGTTGCAGGAGCTGCACAACGACCTGAAGAAGGCCGAACAGTTGCAGATGAACAACCTGAGCCCCGAGCTGCAGGAGTCTATCGAGCAGCTCAAAGCGGCCGCGCAATCGGTGACCCGCCCTTACGAACAGCAAAACACCATCCACCCCGCCCCGGCTGCTGCCGAGGTGAAGGAGGAGACTCCCGATCAGCCAGCCGTGACGGCGGCTCATGACGAGGAAACCGCCATGATCCCTGCCCAGGGTGCAGACCCGCGTGTCGATCAAGGGGAGGTGAAGCCATGAGTCAGGCCGAACAACCCCTGATCTCCCATCTGGTAGAGCTGAGAACCCGCTTGCTACGGTCCATCTCGGCCATCCTGCTGGTGTTCATCGCGCTGATCTATTTTTCCAACAATATCTACGACTTCGTGGCCCAGCCGCTGCTCAGTCAGTTGCCGGCAGGCACCAGCATGATAGCGACGGATGTGGCGACCCCCTTCCTGACGCCGATCAAGCTGACGCTGGTGGTCTCCTTCTTCGTGGCGATCCCCTATCTGCTCTACCAGGCCTGGGCCTTCATCGCCCCCGGTCTGTACAAGCATGAGCGGCGTCTCATCATGCCGCTGGTCGTCTCCACGGCGGTGTTGTTCTACAGCGGTATGGCGTTTGCCTACTACGTGGTGTTCCCGCTGGTGTTCGGCTTTTTCACCAGTACTGCGCCCGCCGGGGTGACAGTGGCGACTGACATCGCCAGCTATCTGGACTTCGTGCTCACCCTCTTCTTTGCGTTCGGGGTAGCGTTCGAGATCCCGGTGGCCACCATACTGCTGTGCTGGACCGGGGTAACCACCCCCAAGAGCCTGCGGGAGAAACGCCCTTACGTCATCGTCGGGGTGTTCGCGGTCGGCATGTTGCTGACGCCGCCTGATGTCTTCTCCCAGACCCTGCTCGCGATCCCGATGTGGGCGCTGTGGGAGATAGGCCTGTTCTTCGCCCGCTTCTATGTGAAGAAAGAGGATGAAGAGCAACAGGAACAAGCGGAAGGGGGGAGCTGAGGCTCCCTTCCTCTTTTCATGCCCTCGTTCGAGGCGTATGGTGATGCCCCATCGAGGAGAGGATTTTCAACTACCTGATATGTCTTCCTTTTGTTCGGAACGTCTCATCCCATGATCGATATCGGTTTAAACCTGACCAGCAGCCAGTTTGCCGGTGAACAGCCTGAACTGGTGGCGCGTGCCCGCGCCGCCGGGGTCGAGGCATTGATCCTGACCGGCACCGATCTGGCCGGTAGCCGCGAAAGCGCTGACTTGGCTGCTCTGTGGCCGGGTTACTGCTTCTCCACCGCCGGGGTCCATCCCCACGATGCCAAGAGTGTCGATGAGGCAACCCTGCCCGCCCTGCGCGAGCTGGCGGCATTGCCGCAGGTGGTGGCCATCGGCGAGTGTGGTCTCGACTACAACCGCGACTTCTCCCCCCGCCCGGTGCAGGATGCGGTATTCGATGCCCAACTGGCGTTGGCTGCCGAACTGGCAATGCCGGTGTTTCTGCATTGCCGTGATGCCCATGCCCGCTTTGTCGAGATCTTGCGTCCCTGGCTGCCCAGCCTGTCAGGCGCAGTACTGCACTGCTTCACCGGATCCGACGAGGAGCTGGACGAGTGTCTGGCGCTCGGGCTGCATATAGGGGTGACGGGCTGGCTCTGTGACGAGCGCCGTGGCCAGCTGCTGCGCGAACAGGTGGCCCGCATTCCGGCCGGTCGGTTGATGATTGAAACCGATGCCCCCTATCTGGTGCCGCGGGATCTGACACCCAGACCGAAACGCAACGAACCCGCTTTTTTGCCGCACATCGCCCAGGTGGTGGCGGCCTGTCGTGGTGAAGCGCCCGAGGCCTTGCTGGCCCATACCCGGGCCACCTCCGCCGCGTTCTTCCAACTTCCTCTTTTGGAGTGATTCATGGCTACAACTCTTCCGGGCGCCTTTCCGGGTCGCCGCCTGCGCCGGGTGCGCAAACATGATTTCAGCCGTCGTCTGGTGCGCGAGAACGTCCTGACCGTCAACGATCTCATCTATCCCGTGTTCGTGCTGGAGGGGGAAAACCGCCGTGAGGCCGTCACCTCCATGCCGGGGGTGGAGCGTCTCTCCATCGATCTGCTGCTGGCGGAAGCCGAAGAGCTGGTCGCCCTCGGCGTGCCCGCCATCGCTCTGTTCCCGGTGACGCCGCTTCAGAGCAAGAGCCTGCTGGCGGAAGAGGCCTACAACCCGGACGGGCTGGCCCAGCGGGCGACCCGCGCCCTCAAGGCTCGCTTCCCCGAGCTGGGTGTCATCACCGACGTGGCGCTCGATCCGTTCACTACCCATGGTCAGGACGGCATCATAGATGACGAAGGCTATGTACTGAATGACATCACCACGGAAATCCTGGTGAAGCAGGCGCTTTCCCACGCCGCCGCCGGGGTCGATATCGTCGCGCCGTCCGACATGATGGATGGCCGTATCGGGGCGATTCGTGCTGCGCTGGAAGAGAACGGCTTCATCAACACCCAGATCATGGCTTACTCCGCCAAGTACGCCTCCTGCTACTACGGCCCGTTCCGCGACGCGGTCGGCTCTGCCGGCAACCTCGGCAAGAGTAACAAGGCCACCTACCAGATGGATCCGGCCAACAGCAACGAAGCCTTGCACGAGGTGGCGCTGGATATTCAGGAAGGGGCCGACAGCGTGATGGTCAAGCCGGGCATGCCCTATCTGGACGTGATCCGTCAGGTGAAGGATCAGTTCGGCGTGCCGACCTTTGCCTATCAGGTGAGTGGCGAGTACGCCATGCACATGGCGGCGATACAGAATGGCTGGCTGAAGGAGAAGGAGAGCATCATGGAGTCCCTGCTCTGCTTCAAGCGAGCCGGTGCCGACGGCATCCTCACCTACTTCGCCAAGCGCGTGGCGCAGTGGCTGAAGGAGGACGCCAGACGCTGATGCCTGCCTTGCTCTTTCGCCCACAATGCCGACCTCCGGGTCGGCATTGTCGTCTCTGTCTGCCTTGTTGCCGATTTAATGAGCACATTCTCGCTAAAAGTGGGGAGCTGGCCCACCTCTCGGCGGCAAAGGCTTGATTAATGAGGTTTCTGCCTACATCTTAGATGGTCCAAGCAGGCTTCTGGACGGCAGGGGCTGTAGAGAATTTAGAGGTACCGCAGGATGAATAACCCTTTGCTGACAATGGACTCGCTGCCCCCTTTCAGCCAGATCCAGCCCGATCAGGTGCACGCTGCCGTGACGCAGGCGATCGCCGATTGCAAACAGAAGATCGGCGATGTGCTGGCCCAGCGTGACCCCCATACCTGGGACAGCCTGATCGCGCCGCTGGAAGAGGTGAATGACCGCCTGGCGCGAGTCTGGTCACCGGTCAGCCATCTTAACTCTGTGCTCAACAGCGAAGCGCTGCGCGCGGCCCATGACGCCAGCCTGCCGCTGCTCTCCGAATTCCAGACCTATGTCGGTCAGCATGAGGGGCTCTATCAGGCCTATCGCGAGCTGGCCGAGAGCGACGACTTCCCGCTGCTGAGCGGCGCCCAGCGCAAGGAGATCCAAAATACCCTGCGCGACTTCCGCCTGTCCGGTATCGGTCTACCCGCCGAGGCGCAGCAGCGCTACGGCGAAATCCAGGCCCGTCTCTCCGAGCTGGCCTCCCGCTTCAGCAACAACGTGCTGGATGCGACCCAGGGCTGGCAAAAGCTGGTGGCCGACGAGGCCGAACTGACCGGCCTGCCACAGAGCGCGCAGGCCGCCGCCCGCCAGCTGGCGGAGCAAAAGGGTCAGCAGGGCTGGCTGTTTACTCTGGATATTCCCTCCTACCTGCCGGTGATGATGTATGCCGACAACCGCGAGCTGCGCGCCGAACTGTATGAGGCCTTCACCACCCGCGCCTCGGATCAGGGCCCGAACGCCGGCAAGTGGGACAACTCCGCCATCATGAGCGAGCTGCTCTCCCTGCGCCGCGAGCTGGCCCAGCTGCTTGGCTTTGCCAATTACGCCGAGCTGTCGCTGGCCACCAAGATGGCAGACAAGACCGAACAGGTGGTGAACTTCCTCACGGATCTGGCCGCCAAATCCCTGCCGCAAGGCAAGGCCGAGCTGGAGGAGATCCGCGTCTTCGCTGCCGAGCAACATGGTCAGAGTGAACTGGCCGCCTGGGATCTCGCCTACTACGCCGAGAAGCTCAAGCAGCACAAGTTCTCCATTTCCGACGAGCAGTTGCGCCCCTACTTCCCTGCCAGCAAGGTGGTGAAGGGGCTGTTTGAAGTAGTGAAACGGGTGTTCGGCATCAAGGTGCGCGAGCGCCTCGGCATCGACACCTGGCACCCGGATGTGCGCTTCTATGACATCTTCGATGCCGAAGACGAGCTGCGCGGTAGCTTCTATCTCGACCTCTATGCCCGCGAACACAAGCAGGGCGGTGCCTGGATGGATGTGTGCCTGGGTCGTCGTTACCGTCAGGATGGATCCTTGCAAAAGCCGGTGGCTTACCTGACCTGCAACTTCAATGGCCCCGTGGATGGCAAACCGGCCCTGTTCACCCACAACGAAGTGGTCACCCTGTTCCACGAGTTCGGTCACGGCATTCACCACATGCTGACCCAAATCGACGTGGCCGGCGTTGCCGGTATCAACGGTGTGGCCTGGGATGCGGTGGAGCTGCCAAGCCAGTTCCTCGAGAACTGGTGCTGGGAGTCCGAGGCGCTGGCCTTTATCTCCGGCCATCATGAGACCGGCGAGCCATTGCCTGCCGATCTGCTGGAGAAGATGCTGACTGCCCGCAACTTCCAGGCTGCCATGCAGATGCTGCGTCAGCTGGAGTTCGCCCTGTTCGACTTCCGCCTGCACCAGGAGTTTGACCCGGCCAACCCGGATCAGGTCCTGACCCTGCTGGCCGAGGTGCGCAGCCAGGTGGCTGTGATGACGCCGCCCGCGTTCAACCGTTTCCAGCACAGCTTCTCCCACATCTTTGCCGGTGGCTATGCGGCGGGCTACTACAGCTACAAGTGGGCCGAGGTGCTCTCTGCCGATGCCTTCTCCCGCTTCGAGGAAGAGGGGATCTTCAATCCGGCCACCGGCCAATCCTTCCTGAAGCATATTCTGGAGAAGGGGGGGGCGAAGGAGCCGATGGAGCTGTTCCGTGCCTTCCGTGGTCGCGAGCCCAAGGTCGATGCGTTGCTACGCCACAGCGGGATTGCCGCCTGAGGCCCTGCGCCGCCGTGAGCTTCAAGCCGGTACACTTTTGCGGCATAGTGGGATCCTTGCATGATTTTTGAGATAAAAAGGGACCTTTTGGTCCCTTTTCTCAAGGCTTTTTAATATCTTGCGGAGTGCATGTTTGCACTGTCCCCGCCTCTTCAGTAGAGTCGGGTTCTACCTTCCAAGGAGAGAAAGAACCTTGCCATGAGGCGAGCACTCGAGTCTGTCTATCAAATCATCTCAAGTCTGTCTCATTCGAGTGGCCAGGGATATTTCGATACCTTTGTGAGTGAAATCGCCGCAGCGGTCAGGGCCGATTTCGTCCTGATTTCAGGCAGGGATCAAGCTGGGCTGTTTTTCAAGGTACACGCCGTCCACCCTGCGTCTCTCGACACCACCCATTTCAGTTTTCCGATCAGCGCCACCCCGGGGGAGGTCGCCCTGCAACAGGGGGAGGCCTGGTTCAGCGATCGCGTCCAGCAGCTGTTCCCTCATGCCGCCGTGTTGCAGGCCTGGCATATTCAGGCCTATGCCGCCGTGGCCCTCAAGAATGCCCAGGGCGAGACTATCGGCCTTTGCAGCGTGCTGTTCAAGCAACCGCTCGCCAACATGGACAAGGTGATGGGCTTGCTGCGGCTGCTGGCGCCGCTGGCGGGCCGCGAGCTGGCGCTGATGTGTCAGCAGTTACCGGTGCTGAATCAGCCTGAGTATCACCACTTTCTGCACACCATGATGTCCCATGCCCCCGTGGGGATCGGCAAGCTGGATCTGGATGGCAGGATCCTCTGGACCAACCCGGCCATCGAGAAGATGCTGGGTTACAGCCAGAAGGAGCTGCAGCACCGCACTGCTGCCGAACTCAACCATCCGGAAGACTGGCTGCGCAGCGCCCCCTGTTATGGGGAGCTCAAGCGCGGCGAGCGTACTGCCTTCACTCAGGAGAAGCGTTACCTGCACCGGGATGGTCAGGTGTTGTGGGGGCGGGCCACTGTCACCCTGGTGCGGGACGAGCAGCTGCAGCCCGACTACCTGATGGTGGTGCTGGAAAATATCGATCCTCTCAAGCGTCATGCCGAGCAGCTCAAACTCTCCCACCGGGTCTATGACAATCTCTCCGAAGCCATTTTGGTGTGTGATGCCGACAGTCGCATCATCTCGGTCAATCCGGCGTTCGAGCAGATCACGGGGTACAGCGAGAGTGAGGTGTGCGGTCAGTGCCCCAGCATGCTCAAGTCCGGGCTGCACGATCAGGCCTTTTACGCCGACATGTATCACGCGCTGGAGCGGGTAGGAGTCTGGCGTGGCGAGGTGTGGAACAAGCGCAAGAACGGCAAGCTCTACCCCCAGCAGCTGATGATCAGCACCTTGCGGGAAGGGGGCAAGATCAGCCAGTACATAGGCATCTTCAGCGATCTCTCCCAGACCAAGCTGGCGGAGCAGAAAATCGCCGCCCAGGCCAACTACGACAACCTCACCGGCCTGCCCAATCGCTGGCTGTTTGGCCGCTGCCTCAGCCGCTTCTGCGAGCGCGGCGAGCGTTTCGCACTCATGGTGCTCGACCTCAACAACTTCAAGGCGGTCAACAACAGCATGGATCACCACGCCGGTGACGCCCTGCTGCGGGAGGTGTCGGATCGGCTGGTGAGCCGGGTACGTACCGATGATTTGGTGGCCCGCATCGGCGGCGACGAGTTCGCCTTCCTGGTGCCCGGTATAGTCAACCGTCGGCAGGCCGAGGTATTCGCCAAGCAGGTGGTAGGGGGCTTCGTCCGTCCCTTCATGCTGGCCAATCAGCACCTTTATGTGACCGCCACCATCGGCATCACCCTCTGCCCCGGGGATGGCGTCGAGAGCGACGAGCTGCTGCGCAACGCCGAACAGGCGCTGTTTGCCGCCAAGCGGCAGGGGCGCCAGCTCGGCACCTACTGCGTCTCCATGCGGGAGGAGGTGCGCCAGCGTCACCAGATGCAGCAGGATCTGGCGGAGGCCATCAAGCTGGAGCAGCTGACCATGGCCTATCAGCCCATCTGGGACAACCGCCGCGGCCGGGTGGCCAAGCTGGAGGCGCTGGTGCGCTGGTATCACCCCCAGTGGGGCCAGGTTTCGCCGGCGGATTTCATTCCGCTGGCGGAAGAGGCCGGGCTCATTCAGGGGCTGGGAGCGCTGGTGCTCTGGCAGTCGTGTCGGGATCTGGCGCGGTTGCAGCAATCCGGCTTCCCGGATCTGCAGATGTCCATTAACCGCTCCACCCAGGAGTTCCAGACCATAGATCCGGAGGCGAGCGAGTGGCTCAAGGTGATCCACCACTTCGGGCTCGACCCCTGCGATATTGTCATCGAGATCACCGAATCCCTGCTGATGGAAACCAGTGATCAGCACAGGGTGCGGATCGATGCCCTGCGCGAGGCGGGCTGCAAGCTGGCCATCGACGACTTCGGCACCGGCTATTCGGCTCTCAACTACCTGCGCAACTTCCCGGTGGATCTGGTCAAGATTGACAGGGCCTTCGTGCGCCATATCCCGTTCAACGAGCAGGACAGGCTGCTGCTCGATGGCATCATCAACATAGTGCACAACCTCGGCATGCAGGTGGTGATCGAGGGGGTGGAGACTCGCGAGCAGCTCAACTTCCTATGCCAGAAGGGGTGTGCCTTCACCCAGGGGTTCCTGCTCAGCCGTCCACTGGCATATGACGACCTGATCGAATACCTGCAACTCAACGACAAGAGCATGTTCCTGCAGAGCAGCTAGCCGATACCTGTTCTAGCGCCAGGGTCAGCCTGTCGTGTCTTCTCGCCATGCCACTTGGCCCCGATACGACACACCCTACAGCCGCATAAAGGGGCTGTGATACACTCCGCCCATTGAACTTAGAACGCAGCCAAGATCATGCAAATCCTCCTCGAAGACCCCACCAAGGCCGCGCAGGCACACGTGCTGGCCAGCCAGCTTGACCAGACCGACTACCCCCAGTTCGCGCTGGTGTTTACGCCCGAGCGGCTGGAGCTGCGCAAGCTGGACGAACCCAAGCTGGGTGCCGTCTATGTGGACTTTGTGGAAGGAGCCGTAGCCCACAGACGCAAGTTCGGCGGCGGGCGCGGTCAGTCCATTGCCAAGGCGGTCGGGCTCAAGGCCGGTGCAATGCCTACCGTGGTGGATGCCACTGCCGGGCTCGGCCGCGATGCCTTCGTGCTGGCTTCCCTCGGCTGCAAGGTGACCTTGATTGAGCGCAGCCCTGTGGTGGCGGCCCTGTTGCAGGATGGATTGATACGGGCGGCGCAGGATCCCGAGATAGGCCCCTGGGTCAGCGAGCGGATGCAGCTGCTGCAAGGCCCCGCGGTGGATAACCTGCTGGCGCTGCCAGAACGGCCTGATGTCATCTACCTCGATCCCATGTTCCCCCACAAGCAGAAGTCGGCGTTGGTGAAAAAAGAGATGCGGGTGTTCCAGTCGCTGGTGGGGCCGGATCTCGATGCGGATGCCCTGTTGCCGGCGGCCCTCAAGATGGCGGAGAAGCGGGTGGTGGTAAAGCGCCCCGACTACGCGGGTTGGCTCAATGAGCACAAGCCCAGCATGGCCATCGAGACCAAGAGCAACCGCTTCGATGTCTATGTCATGGCGGCGCTGGCGGCGGGTTAACGGTCTGTGTGAGCCGCGGATGTAAAAAGGAGGGCCAACACCATGTTGGCCCTCCTTTTTTGTACTGTATTCAGCGAGTTGGAGCGAAGCGGATCAGCTTCTCTTCCCCTTGCCAGTTCAGGCGCAAGGTCGCCAACTCTGCCAGGCTGAGCCGCTCGCCACTGTGCAACAGCAGATACTCAACCCCTTCGCTGGCTTCTATGGTGCGGATCTTGTCATGCCACTGGTAACCATCACGGCTGGTGAGGCTCACCGGCAATTGCCAGCTGGCGGCAATTTCAAGCCAGTCGTAGAGATCGCAGCTGATAGGTTGGTAATCCGGCATGATCGGCTCCCAAACAAGCAAGTTTCTGGATCAGGCTTCCAGCAAGCGAGTGGGCCAGCCCATCTTTTGCTGGCGTTCCACTTCGAGTCGCAATTCGCTGGCGCGCAGGTAGTGTTCATCCATCCATCCCTTGGGCAGGGTCAGAATCAGCGCCTCTTCATCGGCCTGCAGGGTGAAGCTGGGTACTGTGCCCTGAGTGCGACGCATGCAGAGGATCAGCGCGATGCGCAGGATACGGGCCAGGCGGATCGCCTGACGACCGGTGACGGCACCCTGTTTCTCCAGGGTTTCCAGCTTGAATTCGTCCCGCTGGTTGAACAGCAGGGCCGACAACAGCTTTTTTTGCGCAGGGGTAAAGCCCGGCATGTCGATGTTGTCGATGATGTAGGCGGCGTGCTGCGGCGCCTTCTTGTACTCGATACAGAGGCCGATCTCGTGCAGCAGGGCTGCATAACGCAAGATCGGGCGCCCGTAGCGTTTGGAGAGTCGCCAGGCCGGTTGCAGCTGGTTGAATGCGTCGACGGCGGTATCGCGCACCCGCTCGGCGTGCTCTGTATCCAGCTGATAGCGGCTGATCAGGCTGTCTGCGGTGCGATCCCGGGCATCACAGTCGTGATTGTTGCCAAGCAGACCGTAGATCAAGCCTTCTCGCAACGCGCCGCCCGCGAGGGTCATGCTCTCGATGTTCAGGGTTTCGAAGATGGCGATCAGGATGGCGAGACCGGAGGGGAACACGGTCAGCCGCTCGGCCGCCAGCCCTTCCAGTTGCAGCTGATCCAGCCTGCCACAGGCGATGGCCTGACCCATCAG
Source organism: Aeromonas popoffii (assembly GCF_000820025.1). GTDB lineage: Bacteria > Pseudomonadota > Gammaproteobacteria > Enterobacterales > Aeromonadaceae > Aeromonas > Aeromonas popoffii. The sequence goes on from NZ_CDBI01000048.1 coordinate 15,699, forward strand.
CTCCTGCAGTTTCGGCAGGGTGACCCGCTCGCTCTTCCCTTGCGCCAGCATGATCTCTTGCAGCGCCTGTACCGTGCCGGAGGCGCCGACGCAGGTGCGCCAGCCCAGCGTACGGTAGTCTTCCGCCACCTTCTCCAACACCGCCTTGGCGGCCGCGATGGCCTGTCCGAAGCGGGCTTCACTCAGCTCGCCATCACCGAAGTGGTTGTTGAGCCAGGTGACGCAGCCCATGTGCAGGCTGTTGAGCAGTTTCGCTTCGCTATGTTCGCCGATCACCAGCTCTGTGCTGGCGCCGCCGATGTCGATCACCAGCCGGTTGCCTTCCCCGGCAGAGGTCCAGGAGACCCCCTCGTAAATGGTCTTGGCCTCTTCCTCGCCAGAGATGATCTCTATGCTGTGGTTGAGCACCCGTTCCGCTTCGCTGAGGAACTCATCGACGTTGGTGGCAAGGCGCAAGGTAGCTGTGCCCACCACCCGGATGTTGTCGGCCGGAATGTCCTGCAACTGCTCGGAGAAAAGGCGCAGGCAGTCCCAGCCCCGCTCCATGGCGGCACGGCTGAGACGAAATTCCGGATCGAGCCCGGCGGCGAGGCGAACCTTGCGCTTGACCTTGGTGACGGTGCGCAGCGCACCGGCGACCTCGCGCACCACCAGCATATGAAAGCTGTTGGAGCCAAGGTCGATGGCGGCATAGAGCGGCGAGTTGTACAACTGGGCCTGTCCTTCAGCTCTTGCGCGGCGGACGACGACGGTTGTTGCTGTTGGCACCACCCTGGCGATCCCGCATGTTGCGGTTCACCGGCTGGCGGTTACGAACGACCCGTTTCGGTGCGGTCACGTCATCCAGCAGCGCCTCGCGGTCATACTTGCTGACCGGGATCGGGTGGTGGATGTACTCCTCGATAGCAGGCAGGTTGAAGGCATAGTCTTCACAGGCCAGGCTGATGGAGTGACCGCTCTTGCCGGCACGACCGGTACGCCCGATACGGTGCACATAGTCCTCGGCGTCGTCGGGCAGGTCGTAGTTGAAGACGTGGGTCACGTCCGGGATGTGCAGACCACGGGCAGCCACGTCGGTGGCGACCAGGATGTCCAGCGACCCCTTGGTGAACTCTTCCAGGATCTTCATCCGCTTCTTCTGCGGCACGTCACCGGTCAGCAGACCGACACGGTGGCCGTCATTCTCCAGCCACGCATGTACGTCTTCACAGACATGCTTGGTGTTGGCGAACACGATGGCCTTTTCCGGCCACTCTTCTTCCATCAGAGAGAGCAACAGCAGCATCTTGTCTTCGTTGGAGGGGTAGAACAGCTCCTCCTTGATGCGCACGCCCGTCATCTGTTCAGGCTCCACCTGCACGTGTTCCGGGTGGTTCATGTGCTCGTAGGCCAGCTCCTGCACCCGCAGGGAGAGGGTGGCGGAGAACAGCATGCTTAACCGCTCGGTCGGTGCCGGCATGCGGCGGAACAGGAAGCGGATGTCCTTGATGAAGCCCAGATCGAACATGCGATCGGCTTCATCCAGTACCACGACCTGAATATTGCTCAGGTCGATGACCTTGGACTTGAAGTAGTCGATGATGCGGCCTGTGGTGCCAATCAGGATGTCGACGCCCTGCTCCAGCACGGCCAGCTGCTTGTCGTAACCTTCGCCGCCGTAGGCGAGGCCGAGTTTCAGGCCGGTAGAGGCGGCTATGCTGTCGGCATCGTTGTAGATCTGTACTGCCAGTTCCCGGGTGGGCGCCATGATGATGGCTCTGGGTTGGTTAACCAGACGGGGATTGGTCAGCGGGTGGGTCAGCAAATAGTTGAATGTCGCGGCCAGGAAGGCAATGGTCTTGCCGGTTCCTGTCTGGGCCTGACCGGCAAGGTCATGGCCTTCTACCAGCAACGGCAGAGACAGAGCCTGGATGGGCGTGCAATAGTGAAATCCCTTTGATTCCAGACCAGCCAGAACTTCGGGTTCGAGGCCCATTTGGGCGAATTTTTCGGTCGTTAAGTGTGTTTTGCTCATGGCGGTAGGTTATCAGGTTAGGCTTGCAATAATAAACAGGATCATTTCAAATAGGGCAACTATTGCCTTTGTTGATACGTCAATAAAGCCTTAATTACTGACTGGAGTTGGAGATGAGTGACAAGATTGTTCAGCTGAGCGATGCCAGCTTCGAGGCAGATGTAATCAAAGCCGATGGCGCCGTTCTGGTCGACTTCTGGGCCGAATGGTGCGGTCCGTGCAAGATGATTGCCCCGATCCTGAACGAAGTCGCCCAAGAGTATGCCGGTCGTGTGACAGTGGCGAAATTGAACATCGACCATAACGCCGACACTCCGCCCAAGTATGGGATTCGCGGTATTCCGACCCTCTTGCTGTTCAAGAATGGCGAAGTGGCTGCGACCAAGGTCGGTGCCCTGTCCAAGACTCAGCTGAAAGAGTTTCTGGACGGTAACCTGTAATAATCAAAAAGGAGCGCATTGCAATAATGCGCTCCTTGTATTTTATCACCTAGACGCTCGTCCCGATTGGTGCTAGTTTATCGTTCGTTTGCTAACCTTTTTGCCTGACTCTTTGCTTAACAACAGCCCGGCAAATCAAATCCGATCAGCATCAATCCAGCAGACTGTCTCCTCATTTCAATCCTTGCTTACAGACTTTCACCACTATGAATCTGACTGAATTAAAGAACACTCCTGTGTCCGAGCTGGTCAAGCTTGGCGAATCCATGGGGTTAGAAAATCTGGCTCGGGCGCACAAGAAAGATATTATTTTCGCGATCCTCAAGGCACATGCCAAGGGTGGTGAGGATATCTTTGGCGACGGTGTGCTGGAAATCCTGACCGATGGTTTTGGCTTCCTGCGCAGTGCAGACGGCTCCTATCTGGCAGGCCCGGACGATATCTATGTCTCCCCGAGCCAGATCCGCCGCTTCAACTTGCGTACCGGCGATACCATCTCCGGCAAGATCCGGCCACCGAAAGAGGGCGAACGTTATTTCGCGCTGCTCAAGGTCAACGAGGTCAACTACGACCGTCCGGAAAACGCCCGCAACAAGATCCTGTTCGAAAACCTGACTCCCCTGCATGCCAACGAGCGTCTGCGCATGGAACGGGGCAATGGTTCGACAGAAGATATCACTGCCCGCGTGCTGGACCTGGCTTCCCCCATCGGTAAAGGCCAGCGCGGCCTGATCGTGGCGCCGCCCAAGGCCGGTAAGACCATGCTGCTGCAGAACATCGCCCAGAGCATCGCCTACAACCACCCGGACTGTGAACTGATCGTCCTGCTGATCGACGAACGCCCGGAAGAAGTGACCGAGATGCAGCGCATGGTGAAGGGTGAAGTGATCGCTTCCACCTTCGACGAGCCGGCATCCCGTCACGTCCAGGTCGCCGAGATGGTGATCGAGAAGGCCAAGCGCCTGGTCGAGCACAAGAAGGATGTGGTCATACTGCTGGACTCCATCACCCGTCTGGCCCGTGCTTACAACACCGTCATACCCTCATCCGGCAAGGTACTGACCGGTGGTGTGGACGCCAACGCCCTGCACAGACCCAAGCGCTTCTTCGGCGCCGCGCGTAATGTTGAGGAAGGCGGCAGCCTGACCATCATAGCGACCGCGCTGGTTGATACCGGTTCCAAGATGGACGAGGTTATCTACGAAGAGTTCAAGGGGACCGGCAACATGGAACTGCACCTCTCGCGCAAAATTGCCGAGAAGCGCGTTTACCCGGCCATCGACATCACCCGCTCCGGTACCCGGAAGGAAGAGTTGCTGACGACCGGTGACGAGCTGCAGAAGATGTGGATCCTGCGCAAGATCATTCACCCCATGGGTGAGATCGACAGCATCGAGTTCCTGATCGACAAGTTGGCTGCCACCAAGACCAACGACGAATTCTTTGACTCCATGCGGCGTCAACAGAAGTAATCTGGTCGGACAATGACGAAACCGCGGCTTAGGTCGCGGTTTTTGTTTATCTATTTTCCGGTCGCTTGAGTAGTATGAAACCTCGATGTCACAAGGACAGGGACGTCATGAAGCTGGTACTTCTGATAGGACTCGGTTGGCTGATGGGCATGCCGGTGCATGCTGCCCCCCCTTCGGTGCCCAGATCCGAGCTGGTCGCTGATGAAGGGCTGCAGGGCCATCTCGATTATCTGGGCAGCCGTCTGCAGCAGGGGCAGTTTGCTGCCATGGACTCGCTGTTGGACTCGCTGGCCGTGGGCCAGCGGGAATACCTGCTGTGCCGGCTACTTACCACCCTGGATGCCAGCCCCAGCGCAAGCTCCCCCGAACTGCTGCTGTGGGTGCGTGCCCAGTCGGTGAAGGCACCCCGTTGGCTGGTGGAGAAGGAGGTGGACGGTTTCCTGGTCCAGCAGCCTGCCTATGATTTTGCCGCTGCGGCGCGGCTGGTACTGAGCCGCTGGCAGCAACAGGTCTGGCAGGACAACTACCGCCAGCTGCTGGAGCAGAACAGCTTCGAATTCAAACAGATCTACAACAGCCGCAACCGGGACCTGGCCTTGCAGCAGCAGGCGTTGCTGGCAGTCCTCGAGCGGCAGCCGCGCTTTGTCTTGCAGCGCGAGGCGCGCAAGCTGGCCGCCATGAGCATCTTCCTGCCCGACAATCAGCTGCTGCGACAGCTGGTCGAGCGCACTGGCGATACCGCCCTCTATCAGAAGCTGTGGCACCAGCCGGTGGATCACGACAGTATCGCTGCCCTCATGAGCGTGGCCCGTTTTCATCAGGGGCAGACGGCGAGCGACCTGCTAATCGCCGCCAGCCGCAACAGTCGTTTGACATTGCCCGCCCTGCAACAACTCAGCCAGCTCTCACCCCTGCCCGACTCGGCGCAGAAGTTCCTGCTGGCCGAACTTGGCAATCGTCAGTACAGCGGTCAGGTGGCCAGTCTGCTGTTGCAGATGGATGAACCCAAGCTGCTGGCCCAGCTCGCCGATCGGCTCACCCAGCAGGAAAAGCGCCATGCCAGTCCTGTGATGCTGCCCGATACGGGTACACCCGTCGCTTCGCCGGGGTTATAATGCGGCATCGCCTGAACACAGGGTACCTGCATGAAATACAAGGATTTGCGTGATTTCATCGCGCAGCTGGAACAAAACGGACAACTCAAGCGCATCACCCGCGAGATAGATCCCTATCTGGAGATGACGGAGATCAGCGATCGCACCCTGCGTGCGGGTGGCCCGGCCCTGCTGTTCGAAAATCCCAAAGGTTACCGCATGCCGGTGCTGACCAACCTGTTCGGCACCCCGGATCGGGTCGCCATGGGCATGGGCCAGCCCAACGTCGGCGCCCTGCGTCAGGTGGGTACCTGGCTCTCCTACCTGAAGGAGCCCGAGCCGCCGCGCGGTCTCAAGGAGCTGATGGAGAAGCTGCCCATCTTCAAGCAGGTGCTCAATATGCCGACCAAGCGGCTCTCCTCCGCCCCTTGCCAGCAGGTGGTGCTGGAAGGGGAGGCGGTCGATCTGGACCAGATCCCGATCCAGCACTGCTGGCCCGGTGATGTGGCGCCCCTGGTCACCTGGGGCCTTACCATTACCCGCGGTCCCTATAAGAAACGGCAGAACCTCGGCATCTACCGCCAGCAGAAGATCGGCAAGAACAAGCTGATCATGCGCTGGCTGGATCACCGCGGTGGCGCCATCGATTTTCGCGAGTGGCAGGAAGCCCACCCGGGCGAGCGCTTCCCCGTGGTGGTGGCGCTGGGCGCCGATCCTGCGACCATACTCGGCGCAGTGACGCCGGTGCCGGACAGTCTCTCCGAATATGCCTTCGCGGGCTTGCTGCGGGGCAGCCGCACCGAAGTGGTGAAGGCGCTGAGCTGTGAGCTGGAGGTGCCCGCCAGCGCCGAAATCGTGCTGGAGGGGTATCTGGAGCCGGGGGAGATGGCGCCCGAGGGGCCTTACGGGGATCACACTGGTTACTACAACGAAGTGGACGAGTTCCCGGTCTTCACTATCACTCACATGACGATGCGCCGTGATGCCATCTACCACAGCACCTACACAGGCCGTCCGCCCGATGAACCGGCGGTGCTCGGCGTGGCATTGAACGAGGTGTTCGTGCCGCTGTTGCAGAAGCAGTTCCCCGAAATAGTGGATTTCTACCTGCCGCCGGAAGGCTGTTCTTACCGGATGGCGGTGGTGACTATCAAGAAGCGTTACCCGGGCCATGCCAAGCGGGTGATGCTGGGGGTCTGGTCTTTCCTGCGCCAGTTCATGTACACCAAGTTCGTGATCGTCTGCGATGACGACATCAACGCCCGCGACTGGAAGGATGTGATCTGGGCCATCACCACCCGGATGGACCCGGCCCGGGATACCACCCTGATCGAACACACCCCGATCGACTACCTCGACTTCGCCTCGCCTGTCTCCGGCCTTGGCTCCAAGATGGGGCTGGATGCCACCAACAAGTGGCCGGGGGAGAGCAACCGCGAGTGGGGGCAACCCATAGTCCAGGACGAGGCGGTGAAGCAGAAGGTGGATGCCATCTGGGATGAGCTGGCTATTCTCGGCTAGGCCTGGTTGCTTGGGATTTATATCACGCGGGCCGGGTCGACCCAGCCCGGCCAGCCAGAGGATCCGTGCTGCCACCGCCGTTCGGGTATAAAAGGTTGATGATCTCCGGGCGGAATTGGGTATGCTCGGGAAACCTGACCAGCTGCACTGGTCGTCAATCTACAGTGAATCAATGAGCGAAAGCGGGCCGAGCGAGCCCGTCACAAGGATAAGAATGCAACGTATCAAGTGCCGCGTAGAGGAACTGCGCGAATATGTCGACACCATCTGGCACGTGGCCCTGACGCCGCAGCAAGCGGTCAGCTTCAAGCCGGGTCAGTATCTGCTGGTGGTGATGAGCGATTCGGACAAACGCCCCTTCTCTATCGCCAACTCACCGACCCGCCCTGGGGTACTGGAGCTGCAGATCGGCGCCACCCCCGAGAACGCTTATGCAGGTCAGGTGCTGGCCCGCATGCGCGAGCAGGGAGAGATAGAGATCGAACTGGCGGCAGGCAAGGCCTTCCTGCGGGAAGAGTCGCCCCGTCCGTTGATCCTGATGGCGGGGGGCACCGGTTTTTCCTATGCCCGCTCCATTCTGGAGTTCCTGATAGACACCGGCAGCAAGCGCCCCGTCTTCGTCTACTGGGGGGTGCGCCAGGCGCACTGGCTCTATGAACAGGAGCAGATGCAGCAGTGGGAGCGCGACTATGCACCGCTGACCTTCATCCCTGTGGTGCAGGAGCCGGAAAGCGACTGGACCGGCAAGACGGGTCTGGTGCACAAGGCCATCATGGATGACTTCGTCAGTCTGCATGACTACGACATCTATGTGGCTGGCCGTTTCGAGATGGCTGGAGCGGCGCGGGAGGAGTTCAAGATCCTCGGTGCCGAGCCGGAGCGCATCTTCGGCGATGCCTACGAGTTCATCTGAGTTGAGCGTGCGAATCGGTAGGCATCAAAGCGGTGTCAGTCGTATATGACGGCCGATTGCGATGGCGCTTGAGCTTCAGAAACAACAAACCCCAGCCTGGCTGGGGTTTGTTTTATGCGCCGTGCGAGCCGGCGGTGTCAGCGTGTTACTCGCCTTTGGCAGCGAGCTGCTGTTCCAGCTGCGTCAGCTTGGCCTCGAGGGCGGTCAGCTTCTCGCGGGTGCGCAGCAGCACCTTGGTCTGCACGTCAAACTCCTCGCGACTGACCAGATCCAGCTTGTTGAGCTGGGACTGCAATACCTGACGGATCTTCTTTTCCACCTCTTCACCCATGCTGCGAATGCCGGGCGGCAGCGAGTTGTGCACCTGTTTGGCGATCTCTTCCAGTTTCTTCGGGTCGATCATGTGGTTCTCCTTAAGCAATGGCGACATTCTACCGACAATTAAGCCGCTTTGCCGAGATCGGGGTGGCTTTTTGCCATCAGGAGCTGGGGGCGTTGCTGGTCGGGTCTGGTATCCGGAGTGAAGCTGTTAACCTATCGGGTCCCGTTTCTATTCCAATTCCTTGATGTTGTACACAAAAAAAGCAGATCAGATGACCGACCAGACGCTTAAAAAATGTTGCGTTTCTGTTAATATGGTTCGGTCGGGTTTTCACCCTACCCCGTCAGCACATCATGGATAACAACTAAAAAGAGATAAGGATATGAAAAAGAAGCTAATTTATGCCGCAGTTGTCAGTGCCCTGTTGGCTGGCTGTGGTGGCAGTGATGATAACAAAGGCGACACTTCAAGCTATCTCGACTATCTGTTGACCGGTTCCAACGCAGTGCGCCCCAGTGCCCTGGCGGCCCGGGCCAGCGATGGTACCCTGAAATTCTCCACCGAGACCGCAGATCTCTCCAACCCTGTTTCCGCCATGTCGACGCTGGATGGTTGGTCTACGACCCAGGCTATCCAGATCGTGCCGGTCACCTCGTCTGGCATCACGGTTCAGGCACCGACGGCGGCCGAGTTTGGCGCTTCAGTGGCTCCGCTCTACCTGCTGGAGTTGACCTTCGACAGCACGGCGCTGCGCCCGAGCGGCGTGAAGACGGTGCTGACCTACGGTGTGGACTTCGTGGTGGCCGCCTCGGCCGGCAAGCTGAACCTGGTTCCGCTCAAGCCGTTGAACCCCTCCTCCTATTACATGATAGTGGCCACTGATTCGCTGAAAGACAGTCGCGGCGATGCCCTCAAGGCAGGCAGTGACTACGGCAACTACAAGAACAACGCCGGCAGCAATGCCCAGGAGCAGACCATCAACGGTCTGATCGCGCTGCAGGAAGGGCTGTTCAAGGCCGCGACCGGCATCGCCGCGGACCATGTGATCTTCTCCGACTGGTTCGGTACCCAATCCGGCGCCGATGTGCTGGTGGCGGTGAAGAGTGCCGCCGCTTCCGTGCTGAAGAGCCCGACTCTGGACGCCGCGTCGCTGTGGAAACAGGATGCCAAAGGCAACATCAGCCTGCCGGGCGCTTATACGATTAATGGCCTCAATGGCGGGGTGCCCTTCCTGACCCAGCTGGACAATGAGCAGTTCCTGCCGCAGGAGCAGAAGGGTGCCATTGCCGCCGCCGTTGCCGCCAGCCCGACGCTGACCGGCATCGCCGGCATGACGCAGGTCTACACCGGTAGCGTCAAGCTCCCTTACTTCCTATCTACCCCAGCGATAGCCGGTTCATGGGACAAGGCCAAGACCCAGTCCTGGCACGGTGCCATCCCCAGCCTGTACGCCATCGCCAATGCGCTGAAAGCGTCTGACAGCGAAGTGATCACCGGACTGGTGGGGGCGGGCGTGGATCCGGCCCTGCTGGGTGAGCTGATTGCCGATCCGACCCGCCAGAGCGAGCTACTGGCCGAGGCGAGCAAGCTGATCGGGGTGACGCTCACTTCCGGCGGCAAGCCGCTGGATGCCGAGCGCAATATCGGTCGCTTCAACCCGCTGCCGATGCTGGAAGAGGTGCAATCCGTGCCGATGCGGATCTTTGCCGCCGCACCGCTCAATACCATTACTGATGTGATCATCTATCAACACGGGGTCACCTCCATCAAAGAGGACTCCTATGCGCTGGCGCTGGGCCAGATCGGCGCGGGCATGGGGGCAAGTAAAAAGGTGGCCGTAGTGGTGATCGATCATCCGCTGCACGGTGAGCGTGGCTATGCCCTGAGTGGCAGCACGGATACCGTCACCACCTCCGACAATCCGATGCCGTACCTGAACCTGAGCTACCTGACTGTGGCGCGGGACAACCTGAAACAGAGCGTGGCGGATCTGCTGGGCCTGCGTCTGGCTATTGGCCTGGCCAACGCCAAGGGGTTGGGTACTCAGCTCGGTGGTGCCGGCCTCAAGGTGCATTTCCTCGGCCACTCGCTGGGGGCCATTGCCGGAGCCAATCTGCTGGCAGTAGCCAACCAGTCCATCGGCAACGCGCAGGCGGATGCCCTGTTCAAGTTCGACACCGGTGGCCTGGCCATGCCGGGTGGCGGCATAGCGCCGCTGTTGCTGAACTCGCCGGCCTTCGGTCCGACCATCAAGATGGGCGTGCTGACCGGCGGCAGTGCCGAGCTGAAAGCCGGTTTCGCCGCCTATGCTCCCAACTGCCAAACGGCGGTGCCGACCTGCTTCGTCAACGAGTTCCTGCCGAGCCTGGACGCGGCCACTCAGGCGACCGCAGCCAGCACGCTGCAGAGCTACAGCTTCGCGGCTCAATCGCTGCTGGATTCGGCTGACCCGATCAACCTCGGTCGCGGCATCAAGGCGGACTTCCCGCTGTTTGCCACCGAGATCGTGGGTGACGGTGCGCTGAGCCTGTCGGATCAGGTGATCCCGAACAGCATTGCGTCCGCGCCGCTGGGTGGTACCGAGCCGTTGTTCAAGGTGCTGGCACTGCAGCCCCTGACCGCCACTGGCGCGGCCAGCCGCAACGCGGCCCGCTTCGTGGCCGGTGGTCACAGCTCGCTGCTGGCACCGGACGAGAACTTCGACCCGAGCGGTGACGTTACCACAGAGATGCAGTCACAATTTGGCAGCTTCTTCATGAGTGGCGGTACCCTGGTCCAGGTGACCAATGGCAGCCTGCTCAAGCAGTAAGCCAGTCGGCTAATAAGAACGCCGCCCTTCGGGGCGGCGTTTTCGTTTCTGCGACTGGGGCAGGGCAAACCGTCAGGCTGGCTGGTGGTTTCTGTCCAGCCAGCCTTGCAGCAGACCGACCAGCAGACCCACCAGGTGGGCCATGTTGGCCGTGCTGGTGCCGAGCAAGTCGAAGAAACCGAGCACCAGCCAGAACAGCATGAAACCCATCAGCGCCGGTGGCAGAGTGAGGCCGCAGGCCGGTTGCAGCTTGCCGCGCAGCCAGCAGTAGCCGAGCAGGGCATAGACAACACCGGAGAGGCCGCCAAACCGCGGGCCACTGACGAAGAACTCGGCGATGTTGGGCAGGGCAGCCCCCACCAGCAGCAGGATCAGCAGCTTGCCGCTGCCGAGGCGCTGCTCTATCTGGCCCCCCAGATACCACCACCACAGCAGGTTGAACACCAGGTGCAGCACCGAGAAGTGGATAAAAGCCGGGGTGAAGTAACGCCACGCCTGCCAGTCGGTGAACTGGGCCATGGTCAGGTGGAATGCCAGCTCGTCAAAGATCGGCAGGCCGATGGCATTCAGCGCATAGATGGCCAGACAGGCAATGATCACCACCAGGGTCAGCGGCCCCGCCTGATGGAGGAAGTCTGTGATGGGATCCGTCATTCCCTTGCTGTAGTCGATGCGGGCATCGGCGCTGCCTGATTGCCAGGAGGCCTCCATGTAGCGCGGATGGGTCGGCTCGGCCAGGAAGCGTTTCACCTCCAGCTGGGCCTGGGCGAGGCGCTGCTCGTCCGCCAGCCAGACCGAGACGCCGAGCTCGGACTGGGTCAGCTCGCAGGAGATGCCCAGCGTCGCAAGGTAGTCCACCAGCGCCTGGGCCATGCGGGCGTTATCGAGCACCAGCAGCTGGATCATGCCGGTTGAGGAAGACTTGCCCGCCCCTGTCATGCGTCGCCTGCCTGAACGGGGAATGCTTTGCGCCACGCCTCGAAGCCGCCATCCAGGCTGTAGACCTGGTCATAGCCCTGTTGCAGCAGATACTGGGCTGCCCCCTGGCTGCTGTTGCCGTGATAGCAGATCACTATCACGGGGGTATCGAAATCCACCTCATCCATGAAGCGCACCAGGGTGCCATTGGTGAGGTGGAAGGCGCCGACCGCGTGGGCAGCCTCGAAGGATTGCGGATCGCGAATATCCACGAGGCGGGCTTCACCAGCGCTGAGCTTCTGGTGGGCATCATGGGCACTGATATGGGCAAACTGGTCCATTGAGAGGTCCTGCGAATAGGTTGATTACCGGTCAGTGTACCGCAAGCCGGGGCGCAAACTAACCCCACAAAAGATAAGGGAGCCAGCGGCTCCCTTGTCATTATGGTGAATGTCGACACGCCTGTCAGCCGCCGAGATAAGCCTGCCGCACGGCCGGGTTGGCGAGCAGGGCTGCACCTGTGTCATGCAGTACCACATGGCCGTTCTCCAGCACATAGCCCCGATCGGCCAGTTTGAGTGCCTGGTTGGCGTTCTGCTCCACCAGGAAGATGGTCATTCCCTTCTGGCGCAGCTGCTCTATGGTGTCGAAGATCTGCTGGATGACGATGGGGGCCAGCCCCAGTGAGGGTTCATCCAGCAGCAGCAGGCGCGGCTTGCTCATCAGGGCGCGGCCGATGGCCAGCATCTGCTGTTCGCCGCCTGACATGGTGCCTGCCCGCTGCTCCAGCCGTTCGTGCAGCCGCGGGAACAGGGTGAACACCTGATCCAGCAGCCCATGCTGTTCGGCCTTGTCGACGAAGAAAGCGCCCATCAGCAGGTTCTCCTGTACCGTCAGGCGGGCGAAGATGCGACGCCCCTCCGGCACCACGGCGATGTCCTTGCGCATGATGCGGGCCGTGGTGAGGGAGCTTATTTGCTCCCCCTCGAACCAGATGCTGCCGCTGCTGGGCTTGGGCTCGCCGCACAGGGTCATCAGCAAGGTGGTCTTGCCGGCGCCGTTGGCGCCGATCAGGGTGACGATTTCCCCCTCTTTCACCTCGACGCTGACGTCATGTAGTGCCTGGATCTTGCCGTAGTGGGTCGATACGTTGCGAAGTTCTAACATCGTGACTCCTTGGGTCCTACGATTCGCCCAGATAGGCCTTTATCACGGCTGGATTGTTGCGGATCTCATCCGGCTTGCCGTGGGCCAGCGGGGTGCCCTGATTGACCACGAAAATGCGGTTGGAGATGCCCATCACCAGCTTCATGTCGTGTTCGATAAGCAGCACAGAGACGCCAAATTCGTCCCGCAGGTTGATGATCAGCTCGTTCAGTTCATCGGTCTCGTGCGGGTTGAGGCCGGCGGCTGGCTCGTCCAGCATCAGCAGATCGGGCCGGGTTGCCATGCAGCGGGCGATTTCGAGCCGGCGTTGCTGCCCATAGGCCAGGTTGCCGGCGGTGCGATTGGAGAGATCCTTGAGGCCCACCTTCTCCAGCCAGAAGGCGGCGTGTTCCAGCCCCTCCTGCTCGGCACGGCGAAAGGCCGGGGTTTTGAACAGGCCGGCGATGAAACTGGTGTTGAGGTGGCGATGCTGGGCCACCAGCAGGTTCTCCACCGCCGTCATCTCCTTGAACAGCCGCACATGCTGGAAGGTGCGTACTATCCCCTTGCGGGCGATGAGGTGACCGGGTAGCCCCTGGATCTCCTCACCCTTGTAGCGAATAACGCCGCCGCTCGGGCGATAGAAGCCGGTCAGGCAGTTGAAGACGGTCGTCTTGCCCGCGCCATTGGGGCCAATGATGGAGATCACCTCCCCTTTGTCTATGTCCAGCTTGACGCCGTTGACTGCGAGCAGCCCACCGAAGCGCATCGACAGATCAGAGACGTCCAATAACTTCTGATGAGTGCTCATTTCTGTAGCTCCAGGTGAGGTCTGGTCATCGGCAGCAGTCCCTGTGGTCGCCAGATCATCATGAACACCATCAGCAGGCCGAACATCAGCATGCGGTACTCGTTGAATTCACGGGCCAGCTCAGGCAGCACCGTCATCACTATGGCCGCCAGCACAACCCCGATCTGGGAGCCCATGCCGCCCAGCACCACAATCGCAAGGACGATGGCCGACTCGATAAAGACGAAGGATTCCGGGCTGATAAAACCCTGGCGCGAGGCGAAGAAGCTACCGGCGAAACCGGCAAAGGTGGCGCCAATGGTGAAGGCAGTCAGCTTGATGATGGTGGGGTTGAGCCCCAGCGACTTGCAGGCGATCTCATCCTCCCTCAGTGCTTCCCAAGCGCGGCCCAGCGGCATGCGCAGCAACCTGTTGATGACGAACAGGGTGGCCACCACCAGCACCAGCGCCATCAGGTAGAGGAAGATCACCTTGTGGTTGGCGTTGTAGGCGATGCCGAAGAAGTCGTGGAAGGTGCCAAAGCCACCGTCCTTGACGGTGCGGTTGAACTCCAGGCCGCCGAGCGTCGGTTTGGGAATGCCGGAGATGCCGTTCGGGCCGCCGGTGAGGCTGGTCATGTTGTTGAGCAGAATGCGAATGATCTCGCCAAAGCCCAGGGTGACGATGGCCAGGTAATCTCCCCGCAGCCGCAACACAGGAAAGCCGAGCAGGAAGCCGAAGGTAGCCGCCATCAGGCCCGCGATGGGCAGACACTCCCAGAAGCTCAGCCCGAAATAGGTGTTGAGCAGGGCATAGCTGTAGGCGCCGACCGCGTAGAAGCCGACATAGCCCAGATCGAGCAGACCGGCCAGGCCCACCACCACGTTCAGCCCCAGTCCCAGCATGATGTAGATCAGGGTGAGGGTGGCGAGATCGATGGCGCCTCGCGAGGCCATGAAGGGCCAGCTCACCGCAAACAGCAGCACCAGCACGGCGGTGAGGTTATAGAGCTTTGGTGCCTCTTCCGGGCTTGGCAGCACCAGCTTGTTGAAGCCGATGGAGAAGCCGCTGATGGAGCCGTTGAACAGCCGGCTGATCTGGCCGCGCAACATCTGGAACCAGAATACCAGGGCGGCACCGCCCACCAGCCAGGCCAGTGACACGTCGAGGCGGCTGATGACCAGCAAACGGGTGCCGTCGGTCTCGAGCTTGAAGCCGAGCAACCAGAAGGAGAGCACCAGCAGGACCAGACTGGCGATACAGGCGTGGATAAATTGGCTTTTCATCAGTCTTTCTCCCCTTCCGGTCGGCCGAGAATGTCGCTGATGGACATGAAGAGCCGCATCAGACAGGAGGCAGGTGCATGAATAAATTGATGTTTTATCATACTTTTTCGACCTCCGGGCGACCCAGAATGCCGGTGGGCATGAACAGCAAGACGCCGATCAGCAGGACGAAGGCCATCACATCCTTGTACTCGGTGCTGAGATAACCGGCGGTGAGTGCTTCCACCACCCCCAGCAGCAGGCCGCCAAGAACGGCGCCGGGAATGCTGCCTATGCCGCCCAATACCGCTGCAGTGAAGGCCTTCAGGCCAGCCATAAAGCCGAGGTAGGGGTTGATGACGCCGTAATACATGCCGAGCAGCACGCCCGCGACGGCGGCCAGGGTGGCCCCCAGTACGAAGGTGATGGAGATGACCACGTGGGTATCTATCCCCAGCAGGTTGGCCATCTTGATATCTTCCGAACAGGCGCGGCAGGCTCGGCCCATGCGGGAGCGGCCGATGAACTGGGTTAGTACCAGCATGGTGATGAAGGTCACCACGAAGATGATGAGCTGCATGTAGGAGAGGCTGGCCTGGAAGCCGTCCTCGGCGCCCAGGGTCCAGCCCCCGGAGATCAGGGTGGGCATGGCGATATCACGCGAGCCCTGCGCCATTCGCATCATGTTCTGCAAGAAGATCGACATGCCGATGGCGGAGATGAGGGGGATGAGGCGGTTGCCGCCCCGCAGTGGGCGATAGGCGACCCGCTCTATGGTCCAGCCATAGGTTCCCGTGATGATGATGCTGACCAGGAAGGCGCCTCCCAGCAGCAGGAAGGTGCTGTCGATGCCCATCATCATTAGCCCGGCCATCACCATAAACGCGACATAGGAACCAATCATGTAAACCTCGCCGTGAGCGAAGTTGATCATGCCGATGATGCCATAGACCATGGTGTAGCCAATGGCGATCAACGCATAGGTGCTACCTATGGTTAACCCGTTCAGCAGCTGCTGAACCAGGTAAAGGAGGTGTTCGGACATACTGCGATCCCTGTGCTTGCCCGCAAAGAAAAGAGGGGTGACTCATGTCACCCCGACCGGCAGATTATTTGACTTGGGTGGAGGTACCGTCGGCGTGCCACTGGAACACACCGAATTCAAAGCCTTTCAGGTCACCACTCGGCGCCCAGCTCAGGGTGCCCATGACGGTATCGATCGGTGTGGCCTTGATGGCGGCAGCGACCGCAGCCGGGTCATCCTCACCCGCCTTGGCAATACCGGCCGCCAGGGTCTGCACCGCAGCATAGGTAGTCCACACGAAGGGACCGGAAGAGTCCTGACCCTTGGCCTTGAACGCCGCCACCAGCGGGGCGTTGGTCGGCACCAGATCGTACTTGTTCGGCAGGGTCACCAGCAGACCTTCGGAAGCCGGGCCACCGATGGCGGAGATGTCTTTGTTGCCCACCCCTTCCGGACCCATGAACTTGGCCTTCAGGCCCTTCTCCCCTGCCTGACGCAGGATCAGACCCAGCTCAGGGTGGTAGCCGCCGTAGTAGACGAAATCGACGTTCTCTTTCTGCAGCTTGGCGATCAGGGCGGAGAAGTCCTTGTCACCGGCCGTGACGCCTTCAAACGCCACCACTTTCACGCCAGCCTTGTCCAGAGATGTCTTCACGCTGGTGGCGATGCCTTCACCGTACTGTTTCTTGTCGTGGATAATGGCCACGCGCTTGGGCTTGACCTGATCGATGATGTACTTGGCGGCGGTCGGGCCCTGGTCGCTGTCCAGACCTATGGTGCGCAGCACCAGCTGATAGCCGCGCTCGGTGATCTTGGGGTTGGTGGAGGCGGGGGTGATCATCAGCACGCCTTCATCTTCATAGATGTCGGAGGCGGGCAGGGTGTTGTCTGAGCAGAGGTGGCCGACCACGAACTTGACACCGTCGTTGATCACCTTGTTGGCGACCGCCACGGCCTGCTTGGGATCGCAGGCGTCGTCATAGATGATGGCTTCGATCTGCTTG
Source organism: Aeromonas popoffii (assembly GCF_000820025.1). Lineage (GTDB taxonomy): Bacteria > Pseudomonadota > Gammaproteobacteria > Enterobacterales > Aeromonadaceae > Aeromonas > Aeromonas popoffii. Next base: position 32,431 of record NZ_CDBI01000048.1, read on the forward strand.
CCATTGATGCCGCCAGCCTTGTTGATTTGCTCGACCGCCATCTTGCCGCCGGTGAACTGCATGTCACCATACTGGGCGACCGCGCCGGTGACCGGGCCGGCAATGCCGATCTTGATGGTGTCAGCCGCCTGGGCCAGTGATACCGATCCGAACAGAGCCACAGAAACCGCTGCCCTGACTGCCATTTTGCTCAACTTATTCATCGATTCGTCCCTTAATCAGTGGATTGTTTCATTGCCCGTGTGCCATTCCGGACCGAGATCCCGCCAGTCCGGTAATAGTTATGGTTCTATCATTCCTCGCTGGGCAATAACAAGCTGTTAAAGATACTAACCAGAGCGGGTGAGATAGTGCTTTTTTGAAGCAAATAGCTGATTTGAAATTATTTTTTAGACGTTAATACCGATTTGTGGAGTTAACATCTTCATAACAAGGTGTGCTGGTGACAGATGGTAGATGAAAAAACTGATGATATTTTACTCTGACACTGCTCCCGTTTTGACCAAAATCCGTTTGCGCAAATAGAAAGGAGCACCTAGATTAGCCTGCATTGACAATTCATCGGCAGTGCCTGTTAAAACCAAGCCTTTATTTGGGAAATCTGCTAATGTTCCGCTTTTGATATTCAGGAGACAGAGATGGCCACTATCAAGGATGTCGCCTCACGGGCAGGCGTATCCATCTCCACCGTCTCACATGTACTCAATCACACCCGTCGGGTCAGCGAAGATGCAACCCAAAAAGTGCTTGAGGCGGTGGCAGAACTCAACTACGCGCCCAACTCGGTAGCGCGCAGCCTCAAGATAAACTCAACCAAAACCATAGGCATGCTGGTCACCACCAGTGCCAACCCCTTCTTTGCTGAAGTGGTGCAGGGGGTGGAAGCGTACTGTTTCGAACAGGGTTACAGCCTGATCCTGTGCAACACCGAAAACCAGCCGCCCCGCCAGCAGCATTACCTGAGAATGCTGATGGAGAAGCGGGTCGACGGCCTGCTGGTGCTGGGAACCGATATCGACACCCCGCTGCGTGACATGCTGCGCATTCACAAGAATGTGCCGCAGGTGGTGCTGGATTGGGGAACCGAGTGCGATTTCGCCAACGTGATCAACGACAACGCCCGTATAGGTGCGCGTCTGGCCGTGCGCCATCTGCTGGAGCAGGGGCACACGGACATCGTCTGCATCACGGGCCAGATCGCCAAGCCGACCACCCAGCAGCGACTGGATGGGGTACGCGACGCCTTGGGCGAACATGGCCTGACCCTGAAAGACGCGCAGATCTTCGAAGGGGATTACGAGAGCCAGAGCGGCTTCGATGCCATGCAGCGCATCCTGGCCCTCACGCCTCGCCCGACGGCTGTGTTTGCCTTCGACGACCCCATGGCCATCGGTGCCATCTGCGCCGCCTGGGAAGCCGGGGTCAAGGTGCCGGACGACATCTCCATCATCGGCTATGACGACGTGGAAATGGCGCGCTTCTCCAGCCCGCCGCTCACCACCATTCGTCATCCCAAGGCCGAGCTTGGCCTGCTGGCGGTGAAGCACCTGGTGAGCCGGATCCGCAACAAGGCGCTGGAAGTCGAGTCCATGACGGTAGAGCCCGAACTGATCGTTCGTCGCTCGGTCAAATCCCTGCGCTGACCGAACAGCAGTCGTTGGCACCACGAAAAACCCCCTCGTTCACCGAGGGGGTTTTTGTTTATGGGCGATTTATTGCAGCGGCGGCCAGTAATCCTTGTTGGCGGCCACCAGGTCATCCAGGATGGCCTTCGCCACCGAGGCGCTCGGCACCGTTTTGGACAGGGTGATCGCCTGCCACAGCTTCTGGTAGGAGCGTTCGACCCAGGCTTCCACCACCAGCTTCTCGACCGCCACCTGCTGGCCCATCAAGCCCTGCTGGAACAGGGGGATAGTGCCGACCCGCAAGGGCTCCGGCCCGCTGCTGCCCACCAGGCAGGGGATCTCGACCATGGCTTCGGGGTCGAAGTTGCTGATGGCGCCCCGGTTCGGGACTATCAGCAGCATTCGCTCCTGGGTGTTGAAGGCGATGGCGGTGGCCAGATCCACTATATAAGAGGCGTGTTCGTCTATCTCCAGCTCGCCCGCTGCTGAGTGACCCGCCTTGACGATGGCACGGCAGGCGCTGAACACCTGTTTCTCGCGATGCTCCATCACCTCATTGGCGCGGGTATGCTCCGGGTTGGCATGGGCGACCACATAGTCCGGGTAGAGGTAGTACTTCAGGTAGGTGTTGGGCAGGGTATCCGGATCGAGCGCCCACACATCCCTGGCCTTGGCGAAGGTATCGTTCCAGCTTGCCTCGGCATGACTGGCGTGATCGGGCACATAGCCGTGGCGGGCGACATGCTCCTTGATCTGCGGCATCAGGTCGTTGCCTGCCAGATCCTCGATACGGGTCCACCAGCCGAAGTGGTTGAGGCCGTAATAGCGTACCCGCATCTCCTTGCGTGACTTGAGGCCGGCGATCTGGGCCATGCGCCCCTCGATCCCGATCGGCATGTCGCAGATGTTCAGGATCTTGGCGTTGGGACGCAGGCGGCGGGTCGCCTCCGCCACTATGGCTGCCGGGTTGGAGTAGTTCAGCATCCAGGCGTTGGGGGAGTACTGCTCCATGTAATCGACCAGCTCCAGCACGCCGCCGATGGAGCGCATGCCGTAAGCGATGCCGCCCGGGCCGCAGGTCTCCTGACCGACCACGCCGTGACGCAGGGGGATCTTCTCGTCCAGCTCGCGCATCGGGTATTTACCGACCCGGATGTGGGCCATGACAAAATCCACCTCGCTGAAGGCTGCCTTGGGGTCAGTGCCGTAGCTGAAGGCAATCTCGGGTGCCTTCTCCTTGAGCAGGATCCGGCATGCCTCGGCGATGACTTCCTGGCGGGCACCGTCGTTGTCGTAGAACTTGATCTCCTTGAGCGGGAAACGATGCTGGTTCTCCAGCAACATCAGAACGATACCAGGAGTAAAGGTGCTGCCGCCGCCGGCGATGACTACAGAGAATTTTTTCATGATCATGACTCCGTTACGAAAGAAGAGGATTGAGTGGGGTTGTTCATTATCGATTCCATATTTTCACGTACCTGAGGCACATGCAGACCGATAATGATTTGGATGCTGTCGCCATGGCGAACCACACCATGGGCGCCCAGTTGTTTGAAAATGTCATCTGCCGCCGCCTGGCTGGCATGTATCAGCGATATTCTTAAGCGGGTGGCACAATTATTCAGGCTCCTTATATTGTTGCTGCCGCCGAGTGCCTCGATAATTTGAGTCGCAATATCACTGCCTCGTTGTTGTTTGGCTGCCTGATAGTCCGCTTTGGAATACAGCTTTATTTCGCTGTCTTCCCGCCCCGGGGTTTTCAAATTAAATTTCAGGATCAGGCTTTTGAATATCAGGAACCAGAGCCCGGTGAACGCCAGGCCTATGGCTATCTGGGTAAACATCATGCTGGCATGGTTGTGGAACATGGGGATCCAGTTCTGCGGCAGGAACTGGTCGAGCAGGCCGCCGCCCATGTTGCCGACGACACCGAACAGGTACATGACGGTGGCCATGGTGGCGGCCAGCAGGGCGTGGATGGCAAACAGCAGCGGCGAGATGAAGAGGAAGGTGAACTCCAGCGGCTCTGTGATGCCGACCAGCATGGCGGTCAGAGTGGCCGGGATCAGCAGGCCTGCCACCTTGGCCTTGTTCTCTTTGGCTGCCGTTGCGTAGATGGCCAAGGCAATCCCCATGGCACCGAAAATCTTCGAGTTGCCATGCAGGGCAAAGCCACCCTGAGGGAACTGCTCAATCAGCGGGCGAGTGCTCTGGCTGAACTCCTGCAGATGCTGGGCCCAGTAGAGCTGGATGCCACCTTCCACTGCCGCAGGGCCGAAGATAAAGGGGCCATAGATAAAGTGATGCAGGCCGGTCGGGATCAAAATTCGCTCGAGGAAGGTGTAGACCCAGACACCGAGCGGGCCCGAGATCAGCATGAACTCCTGCAGGGAGGCGATGCCCATCTGTACCTTGGGCCACCCCTGCAGGGTCAGCCAGGCGCAGGGGATCATCACGAAGAAGGCGACGATGGTGACAAACGAGCTGCCCTGAAAGATGCCGAGGAAGACCGGCAGCTGGCGGTCAAACAGGCGGTTGTGCAACGCCGTCACTATGCCTGAGATGAAGATGGCACCTATGATGCTGGTATCCAGCGTCTTGATCCCGGCCACCATGGCGAGGCCACTTTCACCCCCCACATCCTGACTGAAGTCGACTCCGAAATAATTGCCCCAGGTGATCCCCATGGCGTTGATGAAATAGTTCCAGGTCATGAAGCTGACCAAGACGGAGAGACAGGCTCGTGCCTGCGCCTTATTTGCCAGTCCTATGGGCAAGCCAATGGCAAATATAAGTGGCATGTTTCTGAATACGGTCCAGCCACCCTCTTCAATAATATGGACTATTTGAAAGAACAACCCTTGCGGGTTGGCCAGCGACTCTCCCACGAACATGGGGTTTTTCAGCATGATTGCAATGCCCACTACCATACCTGCAAATGGAAACAGTAGTACAGGAGTAAACATTGCTCCGCCAAAGCGTTGAATTTGACTGAGCATATATTGTCCCTTTATTAAAAGCGTTTTTGATAGGGTGTCGTTGGTGTTGCTGAATTGAACCTAACAACAATGCGTCAAGCCCTCATGAAATAGATGGTGGTTATGTGATCCGGCGCATGCTCTTATTTAGACAAAGAGATCTAAATTTTGAGATATTGTTGTACCTCTTGTTTTTGTGACGTTCTTGTTGTTTTATTTGAATTTAAACTTATTTATTTTCAATTGCTTGGGCCTGATGAGCCTCAACGGTGGGGTCGCAGGTGCAGGTTGAGAGAGGTCTAGCAGTGATCTATAAATCGGTGGCGGATCGGCTGCGTATACGGGTCAATGGCGCGGATTGCCGGGTGGGAGACGTATTGCCGAGCGAGAAGATGCTGGCGAGCCAGTTTGGCGTGTCACGGATGACGGTGCGCAAGGCGGTGGACATGCTGATCGAATGGGGGCTGGTGGCGCGGCGCCACGGCAGCGGCACCTATGTGACCAAGAAGGATGTCCAGCATGAAACCAAGGGGCTGAGCGGCTTTACCGAGCTGATGCGCGATCAGGGCCGGGTACTCACCAGTCAGGTGCTGGAGTTTCGTACCATGCCGGCTCCGCCTGCGATTGCCAGCCAGCTCAGGGTCAAGGTTAACGAGCCCGTCTACTACTCAAGCCGGGTGCGGTCTGTGGATGGCCGGGCCCTGCTGCTGGAGGAGAGCTACATGCCGGTGCGACTGTTTCGCACCCTGTCGGTGGCTCATCTGGAGGGCTCCAAGTTTGCCTATATCGAGAATGAGTGTCAGCTTCCCATCGCTGGCAACTACGAGAGCTTTAGCGCCGTGCTGGCCGACCGGCAGATGGCCGAGTTGCTGCATATCGAGCAGGGGGCGCCCATCCTGCGGCTGACCTCCCTCTCTTATGGCGAGAACGGGGAGTTTCTCAACTACTCCATCATGTTTCGCAACGCCAACGACTATCACGTTGACTACCATCTGCGCCGTGCCCGCGACTGACCCCGCCGCTGGTGGACCATGCCGCTGTCCCGGCCATCGCACAGGCAGCACGACCCCCCGTCACCGAGGGGGTGTTTGTGGGCCCGGTGCGGCTCAGGGCTTGAGTTCAAGCAGTCTGGCGAGCCGGTGCAGGCTGTCGCCATCACTCACCCATTGATCCGGCCACCCTCACCCGCGAGTTCGTGCCCTCACGGGTCTGGCAAGGTGGGGGCAAGCCGCCCGGATCGCCCCGTTTCGGGTCGTGTGGGTGACCCAAACCGGCAAGCGGATTTGATACCGGGCGGGCTGGAGGGTAAAGTCGCCACGGCGAAACGGTGGACAGGGGGCGTCAGCACCCTGATATGCCGCCGGGTATCGGGTTCATTCCCTTCGCGAGAACAACAAATCGTCGCCTGTCATGGGCAGGGCGAACGTCAGGGCGCAGCCGTGGCTGCGCCATTTTTTTGCAGTGAGAACAGGGTAGGAGAAGTGGAATATGGGGCATAAGCCATCGTTGGTGGGCGGGGCATGTATCATTGCCGGCGTCTGTGTGGGGGCCGGCATGCTGGGCTTGCCGAGTGCCGGGGCGGGTGCCTGGACCATCTGGTCCATCCTGGCCATCACCCTGACCATGGTGGTGATGACGGTCTCCGGCTGGATGCTGCTGGAGTCTTATCAGGGCTACCCGCTGCGCGTGTCGTTCGATACCGTGACCCGGGAGCTGCTGGGAGAGAAGGTCAACGCCCTCAACAACCTTACCGTCTACTTCGTCGGCGGCATACTGCTCTACGCCTACATCACCTCGGCTGGCCTCATCATAGATGGCATGACCGGCATCGGCAGTCACTGGGGCTCCATCCTGTTCACTCTGGGTTTCTCCGGACTGGTGTGGCACTCGACCCGAGCGGTGGATCGAATTTCGGTCGTGCTGGTCATCGCCATGGGGCTGAGCTTCGTGTTCGGCATCTCGGGGTTGTCGCTCAACATCAAGCCGACCTTGCTGTTCGATACCCTGAGCCAGCATGCCAGCTATGCACCCTATGCGCTGGCCATGCTGCCGGTGGCGCTCACCTCGTTCGGTTATCACCACTCGGTGTCGTCCATGCGCGCCTACTACGGTGAGGAGCGCCGCGCTCGTTACGCCATCCTCGGTGGTACTGCCATCGCGCTGCTGTTCTACCTCATCTGGCTGGTGAGCGTGTTTGGCAACCTGCCGCGCAGCGAGTTCGGGCCTGTGGTGGCGCAGGGCGGCAACGTTGACGTGCTGCTCAAGGCGCTGGCCTCGGTGATAGAGTCAGAGGCCGTTGCCAATGCCCTCAACCTCTTCTCCATGGCCGCCATCCTCTCCTCCTTTATCGGGGTCGGTCTGGGGGTGTTCGACTATCTGGCGGATTTGTTCAAGTTTGACAACAGCCATCAGGGCCGCGCCAAGTCGTGGGCCGTCACCTTCCTGCCACCGCTGCTGCTCTCCCTGCTGTTCCCGTTCGGCTTCCTGATGGCCATCGGTTACGCCGGTGCCGTGGCGACCCTCTGGACCTGCATCATACCCGCGCTGCTGGCCTGGAAGGTACGCGCTGGCAAGCGTGCTCAAAGTGGTAAGGGCGATGGCTTCCGTACGCCGGGCGGCCTGCCGATGATAGTGGGCGTCTTGCTGTTCGGGGTGCTGACCGCGCTCTTCCATCTGCTCAACATGGCGGGTCTGCTGCCTGTCTATACCGGCTGAGTTATATAAAAAACAGCCCGCCCGCCGTCACCGGTGGTATGTAGCAAAACGGCGCCTTGGGGCGCCGTTTTGCTGTGGAGTGGTTTTCACATATCACCCCCATCCAGCCCAAGTTGTGCAAGGGGATTAAATGTGGGGATTAAATGTGGACACCCACCTGATAGATTAAATTTGGACACCCACCTGATGGCAAATGACGAATAGCTTGGGAGGCTCCATTCGTACGCAGGTTGGTTTAGGGGTTGGAAGGCATGAAACAGCAATGGGAGTACAAGCTGTGAGCTTGAGCGAACGTCAGTGGCTGCCAGTTGGCACTCAGTGCCTGTACAGGGATTAAATTTGGACACCCACCTGATGGGAAATGACGAATAGCTTGGGAGGCTCCATTCGTACGCAGGCTGGTTTAGGGGTTGGAAGGCATGAAACAGCAATGGGAGTACAAGCTGTGAGCTTGAGCGAGCGTCAGTGGCTGCCAGTTGGCACTCAGTGCCTGTACAGCGTCAACGAGGATTGCTGATTGGTGGTGAACTCACGAGGCTTTCAGGTATCAAGGATTGGGCTGATAACATCGCGTCTGGCCACAATGCGCGGCGTAGCGCTGGCAGCAAATCTTGTCGCCAATCGCCCGGATACCGTGACGCCGAAACAGGGTGACTTGCCCCAACCATTGCCCCTCTTCTATGCCCAGGCGCTGCAGCACAGGTGCGAGATGGTGCGGGATATGGCCACGCTTATCCAGACGAATTACGCGTCCTGTCCAATCCACCAGTGCCAGATAATCGGCAAAACTGCAGGGGAGTTCTTCGGGCTTGCCTTCTCTTGCAAAAGGCAACAGCAAGGAGGCTGGTGCGGATAAATCAGCTGTCTGTTCAATCCGTCGCTGGATGCTGGTGAAATCGCTCTCCTCCGGTGTGGTGGCGATGCCAGCCCGGATGGGATTGAGGTCAACATAGGTCATGCAGGCCAGCAGCGCCGACTCGGTGAGCAAGGCCTGGCTTTTGAAGCGTCCTTCCCAGAAGTGGCCCTTGCAGCCATCTTCCTGATTGGCCTGGCGGGCCAGCGACTCGTTCAGCAAGCGCACCAGCCAGCTGATGGAATAGAGGCGTTCCCGCCACTGAGCTATCAGCTGATGCACAACGTCCAGCTCGGGTTCTATCAGTTCATCTCCCTGATACCAACGACGCACCAGCAAGGGCCACTGAAACAGACGGAACCAGCGTTCAGCCACCTCTCGTTCACTCCACTCATGGGCAATATGGGCCTGCACCTTGAGCACCAGATGATAGTGATTGTTCATCACTGCATAGGCGCAGACACCGATGGCAAAGACCTGCGACAGCTGGCCCAGTTTGTCGGCCACCCATTGGCGTCTGTGCTCGTAGCTTTGGCCGGAATGATCATCCTGGCCACAGAGAAAAGCACGCCGAACGCAGCGGCTGACCACGTGGTAGTAAGGCGTATCTGCGAGGCTGATCTGGCGTGAACGGGCGATGGTCATGGCGGCTCTCTCCTCAGGGCTCCCGGTTTAAGGAAAGTTGAGGGGGAGTGAGTTGTCAAAGCTGGGTACAGGTGGGTGTCCCAGCTTTGCCAGCTTTGCTTTGATCGTTGATCTCATATAAGGGGATGGTTAAGGGTAGCGACTGCGAGTAATTTTCAACTGGTGAATCCCAGTGGAACATTGAGCGTCATTACCCCATGCACTGATTGGAAGGCCACGATCAAGCGCCATCAGTGCCATATCAAACATGCCCTTTCCGGGGTAGTCATTCAGATTTTTCAAGACATGGAAGCTCGTCTTGCCATTTTCATAATTTTTTTCCCATGAAATGACGACCGCATTCCCTATGTCGGGGCCACCACTGGCCGATAAAATATAACCAGCATGAACATCTGTTAAGGTGACTTCATCAAGACATTTTACATCGAATTTATAAGCGGCCAATGCACTAGTAGAGAAGATAATCGCTGATACTGATAAGGCTGCTAGTGTGACGAATTTCAATTTCATTTAACACGTCTCCATGTTGTGGGTGTCAAAATCAAAATACGGATGTGAGAGAAAAACTCCACATTTATTTAAATTTTAATAAAGTGGTTAGGGTTGTTAAAAATTCAATTTAAAGGATTTATTGAGGTGATTAAAGGTGATTAAAGGTGATTATGTTCTTAAGTTGTTGATATTTAATGGATTATTTTTTAATGGAAAAATTAGCTTTCTCTATCCAAGCAGGGGGGAGAGGGTGATGTAAAACGGAAGTTATGTTTTGAACTGCCCGAACAAATTGGTTGAAAGGTGTACCCTTAAAGGTTCGACCTCAAATAGAGGGGGGGTGTTCATTTATTTATCTTTATGTCAGATAGCGCGAGAAGCCATTATTTTGAACGCTTAATAAACACCCTGGGAACAGCAGCAGGCAGATATACGCTACTTGCAGGAACCGGTGGCTCAGGTTGTTAAACTGGGCCAGACGTGAGTCTTGAGGGCTTCGTCGTCATCACTATTACCTTATTGAAGAAGGCATAGACCGGCTTGAACAGGGCGGCAATCAGGGTGTTCAACGTCGAGCAGTAAATAGATGGGTGTCCCAGCTTTTCGAGTTGCAAAGAGGTGGGTGTCCCAGAACACCGTTACATACTCGGCAATATAGTGTTTTCATAATGTTGCTTGTATTTACATGCCATGTTACATTCAAGCGCGATCGGGAATGGAATTACGTTGCTTTATAGAAAAATAAGAAAGGGGATATACATGGTATTCTATTTTTTTGTTATTTTTATATTGATTTCTATAATTTATTTATTCTATTTACTTGCCAGACCGTCTAAGTGGCTAGGAAAAAAGAAAATTGCGAAGCTAAAATATAACTACATTGTAGGCGATATAGTCTCTTTCCGTAAATGGCATGAAAGAGGTTCAATTCTTCATGTTGAGTTTTGGGTAAGAAGTGAAAATCTTGAAAAAAGATATCATATCACAAATCATGATTTAGAAATCTGTAATAAACAGAGAGTGCATTTATGTGAATGCAACGATACACTAGTGGCGATTAATAACCGTGCTGCAAAAAAGACGATTTATATCAGTAATAAAAATCTATATATCTCTGTTTTTCCCCCTATAAAGCCTTTAGTTATTATCTGTGTTTTTACTGCCTTTTCAATTTATTCATGGACCTGTGGTGGCATCATGAATCCCATGATTTTCTCATTTTTATTAATCGCGTTCATAATATTTAGCTATTTTGTTTTTTATGCAAGGTTAAATAAATTGATGCATCCAATATGGGCGCATGTAAATTTTGAAAACAAAAAATAAAGGTTGGTTTCATAAAGCGGCGCCTTACGGCGCCGTTTTTACTATCACTCAACCCAACCAAAATCACTGCAGCAGGGAGATATCCGCGACTTGCAGGAACAGGTTGCGCAGGTTGTTCAGCAGTGCCAGACGGTTGGCCTTGAGGGCTTCGTCGTCGGCCATCACCATGACTTCGTTGAAGAAGGTGTCGACCGGCTCGCGCAGGGCGGCCAGACGGGTGAGGGCCGCCTGATAGTCACCGGCAGCGAACAGCGGGGCCAGTTCGCCTTGCAAGGCAGCAACCTGGGTGGCCAGCGCCTTCTCGGCGGCATCGACCAGCAGTTCCGGTTTGACGGTAGTCGGCAGTTCGCCTTCAACCTTGGCCAGAATGTTGCTGACGCGCTTGTTGGCAGCAGCCAGTGCCAGTGCGGCATCCAGGCTGCGGAAGTGGCTGACGGCTTTGACGCGGCGATCGAAGTCGAGCGGACGGGTCGGGCGGCGGGCCAGTACGGCCAGCACCACGTCGGCACCTATGCCTTCGTCCTGATAGGCGGCGCGGAAGCGCCCCAGCATAAAGTCGACCACGTCGGTGACGACGGTTTGGTTGGTCAGCTTGTCGCCGTAGACGCGTACCGCTTCTTCAACCAGTTCAACCAGATCCAGATCCAGCTGCTTCTCGGTCATGATGCGCAGGGCACCGATGGCGGCGCGGCGCAGGGCGAACGGATCTTTGTCACCTTTGGGCAGCATGCCGATGCCGAAGATACCGGCCAGGGTGTCGAGCTTGTCGGCCAGCGCGACGGCACAGGCTTCCAGGGCGGACGGCAGGGCATCACCGGCGAAGCGCGGCATGTACTGCTCGTTGAGGGCCACGGCCACCACTTCGTCTTCGCCATCGTGACGGGCGTAGTGCATCCCCATGACACCCTGGGTGCTGGCGAACTCGCCGACCATGTTGGTCATCAGATCACACTTGGAGAGCAGACCGGCACGCTTGGCCTGAGCCACGTTGGCGCCGATACGCTCGGCGATAAAGCCAGCGACGGTCTCGATGCGCTCGACCTTGGCCTTGACTGTGCCGAGCTGTTGCTGGAACAGCACGGTTTCAAGGCGCGGCAGGCGGGAGGCCAGAGTTTGCTTGAGGTCGGTCTTGAAGAAGAACTCGGCGTCAGAGAGACGGGGGCGCACCACCTTTTCGTTGCCGCTGATGATCTGGCTCGGGTCTTTGGACTCGATGTTGGTGACGAAGATGAACTTCGGCAGCAGCTTGCCGTTCTTGTCGTAGACCGGGAAGTACTTCTGGTCACCCTTCATGGTGTGAACCAGCGCTTCAGCCGGAACGGCCAGGAACTTCTCTTCAAAGTTGGCGGTCAGCACCACCGGCCACTCGACCAGTGCGGTGACCTCTTCCAGCAGGGCGTCATCCAGATCGGCAACGCCACCGAAGGCGGCAGCGGCCGCTTCGGCGTCAGCCTTGATCTTGGCCTTGCGCACCATAAAGTCGGCAACCACTTTGCCTTTTTCCAGCAGGATCTGCGGGTACTGGCTGGCGTTGTCGATGGTGAACTCGGGCTCGCCCATAAAGCGGTGACCGCGAAGGGTGCGGGCAGAGTCGATACCCAGAATATGAGCGGGAACCAGATCCCCATCCAGCAGCAGGGTCACGGTGAACACCGGACGCACGAACTGGATGGTCTTGTCGCCCCAGCGCATCATTTTCGGGATGGGTAGCTTGGCCAGTGCAGCAGCAACCAGCTCACCCAGCAACTCTTTAGCCGGACGGCCTTCGACCTTGGCGGTGTGAACCAGCCACTCACCCTTGTCGGTGACCAGACGCTCGGCCTGAGCAACTGTGATGCCGTTGCCACGGGCCCAGCCTTCGGCAGCCTTGGTTGGTTTGCCTTCGGCATCGAACGCCTGAGAGACGGCCGGGCCGCGCTTCTCGACGCTCTTGCTCGGCTGTTCGCCAGCCAGCTTGCTCACCTTGAGTGCCAGACGGCGCGGTGAGGCAAACCACTCGACACCGGCGAAGGCCAGATCGGCCTTGGTCAGTTCGCTTTTGAGGTTGCCTTCAAAGGCTTCGGCCAGGGAGCGCAGGGCTTTGGGTGGCAGCTCAGCCGTACCGATTTCTACCAGAAATGTATGTTGTGCCATGTCCGTTCCTTAACCTTGCTTGTTCTCACTGCGCTGACACATAGGGAAGCCCAGCGCTTCGCGGGAGGCGTAGTATGCCTCGGCCACGGCCTTGGTCAGGGTGCGAATGCGCAATATGTAGCGCTGACGCTCGGTGACCGAGATGGCCTTGCGGGCATCCAGCAGGTTGAAGGAGTGAGCGGCCTTGAGGATGCGCTCGTAGGCAGGCAGCGGCAGCGGTTTTTCCAGTGCCAGCAGGTGCTGGGCTTCCTTCTCGTACTGCTCGAAGCAGTGGAACAGGAAATCTACATCTGCGTGTTCGAAGTTGTAGGTGGATTGCTCCACTTCGTTCTGGTGGAACACGTCGCCGTAGGTGGTCTTGCCCAGCGGGCCATCAGACCAGACCAGATCGTAGACGCTGTCTACGCCCTGAATGTACATGGCAAGACGCTCGAGACCGTAGGTGATCTCGCCGGTGACCGGCTTGCACTCGAGGCCGCCCACTTGCTGGAAGTAGGTGAACTGGGTCACTTCCATGCCGTTGAGCCACACTTCCCAACCCAGACCCCAGGCACCCAGGGTCGGGTTTTCCCAGTTGTCTTCCACGAAGCGGATGTCGTGGATTTCAGGGTCCATACCCAGCTCTTTCAGGGAGCCCAGATAGAGTTCCTGAATGTTGTCGGGGGAAGGCTTGATGATCACCTGGAACTGGTAGTAGTGCTGCAGGCGGTTCGGGTTTTCACCGTAGCGGCCGTCGGTCGGACGGCGGGACGGTTGCACGTAAGCGCAGGCGATGGGCTCCGGGCCCAGAGCGCGCAGACAGGTCATGGGGTGGGAAGTACCGGCACCCACTTCCATGTCCAGCGGCTGAATAATGGTACAGCCCTGGCGGGACCAGTAGTCCTGCAGCTGCAGGATCAGGCCCTGAAAGGTTTTGACATCGAATTTTTGCATAATTTTTTTCGCGCGAAATGAAAATCAGAGCAAGATTTGCTGAATGTGAACCGAGGGAGTATACCGTCTGGCATGGTCGGATAATAGGCGAAATTACAGGGGATTCAGGGATTGCGCTGCGCCCGGGCTGGCCGGGCGGGACGTCCGGTATATGATGTGAGCAGTGCCGCCTGCTGAGTGGGCAGGGTCAGGGAAACCGCTGAAATCACGAGGGAGAGGAAATGGAACTGCGCTGCGCCTGGGTGACCAAAGACCCGGAATACATTGAATATCATGACAAACAGTGGGGCAGGCCGGTGTATGACGCCCGCGAGCTGTTTGCCAAGCTTTGCCTCGATGGCCAGCAGGCGGGGCTGTCGTGGATCACCATCCTCAAGCGCACCGCGAGCTACTACCGCGCCTATGCCGACTTTGATCCTGTGCTGATCGCCCGGTTCGACGAGCAGGATGTGGAGAGATTGATGCAGGACACCGGCATTATCCGCAATCGGCTCAAGGTGCAGTCGATCATCAGAAATGCCCGCGCCTATCTGGCGCTGGAGGCCGAAGGCGTGGACTTTGCCGATTACCTGTGGGGCTTTGTCGGTGGTGCTCCCATGGTCAACCAGCGTCAGGGCAACGGCGATATTCCGGCTACATCAAAGGAGTCGGATGCCATGTCCAAGGCGCTCAAGAAGCTCGGCTTCAACTTCGTCGGCAGCACCATCTGTTACGCCTTTATGCAGGCAGTGGGGATGGTGAACGATCATCTGGTCAGCTGTCCTTGCCATGTCGAGTGCCAGCACTCCCCCCATTAATCCCGCCAACAAAAATGCCAGTCCATTGCTGACTGGCATTGGCTGACGCCGCTAGCGTGGTGAGGGGGCGCTTACGCCACCCCCGCCTTGATCATGCAGGCGCTGTCCTGCTTGCCCACCCTGAAGATGCGATCGAGCAGCCCGTTCTTGAGGAAGATGATCAGCTCCATGTTGCACTCCTGTTCGTCGCCACCTTGGCGGCGGATCCGGGCTCCCCGCGTGGCCAACAGCCTGACATGCTACTGGCTACTGCTTGTGGCGTTGCAGCTCGGGATAGCAGGCCTGCTCCATGCTTTTCTGCTCCTCGGCAACGTGCTGGGTTGCCAGCTTGAGCAGTTCGTCCAGCCGCTGTTTGCACTGCTGGGGTGAGCTGTTGTCACGGATGGCGTGGTAGAAGCGGTTCATTGCCTCGAACAGCCCCTGATGTTGGCGATCCACGCTCGGTACGTTGACCATGAAGGAGTCGTTCCAGTGCTGCGGGTCGTGCTCGCGACCATTGAGGGGGCTCGAGCTGACCTCGAACTGATCGCTGACAAGACGAATCTCCTCGTTCGCTTGGTTGAGATCCCGGGTATGGGTGCGGCTCTCGTGCGAGAGGTCCAGACATTCGCGGGCGATGTTGGCGACCAGCATGACGTTGCGGTTGGTCTCTTCGGTCACCTTGGCCTGTTGCTCTGCTGCGGTGGCGATCTGGCCGTTCATATCGGCAACCCGGGTGATTGCCTCGACGATGGCGTTCAGCGTCTCACCGGTGCCGGCCGCCTGATTGACCGCCTGTTCGCTCACATTGCGGGTGGTATGCATGGTGTTGACCGCGTGGCGGGTATTGTTCTGCAGCGCTTCGATCCGCTGCTGGATATCGACGGTAGCCGCCTGGGTACGGATAGCCAGCTGGCGTACCTCATCAGCCACCACCGCAAAGCCGCGCCCCTGCTCGCCGGCACGGGCAGCCTCGATGGCGGCGTTGAGTGCCAGCAGGTTGGTCTGTTCCGAGATGGTGCGAATGACCTGCAGTATGTTGCCTATCTGGGTGCTCTCCTGATCCAGCAGGGTTACTTCACCGGCGGATTGCTCGATATGGTCGGCGACCTGACGGATGAGGGCGATGGTCTGGCTCACCTGTTGCTGGCCATCGTGGGCTTGCTGTTGGGTGAGCAGGGTATCCTGACTGGCCTGCTCGGTGTTGTGCTCGATGTTGTGGACGGTTGCGGTCATTTCGTTGATGGCCGTCGCCAGCATGTCGGTGTTTTGCTGGGCTTGCTGCATGCTGTTGAAGGTGCTGCCGGAGTGATCCATCAGCAGTGCCATCTTTTCATGGGTCTTGTGGGAAACCTGCTGCACCGAGCCAATCAGGCCGTCGATATTATCGAGGAAGCGGTTGAACACCCTGGCCAGATAGGCAAATTCGTCCTGCCCCTGAATGTGCAACCGGAAGGTGAGGTTGTGGCTGCGATTGGCCAGCTCGACCAGCTGTGTCATCAACTGCTGCAGTGGCTTGACGGTTTTGAGGTGGATCAGCAGCAGCATCAGCAGGATAACGGCCAGGCTGACGGCCAGCAGTGTCATGTCCTGACTCTGCAGGGCATGGTTCTGGTTTTCGATAGCCAGCTCCTGCTGCTGTAGTTGTTGCCGCTGCTGCTCGAGCGCCTGTTCGACCGTGCTGGCGATGTTGCCGGTCAAGGCATCGAACCCCTGATCCGGTTCCTTCATCAGGTGGTTGCCCGCTTCGCGTCCCTCTTTGAGGTAGGCATCGACCATCCGCTTGCCCACTTCCAGCTGGCGCGCCAGCTGGGGTGACAGAATGCTTTGCAGCTGGGGCAGGGTGTCGAGCTGCTGACGAGCTGCTTGTGCATGCTGTTCTGCTTCACTGATGGAGTCCTGCTCCCCGGACACGGCCGCATCGGTGAGGAATTGTTGTACCTGGGTGGTGTGGTAGCGCAGCTCCTGCAGCGCTATCTGCACATTGGTGATCTTGATGACTTCCCCCGGTAACAGGCCGAGCTGGCTGGTCAGGGTACTGCGCCAGATGTTGCTCAGCACCATGGTCAGCAAGATGATGAGACTCGCTCCCAGCAGCAGATGCCGGATCGAAAGATTTCGAAGCAGTGAAGACATGGAACCCTCTGATGCCTTATTGATAGTGGGTTCAATAGTAGTCAATGGAGCCACACTACGGCCTGCCTTTCATCACAACTCCGGTGTCTTTATCGGGTTTTTCCCGCTGGTTCAGGGGAGATCCAGTTCAATGGTCGATACTGCTTTTTTCTGCCTTGGGTGACTCTCTTGCTCCTGACGTCACACCTTGGCACACCTCTGGGGTAGAATGCCGCCCTTTAATTTATCGCGTTGTTTTTGAGGTTTTTTTCATGCATTTCAAGACTCTGGTTCCCGCTGTCGCCTTGACCCTTGCCCTGACCGGTTGTACTACCAATCCCTATACCGGTGAATCCCAGACCTCCAAGGGTGCCTGGGGGGCGCTGGCTGGCGCTGCGACGGGCGCCGCCGTGGGGGCGCTCTCCTCCAGCAAGGGTGATCGCAAGAAGGGGATTCTGACTGGTGTGGCCGCCGGTGCCGCCCTGGGTGGCGGTATCGGTTACTACATGGATGTGCAGGAAGCCAAGCTGCGCGAGAAGCTGCAGGGCACTGGCGTCAGCGTGACCCGCAATGGCGACGAGTTGATCCTCAACATGCCGAACAACGTCACCTTCGACAGCTCCAGCGCCCAGCTGAAAGCGGCTGGTGCCAATACTCTGTCCGGCGTGGCCATGGTGGTTGCCGAGTTCAACAAGACCCGCCTGAACGTGGTTGGTCACACCGACAGCACAGGCTCCCGTGATCTGAACATGAGGCTCTCCGCCCAGCGCGCCGACGCCGTTGCTGCGCAGCTGATTGGTCAGGGTGTGAGCGGCAGCCGTCTCACCACCACAGGTGTGGGCCCGGATCAGCCGGTTGCCACCAACAGCACTGCTGCTGGCAAGGCCCAGAACCGTCGCGTGACCATTACCCTGACCCCGACTGCTTAAGTCGTCCAGGTTTTGGTAACGAAAAGGCCCCGCCAGTGATGGCGGGGCCTTTTTATTGATGCCGTTGCGAGCAGTGGCGCCCTGTTCTTTGCTCCCTTCTCCCCTTGCGGGAGAAGGAACAGACCCGGATCTCGCAACTCCCTCAGCCATCGGCCACGGTATAGCATCGCGCGGTTTAGACGGCCGCAGTCAGCTGCACTTCGACCTTGTAGCCTTCGTGGGCGAGGCGGGCCTGTACGCAGGCGCGGACCGGTGCGGTACCCGCCGGGATCCAGGTATCCCACTGCTCGTTGAAGGCGGTGATGTCCGCAATGTCCTTGAGATAGATGTTGGCCATCAGGATCTTGTCGACCCCGGAGCCATTGGTTTCCAGCAGGCGCTGCAGGCTGGTCAGCACTTCGCGGGTCTGCTGGTGAATGTCGGCCTCTTCGCTCACGGGGACTTCCACCACATAGAGGGTGCCGTTGTGAATGACCACGTCTGACCAACGCTGGGTGGTGCCGACTCGGGTAATGGCTGTCATGTTTGCTCCGAAACTGGGCTTATTGACCCTTGCGGATCAGATAGCGGTAGGGGGTCTGCTCTGTCTCGCTGGCGATCAGGGTGTGATCCATGAAGCGGCAGAAACTGGGGATGTCGCGGGTGGTTGAGGGATCGTCGGCGCTGACCAGCAGGGTTTCCCCTTGGGCCATCAGCCGCACTTTTTTACGCACCATCATCACAGGCTCGGGGCAACGAAGCCCGATTGCGTCCAACTCATGAGTCGCATCGCAGAATAAAGTAGTCATTAATAATCAACCTTCAGCCGCACTTTCTTGCGCGCTATCGTCACGGGCTCGGGGCAACGAAGCCCGATTGCGTCCAACTCGTGAGTTGCGTCGCAGAATAAAGCACTCATCAATAATTAACCTTCAACCAATTCAGCTGCCAATGATACTCACGGCGAAAAAATAATCAAATAACCGGGTCAGGAAGCAGCATATGTAACCAAAGTGTTATCTGGCCCTATCTAGTCCCCGTCTTGTGAGTAATATAAAAATTGAACCATATTCGACAAGGAGGTGTGAATATGCAGGTCTCCTACGGCAGATTGCAAGCCTACGCAGGCATGGGGTTCTTGGCTTTCGCCATGATAGTGATGGGCAGCCCGATCGGTAACACTGGTACCTGGTTCGGTTCCATGGTGATGATCGGACTGGGGCTCTGGATCGAGCTCAGCGATTACTACGACGAAGATGAGGACGAGAACGACAACACTTAGCTCCCGGATTTCTCCCACAACGACAAAGGCGGATGCATCATCCGCCTTTGTCGTTTCTGGCCGTAGGGAAAGGGACTAGCGGGTCGAGCGCATGGCCCGCTCCAGACGCAGCGCCGTCTGCTCCGGATTGGCGTTGGGGTCGTTGAAGAAGTTGCTCAGCACATCGAGGATTGCCTGGCGCATATTGGTCGGCGTTGCCATTCCTTCCGCCATGCTGGGCAGCAGGTTGCCCTGTTTTTCCGCGAGCAGGAAATCCTGATAAGAGTGAACGGCGCAGCGGTCGAACTTGCTCATATCAGGGTTGGTCAGCGCCGGGATCGAGCCTTTCACCCGGTTGAACGCCTCCTGAAATTTCGGCGTCATCAGCAGCTGAGCCAGATCGCCCTGCGCCTGTAGCTGGGCGGGATCCCGCTGTTTGAACATGGCGATGGAGTCCAGGTTATAGCTAAACAGCCCGGCACTGCCCGGGCTCGGCAGGCAGGCGATAACCTCACCCGGCCGGTAGTTGCCTGCGCTCAGCTCTCCCTTCACCCAGTCGCCCATCACCTGCATGGCAGCGCCGCCGCTCTCCAGCAGATTGGTGGCCTGATGCCATTTCAAACCGGCGTATTTTTGCGGCACGTAGGCGCGCAGTTGCTGGAAGCGAGTCAGCACTCGCACCATGTCGGGACCGGTCAGGGTCGCGCTGTCTTGTTCGAGAAACGCCTTGCGATAGAACTCTTTGCCGCCCTCGCCCAGCGCCACCGTTTCGAACAATACCGCCAGTTGCCAGGGCTCGTTACCGATGGCGAGCGGTGTGATGTTGTGCGCCTTGAGCCGTTCGGCCACGGCCACGAACTGGTTCCAGTCGGTGGGCGGCGTCAGCCCCTGCTCGTCGAACAACTTGCGGTTGAGCCACAGCCAGTTGACCCGGTGGATACCGGTGGGCACCGCCATCAGGGCGCCATTCTGGCTGAGGGTTTCCCGCACCATGGCGGGCATTTTGGTGTACCAGCCGAGGTGTTCAGCCATGGGGCTGAGGTCGCGCAGGAAGCCGAGCCCGGCCCACTCCCTCAGCTCATAGCCCTTGAGGTGTGCCGCCTCCGGCGGATTGGCTGCCAGCGCCCGGCTTTTCAATACCGTCATGGCGCTCTTGCCGCCGCCGCCCTGCACTGCGAAGTCGTTCCACTGGTTGCCTTGCTCGGTCCACTCCGATTTGAGCACTTCCACCGCGTTGGCTTCGCCGCCGGATGTCCACCAGTGCAGCACCTCCACTTGGGAGGCGCTCACCGGTAGTGATAACAGGGCGATGACAGAAAAAGACAACCACTTCATAAGGTTACTGCCTTGGTAGAGATAGCGTGGCCTGCAGGCCACCCTGCGGGCGATTTTCCAGCACCAGATCGCCACCGTGGGCGTGGGCTATGTTGCGGGCTATGCCCAGACCAAGGCCGGAACCGGCCAGATCCGTGCTGAGCCGGTAATAAGGCTCGAAGATGCGCTCGAACTGATCGTCCGGCAGGCCTGGCCCCTCATCCATGATGAACAGGATCAGCATCTCTTCGTCGTCCATGAGGATGATGCGCACCTTTTGGCCGTACTTGATGCCGTTGTCCACCAGATTGCCGATACAGCGCTTGAGGGCCAGCAACTTGCCGC
Organism: Aeromonas popoffii; assembly: GCF_000820025.1. GTDB lineage: Bacteria > Pseudomonadota > Gammaproteobacteria > Enterobacterales > Aeromonadaceae > Aeromonas > Aeromonas popoffii. Next base: position 52,850 of record NZ_CDBI01000048.1, read on the forward strand.
GATAGGGCCACTTGCAGTGCCCCTCGATAGTCAGTCGCTCGTCGTGCAGGTTCATCGACTCGGCCATCTGCTCCAGCAGGGCATTGATATCGATCTCTTCGATGTTCTCGTGGATATCTGTCTCTTTTACCGTCTGCAGCGCCCCTTTTACCATCAGCTCCAGCTCGTCGAGATCCTTGTTGAACTTGCTGATCTGCACCTCGTCATCGAGCAGTTCGACCCGCAGCCGCAGCCGGGTGATGGGGGTCTTGAGATCGTGGGAGATGGAGCTGAACAGCCGCTCCCGATCATCGATATAGCGGCGGATGCGGTGTTGCATGATGTTGAAGGCGCGAGTGGCCGCCACGATTTCGGAGGCGCCCTCCTCCTTGAGGGAGGGCTGGTCGATATCCTTGCCGAGATTAACGGCGGCCTTGGCGAGGCGGCGCAGCGGGCGGGTCTGCCAGCGCACCAGCATGAAGGTGAAGAAACAGAGGAACACCGTCATCAGGGCGATGAAACGCACCTGATTGCTCGGCATGACGGTATCGTCGAGGGTCATGTAGGGGGCGGGCAGCAGAGCCGCCAGATAGAGCCACTCACCGGGCTCTATCTCGATCTGGGTCACCAGCACGGGCGGGTTGAGCGGCTCCAGCGACAGCGTATAGCGGGCCCAGGAGGAGGGCAGATCCGCCAGCAGGGTGTCGTTGTTGAAGACGTGCAGCTCTTCCGGGCGGGAGAAGTCCACCTTGATGGCCATGGCATCGGAGAGCTTGCGGGTCAGCACCCCCTGCACCTCTTTCAGCACCAGCGTTTTGCGCTCACTGTCGGGGATGGCGCTGATGTGGATCTCTTCCTCGTTGAGTGACACGAAGAAGCGACTGCCACCCATGTTGCGCAGCTGATCCAGTGCGATGTGGCGGTACTGCAGCGGCAGCGACTTGAAGAAGTTGACGGTAGAGGCGGCCGACAGCGCCAGGTTGCGGGTGGTGCTGATCATCCCCTCCAGCTCCCGCTTCTGGATCTGTTGCATCCAGATGCCGGTCAGAATGGTCTGGGAGAGCAGGATGGCGAGCAGCAACAGCAGCAGCATTCGCGACAACAGGGAGCGGGGGACCAGTGTCCGCCAGAACCAACCGCTGCTCATGGGATCTCGCGCCTTGTGCCGATCAGCATGCTGTTGCTACCTTTTTGCCTTTCATGGGATCTCGTGCACTTCTGCGATCAGCATGTAGCCACTGCCGCGGATGGTTTTGATGATGCGCGGACTCTTGCCGTTGTCACCCAGCTTCTGACGCAGACGGCTGATCTGCACGTCTATGCCGCGCTCCATCGGCAGGCTTTCGCGGCCGCGGGTGGCATCGGAGATGGTATCGCGATCCAGTACCACACCCGGCTGTTGCAGGAACATGCCGAGCAGCAGGGCATCGCTGCCGGAGAGATCCAGCAGGCTGCCATCGTCGTGGGTCAGCTGGTGGCTCAGGGTGTCCAGGGTCCACTCGGCAAAACGCAGCCGGCGGCTCGGTTCTTTCTCTTTTTCCGGCTGGCGGAATTCGGCGCGGCGCAGCAGCGCCTTGATGCGAGCCTGCAGTTCGCGCGGGCTGAATGGCTTGGCGATATAGTCGTCGGCGCCGAGTTCGAGGCCGATCACCCTGTCCGCCTCATCGGAGGCAGCGGTCAGCATGATGATGGGGACCTGGGAATCGCGACGTATCTGTTGGCAGAGGGTAAAGCCGTCGTCACCTGGCATCATGATATCGAGAATAATCAGGTCCGGGCTGTGCAGGGCGAGCTGCTGGCGCATTTCGTTTCCTTCCGCCGCTGTTAATACCTGGAAACCCGCCCTGGTCAGGTATTCATTGAGCAGCTCGCGGATCTCTTGGTCGTCGTCGACGATCAGCAGTTGTTTGCTCGTTGACATATGTATGTGCATCCACCCATTTTTTTGTGCAGATTGAACCTGTCGGGGGAGCAAAAAGCAAGCAAGCCCCCCATCTAATGTGAGGTTATGGGCATTATCCGCCCATATAGCGCCATTTAAATAAAAAAGGCCGACCCAAACGGGACGGCCAACACGCAGATTCCGACGACAGGAGATCACCCCGTGTGGCGATCTCAACAGACTCAATGACGGGCCGGCAAGGTCGGCCCCAAAAGAGAGCATTCTGGCTCGCCCTCACTGTCGCGGTGAGGGCGAGCCGTTTACATCACACCCGTTCGAATACGGTGGCGATGCCCTGACCCAGACCGATACACATGGTGGCAACCCCCAGGGTGGCATCTTTCTCCTCCATCAGATTGATGAGAGTCGTGGAGATGCGCGCACCGGAGCAGCCGAGCGGGTGGCCCAGCGCAATGGCGCCGCCGTTCAGGTTTACCTTCTCTTCCGCTACGTCCAGCAGCCCCAGGTCCTTGACGCAAGGCAGTGACTGGGCGGCAAAGGCCTCGTTCAGCTCGAACAGATCGATATCACCAACGGTCAGACCGGCACGTTTGAGTGCTTTCTGGGTGGCCGGCACCGGGCCGTAACCCATGATGGCGGCATCGCAGCCGGCGATGGCCATGGCGCGCACCTTGGCGCGGGGCGTGAGGCCGAGGGCCTTGGCGCGATCCGCACTCATCACCAGCATGGCGGCGGCGCCGTCGGACAGGGCCGAGGAGGTACCGGCGGTCACTGTGCCGTTGACCGGGTCGAACACCGGGCGCAGCTGGCTCAGGGTGTCGACCGTGGTCTCCGGGCGGATCACTTCGTCGTAGTCGTAGAAGAAGCGGGCGCCGCTGGCGTCATGCCCTTCCAGACCGACGATCTCTCTGGCGAAGCGCCCTTCCACGGTCGCGGCATAGGCGCGGCGGTGGGAGCGGGCGGCAAACTCGTCCTGCTGCTGACGGCTGATGCCGTGCAGCTTGCCCAGCATCTCGGCGGTCAGCCCCATCATGCCGGAGGCTTTCGCCACCGACTTGGCCATGCCCGGGTGGAAGTCGACGCCGTGGCTCATGGGCACGTGGCCCATGTGCTCGACGCCGCCGATGATGAAGATATCCCCATCACCTACCTGAATGGCGCGGGAGGCGTCATGCAGCGCCTGCATGCTTGAGCCGCACAGGCGGTTGACGGTGACGGCCCCCACCTGTTTCGGAATGCCAGCCAGCAGGGCCGCGTTGCGGGCGATGTTGAAGCCCTGCTCCAGAGTCTGCTGCACGCAGCCCCAGTAGATATCCTCGATCTCGTTTGGGTCGAGGTTGGGGTTGCGCAGCAGGATGGAGCTCATCAGGTGCGCGGACAGATCTTCTGCACGCACGTTGCGGAAGGCGCCGCCCTTGGATCGGCCCATGGGGGTCCGGATACAGTCGACAATGACTACGTCTTTCATGAATGGATCTCCTTTCCGCAATCAGTAGAAGGTTTTGCCCAGGGCGGCCATGTCACGCAGCTTGTCGCTGACGCGGTAGAGCGGGCCCAAATCGGCATACTGGTCGGCCATGGCCACGTAGCGATCCAGACCAATGGTGTCCAGATAGCGGAACACGCCACCACGGAAGGGAGGGAAGCCCAGACCGTAGACCAGCGCGATGTCGGCTTCGGCTGGCGTGGCGACAATGCCCTCTTCCAGACAGAGCACCACCTCGTTGATCATCGGGATCATCATGCGGGCTATGATGGCTTCCTTGTCAAAGTCCTGCTTCGGCTTGGCAATCGGTGCCAGCAGCTCGTAAGCGGCCACATCGGCCACCTTCTTCGGCTTGCCCTTCTTGTCCTGCTCGTAGGCGTAGAAGCCCTTGCCATTCTTCTGGCCGAAGCGGCTGGCGTCATACATCACGTCGATGGCGGTGCGGCCAGCCTTGCTCATGCGCGCCGGGAAGCCTTGCGCCATGACGTCACCGGCATGGTGACCGGTGTCGATGCCGACCACGTCCAGCAGGTAGGCGGGGCCCATGGGCCAGCCGAACTCCTTCTCCATCACCTTGTCGACGGCGGCGAAGTCGGCGCCATCGGCAACCAGCTTGTTGAAGCCGAAGAAGTAGGGGAACAGCACCCGGTTGACGAAGAAGCCCGGGCAGTCGTTGACCACGACCGGGGACTTGCCCATGGCGGCGGCATACGCCACCACGCGGTTGATGGTTTCATCTGAAGTCTGCTCGCCGCGGATGATCTCCACCAGAGGCATGCGGTGCACCGGGTTGAAGAAGTGCATGCCGCAGAAGTTCTGCGGGCGCTTCAGCCCCTTGGCCAGCAGGGAGATGGGAATGGTGGAGGTGTTGCTGGCGAGCACGGCGTCTTCGCCAATGATCCCTTCCACTTCGCCCAGCACGGCGGCCTTCACCTTGGGGTTCTCGACCACGGCTTCGACCACCACATCCACATGCTTGACGTTGTCATAGCTGAGGGTCGGGGTGATGGCAGAGAGCACCTGGCCCATCTTGATGCCGTCGATGCGGCCCTTTTCGAGCTGGCCGTTGAGCAGCTTGGTGGCTTCGCCCATGCCCAGTGCCAGCGCCTTCTCGTTGATATCCTTCATTACGGCCGGAATGCCCTTGCTGGCAGACTGGTAAGCGATGCCGCCCCCCATGATGCCGGCGCCCAGCACGGCGGCGTGGCGAGTGGCCTTAGCTGCCTGCTTGGCCGCCTTCTTGGCCAGCGCCTTGATGTGCTGATCGTTCAAGAAGATGCCGACCAGCGCCTTGGCGACATCGGTCTTGGCCAGCTTGATAAAGCCCTGTGCCTCGACCACCAGAGCCTCGTCACGGCCCATGCCAGCGGCGGCTTCGACGGTTTTCACCGCGGTCATGGGGGCTGGATAGTGTTTGCCCGCCACGGCGGCAACCATGCCGGCGGCGGTGGTGAAGCTCATCATGGCTTCCAGTTTGGAGAGGCGCAGCGGGGCTTTTTTGGCGGCGCGACGGCTCTGCCAGTCCAGCTTGCCCGCGATGGCGTCTTTCATCATCTGCAGTGCGGCGCTGTGCAGCGCGTCCGGTGCGACCACGGCATCGATGGCGCCCACCTTGAGGGCATCATCAGCACGGTAATCCTTGCCGGTGGTGATCCACTCCAGCGCGTTGTCGGCACCGATCACCCGCGGCAGACGGACTGTGCCGCCAAAGCCCGGCATGATGCCGAGTTTGGTCTCGGGCAGGCCAATCTTGGCGCTGGTGTCAGCCAGACGGAAATCGGTGGAGAGAATGGTCTCGCAGCCGCCGCCCAGGGCGTGGCCCTTGATGGCAGAGAGGGTCGGCACCGGCAGATCTTCGATGGCGCTGAAGATGTCGTTGGCTTTTTTCAGCCAGCCGAGCAGATCTTCTTGCGGCAGATCGAACAGTTCCAGGAATTCGGTAATGTCGGCGCCGACGATAAAGGCGTCTTTGCCGGAGGTGAGGATCAGGCCCTTCAAATCGGCTTGTTGCTGTAATGCGGCGATCGCTTCGCTCAGTGAGAGCAGGGTAGCGCGATCCAGCTTGTTGACTGAACCCGGGGCATCAAACCTCAGTTCGGCAATGCCGTTTTCGAGGTAGCTGACCGACAGGGTTTCGCCTTGGTAGATCATGAGAGTGTCTCCTTGTTCCCACTCGGTGGGGGGTGTTGCTCCTTTATCCCCAGCAGGGGGCGAGGCTCACTATTGATCCAAAAGGAGACATTTTCAACACCTATTTAAAACATTTGTTTAACAGTTCTCGAGTAAAAGCTCCTCATCACAAAACGGGCAAAAGAGAGGCGCCTTGCGGCGCCTCCAATGGATATGAGGTTTTTATCAACAGGCCAGTTCGGGCCGGTCGCGATACTGGCTCAGCACCTCGGGATCGGCGAGGGCATGGGTGTTGTTGACGGGCCTGTTGTGCACCACTTCCCGCACCGCCAGTTCGACGATTTTGCCGGACTTGGTACGGGGAATGGCATCCACCTGCAGGATGCGGGCGGGCACGTGGCGGGCGGTACAGTGTCGTTTGATCTGCTGGCGGATCCGCTCGCGCAGCGGCTCGTCCAGCTTGCAGCCCGCCTTGAGCTTGACGAACAGCACCACCCGCTCGTCCTGCTGCCACTGTTGGCCGATGACGATGCTCTCTTCCACTTCGTCGAGCTGTTCGACGTAGCGGTAGATCTCGCTGGTGCCGATGCGCACGCCCCCCGGGTTGAGGGTTGCGTCGGAGCGGCCATAGAACAGGATGCCGCCGGTCGGGGTCAGCTCGATCCAGTCGCCGTGGCACCAGATGTTGTCGAATCGCTCGAAGTAGGCGGCGTGGTATTTGTCGCCGCCGTCGTCCCCCCAGAAGGCGATGGGCTGGGCCGGGAACGGCTTGGTGCAGACCAGCTCGCCCTTTTCGCCCTGTACCGGCTGGCCCGCTTCGTTGAACACCTGTACCGCGAGACCGAGGCCACGCCCCTGACTCTCGCCACGGTAAACAGGGCTGAGCGGGTTGCCGATGACGAAGCAGGAGCAGATGTCGGTGCCACCGGAGATGGAGCTCAGTTGTACATTTGTTTTGATCTGCTGGTAGACGTAGTCAAACCCCTCAGGCGACAGCACGGATCCGGTACTGCAGATCAGCCGCAGCTGTGGCAAGTCGTGGGTGTTGATGGGGGCATAGCCCTGCTTGTGCAGCGCATCCAGATACTTGGCCGAGGTGCCGAACAAGCTGACCTGCTCGTCGCGCGCCAGATCCCACAGCACGTTGCCGTCCGGATAGAAGGGGGAGCCGTCATAGAGCACCAGCGTCGCGCCGGAGGCGAGCGCGCTCACCAGCCAGTTCCACATCATCCAGCCGCAGGTGGTGAAGTAGAAGATCCGCTCCCCCGGCTTGGTGTCGCAGTGCAGTTGATGCTCTTTGAGATGTTGCAGCAGGGTGCCGCCTATGCCGTGCACTATGCACTTGGGCTTGCCTGTGGTGCCGGACGAGTAGAGGATATAGAGCGGATCGTTGAAGCCCATGGGCTCGAAGCGAAGGACAGCATCCGGCTGGCTCGCCAGCACGTGCTGCCAGTCGTGACCAAGCTGCAGGGGATTGCCGAGCAGCGGGATTATTACCGTCTGCTCTATGCTGTCGATCTGGCTGACTACGCCGGCCACCTTGGCCTGGATGTCGATGGCCTTGCCGTTGTAGCGATAGCCGTCCACCGCAAACAATACCCTGGGCCGGGTCTGGCCGAAGCGCTCCACCACGCTGGCTTCCCCAAAGTCGGGGCTGGTGGAGGTCCAGATAGCGCCCAGGCTGGTGGTTGCCAGCATGGCTACTACGGTTTCGGGGATATTAGGCAGGTAGGCGGCGACCACGTCGCCACTGCTTATGCCCTGGCTGCGCAACCACTGGGCCAGCCTGGCCACCTGATCCGCCAGCTCATGCCAGCTCAGGGTGCGGCTTGGGCTGCCTTCAATGCGGGAGATAATGGCCGGGCTCTCGTCCTGACGGCGCAGCAGGTTTTCCGCGAAGTTGAGGCGGCTATCGGGGAACCAGCGGGTGCGCTGCATATCCTGGCGGTTTTCTGCCACTATGTCCCCCAGCTCGCCCTTGACGCCGCAGTGTTGCCACACCAGCGGCCAGAAGCGGGTCGTCTTTTCCACCGACCACTGGTAGAGCTGGGCATAGTTGTGCAGCTGCAGGCCATGGAAGCGGTTGACCTCGGCCATAAACTGCTGGAGGTTGGATTGTTGAATCCGCTCCTGATCCGGTTGCCACAGGCAAAGGTTGTGCATGAGTAGTCCCTGACTGCATGTATCTACCGGCAGTGTATTGAATTGTTTTTTATTTGTTAATGATTGGTTTTTGTTTCATAACAAAAGCCTTGTAACGTATGCGTTACCTCACGAAGCGATAGCTTGACGGTTCGAGCCCCGATTCGCTTGATGTTATGCTGAAATCACATTTTTCCCGGAGCAGGACGCCATGAGCAGCTACAGCCAACTTTTTGCCCAGCACCTAGATACCTTGCAGCATCGCACCCGCGACATACTGCAACAGCAGGGGCTCAGCGGCCTGGCCATCCACTCCGGCCAGACCCACCGCATCTTCCTCGACGACCAGGATTACCCCTTCAAGGTGAATCCGCACTTCAAGGCCTGGCTGCCGGTGCTGGACAACCCCCACTGCTGGTTGCTGGTGGATGGCGTAAACAAGCCGGTGTTGCTGTTCTACCGGCCAGTGGATTTCTGGCACAAGGTGGCTGACTTGCCCAATGCTTTCTGGGTCGACTTCTTCGATATCCACTTCTTGACGCGGCCGGAGCAGGTTGCCGATCACCTGCCTGCCGGCAAGCAGGAGTGGGCCTATCTGGGTGGCCATCTCGAGGTGGCCAAGTTGCTGGGGCTGGGTCAGCCGAACCCGGAATCCGTGCTCAACTATCTGCACTATCACCGAGCTTACAAGACTCCTTATGAGCTGGAGTGTCTGCGCGAAGCAAACCGGATCGGGGTGCGTGGCCATGTCGCGGCCAAGGACTCCTTCATGGCGGGGGCGAGCGAGTTTGAGATCAATCTGGCCTATATGAAGGCGGTCGGGCAGGGGGCCAATGAGGCGCCGTACGGCAATATTGTCGCCATCAACCGCAATGCGGCCATTCTTCACTACACCCATTTGTCTGCCTTGCGGGTGCCGGATGCGGAGCGCCACTCCTTCTTGATTGATGCCGGGGTGGATTTTCACGGTTATGCCTCCGACATCACCCGTACCTGGGCCTGGCGCCGTGGCGAGTTTGCCGAGCTGATCGCGGCGCTGGATGCGCAGCAGCAGGAGATCATCGAGGAGATCAAACCGGGTCGGCGTTACAGCGAGTTGCATCTGCAGATGCACCACAGGCTGGCGCGCTTGCTGCAAACGGTCGAGTTGGTGGACATGTCGGTAGACGAGATGATCCATACCGGGGTGACCAACGTCTTCTTCCCTCACGGTCTGGGTCATTTCCTGGGCCTTCAGGTGCACGATGCAGGCGGCTTCATGCAGGACGAGCGCGGCACGCACCTGGCTGCTCCCGAGCAGTTCCCCTATTTGCGCTGTACTCGGGTGATGGAGGTGGGGCAGGTGTTCACCATAGAGCCGGGCCTCTACTTCATCGATAGCCTGCTGGTGCCGCTGCGTCAGAGCGAGCAGGCCAAGCGGGTTAACTGGAACAAGGTAGAGGCGCTGCGTCCGTTTGGCGGCATCCGCATTGAGGACAACATAGTGTTGCACGCCAATGGGGTGGAGAACATGACCAGACAAGCAGGGCTCTGATGGCTGCAGCGTACTCCATTCCGGCCGCCCCGCTGGCGGTGAGTGAAGAGATCAAGAAGAGCCGCTTCATCACCCTGCTCGCGCACACGCCGACGGTTGAGGCCGCCAAGGCGTGGGTCAACGAGATAAAGCAGCAACACCCCGGGGCCCGGCATCACTGCTGGGCCTTTGTTGCCGGCGCACCACAAGACAGTCAGGTTTACGGTTTCAGCGACGATGGTGAGCCCTCAGGGACCGCTGGCAAGCCCATGCTGGCTCAGCTGATGGGCTCCGGACTGGGTGAGATAGCCACCGTGGTGGTGCGTTACTACGGCGGTGTGCTGTTGGGCACTGGCGGTTTGGTCAAGGCCTATGGGGGGGGAGTGGGGGCTGCGCTCAAGCAGCTCGAGACCCGGATCAAGCGCCAGCAGACTCCCTCTCTCATCCAATGTGACTATGCCGACATGGGCGTGGTGGAGGCGCTGATCGGATACCATCACGGCCAGTTGCTGGATGCCGATTACGGCGCTCGCGTTACCCTGCGGGTCGCGTGGGAATCCTCTGTTTGGGCCCAGGTTGATCGGGAATTGACCGACCGCACCCATGGACGGGTATCCCTTCGCTCCTTAGATAGCTAGAATCCACCGCTCTTTTAGCCTGAAGAGGGAGCCGGAATGCACATTCTGAGCATTATTCGCATCGTTGGCCTGTTGGTTGCGCTATTCAGCTCGACCATGTTGTTGCCTGCCATGGTTGCGTTTGGCTATCGGGATGGTGGTGGTGCCGAGTTCGTCAGCTCCTTTCTCATCGCGCTGTTGCTTGGTGTGCTGCTCTGGTTTCCCAACCGCTACCACAAGAAGGAGCTGCGCTCGAAAGAGGGCTTCCTTATCGTGGTGCTGTTCTGGACTGTGCTGGGCAGTGTGGGGGCCGTGCCCTTTTTACTGGGGGATGTGCCCAGCATGTCGGTCTCGGAGGCCTTTTTCGAATCTTTCTCCGGCCTGACGACCACGGGAGCGACCGTGCTGACCGGGCTGGACAATCTGCCCAAGGCGTTTCTGTTCTACCGCCAACTGCTTCAATGGCTGGGGGGCATGGGGATCATAGTGCTGGCCGTCGCCATACTGCCGCTGCTCGGCATCGGGGGCATGCAGCTCTACCGCGCCGAGATCCCCGGGCCGGTCAAGGATACCAAGGTGACGCCGCGTATCGCCGAGACGGCCAAGGCGCTCTGGTTCATCTACTTGTTGCTGACCATGCTCTGCATCCTGGCGTACTGGCTGGCCGGTATGACGCTGTTCGACGCCATCTGTCACTCCTTCTCCAGCCTCTCCATCGGTGGCTTCTCCACCCACGATGACAGCATCGGCTTCTTCAACAGCCCGACCATCAATCTGGTCACTGTGTGCTTCCTGCTGATCGGCAGCATTAACTTCGGTCTGCACTTCATGGTGTTCACTCACACACCGGTACGCCTGCTGAGCTATCTGCGTGACCCCGAGGTGAAGGTGTTTTTGGGGATTCAGCTGTTCCTTTTTCTGTTCTGCGCCGCCGTGTTGCTGCAGCACAACCACTATGAACACTGGCAGGAGACACTCAACCATGCCCTGTTCCAGTCGGTATCGCTGGGGACCACCACGGGTTACAGCACCACCAGTTATGCCGACTGGCCAGCCATACTGCCGATGATGCTGATGTTCTCCTCCTTTATAGGGGGTTGCGCCGGGAGTACCGGTGGTGGCATCAAGGTGATGCGCTTCATGATCCTGTTCATGCAGGGAGTACGGGAGTTGAAGCGGCTGGTGCACCCGCGTGCCGTCTATACCCTCAAACTGGGGCGCAAGGCGGTATCGGATCGGATCGTCGAGGCGGTGTGGGGTTTCTTTGCCGCCTACATCATTTTGTTTGTGTTGTTCATGCTGGCATTGATCGCCACCGGAATGAACGAGGTGACAGCCTTCTCGGCGGTGGCGGCGACCCTTACCAACGTGGGGCCGGGTCTGGGTGATGTGGCCTCCAATTTTTCCGGTATCAGCGCGGTGGCAAAATGGATACTGATCCTGGCCATGTTGTTCGGCCGATTGGAAATTTTCACACTTCTGGTACTGTTTACCCCCGCATTCTGGCGTAGTTGAGGTAGGTATGGACAAGATTTTGGTGCTTTATTCCTCTCGGGATGGGCAAACACAGAAAATCGTGGATGTCATGCTGGAGGAGATGCTGGGTTACGAGGTGGTGATGCATGACCTGCACACTCTGCCCATGTGCAACCTCAGCAAGTTCAAGAAGGTATTGATCGGTGCCTCCATTCGTTACGGCAACTTCCATCCCAGCCTGCTCAGCTTTATTCATGCCCATCATGAACAGCTGGAGGTGGCCAATGCGGCCTTCTTCTGTGTCAACCTGACTGCGCGCAAGCCGGAGAAGCAGACGCCGCAGACCAATGCCTATATGAAGAAGTTCCTGCGCCTCTCCCCCTGGAAGCCGAGAACCTTGGGAGTGTTCGCCGGCGCGTTGCAATATTCCCGCTATAACTGGTGGCAGACCCGCATCATTCAGCTGATCATGAAGATGACCGGCGGCAGTACGGATACCAGCAAGGATCTCGAGTTTACCGATTGGGAAAAGGTGCGCATTTTTGCCCGTGAATTCTGGTCAAAAAGATAGCAGCACGGCGTTATTGCTGGCTTGAGCCCCGCTGATGCGGGGCTTTTTGTTTGATAAATAGGCATTTGAACCGCTAAACGGCAAAAAGTGCCATTTTTTGCCGTTTTCCTCTTGTCATCCCGGCGTGGCTCCCTATAATGCGCCCCTACCAGCACGGCGGAACACGCCGGACTGATGAGCCAGCTTCCTAGTGAAGCAGGCGCCGAAAGAAAAGCGAAAACAACCGCTTGACTTTCGAAGTGAGGAGCGTAATATGCGCCTCCTCAACGCGA
>NZ_CDBI01000049.1 GCF_000820025.1 Aeromonas popoffii
GGTCGCAGGCAACTTCTACCGCCTGCTCGGCGAGCTCGAAGCGGTCGGCGACCTGCTGCACCACGACGATGGCAAGGGCTTCTATGCCCCGCTCATTCGTTTCGGTGGTTTGAACATTGCGGGTAAGTAAGCCCCGCATATAAAGAGAAAACCGCGTTTTCCTCGTGATGAATAGCAAGAGGGCAACCCCTGGGGTTGCCCTCTTTTTTGTTCTGACCTTTGGCACCGAGCTTGACGACGAGTGGTCAAATAATCCCCCCCCAGCCAGACACCGTCGATACTGACTATGCAAGGCAATGAACACGCGGTTTCCTACCAAAGTGCAAGACAATCTGGAGGTCTGCATGAAGACAATCGCAGTGGCGCTCACCCTCGCCACACTGGGCATATCAATGGCACAGGCCACTTCGGCAAGCAGCACAGGACGCATCACCTTTAGCGGCGCCATCGTGGAGGATGCCTGCCGCATCAACCAGCAGGAGGAGCAAATGCAGGTCACCTGCCTCTCGGGCCCCAAGCAAACCACAGAGACACTCAATCTGCAGCAGTTGGCAAAGCAGTCGCCACTGCGTCTCGCCACCAGCCAGGTTTCCTATCGATGGATTGACCAGCGCCATACCATGGCGGTGATCACCATCAGCCACGAATAGTGCTCACCAATGCCAGAAATAACAACGGCGACCATCA
>NZ_CDBI01000050.1 GCF_000820025.1 Aeromonas popoffii
GGATCCGGGCCCGCTTTGTTTTTCCATCCGGCCCTCTTTTTCCATTCAGTCGCCATATCTTGTCCCTGCTCTCTTTCTTGGGCATGCTAATGGCCCAATTGGTTGGCAGGATTCTGGATGTATGAACCTTCGCGATCTCGAGTATTTGGTTGCCTTGGAAGAGGAGAAGCATTTTCGCAAGGCAGCGGAGCGTTGCTTCGTCAGCCAACCCACCCTGAGCGGCCAGCTGCGCAAGCTGGAAGATGAACTGGGGGTGATCCTGATTGAGCGCACCTCGCGCAAGGTGCTATTTACCCCGGCCGGTGACGCCATGGCCCATCAGGCCCGCAAGGTGCTAAAAGAGGTGCGGGAGCTCAAGAGCATAGGCCAGCACTTTGCCGAGCCCATGTCTGGTGAGATCCATATCGGTTTCATTCCCACAGTCGGTCCCTATCTGCTGCCCCACATCATCCAGGATCTGCGCGAGCATTTTCCCAAGCTGGAGTTCTATCTCTATGAGGAGCAGACCCAGGTGCTGCTTAAGCGGTTGGAAGAAGGGGCGCTGGATTGCCTCATCCTCGCCGAACTTGAGGGTATGGAAGGGTTTAGCTCTATTCCTCTCTATCAGGAGCCCATGTGGCTGGCGGTACCGCAACATCACCCGGAAGCCAGGGCCAAGTCGGTGCCGCTCAGTAACCTCAAGGGCAAGAAGCTGCTGATGCTGGCCGATGGCCACTGTTTGAGGGATCAGGCGATGGGGTTCTGCTTTGCCGCTGGTATCGGTGAGGATCAGCGTTTCAAGGGCACCAGCCTGGAGACGCTGCGCAACATGGTCGCCGCGGGCAGCGGCATGACGCT
>NZ_CDBI01000051.1 GCF_000820025.1 Aeromonas popoffii
CTAAACGACCTGGGATTCTTGAAATGATGGTGGGTCGTGCTGGATTCGAACCAGCGACCAATTGATTAAAAGTCAACTGCTCTACCGACTGAGCTAACGACCCATCTAAATCATTTTTTTACAAACTGGTGGTCGTTACTGGGATCGAACCAGTGACCCCCTCCTTGTAAGGGAGGTGCTCTCCCAGCTGAGCTAAACGACCTGGGATTCTGTCTCCACCTGGTGGAGAAATGGTGGGTCGTGCTGGATTCGAACCAGCGACCAATTGATTAAAAGTCAACTGCTCTACCGACTGAGCTAACGACCCTCACCACGACCAGAACCGGCTGCAATACTGCACCTGCCCTGACGGCGGCCTATATTACGGATTTATCATCCTGGCGCAATAGAAAATTCTTAAATTAAATCTGATTGTTCACTGCGCATACAAAGCGGGGCCGTATTTACAAGACTGTTACGAAAACAGTGACATACGGCAATGCTACAACTTGCTCAGACTCTGCTTGGCCAATTGGGCCGGCGAGGTGTTGGGATAGCCCTTGATCACCTGCTCATAGAAGGTCTTGGCTTCCGCTTTCTTGCCATCGAGCTGCGCCAGCATGCCCAGCTTCAGCAGAGCATCTGCCCGCTTGGGGGACTTGCTGAACTTGTTCGCCACGGTAGAGAACTGAGCCGCAGCACCGGTTCTGTCACCCTTGTTGAACAACAGCTGGCCGAGCCAGTAGTGGGCATTCGGTACATAGCCCGAGCTTGGGTACTGCTTGATGAACCCTTCAAAGGCGGGGATGGCCTTGTCGTAGTTCTTGTCCTTCAGCACCATGTTCACGGCCGCATCATAGGCCTGGTTCTCATCCAGATTGGCGGAGTAGTTGGCCACTGCCGCCGGGGCCGCACCGGCCGCCGGTGTGGCGGGGGCAGGCTGACTGTTGGCCACCTTGTCGAGCTCCTGGTAGAGCTGGCGCTGACGCTCTTGCGACTGCTCCATCTGGTAGGTTTGCTGTTCCAGCTGGCCGCGCAGCTCGGAGACCTCCCCTTGCAGGGAATCCACCTGTTGCTGCAACTCGGCCTGCAGGCGCAGGCGGGCATTCAGGGTGCGCTCCAGCAAGGCGACCCTGTCTTCCAGGCTGCCTGTGGGCATAATGGCGCCATTGTTGCCGCTAAGGGCCACGCCACCACCGCCACTGAGATCGCTCACGGGCGCAGCCGCCTGAGCGCTCAGTGCAAATAAAACGGCCATCACAATAGTCGCTTGCTTATACACGAGCTTCATTCGGAATAAACCTTAGTGTTTAGTGCAAATAAAACGGCCATCGAAATGGCCGCTTGCTTAGACACGAATGTCATTCAGATCAAACCTTAGTAAACCAGAACCGCACGGCGGTTTTTGGCAAAGGCTTCCTCGGTATGAGACAGATCCAGCGGCTTCTCTTCGCCATAGCTGACGATGGACAGCTGCTCAGCCTGCACACCCAGGGTTTGCAGATACTTGGCGACAGCCTTGGCACGACGCTCACCCAGCGCGATGTTGTATTCCGGAGTACCGCGCTCATCGGCGTGGCCTTCGATCAACACCTTGACGGACGGACGCTCACGCAGGTAGCTGGCGTGTGCATCCAGCAGATCAGCGTACTGACCCTGAATGTCATAACCATCAAACGGGAAGTGGATCACGTTGTCGCGTTGCAGTGCTTCGAACTTCTGACGCATCTGCTCTTCCGGGGACAACATGCCATTTGCGCCACCGGTTTGTACACCGCCCATGCCGTCGGTCATGCCTGACTCGGCGCCAGCTGCGTCGGAATCAGAAGAGGAACTACAAGCGGCCAGGGTGAACAGTGGCAGTGCGATGGCCAAACCCTTGAGCAGTTTATTGAGTTGCATGCTATTTCCTTAAACCTTTATAACAAAACAAAAAACAATCGAATTTTTATCAATTCAAGAAGGGCGACCAAGCTGGTGCACGAATTTCACCGCTACTGGTCGGAAGCACAGCCTTGAAGCGACCATCAGTCGACACCAACGCGAGACTCTTACGACCTTGATAGATGGTGGCATAGATGATCATGCTGCCATTGGGAGCCACACTTGGCGACTCATCCAGAGCACTCTGAGTCAATACCAACATTGCTCCGCTTTCCATATCTTGACGAGCGATGCGATATTGTCCCTGAACCCGGGTCACCATCACCATGGACTTGCCGTCCGGTGTGACAGAGGCACCCTGGTTGGATTCTCCTTCCCAGGTCATCCGGCGAGTGACGCCAGTCGCCAAATTTACGCTATAAATCTGGGGTTTGCCACCACGTTCAGAGGTGAAAATCAAAGTTTGCCCGTCCGGCATCCAGGCCGGTTCAGTGTCGATCACGCGGGTATTTGTCACTCTTGTCAGCTGCTTGCTTGCAACATCAATGACATAGATATCAGGCTGACCCTCTTTGGACAACACAATAGCCAATCGACGACCGTCAGGAGACCACTTTGGTGCCCCATTGATGCCGCGAAAACTGGAGATCAGGCTGCGCTGCTGGGTGTAGATATCCTGCACATAGATTTCAGACCTCTGGTTCTCAAAGCTCACATACGCCAGCTTGCTACCGTCCGGCGACCAGGATGGCGACATTAGCGGCTCGCGAGAACGCAACAGTGTCTTCTCGTTGTAACCGTCGTAATCGGCAATACGCAGCTGATACGGGAATTGAGTACCGCGCTCGATGGAGACATAGGCGATCCGGGTCAGGAAAGCACCCCGCTCCCCCGTCAGACGCTCATAGACGATGTCAGAGATACGGTGGGCAAACTGGCGCATCTGGGCACCTGGAATGGTCGCCATGCGGCTATCCAGGATGTAACCGTTGCTCTCGCCGCCCTGGGTCTTGGCCAGCTGTCCCTTCAGCACGTCGACCAGCTCGAAGTTGACCTTGTAGGTACCGTCACCCACAGCAGCAATGGAACCGACCACCACAGCCTCAACCCCTTGGGACGCCCAGGGCGCGAAGTTGATCTCGCCACTGGAGCTCGGGGTCTGCGGCATCTGGCTACGAGCCAGCGGTTTGAACTTGCCACTGCGCATCAGATCGTTGGAAACCACTTCCGCGATGTCCTGCGGCAGTTGCCCGTTCCCTTCCCACTTGAAGGGGGCGACGGCGATAGGACGTGCGCTATCTATACCGCCGGTGATGACGATGTCCAGGGCCGCCTGGGCACTCTGGCCCAGCAACAAACAGCCAACCAAAGCAAAAAATACTTTTCTGATCATGGCTTAAATACTCGGTTCCAATAAAAATGAGAGGTTAAATTCCTTTCTCAGCAAGACGCTGCCTGACCCCGTTTTATCATGCTTAGATGCTAGGTTCTAACTTGAGGTTGAACTCCTTCAACCTCTCGAATGCCGCAGGATCCTTTGGCACTGGCAGTTGACTGGCCTTCAATACCGCCGCTTTGCCGGAACGGCAGACCGCTGGGTCACCCTGGCCGTTATCTACCGATATGACAAAGCCGGTGCTGGCAAGACGTACGCCGATAGTACATGTTTTACCCCGCATGGTGGGATCCAAAATCATGTAACGCTCGACCGTTGCCTGGATCAAGGCGACATATTTATCAACCTCGCCCTGCGCCTGCGCCGATGCAGCCTGACTGCGGGCATTCGCCTCAGCCGACAGCTGCTGCTGCATCATGTCTTCCATCTCTTTTTGCAGTTTGGCCTCTTCAGCCGCCTTGCGCTTGCGCTCCGCCGCGATCTTGGCTTGCTTGTCAGCCTCGGCCTTGGCCTTCTTCTCTGCGTCAGCTTTTGCCTTCTTGGCGGCCTCTTCCTTGGCCTCCTTGGCTTTCTTGTCCGCTTCAGCCTTGGCCTGTTTCTCGGCCTCTGCCTTGGCTTTTTTGTCCGCCTCGGCTTTGGCTTTCTTCTCAGCCTCCTGCTTGGCCTTCTTGTCGGCTTCCGCTTTCTTGGCTGCCTCCGCCTTGGCCTGCTTCTGTTCGGCCTCTTGCTTCTCTTTCTCTTCCTGTTCCTTTTTCTTCTTCAGCGCCAGCGCCTTGCTCTCTGCTTCTGCCGCCTTGCGCTCAGATTCCGCCTTCTTGGTTTTCTGCTCTTCCAGCTTGCGGGCTTCCTCAGCTTTCTGGGCCTTCTCTTTCGCCTGCTTCTGCTCGGCGACCTGCTTCTGCTTTTCGGCCTCTGCCTTGCGGGTTGCCTCTTCGGCTTCCTTGCGCTTGGTTTCGGCGATGCGCTGCCGCTCCTGCTGCTGGGCCAGCTCGCGCTTGGCGATATCCGTGTCTTCCTTGTCCTTCTCTTTCTCTACCTTCTGAGGCTTGGGCTGAGATTTCTGCTGCTGGATCTGCTTGGCCTGCTCGTTGAGGAAGTTCTCGTCGAGCATGACGGCATTGACGATCTGTCCCTTCGACTCGGGCCGCTTCGGTTTGCTGAAGTCGACCCCGACCAGCAAAATGATGCCGATGATCAGGTGCAGCAGTAACGACGCGATGAGATAACCGGAAATACCACGCTTCACGTCCATCTCCGTCAGTTCACCGGATCTGTCATCAGGCCAACCTGAGGCACGCCCGCATTTTTGAGGGCGACCATCAGCAGGATCACTTCTTCGTAGCGCACGGACTTGTCACCGGCCACCACCACAGGGGCATTCTGGTTGATGGCCAGATACCCCATGGCTTTCTCGGTGATGTATTGCTGCATCGCCTCGGGCGTACCGCTCGGCACCGGCTCATCGTCGGCCTCACCGGCCTTGATGACGTACTCGCCTTCGGTATTGACGCTGACGATGAAGGGGGGCTTGGCATCTTCCGGCAACTGCTCGGATTCCGCCTGCGGCAGGTCAACCTTGACCCCTTGCGTGATCACAGGCGTCACCGCCATGAAGATGATAAGCAGCACCAGCATGACGTCGATATAGGGAACCACGTTGATCTCGCACACCTTCTTGCGCCGGATCCGCTGATAGGTTTGCATTACTGATCACCCTGCTGCTGTGCAATTTGACGGTTCAGTATGGTGGTGAACTCGTCCATGAAGTTGGCGTAGGCGTTCTCCAGCTTCTCTACTTTGTTGGTAAACCGGTTATAGAAAATAACCGCAGGAATGGCCGCGAACAGGCCCATGGCGGTGGCGATCAGCGCCTCTGCGATACCCGGGGCCACCATCTGCAGGGTAGCCTGCTGCACCTGTCCCAAGGCGATAAAGGCGTTCATGATGCCCCATACGGTACCAAACAGACCTATGTAAGGGCTGATGGAGCCGACGGTCGCCAGCACTGGCAAGTTGGACTCCAACTCGTCCACCGCGCGGGAAAGAGATACCCGCATAGCACGGTAGGTACCATCCATCACCGCATCCTGGCCACGAGCGCCGGCCTTGAGCAGGCGAGCATACTCCTTGAAGCCGGAATAGAAGATGTCCTCCATGCCTTCGATGTCATCGCGGCGAGAAGAGGACTCCTGATAGAGACGGTTAAGGTCGACCCCGGACCAGAATCTATCCTCAAACTGCTCCGATGCGATATTGGCCGCCTTGATGACCTTGGAGCGTTGGAAGATCAGCGCCCAAGAGACAACCGACATCCCCATTAGGGTCATCATGACCAGTTTTACCAACAGGCTGGCTTGCCAAAACAGGCCAATAAACGAAATTTCAGCGTGCACTTAACAGCACTCCCTTCACATTTTCAGGTATTGCAACAGGTTTCATATGCGGATGACTGACACAGGCTATCTGTACCATGGCCTGGGTGATCAGTCGTCCATCAGCCGCCAGTATCCGTTGTGAGAAGCGCAGGGATGCACGTTTCACTTCAGTCACTTGCGTTAACACAGTCAAAAGCTCATTAAAACGGGCCGCCGAGCGGAAATCGATCTCTGTTCGACTCACCACAAACGCGTGTCCGTCACGCAGCAGAACATCCTGTTCGATGCCACCGGCGCGCAGAAACTCGGTGCGAGCACGTTCCATAAACTTGAGATAATTGGCGTTGTAGACGATGCCTCCGGCATCGGTGTCTTCGTAGTAGACACGCACCGGAAACTCAGAGACTTCACCCATAGCAATCTGTGATCCATTCGACAGTCAGATGGGGGGCTATCATAGCGCAGGGCTGAATAGGAAAGAAGCAGGGGGAGGCAGGGAAATCCTGCCTCCCCCCGTTTTTTATGAAAGGAAATAGCCTTGAGTCAACCAGAGCCCATATAACAAACTGGGCCAGGCGAGCCAGGGGCAAAACAGTACACGGCCTATGAGGCTGTGGGGATGAAATCCCAGCCCGTGCATCACGCCGCAACAGACCGCCCACATCAGCCAGGGAGCAAGCCAGAGGCCGTGTTCACTGGTGTTGGCAGCGACCAAGTCAGGGGCCTGTAAAATGGCGACCGCCAACAGGGCTGCCGCAACCAGCATCAACCCCTGCCAGGGTTGGCGCTCTAGCGGAGCGGCCAACCGGGCGAGTCGATCACTTGTGTTCATCGATCTGACGATCCATGTTCTCGGTGTGTTCCAGCCAGAGCGCATTGATGATGCCAAACGCACAAGCCAGCAGCAGACCCAGGAACCAGGTGAAATACCACATATCAGGACTCCTTCTTAGTAGAGCGATTGTTGGTTGTCTTCGATGTGCTTGCTGGTCACCCGGCCAAACATCTTGATGTAAGTCCAGATGGTATAGGCCAGCACAATCGGTACCAAGATAACTGCCACTACGGTCATCACTTGCAAGGTGTTGAACGATGCAGTGGCATCCCACATGGTCAGGCTCAGTGAGGGCTCAAGACTGGAGGGCATCACGAACGGGAACATGGAGAAACCTGCGGTCAGGATCACACCGGTAACCGCCAGCGATGAACTGGTAAATGCTACCCAGCCTTTATTCAGCTTGGCAAACAATGCAGTCAACAGGCTCATGGAGAGACCCAGTACTGGCGCGACTATCATCCAAGGGTAAAGGGTGTAGTTGTTCATCCAGGCACCAGCCTCACGCACCACTTCCTTGTTCATGGGATTGGAAACTGCATCGGTTGCAGCAGCCTTGACCACCACATAGCCCTCCATGCCACTTACCCAGAAACCGGCCAGACCAAACAGGACCAGAGTCAGCAGGGAGCAGATCATGGCAGCGGTGCGGGAGCGGGCCAGCACTTCACCGTCGGTCTTCATCATCAACCAGGTAGCGCCCTGGGTAAGCAACATGAACAAGCTCACCAGACCGGCCAGAATGCCAAACGGATTAAGCAGGCCAAAGAAGTTGCCATGATAGGTCAACATCATGAACTGATTAAACTCGAACGGAACACCTTGCAGCAGATTGCCAAATGCCACACCAAAGATGATAGGCGGCACGGCGCTACCGACGAATAAGGCCCGATCCCAGTTGTCGCGCCATCTGGCATCAGCACGCAGAGAACGGTACTTCAAGCCGACCGGACGCAAAAACAACGCCATCAGGGTCAACATCATGGCGATGTAGAAGCCGGAGAAGGTCGCGGCATACACCATTGGCCAGGCTGCGAACAAGGCACCACCGGCAGTGACCAGCCAAACCTGATTGCCTTCCCAGTGCGGGCCCATGGTATTGAGCATCACGCGACGCTCTACATCCTTCTTGCCGACGAAGGGGAGCAGTGCGCCTACCCCCATGTCGAAGCCATCGGTGATGGCGAAACCAATCAGCAACACGCCGACCAGAGCCCACCAGATGACACGCAGTGTTTCGTAATCAAACATGGTCGCTCTCCTTATGCCTTGAGTTGTTCAAAGTGATACTTGCCAGTCTTCAGGCTGCTGGGGCCTAGGCGGGCATACTTGAACATCAAGTACATCTCGATAACCAGAAGTACGGTATAGAACAGGAAGATCCCGATCAGGGAGAACCAGATCTCGGACGCAGGCACGTTGGATGCGGAGAGGGACGTTGGCAGTATCTCAGCAATGGTCCACGGTTGACGACCATACTCGGCGACAAACCAGCCCGCCTCGCTGGCGATCCAGGGTAAAGGTATGCCCCACAACAGGGCTTTGAGCAGCCACTTGCGCTCACCGATACGGTGACGGGCACTGTCATAGAAGGCCAGACCGATCAACACCAGCAGCACCATGCCGCAGGCAACCATAATGCGGAAAGCGAAGAACAGCGGCAGCACCCGTGGGATGGAGTCATCCACGGCGGCCTGGATCTGTTCGTCAGTCGCATCGATCACATTACTGGTGTGGAGCTTGAGCAGCAGACCGTAGCCCAGATCCTGCTTCACTTCATCGAAGCGAGCGCGGGTGTCTTCAGACTTGTCACCTGATTGCAGCTTGGTCAACAGATCGTAAGCAGTCATACCATTGCGTATACGCAACTCATGCTCGTTTTTCAGATCTCTCAGACCCGTTACCTGACCATCCAGCGAACGAGTAGCAATAATACCCAGCGCAAAAGGGATCTTGATGGCGAAGTCGGTACGCATCTTTTCCTGATTCGGAATACCGAACAGGGTAAATGCGGCCGGAGCCGGCTCAGTATCCCACTCAGCTTCGATAGCAGCCAGTTTCACCCTCTGTACTTCACCGGTCTGGTAACCGGATTCGTCACCCAGGATCACCACTGACACGATGGAAGCCATGCCAAAGGCGGCTGCAATGGCAAAGGAGCGACGGGCAAACGCCACATCACGATTCTTGAGCAGGTAGTAGGAAGAGATACCCAGCACAAACATGGCGCCCGTGGTATAGCCCGCCGCGACCGTGTGGACAAACTTGACCTGAGCGACGGGGTTGAACACCACGTCGGCGAAGCTCACCATCTCCATCCGCATGGATTCGAAGTTGAACTCGGCACCGACCGGGTTCTGCATCCAGCCGTTGGCAACCAGGATCCAGAGAGCGGAGAGGTTGGTCCCCAGCGCCATCAACCAGGTTGCAGCCAGATGCTGATGCTTGCTCAGTCGATCCCAGCCAAAGAAGAACATACCGACGAAGGTGGACTCCAGGAAGAAGGCCATCAGCCCTTCGATAGCCAGCGGGGCCCCGAAGATATCGCCGACATAATGGGAGTAATAAGCCCAGTTAGTCCCGAACTGGAACTCCATGGCCAGGCCTGTGGTTACCCCCAAGGCAAAGTTGATACCAAACAACTTACCCCAGAATTTGGTCATATCCCGGTAGATGGTGTTGTTGGTCATCACATAGACAGATTCCATGATCGCCAGGATAAAGGCCAATCCCAGCGTCAGGGGTACAAACAAAAAGTGATAAAGGGCCGTCGCAGCGAACTGGAACCGCGATAGGTCTACCACATGCTCAGCAATCATGATGTTTCCTCACCGATTATTGGCACGGCTATTTTAAGTATAAGGACAAAGCTTCCGTTGACAGTCCCCGAATTATCGGTCGCGCTCCAGTTTGCACTGGCGACCGGATTCGAGCGCTACCCGCATTAACAATAAAGCAATAAACAGGAACAAAAAAAGCTAATGCTTAACAATTGAAAAACAATCAAGCTTGCTTTATTCCCGCTCACAATGACCGGTGTTTTATATCACCTTTATTTGATTGAAATCAATGTAAAACCATCATCAATACATGCCTTTCAAAGGAACTTTTACGTCACGCTTCATTTAATTTGGAGAGCTGCGTCACAAAAAACACCAAATCGCAAATCATTGATTTAAATCAAATTTAATATCAACATCAATAAGTGAAGCTTCTGTTAAAAAACAGCACTCAAGCAGATTTTCATAATGTTTACCTACTCTTGGATACTCGCCGCTAAACCCAATTAAAATTCAGTAAATCAATATGTTTATGCAAGCAAAACACTCCGGCAATTGATTAGTTAATCTAATCCATACTTGGTAATTTTTCTTGTTTGTCCGAGTCCGATATACCTCCTACAATGCGTCTCGCAGTGAGGGCATACCTTGGGCACAGGCCGGTCAATCTGGGTTTTTGGTACGTATACGACGCTCATTTCGAACCTGTCTATTGGAATGTAAGATGAAAAAGTTTGTTGCTACAACCATCCGTTACTACAAGCTTTCGTTCGTTCAGCTCTATCAAATGAATCGGCTTTGAGGCCTCGCGACGGCTCCTCTGTTTCTTCCGGTCTGTGTCCAGACGCACTCACTGTCTGTGAACATCCATCCTGAATTGTCTTTGCCCACCGCCTGTGCCGTGGGCTTTTTTATGCCCAGATAACAAAAAACCGCCCTTGATGGCGGTTTTTTGTTCAAACAGCTATTTTCACCTTTCATCTGGCCGTTGCAGGCCAAAATGTGCATAAGCTCTTGGTGTCGCCATCCGCCCTCTAGGTGTACGTTGCAGGTAACCCTGCTGGATCAAATAAGGCTCCAGCACATCCTCGATGGTATCTTTTTCTTCACCGATAGCCGCCGCCAGGTTATCGAGCCCCACAGGGCCCCCCATAAACTTGTCTATGAGAGCCAACAATAGCTTGCGGTCCATGAAGTCGAAGCCTTCATTGTCCACGTCCAACATATCCATGGCTCGGGCCGCTATGGGTCCGTCAATCCGGCCATCAGACTTAACCTGGGCAAAGTCGCGCACGCGACGCAACAGACGGTTGGCAATTCGCGGCGTACCGCGAGAGCGTCGAGCCAATTCCAGGGCGCCGTCATTGGTCATCTCCAGCCCCAGGCAACGGGCGCTGCGAGAAACGATATCGGTCAGATCCTTGACGTTATAGAACTCCAGCCGCTGCACTATGCCGAAACGATCCCGCAGCGGGCTGGTCAGGGAGCCGGCCCGGGTCGTGGCACCGATCAGGGTAAAGGGAGGCAAATCGAGCTTGATGGAGCGGGCGGCAGGGCCTTCCCCTATCATGATGTCGAGCTGGTAATCTTCCATCGCCGGATAGAGCACCTCCTCCACCACCGGACTCAGCCGGTGAATTTCATCGATAAACAAAACGTCGTTTGGTTCTAGGTTGGTTAGCAGCGCCGCCAGATCGCCTGCTTTTTCCAGCACTGGGCCTGAGGTGGTCTTGATGTTGACCCCCATCTCGTTGGCGACGATGTTCGCGAGCGTGGTCTTGCCCAGACCTGGCGGGCCGAAGATCAGCAGGTGATCAAGTGCCTCACCACGCTGGCGCGCCGCCTCGATGAAGATCTCCATCTGCTCACAGACGGGATCCTGACCGGTATAATCGGCCAGCATCTTTGGCCGTATGGCCCGATCAATGACCTCATCCTCACGCACACCAGTGGCAGAGATGAGACGGTCCGCTTCAATCATTGCCTACCTCACACCAGACTACGCAGGGATTCACGGATGATATCCTCAACCGACATCCCATCGATGGCTATCTTGCTGACGATCTGGCTGGCCTGCTGCGGCTTGTAGCCCAGAGCCACCAGCGCGCTGGCCGCCTCTTCGCTCGCATCGGGCGCCCGCAGCTGGCGCTCCTTGGCTGGCAGGCTGATCTCGGCCGGCGAGAAGAGATCGTGGCTAACCCAGCCCTTGAGCCTGTCCTTCATCTCCACCACCAGCCGCTCGGCAGTCTTCTTGCCCACACCAGGCAATTTGACCAGCGAGCTTATCTCCTCGCGCTCGACACTCAGCACGAACTGGGTGGCTGTCATGCCGGAGAGGATAGCCAACGCCAGCTTGGGGCCGACACCGTTGGTCTTGATCAGCTCGCGAAACAACGCCCGCTCCTGCTTGTGATTGAAGCCATACAGCAGCTGGGCATCTTCACGCACCACGAAGTGGATGTGAATGGTCGCTTCCTTGCCGATCTCGGGCAGATCATAGAAGCAGCTCATGGGCATCTGTACCTCATAGCCCACGCCCCCGACTTCCAGCAGCACCTCGGGGGGTTGTTTCTCAATGACTACGCCTCTCAAGCGACCAATCACGACTCTCTCCTCGCCAAACCATCTATCTGTAAATTGGGTCATAGCATAAAGAATAACTGGATAAGTATCCAGCATAGGGCAGCGATGGATGACAGAGGATTCTCGGTATTCTGACGCTTTCGGAGCCATGCTTGGATCGGATCTGGGCAGTAACTTTATTTTCCACCGGGAATGGCGAATCTTGGCCATTGATGGAACACTCAATTGGGTTTGTTCGGAACCAAGGAAGGTCTTGCATCATGAAAATTGTCACTACATCAAATCTGGGGCTGACTATCCTGCTCGGTTGCACACTGGGCATGGGAGCAATCGGCTGGTATGGCAGCCAACGGCTGGCTGATCTGCTCTCCTATGTATTGGGCGCCGCCTGGCAGACTGCCGATGGCGCCATGGAGGGATCCATAGATCTGGGCAACCAGTCCCTTTATATCCAGAAAATGCTCAGAGGCATGCCGCTCGACGAGCCCGAGCTGCAACGAGCCAGAGAGGCCGCCACAGATGCCCTGCGCCGGGTGGGTGAAGGCAGGCTCATTGATGAGACGGCGATCAGCACCATGAACCAGCGCCAGCAGGTTTATCAACAACAGCAGGACAAGCTGCTGACGTTCTATAGCACCTATACCAGCGTCGACAAGGCGCTGCGTGCCAGCTCGGAGCGCATGTCCCGCCTCTCCACCCAGCTGGAAGTGGTCGGCGATGGCGCAGTCGAGAGCCTCACTCAGGCGCCGGATCAGGCCATCAGCTGGAATGGTGGTCTCGCCACGCGCTGGCATGCGGCCGACGGCGGCATGGAGGCCAACATCGGCTTCCTGCGCCAGCTCTATGCGCTGGAGAAGATGCAAAGCGAAGGCCCGACCCCTGCCATCCAGGCCGAGTTGAAGGAGGCGACCAGCTTCTATCAGGAGGCGGTTGACGGCATGCTGGCCACAGGGCTGTTCGATATCCCCGGCGAGGGGGAATTTGCCGGCCAGTCGCTGGCGGTGCAATACCGGGCTCTGCAGGCCGACAATCAGCAGCTGATGAGCCAGTGGATTGCAGCCCTGAGCGATTACCAGCGCCAGCTGGTGCAATACGAGAGCAGTGCCGAACAGCTCAAGCAGGTGCTGGTCGAGGTCGAGGCCAAGGGGGATGCCACTGTCGAGGATCAAGTAAATCAGCTCAATACCATCATCGGCCATACCAGGACCCTTATCCTGGGGGGTATGGTACTGAGCCTGCTGATCGTCGCCCTTTGCGGTTTCTGGCTGGTTCGCGCCATAGTCAGGCCCCTGTTGCAAGTCAATCAGCGGATGCAAGACATAGCTGCTGGCGAAGGTGATCTCAACGCGCGGATCAATCTCAAGCGGGACGATGAGATAGGCTCGCTGGCAGGTAGTGTGGACCGCTTCATCGAGAAGCTGCAGAAGATGATCAGCTCCACTATGGACAACAACCAGCACATCAGCGACCACGTGCACACCTCGGTCAACCGGGTCGAGGCCATCAGCCAGAGCAGCCGCCAGACCGCCGAGCATGCTCAGGCGCTGCACCACGACAGCGAGCAGATGGTGCAGGTCGCCACCTCCATTTCGGATAATTGCAGAGTGGCGGCGCAAAACGCCAATGAAGTACGCCAGCTCACCGCCGAGAGCAGTCAATACGTCACCTCCGCCAGCAACGGCATGCAACGTGTCGTGGTGGAGGTGGGCGAGTGCGCCAACGCCATCAACGCCCTCAAAGAACAGGCGAGCCAGATTGGCCAGATCATCTCCACCATCAGCAGCATCTCGGAGCAGACCAACCTGCTGGCACTCAACGCCGCCATCGAGGCGGCCCGGGCCGGCGAGATGGGCCGGGGCTTTGCCGTGGTGGCCGACGAGGTGCGCACTCTGGCCAACCGTACCGCTTCCTCCAGTGCCGAAATCACCGAGGTGATCAACAGCATTCAACAGCAGACCGAGAAAGCCTACCTGATGATGCAACGCAACCTGAAAACCGTGAAGTCGGGCATGCAGGATTCTGACAACACCAAGCAGATCCTGTTCAAGGTGGAAGAGGCCATCGACCATCTGGCTGACATGGTCCAGCAGGTGGCAGATGCCACAGGTCAGCTCTCCCACACCCTGAGCAATACCTCGGGCAAGGTCTCCGGCATCAGCCTGCAAGCCCAGACAGGTGAGCAGGAGGCGCAGGAGTGCCTGCAACTTGCCTCCTCCCTGCATCAGGCCAGCCTGCTGCAACAGCGACTGCTGTCGCAATTTAGGGTCTGACACGGGCGGGGGCACGGCCCCCGCTTTCTCCCGCTGCGCTAAATTTAGCCCTTGGGCCGCAGGGCCCTCCCTGTTAAAATTCCGCTCTTGAATTTATCCAGGGCCCCGCGGCCCGTTTTATCTAAGGTCACGAGCGATGCGTACCAGCCAATATCTGCTTTCCACTCTCAAGGAAACCCCGTCCGACGCCGAAGTCGTCAGCCATCAGCTGATGCTGCGCGCTGGCATGATCCGCAAACTGGCCTCCGGCATGTATGCCTGGCTGCCGTCCGGCCTGCGGGTACTGAAAAAGATCGAGAACATTGTTCGCGAAGAGATGAACAATGCTGGTGCCATCGAAGTCTCTATGCCGGTGGTGCAGCCCGCCGAGCTGTGGCAGGAGTCCGGCCGCTGGGATGACTACGGTCCCGAGCTGTGTCGCCTGACCGACCGCCACAACCGCCGCTTCGTGCTGGGCCCGACCCACGAAGAGGTGATCACCTCCCTGATCCGCTACGAAGTGAACAGCTACAAGCAGCTGCCGCTCAACCTCTACCAGATCCAGACCAAGTTCCGCGACGAAGTGCGCCCCCGTTTCGGGGTGATGCGCGGTCGTGAATTCCTGATGAAGGATGCCTACTCCTTCCATATCGACAAGGAATCCCTGGTCGATACCTACGAGAAGATGCACGCCGCCTACTGCAAGGCCTTCACCCGCATGGGTCTGAACTTCCGTCCGGTGCAGGCCGATACCGGCTCCATCGGTGGCACCGGTTCCCACGAATTCCAGGTGCTGGCCGAGAGCGGTGAAGACTTGATCGCCTTCTCCGACACATCAGATTACGCCGCCAACATCGAGATGGCCGAAGCGCTGGCACCGGCTGGTGAGCGCGCTGCCGCCACCGCAGCCCTGACCAAGGTCGCCACCCCGGCCGTTCACACCATAGACGAAGTCGCCGCCTTCCTGAGCGTGGCGCCAACCACCATCGCCAAGACCCTGCTGGTACTGGCAGAGGAAGACGAGCACGGCAAGCAGGCGGTCATCGCGCTGGTATTGCGTGGCGACCACGAGCTGAACGAGCTCAAGGCCGAGAAGCTCTCTGGTGTCGCCAACCCGCTGACCTTCGCCAACGATGAGCAGATTAAAGCTGCCGCCGGTTGCGATGCGGGCTCCATCGGTCCGGTAGGCTTCAATGGTCGTGTTATTGCCGATCGCAGCGCCGCCCATCTGGCGGACTTCGTCTGCGGCGCCAACGACACCGGCTTCCACCTGACCGGTGCCAACTGGGATCGCGACATCGCTACCTATGAGGTTGCCGACCTGCGCAACGTGGTGGAAGGCGACCCGAGCCCGTGCGGCCAGGGCAAGCTGCTGCTCAAACGCGGTATCGAAGTGGGCCACATCTTCCAGCTGGGTACCAAATACTCAGAAGCGATGAAGGCGAGCGTGCTGAACGAAGGCGGCAAGTCCGTCACCATGGAGATGGGTTGCTACGGTATCGGGGTTTCCCGTCTGGTAGCCGCCGCCATCGAGCAGAACAACGACCAGTACGGCATCATCTGGCCGGACGCCATCGCTCCGTTCGAAGTGGCCATAGTGCCGATGAACATGCACAAATCCGAGCGCGTGGCCGAGCAGGCACAGCAGTTCTACGCCGAGCTGAAAGCCGCCGGTGTCGATGTGCTGTTCGACGACCGTAAAGAGCGCCCGGGCGTGATGTTCGCCGACATGGAGCTACTGGGTGTGCCGCACGCCATCGTCATCGGCGATCGCGGTCTGGACAACGGCGTGGTGGAGTACAAGTGCCGCCGCTCCGGCGAGAAGCAGGAAGTGGCCATTGGCGAGATTATCGCCATGCTCAAGGCCAAGCTGGGCCGTTAATTTCGCCCCCTTGCCACCATAAAAAAGCGCGCCATTTGGCGCGCTTTTTGTTTCTGCTTTCTCTGACGACGGCAACCGGATGACGGGACATCACCTCAGGGATTGCGACCGATAAAGAGGTCGGTCACGTGGCAGCTGCTTCTCGCCTCCAGCGCATCGAGCATATAGGCCGCCGCATCTTCCGGGGTCATGAAACCACTGGGATCCACGTGATCCGAGTTGTCCCAAAATTCGCTGCGGACCCCGCTCGGGTAGAGGTTGACCAGCCGCAGCGGTGAGCCTTTCAGCTCGGTGCGCAGCGACTCCAGAAAGCCGCGCATCCCCCATTTTGAGGCGCAATAGAGGCTCTCGTTGGCCTTGCCCACCTGCGCGGCGGAGGAGAGCACATTGGCCAGCACCCCGCCCTTGTCACCGATGAGCCGCACCGTCTGTTGTGCCACCAAAATGGTGGAGATGAGATTGCTCTCCACCACCCTACGGATCTGCTCGGCGGTGTAGACACCAACCGGGCCAAACTCGCCGACCCCGGCGCAGTGGATCACCATGTCGGGCAGGCCGCCCCACTCCACCGCAGCGGCGAAGGCGACGTCGACCTCTTCATGGTGCGCCAGATCGGCGACGATGCCGATCACCGCGCTGCCGAGCCGTTGCTCCTGCTCCTGCAGTCGCTGATAACGGCGCCCCATCATGGATACCTGATGGCCCCGCTCAACCAGCCCGATGGTCAGCGCCCGGCCGAGACCGGAACCGGCACCTGTCACTATGATGTGGCCCATTATCGTTCCTCGTCGTCAGCTGACGGCCAGATTAGAAAGTGAATTCGCAGCCCATGAACCAGCCATCAATCCGCTGATCAACGCGATCGAAGTCCATGCTCGCCTCACGCCAACCGGCCTGTACCTTAAGGGGAGCAGAAGCAAACTTGTAGGAGCCACCCAGACGGTAGTCATAGTTGTCGGCATCCTGCACACGGGCATCGCCGAAGGCGGCAAAGCCGGTACCTGGGATGCGCACTTCGGCACCCGTGTAAGCCATCAACACATCCTTGTCATAGGAGTAGTGCTGGGTGTTGAAATCGCCATCGTAACGACGACCGGTCAGACCCAGGTCGATCTGGAACAGGTCGTTGTTGAACAGGCGATAGTAGAGGCTCAGGTCATAGGCCATCAGATCGTTGTTGAGGGCGCCGCCGCTGGTACCGAAATCGGACATCTCGAACTTGGCGTTGGGCAGCAGAATGATGCCGTGCTCCAGTTGCAGGTAGCCGCTCCAGTTGTAGTTCTCGTCATAGCTGCCGTTGGCCCCGACACCGTTGATCTGGCCGCTGCCCTGCGCGTTCCATACATCGATACCGGCAGCAATACGCCAGTCATCAGCAGCCATGGCAGCCTGGCTGAACAGGGCCAGCACACAACCGGCAATCAAGGTCTTCTTCATCATGTCACTCTCTTATGGACTGGAAAGGCCATCATTTTACCCAGTGCGACGGGAATACACAGTGTAAAAAACTGAACACACGTCCATTAATGTCAGTGCTGCATGCCTGCCATGGGTTCAATCGGCTTCACTGGCAGGCTCAATTCCAGCTTCTGGCCGTCATCCATGGTCAGGGTCAACGGGAAGGGCGTGCCCTGAAACAGCTCGCGCACCTCGAACAGCATGATGTGAAAGCTGCCGGGTTTGAGTGCCACTTCCCCTTTTGCTGGCACCTCTATGCTCTCGACCTGACGCATCTTCATGACCCCGTTCTCGTGCAGATGGGTATGCAGCTCGGCTCGGCCCACCTCGGACGAAGTGGCGGCGACCAGCTTCACCGGCTTGTCAGCGTCATTTTTGAGCACCAGAAAGGCGGCGGTATTGGGAGATCCGGGTGGCAGCAGACGCACATAGCCATCGACGGCCTCGACCTTGGCCAGAGCAGGCGCAGCCAGACCCAGGGCGATCAGGGAATAAAACGCACGTTTAAACATGGTTGAAATCCTTTTATGATGTTGTTAAACGTCGTGAAGATTACCGCAGCAGTAAGCTTTTGACAGCCTGTGATAACAAGGATTTAGACATGGACCTCATTATCGTTGCCGAGCAGCAGGATGGCTTGCTCACCCTGACCCTCAATCGCCCCGCCAAGCGCAACGCCCTCAATACCGAGATGTATCTCGCCCTCACCGCGGCATTACGCCAAGCGACACAAAATGACACCGTGCATGTGCTACTGATACAAGGGCAGTGCGACTGCTTCACCGCCGGCAATGATCTGGCCGACTTTATGGGCAAATCCAGCCTGGATGCCGACGATCCCATTTTGCAGTTCCTGCACACCCTGGCGGATTTTCCCAAACCCGTCATAGCCGCGGTCGGTGGCCCTGCCGTCGGCATAGGCACCACCCTGCTGCTGCACTGCGATCTTGTCTATCTGGCGGACAACGCACGGTTGCAACTGCCGTTCGTCGAACTGGGGCTGGTGCCGGAGTTTGCCTCCAGCCTGCTCTTGCCACGTACCGTGGGCCATCTGAAGGCGGCCGAGCTATTACTGCTGGCCGAGGCTATTGATGCCGAAGAGGCGCAGCGGCTCGGGCTTGCCAACCGGGTGGTCGCCGCCGATACGTTGCTCACTTTTGCCCGCGAGCAGGGATTAAAGCTGGCAGCCAAACCGCCCAAGGCCCTGCAAAAGAGTAAGGCGCTGCTGAAACAGGAGCTCAAACAGGCGGTGCACTTCGTCATCGATCTGGAGGCGCGCGCCTTCTCCCTCGCCCTGCAGGGGGAAGAGGCGCAACAGCGGATCGCGCAGAGGCTCAAACCCAGAGGTTAACCCTCAGCTGAGGCGAAAACGGCCGCGCAGCGCGCAGCCCGGCAGCAATCCGGCTCACTGATGAGCGCTCTACATTCCAGGTTAGGGCGCTGGGGCAACCACACTCACAACCCGGCCTTCATCAGCACCTGTCCGTTTGCTGACCTGGATGCCCTCAAGCGCAGCTAACGCCCCGCCGGTGATCACCGAATCGGCCATGATGTCTGGATAGGAATGGAAGCCATGATAATGCCAGGCGTCACTATCTGGGTGGCACCATTATCGCCGCCCGTAGCCTGGTCGCGCGGGACGAACCGCCCTACCGCATGGTGACAGGCACGTCACGCCAGCGCTTTGGCTCGGACGGCATAGCCCGGCCACAGGCGCTGACCTGGTGGGACTGGCCCGATCAACAGGTACAAGCCCTGCTGCCGCAGATCCAGCAAAGAGAGGTGGCCTTGCTGGACGTTGGCAAACAACCGAGCAGACGTAACAACACCAGAACGGGGGATTTGCCCCCCCTGCTCTGGCTACTGGCTTGGCGCTTGCTCAGCTGCCACTGCGCGACTGATTGACCCGGCACTGCTTGCCGGGATAGCCGGGTAGATCCTCCGCCTTGCTGCTGCACGCCAGCCGCTTGGCCTGATGGAGACGATCCGCCAGATTGGCGTCATCGACCGGCAACCAGTCCATCTGCTGGCCGAGCCAGCTGGCCCAGGCGAACTCGACGAAATAGACCTGATCCCGCTTGTCGACATAGCCCGCATCCTGCAGCAAGCCCGCCACGGTCCGGTAGGGGTAATCCGGCAGATCGCCGATATGGGCGGGCAGCTGCTCGGGGGTCAGCGGCAACCCCTTCTCATCCTTGAGCCAGGCCCAGTGATTGCCCTGCATCTGGCTCCAGAAGCTGGACGTGTCCTGCAGGCGGGCGATCACCTTGACCCTGGCCTGCTTCACACCCGACTGCCACAACGCCTTGGTGAGGTGATGCCTGTCCACCAGCCAGTAGCCACCATCGGGGGCGATGACGATGGGGATCTCTTTCTTTTTCATCAACTTGTCGAGTTGCTTCGCGCTCTTGCCTGCAAGCTCTGCCTGGGTATTGTCGACCTGGATCTGGCCAACTCCGCCCTGGGTCGGGTGCAGCTGATCAATGCTTACCTCGCACCAGCTGCCGACCGGACTCTCACGCTCACAAGGCGCCAGCGCCCAGGCGCCCTGACTGATGGCCAGGGCCAGCAGGATCCATGTTCTCATCGTTCACTCCTCTCCCCCTGACAGCGGGTCAATTAAGGTTCCACACCGTCCCTGAAATAATGGGACTCATACTGGTAGTCTGACCAGCAAACGGGATATCATGATTTCCCATCTGTCGGCGATCATTTCTCGCCAAGTTTTCTCCCCGCTTCACACTATTTGAAGGATTAGCCATGAAAGGATGGAGTCCCTTGTTGGCCCTGCTGGGCTGTGCCTGTATCCAGGCAGCCGATGTTCCACCCGGCACTCAACTCGCAGCCGAGCAGGCCGTCGTGCGTCATCTGAAGGATGAACCGGCGAGCCTGAGCCCGCTCAAACTGGTCGGCCTGCCCGAACTGCAGGTATTGCGGGATCTCTACGAGGGGCTGTTGACCCAGGGGCCGGACGGCAAGGTGCTGCCTGGCGTAGCAGCGAGCTGGGACAACAAGGACAATCAGCAGTTTACCTTCCATCTGCGACCGGATGCACGCTGGTCCAACGGTGACAAGGTCAAGGCCGCCGACTTCGTCTACGGCTGGCGCAAACTGGTTGATCCGAAAGAGGCCGCGACCTTCGCCTGGTTTGCCCAGCTGGCCCGCTTCGACAAGGTGGACGAGATAGTGGCCGGCAAGCTGGCCCCCAGTGAGCTTGGGGTCAAGGCTCTCGATGAGCACACACTGCAGGTGACCCTCTCCCAGCCTGTGCCCTATTTCCTGAGCCTGCTGACCCACCCCAGTCTGTCGCCACTGCATCAGGCCAGCATGGAGCAATATGGCAACCAGTGGACCCAGCCAGGCAAGCTGGTCGGCAACGGCGCCTTCGTGCTGAGCCACCGGGTGGTGAACGAGAGGCTGGAGCTGACCCCCAATCCCCATTACTGGGACAGGGCCCATACAGTGCTGACCCGGGTTACCTTCGTGCCCATCAACCAGGAAACCGCCGCCACCAACCGCTACCTGGCCGGGGATCTGCACATCACGGAATCCTTCCCCAAGGAGCAATATCACAAGCTGATGCAGCAGATCCCGGGTGAGGTCTATACCCCGGATCAACTCGGCACCTACTACTACGCCTTCAACACCCAGCTGCCACCGCTGAACGATGTGAGGGTGCGCAAAGCGCTCTCCTACACCATTGACCGCGACCTCATCGCCGCCAAGGTGCTGGGCACCGGCGAGAAACCGGCCTATCACTTCACCCCGGACGTGGTGGCCGGTTTCGAGCCCAAGGCCAACCTGCTCTCCAGCAGCAACCAGCAGACGCTGGATGAGAAGGCCAAAGCGCTGCTCAAGGAGGCTGGCTATGGCCCAGACAAGCCGCTCAAGCTGACACTGCTCTACAACACGGCGGAAATTCACAAGAAGATGGCGCTGGCCATCGCCAACCTCTGGAAACAGAAACTGGGTGCCCAGGTCGAGCTCACCAATCAGGAGTGGAAAACTTATCTCGACAGCCGCCAGAGCGGCCAGTTCGAGGTGATCCGCTCTTCCTGGGTGGCCGATTATAACGACCCCTCCGCCTTCCTAGGTCTGTGGGGCTCCCACCACAGCGGCAACATGGCTCGCTTCGCCAACGCCGGCTACGATGCCCTGCTGACCAGGGCGGCAAGCAGCCAAGATCCCCGCGAGCGGGCCCAGCTGTTCGACCAGGCCGAAACCATATTGCAGGATGAAGCGCCGATCACGCCCATCTATCAGTACACCAATGCCCGGCTCATCAAGCCCTGGCTCAAGGGCTACCCCATTAACAACCCGGAGGACGTGGCCTACAGCCGCCAACTCTACCTCATCAAGCACTGATCCTGCCCGGGGCTGGCCACTCGTCGGCCCCGCTTCCCCTCTGTTCATGCTCACGTTTTCGGCATAAAATACCGCCCTTCACCCTCTCCCCACCCTCTTGTCGTCGGTTTGTTATGCGCTATGTATTGATGATCACCCTGTTGATGACACTGCCCGCCCAAGCGGCCAGCGAGTCACAATGCCGTCAGGCCTTCATCGACTGGATGCTGGCCCAGCAAAAACAGTTCAGTGATCGCAAGGCGAGCAAAATGGAGCGGCGCAGCGCCGAGCGGGCCATCGATCAGGTGCGTGACGAGCTTGCCAGGCAGGAGAGCTTCTGCCAGGCCATGGAGTGGGTGAAGCACAACCGGGATCAGGATCCTCGCTTCACCCCGCGAACGGGCGAGATCCACGACTTTGCACCAGCCAGCTGACGCCACATCATGAAAAAAGCCCCGAACCTGAGTTCGGGGCTTTTTCTATTCGGTAATCAGGGCAACAGCCTCAGTCGACGTAGAAGGTCTGCTGGAAGGTGAGCGTCTGTTGCTGCCCCTCCCCCATGATCTTCAGGGTGAACTGGTAGGTATCCTCATTGCGATAGGGCAGCACCGCCAGATAGTAGATGGCGTCCCCCTCCTTGACCTCCTGGAAGGTCAGAGTACGTAGGGTGCCGGTGAGGTTCTTGGCCTCACCCGTGATACCCACCGCCTGCGCCACGCCCTGCTTGTTCTGCACAGCGATATTGATGATGCCGTTGTAGCGACTGCGTTCCAGACCGTAGGCCTTGGCCACGTCCGGAGTGAGGAAGCTGGAGTTGAAGGCACTGTAGTGCACCTGCCAGGGGCCCAGTTCCTTCATCTGCTCCGCACGCAGCGGCAAGGTCATCAGCAGTGCCAGCAGGCAGCTTATCCAGGCTGTTTTCATGGTGTCATCCTTCTCGTGTTAACCCTGAGTCTCCAGCAGGGTACTGATCTCGGCGGGGATCTGCTTCGGCGCCTCGATGGCAACCGTCTTGTGCCGTCCCAACTCCCCGCGCACTATGCGAACCTGCCCCTTGGCCACCTTGAACTGCTTGGCCAGATACTTGATCAAGTGGCTGTTAGCCTGGCCATCCACCGGCGGCGCCGTGATGGCCACTTTCACCTCGTCGCCATGCAGTCCGACGATCTGATCCCGACTCGCCTTGGGCTGGATCATCAGATGCAATATCAGCTCGTCCCCTTCCCGCAGGACGGCTGGCATCAAATCATCCACCACAGCTGGCCGAACAGATCACCCAACACATAGTTTATGGCCTGCAGCCCGATAAAAGCGACCAGCACGGAGAGGTCCAACCCGCCCAGCGCCGGCAGGATGCGACGAATCGGGGCCAGGAAGGGCTCGGTCAGTTGGTGCATCACGTATTCGATGGGATTGCGACCCTGGCTGACCCAGCTCAGGATGGCACGGATCAGCAGTACCCAGAAGATCATGGAGCCCGCCTTCTTCAGCACGGTCAGGGCGGCAAACAGGCTGATGGTGAGCCAGTCGGCCACCAGCACGTTCATGCTCTTGAGCAGTGCCAACTTGGCGAAGGCGATGAGCAGCGCCAACAGCACCGAGGCCATATCCAGCCCACCGAAGCCCGGAATGACCCGGCGCAACGGTATCACCAGCGGATTGGTCACCTTGATCACCATCTGGCTCATGGGGTTATAGAAGTCGGCGCGGGCCCACTGCAACCAGATGCGCAGCAGCAGCACCATGAGGTAGATATCAAAAATCGTATTAATCAGAAAATAAGCTGTGTTCATCTGAGCTCCAGCGGTAAGAGAAAAGTGTTCAGAAAAGCGTTTCCATCTCGGCGGCACGTGCGACGGCCGCCTGCATGGCGTGAGCGGTCAGCGGCATCAGCCCCTGCGCCTGGAATGTCTTGATGGCCTCGGCGGTCGTGCCCCCCTTGCTGGTCACCTGCTCACGCAGGGTTTGCAGCGACAAATCGGGATTTTGCTCTACCATGGCAGCGGCGCCAAGCGCGGTCTGTTGCACCAGCAGGCGCGCCTGCTCGGGCGAAAAGCCCATGGCTTGCGCTTCCTCTGCTATCGCTTGCATGAACAGGAAGAAGTAAGCCGGGGCACTGCCCGCCGCCGCGATGACGCCGTTGATGCCAGACTCCTGCGCCACCCAGAGGGTCTTGCCCACGGCTTGCATCATCTGCTCGGCAACGTCGCGATCTGCCTGTTCAACCCTGGGGGGGGCATAGAGGCCTGTCATGCCCAATCCCAGCAAGGAGGGGGTATTGGGCATGGTGCGGATGATGCGAGCGTGACCGCCCGCCATCTCGCCAAGGCGTGCCACCTTGATGCCGGCGGCGATGGAAATGAGCAGCTTGCCCGCCAGTGACCCCAGCTCATCAACCAGCGCACTCAGCATGCCGGCCATCAGCTGGGGTTTGACCGCCAGCACTATGACATCAGCCTCGCGGGCCGCCTCGGCATTATGCTGGGTGACGCGGATGCCATAGTCGCTCGCCAGCGCATCCAGTTTGGGACGGCTGGGATTGGCGGCTATGATACGCTCGGCCGGATAACCCGCCTGGATCAGGCCGGCAATGATACTGCGGCTCATGTTGCCTGCACCGATAAAGGCGAGGATTCTTTGCTGCATCAAACACTCCTGTTGCTGAAATAGCTGCGGATACCTGCACTGCCTGCGCCGATAAAGGCGAGGGTTCCATATTGCATCAGGTGCTCTTGCTTAGGAATAGTCACGAGCACCGAAGATGGCTGTGCCGACCCGCACCATGGTGCTGCCATGGACGATCGCCAGCTCAAGATCCTCTGTCATGCCCATCGAGAGGGTATCGACGCTCGGGTATTGCCGCGCAAGCTCGGTGAACAGAGTCTGCATGCGTACCATCTGGGCAGCCAATACCACCTCGTCACTGGTATGCTCCGGGATGGCCATCAGCCCCCTTAATACCAGCCGCTCGCTGCGTGAGACCAGCTCGGCCAGCCGGAAAATCTCTTGCTCAGACGTTCCGGATTTGCTGCTCTCTCCGCTAATATTGATTTGCAGACAGACATTTAGCGGCGCCAACCCGTCAGGACGCTGGTTGTCGAGACGCTCGATCAGCTTGTCTCTGTCCACACTCTGTACCCAATCGAACCGTTCGGCCACCAGCCGGGACTTGTTCGATTGCAGCGGGCCGATAAAGTGCCACTCGATATCGCTATATTCCGGCTGCTGGCGCAAGGTATCTATCTTGGTGGCCGCCTCCTGGGCATAGGACTCACCGAAGCGGCGCTGGCCGGCGGTGTAGGCCTCGCAAATGGCCTCAAGTGGCTTGGTTTTACTGACCGCAAGCAGGTGGATGTGATCGACACAACGACCCGACTTGCTCGCGGCTTGTACAATACGCTCCTTTACCTGAAGCAGGTGCTGGGCAATTTGGCTCATATTTCGTTAGTGATCTTGTGATGGGAGAATGACAAATCTATGGATATCACAGAGTTATTGGCTTTCAGTGTAAAGCATAAAGCCTCGGATCTACACCTCTCGGCCGGGGTTCCCCCGATGATCCGGGTTGATGGTGAGGTTCGCAAGATCAATTTGCCCGCCCTGGAACACCGGGAAGTGCATGCCCTCATTTACGACATCATGAACGACCACCAGCGCAAGGAGCTGGAGGAGAACTTCGAGGTCGACTTCTCGTTCGAGGTGCCCAATCTGGCCCGCTTCCGGGTCAACGCCTTCCAGCAATCGCGCGGTTCGGGGGCCGTGTTTCGTACCATCCCCAGCACGGTACTGAGTCTGGAGGATCTCGATGCCCCCGAGATCTTTCGCAAGATCTCCGAATACCCCCGCGGCCTGGTGCTGGTGACAGGCCCGACCGGCTCGGGCAAGTCCACCACACTGGCGGCCATGGTCAACTACATCAACGAGAACTTCCACCACCACATACTCACTATCGAAGACCCCATCGAATTCGTACACGAGAACAAACGCTGTCTGGTGAACCAGCGGGAAGTACACCGCGATACCAAGAGCTTCAGCAACGCCCTGCGCTCGGCACTGCGGGAAGACCCGGACATCATACTGGTGGGCGAGATGCGCGATCTCGAGACCATACGTCTGGCCATGACGGCGGCCGAGACGGGCCACCTGGTATTTGGCACCCTGCACACCTCGTCAGCGGCCAAGACCATAGATCGTATCATCGACGTCTTCCCCGGCGCGGAAAAAGACATGGTGCGATCCATGCTCTCTGAATCCCTGCGCGCCGTCATCTCCCAGACCCTGCTCAAGCGGATCGGCGGTGGCCGGGTGGCGGCCCACGAGATCATGATGGGCATACCCGCGGTGCGCAACCTCATCCGGGAAGACAAGATCGCCCAGCTCTACTCGGTGATCCAGACCGGGATGACCCACGGCATGCAGACCATGGATCAGAGCCTCAAGCAACTGGTCAGTCGTGGCGTGGTGGCCTCCCTGGATGCCAAGGCCAAGGCGGTCGACCCCAACAGCGTTTAAGAGCCTCAAACCCAGGGAGGGATAAATGATGAATCTGGATGATCTGCTGACCGAGCTGGTCAAGCGAAAGGGGTCGGATCTGTTTGTGACGGTGGGCTCGCCGCCCACCCTCAAGGTGAATGGCCATCTGGTGTCGCTGGGGGGCGAGGCGCTCGACAAGAAGGGGGCGCTGGCGCTGGTCAGAGATACCCTCAGTAGCGATCACTTCGAGCGCTACATCCGCACCAAGGAAGCTAACTACGCCATCCACCGCGAAGATCTTGGCCGTTTTCGGGTCAGCGCCTTCTGGCAGCAGGAGTTGCCTGGCATGGTACTGCGCCGCATCGAGACCCGGATCCCGACCTTCGACGAGCTGACCCTGCCCCCCATCTTGCAGGAGGTGGCCATGGCCAAGCGCGGGCTGGTGCTGTTTGTCGGCGCCACCGGTGCGGGCAAGTCCACCACCCAGGCCGCCATGATAGGGTTTCGCAACCAGCATGCCGATGGCCATATACTGACAGTGGAAGACCCGGTGGAGTTCGTACACCAGCACGGCCGCAGCCTGATCACCCAGCGGGAGGTGGGGATAGACACAGAGTCGTTCGACGTGGCACTGAAGAGTTCGCTGCGCCAGGCGCCGGACGTGATCCTCATCGGCGAGATCCGAAGCTCTGAGACCATGGAGTTTGCGCTGCAATTTGCCGAGACGGGTCACCTCTGTCTCGCCACCCTGCACGCCAACAATGCCAATCAGGCACTGGATCGCATCCTCCACCTGGTGCCGCAGGAGAAACACCGACAGTTTCTGTTTGATCTCTCCTTCAACCTGCGCGCCATCGTGGCCCAGCAACTGCTACCGAGCGTGGACGGTCGCCGCCGTTTTGCG
Organism: Aeromonas popoffii; assembly: GCF_000820025.1. Lineage (GTDB taxonomy): Bacteria > Pseudomonadota > Gammaproteobacteria > Enterobacterales > Aeromonadaceae > Aeromonas > Aeromonas popoffii. The sequence continues at coordinate 27,143 of NZ_CDBI01000051.1, forward strand.
GCCTTCGAGGTACTGCTCAACACCCCGCTCATTACCGACATCATCCGCAAGGGGGAGATGCATCGCCTCAAGGAGGTGATGACCAAGTCCACCGAGCTCGGCATGCAGACCTTCGATCAGGCGCTGTTCACTCTGTTCTGTGCTGGCCAAATTGGCTACAGTGAGGCCCTTGCCCATGCCGACTCCGCCAACGACCTGCGACTGCTGATAAAGCTGTCCGGCCGTGAGCAGCTGGGTGCAGGCACACTCGACAACGTCACCCTGGATGAATGAGGGGCGTGTGTCACCGCTATAAAGGATCGTTATGCTGATTGTGGTTTCCCCAGCCAAAACGCTGGATTACGAGTCGCCTCTGGTGAGCTCCCGTTTCACCCAACCCGAATTGCTGGATCACTCAGCCGAGCTGATCACCCGGGCCCGCCAGCTAACGCCGGATCAGATCGCCAGTCTGATGAAGATCAGCGACAAGCTGGCCGGCCTCAACGCCGCCCGCTTCGCCCAATGGCAACCTGACTTCCACCCAGGCAATGCCCGCCAGGCACTGCTGGCGTTCAAGGGAGATGTCTACACGGGGCTGGCGGTGGAGGATTTCAGCGACGCGGATCTCGATTTTGCCCAAGGGCACCTGCGCATGCTGTCAGGTCTCTATGGCGTGCTGCGTCCGCTCGATCTCATGATGCCGTATCGGCTGGAGATGGGGACCCGGCTCGATAACAGTCGCGGCAAGGACCTCTACCAGTTTTGGGGGGATGTGATTACCCAGCACATCAATGCAGCGCTGGCGGCGCAAGGGGACGAGGTGCTGATCAACCTGGCCTCTGACGAGTATTTCAAGTCGGTACGAGCGAAAGCCCTGAAGGGCAGGATCGTCACCCCAGTTTTCAAGGACGAGAAGAACGGCCAGTTCAAGATCATCAGCTTTTACGCCAAGAAGGCGCGTGGCATGATGGCCCGTCACATCATCAAGCACCGGCTGACCGAGGTGGAACAATTGACCGGCTTCAACAGCGATGGTTACTACTTCGTGCCAGAAGAGTCTGACGCTCAGACCCTGATGTTTAAACGCGCCGAAAATTAATTACAGAAAGAGGGAACCAAATTCAGGATCCCCGGGTCTGAATACATGAATCCTCTGTTGTAAGCACTTTTTATCAGCCGACGTTTATACGTCGGCTTTTTTCTGCACGCTATCCGCGAATACAGGCACATTCACCACAGGCAACAAGCAAAACGGCCATCCGAGGATGACCGTTGCTGCAGGCATGGCTTACTTCTTTTTCTTCTTGGCACTCTTCTTCTTGCCATCCTTCGGCTTTTTCTTCTTCACCGGTACCCGCGCCTCTTTGTGCTTGGGACGCAGTTCATCGATCACCCGGCGCTTGAGGCGCTCTTCGGTGTAACGCTCTATCTTGGCGACCATGCCCATGTCGTGCGCCTCCACCAGGCTGATGGCACAGCCACGGTTGCCGGCACGGCCAGTCCGACCGATACGGTGCACATACACATCGGTGCCATAAGGCATGTCGTAGTTGATGACATGGCTGACGTTGGGCAGGTCGATGCCACGGGCAGCGACGTCGGTAGCGATGAGGAAAGGCACTTCGCCCGCATGGAACTTGCGGATCGATTCGATGCGCTTGCTCTGCTCCATCTCGCCACGGATCCAGGCGCAGGAGACGCCGGCAGCCTGCAACTGGCCGGAGAGCTCCGCCAGCCGTTCACGGGTTCTGACAAAGACGATGGCTTTCTGGGTTTCAGGATCCTTGAGGATATGCACCAGCAGGGCCAGCTTGTGGGCGGCATCATCGGCCAGATGCACCCACTGGGTGATGGGGCGACGCTCACTGCGGGGCGGCTCGGCGTGCAGCTCCACCGGCTCGTTGAGGATCTCGTTGGCAAACTTCTCAAGACCAGCCCCTTCCAGGGTGGCGGAGAACAGCATGGTGTGCTTGCGATAGCGCGCCTCGGCCACGATACGATTCACGTCTTTGATGAAGCCCATGTCCAGCATGCGATCCGCTTCATCCAGCACCAGCACCTCGATGTCGTGGCTCTCGAACTCCTCTTTCTCGATGTACTCAAGCAGACGACCCGGGGTCGCCACTACGATGTCGGTGGTCTTGGTCAGGGCTGGCAGCTGCTCGTCGTGGCTGACGCCACCGATGATGGTCTCGATGCTGAGGTTGGTGTGCACCGCCAACGCCTTGGCGTGGGCGGTGACCTGCAGGGCCAGCTCGCGGGTCGGGGTCAGGATCAGCATGCGGCACGGACCCGGCTTGCGGCGCGGGAAGTCCAGCAGATGCTGCAGGGCGGGCAGCAGGAAGGCGCCCGTCTTGCCGGTACCGGTCGGAGCGGATGCCAGAATATCGCGGCCGTCCAGGGCTGGCTCCAGCACCATCTGCTGGATGGTGGTGGGGCGGGTGAATCCCATCTCGGCCAAGGCCCGGTTGAGGGCTGGATTCAGGTCGAAATCATCAAAGGACTGGCTCATGGCAATACTCGGTCATTAAGGAAACGGCAGATTATAGGCGATTATGTCGTCGGCTCCTATGGGGACTGTGGCTTAGTCGCTATAATCGCCGACCATTTTCTGTGTAGCCGGCATATGGTGGGGGTCAGATGGGACGAAATAGTGGTTTTACCTTCAAACAGTTTCATATCGAGCACGACCGCTGCGCCATGAAGGTAGGCACGGATGGCATACTGCTAGGCGCCTGGGCACCGGTTGCCAACGCCCACCGGGTGCTTGACATTGGCACAGGCAGCGGCCTGATTGCACTGATGCTGGCCCAGCGCAGCCGATCCGACTGCCTCATCGACGGGGTGGAACTGGATAGGGATGCAGCGACACAGGCGCGCGCGAATGTGGCCGCCTCCCCCTGGACCTCACGGGTCAACATAGTGGAAAACGCCATTCAAGATTATCAGGCCACTCGCTACGATCTCATCGTCTCCAACCCGCCCTATTTCTCGGCAGGCCAGTCATTTAGCGATCAGGCCAGAGCGCTGGCCCGCCATACAGGGGCGCTCGGCAGCCGGGATCTACTGGCTGCGTGCCACCGTTTGCTGAGCGCTGCCGGGCAGGTGGCGCTGGTGCTACCGACCGCCATGGCCGATGAAATTTTATGCATCTCGGCGGATTATGATCTGTATGGTGTTTGTTATACAGCTGTTATCACCAGAGTAGGTAAAGAGGCAAATCGTGTTTTATTGCTACTTGGCAGAGGATTAAGCAGGTGTGAGCAGGGTGAGATTGTGATCCATTCTGCTGATGGAGCCTATTCCGACAGATACATCCAACTGACCCACCCCTTCTATTTGAAGATGTAAATTTCGTCTTGAACTATTTTTTCACGCCATTATGCTGACTCTCAAACGAGCGCCCGCTCCAGACCAGCTCAAACCACTGGTTGTGATGAAAAAACACGCGGGGCTCTTTTTTTTACCCCCGAACAACGCCGGTCACTGACCAATAAAAAACTATAACAAGCAATAGTTTACAAGACAGACGAGGTTGAACTTGACGAAATCACTCACATTATCCGATGTACTCGGATTGGGCTTCATGACCTTTGCCTTCTATCTGGGCGCCGGTAACATCATTTTCCCGCCGCTGGCTGGCTACATGGCAGGCGAACACCTCTCCCTGGCCATGCTGGGCTTTTTGGTGACCGCCGTGGGCCTGCCCCTCATCACCATCCTCGCCGTCGCCAAGGCGGGTAATGGCTGGGCTGGCATGACCAAGCTGCTGCCTGCCGGTGTTGCTACCGCGCTGGCCGTTGCCATCTATATCATTATCGGCCCCGCCTTTGCTGCGCCCCGTACCGGTCTGGTTGCCTACGAGATGGGAATCAAGCCTTTCATCGGTGATATGGGTCAAGCCGGTCTGGCAGTCTATACCGTGATCTTCTTCGGTATCGCCATGTTGGTCTCCATGAACCGGGGCAAGCTGATGGATGCCGTCGGCAAGTACCTGACCCCGCTGTTGATGCTGCTGCTGCTGACCCTGGCCGTGGGTGTGTTCATCGCGCCACAAGGTACAATGCCAGCTGCGTCCGGTGACTACCAGAACGGCCCCTTCGTGAAAGGGATCCTGGAAGGCTACAACACCATGGACACCCTGGCGTCCCTGATGTTTGGCGCCCTGATCGTTGATCTGCTGCGTCAGAAAGGCATCCACGACTACAAGAGCCAGTTCAAATATCTGGCCATCGCCGGCGTCATCTCAGCCATCGGTCTGTCCGTGGTCTATATCTCCCTGTTCCAGCTGGGTAACACAGCGGCCGGGGTAGCCACCGATGTCAGCAATGGCGGCGCCATCGTCAACGCCTATGTGTTGAGCCTGTTTGGCCAGCCGGGTCAGTTCATCCTGGCGGCCATCATCACTCTGGCCTGCTTCACCACAGCCGTGGGCCTCATCTCCGCCTGCTCCGACTTCTTCCATAACCTCACCGGTGTGGCTTACAAGAAGCTGGTCGTGCTGCTGGGCACCATCTGCGCCATCGTCGCCAACGTGGGCCTGAGCCAACTCATCAGCCTCTCCATTCCCGTGCTGGTTGCCATCTATCCGGTCGCCGTAGCCCTGGTGCTGGTCACCTTCCTGAAGGGTTACTTCGGTCGTCCTCGTCTGGTGTTCCGCTCCGTCTTGATGGTGGCATTCCTGTTCGGTTGCCTAGATGGTCTGGGCGCTGCCGGCATGAAGATGGATGCCTTCGCCTTCCTGCCGCTGTTTGACAAGGGGCTAGCCTGGTTGCTGCCAACCCTGCTTGCCTGTGGCCTTGGCATTGTGATGCGTTCCAATGAGAAGCTGGCTGCCGAAGCCGCCTGACCACCACTCTCAAACCAGTAAAAAAGAGGCCAGCATATGCTGGCCTCTTTCATTTCTCTGATTTGTCATCGATTTCAAAGCAGGGGCTCTACCGGTTTGGGCCTGCCTTCCAGGCCATACCAGTGGGTCTCAATCCGACCGGCATGCCATTGTAAGGTGCCCCAGGGACTCTCTGCCTGCCAGCGCGGAAAGCTCACCACCACCTTGTTGTCATCGTACTTGTACAGCGAGGTGTTGATCTGGATATCAGACAGGATGAGCAACAGTGCCCAGCCGATGAAGAACCACTTCAGCGCTTTCCACATAAGGTTACTCGAAGCAGATTTCGATGGTGGCCCGGCCGTAATCTGACTCGAACGGCATCATGATCTTGGTGCCATCGGCTCTATGGGTGATGGTGTGGTTGGGACCGGAGACTATGATAGGGGTCGCCATGTCGAACTCGTAACCTTTCTCTCCCAGCATGCGCTTGGCACCACCGGTAACCATGTTGGTGATCTCACCCACCATGTCGGTCACTTCTTCATTGATGGTGGCGGGGGCCTCCCCCAGCATGCGACGCATGATCTCCAACGCTAACCCCTTCTCGAAGCTGATGGAAAGCGAGCCACGGGTCTGCGGACCCACCATGCCGATGAGGCCGGAGACATCGCCTCGCGCCAGCTCATCCATCTTGCGCTTGGGCTTACCCGGTTTAAGCTCCAACTGCGCCATGGTGGAGAGCACATTGAGCAGGGAAAGCAGGAACGGGTTTACAAAATCAGCCTTCATGTTGATGTCCTACGGTGGTCGTACAGCGAGCACATTGGCCATGTGCCTCTATTGTCTTATTGGTAATAGTAAAACCATGCTGATGGGCCTGCTCGGAAAACGCGCTGTCGATCGCCGTGTCATGGAGTTCGACCACCTCGCCGCATCGGTCGCAGATCAGCAGTTGCATGGGATGAGCATGGTCAAAGTGACAACAGAATATGAAGGCGTTGAGCGACTCCACCTTGTGGGCAAAGCCCTGTTCGAGCAGAAAATCGAGTGCCCGATAGACTGTAGGCGGCTTGGCGTGAGCCTCTGTTTGCTGCAGCTGGGCTAACAAATCATAGGCGCTGATGGCATTGCCGTGGGCAGCCAGCAGAGTGAACACCTGACGCCGGGTAGGGGTGAAGCGGATCCCGCGTTGTTCGCAGAGTCGTTCGGCTCGTTGTAAAAGTTGGTCTTGATTCATGATCACGCAAATACCCTTTACTTATTAGCCGGATACTATCACAGGGCCCCCGGTGGCGCGGCGACAAAATTCATTTTCTGGGGCTGCCTCACGTTGTGATAAAATCCGCCCCCTTTGTTTAGCCAACCCGGATGATTTTTATGCAGGCGCAGCGTTTTTCCATCGCCCCCATGCTGGACTGGACCGATCGGCATTGCCGTTATTTTCACCGTCTGATGACCCGCCAGACCTTGCTCTATACCGAGATGGTGACCACGGGCGCTATCATCCATGGCAAAGGGGATTATCTGGGCTATAGCGAGCAGGAGCATCCCATCTCGCTGCAACTGGGTGGCAGCAACCCGGCGGATCTTGCCCACTGCGCCAGACTGGCACAGGAGCGCGGTTATGACGAGATCAACCTCAACGTGGGTTGCCCGTCGGATCGGGTCCAGAATGGCCGCTTCGGTGCCTGCCTGATGGGCGAACCCGCGCTGGTGGCCGACTGCGTCAAGGCGATGCGCGATGTGGTCGATATCCCGGTGACGGTCAAGACCCGCATCGGTATCGACGATCAGGACTCTTACGAATTTTTGCAGGCCTTTATCGAGCAAGTTCGCGACGCCGGTTGCGATACCTTTATCGTGCACGCCCGCAAGGCGTGGCTGAGCGGCCTGAGCCCGCGTGAGAACCGCGAGATCCCGCCACTCGATTACCCGCGCGTCTACCGGGTCAAACAGGATTACCCCGAGCTGACCATCGCCCTCAATGGTGGCGTCACCTCCATGGAGCAGACCCTCGAGCATCTGCAGCATGTCGATGGCGTGATGATGGGGCGCGAAGCCTATCAGAATCCCTATATCCTGGCGCAGGTGGACAGCCAGCTGTTCGGCCTGACGGGCGACGTTCCTAGCCGTCATGAGGTGGTACGGATGATGCTGCCCTACATGGAGCAGGAGCTGGCCAAGGGCAACTACCTCTCCCACATGACCCGCCACATGCTGGGACTGTTCCAGAACATGCAGGGTGCCCGTGCCTGGCGTCGCCACCTGAGCGAAAACGCCTGCAAACCGGGTGCCGGCATCCAGGTCGTACTGGATGCCATGGGCAAGGTGCCGGAATTCGCCAGCGCCGACTCGGTGGAATAATCCTGTATCGCTTCACAGGTTTATGGCTGCACAGGGAGCCGCAGCTGGGCTGACCCTTAACCCGTTCCCGCCCACCAATGAAAAAGCCGGTAACACCTGGTGTTACCGGCTTTTCTATGCGTGGCCATCGCGCTGACGCTACGACCCCTTGTCCACAAACTGCAGTTCGGGTGCAAATGACGTCAGCACATCGGCACAGTAGTCCCAAGTCGAGATGCGATAGTGCTGCAGATCCTCGTCCAGATGAAGCCCCTCCGATTCCTGATGGAACCAGCTGGCAAAACGGGACGGGGTGATGAGCTGGATCTGCTCCTCGATGGCATGGCTCTCCTTGCCTTCCGACAGATCGCAATCCTCCATGACCCGCACCGCGAAGATATGACGAAAGTAGACCCGGCACAGGATCTGGGGCGGCAGATCTATGCTGCGCGCCCGACCCAGCATGACGGTCAGAGAGTCACTCCAGATATCCTGATGAAGTTCGGCCACAACCAGGCCTGGGGGGAGTTGGCGGGACGGAGCCCAAGGTACGGCAACCTGCCGAATGGCATTTTTCTGTTCCATCATCCACCTCACTACGGCGCACGCCATATCTTGAGTGTATCTGAAACAAATTCCGCTGACGATGGCAATAAAAAACCCGGCTGGCGCCGGGTTTTACACGATTACTTGACGGCGTCTTTGAGCGCCTTGCCTGCCACAAAGGACGGCACATTCGCGGCTGCAATCTGGATTTCTTTACCAGTTTGCGGGTTACGGCCAGTACGGCCCGCGCGATGGTTCACCTTGAAGGTACCAAAACCCACCAACTGCACAGCATCGCCTTCTTTCAGGCTCTGGGTAATACCATTGATGATCTCTTCCAGAGCAACTTTGGCCTGAGCTTTGCTCAGATCGGCTTTGGCGGCAATTGCATCGACAAGTTGAGCTTTGTTCATAACATTTCCTTTATGATCGGGCATTTAGCACCGAGTCACTCTATTCAAAAAAAAACACTCAGGCAAAGGCTTTATCAGCTAGGTTGGCTTGAATGCTGGGGTTTTCATCAAGATCTGCGGAAATAGTCACAAATCTCACCCCTTCGTTATCGCGATGGATTGGAAGAGGAGAGCAAGTGATGGCGTCTTGTAGCCAAAACACCATCAGATGTAACAATATCCCCATACACCTATTGACGGTCAACAGGATTTTCCCTAGTTATAGGGAGTGTCGTCAGTCAATAAGAAAGGCCGGAGGCCTGTAGCGATAGCACTCCATGCCTATGCCCCACGGAGGGATTATGTTAACTGAACTGGAACAAACCAAACGCGCATTGGCAGGAAAGCATAGGGCTATCGATGACTGGCTGGATGCCAGGCAGGCTCTGCTGGTTGAATACATGCGGCTCGCCGGGCTGACGCCAGCCCGCGCCAAACAGCGCTCACTCCCCGGCCATGTCGAACTGCAGCGTTTCTGCGAGCAACTGGTCGATTACGTCAGCGCCGGCCACTTCGAGATCTACAACCATGTGGTCACCGCCTTCGAAAAAGCCAGCGGCGACAAACTAGAGCTGGCCAAGCGCATCTATCCCAATATTCGGGCATGCACCGAATTCGCACTGGAATTCAACGACAAGTACAGCAACGCAGATGAGGCTCAGTTGCTGCTGCTGGATGAAGATCTGAATCAACTCGGCCCGGTACTGGAGGATCGCTTCAAACAGGAGGATCGGCTGGTCAAGGCGTTGCAAGTGGTAGAATCACTCAGTACCCGACAGGTTTGATATCCAATTTCGGAGCCAGTTCAAGATCCTGATGCGCAAGGTACATTACACTCTGTTATGACCTTTAGCACCAAACCCTATTGCTGACAGGAGATGAGAATGTCCGAGCGTCGCCGTTTTTCACGAATCCTCTACTTGACCATGGCCGACCTCGTCCAGGGCGATAAGAAATGGCGTACCCAGCTGGTGGATATATCCCTCCAGGGGGCGCTCTTGATCCGGCCCGATGGCTGGGAGAGCAACGACAACAAAGAGTATGAACTGGGCTTCGTCCTGAGCGGCAGCGACATCGAGATCAAGATGCAGGTCGAACTGACCCATGAGGCCAGCAAGAAGCTGGGATTCTACTGCCACCATATCGACATCGACAGTGCGACCCACCTCAAGCGGATGGTAGAGCTCAACGTAGGAGATGAAGAGCTGCTCCATCGTGAACTGGAACAACTGCTAAACGAGCATCTGGAACACCCTCATCCCTGAGGAGCCCTCCAGATGCAATAGAAAGGAGCGCCGATGGCGTAATGCCAGTCAGTTAAGAGAATTTGAGTCCCAACCCGCAGGGGATAAGGGCTAAAGAGTGAGGGAGGCATGATGCCTCCCTCTTTTTATTGCATGCCAGTCAGGGCAAGGGTTGGAGCCAAATTGACTCTTTAACCATGGAACAGCTTTTGATATTCAATATCTCGAATTTTTAGTCATAAAAATGCTTAACTGACTGGCATTAGCGCCGATGGCGCTCTTTTTATTGCCTGGATTGATTGCCGAGATCGGCTAAATCTACGTTTAGAACGCGGCTGCATCAATGGTCACAAGGCTTCCAGCGCATCTGCCAGTTTTTTCACCGGCACCACTTCCATCCCCTCGATAGGGTGCTTGGGCGCATTGGCATAGGGCACTATGGCACGGCGGAAACCGTGCTTGGCGGCCTCCTGCAGCCGTTCCTGACCGGATGGTACTGGCCGGATCTCGCCGGACAGGCCCACCTCACCAAACACCACCAGATCCTTGGGCAAGGCCTGATCTCTAAAGCTGGAAACCATGGCCAGCAACAGGGCCAGATCCGCACTGGTCTCTTCAACCTTGACGCCCCCCACCACGTTGATAAAGACATCCTGATCCGCCATCTGCAGCCCGCCATGACGATGCAGTACAGCCAGCAGCATGGCGAGACGGTTGTGATCCATCCCCACGGCCACCCGGCGCGGGTTGGATAGCTGGGAGTAGTCCACCAGTGCCTGCAGCTCCACCAGCAGCGGTCGGGTACCCTCCCAGATCACCATGACGATGGAGCCGGGGGCCTGCTCCTCACCCCGGCTGAGGAAGATAGCGGAAGGGTTGCTCACCTCGCGCATGCCCTGCCCCGTCATGGCAAACACACCGAGTTCGTTGACGGCACCGAAGCGGTTCTTGTGGGAACGCAGAGTGCGAAAGCGCGAATCGTTGGCGCCATCCAGCAATACAGAACAGTCGACACAGTGCTCCAGCACCTTGGGACCCGCCAGGGTGCCATCCTTGGTCACATGGCCCACCATGAAGATGGCGACGTGATTCTGCTTGGCGTAACGGGTCAACAGGGCCGCGGCCTCCCGCACCTGGGAAACGGAACCGGGAGATGACTGAACATCGGCCACATGCATCACCTGGATGGAGTCGATGACCATGATCTGCGGCTGCTCCTGCTGAGCTATGATGCAAATCTGCTCGACACTGGTCTCGGACAGCATGCGCAGCTTGTCGGTAGGCAGCCCCAGCCGGCTGGCACGCATCGCCACCTGCTGCAGCGACTCTTCCCCAGTCACATAGAGAGTCTTCATCCGCTCAGCCAGACCGCACATGGTCTGCAACAGCAGGGTTGACTTGCCCGCCCCCGGATTGCCGCCAATCAGAATGGCCGAACCTGGCACAACGCCGCCACCGAGCACCCGATCCAGCTCCTTGAAACCGGAAGAAAAACGGGGGATCTCTGTGGTGGCGATCTCCGCCAGCGTCTGAACCTGACTGCCGATGGCGCCGGCGTAGCCTGTGTAGCGGGCATGTTTGCCCGGCGTCACTGAGCCAAGACGCACCTCAGTGATGGTGTTCCACTCCTTGCATTCGCCGCACTGGCCTTGCCAGCGTGTGAAGTCGGCACCACATTCGGTACAAACATAGGCAGTTTTATTTTTGGCCATGGATAACTCGGGGACAGGATGAATTCCTGCTTGATATACTTGTTTGCGACCGACAGATCAAACCCAGAATCGGAAAAGTGACTTTCCTTGGCAGGAACACATGGATTCAGAACAACAACAGCACCTGATTGAACAGCTCATTCCTCTGCTCAGAGAAAAAGATTTCGATGACATCTTCAATCGCCTGACGCAGGACGAAAACAGCAACCGCCGTTTCCTGCTCAAGATGGAGATAAAGCGCAAATGCACCCCCTGCCGGCGTGTCATCGACATGCGCGACGAGCTGGGCGAAGAGTGCCTGGTCCATGAGTTTGAAGGGATCACCCACTTCATGCCGGCCGAGGCCATAGGCCTGTTTCAGTCCCAGTGCTATCTCTACCGGGATACCTACACCCTGGGTGTCAACGAGGCGCTGCAACATTGGCAGAAACACCCCCAGAGCAAGGGTGACGGTTCCTTGCCCCCCCCTGCCAGCCCGTTTCGCCAATACGATGTCAATCCCATCCCCTTCGCCAGCTACTACGGCCGACGTCAGGAGCGGATGCACTTCAGCTCGCCGGTGCTGATCAAGTTTCAGGATGGGGAGAAGCTGTTCGCCAAGAGCTCCGATCTCTCGCTGGGTGGGATGCGGGTATCGGTGCCCTATCTGCCCAGCTATCACACCGGCGCGCAGGTCGAGGTCTTCTTCACCGGGCTGGAGCGGGATACCCCCAATCCGGTGCTGCACCAGCCGGTCGGCTACCAGATCCTCGGCGAAGAGAGCAAAGAGGGAAAATATTGGCTGCGGCTGGTGCGATCGGGTGAACAGCCAGCATTCGATGCCTTCCTCAGCGACTTTATCGACGCCAACAAGATCCGTTATCGAGTCAGCGTCGACTATCTGCTTTCCGCCGCCATCATCAAGGGATATGAGCAGTTTTACCTGCCACGGATGACTGGCATGCCGCTCTTCTTCGGCACTGGTGACAACCCCAACCTCGAGATTGCCCTGCGTACCGAGAACAACCAGCATCTACTAGAGTACTGGCGAGACGAGAAGAATCGTGACGCACTGGCGGGGCTCTTCAGTGCCGAGCGAATGAAACAGCTCTGCCCGGCCCCCGGCGCTACTGTAGAGACGCTCATCTACTGCTTTACCCATACGGTGCGCAGCCATATCTACTTCTTCTCGGCCACCGCCGAGGAGCTGCGCCAGAGCGGCCTCACTGCGCTCTTTTTCCAGGTAGGCTCCCGCCGCCCCAGCTGGCGTGTCTACAAATTCTCGCTGGAGGCGTGCGAGTTACGGGAAGCTGACGTCGGCCAGTTGCAAGGGCTCGAGAATCCACAGCTGCAAGACATCCTGCTGCTCGAACGGCTCAAGCAGATCGGCTACTGCGGCCTGCTGCAAGACATCAGTCAGGAATCCCTGCGCGATGAGTTCCGCCAGGAGGGGGAGTTCAGCAATAATGCCAACGAACTGCAGCGCTTCGGCCATGATCTTGGGGCCGCCCCCTTCGAGATCGAGACGCTGCATTATGTGCAGTTGCGCAAAGAGGCACGCTACATCCACAAGACAGCCGTCGCCATCAAACACAACGGGCGGGCCTGGCTTGGTTGGACCCGCGACATCTCGGCCCACGGCATGCAAATAGAGCTGGAAGAGGCGTTCGAGGGCGAAAAAGATGACATAGTCACCCTCGCCTTACCCCGCCTGCAGGAGCTCTCCAAGAGCATGGATTTGCAACGCCTCCCCTACCGACTGGTCAGTATCAACCTGACCCGGACCATGCTGCATCTGTGTATCGAGGGGGACCCTGAGCGCCACATCGGTCGCCAATTCTTCAGCTTGTTGATCGAGAGCAACCAGAACAAACTCAAGGCAGCGCAGGAGCAGCGTCGTTACCGCGGCATGGCCAGGGCGCTGCGCAACATCTACACCCATCATATCTTCAGCGCCCCCGTCTACATCAACAAACTGAAGGGCGCACCCAAGCCGGCCTCGGTAGGCCATGCCCCGCAGGATCGCAGCCTGTCACGTCTGTTGCGGGCCTGTGCCGAGAAGGGGGATCAGGACAACCTCTATCCCCTGTTCCACGGGGATCTGCTCAAGCAGCTGATCATGAACCCGCTGCGCGCCATCGAACGGGAAGACAAGCCACAGGAGGAAGAGGTCTACATCGCCAGTCTGCGCACGCCGGCCGGCTTGCCCGTCTTCTCCAGCCGGCTGGCCAGCAGTTTTCAGGACATGGCGGAAAAACGCAGCTTCATCGAGCTGGCACTGCGTCAGGGGGAGTTTTATTCGGTGCTGGTTGGCATTTCTCGCACCGGCCGACCCGATACCAACTTCATCGCCAACGAGCTGGATTACATCGCCAAGTTCGCCATCCACAAGGCCAGGAAGCTGGAGGAGGAGTTGTGGAGCGTGGTGGGTGTGGGTGAACTAACCGATACCAGCCAGGCCACCCTGTTCCGGCTCGGCATCACCCCGCCCATCAATTGAGCGGCAACTCATGCCAATGAACCGGCCCAAGCGCGGATATCGACCAGGCAAACCAGCCTGGTCTCGCCATCACGCCGTCTGCGGATTGAGCAGCCACGCGAGGATCTGCGGGAAGTGATCCTCTTGTGCCTGTGGCGCCGTCAGCATGTTGATGTGATCGTAATCGAGCCGGTTGCCGTTGTCCTTGCCAAGCCGGGTGTGGCGTGTGGCAGCCCCCATCTCGGCACTGAAGCGACGCACGTCGGTCGGGTGCCCCAATACCTTGTCAGCCTTGGCTGAAATCATCCAGAGCGGCGGCCAGTTGACCCTGGCCGCCGCTTCGTCATAGACAAAGCCGTCGTGCGGATCCTGCCAGGGGCCGCACTTGATCCAGGGGATAGTCTCCTGCAGGTAGCGCAGCGACTCGTCATCGGCCCCCATCTTCAGGCTGCGGGCAGCCAGAAAACCGCTGCGCCGCGCCAGCCAGGGCGCCAGCCGATTCCAGATGAGATCCACCTTCAACCAGCGTTCCGGGTTCTGCACCGAGATGCCACGCTTGGTACCAAAGAACACCAGGCTGGCGATCTGCCCGGCCAACTCAGGCAAACGCACCAGGGTCGAGGCCATGATGACGCCCCCCCAGGAGTGAGCCATCCAGTGCAGCCTGAAGCCGGCATGGCGCGCCGCAATCCAGCGGTGCAGGGCCGGCAGATCCTCGGTGATCAGCTCGTGCTGGCCATGCCCGGCTTGCACGGCAATAGCCGGGGTGCTCAGACCCCGGCCGCGCAGGTCGGCCACATAGACCTGATAACCGTGGCGCGCCAGGAAACAAGCAAGCCCCTTGCCCGATTCGGTATAGAAGATACGGCCATTCTCGATGGCACCATGCACCATCAGGATCGGCTCAGCATGCACGGCGACCCGTGGCTGAATGTGGCGCACGTGCAGCTGGTGCTCACCACAGGGAATAAACAGGGACTGCTGTAACAGTTCCATCACTATGCCAGGTCCTCCATGACATGGGGCAGGTAACTCAAGATCCGTGACGATCCCAACGGCGATCGCGACAGGCAAGAGCACCGAGCAAGCAGATGACCCCTTCCAAATCATGATGGTTGAGGGTGGCGGCCGCCTGGGCCCGTACCAGCGGCTTGGCGTGGATGGCAATGCCAAGAGCGGCCACCGCCATCATCTTGAGATCGTTAGCACCATCGCCGATGGCCACAGTCTGGGCGGCAACAATGCCGTACTCCTGCGCCAGCTGTTGCAGCACCTCGGCCTTGACGCTGGCGTCCACTATGCGCCCGCTCACCTTGCCGGTCAGTCGCCCCTCCTCAACCGCCAGCTCGTTGGCGAAGATGGCGTCCAGCCCCAGCACCTGCTGCAGCTCGCCAGCGAAGCGGGTGAAGCCCCCCGAGGCGATCGCCACCTTCCAGCCCGCCTGCTTGAGGGTATCGACCATCAGTTGCAAGCCCGGCATCCAGGGCATTTGGGCCGCCACCTCGTCGAGGATGGTGACCGGCGCCCCTGCCAGCAGGGCGACCCGATTGCGCAGGCTGTCGGAGAACTCCAGCTTGCCCTGCATGGCGGCGGCCGTCACGGCGGCCACCTGCTCGCCCACTCCCGCCAGACGGGCGATCTCGTCGATGCACTCGATCTGGATGGCGGTGGAGTCCATGTCCATCACCAGCAAGCCGGGCTCACTCAGAGTCGGCAGCACCGGCAAATGGCAGATGTCGATGTCCCACTCCCCGGTCTTGAGCAACTGCACCAGCTCGGGGGAAAACCTGTCCGTCCCCAACAGCAGCAAGGGCACCCCGGCCGGAGTGCTCGGCGGATAGAGCTGAGCCTGCATATCCTGCGCGGCCAGCAACTCGGCCAGGCGTGCCAGATGGCGGGCGGCAAGGTGCTTGCCAAACAGCACAAGCCAGGCGCCATCCAGCGGTTTGGCGACGGGCAGCAGCGCCTGCGGCGTCAATTGCCACCAGGGGGCACTGGGCAGGCACTCTGGCCACTCGGACAAGGCAGCAGGTAATTGGGACAACAGCATAGAGTTAGAGCCTTCCTTGATGATCATGGGGTTAACAACGCGGGCCCAGAGTAGCGTATTGCTTTTTATACAGGCAAGCGCCAAGATCCCGCCACCGCTCGTCGTCAGGAGGCTCAACGCTTGCGTCATCTTCCCATCAAACGTGTTCTCAGTCTGGGTGCCGGCATTTTGCTCGGCCTCTGGGTGCTCGGTGTGCTCATCCATATGCAGGGCGAGAGCCAGGCCTCGCTGCACAGCGAGGCGCGCAACCGTGCCCAGGCGCTGGTCGCCTATGCCGCCCGTGACATGAAGCGCTGGATCAAGGAAGACAAGAACAGCGAGCTGGAACGGCTGGCCCAGGATCTGGCCGCCGAGCCCGAGATCCTCGATGCCACCCTCTATGACGCCCGTGGCATCCCCCTCGCCCAATCGGACGCCGCCGTGCCACTGGACAGCCTGTTGCCCATCGGCGACAACAACAAATCGGTGCCGGAACAGGGAAAGGGCCGCATCCAGTTTGTGCAGGAGATCCTGGATGGGGAGCAGACCATAGGCTACCTGCGCATCACACTGGAAGAGCAGAAACTGCTGGCGGACAAGGACACCCGACTCAAGGTGGTGCAAGAAAAACAGCGGCTGATGCTGCTGGTAGCGCTGCTGGCCGGCCTGCTCATCTCCTACGGCGTGCGCCGCAACTACATGCGGGTACGCAAGCACAAGAAGAAGAGCCCGCCCCAGACGCCCGGTCCCTGAAAAAACGGGCACACCCCAAACTGCACATATAAAAACGGCGACCCTGAGGTCGCCGTTTTGCGTGGAGCCAAAGGCTGCGGGATCAGTCACCCAGCAGCACAGAGTCCAGTGCGATTTCGATCATGTCGTTGAAGGTCAGCTGACGCTCTTCGGAGGTGGTCTGCTCACCGGTACGGATATGGTCGGAGACGGTGCAGATGGTCAGTGCCTTGGCACCGTACTCTGCGGCCACGCCGTAGATACCGGCGGCTTCCATCTCGACACCCAGGATGCCGTACTTTTCCATGACATCGAACATAGAAGGGTCTGGGCTGTAGAACAGGTCGGCAGAGAAGATGTTACCAACGCGCACGGCAACGCCCTTGTTTTTGGCGGCTTGCACAGCATTGGCAACCAGGCCGAAGTCGGCGATGGCGGCGAAGTCGTGATCCTTGAAGCGCAGACGGTTGACCTTGGAATCGGTACATGCACCCATGCCGATCACTACGTCACGCAGCTTCACGTCTTCACGCACAGCGCCACAGGAGCCGACGCGGATCAGGGTCTTCACACCGTAGTCGGTGATCAGCTCTTTGGCGTAGATGGAGCAAGACGGAATGCCCATGCCGTGGCCCATGACGGAGATACGACGACCCTTGTAGGTGCCGGTGAAGCCGAGCATGCTGCGCACGTCGCACACCTGCTCGACGTTCTCCAGGAAGGTTTCGGCGATGTACTTGGCGCGCAGGGGGTCGCCCGGCATCAGTACGGTATCAGCAAAGGCGCCATCTTTCGCATTGATATGAGGAGTTGCCATTCTCTTGATTCCTTCACACTAGGTTGAGTTTTATTGTCTTTATTGGTTGCCCGCCACCGAGGTGACGGGCGGGTAAATTACAGGAAGCTGGTACCGTATTCCAATTTCGGCAAACCGTGGTAGGCCGCTATGCTCTGGCCGATATCGGCAAAGGTCTCACGACGACCGACTGAGCCCGCCTTGACCGGCTTGCCGAAGAAGAGCACGGGAATGTATTCACGGGTGTGATCCGTGCCGCCCCAGGTCGGATCACAGCCGTGATCAGCGGTCAGCACCACCACATCGCCATCTTGCAGCACCGCGAACAGCTCTGGCAGACGGGAGTCGAAATACTCCAGTGCATCGGCGTAGCCTTTCACGTCACGACGGTGACCATAGGAGGAGTCGAAATCGACGAAGTTGGTGAAGACGATGGTATTGTCACCGGCCGCTTTCACCTCTTCCAAAGTGCGATCCCACAGCTCGGTCAGACCGGTACCCTTCACCTGCTTGGTGATACCCTGGTTGGCATAGATGTCGGCGATCTTGCCGATGGAGACCACCTGGCCACCCGCGTCTTTCATGTAATCCAGCACAGTGGGTGCCGGTGGCAGCACCGAGTAGTCGTGACGGTTGCCGGTGCGCTTGAAGTTGCCCTTGCCGCTACCCACGAACGGACGTGCGATGACGCGACCTATGTTGTAGGGCTCCAGCAGCTCGCGCACTATGTGGCACAGCTCATAGAGCTTCTCAAGACCATAGGTCTCTTCATGACAGGCGATCTGGAACACAGAGTCGGCAGAGGTGTAGAGGATCGGCTTGCCGGTACGCATGTGCTCTTCGCCGAGATCGTCCAGCACCTGGGTACCAGAGGCGTGGCAGTTGCCCAGATATCCAGGCAGACCCGCCTTCTCGACGATGGCGTCCAGCAGCTCCTGCGGGAAGCTGTTGTGGTGATCCTTGAAGTAACCCCACTCGAACAGCACGGGCACGCCAGCGATCTCCCAGTGGCCGGAGGGCGTGTCCTTGCCGGAGGAGAGCTCCTGGGCAAAACCGTAGGCACCGACAACCTCGATATCCTTCTTCAAGCCTGCCGGGAAGTAGCCGGAGGCCAGCTCCCCGGCATGGCCCAGACCCAGCTTGTTCAGGTTCGGCAGATTGAGGGCGCCACGGCCTTCAATCTCACCGGCTGCACAGGCCTTGGCAATATGGCCAAGGGTGTTGGCGCCCACATCTCCGAACTTGTCGGCATCGGCGGCAGCGCCAATACCGAAAGAGTCCATCATCAGAATAAAGGTACGTTTCATGGGTTTTCCCCTTGTTACAAATCAGCCAGACCGATGCGACGGTAAACCTCAGGCAACGCCTGGGGCTGGGTATCAGCGATCTTGACAGCTGCCTGCACCATGCTGGCAGCCTGAGTAAATTGATCGTCAGTTTGAGCGTGGATCAGGGCAATCGGCTTGTCAGCATCGACGCTCTGGCCCAGGCGGATAACGTCGGTCAGACCGACGGCGTAATCGAGTTTGTCACCGGCAGCACGACGACCGCCGCCCATGGCGACCACGGCCAGACCCAGCTCCCGGGTATCCATGGCGGTCACGAAGCCGGCATTGGCGGCATACACAGGGCGCACAATGGCAGCCTTGGGCAGGTGACTGTCATAACGTTCCATGAAGTCGGACGGACCACCGAGCCCGGTCACCATGCGCCCGAAGATCTCGGCAGCCTTGCCGTTGTCGAGCACGGCCTGCAGCTTGCGGCGGGCATCGGCATCGTCGCTGGCCAGATGGGCGGAGATCAGCATCTCGGCGCACAGGCTCATGGTGACTTCGTGGATACGCGGGTTGCGGTATTCACCGGTCAGGTAACGCACCGCCTCGCGCACTTCAACCCCATTACCGGCGCTGGAAGCCAGCACCTGGTTCATGTCGGTCAGCAGGGCCGAGGTGCGACAACCGGCACCGTTGGCCACTGCCACTATGCTCTTGGCCAGCTCTTCGGAGGCTTCAAAGGTCGGCATAAAGGCGCCGGAGCCCACTTTCACATCCATCACCAGCGCTTCAAGCCCGGAGGCGAGCTTCTTGGAGAGGATGGAGCCGGTGATCATGGCGATGGATTCGACGGTGGCGGTGATGTCACGTACTGCATAGATACGCTTGTCAGCGGGGGCGAGATCGCCGGTCTGGCCTATGATGGCGACACCGGCCTCTTTCACCACGTTCAGGAAACGATCGTTATCGACCGAGGTCTGGTAGCCGGGGATCGCATCCAGCTTGTCCAGAGTACCGCCGGTATGACCCAGACCACGACCGGAGATCATGGGCACGAAGCCACCGCAGGCGGCGACCATGGGGCCCAGCATCAGGGAAACCACATCCCCCACACCACCGGTGGAGTGCTTGTCGACAATCGGGCCGCCCAGGTTCAGGTGATCCCAGTTCAATACCATGCCGGAGTCACGCATGGCGCAGGTCAGGGCAACCCGCTCATCCATGCTCATGTCTTTGAAGTAAACCGCCATGGCGAGCGCCGCAATCTGGCCCTCGCCGATGGTGTTGTTGGTAATGCCCTGCACGAAGAATTGAATCTCTTGGGTACTGAGCGCTTCACCGTTGCGCTTCTTTCGAATAATTTCTTGAGGCAAAAACATCCTTCATTCCCTCCGCCGTTGCTAGCGTCACATAAGCCGTTATCCCTGCCCGCGCACCATATGGCGTAGGCATAACAGGGCAAGCCACGCTCGCCCTCTCATCAACTTATTAGTAACCGCTGGTGTTGGCAGGCTTGTCGCCGTGCCCCAGCGTGGCCAGCAAGCTGGCGAGCAGGCTGGAGGCGCCGAAGCGGAAGGTACGGGCACAGACCCAATCTTTACCGAGGATCTCTTCGGCCATGGCCAGGTACTGATCGGCAACGGCTGCATCTTTCACACCACCAGCCGGCTTAAAGCCGACTTTCGGGTTCTTGGCCTTGATCACTTCCATCATGATGCGGGCCGCTTCCGGGGTTGCGTTGACGGGCACTTTGCCGGTGGAGGTTTTGATGAAATCGGCACCGGCATCGATACAAATTTCGGAAGCGCGACGGATCAGTGCTGCTTCTTTCAGTTCACCGGTCTCGATGATCACTTTCAACAGCACCTTGGTGCCACAGGCTTCCTTACATGCTTTGACCAGATCAGAACCGATCTGTTCATTGCCCGCCATGAAGGCACGGTACGGGAACACCACGTCCACTTCATCGGCACCGTAAGCCACGGCGGCGCGGGTCTCGGCCACGGCGATCTCGATGTCGTCGTTGCCATGGGGGAAGTTGGTCACGGTGGCGATGCGCACGTCGGCGGCACCGAGCTCACGCAAGGTCTTGCGAGCGATAGGAATAAAACGGGGGTAGATGCAGACGGCAGCAGTCAGGCCAGCCGGTGACTTGGCCTTGCGGCACAGGTCGATGACCTTCTGATCGGTGTCATCATCGTTCAGAGTGGTCAGGTCCATCAGGTTCAGGGCGCGTTGGGCGGCCAGTTTCAGATCAGTCATTCTGTTCTCCAAAGTCTCGATTTAATCCTGATTCCAGGGGCGAGCGCCTGCGTGTCGCAGCGCAACCAGCAAGACACGACTCCCAAGGATACGGGAATGGAATTACAGCGCGCCGCACAGGCAATGTGGCTGTAAATAAGGCAAGAGCCCTGTCACTTTCTTACAAAAGTGCGGACTTGGTTCCATGAAGACTTGAGAAGGGCCGACAACTGATGACCCGACTTCCCAATCAATTCCATTTGACCGCCAACACCCGATTTGATCGGATATTAGTCAATGCCAGCACCCTGCTGGCAATGCCTATTTCAGCCGAGATACCCCGTGTTTGCAAGCCAGATTTGCCAATTTCAGAGGTACCTCACATCTGGCAAATCCGTTACTGGAACGTGCGTTAAGAGAAGAAACGCGTGAGTATCCAGGAGTAAGCCATGCCCCCCAGATAGACTCCTACGATCCCCATCACCCCTGACAGGACGGGGGGTGCCGGGATCGGCAATTTGAGGAAAGAAAACAACAAGCCAACGATAAAGCCGGCCGCTATCGCCAGTAGCACTTCATGCATATAACCTCCGATTTGACTCAATTTTTATTATTAGTTTAGGAAGGAAAACGGTTGTCACCGCCCCAAACGCGAACGCCACAGCATTTCGCTGTGGCGTTCGTCTTTACCTGAATATCAGGCAAACATTACATGGCTGTCAGTGCCAGGAAGAAGCCTGCGATAGTGGCAGACATCAGGTTGGACAGTGACCCCGCCAATACGGCTTTCAGACCAAAGCGAGCAATGGTACCGCGACGATTCGGTGCCATTGAGCCCAGACCACCCAGCAGGATGGCAACAGAGGAGAGGTTGGCAAAACCGCACAGGGCGAAGGAGATGATGGCCTTGGTGTGGTCAGACATGGGCACGCCATTGATCAGCAGCTCATCCTTCAGATAGGGGGCAAAGTTCAGGTAAGCCACGAATTCGTTCACCACCAGCTTCTGGCCGATGAAGGAACCGGCAACCACGGCTTCGCTCCAGGGTACCCCGATCAAGAAGGCCAGCGGGGAGAACAACCAGCCCAGCAGCAGTTCCAGAGAAAGCTCAGGCATGCCGAACCACCCACCCACACCGGAGAAAATACCGTTGATCATGGCGATGAGGCCGATGAACGCCAGCAGCATGGCACCCACGTTCAGGGCCAGTTGCAGGCCGGCGGAGGCACCGGCGGCGGCGGCATCGATCACGTTGGCAGGCTTGTCTTCCAGATCGCCGTCGGCATTGCTTTCGTCATAGTTGGGAGTCTCGGTTTCCGGTACCAGCAACTTGGCGAACAGCAGACCACCCGGGGCAGCCATGAAGGAGGCTGCGATCAGGTATTCCATCTTGACGCCCATGGAGGCGTAACCAGCCAGCACGGAACCGGCAACGGAGGCCAGACCACCACACATGACGGCGAACAGCTCGGAGTCTGTCATCTTGGAGATGTAGGGACGAACCACCAGCGGCGCTTCAGTCTGACCGACGAAGATGTTAGCAGTGGCAGACAGGGACTCGGTACGGGAAGTGCCCAGTACTTTTTGCAGGGCACCGCCCAGCAGCTTGATCACCCACTGCATGATGCCCAGATAATAGAGAACCGCGATCAGCGAGGAGAAGAAGATGATGACGGGCAGAACGCGGAAGGCAAAGATAAAGCCGCCGCCACCGAACACTTCAAACATCTTGTTGCTGACCAGGCCACCGAACAGGAAGTCGATGCCACTCTGGCCATAACCGATGACGCTGGAAACGGCATTGGATACACCGACCAGAATATCTCGGCCAACCGGGACGTACAGCACGAATGCACCCAGGCCAGCTTGAATTGCAAAGGCACCGCCTACGGTGCGAATTTTTATTGCTTTGCGATTACTGGAGAACAGCACCGCGATAAGGATGAGCGTTGCCATCCCCACCAGACCCATAATCAAATTCATTATTAACACTTCCTCTTTAGTAGCACCTTCCAGCTTGTTAACAGCTTGTATCTCAACGCCATCAATCAAGGGTGCGCATTATACTAATTACGGTGCGACAAAGTAGAATGCTGGTCACATTTTATGAGCATGAAATACGCTAGAGGTCGCCAAATTAGACCGCAAACGATTTTTAGTCGCCCCGTTTTTTATCATGATGCTATCAAGAGTTAATCAGGTGTTAATTTAAGCGTGCCTGAGCGGGAAAGTGTGCAAAGTGGATTCATGTAACACCGCGACAACATGGCTCAAGGGCTGTTGCCGCAATTCGGCCAAGAGTTGTGCAATCTTAGGCAAGTTGGCGGGGGTATTAGGGAGACCCTGCTGACCCTGTAACGGCATATCGGGCGCATCCGTCTCCAGCAACAGGGCCTCCAGCGGCATGTCGCGGATCGCCTCCCGGGTCTTGTTGGCCCGCTCATAGCTGATGACGCCACCTATTCCAAGCCTGAACCCAAGCTGCCAGAACGCCTGTCCCTGTTGCAGGGAACCGCTGAAGGCGTGAATAACGCCACCCCGGGCCGGTTTGAAACGCCTGAGTATTTTTGCGACCGTATCGTTGGCCCGCACCGAGTGGACGATCAGCGGCAACTCATGATCCATGGCCAGCCTGATTTGTGCCTCAAACAACTCGACCTGCCCTTCCTGCGGCACATGGGATCGCAGATCCAGTCCACATTCGCCGACCGCCACCAATCCACGGGGTCTGGCAGCCAATAACGCTTGCAATCGCGTCAGTGCTCCCTGGGCCTGGGTGCCCACATACCAGGGGTGAATGCCCAGCCCGTAAGTGATCTCCGGGTACTGCTCCGCCAGCGCCATCACGCGAGCCCAGTTTTCCTCTCCCACAGCGGGGATGATATACTCGCCCACCCCCAACTGCAGACACTCTGCCAGCAACGCCGCCCTGTCTGGATCGAAGACGGGAAAATCGAGATGGCAATGGGTGTCGATCAGTTGCATGTCGTCCTCACCTGTTTGTCGTACTTGATGGCTCTACTCAATAATGAAACGCTCGAACCATGGCTTTACCCTGATAGAACTGGTGATGGTTATCATAGTGCTGGGGGTCCTGGCCGTAACGGCAATGCCCCGCTTTATCACTCTCAAGGATGATGCCCTCAAGAGCACGGTTGCCGCCACTGCCAGCAGCGTCGCCAGCGCGGTGCAGCTGGCCCATGCGGGCTGGGCGGTCCAGACGCAGGATCAGGCACTCTACAATCTGGGCAGCATGGGTCAACGTAACCTCGACATCAACCGTTATGGCTGGCCCGCTGGCACGGATGAGGATCAGGGCCGCAAGGGGATCAATGAGCCTTACGTCCCAGGTCAGGAAGACTACATCTCGGTCAGCAACCAGGCAGACTGCCGCCTGCTGTTTCAGGGGCTGCTGGACAGCAGCTATACCGTCGCCTCGGTCGATCAGGATCCCGAGATCCAGCTCAGGGCCGACTACCTTTCCAGCGAGCAACCCGGCAACCATATAGATGAAGACGGCGAGCCTCACAGCAACTGCCGCTATACCCTGCGCGACTCCATCGCCCGCTTCCCGGCTTACCCGGATGGATTGAGCTTTGACTACAACAGCATTAACGGGGCCGTGACACGCCATTTTGATTGAGTGACGAGGCGTCTGGCTCAGGCTCTTGCTGGTCATCTTCGTCATAACGCACCGGCGCGCAGCAACGCCGGTTCTCTGGGGTGAGTCCCCACTCCTGACACCACGCATCGTAGCGAGCCAACCAGCGTAGCAAGATACCTTTCATGTTCCTTTTCCTCTTTCCATCACGCCATCCGATACTCTGCCCGATTCCCTCTCGCCAACCCAGTGAGATCGGGCCAACGGCATCATGGCGTTCCGGACGGCAACAGCAGCCCCATGCTGATCTCGTCGACATAGCCCTCGTCCAGCCGATACGCCTGCCGCCGTAACCCCTCATCCATGAAACCGCACTTGCGGTAGAGTGAATGGGCCACTTCGTTATGCGCCATCACGCCCAGCTCCAGCCGGCTGACACCCAGCTCGCTGGCAGCCGTGATGAGTGTGCGCAGTAACCGCTCACCCCAACCCAGACCGCGCGCACCAGAACGCAACCCCATCACCACCAGTGCACAGTGGCGATTGCGATGCATATTCCCTCCCAGCAGGAGTGCAAAGCCCTGGACCTCACCGGCCAGACTCAGCAGCCACATCCGCTGATTGCGGCTGGCCTGCATGGCAGCCAGACGCTGGCGCTGCCCCTCGATGTCGGATGGTCTCTCCCCCGCTTCATACAGCATGAAGCGGGTCTCCCGATCCAGTTGCTGAAAGAAGTGATCCAGCGCTGCTGCATCCTCCACGCTGGCCAGACGAATCGTCATGCTTACCCTCCCTGTTTGGCTGCCGCGCCGGATCACGGGCATAAAAAAACGACTCCATTTGGAGTCGTTTTTTTATCAGAGCCATCTGGCCAATGCAATGGATGGCTGCCTGTAACATCAGACCAGTGACTGCGTCCACGCAGCTGGATAGATCCACTGGCCGCGCCCAGTCCAGCCTTCTGTCAGCCCTTGGCTGGCAGGCTCAGACGGGCAACCGCCTCCACATGCATGGAGTGCGGGAACATGTCCACCGGCTGCACTTCGTCCAGCACGAAGCCCTGCTTGACCAACCAGGCGAGATCGCGGGCCAGGGTCTGCGGGTTGCAGGAAACATAGACCAGACGGCGCGGTGCCATGGCAACCAGCGTCTGCAGCACCGCCTTGTCACAACCCTTGCGGGGCGGATCCAGCACCACCACATCGGCGGTCACGCCCTGAGCGTGCAGCTCGGGCATCAGCTGCTCGGCCTTGCCCACGTGGAATTCGGTATGCTCGATGCCGTTGAGGGCGGCGTTGCGACGGGCATCGCTAATGGCGCTCTCCACCGACTCTATTCCCACTACCTTGGCGGCCTTGCCTGCCAGGAACAGGGAGATGGTGCCGATACCACAATAGATGTCGAATACCGTCTCGTTGCCAGTCAGCTCGGCATACTCGAGGGCGCTGGAGTAGAGCACATCGGTCTGGGTCGGGTTGTTCTGGAAGAAAGAGAGCGGCGAGATCTCGAACTCGAGTTCATGGATCTTGTCGCGGATCACCCCTTCTCCCAGCAGCACCCGGTTGCTCGCGCCCAGAATGCGGTTGGTACGCTCATCGTTGATGTTCTGTACCAGGGTGGTAATGGGCAGATCGCTCAGGGCCGCCAGCAGCTCGGCTTCGAACGGCAGCGCTTCACCCAGGGTCACCAGCACCACCATCAGCTCGCCACTCTTGAAGCCCTTGCGGGTCATCAGGTTGCGCACGCAGCCGGTGTGGTTCACTTCGTCATAGGCGGCAATGTCGTGCTCGCGCATCCAGTTGCGCACCCGGGCATTGAGCGCCACGTGCAGCGGGTCCTGCACGGCGCAATCGTCCGCCGTGATGAGATCGTGGGAGTGCTTGCGATAGAAGCCAATCTCGGCACCGGCTTCACAGCCACGCACCGCATATTGCGCCTTGTTGCGATAGGCGAACGGACTCTCCATGCCGAGGATCGGGTTAACCTTGCTGTCACCCAGCCCGACCTGTTCCAGTGCGCTCTGCACCAGCGCCTGCTTGAGCTTGAGCTGAGCCGG
The DNA here is from genome assembly GCF_000820025.1 of Aeromonas popoffii. GTDB lineage: Bacteria > Pseudomonadota > Gammaproteobacteria > Enterobacterales > Aeromonadaceae > Aeromonas > Aeromonas popoffii. The sequence goes on from NZ_CDBI01000051.1 coordinate 53,437, forward strand.
GTAGGCCAGCGGGCGCACCTGACAGCCGCCGCACTCTGTGTTGGGGCAAAAATCGGCGACCCGATCGGCGGACGGCTGGAGCAGCTCGGTCACCTTGCCATGCAGATAGTTTGGCTTGACCTCGGTCAGCTCCACCAACGCCTGCTCACCGGGCAGCAGACCTTCGACAAACAGGGGGCGATCGAACAGGCGTCCCTTGCCATCCCCTTTGTCGGTCAGTTCCTGGATCTCGATCTGGTGTTGATGTCCCACTAACGGCATGAGCGGCTCCAAAGGCGTAGAAATAATGATGGGGAAAATGGGGCAAGCCCATTAAGGGTGGCAGAGTTTAGCGGAGATCCTGTCAAATTGCAGGCATAAAAGGTGGAGCAAGGCGCACTCCACTTTTGCAGACATAAAAAAACCGCCGGCATAACCGGCGGCGATCCTGTCAGCAAGTAACCCGACGCTGTTACAGGCTATAGGCTTTTTCACCGTGGGTGGTGACATCCAGCCCTTCGCGCTCTGCATCTTCCTTCACTCGCAGGCCGATGAGCAGATCCACCAGCTTGTAGGCCACGACCGAGACGGCCCCGGACCAGAGGATAGTGACCCCGACCCCGATGGCCTGGATCTTGACCTGGGCCAGGATGGAGTAGCCTTCCGCGACCTGGTTGGTGACATAGTCCCACACTCCGGTGCCGCCCAGATCCGGACTGGCAAAGACGCCGGTCAGCAGGGCACCGAGAATGCCGCATACCCCATGCACGCCAAACACATCCAGGCTATCATCGGCTCCCAGCAGACGCTTGAGTCCATGAACCCCCCACAAACCAGCCACGCCGCTGATGAGGCCCATCATCAGGCCACCGCCAACCCCGACGAAACCGGCCGCCGGCGTGATCACCACCAGACCGGAGACGGCGCCGGAGGCTGCACCCAGCAGGGAGGGACGACCCTTCATCATCCACTCGGCCAAGGTCCAGGAGAGCGCAGCCGCCGCCGGTGCCACCCAGGTATTGATGAAAGCCAGTGCAGCTATGCCATTGGCTTCCAGCGCGGAACCGGCGTTGAAACCGAACCAACCGAACCAGAGCAGGGAGGCCCCTATCATGGTCATGGTGAGGCTGTGCGGTGTCATGGGATCACGTCCGTAACCCAGACGCTTGCCCACCAGATAAGCCCCCACCAGACCCGCCACGGCGGCGTTGATGTGCACCACAGTGCCGCCCGCAAAATCCAGTGCACCATGCCGGAACAGATACCCGGCCGTCGCTGTCGCGGTTGCCGCTGCCTCGGCCGTGGTATAGGCATCCGGACCCGCCCAATACCACACCATGTGGGCCAGCGGTATGTAGGCGAAGGTGAACCAGATCACCGAAAACAGCAGCACGGCGGCAAACTTGATACGTTCGGCGAAGGCGCCCACTATCAGACCGCAGGTGATGGCCGCAAAAGCCCCCTGGAACACCACGTAGATGAACTCGCTGATACCGACCCCCTTGCTGAAGGTCGCTGCAATGGAGTCTGGCGTAACCCCCTTGAGCAGCACCTTGCTAAAGGATCCGTAGACACTGCTGCCCTCGGTAAAAGCCAGCGAATAACCGTAGAGGATCCACAGCACGCTGATGAGCGAGAACAAGGTGAACACCTGCATCAACACGCTCAGCATGTTCTTGCTGCGCACCAGGCCGCCATAGAACAGGGCCAGTCCCGGAATGGACATCAGGATCACCAGTGCCGCCGACAGCAGCATCCAGCTATTATCCCCCTTGTTGATGGTCACTCCGGCAGCAACTGGCACCGCAGCCAGCACGATGTCGGCCGACGCGGCCACCACCTCTTCAGCCCAACTGGGGGCGGCCAGCAAGGCGGCAAGCGCCAACAAACCTGTCATCACGAGTCTTTTGAGCATACAGCCATCTCCTTCCCTGTCGTCCCGGCACCTGTCCGGGCTCATTTCCTGATATGAACATCGAATCCGAGAATCCCCACAAACTCACACTCCACACACACACTTGCCACAACCTTGGTCATGCTTCCTTCATCGGGCAGCGTCATGGCGACATGATTGCTTTAAAGCATAAAACAGGCCAACTCACTAAATTGATTTAAATCAACATCTTAATGTCACGCAGGCGGGCTAGCGCACCAGATTGGAGCATAAGGCTCGCTAACCTGAGCAAGCGCGCACTTCTGCTGTGCAGCGCAACCAGCACGCACCGAAATAGAGCAGATCATAGGCCGGGATAGACCGCTGAGCGGTCACGGACGCACAGCCAAATGCGGCAAAAACAAGCCATCCAGCCTACACGCGATGAGGATTACCCAAGCAAAAGGGATACAGAAAAACAAAAGGCCACCCGCAGGGCGGCCTTAAGCCATTGAAATATAAATAGTGCCAGGGTCTCTATCGAAACGAGAAATGACAAAACTGATTTCAAAGGGAAACGTTAGATGTGAATTTTACTTACTACCCGCACCAGTGACGCTGGCTTCCGTACCTTCGCATCAGAGTGGGTATCTCCAGCCCCAAGTGGCCGCTACTCCCGGGGCGTTCTTACAGGGGAACCGAAGGTATTGAGTTTGTTTATCGCGCCCACATACGCCATCACGGCTCCAATCTGACCATTATATTTTGCAGGCTGGTAAAGCAACTCATTAGCCCGACGCTGAGCATGAGACATTACAACCCGCATGTGGGGAGGTGCCCCATGAACAAGATGACATGGCTGGGTATGCTCGTTGGGTAACAGGTCGGTTCAGTGAGGAAAACGGCCTGTGTGCTGGCCGCTTTACCCTCGGAATTGTTCAGCAAGGCGTTGTGGCACTAGGGTTGGCGGTTGTGTATCAGATAGCCCTTTGTTTTGTGAGGCGTGGCATAGTGTCACCCGCCGTGAAGTATTTTACTGTGCTGCGCGGCAGTGGGGCGCGGCCACGGATGTTGTCGGCAATCTTCTCGGCCATCATGATGGTCGGGGCATTGAGATTGCCAGTGACGATCAACGGCATGATCGAGGCATCGACCACACGCAACCCTTCGATGCCATGCACCCGTCCCTGACCATCGACCACGGCCATGTCGTCTTCGCCCATTTTGCAGGAGCACGAGGGGTGGTAAGCCGTTTCCGCATGCTCACGGATAAAGGCATCCAGTTCGGCATCGCTCTGCACGTCCTTGCCGGGGCTGATTTCGCGCCCGCGATACGGGTCCAGCGCCGCTTGCGCCATGATTTCGCGGGTGATGCGGATGCCGTCGCGGAACTCACGCCAATCCTGCTCGGTGGCCATGTAATTGAACAGAATGCTCGGGTGCTGGCGCGGGTCTTTGGATTTGATCTGGATGCGCCCGCGACTGGGGGAACGCATGGAGCCCATGTGCGCCTGGAAGCCATGTTCTTTCACCCCATTACTGCCGTTGTAGTTAATCGCCACCGGCAGGAAGTGGTACTGAATGTTCGGCCATTCGAACTCGGCGCTGGAACGGATAAACCCGCCAGCCTCGAACTGGTTGCTGGCACCTATGCCCGTGCCCTGAAACAGCCACTGCGCGCCGATGGCGGGCTGATTCCACCATTGCAGCGCCGGGAACAGCGACACCGGTTCTTTGCAGGCGTATTGCAGATACAGCTCGAGGTGATCCTGCAGGTTCTGGCCAACGCCCGGCAGATCGTGGACCACGGGGATCTGCAGTTCATTCAGCAGAGCTGCCGGGCCGACGCCGGAACGTTGAAGGATTTGAGGGGAGGCAATTGCGCCGCTGCACAGCAACACTTCGCGACGGGCGTTAGCGATGTGCGGGGTGTTGCTGTCACCCACCAGGTAGGTCGCACCAATGGCACGCTTGGCGCTAAATAGGATGCGATCGGTCAAGGCGTGGGTGACGATAGTCAGGTTGGGACGGGCACGGGCCTGGTCCAGATAGCCGCGTGCGGTGCTGGAGCGCCGGCCTTTGGGCGTGACGGTACGATCCATCGGGCCAAAGCCTTCTTGCTGATAGCCGTTGAGGTCGTCGGTACGCGGATAACCGGCTTGCACGCCGGCTTCGACCATGGCGTGGAACAGCGGGTTGTTGCCATGCTTCGGCGTGGTCACGCTCACCGGGCCTTCGCCGCCGTGGTAATCATTTGCCCCGATGTCACGGGTTTCGGCTTTGCGAAAATACGGCAGGCAATCCAGGTAGCTCCACTCTTCCAGGCCTTTTTCCTTGGCCCAGCCGTCGTAGTCCATGGCGTTGCCACGGATATAGCACATGCCGTTGATCAGCGATGAGCCGCCCAAACCTTTGCCACGCCCGCATTCCATACGGCGGTTGTTCATGTGCGGTTCGGGGTCGGTCAGGTACACCCAGTTATACCGCCGACCTTGCAGGGGGTAGGCCAGGGCGGCGGGCATTTGCGTGCGAAAGTCCAGGCGATGGTCTGGACCGCCCGCTTCGATCAGCAGCACGCTGACGTCCGCGTCTTCGGTCAGGCGGGTGGCCAATACGTTACCAGCTGAGCCGGCACCGATGATGATGTAATCGAATTCTTGTGGCATAGAAGCTCCTGTAGCCGGATGCACTCCGGAGAAAATGCGATGACGGTTCCCGGATGGCATCCGGGCTACGGGGCGGAGATCACTGTGTAGGGCGAATGACGCTGTTTCCCGCCTATGACAGGGCTTTAGAACACCGAGGTGTAGCCGCCCATTTCCAGCTGCACCGATTTGATCCGCGTGTAGTGCGCCAGCGTGGTCAAACCGTTTTCGCGACCAACGCCGGATTGCTTGTAACCGCCCACCGGCATTTCCGCTGGCGATTCTCCCCAGGTGTTGATCCAGCAAATACCGGCTTCCAGCTTGTGGATTACCCGGTGCGCGCGGTTCAGATCGCGGGTGACCACGCCAGCGGCCAGGCCGTATTCGGTGGCGTTGGCGCGGCGGATGACTTCTTCTTCCGTGTCGTAAACCAGAATGCTCATCACCGGGCCGAAGATCTCTTCACGCACTATGGTCATGTCGTCCTTGCAGTCGGTGAATACCGTGGGGGCCACGTAGGCACCGCTGGCGTATTCGCGCTCGGTCACGCGCTGGCCACCGATAAGCAGGCGGGCACCTTCGCGGCGGCCTTTTTCGATGTAGCCGAGCACGCTGTCCATGTGCGCGAAGCTGACCAGCGGGCCGAAGTTGGTGGCGTCATCTTGCGGGTTGCCCAGGCGAATACGTTTGACCCGCTCCAACACCTTGGCTTCGAAGCTCGCCTGCAGCCTGCGCGGCACAAACACACGGGTACCGTTAGTACAGACCTGCCCGGAGCTATAAAAATTAGCCATCACTGCGATATCAGCGGCTCGGTCGAGATCGGCGTCTTCGAAGATGATCAGTGGCGATTTGCCTCCCAGCTCCATTGTCACATCCTTGAGTGATGAACTGGAGGCGCTTGCCATGACCTTTTTGCCGGTCACAGTGCCGCCGGTGAAGGATATCTTTGCGATACCCGGATGCTCGGTCAGCCACTGACCGACTTCACGACCGCTGCCGGTGAGCACGTTAAATACGCCATCCGGCAGGCCGGCGGCGGTGTATATTTCTGCCAGTTTCAGCGCGCTGAGCGAGGTCACTTCGCTGGGTTTGAAGATCATCGCATTGCCGGCGGCCAAGGCCGGAGCGGATTTCCACAGAGCAATCTGGATCGGGTAATTCCACGCGCCTATACCTGCGACCACGCCCAGCGGCTCACGGCGGGTGTAGACGAAGCTGGTATCGCGCAACGGGATCTGTTCACCTTCGATGGCGGGGATCAAACCGGCGTAGTACTCCAATACGTCCGCACCGGTGACAATATCGACATAGCGCGTTTCCGAGAGCGGCTTGCCGGTGTCGAGGGTTTCCAGCTCGGCGAGTTCATCGTTGCGCTCGCGCAGAATGTCCACGGCCTTGCGCAAGATGCGTGAGCGTTGCATGGCCGTCATCGCCGCCCAGACCTTTTGCCCTTCGGTAGCGCTCGCTACGGCGCGCTCTACGTCCACCTGGTTGGCGCACTGCACTTTGGCCAACACCTCCCCAGTGGCCGGATTGATGCTGTCAAAGGTCTCACCACTGCTGGCCGCCACATAACGACCTCCGATATAGAGTTGTTGTTCATTAAATCGGGGCATCTTCGAGTCCTTTTGTGTTGATTTATGTGGTATCCGGCTACTGAAAATTGTTCGCACTGGTAGTAGTCCGGTCAGAGACTAGCTTATTTTTATTGAACATCCAAGTAACAAAAAATTGACATTTACGCATCAAGTAATAAGCTCAGCGCAGTGACTCTCACTGCCATACATCGCCGTAGCCGTTAAGCTGGCTGCAAGAACCTGATCGCGAGTCTGCTGTGGTCTATGTCATTGATTCGCATCGTTTGAGACCCTTCGGTGCGTTCGTTTCCATTGCCTTGGAGCTCACCTCCACCATGACGACTGCCTCTCTCATCACAACAACACCTGAAAAAGTGCGCTTGAATCCGACCGTGTTTTACGGATCGACGGCGCTGATCCTGCTGTTGACCTTGGCGTTAATCGCCTTCCCCGATGCGGCCGGAGTTTGGCTGGGCAAAGCCCAAGTGTGGCTGTCACGCAGTTTTGGCTGGTATTACATGCTGGCGATTGGGGCTTATCTGTTATTTGTGCTGTACGTGGCCTGTTCACGCTACGGCAACCTGCGCCTGGGGACTGACCACGAACGTCCAGAGTTCAGTTACGGGGCCTGGGCAGGAATGCTGTTCTCCTCGGGGATCGGTATTTCGTTGCTGTATTTCGCAGCATCAGAACCGATTGACCACCTCTACAACCCGCCCGAAGGCGAGCCAGGCACGACCTCGGCGGCGCGTCAGGCGCTGCAACTGACCTTTCTGCATTGGGGTTTACATGGCTGGGCGATCTACGCACTGGTCGGTCTTGCCGTGGGCTACTTTGCCTATCGCCACCAGCAACCGCTGGCCTTGCGCTCGGCGTTGTACCCGCTGTTCGGCGAGCGCCTGACCCGTGGCTGGGTCGGTAATGCCGTGGACTGCTTCGGCATTTTTGTCACCTTGCTGGGGCTGGTAACCAACCTTGGTATTGGCTCGCTGCAAGTGGCGTCTGGTTTTGAATACCTTTTTGGTATGTCCAACAGCCAGGGGGCGCTGCTTACGGTGATTCTGGTGATGAGTGCGGTAGCCACCCTGGCCGCCGTTTCCGGGGTGGAGAAGGGCATTCGCCGCTTGTCCAACCTCAACATCATTCTGTTTAGCAGTTTGCTGGTGTTCGTGTTGCTGGCCGGCGACACCTTGCATTTGCTCAACAGCCTGGTGCAAAACCTCGGTGACTACCTCAACGGTTTGGTACTGAAAACCTTTGACCTCTATGTGTACACCGGCCAGTCCGGCAAGAGTGAAGCGTGGATGGGCTTGTGGACCCTGTTCTACTGGGCGTGGTGGATTTCCTGGGCACCGTTTGTCGGCATGTTTATCGCGCGAATTTCCCGTGGTCGTACCGTGCGGGAATTGGTCTGCGGCGTATTACTGATCCCGCTGGGCTTCACCCTGGCCTGGCTGTCTATCTTCGGCAACAGCGCGCTGGAGCTGGTGATGAACCATAACGCCACCGATCTAGGCAAAGCTGCGCTGGAGCAGCCCGCCATGTCCATCTACCTGCTGCTGGAGCATTACCCCTGGTCCAAGGTGGTGATTGGCATGTCGATTTGCGTCGGCTTTGTGCTTTTCCTCACACCGGCGGACTCCGGCTCGGTGATGCTGGCCAACCTTTCACGCCAGGGGAGTGAACTGGACGAAGATGCCCCGTACTGGCTGCGGATCTTCTGGAGCATGGTCATCACTCTGGTGACCATTGGGTTGCTGTTCGCCGGTAATTTCACCGCCATGCAAACCGTGGTGGTGCTGGCAGGATTGCCCTTCTCGGTGGTGCTGCTGCTGTACATGTTCGCCCTGCTCAAGGCGATGAAGTCGGATTTGGCCGCCAGTGAGCAGCCAACGGCGCTGCCAGCCCTGCCGACATAAGGCTGAACCTGTCTCGGGTGACGCAGTGTGCGTCACCCTGACTCTTAGCCGGCTTTTTCCAGCTGCATGTCCAGGTAGTCATAGGCGATCTGCATCGCCTGGCGGGTGTCGAAGCTTTCACCAGACAAGGCCCCGCGCAGCCACAACCCGTCAATCAGTGCGGCAAGTCCACGTGCTGCGGCGCGTGCCTGTGCCTGCGGCAACACCCGGCTGAACTGCCCGCAGAGATTGGAATAGAGGCGGTGATCATTAACCCGTTGCAAGCGGCGCAGGGTGGGTTGATGCATGCTGGTGGCCCAGAACGCCAGCCAAGTCTTCATCGCCGGTCCGTTGACTTGGCTGTCATCGAAGTTGCCTTCAATCATGGCCCGCAAATGCGCGCGCGGTTGATCTGGCGGTAGGCCGGCGCGGCGTTCGCGCACGGCATTGCTTAGCGCCTGCATCAGGTGGCGCATGGTGGCGTCGAGTAACCCGTTCTTGTCGCGAAAGTAATGGCTGATGATGCCATTAGAGACTCCAGCAATCCGTGCGATGAAGGCAATGCTGGCATCGTTCATGCCGACTTGATCGACCGCTTCAAGGGTGGCAGCAATCAATTGTGATCGACGGATGGGTTGCATTCCGACCTTAGGCATCTGTTTCTCCGTCTATTGGGGGCCCAGTAATGCGCGCAGTCTAGGCCGGTTAAAATAATGTGGTCAATGTGCGCGTTAAAAACGCGCACCAAGGCAAGTAACCACCGAAAAGGTTGTGCTGGATGAGGTCACGCTTATCTGTGAGCTCGATGAGCTATGGGTCTATGTTGGCAACCAAAATAGTCGACATTTTTTTATGTCTTTGATACTAAAAGAAAACGAGTTGTTACCTACACCTTAGGTCCGCGCAACGATGAAACATGCCGTCGATTGCTGAACCTGCTTACCCCCTTCCTGCCTGGCGTTATCACCAGTAATGAGTTGGGAGGCTATGCCAGGGAAGTCCCGCGCGAGATAGACCTGACCGGGGAACTATTCACACAGCGTATCGAGCGTAACAACCTGACGCTCAGAGCGCGCATCAAGCACCATCAGGGCTGCATCATACGTGAAGCCTGAGCACGCTCACAGCCTCCCCGACGCCCACCGCCGCGTCTGCGTCACGGAATCCGCGCTCTTCCGCTCCCGCCTGCGCGCCGCACCAATAAAATTTTTTGCAAAAGTGGATTACCGCAAAACCATAGGCCCAGACAGCGCCAGATAAAGGATCCGCGGCTTGGTGAGGATCTGAAAGGATCGAAAGCAATTGCAGGGTTTTACAGTTTGAAAGGGGAATGCGGCCTTGGTGCGCTGGCGGGCCTACCTCACGGAAAATAGGTTTTCTGTGAAGTGTGTCCGGTCACACTTGCCGGAGTGCCTGTCGATGTGGACACACCAAGACACCGATCATCTAAACCTCGGTGGACACTATATGGACACATGGCCATTTGGGAAAGCCAGAAAAACGTAAGGCCACCCGCTTGGGTGGCCTTAAGTCATTGAATTAGTTGATGGTGCCGGGGTCACTCTCGAATCATTGACATATGTAGCTGTTTTATATAAATAAAATTCACGGCGCGCTTTATATATACCCCCATAAATACCCCCATAGTGATCTCACTGGGAGCGTATTCGGCAGATGATCAGCAAGCCTAGTTCCGCTTGAACTACCGAGTAAACCTCGAGGTATCTCTGCCACTTACTTGTTGCCCTAAACATCAACTCCAAGTTGTTGTTCGTTTTTCACTGCCAGGCACCAGCTGCGCAGTTTGCCCAGTGCCAAATCACCCTACAGCACTTGGTATCTCAGGTGCGGCCAATGTTGGCCATCCGTTGTTGTTCGTTTCTACGCAGTCAGCAACTGCGCAGTTTTGAGTAGGAGTGCGCAAATAAGTGCGCAGTTAATGGAAGGAATTGCGCAGTTTCCAAAAGAGACAACTCCTCTCTAGGCCTTGTGGCATAAGGCTTGGTCTAAAATTGCGCACTCCATTGCGTTTCGTTTCTGCGCAGTCAGCAATTGCGCAGTGGTGGGAGATGTGCGCAGTTTCATCTCGGCCCTTTCTATCAGGCAGAATCCCCTCTAGCCCTTGCCACACAAGACTTGAGCCCAATATCACACTTACACCTCGGTCATTTCTGCGCAGTACCCTGTGCGCAAATAAGTGCGCAGTTTGGGGGCAATTACGCAAATGTGACGTGCGAATTTTCAACGGCTGTCCTGCTGAGTGGATGCGGGTTTATCACGAACTGGGGTTCTTTAACTGTCGATCCAGTTGTGCGCAAAGGGATGACTCAGAGTACGCCAATTCTGTGGACCAATCTCATCACCGAGTGTTGCGACCAACAAGATATCGATGGGCTTGAGGTGATGCTGCAGGCACAGGATGCTGGTCTGCGTGATGGCATCACGATCCCCTGGCATGGGCCTAATGGCCATGTAGGGCTGCTCTCTCTTATCATGCGGACACCACGCACTGAACATCAATGGCTTAGCGCGGTTCCTTTTCTTAGCTGGCTATCAAGCCATGTCTTCGAAGCCGTTGCACGGGTGTGTTCGTCAGCAATGCCACCGCGTGACCCTTTAAGCTTGCGGGAACTGGAGGTCTGCCAGTGGGCGGCAGAAGGGAAACAAGTCAGTGATATCGCCAAAATCCTGGGCATAACCCCTAGAACGGTGACCTTTCACCTGGAGCGTATTGCCGAGAAGCTGGGAGCCAGCAATAAAAGCCAGGCGATATCCTGGGCGCTCAAGCAGGGGCTGGTGCGGCTCAATATCGATGCTGCGTTAGTGGGGAACGTTGATGAAGACGGTCAATAGTTCTGACTGGCGCAATTTATTGCCCACCTATTAGGCTAAATAACTGCCTTGGCAATATTTGCTGAGATATGTGCGCTGTTTGAGCGAAAACTTGCTCAGGGTTGTGCGGTTGAGGCTATGAGGTGGAGGTAAGTGATTGATAAATAATGAGAAGAGAAGTTGGCACGGTCACTGCTAAGGGTTTGGTCGAGTGCTAG
>NZ_CDBI01000052.1 GCF_000820025.1 Aeromonas popoffii
TTTCTTTCGGCGCCCACTTCGCTAGGAAGCTGGCTCATCAGGTTGGCGTGTTCCGCCGTGCTGGTAGGGGCGCATTATAGGGAGCGGCTTCGGGATGACAAGACTTTTTTTGAAGAAAGTCACGGAAACTTCAAAATATCCAATTAGAAACAGCTTACTCAGTGTATATATACAGTGTTATCCACAAGCCGATGATTTCAGTCCTGTTTTATCATCATTTAAGTGGGTCTTCCCCCATTAAGGGATGCCATACTGGAACGGATAATGTGTCCCAAGTGGTCCATGGTAGCGCCCGGCTGGAAAGCTGGTTACCATGGAGGTGAATAGAGTGTTGCACCTTTTTTGCTTTCATTTACAAAAGGTCTTTAAAGATGAATTTATCCAAGTTTCCCGTTTATGTGCAGGCGGCCATCCTTGCCCTGGTATTGGCGCTGGTTGGTTATCTGGTTGCCCAGGCTCTGCAGTTTTCTTTGAAAGCCGAAGTGATTTTTGCTGTGGGTCTGGCCATTGGTGGTTTCATCGTGCCGCTGCTTCTTAAGCGGACACCTGCCGCCACGGCAGAGCTGGTCTCCGGCCAAGAGACTTGCACCTTATATGTAGGCAACCTGCCCTATCGCGCCAACGAGATTGCAGTACGCGAGCTGTTTGCCGAACAAGGTCAGGTAATCTCTGTCCGTTTGATGAAGGACAAGGCTACCGGCAAGCGCAGAGGGTTTGGTTTTGTGGAGATGCCCGCTGCCGATGCAGCCAAGGCAATCACGGCACTCAATGACAAGGAGTATCAGCAACGTACCCTCAAGGTACGCGAAGCCAACGACAAGCGGGATAAGGATGAGAGAGAAGGGAGCGAGGTCGACGCCTGATCCCTTGGCGGTAACGAACTAGTACCGAACCTCTTCGAGTGATGACAGCCCCCAAGCTTGCAAGGGGGCTGTCAGTTTTTGGGCTTCTGCATCCAGTCGGGTGCAATAGGCCCTCGCCTGCACCACGGCCTGGGAAGGTTGCCCAGCGACCGTGGCCAGTAGATGGGCCACCCGTCTTGCCACAGCGTCCCCTGAATCCACCAGCTGACATCCTGGCATCAGTTGCCGGATCTCGTCATTGAGCAGCGGGAAGTGGGTGCAGCCCAACACCAGTGTATCCGGCCTTGCCTCTCCTTCCATCCAGTCCATCAGCACCTCCTGCAACAGCGCCATGTTTACCGGCCGTCCCGCCAGCTTGTGCTCGGCTTCGATCACCAGCTCGGTCGTCCCCTTGAGCAACACCCGCTGGCCCGGGGCAAATTGGGTAATAAGGTGGTGAGTATATTCACGGCTGACGGTGCCCGGGGTGGCCAGCAAGCCAATACAGCCATTGCGGGTCAGGGTAGCAGCCGGTTTGATGGCAGGCACCACGCCGACAACCGGAATGGTCAGGGCCGCACGCAAGGACGGCAGGGCTATGGTGCTGGCAGTATTACAGGCAATCACCACCAGATCGATGGCATGCTCGGCCACCATCTGACTGACCAGCCGGGTGCAAGCCGTAATGAGGGCAGCCTCACTCAACTCGCCATAGGGGAAATTGGCGTTGTCGAAACAATAGAAGTAGTTGTGTGCCGGCAGCGCACGGCGGATCTCGCGATAGATGCTCAAGCCACCCATGCCGGAGTCGAACACTAGAATATTGGCCACCTGACCTCCCCCTTTGGTGCAAGGTGGCGATCATACTCCCGCCTGCCGCCAATAGAAAAGGCCCTGCACATGGCAGGGCCTCGCTTTTTCTCTTCTACATATAGCAGCTATATATAGCTGCGCTGGCAATCAGAGGCGGTAGTCCGCTGTCAGTTTGAACTCGGTACCCGCGGATGCGTAACCATAGGCCGGGGTATAGTCACGATCGAACAGGTTGTCGATGCGACCACCCAGAGTGAGCTGAGGCGTCACCCCATAGCTGGCCGCCAGATTAATCAGGGTGTAGGAACCCAGTTCTACCCGCTCTGCCGGGAAGCTGCTGAAGTTCTTGTCATCCCGCTTGCCCACATAAAGCAGTTCGGTTGAAAGATCGACCTGACCCAGCTGTACCTGGGTCAGCCAGCTGGCCTTCTGCTTGGCGCGGCGCAACAGTTGCTGGTCGCCATCGTTCTTGTCTTCGGTCTTGGTGTAATCGAAGCTGACGTCGTGATGGAGCGGTCCGGTTTCCAGACCCAGCGCCACTTCCACGCCGCGGATCTCGGCATCCGTGTTGTCAGGCTCGCAGCTGGAGAACGCACTCTGACAGACGATCAGGTTCTGGATCTTGTTGCGATACAGGTTCAGCGACCAGTCCCAACCGGTATAACGACCGCTGAAGCCCAACTCCAGGTTCTTGCTCTCCTCCGGTTTCAAATCAGGATTCTCATAACCGGGATAGTAGAGATCGAGGAAGGTCGGCGCCTTGAAGCCGGTGCCATAACTCAACCGCACATTGTGGTTGTCATCTATGTCCAGACCACTGGCGGCAGACCAGGTGTTGTGACGGCCATACTGCTGGTTGTCATCGGTGCGACCCGAAAGCTCCCACAGCAGGGCCTGCCAGCGATAGCTGCCCACCGCAAACAGACCCGTGTTGTCGCGATCGGGGGCATTGAACGCCTGACCAGCGCTGCGCGAGTTGGATTTCAACTGCTCCTGCTGCCAGTCTGCACCACCGGTCAAATTAAGCCCCTCGACGCCGCTCCAGCTGTTGATCCAGGAGAAACGGGTCAAGCCGGTGTGGATCGGCTGGGCGCTGGATTCCCCCTTGCTCTCCAGCCAGCTCTTCAGCTTGTTCTCGCCATAACTGGCCTCCAGCCGACTGGTCAGCGTCTCGCTCTGAAACTTGAGACTACCATCATACTGGAAGGCCTTGACTCGGCTTTGGTCTGTAGTGCCGTCGGTATCTGTCAAGTTGTCATAGCCCTGGGCGTTGAAGTCCGCACGCCAGGCATCATTGAAGGCGTGGTTCAGCCCGATCTGGCCGTGCAGACTGTCGAAGCCATCCCGATCCGGCTGCTGGGCATTGGCCACCACATCGAAACCATCGGTACGCTCATAGCCGATCATCATATTCATGTCGGTCTGCTGACCCAGGGCCTGCACGGTACGCGCCTGACCCTGGCCATAACCATTGCTGCCCACGCCACCTCTCAGGTGGGTCTCGTTGCCATGCTTGGCGGAGGTTTTGGTGATGAGGTTGATGACGCCACCGATGGCATCCGCGCCATAGACAGCCGCGCGCGGGCCCCGGATGTACTCGATGCGCTCGATATTGCCGAGGGGGATCTGGCTGAGGTCTGGCGTGCCGGCCACCATGGCGGCGATGGGGCGCCCATTCATCAGCACCAGCGAATGGTTGGAGTTAGTACCGCGGATGAACAGGCTGCTCATGTGCCCTCGCCCACCCAGGGTGGTGATCTGCACACCCGGCAGCGTCTTCAACAGTGCAGGCAGGCTCTGCACCTGACGGGCTTCGATCTCGGCGCGCTCGATCACCACAACGGGCGCCAGCACCGAGCTGACCGGTTGTTCCACGCGATTGGCGGTGATCACCAGGGTAGGATTGACGGGGATGGTCGTCTGGGCGAAGGCAGCCGTTGGCAACAGGGCTGCCACCAATAATTTCTTGGACATGAGAGATCCTTAAGTTCGCGTAAGCATCTACTTCGTGGCCGGTTTCTCTCGGCCCGAAATATGAACTTTGGCAGGTCTTCGGGCTGAGGGGCTGATGGCCTAACGCGACGGCTTCCCACCTGACGGCAGTGCCCTGATGTCACTTCGTTCCCCCTTACCGCTGCGCGCCAGCTCCGGATTTTCACCGGATTCCCTATTAAGCATGATGCGCCAAAGCGGCGGGGATTATAGGCAGAGCCAGATTGGATGTATAGCCATCTAGATTTCTATTTATGCTTTTCCATCTCTACCAGCCGCTGTCTGGCACCCTCTATCACCGCCTGTACACCGGGGTGGGAGAGTTGGCGGCCAGCAGATACCAGATAATAGGAGAGCGTGACCTCGGGCAAGGTGGCGAGCAACTCGACGCCATAGAGGCGCTCAATCTCGTCACGCATCGCAAGGGGGGCTGGAAAGATCCCCATGCCCGCCTTGCCGAACGACTTCATCAGGGTCGAGTCGTCAAACTGACCGACCAGATGGGGATGTATGCCCTGCTGGCGATACCAGGCCAGCAGCCGGTCATGGGTGGCCGATTTCTCTCCGGGAATAAGCAGCGGTAACCCCTCCAGCGAGGCGGGAAAGCCATCCCGCGCCCGCGCCGCCAGCGCCGGGCTCGCAAACAGTGCCAGCGGGCTACGCCCCAGTTCATGGTTGTAGCCACGTACGCCGCTGTCCGGTGGCAGTGGGCGATCGATCAGCACCATATCCAGCTTGTGTCTGGCCAGCTCGCTGAATAGCTGTTCGGCCCGCTCTTCATGGCAGATCAGCCGCACCGGCGTCGCCAGCGCCATGGCGGGGGCCAGCAGCTCGAACGCCAGGGTGCGGGGCACGGAGTCGGCAATCCCCACCTGCATGATCAGCTCCTGGCTGGCGTGGCGCAGGGTGTGTTCCAGCTCGGCCCCCAGCGAGAAAATCGCCCCCGCCTGCTCCTGTGCTTGCCGTCCGGCGACGGTCAGCACGAGGCGTCGACCCACTCTGCTAAACAGCGCGACCCCGAGGGAGATCTCCAGCTCGGCGACCTGACCGCTGATGGTTTGCGGCGTGAGATGAAGCTGTTGCGCCGCCTGCGTCACGCTACCGCAGCGCGCCACATGCCAGAAGTAGTAGAGCTGTTTGTAGTTGAGCATGCCATCCCTTATCAGTTTTTACCGAACAACCATCAGTCACAATCTGATTTTATCGAAACATCGCGGGCTCTAGCATGCAACCATTATCTGCACTCCTCCTGCGAGCCATCATGCTGGATGTCGTTGTTCTCTTCTTTCTATTCGGGCTGCTGGCCGGTCTGGTGCGCTCCGAGCTGAAATTACCGCCCGCGCTCTACGATACACTCTCCCTTTTCCTGCTGCTGGCCATCGGCCTCAAGGGCGGCGTCGGTCTGGCCCAGCAATCTTTGCTGCCCCTGCTGCCACAGCTGGCGCTGGTAATCCTGCTTGGCGTGGTGCAGACCCTGCTCGGCTTTGCCGTGCTGCGCCTCAAGATGAACCGGGTGGATGCCGCCGCTACCGCAGCCCATTACGGCTCGGTCAGCGTGGCCACCTTTGCGGTCGGGGTGAACTGGCTGACCGAACGGGGTATCAGTTTTGAATCACAACTCTCTATCTTCCTCGCGGTGATGGAGATCCCGGCCATCCTGGTGGGGATAGTGCTAGCCCGTGGCATCAGCCGCGAAACTCGCTGGCGCATGCTGGCTCACGAATCTTTCCTCGGCAAAGGGGTGACCCTGCTACTGGGCGGTATGGCCATCGGCTATCTGGCAGGCCCCGATGGCGTTGCCCCGCTCAAACCGCTGTTCGTCGACCTGTTCAAGGGAGCGCTGGCACTGTTCCTGCTGGAGATGGGCCTCATCGTCGCCCGCCAGTGTCAGGACTTGCGCAAGCATGGCTTCTTCCTGCTCGGCTTCGCGCTGTTGATGCCGCTCGCTTCAGCGGGACTGGGATTGGCAGCTGGCCAGCTGATGGGGCTCTCCCTCGGCGGCCTGACCCTGCTGGCCACCCTGGCGGCCAGCGCCTCCTATATCGCCGTACCGGCCACCATGCGTATCGCCCTGCCACAAGCCAACCCGGGGTTGTCCCTCAGCGCCGTGCTGGGGGTCACCTTCCCGTTCAACATCATGCTGGGGATCCCGCTCTACCACAGCTGGGCCCGCCACTTCACGGAGTAGCCACATGCAGACCGAGACCCGCACCCTGTTGACCGTTATCACGGAAGCCAATCTGGAGCCGACCCTGCTGCGCACCCTCACCCGCGAGGGGCTGCGCGGCTACACCATCACCGATGCCCGCGGCCGGGGTGATCATGGCGAGCGCAACGCCAGCTGGAGCGAGAGCGGCAACATCCGGCTGGAGGCGATCTGCAGCCGTGAGCAGGCGGAGCGGATGCTGGCCCACCTGCAGAGTCGCTACTACCCCGACTACGCCATGATCGCCTTTCTGCAACCGGTCGAAATCGTGCGACCCGAGAAATTCTGAGCCGGCTTGCCGGCTCTTTTTGTTTACTAAAAGCAAACGTTTAACAGCAAGGAACCAATAAACATGAACACCCCTCCCCTGATTGGCCTGGTGATGGGCTCCGACTCCGACTGGCCCGTGATGCAGGCCGCAGCCCGCATCCTCAAGGAGCACGGTGTGCCCTACGAGGCGCGCGTGGTGTCTGCCCATCGCACGCCGGATCTGCTGTTCGAATATGCCGCCAGTGCCCGCGAACGCGGTCTGCGCGCCATCATCGCCGGGGCCGGTGGCGCCGCCCACCTGCCGGGTATGGTCGCCGCCAAGACCACGCTGCCAGTGCTGGGAGTCCCCATTCCCTCGCGTCAGCTCAAGGGGATGGACTCGCTGCTCTCCATTGTGCAGATGCCCAAGGGGGTGCCGGTCGCTACCTTCGCCATCGGCGAGGCGGGGGCAGCCAACGCCGGACTGTTCGCGGTCTCTCTGCTGTCGGTCGCCCGGGACGAGGAGGCTCCCCGCTACCAGCAACAGCTCGACGACTTCCGTGCCAACGAGCGTGACCGGGTGCTGGCGCTGCAACTGGAGGAGCCGACATGATAGTGCCACCCGCCACCCTCGGTATGCTCGGCGGCGGCCAGCTTGGCCGCTACTTCGTGATGGCCGCCCACCGCCTCGGCTACAAGATGGTGGTACTGGATCCCGACCCGGCCAGCATCGCCGGTGCCGCCGCCGATCACCATATTGTCGCCTCCTATGACGACCAAACGGCCCTGCACGATCTGGCCAGCCGCTGCGCCGCCATCACTTGCGAGTTCGAGAACGTACCCGCCGCCACCCTCGCACTGCTGGAGCAACGCAAGCCGGTGCGCCCGGCCGCCAGCGCAGTGCGTATCTGTCAGGATCGCCGCGAGGAGAAAGCCTTTCTGCGCGGAGCAGACATCCCGGTTGCCCCCTATCTGGCGCTGCTGGCGGAAGATCCCATCCCCGCACAGGCCAGCGAACTCTTCCCCGCCATCCTCAAGACTGCCCGCGAGGGGTATGACGGCAAGGGGCAGTGGCAGGTAAACAATCTGGACGAACTGGCAACGGCGCTGGCAGGCAGTGGCGTGCCCTGCGTGCTGGAGAAACGGCTGGCGCTAGAGGGGGAATTTGCCCTGACCCTGGCCCGCAGCCCAGGCGGCGCCATCAGCGCCCTGCCACTGGTGCAGAACTGGCACAGCGGCGGCATTCTCGACCAGACTCGCTCACCGGCCAATGCGCCGGCGCTGGAGAGTGAGGCCAAGCGCATTGCCGAACATCTCATCGCCGCCCTCGACTACGTGGGGGTACTGACGGTGGAGTTCTTCCTGGTGGGCGGCCAGCTGTTGGTCAACGAGATGGCGCCCCGCCCTCACAACTCGGGCCACCCCAGCCTCGACAACGCTGAATGCAGCCAGTTCGAGTTGCAGGTACGCGCCCTCTGCGATCTGCCGCTGCCAGAGCAGATCGCTGTGCGGCCCGCCCTGTTAATCAACCTGCTGGGAGATCTCTGGCAAAACGGCACGCCAGACTGGGCCGCCCTGCTGGCGCTGCCCGGTCTGCATCTGCACCTCTATGACAAGGGCAACCCCCGCCCCGGCCGCAAGATGGGCCACATCACCATCACAGGTGATAACTGGTCAACGGTGGAGGATACCTGCCGTCAGGCCCGTCTGTTGCTGGGGCTAGCGCCACACTGATCGACCATCCGAAATGCAAAGACCCGGGCATGGCCCGTAATGCCAGTCAGTTAAGAGAATTTGAGTCCCAACCCGCAGGGGATAAGGGCTAAAGAGTGAGGGAGGCATGATGCCTCCCTCTTTTTATTGCATGCCAGTCAGGGCAAGGGTTGGAGCCAAATTGACTCTTTAACCATGGAACAGCTTTTGATATTCAATATCTCGAATATTTAGTCATAAAAATGCTTAACTGACTGGCATTAGGGCATGGCCCGGGTCTTTGTTATTGCTTGCTGTGGCAGTGAGGGTAATCAGGCCCGCACCACCGATACCGGCGCCGGCAAACGGATGGTCAGGGAGAGCACCAGCGCCACCACCAGCAACACCAGGATCAGGTTGAAGGTCGCCATAAAGCCGCCAAACAGGAAGGCCACGATGGAGCCGATGATGCTGCCCAGACCAAAGCCCAGATAGATGACGCCGTAGTTCTTGGTCAGGTTGTTGAGACCGAAGAAGTCACTCACCAGTGAGGGATAGACGGTGATGGTGCCACCGAAGCTGAAAGCCACACAGGCTACCGCCACGAAGAAGAGGTTGGCATTAAGCGGCACGAACAACAGCAATCCCATGCCACAGAGCATGATCAGCTGGGCGATGGTGATGACCCGGATGCGGGACATCTTGTCAGAGAGGATACCCAGCACCAGTCGCCCCCCCAGGTTGGCCATGGCGATCACCGCGACCGCATTGACAGCCACTGCAGCCGACAGACCCACCATGTTCTCGCCGATATCCTTGGCCACGCCGATGACATAGAGGCCGCTCATGCAGGTGGTGAGGAACATCAGCGCCAGCATCCAGTACTGCGGCTTGCGCATCGCTTCGGCCAGGGTGAAATCACGGCGCTCGGTCTGCTGCGCCGAAGCGGCCTGCTGGGGTGCATCCTTCATCAGCATGCCACCCACCAGCACCATGGACATGGTGATCAGACCCCACAGCTGGAAGGTGGTCTCAAGGCCGGAGCTGGAGAGCAGCAGCAGGTTGATATATTTGAAGCCGAGACTACCGAGGCCATAGGCACCGATGGAGCAAGCGGAGATGAGCCCTTTGCGCTCCGGGAACCACTTCACGCAGTTGGAGAGAGTCATCAGATAGCCGGTACCGTTGGCAAAACCGACCAGAATGCCCGCGCAGAGATAGAGCATCACCAGATTGCTGGCGTGGGCGGTGAGGAAGAGGCCGATGCCGAGCAGCACGCCGGCCCCCAGGGTGACGTTGCGCACCCCGAACCGCTCCTGCAGCTTGCCCGCCATGCAGGAGGCCACCGCCAGAGAGAGGCTGAGCAGGCCAAAGGCGAAGGCCACCTGGCTCACAGGCTCGTCCAGCTTGTCGGAGAGCTGGGCGTTGAACAGGCTCCAGGTGTAGACAGAACCCAGTGCGAACTGGGTGATGATGGTACCGATCAGTGTCAGGTACCGGGTGCGGTTCAGATCGATGGTCATGATGCGTCTCGGTCGATGGCCTTCAGGAAAGTGAGGCCACTATAGGCAAGACGCCGCTCGCGCCGACCGATTAAGGCATGAAATGCAGATCGGCGGGAATGAATGACAATCAGAGCCGCATCAGCTGACGGAACGCCTTGATGTTGCTGCGGCTCACCGGCACCTCGAACGGCAGATCATGGAGCCGGATGAGATAGGTGCTGTTAAACCAGGGCACTATCTCGCGGATCTTGTTGATGTTGACGCAGTAGGAGCGGTGACAGCGGAAGAACCCCTCGGCAGGCAAGCGGCTGACAAACTCGCTGATGGTCATGGTCATCACGTAGCGATCGGTGCGGGTGTAGACATAGGTGAGCTTCTCGTCCGCCTCGGCGTAGTAAATCTGCTCGCAGGGGGTGACTATGATGCGCTCCCCCTTCACCAGATTGACGGTGCGATTCTGCGGGCTGATCACGTCGCCGCTCGCCTCCCCCGTAGTGGCTGGCTGCGATTTGCCCGCATGCTCGAGCTTTTGCAGCAGATTGATGATGCGCGGCTCGTTGTAGGGCTTGAGGATGTAGTCGAACGCCTCCAGCTCGAACGCCTCCACCGCAAACTCCTTGTAGGCAGTGACGAAGACGATGTGGGGCGGGTGACTCGATTTGTGCAGGTTCTTGGCCAGCAGCAGGCCGTCGATGGAGGGGATCTGGATATCCAGAAACACCACATCCACCTCGTGATCCTGCAGGTATTTGAACGCCTCCAGCCCATCCTCGAAGCTCGCCACTATCTCGATGGTGCTGTGCTGATTCACCAGATAGATGAGCTCCTCGCGGGCCAGATATTCGTCTTCGACAATAATGGCTTTCAGCATGACAACACCTCTCGCGGCACACACTTATCCCCAACCATGATGGCACTCAGCATGGCATCGACTCCTGATCCGGCAGATAAAAACAGACTTCGGTACCCGGCTCCAGCCGCTTGAGCTTCAGGCCGTCGCCATAGAGCAGTTTGACCCGCTGATGCACGTTCATCAGACCGATGCTGCGGCTCTCTACCCGACCGGCGGCCACCCCGTCGATCACTGCCTGACTGATGCCATAGCCGGTATCCCGCACCGATACCCGGATGCCCCCCGCCAGCTGTTTCACCTCGATGGTGACCCGACCCGGCGCACTGCGAGGCTGGATGCCGTGCAGGATGGCGTTTTCCACCAGCGGCTGCAACAGCAGGCTCGGCACCTGGATGTGGACATCGTCCACCTCGAACACCACCTCCAGCTTGTCGCCGAAGCGGGCCTGCTCGATGGCCACATAGTCGCGCACCTGCTGCAGCTCCTCCTGAATGTCGATGAGCTCATCCCCCTTGTTGAGGTTGTAGCGCAGGTAATCCGCCAGATTGGCGATCAGCTGGCGTGCCTGCTGGGGCCGGATGCGGATCAAGGATGAGATGGCGTTGAGGGCATTAAACAGGAAGTGCGGGTTGATCTTGCTCTGCAGCGCGGTGAACTCCGCCTTGCGGGTCATCTCCTTGAGCTGCTCGATGCGCGACACCTCCATCTGGGTAGAGATAAGCTGGGAGAGGCCCACCGCCATCTCCCGCAGCGAGCTGGTGATGCTGTGGGTGCGGCGATAATAGATCTTGAGGGTGCCGCTGACGGCGCCGTTTTCCCGCAGCGGAATAATGATGACAGAGTGAAAATCGGAAAGGTGATATTGGCGCAGATCGTTGTTGATGATGATCTGGTCGAGCAGCACCGCCTGCTGGGTCATGCCGCTGATGGCGTGGTGCTCGTCCAGCTCGTAATAATCCTTTCCCACACCCACGTAGGCCAGCACGTCATGGGTATCTGTGATGGCCACCGCATCGGCGCTGATGTCGCGCCGGATCACCTCGCACACCTGACTGAGAGAGTGGCGATCGATGTTCTGGAAGAAGGGCAGCGTCTTGTTGGCGATATCCAGCGCCAGCTTGGCCTGCTTGGCGGCAATCAGCTCCTTCTCGTCATCCAGATCTTGCACCAGCTTGATGATGAGGCCGATGCAGAGCGCCCCGGCGATCATCGGATAGGCGATGTGGTTGACGATCTCCACCCCTACCCCGTGGGGCTCTGTCAGCAGCAGGATCAGCAGCATGGTCAGCCCCTCGCACAGCATCCCCGCCAGAATGCCGTACAGCCAGAGTCGCGACTTGCGACAGCGCAGGTGCAACCAGGTCGCCAGCAGGCCGGCGATAATGCTGGCGATGAGGCAAGGGATCGAGGTGTGGCCATCCATATCGATGAGGTAGCGGTGCAGCCCGGAGATGACCCCGGCCGGAATGCCGACCCAGGGGCCAAACAGGATACCGCCCGAGATGATGGCGATGATCCGCACGTTGATCAGCGCACCCTCCACCGGAATGCCGGTGTAGGTACTGTATACGGCGAACAGGCAGAAGATGGAGGCCACCAGCACCAGCTCGGCCGGAGTGTGATCACGCTTCTGAAACAACCGCTGGAACGGCCTTGTGCGGGTCAGAAAGAACAGGGTCATCAGCATCAGCGCCGCCCGTTCGAATACCGCCAACAACATCATCTGATTTTCGAGCAAAACCGGGATCCCGTATCAATGCATGAAGATATGTACCAAGGCGTAGGATCATACCCCGTATCCCGTGCCAGCTCATTGCGAATAACGAGCGTCAGGCTAATTGGCACTGGTGGAAGAAACGGGCCATCAGGGTATCGCCAAAAATCAACAAGGTCAGGTAGGCGAAGCTCAGGCGCTATCGGCAAAGCTGGCGAAAGCCGTTATAGCTAGGGACAGTGCTGTGCTCGAAGCGCTACCGGGGGCGCTGTGAGTGGCTCATCTAAGGATGACAAGATACTGTGGCGGTTTATGAGTGATGACGATACCCCACTGACAAACAACGAGGCGGAATGAGCGCTGCGTGGCTATGTGCTGTGGCGTAAAGGGAGCCATGGGGTGTGTTCACATCGAGGGGAACGGTTTCGCCAGCGAATACTGTCATGGGTGGAGACGGCCAAAAGAGTGGGGCCTTCTCCCCAGGAGTGGCTACACGCCATCGTCAGGGCTTGTATCGAGACAACGGATTACCCCATCCCTGTCAACTTGTGTGCATCAAGCCCCTGCCGGTGAACGGTTACAATTTTAATGCCTCCTTCTTCTCTGAATTTCATTCAGGTTAAAAGAAAAAGTGACCTATTTGATAACTGATTAGTAATAGGATTAATCGTCATTCACACAGAGAAAGCTTGCAATGCCATTCGACTCTACAATGTAGTTATGTTTGTTTATACGGTAGATTGATATTAAAAGGTTACTGCCAACCGTAGACATAAAGGCAGGCAAGGGTACATGTAATTTATTTCTGTCTACCTCATCAGCCATGTTTACTTCAATACCTGTGAAGGTTAAAACCAGACTGTTATCAATGTCAGAGATGTTAAACAGTAATTTTCTGGATAAACGATAAGACACTCCACTTTCGGTAACTTTACCATTCAGGACCATGAATCCTTTGCTGTTATCAAAAGTGAGATCGATATTTGACTTAATACTATAGTTTTTGTTGTGCGTGTACTGTACACCATTGCAGTGAAGGGTTGTAACACTTTTCACACCAATAAAGTGCAAATAAATGAAACTGGCCAAAACAATAAGCAAAACAGTGCCGGAAATTATAATATATTTAAGGTTGAGTTTCATCAAGTTCACCATGATTAATGAAAATTTCAGTTTTACAGTCGTTTTGCTCGGTGTAGTTCATATCATTCTTACATGATATTATTGATATTGTCGCATGTCGCTCACTATAGCTGATATAAACAAAAGGGTAATTTTCA
The DNA here is from genome assembly GCF_000820025.1 of Aeromonas popoffii. Taxonomy (GTDB): domain Bacteria; phylum Pseudomonadota; class Gammaproteobacteria; order Enterobacterales; family Aeromonadaceae; genus Aeromonas; species Aeromonas popoffii. The sequence goes on from NZ_CDBI01000052.1 coordinate 13,147, forward strand.
CATTCCAAAGGGAGTGTTCTAATTAAGCTATTAACTCTCAGGTTGTTTTCTCTGCTTTTATTTTCGGTGCTGTTAAAAACACTACACCCATTAATTTTAGATATAAACACAAAGTCCTTTGGGTAATGCGTAACTCTCCATGGCGTGCTGTTATAGTCATAAAACAAAATGCCAAACAAAATAACAACCAGAGATGACAACAATATCAAATGATAAATAACAGGTTTTCTTTCTTTGGCTGGTTCAGTTTTATCTGGAGTGATCTCATTATTTTCAACATAATTTTCCACTACACTGGTAACCGTAAAAATAAATCCCTTACCCCTGATGGTTTTAAGTGATTCACTGGGAATGCCAGAGTCTTGAAGGGCTTTTCGTAACAGAGAAACATTCTGATATAATGTGTTTGGTGTTACATTTACACTGTTTTCACCCCATACTATAGCATATAGCTCTTCTTGCGAAACTGAGACCCCCATCCTTGTGATAAAAGCCTCGAATAACTGTGCAGTTGGCATGTTAATCTTAATGGTATTCCCCGTTAAAGAAGACGATATGTCACCACTTTCGGGGTAAAATAAAACGCTATCATTTATATTGTAACACTTAATCATCTCAATCGGCTTCCGATAACATCTATTAAAGCCTCATTATAGATAATTCACCATAATGCGCCACAATAATGAGAGGCTGTTTATCCTTTGAATTGGCGTTATTAGGTGTTGTTGCCGAAATCGATGCTGCTTGAATGGAACCAACTGAAGACGTGGCAATCTGATCATTTAAGTCAGCATTCCAATGGTCAAGCCGCTTCACCCCATATACGACAAGCCTCTCGTCCACCGTGGCTCTCTTACCTTCTGGGTTGATGCGGATGCCATGAACAACGGGTTCCACCACGACCATCGCAGGCGACGGGGCCGCAGCCAGCTCTACACCGACCGGACCATTTGTACCTTCCTGATACTCAAGGGGATTTTAAGCCCCACCCTGCGGGCCGCACAAGGGTTACTTGGCTCCCTTCCCCGGCTTATGAATGATGTGGGTTGACATGGGTGTTTCCCAAATCGATACGACTTGAATGTAACTAACTGAAAATGTGGCGCTCTGATCACCACCATTCCCTTCAAGTCAGCATCATGGGCGAGTCGCTTCACCCCATCACCAACTGGTCTCAATACAACAAGTCTCTGATTAACCCTGGCGCTCTCACCTTCTGGGTGGATGCAGACGCCATGGACAACTGGTTCCACCACAACCATCACGGGCGACCGGGACGTAGCCAGCGCTACACAGCCCCGACCATCTCTGCCTTCCTGATGTTCAAGGGGATTGTCAGCCCCACCCTGCGTGCAACAACGGGGCTACTCGACGCCTTCTCGCGTTGATGAATGTGCCGCTATGTGCCCCCGATGACAGTTGTGCCAGCAAGCGATCCCGTACGGTGAAGGTGGCGTATCGGCAGCCATCTAAAGGGAAGGTTACCGACCTGGTTATCGATTCAACTGGCCTGAAGGCACTTGGCGAAGGCGAGTGGAAAGCCAGAAAGCACGGCGCCGAGTCTGGCGCAAACTGCATCTGGCCGTTGACCCGGCAACCCACGATAGGGTGGCGGCGGAAGTTTCTTTAGAGAATGTCCATGATGCCGGGGCGTTACCGACATTGCTCAATCCTCTGTGGCGCAAGCTGGGTACCATTTATGCGGACAGCGCCTTTGACAGCAACGCCAGCCATCAGCTGATAGCGCGCAGAGGGGCAACAGCCGGTATCCCACCTCGCAAGAGCGCCGGGTGATGGAAAAAGGGACACGCGAGAAATGCGGCTGTACTGGTGATGCGAAAAGAAGGGCTGCCTCATTGGAAGAAGATATCGGGATATCACCGTCGTTCGCTGGCGGAGACGGCGATGTTTAGATTCAAGCAGTTGATGGCGGGGAGAGTCAGCCTGCGAAAATACAACGGTCAGGTGGGGAAGTGATGGCGTCTGTGACGCCATAAACAAACTGAACACCCTTGGCCTGCCTGTCAGAAAGCCCCAAGTGTGGCGGTCACTTGGGGCTGGGGACGTTATAACCTGATGGCTGATGTAACCCGGTTGAGCGACAACATGTGGCGCTGCATGTGCTTAGGCCAGTGCTTTGGCTTTGAGTTGGGCATATTCATCGGCATTGATCGCGCCATTATCGAGCAAGACTTTAGCTTCCCAGATCTGCTGGGCCGATGATTTACCCGCCACTTGCCGAATATAGTCTTCGGTATCTGATTTGGCCCGCTGCATCGCATCACGTTGACGCTGGGCCATGCCTGCGCCGTTGCTAACAATGTAAATCAGCGCGGTAAACATCGGCAAAAAGACCAGTCCGATGATCCACAGAGCTTTAAATCCGCCGCCCATTTCAGTGTTGCGAAACAGATCGCCGACGATCTGGAACAGCACCAAAAGGTAAGCGATAAAGATAAAACTTGAGAGTATTAACCAGAAGAAATCCCAGAAATTGCTCATGTTAGTGCGGCTCCTTTACGTTGCCTAATTGGTAGAGGTGTAGCCGGCGCAAACTCGCCGGCGATAGTGTTACTCGGGCTTGCGCATCGCGGCTTTTAGCAAACCGCTCAGCAGCGACCAGAGTACGCTGCCGGTGAGCATGCCAAGCACGTAAACGCCGACGATCAGCAGCGACGCCGGCAGCGTCAGGCTCATATTAAGCAGCGAAACGGTGACAAGGCTTATATTTTGAATTTTAAACAGCAAAACAGTCGTCGTGATGACGATGATTAACGCGGCGTAAACGTAACGCATAGACCCCCTGTACTGATGATTAAATGTCTCAAAAATAAATATATGGCTTGATGTATGAGGAGGATATTCAGCCTGTTATTTTAGCGCAGTATGTCATTGGCATTGTTTTTGTTGACAAGTAATATCCTTTTTCATTTTTTGTCAAAAAAAGCACCATGGTATTATCCGGGGAAATATAAAAGTCCGAGAATAGCGATCCTGATAAAGAAGCGATATCAATATCATCAACTTCTGTCTTCCAATTTCTTTTTGAAATCAGAAGGATATCACCATTCACAATGTTGACATCAAAAAGGACCCGGCGGCTAATTGCACCATGATAAACACCCTTGCGATAGATATTCCCATCAATATAGAAAACACCATTTTTATGGCTCATTGAAAGTTCAATTTTCACATTAGCCGAAAGGTCAAGGCCGGCTCTGTTTATGAGCACATTTGCAGTACATCTTGTTATTTCATCACGTTCATCATCCCCCCAAAAGTTAGCGATAAAAATAAGTGGGACTATGATAAAAACGAAAATAGAAACCCCACCCCATTTTGATATCAACAATGGAATCATCTTTAACAATCATATTTCCTGGATAAAAGCCTTTAGCAAAGGCTAATCAAGCGATAAGTCTCTTGGATTATTTTTTGTTAATTCAGGGTAATAATACCGCACCTTTTAATGCCAGTGAGTAATGATCAGCTATCACCGTCTGATCCCCATCAACCACCACATCAAAGGTGGCACTGTTTCCGCCATCACGCAGGATAATCCCTTTGCCTCCTTCATTATCTGGCTGCCAGCCTGGATACTCTATCCGTATGCGCAACTTATTGTTGCTGTTATTTTGCCCAATCAGCACATAACGGTTAGGCTGCGGCCCTGACTTGGTCGCATCACTCCACACCTGAAAGCCAAGGTGCCCGCCGTCATACTCTATCAGCCCCTTGCCAATACGGAATTCACCGTTGATACGGCCAGAGAGCAGGCCACTGTTTATTTGCAGATTAAGCTGCGGGGTATCCGCAGCCTGCGCTAACGACAATCCAGCGCTGCAAGCAGCCAGCCAGACGCCAAAACCCCAATAAAAAAATCGCTTTAGCATAATTGCCTCTCGTTACAGTAGCCTGCTTGGCAGCGGCTCTGGTTAATTGCCGCTAACTGCACACTGAGTTCATGACATACATATCCGCAGAGCCACGCTCTTTCGGCAACTGGAAATTCACACGGCACTGTTGTTGCTGGCTTTGCCCCCACCTTACTGACAACTCCCCTTTTGCCGGTAAGCCGGTCAGATAAACCACGCCGTTGTCATCTACAACCCCGGCAATCGTCGCCTGCTCTCCCAGCATGGCTATTGCCCCGAACGGCACGCTAGTACCGTCCTCGCGGGTCAGCGTCATCAGCGCTCGCGCACCAATACGGGTGGCAAACGTTGCCGGGATCACCGCGCCCTGAGTGGGCACCACCATCATATCCGTCTGCGTGACTTCCGCATTCGAGGGCAAATTGCTCGGATCCAGACTCACGTTGTTTTCCTGATACGGGTTGAGATGAGCCTGTGTGGTATAACCACGAAAATCTGTTCTCACGCCGGGCCACCCGCCGACCTGAACGCCTGAAGCACCCGGTGCCTCCACCAATGCCACGGTATCACTCAGCGGCTGACCAAAGGTAACACCGTTACGGTGTATGACCATGCCGCCCGACACATCAGCGCCCATTTGCCGGATGTTGGAGTTATAGCTGTAGTTGCCACCCACCTGACCGTAACCGCCGTACCATCTCAGCTGCAGTCTGCTGTTGTCACGATCACCACTATCCACACCCGAGCGATAACGCTGGCTCGCATTCCAGGACAACCGGCGATCAAGTGCCTGGCCATTAAGCCCGACTTCCTGTGAATCATTGCCATTCGACGGGGAGACGAACTGGTAGGTAGCATTGGTGGTGCCACCCAGCAGGCGATGCAGCGGCATACTGAACATCACGCTGGTGATGTGATCATTTTGCTGCTCACCGACAACGCCGGCACGTCGGTTCTGCGTCCAGTTCAGTGACAGATGTCCCCCGGCCACCCCAACGCCATAGCTGGCACCAAACGAATCATTATTACCAGAACGATCCCGGAAGCTGTCGCGGGTGCCATTCAGGTTGACATATCCCCACTCCCCCAGGGACTGGCTCAAGGTCAGCGTGGTGCTCGCTTTACGCTGATCCTGATTGCTGTCAGAGCCATCGGCATTATTGCGATAGCTGCCCAACACATCAGACAGCGTCTGGTAGCCAGAGGAGCTGTACTGGGAATTAGACAACGCCAGCGTGGTGTTGGTCGCGTCGACCGTTTTACTGTAACGCGTGCGCCAGACTCCCCCCGTCTCGCTCTCCTCCCCCTGGCGTTGCCCGCGTGCTGTCGTGTTATCTACCGACACACCGCCCCAGCTCCCCAAAGAAACGCCAAGACCCAGTGCTGCCGATTGGTAATGATCGGCACCTTGTGCGCCGCCATACACCGTCAGGTTCCAGGGCAAACCATACATCATGGTTGCCTGGCCAACCGCGGCTTCATCAACGGAGGAATCTGCCGCACGGTATTGCCCGGCCATCAGATTGTATTTGAGATAGCCCTCACGCAGCGCAATGGCTGGCGTGTTAAAGGGCACAGTAAATATTTGCGGGTTGCCATCGGTTTCCCATACGGTAACCTGCAAATTCCCGCCAGACATACCCGGCGATAAATCATTTAACGCAAACGGGCCCGGTGCCACAGTGGCATTATATATAGTGAAGCCATTCTGTTTGACTTCCACCCGCGCCTGGGTGCGCGCAATACCACGCACCACGGGCGCAAATTCGCGCTGGTTAAACGGCACCATCGCCTCATCCGAACCCAGCATTGCCCCACGAAAAGGCACGCTGTCAAAAATGTCTGATGGGGTAAAACGCTCCCCCAGCGTTACGCGGCTTTTGAGGTCATACAACCCATACTCCGCGTAGGTATACGCCGTTTGCCATTTGCCTTCCTGCTCGCCCTGCTTCTGCCAGGTCGTGGCATTACGCAAACGCCATGCCCCCAGGTTAGCGCCGGGTTGCAATTGCACAAAACTCGAATCGCTGCTGGCACTCGCCCCGGTGCGATATTCTGTCCGGTTCGTGTTGGCCTGATAGTTCATCAACAACACAGGAATGCCATCATCCCATAACTCTCTGGGCGCAATACCGGTCAACTTTGGCCGTAATGACACCTGCGGAATACTTAACAGCAGCTGTTGCTCATAGAACTGAAAATCGACCGTCGCGTGTGGAATAGCGGATAAGGTCGCACAGTCATCCGTTTGCTCCTTCGCCTGCGGCGGCTTGCCCGCGGACAAAAGAGGGTAGTTTTCAACTCTGACACCATAACGTGACAGCATCTCCACACTCAGGCAGGGTTGCAGAAACGGCTGGCCTTGCGCATTGGTCTCCTGCCGGAACAACACATCGCGGGAACCGACCCGATTACCATTGACCAGAATGTCAACAGGGTAGACCCCCGGCAGTTGCCCCCCCTGGTTAAACAGGGCCGCATCTGCGTTGTCTATACCCAAACTGGATAGATCAAAGGTATAAGTGCGCGCATCGACCGAGCAGCACACCAAACTCACAGCCAAACCTGGCAATAAACACTTCATATGGCGTCTATCTCTCCACAAGCGAGGTTAATAACCCGGCAGTGTTTTGCACCCCTGCGACTAGCGCGATGCCTGATACATACGGCTCTGGCTGCCGATATCGGTAATCACTTGCCACTGCACTTGTCCGGCCGCCCCTTTGGGCAAGGTAAAGCTGTGTGAAGAGAAGGGGGCAATATGTTGCAGTTGTTCAACATTCACTCCCCCCACGGTCACCCGGCTCAGGTTCATATAGAAGGGGGTCGGATTATTGACATTCAGGGTATTGCCCTGCCGTGTCCAGACCAGTGATGAGGCACGGTCCGCCAACTGCCCGATGCCGGACGGGCGCACCAGCAGTTTGATGCAGTTCTGCACACTGACCTGCACATTCAACGCCACAGTTTTAGGCGCTGCAGACTTGCCCTCTTTATCCGCGGCCCAGGCATCATCGCTCTGGGGGGGAATGCCGGTGACACACAGCCAATGCAGCGTTTCACGATCGCCCGGCAGTGGGCCGCCGGTGTGCACCACCCGCAAGCGGCTGCGCTGCTGCCCATCCAACCGGAACAAGGGCGGTGTCACCAAAAACGGGGCCGGTGTGGTTTTATCTTCGGCAAACACCTGTGAACGCACCAGCATAGGGTAGTTCTGCTGATTATGCACAGCAATGGTGGCGCCATTGGCAGCCGGGTTATAGATCAGCCGGCTGGCCCCCAACTTCAGCTCAAAGGCTTGGGTCGAGGTTTCCACCGGTAGCTCGGCGGCGTGTGTCAGTGTACTCAGCAGCACCAGCGCGATACCGAGGGCAGGCAGTGGGCGCTTTCTGGTGGGAATGATATATTGCCTTATTAACATGATGACTCCTGTTTACTAACCAACGAGTTAAAAACTGTAGCCTAAAAATGGATATATTGACAGTGAAGCATGCTTTCTTCCTCGCTGGCTAGTAAGCAGAATGAGGTTGTTTCATATTAACGCGGTAACAACCGCTACCGCGTTGTGAGTATTATCCCTCCCCCTTAATACTCAGGGAAGCTGGGGTCAGGTTTGACGATAACATTTAGAGTTCCCAACGTTGAGCATTTAGATGAACAGGATAAGTACCTGCAACTACAGTATGGGCGCCGTCCAATTGGAGCTGATAAGTAAATGTGCCAGTTGGATTAGTTTGATTCAAAGCTATACCGTCATCAATAATTGACATCGCCGTATTCTGATCTCCATACGTTTCATATAAACGTACAGTGATAGTCTCTTCACCCCCTTGTCTAGTGATTATACGGCTGTTTCTGTGTATCCAATTCTGTGTCCCATTAGTGAAAGTAACGGCAACAGTTGGGTGGCTGGCCACGTCGCCACTCAGGGTCACCACCCCAGTAGCCACCGGTGTCAATGAATATAAGAGAGTGTTCGCAGCTAGTGTTGCACTTGGTGTAACATCATGGGCAATACCACTAGGGGCAGTAAAAATGAGATTTGCTGTCGCTGACTGTGCCTCACCGACAGGTCCTGTTGCAGCAACCATACCTGAAGAAAGGGCCATGGTCATGGTTAAAACAGAGAGTGCATATTTTTTCATTTTAAGCATCCTATTCATTACAAGTACACATTTTTGGCTGGCAAAGAGCATTTAGAGCACTACCTTCGCCTTGCCTGTATTAACCACGGATAGTACAGAGGCCTGTATTAAGCGCTGCACTGTGGTTTCGCTGTTGATACTCCCTCAAGCCGCCCAGAATGATGAGTGAACTCGTTTTATTAAGATTTAATAATATTGATAAAAACCAATGAGTTGAGCTTTATGCTCGCCCGCAGCAGCCTGACAGTTGTGGTTTAGGGTATGCAGAACAAGCAGTTACCCAAGGCCCCCCGATCTCTCCTTTTTCAGCCGTCGAACGTGGCAGGCGGCTGTGGCATCCGTCACAAAACAGGCGATAAAAGGGATAAATGGCTTGCACATCGCCAACAAGGCCACTTTGTCGCCCCCATGCCCGCATTTGAAGCTCCCGCGCTGATGCCAGCGGCTGGCGATAGCACGCCGTGGCCCCTGTTTATGCCCCCTGCAACAATCTTATCTCTTCCTTATTCAGCAACCGTGAGCTGCTCAGAGAGACGTTCACTCTCTGTATGACACTCTGCTTTTTCACAAAAAACACATGAAAATCATAAAGATAAATTTAAATTCAGGAATGGCGGCACAGTACGCTTGCTTGTGCCAAGGCACAGGCCAGGTTGGCAAGCACTTGCGGGGGGTAAACGTGCCCACGCTGGCGCAGCAGCGACGCCGGCGACGGTAACGAGAGGCGGTGATATGCACGCGATTTTTATGGGGGGTTTGGGCGTCTGACTGGCTGCTGGCGGGGCTGGATTGTCGTTAGCGCAGGCTGCGGCTATCCCGCCGCTTACTCTTCATATACACAGTGGCCTGTGCTCTGGTCATATCGCTCTGGTCATATCGCTCTGGTCATATCACTCTGGTCATATCACTCTGGTCATATCACTCTGATCATATAGAGGGTGAATACCGTGTTGGCCAGCGGGGGGAGGGTATAATGGCGGGCACCCCGGCTATCAGGGATGGCTTTTTTATCATGCCAGCGATCATGCAATACGGACGGGCTCATGCAACAGGCAAAGGGGGATAAAGAGACGGGCGTCTCTTTATTTCACGCCCCCAGTGAACGGTGACTTAACATGTGATAACGACATGCTCGATATCGCTGTTGTTATAATGCATACAAATAGGCATTAATAACAAGCTGGTATGTCCCTGCTGCCACCCTTTGCGAGTGAGCCGCACGCACGACGTAGCGCCAATCACTTTTTGGCTCAGTGGCCGATAGCACGAACGCATTTATCGCGTTATCCACCAAAAATGTTTGCCCCGCATCAGGATTAAAGAAGGAGACCGTTAATGTATTATTGGAATTTTCCAACGAAGGGATGATATGGCTATTCGTCGTATCTGGCGTTCCCGACGCCCAGGCTAACGCTATCGATGTTTCTTTCGGTATCGTCTGCACATACCCCAGGGCGACAGGTGTTCCTTCATTTAACTGACCAGCAATCAAGCCCCGCTCTGGCACCAAAGTGTGGCTGACACTTTGCGGATCTGAAATAATGATATCGGCGGTAGCCAAGGTCGGCACACTTAAGTACTCGGCTTGAGATTCGAAGGCCAGCGCCATCATAGCAATAACGGCCATTTTCATATATTTCATATCGCTCCCTAACGCCAAGGTTGAGCAAAGCAGGCTGCTTTTTTCAGGAAAACCTATCCCATGGAAAATTATAGCTACTCGCTCCCATTTTCATCACCCATTATTGTCATCAGCAACCATATTCATTATTAAAAATAACAAACCGTTGTAAAATCTAACCATAATCGGGACAGGCGTCAAGAACATGGCCCGCTTGTGTCCTCCCCCCACAGAGGAACAAAGGAACAGCCAAACACCAGGCTCAGGTCTGGATTGTCAGCAGCCAGGCGGTCCATCCCACCTTGCCCTTATGGCACGGCGCATACCGCCACGGTAACCGCCGCGCCTGACTCAACAAAGGGTATAAGGTAGCCCGTTGCCCGTTCCGCCCACTGGGCGCAGGCTCCGATCAGCAGTATTGCCCCGCCACCCAACCCGATGACCAGGCCCACTGGAAGTTGTAGCCACCGAGCCAGCCGGTCACGTCCACCACCTCGCCGATAAAGTAGAGACCGGGCACCTTGCGCGCCGCCATGGTCTTGGAAGAGAGCTCGTTGGTATCCACGCCCCCCAGCGTCACCTCGGCAGTGCGATAGCCTTCGGTGCCGTTCGGCAGGATCTGCCAATCCCCCAGCAGGGTGGCGATGGCCTCCAGCTCCCGCTCGTTGTACTGACGCATGGGCTTGTTATTCAGCTGGCCCAGCTCCACCAGCTTGTCGACGAAGCGCTTGGGCAGCTCGCGTCCCAGCACTGTCTTCAGCTCCTGCGCAGGATGGGCCTGCGCCCATGCCTTGAGGGCCGCCGCAATATCCAGCTCGGGCAGCAGGTTGAGGTGGATCTTCTCCCCCGCCAGCCAAAACGAAGAGATTTGCAGGATGGCGGGGCCGGAGAGGCCACGGTGGGTGAACAGCATGGCCTCCTTGAAGCGGGTGCCATCTTCGGCGGTCACGGCCACCGGCAGGCTGACCCCGGCCAGATCGGCAAAGGCCTCCTTGTCGGCCTGATGGAGGGTAAAAGGCACCAGACCGGCGCGAGTGGGCAGCACAGCAAGGCCAAATTGCTCCGCCAGCTTGAAGCCATACGGGGTGGCACCGAGCTTGGGCATGGAGAGGCCGCCCGTGGCCACCACCAGCGAGTGGCAGCTTATCTCCCCCTGGCTGGTCGCGAGCACAAAGCCGGTATCGGACTTGCTGACGCTCAGGATCTCGGTCTGGAACTGCAGGGTCACCCCGGCCCAGTCGCACTCGGTGAGCAACACATCGACGATCTCCCTGGCGCTCTCGTCACAGAACAGCTGACCCAGCGTCTTCTCGTGGTAGTTGACCCCGTGCCGGTCCACCAGATCGATGAAATCCTGCTGGGTATAACGCGCCAACGCCGACTTGCAAAAGTGGGGATTGCCCGAGAGGAAGGCGTGGGGCCCGGTCTGATGGTTGGTGAAGTTGCAACGACCACCCCCGCTGATAAGGATCTTGCGGCCCGGCTTCTTGGCGTTGTCGAGCAACAGCACGGAGCGGCCCCGATAGCCGGCCTGCTGGGCACACATCAAACCGGCCGCACCGGCCCCGATCACCACCACATCAACCTGCTTCATCATCACTCACTCATCCAAATAAAAACGGCCCCGTTATACGAAAGACCGTCATTGTACCCAGCAGAAGCCACCGCAGTGGTTTCATGGCAGCATCAAT
>NZ_CDBI01000053.1 GCF_000820025.1 Aeromonas popoffii
TTCGGAACAGCTATTTAGAACAATATCCAGGTCTTTTTTACTAGCCTTAGGGAATATAGAATGTAACTGTTCATAAGTTATCGATAAAGAGTGAACATTCTTTTGTAAAATTGACAGTGGATAAATATGAAAAACCTCCTTATCAAGTTTCAACTTGGTAGCACTCTGCATCCACTCCAGCTTATCGATGCGCTGTTTCTCATGGTCAACTAATAAATCAAAGTCAGGCAAACCAATTTTTGTCATCAATTTATCCAGCCATTGATAACTACTGGCTGACGATTTTTCATACCATTCGCTGGGGTGCTTGACGATAAGCTTGTGAAGTTGGTCTGCATTGCTGCTGTTTTGCAGGGCTGCCTGTATCTCTTCACTGCTAAGTTCGCCATTGCCATCGGTATCAAAGCTCTTGACCAGATCGGTAAAAAAGGTTGGAGGTGCATCGGGATCCAGATAGCCGTCGGAGCCTGAACCATCGACCTTTTTAAAACCGATCTTCAGCCAATCATGCTGACTCAATAACTCGACTTGCTCTTTCTTGACATATTTATCTGAGGAAACGCAGACCCACTCCTGCTTTGTAGCATCCTTTTCCAGCTTGGGTGATTCAACCAGCACTTCCTGGCTTTTGTCCTTGGTTGCCACCCACTTGGATTTACCTTCCTCACTTTTCTTCTCATGCAGGATTAAATCGGCAGGTACTTTGGCATAGGTAGCGCCACCTTTCGTTCCCGCCTTGTTAGCCAGCACATCATCCAGACGAGGATCCTGGGTGAACACCTCAAGATGGACTTGATGCTTGCTCTTCTTGCCCCCAATCAGGGAGCCCGGCGTTTCCACCAGACCGAGGTAACCTATGGTCTCACCCGCCGCGATAGCCACGGGGGATGGCAAAACATATAACTCACCGAGATGAGAGGGGGGGAGCATTTTTGCCTTGATAAATTCATCTTCGACGCACACCCAGGCGATACCACAACTACCCGGAACGCCATCCTCACTCGGCATCACATATTTGCATCTGGCCATCTTGCGTGCTTTGTCACCAATCCAATGGAATTCGAGTTGGTGGGCATCATACTGCAACTTAGTGCCGGCTGGCAGTGAGACGTTGTCACTGCCAACCATCAAGCGACCACTTTTATCATCCAAGACCGGATCTGCACATCCAGCCATATTCTTCAATAAATCGGCATCTATCTGATCGAAAAGCCAAGTTGGCACATTGGGCTTGATATAGGTCACTGCATCCGGGCTATTGGCGATCCAGACCGAGCTTCCCTCACTGACCAATACGCCCGCCTTCTCGGCCTCCTTCATCTGGGCATTGGAGAGCTTGCTCTTGATGGTCACCTTGATGAAATCATACTCCTTGCCCCCGACACTCCCCTTTTGGGATGGCGTACTGCTGTCCATCTCCAGTTCGGTATCCTTGGGCAACGTGAAACGAGGCAAGGCGGCATCAATTCGCTGCTGCTCGGCATCGGGATTGGCATGGGGTACGGAGTTGCGCGCATTCCAACCCTTTTTTAGCACCAGTTTCTCGGCGCTTTGGTACTTATCCCAAGGCAGCAGGTGCATATAGAGCGAATAAAAGGTGAACTCGTTTTTCGCTTTAGTTTCTGCATTGATCTCACAATATTCGTGCTGTACCAAGCAGAAGCAGTTGGAATAACGTAAGGTCTCCCCCTGAAATTCAGAGGTCAGATAATCCTTCATCATCCGGAATGCCACCACCTTGCCATCGGCAATGGCTCTGACGGGGTACTTATCCTTGCACCAAGGGGCACTCTTGTCGCTAATATGAATGCCGCCATGCCACTTGTTGTGGTTGCCAAGAAGATAGTGACCCGATTGCTCGCCATTGATCAGCGCCGTCAGCGCCTTGACGTCCTTGAACTCTTCCCCTTTGGCGGTGAGGATGGGAAATGCAAACTTCATGCTGTTTCCTTATTCAGAAAAGAGGTAGAACGCGCCAGGCTTCTCTTCTTTCAAGAGCGCCTCCATCGCTTTCTCGGTGGGGATGGCCTTGATGAGCTCAACCAGTTCGGGAGCCTTGACCACTTCCACACCTTTGGGGATAACGGGCACCTGCCCCGCCCAGCCGGAGCCTGATCCTGCGCCGCCGCCCGCATTGAGCTTGATGGCGGGGCCGACCAGCTTGATGCCACTCGGGTCGACTTTCACAAAGCTGCTGCCGCCCTTGAGGGTGATTTCAGCCCCGGCTTCCAGCACCAGCTTGTCGCCCACCTTGATGTGCACCTCTTGCCCCGCTTCCACCAACAGTGCCTGTGCAATCTTCTGGTGAAGCGATGCATCGACTGTCAGCGAATAGTCAGCCTTGATGTGGTCGCGCTTCTCACCCTCCACCGTCAGGTGGTCGTTGGCCTTGATGCGAGTCACCCGCTCGTTGTCGATGTCGGTGTGCTGGTCATGCTTGATGTGCCAAGCAGCGTCGTTCTCTATCAGCACGTTCAGGTCTTTCTGACCGTGAATGTAAATCTCTTCCTGCCCCGCCTGGTCTTCAAAACGCAGCTCGTTAAAACCTTCTCCCTGGTGGGTCTCGGTGCGCAGCACGGTGCGGGTCTTGTTGGCGGGCAGCTCGTAAGGCGGTCGGTTGGTGGCATGGAAGGTGCGGCCCGTCACGATGGGCTGGTCGGGGTCCCCTTCCAGAAAGCTCACGATGACCTCATGGCCAATACGCGGGATGGCCATCATGCCGTACTGGCCACCGGCCCAGCCCTGACTCACCCGCACCCAGCAGGAGCTCTGGTCGTTGGAACTGCCATAGCGGTCCCACGGGAATTGCAGTTTTACCCGGCCGTGCTCGTCGCAGTAAATCTCTTCCCCCTCGGGGCCCACCACTATGGCGATTTGCGGGCCGTCGACCATTGGCTTGTGGGGTGCCTCGGGGCTGCCGATGCGGGCGCGCCAGGTGGTGCTCGCTTTCACTACGCCAAATTCGTTGTGGTAAACGGTCGGGCCGCTGCCGTAATGCCAGTCAGTTAAGCACTTTCATGACTTAATATTCGAAATTTTGAATAGCAGGAGCGGTGCTATGGTTACAGCGTCAATTTGGCTGAAACCTTTGCCCTGACTGACATCCAATAAAAAGAGGGTGGCATCATGCCTCCCTCACTCTTTAGCCCTTATACCTCGCGGGTTGGGACTCAAACTCTCTTAACTGACTTGCATTAGGGCCACTGCCGCCCTCTTCTTCCAGCGCCTGCGGCTGTTCACCGGTGTGGCGGATATGAACAAAAATGGTGGATGTCCCAGATTTTCTTATTCTTCGCAGGGGAGCCGCCTCCCCTGCGTCATCACTGACCTTTAAAAACGACTGAGGTGATCATGGACCTGACAACGCCTTGCTCAGAAAGGTGGGTGTCCCAGATTTTATATTCATACCACAGAACCCTTGCCACACCTCGCTCATATGAGGAATGGCTAAGGACGACGGCCACTAAATGTAAATCTATACAGGGTAGATCAAATCATCTTTAACCTATCCCTATATTTCAATATCATATAAAAGCCAAAAAATAGCCTTGAAAATTAACCACCCTTATTTTTATCAAGGTAAAACATTAATGAATTGAATCTCGCCGTTCAAAAAAAACACTCTGTTTTTTGTTACGTCCACAAGACACTTTTTAATCTCTACAAGTTGAACAACAGAACTATCTTCAAAGAAAGAGCCTCTTGCGTCACATTGAGTATCTCTGAGCTTAATCCAATACCTTTGGGATTGAACCAGTTGACTCCAGTATTTTTCTTTAGATGATTTATCATAACCACTAGATGACAATGTAGATTTTAAATTATTAAATTTTTCGTTTAACTCAGTATCAGTTTGTTTGAATTTACTTTCATAACAAGCAGCAAGATAGGTAACTGGCACAGAAGTATCACAGTTACTATTTGTGTTTGAAAATGCATTAAATGATATAAGAAATAAAGCAAAAGATAATCTTTTCACAGTTATTCTCCAGTCAGGCATTTAGCTCTTTTACGCCCTGGCTCATATTGGCTCAAGGTTGGGTTATTTCTGATGTAATCAGCGTATTTTTGTCTGTCATTTAACATGCCATAGATCATCGGCTTGGGGCCTTTCGTAAACCCCTGATATACTAAATCTACAATAACATCTTTAACCTTATTACCTAAATTTTCCCAATTAGTTTTATCAGATATAGATACGCCTGAAATATTAGCATCATTAACATGCTGAGCTATAGTCCAGCGCTCATAGTTGGATTTTGCCCTAAGAACGTAATCAGGATATATTTTTTCGAATAACTTATATTGTGATTTTCGAGTAATCAAAGTCGAGGATTTGTTGGCGGAAACAAAATTAGATGCTGCAACCCCTTTCATTCCTGCACCATTAGATATTAATGAGGCAATATTGTCAGGAACCCCTGAGCCAGACAAGTCACGGTATAGCTCTGTTTTGGAACGATTCCCAAGGTCATATCCACGACCAATTGTTACGCCAGATTCACTATTACCTAGCCAATGGATTGTTCTTGAGAATAAAATACTATTTTCAACATCGTTTCCCTCTTCATCAAATGTAAGCTTTCCCTTGAAAACGATACACGTCTGATAACAGTGGCAAAAAAACTTACATCCACTTGGGGAAAATGACGCAGGCCTGATCATATGTGAAAAATCAAGCCTACCTCTTTTATTATTTAACAGCTTCCAGTTAGGGAACAAGGCATCCAGCCAGAATATTCTCGCCCTTTAGTTGATTTATAGACGACATAATCCCAACCTGATTCATGTTTTTTCCTCAGAACAACATCACCTTCGACAAGATAAGACTTAGCTCTATTAATTGGTAGTGGCTCAGGAAAAAAATAACTTTTTCCTTTGATTTTTAACTTTACATCTTGACCTTTCATCCATGCATCAAATTCCGGCTTGGATGCTGTTTGTATAATTGTTTCCTTTTTATTATATGGAAAGGAGTAAGCTATACTGTTAGCTCCATTAGGATTTACAATATCTCCACCAGAACCAAAATAAGATGTTAATTTATCATCCTTAGTCAACTTCCCATTAACATAAGAAAACACGATAACATTAAAATAATTAGACCAGTTCATTCCTGTGTCTGAGTCTATTTGGGATTGTTGAATGACAAAATATCGGCTCTTTAATTTACCTGTGTTTAAGTAGAAGGCATCCTGCACTTTTCCCTTAGAAGATAAATAAGGAAGGTAATCAACAAAATATTTTGCCCCGTTATTTTCATCAAAGAATGTCGCGATAACAGTATCGCCGACAGCCTCATCAACCTTGTCTACGAAAAATAGTTTCCCCTCATTGCCTTGAATTGATATCTCTGACTGTGCAGCACAAGTAAACGACAATAAAAAAAGAAAGAATAAAGCTGGCATCAATTACACTCCCCAAACAATCTAACATGAAGCTCTCTTGCTTCCGCTGTAAATTCAACCCGTTCCTCAAGACCTTTTAGGCCAGGGTTTATAATCTTAGTAATCTTCTTTACTTTATCTAGATGATTTACGTTACTATCTGCGATAGAACCTAAATTGTTTGAACTCCAAAACCAAAACCCAGACAATACTATGGATGACATATCACTTTCAACTAACTCTGGGTTAGAGTATATATTTAAACCTGTCGCCAGAGCACACAATCTATAGTTTTCCGCATGAGTTAAATGCAACAAGCCACGTCCGCGATAATCTTTCCCTGGAAACTCATTGCTCCCAAAAGCATGCTCTCCATAACCAGCATCATTATTCAATAGATGGCGTCTTATATAATCCATCTTCTCATCTCTGGATAAACTCAAACCTTTTCGTGCGAAACCATTATTGATGGCAGTTGGAGCCATAGAGTATAAAGATTCTGCAGTGTAACTTCTATAAACTAAAGACTCCCTGAACGCAGTGAATCGTTTCGTTTCATGTTTTCCTTGTCCCAGTAAATTTATTACTTGCTCACAAGAATTAATGCCATAGCTAATTGCACTCTCATTCCATCTGGCAATAAAATCATGAAGGCGAGAATCTGAAACAGATGATGGAGTAAATGTTCGCATAAACTCAAAAGATAGTGATATGTCTTTTTGACATTTATGGCATTTAATGGAGGTCAAAACAACAGGGGATAATAACCCCATCATCCCCGCAGGATGAATAAACCAAGGCTTGGTATCACCCAAGATCGCGCTGGCATCTTCCATCCACGCCATATTGTTGTGTACCTGCATCGCATATTCATAGAGCTTCGGCTGGTCAGCCAACTCCTGCTTGAGACGCGGCCAATCGCCTGGCTTTACCCATTCGCTTTTATGCTTGATAAACAACATGCGCAACTTGCCCGCCAATTCCTCATCGGCCAGCGCGGCCTTGATATCGTTGCCGCTCAGGGTGCCATCGTTGTCTCTATCTGTCACCAGCTTGTCATAGAGGGTGCTGAAAAATTCGCTCGCCTCTTTCTGTGGGGACTCTTCGCTATCCGTAGCAGTATCAGCCTTGTCTAAAAAGCCATCTTCATCACTGCTGCCATCGACCAGCTTGACGCCCAGCTTGTGCCAGTCATGCTGGCTGACCACTTCGACACCATCGGCCAGCAATACAAACTCGCCCGCCAGCTCCCCGTCAGCGGCAGTCCGTTCACGCACCTTCACAAAGTTGTTGGCACCGTGACTGACTTTATCGGACTCTTTCACGGCCAACGGTAAGACCTGTGGCCCAAATTTGGCAACATCGTGAAAACCATGCTGGCTATCGCTGGTAAGACGATAGGTGGTGACCTCTTGGTTCAATAGCAGGTAGCCTTGGCCACCGCTTACCCGCGCCTTGTTATTGATACAATCTTCAAGCGCCTGCTTATCGCTGTCTGCAACAAACACCTCAAAGTGCACAGCTTTACTGTCGGCGTCTTTCACTAAGCCGCTTGCACCGGCTTTGGCTATTTGATGTTCGCCCCAGTGACCGATGACCTCTCCGGCCTGAACCGCTATCGGATTAACACTGCGGTCAACGACGGGCGCATCCTCTTTGAATTCGACGGGGATACTCGGCTCGGCAGCCAGCCCTGCACCGATCTTGCTTGTCGCCAGCCAGCCAATGGCCCCTTTGCTGGCACTGGCCATCACCTGATTGGCGCTGTCTTTGACGGTGCCGCTGCCCGCCTTGAACACCCGCACTTTACGAAACTCGGTCGAACCGCCACCGAGGGCCACCATCTGTGACTCACCAGATACCGCCACCTCACTGCCAGCAGGTAGCCCCAGGCTCCCCGCCGTAGTGTCAGCCGTTTGCCGTAACCAGGTATTACTCGGAATGCCATGACGGGCCGGTTTGCCTTCTGGTGGGGTCATCCACGTCGGCTTTTGCGGATATTCATGCTGCAACTGGCTTTGTGCGATATAGAACGGGCTGTTCGGTTCATCGACGTAGTGCACCAGAAAGTAATCGTGGGCCTCATCTCTGTGGTTGAGCAGGTTGCTCGGGGTTTGCTGGAGCAGCTTCACCTCAGCCCCTGTTTTGGCATACACAGGGTGACTGCCCGACAGTCGGCGTGTCAGCTTGAGGTGGGCCACCGGTTCATAGGTGGAGACACCAGAGCCCTTGACGGTCACTCGCGCCGCCTCTGGACTGTTGTAAGTGTTCTCACACGCGATGTGCATGTAGAGGCTGTAGAAGGTCAGCTGATTCTTGCTCTGCTCACCCGCCTCATAGTGATGACGTACCAGACAAAACGACGGAGAGGTAT
The DNA here is from genome assembly GCF_000820025.1 of Aeromonas popoffii. GTDB lineage: Bacteria > Pseudomonadota > Gammaproteobacteria > Enterobacterales > Aeromonadaceae > Aeromonas > Aeromonas popoffii. The sequence continues at coordinate 7,762 of NZ_CDBI01000053.1, forward strand.
ACAAGTCAATCTTTCCCTCTGGCTTGCCCTCTTCGGCGCTACGGGTCGCCTTGGCTGGTTTGGTCGCCAGTCGGTAGGCCACGATTTCCCCGTCCGCAATGGCGCGTACAGCGCCGCTCGGCTGCCAGCCCCCTTTCTCACTGAGGTGGATGCCACCGTGCCAGATGCGGTTGCGACCAATCAGGAAAGTGCCGCTCTTGAGACTGTTGATCTTCTCGATAAAGGCATCGAGAGATGGAATCTCGCTGGGGCCGTTCTCACCTTCCAGCTGCATGGGATAGACGATTTTCATCTTTGCTATTCAATCCTGTGTTATTCGTCGAACATCAAGCGGAGGGCTGATAATCGCTATCGGGCTCCAGCGCCTTGAGCAACGCCTCCATCGCCTTCTCGGTAGCAATGGCTTTGACCAGCTCAACCAGCTCGGGAGCCTTGACCACTTCTACCCCCTTGGGTACAACGGGAGCCTTGCCACCCCAGCCGGAGCCTGAACCTGAGCCGCCGCCCGCATTGAGCTTGATGGCGGGGCCGACCAGCTTGATGCCACTCGGGTCGACTTTCACAAAGCTGCTGCCGCCCTTGAGGGTGATTTCAGCCCCGGCTTCCAGCACCAGCTTGTCGCCCACCTTGATGTGCACCTCTTGCCCCGCTTCCACCAACAGTGCTTGTGCAATCTTCTGGTGCATGGAGGCATCCACCGTCAGCGAATAGTCAGCCTTGATATGATCCCGTTTCTCACCCTCCACCGTCAGGTGGTCGTTGGCTTTGATGCGGGTCACCCGCTCGTTGTCGATGTCGGTGTGCTGGTCGTGCTTGATGTGCCAGGCCGCATCGTTCTCGATGAGCACATTCAGGTCTTTCTGACCGTGGATATAAATCTCTTCCTGCCCCGCCAGGTCTTCGAAACGCAGCTCGTTGAAGCCTTCACCCTGATGGGTCTCGGTGCGCAGCACGGTACGCGTCTTGTTGGCTGGCAGCTCGTAAGGCGGTCGGTTGGTGGCGTGATAGGTACGACCGGTCACGATGGGCTGGTCGGGGTCCCCTTCCAGAAAGCTCACGATGACCTCGTGGCCGATGCGCGGAATCGCCATCATGCCGTACTGGCCGCCTGCCCAACCTTGGCTCACCCGTACCCAGCAGGAGCTCTGGTCGTTGGAGCTGCCGTAGCGGTCCCACGGGAATTGCAGCTTCACCCGGCCATGCTCGTCGCAGTAAATCTCCTCCCCCTCCGGGCCCACCACGATGGCGATTTGCGGGCCGTCGACCATTGGCTTGTGGGGTGCCTCGGGGCTGCCGATGCGGGCGCGCCAGGTGGTGCTCGCCTTCACTACGCCAAATTCGTTGTGGTAGACGGTCGGGCCGCTGCCACCTTCTTCCTCCAGCGCCTGGGGCTGTTCGCCGGTGTGGCGGATATGAACGATTTGCCAGTCGGTATTGAGGCTGCCATTCGGATGCTCGGTGAGTGAAAATGTCTGGCCCGGCAGCAGGGCTGCGCTGTTGGACTTGCCACTGCCGCTGACCGCGTCATTGCGCAGCGCATCGAGACGGTGCTGGGCAAAGGCCTTGCCGCTCGGGTCCTCTTTGTAGCGGCCCGGATAGTCAAAGTGCTGGTAAGTGTCGCGCTGGTGCTCGAGCTCTGCGCCCTGCTTTTTGTGAGATAGGCCGTAAGCCGGGGTTTTAAAGCTGTAGTCCTTGAGTTCTACATCCGAGGGTCGCACCGACTCGCGGTAGTGGAACTGGCGCACATAGGCCCCCTGTTCCAGCGAGCGGTTGCCGAGGTTGAAGAACAGCTCGGGGCCAGCAGTCAATGCAGCTGCATCGTCGGCAAAGACGATACGGTGCTTGCCTTGCTCGAATTCGTGAAAGTAGAACAGCCCCTCTTCGGCGGCCAGGCGGTTAACGAAATCGAGGTCGGTTTCGCGGTACTGCACGCAATATTCCCGCTGGGCATGTTCGTTTTTCAGGGCAAAGGCGTAGTCGGTGATGCCGTGCTCTTGCAGCAAGATGGAGAGGATTTCGTCAGGCTTTTGCGCCTGGAAGATGCGGGAGTTTTGGCGAAGCGAGAGTCGCCACAGGGCAGGTTTGACTTGCAGCTGATAGCGGGTACGGCGAAAGCCGCTGTCCCCTTGCGCAAAGTCGCTCACTACCCCGCATACCCGGCGCTGCAGCTCGCCGTTGTACCACACCATCAGCTCACAGGGCTGATCAAGCACGGCGCCAACGTCGACGTCAGGCTCCGGGCTCGCCAATTCCAATCGCAACTGGAACGGCCCGTTCAGTGCCTCATCCAGCGCAAACTCGGCCACCACGAAGGTGGTCTCGGGCAAGGCCCCTACCTTGACGGTAAATTGTAATCCTGTGCTGTCTGCCATAACGCTGTTCCTTATCCTGCCTGTCCGCTACCCGAGCCAATCACAACGCCACCGCAACCTATGCCGGTGCCGGTCACGGCGATGGGTTTGCCGTTGACCAGCACAGAGCCGACGCCCCCCGAGATGCTGCGCGGATGGGGAGGATTGTTGGGTTTGACGTGAGGGGCCAGCGGATCACCCTGCCGGGCCACCGGTTTGCCATCGAGAAAGACGTCCGGGCTAGCGGCAATCACGGGGGATGGGTGGAACCCATCGTGGTCGGTACCAATGTCACCGAGCAATGCAATAGAAGGGCACATATAAATTCTCCGTGTGGGCAAGGGGCCGCCGTTGGGGCGCCCGCCATGGCGCAGGCTCACCATCATGAGCCGGGGCGCAGAGACACCAGGGGTATCGACCTAGCAGCCTTCATGCCATGGCTGAACCGCCATAAATCACGTTTAAAATCAGTATTTTATGTTAACGACTCGCACAGTTGAGCGGCGTTACTGCAATGAATTGCGCAAGACAGGGCAAACAACACGGCAAATCTTGCCCTACCAGTCATATTCGCTAACTACTGCGCAATTCATTGCTCAAGACAGCACTATCAACTACCATCAGCGCCCTGCTGCAACTGATAGAGCCGGATATTGAGCGTTTTCAGGTCATTTTCCAGGCTTTTCAATTCGGCGGCCGTGATGGGCTCCCGGGAGGCCTTCCTCGCCTCCAACTCGCCAAGACGCAGGCTGAACGGGATGTTCTGCATCAGGTTCTTCTGCACCTCGTAGAGCTGGGACTTGAGGTAAGAGATGGTCACCGTCTTGCGCTGGCGCTCCAGCTCCAGCAACTGATCGAGCAGGGCATCCACCCCGGCGCGGGCATCCAGATAGGTCGGCATGCTGATGGCATCCCCCTGCTGACCGGCAAGCAGCGTTTGCCACTGCTTGTCCAGTGCCTTGACCGCCAGCGAGTCGGGATAGATCATCTGCAGCGAGCTGCGAAGCCCCTCCCCATAGCGATACCAGTAGAGCGGCGAGGCCTGCTCCAACCGGACAAGCTGGCTCTGATAACGGGCCACCAGTTCGCTCTCCATGCCCTGCAGGGTCTGCTCCCCCAGCACAATGCGCGCCTGGCGAATGTCGTCATAACTGAGTGCTCGCGGCAGCTCGGCGGCCGGTTGTTGCAGACGCTGGGCTGCCACTGTTTTCTCCTGCTGCTGATGTTGCCAGCCGAGCCAGCCCATCACAGGCAGGGCGCAGCTAAGCAGGCCACAACCAAACCAGAACCAGGCGGGCCGCTGCCGGCGATGCTGCTCAATCTTGAGCACGGTCGGCTTCATCTGTCCCTTTTCTCGTCCCACCAGAATGCTGCCCTGAGGCAGGTGCGAGGTCGCCGCCCCGGCAGAGGCGCCGTGATCGCTCTCCATGTCAGATTTGAAGAAGACCATGGGCGGGATCTGCAGTTCCTCCTTGAGGCCGGGCTCATCGGAAACGATGACGATCTCGGTCTCATCGAACAGATGGGTGTAGCCCTCGATAAAGTGCACCAGGTTCTCGACCCGGGGAATGCGGCTTAAGCCCGCGTTGTGCAGCTTCTCGCTGATAAGTTGCAGCGCCCGCTCGCAGCGGTAGATCAGCCGCTTGTCTTCATGGCTGATCTGGTACTGGCGGACCACGTCGCTGATGCGGGCGATGAACCAGTCGAGCATCTCGATGCGGGCCCGCTCCTGATGCACCGGCGGCCAGAAGCTCTCCCACTGGGTCACGATCAGGTTGGCCAGAAACTCACACCCTTCGGTGAAGCCGCTCAGCCCCTGCAAGCGCGAGCGCGCCAGGGTGAAGTAGATGGCGGTCTGCAGATCCACCCCGTGCTTTTCGAAGATAAGGCTGGCGAGCTGATGGATCTTGCGCCAGTCCACCTCGGGGCGTGAGGCATGGCTAAGCTTGTTGATTTCGCTGCGCAGCGCTTCGTATTCCGGCAACATCCTGGGGTCACGCCCCACTTTCAGCGCCTGCTGACCTTGTTGATTCTGTGACATATTCGGTTCCAAAATGCGGGGGGCTCTGTGTCCCCCCGACATGATCAATAGAGGGATCCAGGCAATCTGAACTGGCTGAACAGGCCACCGGTGAAGGGGTTCTGCGCGCTGTCGGTATAGACGCGATAGGTCATGGCCCCCTGATCCACCGGGAAGCGCACATCGAAGGTCGCCTCATTGACCTGGGTCAGCTCCCCCTTGTCCATCAGGCGGAACATGGCCCAGGGGCCGACGAAGCCTTCGCTGCGCGGTGACCGTTCGCGGGCAGCCGGCACCAGGGTTATCTTGCTCTCGGCCCCGTCACGCATGGTGTTGGGCCACACCAGCGGGATCTTGGTACGACGGCCATGGGCGTACTCCAGCAACTGGCCATCCAGGTTCAGCACGCTGCGCCGCTTGTTGGCGGTGAGCTCGATGGGCTCAAGGGCGAACTGCACCTCCAGGTTGCCCTGCTGGCTGAAGAAGATCTGGCGGATGCGGGCGGCTCTATCCAGCTGCTTGACCAGCTCGGCCTGCATGGGCGAGCTGAACTCTCCCTCCATCAGACCGCTCTCCACCATGGGTTTGAGATTGACCTGATAGAAGCTGTCCAGCGTGCCGCCCGGCGCAAAGAAGCGCTCCATCTCGGAGAGCGGCACATCCTTGGCTGAGCCCGGTTCGAACGGATAGCGACCGGCCAGCTGGCTGTTGAAGGGCGCCAGCACCTTGTCCTGCCACTCCTGATTGAGGGACGACATAGCGAGATCAATCACCAGCCGCGAGCTCTGCTCGGAGAGCTGACCCACCCAGCGATCCAGCGGGGCCGGCAGGCTGCGGGCATACTGCTGCAGGGCGAACACGGGATCGGCGTACTTGTTGGTCAGACGCAGTTGCACCGCCTTGAGAGCCGATTGACCCGGCTCGGTAGCGTTGACGATGAGCTCCAGATAGTGCTGCAACTCCACCAGCTTCTGATTGACCTCCTGAATGAGCGGTCCCTGCTCGCCACGCCCGCCGAGGACGGCGTTGGTGGCCATGAAGGGACGCCCGATGCGGGCCGTGATGGCCTGGGCCGGATCCCCTTCCACGTCGGAGACCTTGCGAATACGGGTGTTGTCATCCAACGAGGCCAGCACCCGCTGGAACGGCTGATCGTTGCCGGTGATGGCAGAGAGCACGTCGAGCGCCTGCTCGGGGCTCTCCAGGGTCTGCACATCCAGGTTGGTCAGCAACTTCTGCCACTGGTTGACGTAGTCAGTGACATAGCGATCGTTGACCTGACGGGCGATCTCCTTGCGATCGGCCTCGCTCAACTGGCTCAGCTTGCGCTGGCCCAGCACCCAGGCATCCATGGCGGTGAGATCGATCAGCGCCTTGTCCTGCTTGAGGAAGAAGTCGTTGAAACCGGGCCAGGTCAGCAACCGTGGCACCTGACCGGCGTTGTCGCTGCGCAGGGCAAACACGGCATCGAAGGTGGGACCCACCTCGTCACGCACATTGAGATCCGGCGGCAATACATCACCCGCCTTCACCACCAGATTCTGATAAACCCGCTGATACATAGGCAATTTGCCCAGTTCACGCTGGGCACCATAGACAGGCTCCTTGAACGGCACGAAGGCGGTGATGGCGGCCGGATCCCGGGCTGCCCGGGCACCGTACCAGTCGGTGTGGTCGAGGGCGTAATCCAGGTGCCCCATCAGCTGCTCCTGCACCGCACCCTGCCCCGGGAAAGCCTGCTGCCAGCGGCTGGCCATGTACTGCGCCACCAGCTCCTTGTTGCGACCCGACGCATCGTCCAGCATCCGCATCACCCGCAGGATGGAGAGCTTCTCCTCGCTGCCAGCCGGTGCCTGCTTGAGATCCGCCAACAGCCCCTGCATCTGGGCCGGCAGGAAACGCAGGCTCAGCAGTTGCAGATAGGACCCTTCCACATAAGGGCCAATCTCGTCCCCCTGGTAGAGGCCAAGGTCGGCCACCAGCGGGGTGCGTTCACGGTAGTTACCAAAGGAGAGGGTCGCCTCGCGGATCAGGTTCAGGCGCGGCAGCTGGCTCACCCCGAAGGCATGTTCATCAGCCACCTCGTTGGTCTCCATGAAGGCCTGGGCCTTGGTCAATACGTTGCGGCCCGCCTCTTCGTTGACCCGGTAGAAGTAGTGCCAACCACCGATAAGTGCCGCCGAAAAGAGCGACAGGCAACCCAGACCAATGGCCATGCGGCGACGGCGATAGAGGGTGTGCAACCGGTTCTCCCCGGCCAGATGGGCCTCGGGGAAGATGATGGTGGAGAAGAGCTTGCGCACAAAATAGGTATTGGACTCCCCGCGCAGGGCCGAGTGAATGGGCTCGGGCAGGTTGTAGCGACGGGACGCCGCCTGGGCAAACGCATCGAACGGCACCCCCTGCTGATAGACGGAGCTGATATAGACGCCGCGCACCAGCAACGGCTTGCTCTCCTCGATGGCCAGGGTCTCGTCGAGCAGGCTGGTCACGTAATCTTTCAGCCCCGCCAGTTGACGCACAAACGAGAACAGGGCGTTGCGCTGGGCGGCATCAAGCCGGGCCAGCATCAGCTCGGGCAGATTCTGGTTGAGGTTGTCCACCCACTGGTCCCAGAACAGGGCCAGCTCCTGCTGCCAGGATTTGCCCTGGCTGTCGCTCGGGTTGAAGGTCACCCCCAGCACAGCCTCGCGGGCCTCCTTGTCGAGCTGCTCATAAACCACGTCAAAACCGCGCAGCAAGTCGAGCTTGGTGAAGGTGACATAGAGCGGCAGCCGGGTGTTCATGGTGGCCGACACCTCCTGCAGGCGGGAGCGCATCAGCTGGGCATAAGCCTTGCGCTCGGCCACGCTGGCGTGAGAGAGCCAGGCCAGATCCACGGTCAGCACCAGGCCGTTGAGAGGCTGGCGGCGACGGTGTTCATTGAGCCAGTTCAGCAGGTGCAGCCAGAGCCGCTCGTGCTTGCGGGCTTGCGGATCCAGCTCGGGTTCGGATTGAGAAAAGAGCTCGCCGGCAGGATCCAGCATCACAGCCTGCTCCCCCAGCCAGCAGTCGACGAGCTGTTCCTGCGCCACGTCCCTCAGTTCGGTGTCGAGTCTGGGGTTGAGCTTGTTGGCCGGGTTGGCTCTGTGGATCAGGCTGCTCTTGCCGCTGCCGGGCAGCCCCAGCACCAGATACCAGGGCATGGCGTAGAGTGCGCCCTTGCCCAGATGGGTATTCAACGCCTGCAGCCAGCGATCCAGGAACTGCGCCTGCTTGTCGATGAGCCCTTTGACCGGATCCTGCTCCAGCACCACCTCGTGCTGGCGCTCGGCCTTGAGTTGCTGCATCTTGCGCCAGACGCGCCAGGAGAGGACCCCCAGCATCAGCCAGAGCCAGAGCAAGGTGAATACCACCCGCCCCCACAGCGGCTCGAACGGCTTGGCGCCACGGATCTCGATACTGGGCCCCAGCCACCACACCAGGATGAGGGCGACGACCCAGAGCACCACACAGAGCAGGGGCCAGGAGGGTTTCAATTTCGGCAGCTGTTGCCGCAGAAAGGTAAAGATGGTTTTGAACATAAAATGTGATCCAACTCCGACTCAATGACTCATTTCGGCACTTATTTCGACAATGGGGCCGCATGGCTTTCCAGGCGACTGACCAGCCCGGGCTCCCAGTGAGACAACCCCAGGCGACTCGCCTCTTGCCACAAGTGTTGATAGTGCTGGCGCGCGAGCGCCTCCATGCCTTCTTGCGCCAACAGCTCCGCCTGCACCAACTGGGCATGGAAGCGGGCTCTTGGCTCTTTCAACTGCGCCATCCTTTCATCCAGCAGGGTGAGGGCCGCAGCCACCCCCAGCTCCCCATGACGCAAGGCCACCTCTTCAGCCAGGCTGGACTCCCCGTCGCCTCCCCCTCCGCCCAGCTTGGCGGGCTGCAACCAGCGGCTGCACTCGGGAGGCAGAAACGGGCTGCCATCGCTGAAGGTGAGATCCCGCAAGGTCGGCAGCCGCTGCAAGAAGCCGTCCAGCTCCTGCGCGATGGCCTGGGCCACGGCGCCAAATCCCAGCTTCTGGGCCACCTCGGCCGAGAGGCTATGTCCCTCGAACCAGTAGGGCGCCAGGGTCAGGCTCTGTTCGATCCGCTGCCAGAGCGCCAGATCCGGCGCCCCCATTGCGGTGCGGTACTCATCCACCATGTCCGTCGACATGGGGGCCAACTGGGTTTTATGGCCCCCGGCGCTCATGGGCGGGGTGGTGATCCCGGCCCAGATGGCGTGACGGCGCAGGCGATAGCCCACCGCCGCCTCCGGCTGGCGCTCGATGAGCAGCTCGGCCACCTTGAGCTGGGTCTGTCGCCAGGCCCTGTCATTGGAGCTGTCGATCTCGATGCCCGAGCCCTTGGCGCTGCCGCTGAGCAGCATGGATCCCGCCATGCTGGCCGCCGTGGCCACGGGCGCGCCGCTCTCGGGCTTGGCATCGGCCTGAGCTTGCGCCACCTGCTGGCGCTGGGCCCGCTTCAACCCCATCAACAAGGGTTCGAGCAGCTCGCCCTTGTCCGGGCACTGGGCCAGCCAACAGGCCTCCAGCTGCTCGGTCTGGGCCAGCAGCTGGACCAGCTCGGCCGCCGAGGCACTTTCACTCACCCGCGGCAGAGCCCCCTCGAAGCGCTTGACGATCTGCACCATCAAGCGCTGTTTCTGGCTGACATTACCGGGCCAGGCCAGCAGCCAATAAGCCTTGACCCAGGCTTCCAGCAAACTGAGCGCGGCTCCCAGAGGGGTCGCCTTGGCCGGATGTTGCAGGCAGCGCAGCAGCTGGGCCAGCACCCGCATGTCCTTGGTGCGGCTCTCCAGCAAACCCAGACAGGCTTCGGCCACCGCATTGAGATCAACCTGGCTGTGGGCCAGGGATCCCAGCTTGACCAGCTCGGTCTCCACATAATCCCAGCGCGGCTCGTCGGCCAGCACGGCGCCTCTGATTTGCTCATCCGGCAAACTGGTGAGCAAACGGGCACACCAGGGGTGTTGATAGCTCATGGCGCCCCCTACCAGCGACACTGCTGACGCACGGGGAGCAGTGCCTCTTTCAGACCACTGAGATCGACCCGCAGCAAGGCGCCGTTGTCGGCCCGTACCTGCAGCTCTCGATGGCCAATCCAGCGCTTGAGCTCCTCAATGGCGGGCAGGCCGCGGCCATATTCGAGCAACATACCCTGATCCCGGATAAACCAGCTCTGGTCACTGCTGCTTGGCTGGCCGTCCAGCTCAACCTGCACCGTCTCCCCCACCCAGGGGGAATCGAGCCGCAGCCGGATATGGGTGATGCTATCGACACACCCTATGGCCAGGGTCGCCCCGCGCAACGCGGGACGGGTGAGCGTTGCGCTGCCACGCCCCTCATCCTGCTGTAGCAGGAAAGGAGGGCTGTCCGGCGTGCGAGCCTGCTCCTGTGCCCAGATGGCCTGCCAGGCGGCAGACTTGGGGGCGCCCCCCTCGCTCGTCTGTGTCACACCATTGCCAAGGGCGTCATAACAGGCGAGCCGGATCAGCGGCGATGGCTCGCGGCGGCACGCCTGCCAAGACGCCATGTCCAGCGGGGCCACGGCGCTGCTGGTGGCCAGCAACAGCGGCAACAAGCCGGGGATGTTCATCAGTTCACCTCCAGTTTCTGGCACTTGTGATCCAGAGTGCGCTTGGGAATATTGAGGCTCTCGGCCACCAGCATGCGGTTGCCCTGGAAGTAGCGCAGGCGCGCCTCGATGACGGAGGCCTCGTACTGCTGCATGGCCCGGCGCAAATCGCGGATATGGTTGTAATCATCCAGCGCATCGGGCAGCTCGGCACAAACCCGATCCCGCAGCTCCGGCGGCAAGGCGCTGAGCCCCACCTCGTCCCCGTGACGGGTGTGGGCACAGGCGACCTCTAACAGATTGCGCAGCTCGCGCACGTTGCCGGGGAAATCGTAACTTTGCAGCTGCGTCAAAAACTTGCGCTGCAACCCCGCCAGAGTCTTGCCATCCTGGGTGGAAAACTGGGCCATGAAGTGCTGGCACAACAGGGGGATGTCATCCATGTGCTCCCGCAGGGGGGCGATGAGCAGCAGACACTGGCAGAGGCGGTGGTAGAGATCGCCCCGGAACTGCCCCTCCTCCACATGGCGAGTGAGCGGCTGATGGGTCGCGGCGATGAGGCGAAAATCGGAGTAACACTCCTGCTCAGACCCCAGTGGCCGGTAACTGCGGGTTTCGAGCACTCGCAGCAACTTGGCCTGCATGGCGGCGGGCATGTCGCCCACCTCGTCCAGAAACAGGGTGCCACCGTTGGCCTGGGCCACCAGCCCGGTCTTGTTGGCAAGGGCACCGGAGAAGGCCCCCTTCTGATAACCGAACAGCTCGCTCTCGATGAGGTTTTCGGGGATGGCGGCGCAGTTGATGGCCACAAACGGCTTGGCTGCGCGATCGGAGCACTGGTGCACCAACCGGGCAACCACCTCCTTGCCGCTGCCCGTCTCCCCCTGAATGAGCACGCTCAGCTTGTGCTGGCCCGCTTGGGCGATCTGCTCGCGCAATCCGCGGATCACCGCCGACTGGCCGATAAGCTGATCGCCGAGCAGCTTCTCATGCTGACGCTGACGCTCCCCCTCTCCCTTCATCTGGCGCAGAGAGTCACGCAGTACTCCCTGATCCCGGCGACTGCGTCCCAGCTCGCGAATGAGGGTGAGCTGGTTGCAAAACACCTGTGACAGCTGGGCCAGTTCAGGGCGACCTGCCCACTCCTGCAGCACATCACCGCCGTCCATCATAGCCAGCACGGCAAACGGCTTGCCGTTGCCATCACTGAGGGGAAAGGCGTGCAGGCCACACTGCTGACCCAGGTTGGCCAGCAGGGAGCGAAACGCGGCGTGCTCGATGCGGGCTCCGCCGTGCAAGGAGTCCCAGGTTCGGGACTGGGCCTTGTGCAACACATAGGCAAGCGGGTGGGAAAAATCATCCACCGCCAGCGCCAACGCCACCGCTTGCCCCTTGACCCAGCCGGTGCATTCGAGCTGGCGACCGCTCACATCCAGCATGCCAAGCAGGATACCCCTGGGCTGAAAGCTGGCATTGAGGGTCGAGGTCCACCAGTGACACAGGTGCTGCTCATCGCGCTGCTGTGTCAAGGCGAGGGCAAATGCGAGGGCTTGTTCCATGCTCAGCCCTCCACCTCGGCGACGAACTGGCGCTCGCTCACAGAGAAACGCACCCGCTTGATAGGCTCACCGGCCGAGAGACGCTGCAACAGTTGCAGGGAGACTGGCGGCAGCAGGGCACCGTCGATGACAGACTCCAGCATGCGGGCGCCGTTCTCGCTGCGATTGGCACGGCGCAGTATCTCCTCGGCAACCTCCTCCTCCAGCACCACCTCGGCACCGAAACGTTCCTTGAGCAGCTTGACCAGCCGGTTGAGCTTGCCACCCACAATCTGCACCAGAGTATCGTGGCCCAGCGGCAGGTAGGGGATCACCTCCATCCGTGCCAGCAGGGCAGGTTTGAAGAAGGCAGCCAGCTCCGGATAGAGCGCATCCAGCAGCGCGTCGGGCTGCTCGGCGTAATCGACTATGGTCTGGAAGCCGAGGTTGGAGGTGAGGAAGAAGACCACGTTCTTGCAGTCGATGATGCGCCCTTCCCCGTCGGCCAGCTCGCCCTTGTCGAACGCCTGATAGAAGAGATTGAGCACATCCGGATGGGCCTTCTCCACCTCGTCCAGCAGCACCACCGAATAGGGTTTCTGACGAATGGCCTCGGTCAGCACGCCCCCCTCGCCAAAACCGACATAGCCGGGAGGCGAACCGATAAGACGGGAGACTGTGTGCTTCTCCTGATACTCGGACATGTTGATGGTGGTCAGGTACTGGCGACCACCAAACATCAGCTCGGCAATCTGCAACACAGTTTCGGTCTTGCCGACCCCGCTTGGCCCCACCAGCAGGAAAGCGCCCAGCGGACGACCCGGACGGCGCAAATCGGCGCGGGCGGTCAACAAGTGCTTGTGCAGATGCGCCACCGCCACATCCTGCCCTTTAATGAGATCCCCGAGGTACTCGGGCAACCGGGTCACCACGTCAAGCTCCCCTTGCGAGATGCGGTTGAGCGGCACCCCTGTCCATTCGGCGATCACGGCCGCCACCTGGGTCTTGTCGACATGGGCGGAGACCAACACCTCGCCCTGCTGCAAGGCGGTCAGCTCGCGCTCGAGGGCCGCCAACTGGTCAGCGGCGGCTTGTGGATCCAGCGGGACATCGGCGAGATCCAGCGCCTCTCTGGTCAACAGCTCATCCTGCTGATCGGCCAGCAGCGCGGCACGCAGCTCGACAATCTGATGCACCAGCCCCTGCTGCTGTTGCCACTGGGCCTCCTGCTCACGCAGGGTGTCACGGCAGGTCTGCTGGGCGGTTTGCAGTTCGGCGAGCCGCTCATCGTTGTCACCCAGACCTATCAGGCTCTGGCGCTCCAGCTGGCGGATCTCCAGCTCACGCTGGCGCAACGCGTTTTGCAGGTGGCTGACGGCGCGCGGCGGCGTGGTCAGGTTGATAGCCACCCGGGCACAGGCGGTATCGAGCACGTCGATCGCCTTGTCCGGCAGCTGACGACCGGAGATGTAACGGGCAGAGAGCTGGGCGGCGGCTTGCAGCGCCTCCTCATCGATCAGCACCCCATGGGCCTTCTCGTAGATGCTGCGCAGGCCGCGCAGGATCACGGTAGCCTCCTCGGCATTGGGCTCACCCACTTTCACCAGCTGGAAGCGGCGCGACAGGGCGGCATCTTTTTCCACGTATTTCTTGTACTCGCCCCAGGTGGTGGCGGCGATGGTGCGCAGCTCACCCCGGGCCAGCGCTGGCTTGATAAGGTTGGAGACATCCAGCCCGCCGGCCTGATTGCCCGCCCCGATCAGGGTGTGGGCCTCATCGATAAAGAGGATGACAGGACGCACCGCATCCTTGACCTCCTGCATCACCCCCTTGAAGCGCTTCTCGAACTCCCCCTTGACCGAGGCGCCCGCCTGCATGGCGCCAAGATCCAGCGTCATCAGCTCCACATCGCGCAATTTTTCCGGCACCTGACCCGCGACGATGCGCAGGGCCAGCCCCTCGATAAGGGCACTTTTACCGACGCCCGCCTCCCCCACAACGATGGGGTTGTTTTTGCGACGACGGGAGAGGATGTCGATCATCAGATCGATCTCGTGATCCCGGCAGAGCACGGGATCCAGACTACCCTGGCGGGCCTGTTCGGTGACGTTGACGGTGAAGCGAGCCAGCAGGCTGGCATCGGCTGGCAGGGCAGCCTGGGTAGCAGCGCCGCTGGCGGAGACGGTCACTTGCGTTTCGGCAGACTCTTTCACCCACTCATCGAACTGCTGGCGCAGCAGCTCGCGATTGACGTTGGCCAAGAGCCGGGTCACCGACCCCGGCAGGTAGCGCTGCGGGGTCATCAACAGCACCAGCAGCATGACGCCGCTGCGAAGCTGGGCGTGTTGCAACTCGGCGGAGGCCAGCAGCCAGCTGTCTTGCAGCCACTCCACCAAGAGCGGCGAGAAGGAGGGATAACCCTGACCATAGCCGTGATCGGCGGCCGAGGGCTGCAGCAGGGTTCTGAGTTCTTCGACCTCCACCTCGGCCCGTTTGAGGATCTGGCGCACATCGCTGAGCGGGGTATCCAGCATCTTCAGCAGCAGGTGCTCGATGCGGATCTCGGCCCCCTGATGGTTGACGCAGAGGGCAGCGGCCTCCTCCAACATGTGACGGCAGATGGGGTTGAGTCTTTCCACCAGTACCGGTAGCTCTATACGAATCAAAGCATGCTCTCCTCAGAATAATTATTTTAATAATTCGCCCAGTTGACGCAGTACGTCCTGGGTCTGGTTATTGAGTTGGTGGTGATAAAGACCAAAGATGATGGCCAGGATCAGGGCCCCGCCCATAAACAGGCTGCGCAGGGAAATCTGCTTGCGCAGCTGGTAGCGGGACGCCTGCTGGCCGAGGTCGAGGTGGAACACGCTGGGGGCCTCACCGCTGGCCTCGGGGGCAAGCAGCTTGTGCAGCTGTTTGACGATACGCTCGAACTCGTCGCGGCCCTGGCTCATCACCTTGTAGCGCCCCTCGAAACCGAGGCACAGACACAGGTAGATGAACTCCAGGATGTCGCGGTAACGCATCGGATCTTCCTGCAGACGGGTGAGCAGCACGAATACCTTCTCGCCGCCCCAGGTCTCGTTGTGAAAGCGCGTCAGTAATGAGTGCTCAGACCATTCGCTCTGGCTGCCCCAGTCGCGGCCCATCACGGCCTCGTCAATGAAGGTGCAGAGGATGTAGCGAAACGAGAGGACGACGCCGTTCTCGTAACCCTGGGCCATCAGCTCCTGTTCGATGGTCTGGATCTCGGTCACCACCCGCTGATAGAGATCGGGCACCCTGTCGTAACGCGACAGCAGGCGTACCCGCTGCACCAGCCCCAGCAAGGGGGTCACCGCATCTATCATGGGGTTGATGCTCTGGCCCCGCAGGCGGAACCAGTAGTCCGAATCCATGTCCAGCTGCTCGGCATGATCGAACAGCAGATCGCTGAGTTGCTCGTTCTTGATAATGTCCGTGGTCATCTCTGCTTATTCCTTGATGCGATCACTGGCTGCGAATAGCCCAGAGCTGCATGTCGAGCTCGGGGAAATCACCGGCAATGTGGAAGGCGAGCGTGTTACTGACCGCCAGCATCTGCCAGGCAGGACTCTGCCTGTCGAGCTGGAAGTAGCTGTAACCGGCGTGATAGGGCAACTGGCGCGGTGCCACCGGCAGCGGCAGCAGCGGGATACCGGGCAACTGCAGACTGATGAGCTCGCGGATCTTGTCGCTCGACGCCACCTTGGTCTGCTGCAACAGCTGCTTGCGCAACTGCTCCTGCGGCATGCGGGCACGCACCGCCAGCACGAAGTCGGCGCTTTGCATCAGCTCGCTCTCGTTGACCATGGCCACCATGACGCCGTACTGGTGCTTGCGCAGCTGGATAGAGACGGCGCGCGGCGACAGCACGGTACTGAGGGCCTGGCGCAGGGCCAGCATCACAGGTTCGAAGCTCACCTGCTGATCGTCGTGACGGTAGGCCGCAAACTCGGGCGGCAGACGGGATTCATCGGTAAAGGTCATCAACTCGCCACAGATCTGTACCAGCGCCTCGTGCAACCGCTCGGGATGCAAGGTGCCAAGGCGTGACAGATGAGAGAGCTGGGGCTGAGCGCGGTTGAGCAGCTGCAACATCATGAACTCGGCCACATCGGCGACCCCCTGCTGGCCGGGGGCAGCGATACGCTGGGAGAGGCTGCGGGCCCGCTCGGCCACGAGGCCCGCCGACTCGCCGAGGAAGCGTTTGAGGGTCGGGATGGCGGAGACGCTGATGCTGCAGGGCATGAAGTTGGGATCCAGCACCAAACCGCCGTCGGGCCGCTTGTCCAGAATGCGGGCGATGGCGAGCGAGGCATAGGCGCTGCGATCTTCCCGCTCCAGCATCAGCCGCATGCTGACGCGCCCCACTTCCAGAGAAACCACATCCCCCCCCTCGCTGTGCAGGTCGCGCACATCGTGGCGATGGGCCTGCAAGCGGGTGGCCACCTGGCCGCCCTGATTGACCTCGTTGACCCCGCTCACCGAAAGCGGCAGCGCCAGATAGACCTTCTGGTTGGCCACCGAGGCGTCGGTGATCTCCAGCGGCGTCGGCAGCATATCGTCGTTCGGGATGTTGAAGACGGTACCGTCCGGCAGTATGCCCGTGGCGCCCACCAGGGCGATGCGGCCAAAACCGAGATAATCCTCGTTGATGGCGAGTGACTGCAGCCCGTAGAAATAGTCAGACAGCGCGCTCAGGCGAGCGTGCAGCGCATATTCTGAATGTCTTTGTTGTTGCTGGAAGTGCTGGGGCTTGATAAAGAGCCCTTCACGCCAGATAACCCGATTTCGACTCGACATGGTTATTCTTCTTCTTTTTGTAGTTCCACTTCATCCAGGCGCAGGTGCACCAGGATGTGATAGGCCGTTCCCTTGCTCTTGACCTTGATGACCTTGCGCCACTCGGCGCTGTCCGGATCGGCGTAGCGTGCAATCACGCCGATGTAACGGGTCTTTTCGTCAAGCTTGACGGGGGGCAGGTATTTGAACTGGCCGGGCAGCAGGGTGTAGTCCTGATGATCCAGGTAGTTTTTGCCAAGGGCCTTCTCTACATCCGCCGTCACCTGGTCATAGTCGGTGGCGAGCAGCTTGGAATCTTCCGCCAGCACCACAACCTGAAACTCGATGGGCGCCGCCTCCCCGCTCTCGTTGGGGTTGACGTCGGGCTCCGCCAGCAGGCTCAGCCCCAGGGTAGAGGGCTGGTCACCATTGCTGCCCACCTGGATATCCGGATCCATGGCCACGTCGGCCATCTTGCCCATGGTGGTACACCCGGCCAGGGCCAGCAGACAGGCCCCCAGCATCAGCGCACGTATCATCCAATCAGTCCCTGTTGCTGACGCACGGCCTGGTCATATGCCTGGGCATAGACCTGATGGAACAGCTTGTCGAACCCCTGCTGACGGGCAGAGGTCAACTCACGGTAGTAGTGCTGATACATGTTCCAGGCCCAGCCTTCATCGGCCACACCAGGAGCACCGGTACGGCGGTAGTGTTCGAACCGCCCGAGCAGCGCCTCTGGTGAAAACGCCTGTAATATGCTGTCAAGGGCCGCGCCTATGGCCTGCTGGTTTGCGACGTGATGAATGCGCACATTGCGCAGGCTCTCGGCCACCGCCGCCGGCGCTGTCAGATGAACCGGGCTCTTCTGCTCGGCGAACATCACCGCCAGGGTCTCGTCATAGTCGAGCCCGAGGCGCAGCGGGTTGTCCTCGATGGGGCGCAGGTGCCGATCCGCCAGCGCCGCCTGATCGGTTTGCAACTGCAGCAGCCCCTCCACCATGGCACGCACCGTTTTGCCCATCTCTTCGAGCATGTCGTGAGCCTGCTGGGTATCTTGCAGCTGCAGGGATTGACCCAGGCCGCGCATCAAAGGGGTCAGTGCCACGTGATCCACCCCATCCAGCGAAGGGTGGTAGTCGGGGTGATTCTCTATGGTGGGCATATCCAGAAATTCTTGGTTCATGGTGTTCTCGACAGCAGAAAAAGGGGCAAGGGATACGGCGTCCATATCCGGTTGTGAACGTAGTGGTGCCTGCAGGCGGGCGTCCGCCAACGGGGACGGTGCCGCGCGCTCCTGCTGCAACGCCAGCAAGGGATCGACGGCGAGGGTGAGCGGATCGGCCATGGTCCGAGCGCCGTGCTCATCGCTGGTCAACCACTCATCGAGCTGCTCGGAGGGGCGGTTGCCCAGCACCTGTTGCAGGCTCTGCTCGGGGGAGATGGCCCCCAGATAAGCCCGCATCCGGAACGGGCCGACGATCAGCTCGTCACCCTGTTCGAGATGCACCTTGCGGGCCCGTCCTATGGGCGAGGTCGCACCGTTGATATAGGTCTGACCGCTCAGATCACACAGGCAGAAGCGACCGTCGTTAAGCTCGACTCTGGCGTGAGCCGACATGACGGCCCCCAACCTGTCTTTCAGTTGCCAGTCGTCCTGCTCGGAGGCGCCCAGGGTGCCCCCCATTTCGTCGAAGCGATACTGCACCTGCTGGCTGCCGTCGAGCTGCTCGCTGTTGAGCACCACCAGGGAAAGTTGCTGGTTAAAGTCGTCCACATTCACTCCTGCACTGATTCCGACACTGAATTTCCTGCGCTTATTCCTGTACACAGATAGTCACGAACGGGTCACTCGGCGGTTGGCCGAGAAAGGTACTCCAGCCCAGGCGCGCACTCTGTTCCTCCCCTAATCGCAACCCCCGGGCCTGCTCCTGGCCGAAACCGAGTCGCAGATCCCAGGCCAATTGGTCGCGCAGGATGAAGGAGACAAAGGTCACCAGGGCGTGAAAGTGCTCCCCGTTCGGGAGAAACCCGAGAAACTGGCCAAAACTCAGGTTGTTGATCTTCAATAAAAACTTGCCGGCGCAGTCGTTCACCTTGTCGCCGATGACAAAGTCGCTCCCCAGGGTGGCGCAAGCACCGCCCAGCCGGTTTTGCTGATCTTGCTGGATGGGCACCTTGCGCCACTGCCAGGCACTCACCTCCACATCCGCCAGATCGAAACAGTGTGCCACCAGACCGGCTACCACCTCGGGGGAGCGACTGGGGCTGGCCAGCATGCCCGCGTAAGAGAGCATCTTGGCGCGGTTGACTGGCAGGCTCTGGCAGACCGCCTCGTTACCCAACCCCACCAGGGCAAACATCAGGCGGGAAAATCCATCTTCGCCGTTGTCCTGAAAGCGCACGTGATAGCGATACTTGCGCCAGATCCGGTGCAGCAGGGTCAGCAGGCGGTGATGAAAGAAGTCCAGAAACAGACCCAGCTTCTGCTCCCCCTGGGCGTACTCCCACGCCAGTGAGTCGAGGTAATAGCCCGGCATGGGAGACTGGCTGCCATGCAGGCCGAGGAAGGCTACCTCCAGCTCGTGGCGCCCCTTGCCATCTCTACCTATCTGCAACACGTCGCTGGTGGGAAAGCCCAGAGAGGCGGTCGCCTTGAAGCGGATGTTCTCGTCACTCGGCAGATGGTCAAGGCCGCGCTCCTGATCGGCACCGTCCAGCCGGTTGAGCAGCTCAACCAGCTGGAAGAAGTTGAAGCGAGGCGCGTCCCTGGTGGACGTCACATCAGGGAGTGCTGACCGATCTGGACTGGCCATTGATAGCGCTCCTTGTTGTCGAGATTGACCACCTCAAGCAGGTGGAAGGCGTTGACGCTGGCGTACAGCGAGAAGAAGTGCGCCAGTACTGTGCTGAACAGGTAGAGCTCCCCTTCGCTGCCAAAAGCGGACTGGCGAATGGAGAGCACCGACTTGAGTCCACGCACCGGCATGCCCCGCACCAGACGGTCGACCGGGGTGGTTTCAATCTCCTCGATCCCCGCCAGCCGCTTGCGTGACGCCTGCTCCGCCTGCTTGTCATACAACGCAGGAAAGTCATAGGTACGCAGCACCTGCACCAGGGCATCCCGGCGCAGCAGGGAGACATAGTTAAGCGACAGGTTGGAAATGAGGGTCCAGTGCAGGCTGCCATCGAGTGCCGGGCGCAGCGGCCGGGTCGGCCTGATCAGGTTGCGAAAGGTGGCAAACGAGGGCGAGCTGCCGGTCGGCACGCAGATGCTGCCGACCTTGAGACGAGCGGCGCGGGAGCGATTGGTGCAGGTGAGCGTGACAGAAATGGATTCATCCAGATCGATGGTGGTGGTTTCATCACCCCGCACGAACGAAAGGCTGTGCTCGAAACCATCGCCGCTGACCGACTCCCTGACCCGCACCCGGTAATAGAGCGCCAGCCTGTGCTTGGCACGTTCAATCTGGTGCTGAAAACTTTCGAACGGCTGATAGATACGCGGCGTACCGCGGGAGCGGCCCAGATTGCCCTCGACCCACCCTTCAACCTGATCCACCGAGAAGATCTCGAAACTGTCGGCATGGCGATAGCTCGCCTTGAGGGGATACTCCGCCTGACGTCCGTTGAGATTGACCGGCTCACTGTCGTGCTGAAACAGGTTGATGGCCGGCACGCAGTTGAGCATGAAAGAGTCAGGGCGGATCTTGAGCTCCGCCGGCAGGGGCCGATCGAAGCAGAAGTGGATCTTGAACTCGCTCACCGGCAGCGGCTGTTGGGGCCACTCGCCACCCGAGAGTTCGAAGAAGAGGAAGCTCTCCGGAAAGCAGAAGTATTCCTGCAGGATCCGGTAGCCGGAATAGACGTTGTTCGGGTAAGGCAAGAGTGCATCGTCGCGCTCGAAGCCGACCGACTTCAACGCTTTGGCCTCCTGGCGAAAGCGCTTGCCATCGATCTCCAGCTCTATGTGGGAGAGCTGGTTGGAGAGCCAGAAGTAAAGCTCATAGGCGGTATAACTGTCGCCACCGAGGAAAAAGCGCAGCTTGTCCAGCTGCAGTTCGCTCAATGGCAAGGGAGCATGCAGGGCGATATCCAGCGAGATGGTGGAGAGATCGTTGCCACTTTGCGCCGAAATATGATGGATATCTGCCGGATAGACCCAGGTATCGTGACAGGTCTGAAAATGACAGGTCACCTCATCGATGGGCAGGCTGTCGAGCTGGCAACCCTGCCTGACCAGCGCCGGTTGGGCGATGGCCCCCGGAATGACCGAAAACTGCATGATGGTCATACTGGGTACGGGACGCAGATAGTTGGGCCAGAGCATATTGAGCAGACCATGGGTCAGCTCGGGGAACTCATCCTCGATCTTGGCGCGCAGGTTGCCCGTGAGAAACGCAAAACCTTCCAGCAGGCGTTCCACATCCGGGTCGGTATTCTGCTCCGACAGAAAACGGGTGAGTTCGGGATAGGCATCGGCAAATTCGCGCCCTTGCAGGCGCAAAAATGCCAACTCATCCCTGAAGTAATGTTCCAGCGACATTGATCAGACCATGCGGTAGTGACGGTGACTGTCCATATGGACGTTGAACGAGGTAACCTGCTCGATATGCTCCAGCCTCACGTGGGCGGTCACCTGAAATGACATCTCAAGCGGGCTAGCCTGATGGTCGGGTGAACAGACATCCACATGAATGATCCGAGGTTCATAACGACGGATGCATTGCCGGATCGCCTCACGGATCCGCCCCTTGATGTCCGCACTGCCCTGGGTGGCATCATTGAAATCGATGACACCCAGCTCAGGCGCACTGCGGCAATTACCGGGACGGGTATTGAGGATCTGCTCGAGCTGCCGCTTGACAGAATCAACCAATTCCTCAACTTCCGAATGGGGGGAAGAGCCAAGCCCCTCCCCCCGGATACGATCAAACAGACTGGCCGCATTTCCTCTATCCCAGGAAGAGAGATACGGCATCGGGCATTATTCCTTGTCCAGTCGACCTACCAGAGACAGCTCGAAGCTGGCCCCCATGTACTTGAAGTGCGGACGCACGGCCATGGCAACCTGGTACCAACCCGGCTCCCCTTCCACGTCCAGCACCTTGATCTGAGCGGCACGCAGAGGGCGACGGCTACGCACGTCTGCCGGCGGGTTCTCTTGATCGGCAACGAACTGCTTGATCCAGCCATTCAGTTCACGCTCCAGATCCTGACGCTCCTTCCAGGAGCCGATCTGCTCGCGCTGCAACACCTTGATGTAGTGTGCCAGGCGATTGATGATGAACATGTAGGGCAGCTGGGTGCCCAGCTTGTAGTTGGTCTCCGCTTCCCGGCCTTCCTTGGTGTTCGGGAACACCTTGGGTTTTTGCACCGAGTTGGCAGAGAAGAAGGCCGCATTGTCACTGTCTTTGCGCATGGTCAGGGTGATGAACCCCTCTTCGGACAGTTCGTATTCGCGACGGTCGGTGATGAGGACCTCGGTCGGGATCTTGGCTTGCAGCTGACCCATGGCCTCATACACATGTACCGGCAGATCGTGGACGGCGCCACCGCTCTGCGGGCCTATGATGTTCGGGCACCAGCGGTATTTGGCGAAGCTGTCGGTCAGGGAGGTGCCCATCAGGTAGGCGGTATTGCCCCACAGGTAGTGGTCGTGATCCGAGCTGATATCTTCTTGATAGTTGAAGCCCTTGATGGGGTTCTCGGTCGGATCGTACGGCAGACGGGCCAGGAAACGCGGCGCTGTCAGGCCCAGATAGCGGGCATCCTCCGACTCTCGCAGTACGCGCCACTTGCTGTAGGACGGGCCTTCGAAGACCGATTTGAGATCCTTGATAGAGGACAGATCGGTGAAGTTGTCGACGCCGAAAAAGGCGGGGGCAACCGAGGAAATAAAGGGGGCATGGGCCATGGCACCGACGGCACTGACATACTGCATCAGCTTGATATCGGGTGAGCTGTGGGTGAAAGCATAATCACCTATCACGGCACCGACGGGCTGACCGCCAAACTGGCCATAACCGCTGGAATAAACATGCTTGTAGAGACCAGACTGGGTGATTTCAGGAGAAAACTCGAAATCCTCCAGCAGCTCCTCCTTGGTCGCATGCAACACCTGGATCTTGATGTTTTCACGAAAATCGGTGCGATCCACCAGCAACTTGAGTGAACGCCAGGAAGACTCCATCTCCTGCAGCTCTTTGGCATGCAGGATAACGTCCATCTGCTTGCTGAGCTTCTTGTCGAGCTCGACAATCATGCTGTCTACCAGCGCCCTGTTGACCGGATCGCTGGTGGTTCCGTTATCAAGGATGTTAGCGATCAAGGCGGCAACGCCTTGCTTGGCAACACTGTAGCCTTCATCAACCGGAGTGATGCGGGCCTGCGCCATGATTTCGTCCAGCAAGGACGAGGGAGCGGCACTCGCCCCCGCTTGAACCTGTTCTTCGACCAAAGACATGTTTTATTCCTTTCTCGTCAATCAATCCAACCAGCCGATCACTCGGCAGGTTTAATCAAATCCAGCTCCTTGAGCAGTTGCTCACGAGCCTCATCACTGGACAGCAGATCCTGCAAACGATTGCGGAAGGAGGGAATATTTCCCAATGGTCCCTTCAGGGCAACCAGCGCCTCGCGCAGTTCCAGCAGCTTGCGCAGCTCGGGTACTTGCTGGGCCACGCGGTCAGGGGTGAAGTCTTCCAGAGACTGGATCTTGATCGAAACCGGCATCTCCTCTTGGCTGTTCTCCTCCAGGCGATTGGGAACGTAAAAATTCAGTTCCAGTGCGGATTCTTTCATGACGGAAGAAAAATTATTCTTGTCGATGGAGACGGTCTGACGCTCCTCGATAGGCGTTTCTTCGGCACGTCCTTTCATATTGCCTACCACCATCATGGTCAGCGGAAGTTCAACCTCCCCCTGTTGCCCAGTGGTTGCTGGCACATATTTAATATTGACGCGCTCTTTGGGCGCAACAGTGGCGCCATCGATACTCTTTCCCATGCTTTAAATACCAAGTTATGGACCTACTCAGACCCAAAATCTTATAGCCGATGGCTTAACCAACAACTGTAAAAAATGACAGTTGACGATATCGCTGGGTAGCGAAAGGAAAATCCATTGGCCGCTTGATATGTTTTTGATAAATAAAGAGCAGATACTCTAATAATCAAAAACACAGTATGAACCTTGTTAATCACACAACCCACTCATGCCTCCACTCTTTGTGAGAGGTCATGTTGGTTGAAGAGCCATTTGCGACAAATGGTATATTTATATATTTACTCGCGTCAACAAGACATTGAAAACCCCAACAACTTAAAACAAAAAAAATTAACAAAAACAATCACTTAATCGCAAATCAAAGCCGTGGTAAAAAACAAAAAATATATATGCACCATATGCAAAAGAAAAAATGACATAAAGTTCCATGAATGAGCAAGAGACTAAATTTATTCACTCGCACCAGCATGCGACAAGTGTTGGCGCAGCAAGGTGGGTACACTGCAAGCGTCAATAACTGGCGCACAAAGAAAAACATCCTGATATTGATAGGAAATAGCCATAACTGAGATGACCCCTCTCCCTGCTAAAGAATAAAAAAGTGAATCATAAAAAAGCCACTTTGATGAACTCAAGTACATCAATCATGGAGAAAATCATTTAATGATATAAATAAAAATGATGGTACATCCTATTGAATCCTGCTTCTGCTGCTGAGAAAACCTGTGCCGGGACAGCTTCTGACCGGCACTCTTTTCATTCTCTGCCATGCCTTTTTCCAGCTCATCACGAGCCTTGGTCGCATCATTATTACCATCCGTCGCAGCGAGCAGGCACCATGCATAAGCATGCAGTCTATTGCGCGGTACCCTCAATCCCTGCTCACGCATCACCCCCATGCGATACTGGGCCGATCTATGATGGGCGTTGGCAGCCAATCGATATAGTGGTAAGCCAGCTTGTTGCCATCAGGCAGCTGCCAGTGGGACAGCCGCCCCATGGCATCATGCTTGAAATAGCTGGAAGCCCAGCCCTGATGCTCGGCCAGCAGATTGCCTGCGGTATCGTATTCAAAGGTGAGTGGCCAGGCGCCATCATCCACCTGCATCAACTGACCGTACTGGTCATAGCTGAACTGGATTTCACGGCCATCGGGCAAGGTTTTTGTCAGCAGCCGCCCCATGGGGTCTCGCTCATAGCGGGTGACCAGCTCGGTCTCCTGCTTGCCGAACTCGACCTTCTCGCTCAGGTGGCCGTTAAGGTCGTAGCGATAAGCGGTGGTGCGGCCATCAAAGCCGGTTTCCCGCGCGACCAAGCCATTGGGGAAATAGTGAATGCGGTGCTGTTCGCCATGCTCGTTCTCAATCTCACTCAAGAAGAGCTTGGCATTGTCGTAGCGATAGTTAAGCTCACTGCCATCGGGGTTGATGCGGCGGCTCACCAGATGCAGGCCGGGGTGATATTCGTAGCGGTTCTCGCGGCCCAGCTCGTCCCACTCGGCCGTCACCTTGACGTAGGCGTTGTTGTGGTGAAAAAGTAAATGAAACAAGGTCTTGGTATAGCATGTTTCTGACCTTTCACATATCCATCTTGTAAAACATGGATGATTTTAAATCAATTAAATTTCTGGATTCAGAAAAATTTAATAAAATAAATCAAGCCATTTTCACGCACTATCTCAACCACATAAAAATCAAAAATTCACATTGCAACCAATGAATTTAGATGGAATAAAATCAGCTAACCAAACAATATCATTACCACGATAGAAAACTACGTTGCTTTTCATCGCATCTTCTGAATTTATTTGCAACAGAGCCGGCTTGGGGGATTTACGTTGACCAACTTTGCTTGCTGTACCAATATCAATGGAAAGATGCACATATTGCCGCCCCATCGGCAACAACCCATTTCTTAATATTATACTGGCAAGCTCTGGTGACGTACCGTGATACAGTATGGCTGGTGGTGTTGATGGCTGTTTAAGCAGTTTTTGAGGTACTGAATGGCCATATAGCGCCCGAATTTTACCATCGCATATTTCATGTCGTTTTTTATCTGATGCCTTGATAATATTAATCAGTGTATCGCTGGTAATATCACACCATTTTGAATTCTCTCGGCGTAATACATTGATTAGATCACCAACCTGCACCCACCCATCGTCATCTAACTCCAATTCGTAAATCCATGGCTCATGACGAAGAGCATGAGAAACTACGCGACTGATTTTATCAAACTCCTTTTCGTTAACCATAAAAGCCCCCATTAAATTCCAATACCACATTTATCATTTACTCATACTCATCCTCATCCCAAGATTCATGTTCAGCTATGGCCGCCGTTAACCATGTATCGAAATCAGGATATGTTCCATGACATGAGCAATCTATTGTAGAAAATGAATTAATAATTACAACATCACCATTTTTCAGGTCAAAACAGGCAACATCATCATTTGCAATATATTTAGCAAACGGAAGCAAGGAATATATTGGGTATTGCTCACTTAATATCTTTCGCCAAGAGTCAACCCGTTTTTCATAATGAGCTAGCATTGTCCATGGTTCGAAATCCTTAGACATCTTGCTTTTCAAAAAAGTAAGGTATCCTTGAGGATAGTCAAATTCATCTACACCAATAGCACCTAAGAATATATTCATTACTTTTTACCACTTAGTTTTGGGTCAACATTTGAGCCGTACGGATTTGACTTTGCAAATACTTTAGGCTTCTGACTGTTTATTCTCAACAAAATAGCCTCACCCCATGTATCAGGAGCAGTGCTAGCCTTTGTAAATCGCTCCCGCTCAGCTTCTGTAAGAGGACGACCAAAATCATTAACTCTCGCTTGGACTTTTACACCGGCCTCTCTTGCTGCTCTTACACGAGTATTATCCATTGATGTCAGCCCACCATCAGGCATTTTTACTACATCGATAGGATCACCTTGCCAACCGTTTTTCCTCATACTAGCGACAAGTTCATCATATGTATAAGGCTTACCACTCCCTCTTTCTGTCTTATTGAATGAAACCGAATTTTGAGAAAAACGAATTTCTTGAGGATCAAGGTGCACAACTGGAGGTCGTGGGCCTTCCATTTTTTTATCTACAACTTTTTCGGAATCCGGACACTGCCCCAGTATATTCGTCAACCCCAACGGATCTACCCAACCAATCGGGTTGGGGGCATACTGGTAGTTGTTCAGCCCGCCAGCCAAGCCTATCGGGTCGGGGGTGATAAATCTACCCGTTTCAGGCTGGTAGTAACGGTGACGGTTGTAGTGAAGGCCGGTCTCGGCATCAAAATATTGCCCTTGAAAACGCAGCGGCGTCGCCACTTCCGCTATATCTTCCCGCCACACATTGCCATAGGCGCGATAACGCACCTGCCAAGCGGTCGCCCCATTATCGCGAGTCAACGCCAGCGGGGTACCGAGGTGGTCAAGTTGATAATGGAATACCTCGGCATCCGTCCCTTCCCCTTCCAGCTGCACCAATGGCTTGAAGCTGCCCGGCTCATAGATAAAGCTGCGGTATTGCTCGTCGGTGCGATGCTTATCACCACCAAATTGATAACTGCTTTCGGCAATCAGGTTGTTGGCCTGCCACAAGAATTCGGTGACAAGTTCGCCCTTTGTCCCACTCACCCTCTTGCGAGTACGGCGGCCAAAGGCGTCGTAGTCATAATTAGCCGTGGTGCCATCCGGCAGTTCAGCCCTGACTAGCTGGTGCTGGCAGTCGTATTGATAACGGGTAACCAGTGACTGGCCTTTGCCACGGCGCTCGATGGCCAATCGACCAAATTCGTCGTACTCAAAATGGCGATCGCCACTCAACAGCAGCCGGTTACCCTGGGTGCGCGCCCCATCAAACTGACCACCCGGCGTCTGGCTCAACAGGTTGCCCGCCGGATCATGCAGGAACCGCTCGGTCAGTTCACCACGCACCTCCAGCAAGCGATCCAGCGGGTCGTAGCGGTAGTGCTGCTCCCCTTGCACGCTGTCATTGATCTGCAGCAGATTGCCGGTGCGGTCATAGCCGTAACGCCGCTCACGGGCGACCTGTTTGCCCCGTTGCAGTCGCAGCGCCGTCAGGCGCCCCTGCTCGTCATATTCGTATTGCTGGGTCAGCGCCCCCTGGCTGCGGCGCATCTCCAATCCGCCCACCCTCTGATGGCGAGTCAGCTCGGCGCCGTTCAGATCAATCCCGCTTAGCTCGCCATTGAGGTAGTGGTAAGCCAGCTGGTTGCCATCGGGCAGCTGCCAATGGGACAGCCGCCCCATGGCATCATGCTTGAAATAGCTGGAAGCCCAGCCCTGATGCTCGGCCAGCAGATTGCCTGCGCTATCGTATTCAAAGGTGAGCGGCCAGGCGCCATCATCCACCTGGGTCAACTGACCGTACTGGTCATAGCTGAACTGGATTTCACGACCATCGGGCAAGGTTTTTGTAAGCAGCCGCCCCATGGGGTCTCGCTCATAGCGGGTGACCAGCTCGGTCTCCTGCTTGCCGAACTCTACCTTCTCGCTCAGGTGGCCGTTGAGGTCGTAGCGGTAAGCGGTGGTGCGGCCATCAAAGCCGGTTTCCCGCGCGACCAGGCCATTGGGGAAGTAGTGAATGCGGTGCTGCTCGCCATGCTCGTTCTCAATCTCGCTCAAGAAGAGCTTGGCATTGTCGTAGCGATAGTTAAGCTCACTGCCGTCCGGGTTGATGCGGCGGCTCACCAGATGCAGGCCGGGGTGATATTCGTAGCGAGTCTCGCGGCCCAGCTCGTCCCACTCGGCCGTCACCTTACCGTAGAGGGGAAGTAAACAAACAAAAAGGTCAGGACATTACGTTATCCAGACCTTTACACATCCACATTTTGGAAGAGGGCTGACTGAATTAATAAAGGTTCAGTCCAGTGTCTGGCGATAACCAGACCTGTACAGATTGCTCTGTGAATGCCCAATTACGCTGCGCTAATCGAGCCTACGGCCCTAGTCATAACCACTGCTCTATAGTACAGACGCCTTACACTGGTTAAAAAATCATCCAACCCAAGTTATCTCTATTGAGTTAAAATTCTCTCTTACTACTCAGCTTCGAACGCTTGTTCTCAGTAAAAATGGTGAGAGTCTCAATATTTATATTGGTCTAACCATAACGATACATAGCTTCATCAAGTAGCTCTTTCTCAGCATCAGAGTACTTTGATTGGTCATACCCTTTCATACTCTCCCAAATCCCCCTTATGGGTATTCGTCTATTCTTATCTTTGAGAATTTCAATCAGATTTTCATAGTCATAAAAAAAATCCTCTTTATGATTTTCAATAAGAATTATTAATTGTTCTCTAAAGTATTCACCTTCGGTCATAATCATTCCTTTGGTAAAATATCAATTGCATCAGCCTTTATATATAAAGACTCATCCGTGTTAGGAACTAATTGTCTAGCACCACCCTTCCCATACTTTGGATAAGCCTCAGTGAATGGTTCTAGATCAGGCCCTTTACCCCCATGACTTCTAGGCACTTCCACTCTTGGAACACCTGAGCCATCATATAATTGCAAAGTATCAAACTTGATACGTAATCGTCCATCACTCCATGACTTATCTGGATCATTCATCGTCACATGTTTTGGCGCTCGAATCTGGAATGCCTCTGTAACCTGATTTCCTGTATCTAATTTATCAAAACCGAAATATGACAGTCGAGCTTCTCCCGTATTAATTGCATCTTGGCCGTATTTATATAATGAGCCATCATCATTTAAATATCTATCATACCTATACCCAGTACTCGGCAATGTCGAGTCAGGGCCACTTGGGCCAACATAAAAATCGGGTTTACTTTGGCCAACACTCGGTGGTGCTTCCGGCCCACCTTGCAAGCTTGGGCTGGCTTTACCATCAATATTATTCAGCCCATTTTCTTTTACATTCTTCAACCCCAACGGATCCACCCAGCCGGTGGGGTTGGGGGCATACTGGTAGTTGTTAAGCCCGCCAGCCAAGCCTATCGGGTCGGGGGTGATAAATCTACCCGTTTCAGGCTGGTAGTAGCGGTGACGGTTGTAGTGCAGACCAGTCTCGGCATCAAAATATTGCCCCTGAAAACGCAAGGGAGCGGCAACGTCGGCGATCTCTTCCCGCCACACATTGCCATAGGCGCGATAACGCACCTGCCAGGCAGTCGCTCCATTGTCACGAGTCAACGCCAGCGGGGTACCGAGGTGGTCAAGTTGATAGTGGAATACCTCGGCATCCTGCCCTTCCCCTTCCAGCTGCACCAATGGCTTGAAACTGCCCGGCTCATAGATAAAGCTGCGGTATTGCTCGTCGGTGCGACGTTTATCATCACCAAGCTGATAACTGCTTTCGGCAATCAGGTTGTTCGCCTGCCACAAGAATTCGGTGACAAGTTCGCCCTTTGTCCCACTCACCCTCTTGCGAGTACGGCGGCCAAAGGCGTCGTAGTCATAATTAGCCGTGGTGCCATCCGGCAGTTCAGCCCTGACTAGCTGGTGCTGGCAGTCGTATTGATAACGGGTAACCAGTGACTGGCCTTTGCCACGGCGCTCGATGGCCAATCGACCAAATTCGTCGTACTCAAAATGGCGATCGCCACTCAACAGCAGCCG
This sequence comes from Aeromonas popoffii, assembly GCF_000820025.1. GTDB lineage: Bacteria > Pseudomonadota > Gammaproteobacteria > Enterobacterales > Aeromonadaceae > Aeromonas > Aeromonas popoffii. Next base: position 37,729 of record NZ_CDBI01000053.1, read on the forward strand.
GTTACCCTGGGTACGAGCTCCCTCAAACTGACCACCCGGCGTCTGGCTCAACAGGTTGCCCGCCGGATCATGCAGGAACCGCTCGGTCAGTTCACCACGCACCTCCAGCAAGCGGTCCAGCGGGTCGTAGCGGTAGTGCTGCTCCCCTTGCACACTGTCATTGATCTGCAGCAGATTGCCAGTGCGGTCATAACCGTAACGCCGCTCACGAGCAACCTGTTTGCCCCGTTGCAATCGCAGCGCCGTCAGGCGCCCTTGCTCGTCATATTCGTATTGTTGGGTCAGCGCCCCCTGGCTGCGGCGCATCTCCAATCCACTAACCATCTGGTGGCGAGTCAGCTCGGAGCCGTTCAGATCAATCCCGCTTAGCTCGCCATTGAGGTAGTGGTAAGCCAGTTGGTTGCCATCGGGCAGCTGCCAATGGGACAGCCGCCCCATGGCGTCATGCTTGAAATAGCTGGAAGCCCAGCCCTGATGCTCGGCCAGCAGATTGCCTGCGGTATCGTATTCAAAGGTGAGTGGCCAGGCGCCATCATCCACCTGCATCAACTGACCGTACTGGTCATAGCTGAACTGGATTTCACGGCCATCGGGCAAGGTTTTTGTCAGCAGCCGCCCCATGGGGTCTCGCTCATAGCGGGTGACCAGCTCGGTCTCCTGCTTGCCGAACTCTACCTTCTCGCTCAGGTGGCCGTTGAGGTCGTAGCGGTAAGCGGTGGTGCGGCCATCAAAGCCGGTTTCCCGCGCGACCAGGCCATTGGGGAAGTAGTGAATGCGGTGCTGTTCGCCATGCTCGTTCTCAATCTCGCTCAAGAAGAGCTTGGCATTGTCGTAGCGATACTTAAGCTCACTGCCGTCCGGGTTGATGCGGCGGCTCACCAGATGCAGGCCAGGGTGATATTCGTAGCGGGTCTCGCGGCCCAGCTCGTCCCACTCGGCCGTCACCTTGCCGTAGGCGTTATATTCGAAACGGCGGATGCCACCACCAGGCAGATACACAGCTTGCAAGCGATCTGCCGCATTCCATTCATAACGGGTAATCGCGCCACGCGGGTCGCGCCGTACTATCTGGCGACCCCGCTCGTCATAGCGCCAGCGGGTCACGCCACCGTTGGCCCCCTTCTCCTCAATCAGCTGCCCAAGGCGGTTCCAGCCCAGTTCGATGCGGCTGCCATCGGGTTGCACCACGGTGCCGAGCTTGCCTTGCACGTTATAGCTGTAGCGAGTCTCCCGGCCAAGGGGATCCCGTCTTGCAATCACATCCCCTTGCTCGTTGCGTTCAAAACGCCACTCACGATCCCCCTGCACCACCTTGCGAACCCGACCATCCCAATAGTGATAGGCTGTCTGACTGCCATCGGGAGCAATCTCGCGCTCCAGCAAGCCCGCTTCGTCATAGTGGTAACGGGTTTCGCCCCCCAGCGCATCGCGGGCCAGCATTTTCTGACCCTTGTCGTTATAGACAAACTCGCTGACCGCGCCGTCGGGATCTTGCTGACGGATCAGCCGGGCGTTGCTGTCATGCTGGTACACCTCCTGACTGCCATCCGCATTGCTGACCGTCACTTCACCCTTGTCATCATCCCAGGTGTAACTGACATCAAAACGGGCAACATCACTCCAGTGGCGCACCGCGCGCGCCAGCTTCCCTTCCCGCTCCCACTCCCAGAAAAAACCTGCGCCTCCCGCCAGTCGGCGCTCCAGGATCACCCCATCAGGGCGATAGCGGTAACGTTCGCACTCACCGGCCCCGTTTTCAGCTACCACCAGGTGCCCTGCATCGTCATAGTAATAACGTTGCAAGGTCGCTTCTGGCTGCCAGTTAATACCGTCAAAATGCTGTAATTCGACAGCGGCCAGATATGCCTTTTGATAGACAATGCGAAGAGCCAGACCGCCCTCGTTTTCTATCCAGCAGGGGCGCCCCTGCTCATCGGCGCGGATAGTAAGCCGGTTGCCATAAAGATCCGACATGGCCGTCAGACGGCCTGTCTTGCCATGCCAGGTGAAATGCAGGAAGGGCGATCCCGCCTTGGCTACTATCACCTCGTCAGGCTCATCCCCCAGATAAATGGCCGCCTCTGACAACTGGTTGGTGATCATGGGTCTGGTTGCCGAGGGCATCGGCAACTCGATAGCAAGAGACTCCTGATCCCACCAGGTCAGGCTATCTCCGTGACGTTCGAGCCGATGGGCCAGCGCATGACTCCACCCCGCCCCCATGCCACAGGAACGCTCAACAGCTGACGTGCGATAGAGGCGACCAAAGGTAAACGGCAACATGCCCGGCAGATGGGCATCCTCCAGCGCCAGCAACTCCTCGCCGGTGACCATAGACACAGGGCAGTTGTTCTTGCAGGTTTTGGCTTCAGGTTGATGGGGTTTATTGACCGGTGTTGTCGCCGTTTTCGAGGTATCCGGCGTCTTTTTAAGCTGCTTAAGCTCGGAATGGGGCTGGAATTTGCGCTTGGCTGCTGTCCCCTTTTCCACCAGTGTTTTGGCGCTGCCATCTACCAGTTTGAGATCCGCCTTCTTGGCAGGGCTCAGCTTGGCAGACCCGGCGATCAACACCTTCTTGGCCGTTTGGGCATGTTGCGCCAGATTGTGCTTTTTGGAGAGATTGACCAGCGAGGTCACCAGACGCATCACTCTATCGCTGCTCTTGGCCGCTGAAGCCGCCTTGGCGCCATAACGGGCAGCAAGCCCGGCCCCACCAGTCAATATCACACCGATGATGACATCAATCAGCACAGAAGAGATCACTTGAGACCCAAACTCGGTCTGCTGATCCGGCGGCAGCATCTTGACCCAGCTCACCAGCGCGTAGGCATAGAGATAGAGCAGCGCTTCATCCTGGAGCACCAGCATGGCGGCTTCCATCTGGGATGCCCCCGCCTGAGCCATGGCTGCGGCATCGACGCCGAGCTCGGCCAGCTTCTTGGCATTGCCCACCGGATCGGCCAGCAGGTTGTAGATGGTTTTAAGATCGTCCCACACCCCGACCAGCGCCTTGCCAACCCCACTGGCAGCTGCCAACGCATGGCTGCCAAACCCGGCCCCCGTGGCGTTATAACGGCCCCACGCAGCTTTGTGCTCGCTGTTCCACTCCTTGGTCAGCCAGGCCTCCAGATCCTGTTGCACCGGTACATAGGAGGCAAACAAGGCATCAAGATCACTCTTCTTCACCTTGGGATAGAAGGTCACCTGATAGGACTGGCCCGGAGTCAGCTTACCGACTTCGGCAATCCCCTTGGCATCCAGGGTTCCCTCATTCGCTACCCCCTCACTGACAAAACGCCCACGAACCATCTTGCCCGCTTCCACCTTGTAGGGGGTGTTACCGATGGGAATGAAGCGCACGGATTCAAACAGATGGACCAGCCGCAAGGTGCCGCTCAACGGGCACTGCGTCACCACGGATTGCGCCTTCTTGCTGCTTGATGAGGCTTTTATCGTCTTGTCACCAACCTTGATGGTCTGCTCCATGTCCATACCCAGCATGTCGCCCAGAAAGAAACTCTCGGCATCCTTGCGGTACTCAGTCAGGGCATTACGATAATCGGCGATCACCTGGGTGAAGACGGCCTGGCCGGCATTACTCATGCTTGAACCTCGTTGAGCAGCGCCGCTTCCAGCGCTGGAAATAGATCGATATCTGGGGATGGGCAGCGGGAAATGAAACGGGCGATTTTGCACCTGAGATTGGCCTCGGGAAAAGACCAGTAAAGCTGGCCATTCTGATCTGCCAACTGTTGCATCAGGTTGTTGATAAGGGGACCTGTATCTTGCCCGGCCAACGCGGCTGCGATAGCGGGAGGAAGTTCCCACCAGGGAAACGGACGTGCAGCGCAAGGCTCCGATGGTCCCCATGAAAATGCATTGCCCTGGCACCACATCGCATCCAGTTGCGGCAACAGCGTCGTCATGCCATCACCAAGCTGCGAGGCGATGGCAGACATATACACACCATCCCAATAGCGAAAGAACACGGCGTCCCCCAGATGCCAGATCTGGGTCAGCCCCTGAAAATGGCCATAGAGGGTGCCAACAGGTTGCGCTGTCGCCAGAATAAATCCCCAATCGCGAGCATCGGTCGTCTCTGCCCATTCGATAAAAGGACTCTCCTTGTCCAGCGCGACCAGATAGGGCATCACGGGGAGCCAATCGTGATAGGGGGTACCAAGATAGAGTCCGCGCGGTGTATGACGGCCATCAAGCTGGTAGTAGTGCGGCAAGGGCGCCGCATCGCTGGCCCCTGCCAGTACGGCATAGAGTGGGCTAGTTTGCTCAGCCACCCACTCTGCAAGCGACATAGCCTCAGATTTCACAGCCGCCCTCCTTGCACTTCTCACACTCCTCACAGAAAGGTGCGGCACTCTTCATGGTCGCAAGCTGGGCAGGACTGAGCGGCACTTTGGGTATGGGGGGAACACTCACCCCCAAGGGGCCCAGGGGGGATTTTCCGGCCCATCCTGACCCCGAACCGGCACTGCCACCCGAGTTCATCTTGATAGTCGGGCCGACCATAGTGACGCCACCGCCATCGACCTTGATAAAGCAGCCGCCGACCTTGACGGTAATTTCAGATCCCGCCTCCAACACCACCTTGGCACCGGCCTTGACGTGTACTTCCTGTCCCGCCTGGGTCAGCCAGCTATCTCCCAGTTTCTGGTGCATGGAGGCATCGACGGTGAGGGAATAGTCCGCCTTGATGTGGTCGCGCTTCTCGCCCTCCACCGTCAGGTGGTCGTTGGCCTTGATGCGGGTGACCCGCTCGTTGTCGATGTCGGTGTGCTGGTCGTGCTTGATGTGCCAAGCCGCATCGTTCTCGATGAGCACATTCAGGTCTTTCTGACCGTGAATGTAAATCTCTTCCTGTCCGGCCTGGTCTTCAAAACGCAGCTCGTTGAAGCCTTCACCCTGATGAGTTTCGGTGCGCAGCACTGTGCGCGTCTTGTTGGCGGGCAGCTCGTAAGGCGGTCGGTTGGTGGCGTGGAAGGTGCGACCGGTGACGATGGGCTGGTCCGGGTCCCCTTCCAGAAAGCTCACGATGACCTCGTGGCCGATACGGGGGATGGCCATCATGCCGTACTGGCCGCCTGCCCAACCCTGACTCACCCGTACCCAGCAGGAGCTCTGGTCGTTGCTCGAGCCGTAACGGTCCCACGGGAACTGCAGTTTTACCCGGCCATGCTCGTCGCAGTAAATCTCCTCCCCCTCCGGGCCAACCACTATCGCGATTTGTGGGCCGTCCACCATCGGCTTGTGGGGTGCCTGTGGGCTGCCAATACGGGCGCGCCAGGTGGTGCTCGCTTTGACCACGCCAAATTCGTTGTGGTAGACGGTCGGGCCACTGCCGCCCTCCTCTTCCAGCGCCTGTGGCTGTTCACCGGTGTGGCGGATATGAACAATTTGCCAGTCGGTATTGAGCGCCCCGTTCGGGTGTTCGGTCAGCGAGAAGCTCTGGCCCGGCAAGAGGGCTGCGCTGTTGGACTTGCCACTGCC
>NZ_CDBI01000054.1:0-21149 GCF_000820025.1 Aeromonas popoffii
GCCCCCACCCCGCCGCTGGCGGTGCGCTTTAGCCCGGAGGCGGAGCAACAGCTGCAACCCTGGCTCAAGGCCCATCCCGAGCTGCGCCTGCTGGTGAGCGAAGTGCTGGCCCAGGATCCCCGTCCCGCCTACAAGAAGGGCAAGCCGGACGACAAGGAGTACGGGGTACGCTTGTTCGATCTCAACGTGCGCTTTCGCATCAGCGAACCCGACTGTCTGGTGCTGGCCATAGTGCCGGCCTGAGTGCTGGCCTGATCGCCAGACGATGTGAGCCATAAAAAACACCCTGCGCTGTTTTTTAAAACGAGTGTCATTGAATGAAACAAACGGATTTGTTTCATGCAATATCCACCCGTTAACCACATTGAGAGCAGATGAGCAAAGCCCCGTCTCGTCGGGAATTGTCTCATCAACGCCAACCTGATAACCCATGTGGCGCCGCTGCACTTGCCCCCTTGTGTCATGGGCAAGATGAAAAACATTACTTTACCCACGCCACTGGGCCAGTATTTTTTATTTCCCCCATTATCTGAATAACATTTATATATACATTCCAATTTTTTATGGTATGTTCCCCCTGAAATTGATGATCACCTTAATCAGCCATTTAATGGGGATGCCATGAACGAATTTCTTAAAACACTGCTGAACATCCGTAGTCTTCGTGTGGCCCTGCGCGAGCTGCCATTTGAACAGCTGGAAGAAGCGAAAGAAAAATTCGAGCAGGTTTATACAGAGCGCTTTGAATCCACCGAGAAAGAGCGTACCGAGCAAGCAGAGCATCAGCGCAAGCTTGCTGAGTTCTCCGAGCTGCTGAAACAAGCCGGTGTCGACCCCCGTGACCTGGTCAGTCACGCCGCCCCGGTCTTATCAGCCAAAGCTGGCAATAAGGCCAAACGAGCACCACGCCCGGCCAAATACAAATATCAAGAAGATGGCCAGGAGAAAACCTGGACCGGTCAGGGTCGTATGCCAAAGGCCATCGCTGCACAAGTTGAGCAAGGCAAGAGCCTGGATGACTTCCTGATTTAATATCCGCGTTTACCAGATGCCGCCTACGGGCGGCATTTTTATTGCCTTTTTATCCCCGGCGCCATCACCGCACATCAAAAACGGTAAAACAGTGAAAGCATGTTCACTTTTTTCAGTTCGGATTTTAGCCACCAAGCCTAGCGCTGGCGGGCTCTGGGCATAGGGTTTTACCGTAATCCATTTTTTCAAAAATTTTTCTATACGGAGCACGCAGGCGGGAGCGGATTAGCGCGGATTTCGTGACGCAGCTCTGTCCGTGGCTCCTTTCTCCTGACCTACTGGCTTGATCTCAACTATGAACATAGAAATACTCTGGGCCACGATGAATAGTTCAGTAGGCATAAGTATCTACACAAAGTGCAGTCGACTTTTTGGCCAACTTGTATAGATACAGCGCCGTATTGCCAATGCACTGATTCCAAGTACGGCTACTCCTGGCTTGCCTGTCATTCATTGAGCCCGTCCGCCAAGACGGCAAACCAGCTGGCGCTCAGTTGGATAGGGTCATGGATACTAGAGGGGAGGTAGATGGTACCTGAAGGACTGGGAGCGCTGTGGCACCTTTGGTTGTTACTCCCGATTCACTCGATAGCGTTATAAATTGCTTGTGTGGTTTCGTTACAACTTAACTCTTCAAGAACCGCTGCTGTTTACCGTATCCACGTTACTTGACTTGTTATGCTCTATTGGCTGGTTTCTTGTAACTTCCCGCATTTCTTTTGCTATATCTTTTGCTGATGAAGAAGACAGAGTAAAGTAAAAGCTAATCGCTCCTATGACAAAGCTAACAGTAGTAACGATATAGGCTAGATTGGTTTGCTTTTTGAGTTTATCCTGTTCTGACTTTAATTATACATACTTTACCAACACACCAATAATCGGGTTTAGAATATGTTTATCACTTTCCTCACTGGATTGTTCAGTTAGCTTTGAAAGTCTTACTAATGAAGGTTTAACTTCATCAGGCATATCATCATACGGCTCTTCAGACTCTATTTCTTGAACAAGATTTTTTAAGCTTTCAAATGTATCTTTATCTTCAGCGTCACGAAATACCTTATATATTACCTTTCGAGATTGGAAAGCTCTAAGATCATAAGACTTACCGACATTAACAATATCCTTTGAGGAAGCCTGAATATTTTAACTTAGTTTTTAATTGATGTTTTTACGCATTGCATCGGTATTTTCAGCGCTAAATAGTAAGCCGCGACATAAAAATACGAATGCGAAAATTATAGGCAAATAGCTTCCAGCAATAATTAAGTTAAGGATTTCAGATTTCATTAGCTCTCCATTGTTATGCTCAAAAACAGGACTCAATTAATTTAAAACAACACCACACAATCACTTGGTAATTGCACGACAAACATAAACACTAAATATAAAATTGCCGTTCTTTACGAATCTTCATTATAATTTTTATTATATGTAACGTTCATCATCGCTACTTCCAAATGAGAACTGAATATTATTAACTCGAAACAGACTGCTACCCTTAAAGAAAACACTGTCTAAATCAAAAAGTGCTAGATTGTGCCCTTGTCCAAGTGAACTCCTAAAGGCAATACCATCATAGCCTAACGATCTCACTAACTCAGCAATTATTTGTGTTGGAGCATAATCTGACTTCTGGTCACTATTTGTTACCGGTTCAGAAAAAGCTTTATCTATATTCGTCCATACTGCTTTAATTATTTTCCCTTCATCAGGCTCTGCGAAGTAAAAAGGTAAATTCTCCTCATGGTTTTTTGAGAAATCAATTACTCGAAGTTCTTTGTAATTGGTGAATTTCGCGACTGATAAGATCGAACCTAACCAGGGTCTAACCTCAGACATTGCCGTTTCTTTTTCAGATGCCACATACAAACAAGGAATCCCCTTGGGATTTGCCCTTCCCTCTGACGCACTATCAGGTAATGGTCTCATTCGCTTTTCAGAATAAGGGACTAAGATATCATCAACATGAACATCATCTTGTGTAATTGGTATGCAGTCATGCCCTATTTGTGCTCGCCACATCTCTGAGTTAGGCTTAATCACTTCTACGCGACTTTCGCAAGTATCCTTGATGCCTTGAAGAAAACTTTGTCCATCTGCATCTAAAACATAACGTGATTTATTTCTGACTGAATAGCTAAACTGCATATAGCTACTCCATGACTTAAAGCTCATAACTTTCCTTTACATATAAAAGTGATTAGATGGAAGGTAGTATTAATTTGATAGTGGAGTCTTTTGTATAACCCGTCCCATCCTCAAAACTGACACAGAAAATTTCTTTTAGATGATGATATTACCAGCCTATCTAGACTGTCCAGACGTATTTGCTTGGCTCCCTTTTCTGGCATAACATCTGGTGCTGTGCGAAAACTCCGCTAGAAAGCGGCAATGGAACTCATCTTCGTGGACGAATCAGGACTGTGATCGAGGTGACCTATATCACATGGTATCGCTGACCAAGATGTAGGGCGGCGGAACGAGAGAGAAGGGAGATAAACCCCATTGCTCTGCCATTACCTCTCCGCAAATACCTCATCCGTAAACGCCCCAGGATCCGGCTGCGTACAGTTATTGCCAAAGCGCCAAGGAGCGCCGCTTAAGGGCACTTCGCTACGCTCACCAAACCCTGCTTCGCTTTGCCTCAACACCTCCTCGGCGCTCTCTGCGGGCTTGTCGGTCGCTCTGGTGATGGCTAAGGGCATAGCATCGTGCATATCGGCTCATGTTATTAGGCGGGATTGACGAACAGCAGCAAGATCCGCGCGGCAGCGGGTGCCTCGCTAAGTGTGAGTGGCATGCGGCCAAGGTATGTGGGGTTTACGCGAGTGCGGGCCGGTAAAATCAGACCTGGATGGTGACTAGGTGACGGCCTCCCTGTGTCTACCCTGTCGCAGCGGCATGGACAGGCCCCCCTGCTTTTATCACGCCTGATCCCTGTGCTCGGCGGCAATCTGCCTGAAGGCCCCCTCGCAGGCGAGGAAGGCATCGACCATCCCGGGGTCGAAATGGCTGCCGCGCCCCTGCACTATGATGGCTTTCGCCTCTTCGTGGGTGAAGGCATGCTTGTAGACCCGTTTCGAGATGAGGGCATCGTAGACATCCGCCACCGCCATCAAGCGGCCCGAAATCGGGATGCTCTCCCCGGCCAAGCCAGCCGGATAACCACTGCCATCCCACTTCTCGTGGTGGGTGAGGGAGATCTCCCGCGCCAGCCGCAGGAAGGAGTTGGAGCCGAGCTCGGCCTCGGCGCTGGCCAGTGCATCGGCCCCTATCTGGGGATGGCGCTTCATGATGGCGAACTCTTCGTCGGTCAGCTTGCCCGACTTGAGCAGGATCGCATCGGGAATGCCCACCTTGCCCACGTCGTGCAGCGGCGCCGACTTGAACAGCAGGTCTATGGTGGCGTCGTCGAGGGGATAACGCTCGGCGTCGTGGCGGCTCAGGTGTTCGGCCAGCACCTTGACATAGTGCTGGGTGCGGATGATGTGGGCACCTGTCTCGTTGTCACGGGTCTCCGCCAGCGAGGCGAGGCCGAGGATGGCCACGTCCCGGGTCAGGTTGAGCTCGTCGCGGCGCGCCTTCAGCTCGCCGATCATCTGGTTGGTGCTGGCGGCGATCAGGCCGAATTCGTCATCCCGGGTGACCGGCACCCGCGCATCCAGATCGCCGCATTGCACCTGTGCCATGGTACGCATCTGGTGCTCCAGGAAGAGGGTCAGATTGCGGCCATAGCCACGAATGATGAGCCAGAGGTAACAGAAGGTCACCCCCATCACGAAGGCAATTTCCAGCAAGATGTATTGCTGGACATCGAGCCGCGACAGGCTTCTGTCCACCGTCGCCAGCCGCTCCAGATCCTTGTTGAACAGCAGGAATAAGACGCCCCCCAGCAGCACGAGCGTGGTGAAGGTAAACAGTGAGAACTTGCGGGAAACCGGCATGGCCAGCGGCCGGGTCAGCACCAGCGAGCCCTGATGCTCCCGCTGTTTGGCCAGGTTCCAGTCCCGCGCCAGCGACAGATCTGCGGCCACCAGAAAGCCCAGGGTCGTCATCCCCAGCAGGATCTTGAGGTGGCTCGACAGCGGGAGATCAAGCATGAGGCCGCTGTAGCCCGAGAGCAGCAGCGCCCCCAGCAGGTAGAAGCCCACCTCCAGCCCGAAGCTGCTGAGCCCGCTGCCGGGCAGGACCAGTCGGCACAACACCCAATGGCGCGCGGCAAACATGAGGGTAAAGACCAGCAGGGTGGGCCCCAACAGCTGGGGCAGGGTCAGGCTATCCTGAAACGAGACCTGCAACCCGTAGAGGCAAAAGAGTGGCAGTGTCACCCCATAGTGCAGGGCGCAGCGCCCCGTGATTTTCTGCATGATTCCACCCTGACTGCTGTTTTTGGTAATGACGGCAGGGATATTCCCCCGCCCCTCACAGACGCCGCAGCAGCAGACTCCCTATCGAATAGCCAGCGCCAAACGAGCAGAGCACGCCGCGAGCCCCTGCAGGCAGGTCGCGATTGTACAGATGGAACGCGATAATGGAACCCGCCGAGCTGGTGTTGCCGTAACTGTCGAGGATCACCGGCGCCTCTTGCTGGCTGGCATCGTGACCCAGCAGCTTGCGACCGATGAACTGGTTCATGGTGAGGTTGGCCTGATGCAGCCAGAGCCGGCTCAGGGTATCCGCCGGCCAACCCTGCTCATCCAGCTGACCGGCTATCTGATCGCACACCAGCGGCAGCACTTCCCTGAACACCTTGCGCCCCTGCTGGCAGAACAGCTTGTCATCACCATAACGGGTGCGCGGGCTGAGCCGGTTCAGGAAGCCAAAGTTGTTGCGAATGTTGTTGGAGTACTGGGTCACCAGCTTGCTGGCCACCAGTTGCCAGGGGTTGCTGACCTTGCACGCTTCTTCCCGCTCCAGCAGCACGGCAGTACAGGCATCGCCGAAGATAAAGTGGCTATCCCTGTCACGAAAGTTGAGGTGCCCCGAGCAGATCTCCGGGTTCACCACCAGTGCCAGTTTGGCGCTCCCCGCCGCCAGCATGTCGGCTGCCGCCTTGATGCCAAAGGTGGCCGACGAGCAGGCCACGTTCATGTCAAAGGCCATGCCGCCCGCCCCCAGGTAGTGCTGCAACTCGATGGCCAGCGCCGGATAGGGGCGCGGCATGTTGGAGGCGGCGACGATGACCAGATCTATCTCTCCCGGCTCGCGGCCGGCGGCGATCAGCGCCTGCTCGGCGGCGGCCACTGCCATCTCCACCATGATGGAGGGTTTGTCATCGGCTCGCTCCGCCAGCAGCGGCTGCATGATGTCGGGATCCAGCACCCCTTCCTTGCTCACCAGATAGCGGCTCTTGATGCCGGAGGCCTTCTCGATGAACTCGCAGCTCGAATGCTGCTTGGCAGACAGCTGGCCCGCATCGATGGCGGAGGCGTTCTCCTCGTTGTAGAGATCCACATACTGGTTGAAGGCGCCCACCAGCGCTTCGTTGCTGACGGCAAAAGGCGGGGTATACAGGCCTGATCCACTGATCACGATAGAAGTCATCTTTGCTCCTGGCCGGGTGCGTTCCCGGCTTGTTGGCTTTTTAGGGTAGAGAGGTCATTACAGCTGATCGATCGCCGCGGCGAGACCGGCCAGGGTCAGCGGATGCATGCGCCCGCCAACCAGTTCATTCATTAACTTGATGGAGGGATGCCAGAGCCACTCCCGCCTCGGAACCGGGTTGAGCCACACCAGCTTGGGAAAGTGCTGCTGCAGGCGGGCGAGCCACACCTGACCCGCCTCCTCGTTCCACTGCTCGACACTGCCACCGGGCCAGGTGATCTCATAGGGGCCCATCTTGGCATCCCCCACCACAATCACCCTGTAGTCGCTGCCGTAGGTGCGCAGCAGCCGCAAGGTATCAAAACGCTCCTCGGCCCGGCGGTTGTTGTCTTGCCAGACGAAGTCGTAGAGACAGTTGTGAAAATAGAAGTACGCCAGATGCTTGAACTCGTGGCGCAGCGCCGAGAAGAGCCGCTGCACCTCGGCCACGTGGAGATCCATGGAGCCCCCCACATCGAAAAAGACCAGCAACTTGACGCCGTTGTGGCGCGCCGGCCTCAACTTCACATCGAGCCAGCCCTGCCGGGCCGTGCTCTGGATGGTGTCGTCGAGATCCAGTTCGTCCGGGTTGCCCTGGCGCACCCAGCGCCTGAGCTTGCGCAGCGCCAGCTGAATGGCACGCTGCCCCAGCGGCGAGTCGTCGCTGAAGTTGCGATAGTGACGCGCCTCCCACACCTTGGCCGCCTTGCCGTGCTGGCCCTCTCCCCCCATGCGGATCCCTTCGGGGTGAACACCACCGTGGCCAAACGGGCTGCTGCCTCCCGTGCCCACCCATTTGTTGCCGCCGGCGTGGCGACCTTTCTGTTCGCTCAAGCGCTGATTGAGGGTTTCCAGCAGCTTGTCGAGCCCACCTAAGGATTGCAGCAACGCTTTTTCTTCCGGGCTCAGCAGCCGTTCAAACTCCTTGCGCAACCACTCATCCGGCAGGGTCTCTGGCAACAGGGGCGTGGCCTGCAGGCCATCGTAATAGTCGGCAAAGGCGCGATCGAAGCGATCGTAATGGGCCTCATCTTTCACCAGCAGGCAGCGGGCGAGCTGGTAGAACGCATCCATATCGAGAGTGACCAGCCGGGCTGCCAGCGCTGCGTGCAAGTCCAGCAGTTCACGCAGGCTGCACGGGAGCTTGTGGCGGCGCAGGTGGGTAAAAAAATCGATCAGCATGAGTTAGCTGCCGCGACGCGCCAAAAAGGCGAGCTTCTCAAACAGATGCAAGTCCTGTTCGGTCTTGAGCAGAGCGCCGTAGAGGGCAGGCACCAGCTTGCCAGGCGCGCGGGTGCGCATTGCCTCGGGGGAGATGTCATCGGCCAGCAGCAGCCGGATCCAGTCCAGCAGCTCGGAGGTGGAGGGCTTTTTGCGCAGCCCATCCACTTCGCGCAGCTCGAAGAAGAGCGCCATGGCCTCGTCCAGCAGCGCCGCTTTGAGGTTCGGATAGTGCAGATTGACGATGGCCTGCATCTCGGCCTTGTCGGGGAAGCGGATGTAGTGAAAGAAGCAGCGGCGCAGGAAGGCGTCCGGCAGCTCTTTTTCATTGTTGGAGGTGATGATGACCACGGGACGCTGGCGGGCCTTGACTCGCTCGCCCGTCTCGTAGACGTCGAACTCCATCCGATCCAGCTCCAGCAGCAAGTCGTTGGGAAATTCGATGTCCGCCTTGTCGATTTCGTCGATGAGCAGCACGGGCCGCTGCTCGGCGGTGAAGGCTTGCCACAGCTTGCCCTGGCGAATGTAGTGACTGATCTCCCCCACTCGCGGATCGCCAAGCTGGGAGTCACGCAGCCGCGCCACAGCATCGTACTCATACAACCCCTGCTGGGCCTTGGTGGTGGACTTGATGTGCCAGGCGATCAGCTGGGTACCGAGCGAACTGGCCACAGCTTCGGCCAGCTCCGTCTTGCCTGTGCCGGGTTCACCTTTGATAAGTAACGGTTTTTCCAGCACTATTGCCGCATTGACCGCCATCTTTAGCGCCTCTGAGGCGAGATAGCGATCGCTTCCTGCAAATCCCATAACGTCCATTCCTTTGACGACAAGAGACCTTTTGGAGACTGAGGCCTCAGTAAGAAAGAATAAGCTCTATATCTTGTAATAACATATTGTTATAACAAATCGTCACTTCTCATTCAGAAACCACAGGGTAATCTTGTTTCATCGCCGTAACAAACAGGGATAGCACCATGAGCAAAATTTTTGAGGACAACAGCCAGACCATAGGTCACACCCCGCTGGTTCGACTCAACCGTGTTACCAAGGGCCGCGTACTGGCCAAGATTGAGAGCCGTAACCCGAGCTTCAGCGTCAAGTGCCGCATCGGCGCCAACCTGATCTGGGATGCCGAGAAACGCGGCGTCCTGACCAAGGGCAAGGAGATCATCGAGCCCACCAGCGGTAACACGGGTATTGCTCTGGCTTTCGTGGCCGCCGCTCGCGGTTATCCCATCACCCTGACCATGCCCGCCACCATGAGCCTGGAGCGCCGCAAGCTGCTCAAGGCGCTCGGCGCCAATCTGGTGCTGACCGAAGGCCCGCTGGGTATGAAAGGCGCCATCGCCAAGGCCAACGAGATCCTCGAATCCGAGCCGGGCAAATATGTCCTGCTGCAACAGTTTGAAAACCCCGCCAACCCGGAAATCCACGAAAAGACCACGGGACCCGAGATCTGGGATGCCACCGATGGTCAGGTGGATGTGTTCGTGGCAGGCGTCGGCACTGGTGGCACCATTACCGGTGTCTCCCGCTATCTAAAACAGACCAAGGGCAAGGCCGTGGTCTCGGTAGCCGTCGAGCCGAGCGAGTCACCCGTGATCAGCCAGCGTCTGGCCGGTCTTGAAATCAAGCCGGGTCCCCACAAGATCCAGGGCATTGGCGCCGGTTTCATTCCGGGCAACCTGGACCTGACCCTGCTGGACCGCGTCGAACAGGTAAGCAGCGATGATGCCATCGAGATGGCCCGTCGCCTGATGGAAGAGGAAGGGATCCTGGCCGGGATAAGCTCGGGGGCTGCCGTCGTGGCCGCCGCCCGTCTGGCCGAGTTGCCGGAATTTGCCGACAAGACAATCGTCGTCATACTGCCGAGCGCCGCCGAACGTTACCTCTCCAGCGCCCTGTTTGCCGGGGTGTTCAGCGAGCAAGAACTGCTGCAGTAGGTGATCGAATTCTTTCAGAACAACGGCGCTCCCAGGAGCGCCGTTTTTTTATGAGCTAGACTGAGCAGGTGGTAGCGCCACTCGGCCCCTTATTTTTTGGGGTAAAATAACAAGCTGGCGGACGACAAAAAAAGCAGACATTCTGTGATAAATCTCATATCCTGTGCGGCGTCACGAGGTATTTGCCGACTAGGTATCACAAAGTAACAAAGTGTTATTTTTCGTTAAAAAATAATTTCAAGCCAGTATTTATGCGGCTTGTAGCGCCATAACGAAAAAGAGTTTAGGCAGACACCGAATACTGCACAGAAAATTGACCTGGATTAAACCATTGCAGGTCTGATTTCGTTACTTTACAACATATCCATACTGACACGGTGAGATAAGGAAGCGTCAAAAGCATCCATCTCTCCAAAAAATATCAATAATATGGGGTGAAACCATGTACGAGAAGTCTGTTGTTATCACTGCTGAAAACGGTCTGCACACCCGTCCGGCAGCTCAGTTCGTGAAAGAAGCCAAAGAATTCCAAAGCGAGATCACTGTGGTCTCCGGTGGCAAATCTGCCAGCGCCAAGAGCCTGTTCAAGTTGCAGACCCTGGGCCTGACCAAAGGCACCAACGTGACCATCCAGGCCGATGGCCCGGACGCTCAGAAAGCCGTTGAGAAGCTGGTTGCCCTGATGGACGAGCTGGAGTAATCCAGCTTTATTCCTCCCCCACAGTCGTTTTAATAGGAAGGATTATGATATCTGGCATTCTTGCGTCCCCCGGTATCGCATTCGGTAAGGCGCTTCTTCTGAAAGAAGATGAAATCGTTATCAATCAGGGCAAGATTTCTGCTGACCAGATTGACGCCGAGATCAACCGCTTCCTCGAAGCCCGCACCAAGTCAGCTGTCCAGCTGGAAGCCATCAAAACGATGGCTGGTCGTACCTTCGGTGAGGAAAAAGAGGCCATCTTCGAAGGCCACATCATGCTGCTCGAAGATGAGGAGCTGGAAGGGGATATCAGATCCTTCATCAAAGACAACAAGGCCACCGCTGATAAGGCCGTCTACGAAGTCATCGAGCAATACGCCAAGATGATGGCCGATCTGGACGATCCCTACCTGCGCGAGCGCGCCACCGACTTCCGTGACATCGGAACCCGTCTGGTGAAGAACGTGCTGGGTATCGCCGTTGTCAACCTGAGCACCATCGACGAAGAGGTCATCCTGGTCGCCAAAGACCTGACCCCGTCTGAAACCGCTCAGATCAACCTGAAATATGTGCTGGGTTTCGTTACCGATATCGGTGGCCGTACCTCTCACACCTCCATCATGGCCCGCTCACTCGAGCTGCCTGCCATCGTGGGCACCAATGACATCACCGAGCGTGTCAAGAACGGTGACATGCTGGTACTGGATGCGATCAACAACCAGATCATCATCAACCCGACCGCCGAGCAGCTGACGGAAGCCAAACAGTTCCAGGCCCAGTTCCAAGCCGAGAAGGACGAGCTGGCCAAGCTGAAAGACCTGCCTGCCATCACGCTGGATGGTCATCAGGTCGAAGTGTGCGCCAACATAGGTACCGTCAAGGATACCGAAGGGGCCATCCGCAATGGCGCTGAAGGCGTGGGTCTGTACCGTACCGAGTTCCTGTTCATGGACCGTGACGCGCTGCCGACCGAAGACGAGCAGTTCAAAGCCTATAAAGAAGTGGCAGCGGCCATGCCGGATCAGCCGATCATCGTCCGTACCATGGACATTGGCGGCGACAAAGAACTGCCTTATATGAATTTCCCGAAAGAGATGAACCCCTTCCTGGGCTGGCGTGCCGTGCGTATTTTCTTCGATCGCGAAGACATCATGAACGCTCAGCTGCGGGCCATACTGCGTGCGTCTGCCTTCGGCAAACTGCGCATCATGTTCCCGATGATCATCTCTGTCGAAGAGTTCCGTAGCCTGAAAGCCACCGTAGAGAAGCTGAAAGCCGAACTGCGCACCGAAGGCAAAGCCTTTGATGAATCCATCGAAGTGGGTATCATGATCGAGACTCCGGCTGCTGCCGTGATGGCTCATCATCTGGCTAAAGAAGTGGATTTCTTCAGTATCGGTACCAACGACCTGACCCAGTACACCCTGGCTGTCGACCGTGGTAACGAGATGATCTCCGCCATGTACAACCCGCTGTCACCCTCCGTCCTGACGCTGATCAAGATGGTTATCGACGCTTCCCATGACAATGGCAAGTGGACCGGTATGTGTGGTGAGCTGGCTGGTGACGAACGCGCCACACTGCTGCTGCTGGGTATGGGTCTGGATGAGTTCTCCATGAGCTCCATCTCTGTACCGCGTATCAAGAAGCTTATCCGTAACACCAACTTCGAAGATGTGAAGGCAATGGCTGACCAGGCATTGAGCTATGCAACTGCCGCCGAAATCGAAGCCTGTGTAGATAACTTTATTAAGCAGAAGGCAGTCTGCTAAGATCGGCTGCAAACAGCGACAATCATCTCTAGGAGCTTTTACTATGGGTCTGTTTGATAAACTGAAGAAACTGGTTTCCGATGATAGCTCTGATACCGGTGGCATTGAGCTGTATGCCCCGCTGTCAGGTGAAATCGTACCGATCGAAGATGTGCCTGATGTTGTCTTCGCCGAGAAGATCGTGGGTGACGGTATTGCCATCAAGCCAACCGGCAACAAGATGGTTGCTCCGTGCGATGGCACCATTGGCAAGATCTTCGAGACCAACCATGCGTTCTCGCTGGAATCCGACTCAGGTATCGAGCTGTTCGTTCACTTCGGTATCGACACCGTTGAACTGAAAGGTGAAGGCTTCAAGCGCATCGCTCAGGAAGGTCAAAAGGTCAAGCGCGGTGATACCATCATCGAGTTCGATCTGGCTATTCTGGAAGCGAAGGCCAAGTCTACCCTGACGCCGGTTGTCATCTCCAACATGGACGAGATCAAAGAGCTGATCAAGATGACAGGTGCAGTGACTGTGGGTGAGACCCCGGTGATCCGCATCAAGAAATAATGCGCTCTGGCTTGTGCCAGTGACTGCAACGAAAAACCGAAGCCAAGCGCTTCGGTTTTTTTATGGGGCCATGCTGACCCTTGACGCCTGCCAGGTGTGTAAACCCACCCGGTTACGCCCCTGTGCCTTGGCCTGATTAAGGGCCCGATCAGCCACCAGCAACAGGTTATACAGGCTCTGCCCGGCAACGTTGGCCTGCTTGAAGTGAGCGATATCGCACAGGGTCACTGACAGCGGTCGCCCCCATCACCACGCTGTGCGTCGCACGCGACATGGGGTAAACCATCACGCTCACCTCGACCCCGTCATCCAGCGCGGCTATGGCCTTGACCAGATCGATGAAGGGACCGCTCCCATCGGAATCGATGAGCCCCGGCAACAGCCCCAGATAGGCGGAAAAGTGCGATGGATGTTCAGGCTCTGCCGCAAAGAGACGATCACTGCCACTGCCAGCCACGCCAAGTAGAATGGCGCCCAACATGAACAGCTGCGCAGCTCCCAATCCAAGATGTTTCATGACCAGACCTTCATCCGCACCGCCGTTACCAGACGCATAGCCTCGCGCAGAGGGGTGCCTGGCCAGGCACCGCCTGAGAGCTGAGAGCTGAGAGTAAAATGTTAAAAAGTTATCGAGATCAAAGTTTTGCCGAACAGGGCTTGTAACATGGGGTTGGATGCAAAGAGGTCCGGGTACAGGAAGCGAGCCCGGATGGATAAGAAAGTGATGCAATGAGCTCCCCGAGAAGGACATGAACATGTTGAAAAATACCGAACAACGTTATGGCAGCCTGAGTATCGGCCTGCACTGGCTGACTCTGCTGCTGATGATTGCCGTCTACGCCCTGATGGAATTCAGGGACATCTTTCCCAAGGGCTCGGCCGGGCGCGACCTGATGAAGGAGTTCCACTTCATGGTGGGCTTGCTGATCCTGGCGCTGGTCGTGGTACGGCTGCTGGTGCGTTTCAGCGGCCCCTCACCCCGCATAGTGCCCGAGCAGTCCCCTCTGATGCACAAGCTGGCTCAACTCGCCCATCTTGCACTGTACGGTTTTCTGATCCTTACCCCGCTGCTGGGCTGGCTGCTGCTGAGCGTGGGCGGTAAACCCATCCCTTTCTTCGGGTTCGAACTGCCCGCCCTGCTCGCGCCTAATGATAGCTTGAGGGGAACGATAAAGGAGCTGCACGAGACGCTGGCCAACATAGGCTATGCCCTGATCGCCCTGCACGCCGTTGCCGCCATCTATCACCACCATGTGCTCAAGGACAACACACTGACCAATATGCTGCCCAAGCGCCGCAGTTAAACAACGAGGGGCGCGCTGGCGCCCCTATTTACGCCTGTTTTGCCGCCACCTCCGGCACATCAATGGCCTTGGGTTTCCCCTCGGGTTGCAACTTCTTCACGTTCCCCTTGCTCTGGCCAGAGACAGCGTTGCTATCTTCCTGAGCTTGGGATTGCCCGATGAACTGGCCTCCCTTTCGAATGGAGAGGCTGCCACCTTTGAAGGTCCCCTTCATCTTGCCACTTTCGAGGATCTCCACCTCCGTCGATGCGCAGGTGCCATCCAGGGTGCCATTGATGGTGACATGGGCGGCGGTCACCTCTCCCTCAACGCGGCCCCCCTCCATGATGCGAACTGTTCCCCCGCTGACCAATAAGGTTCCGATGAACTGCCCATGCACATCCAGATTGCCTTCCACTTGCAGCTCACCCGTGAATCTGGCTCCCTGTGCAATCACTGTCATTGCCACACCCGATACCGCAGATACAGACTCATTGCGCTTTCGTCCAAACATTCTGACTTTCTCCACCATTAACATCAGCGCCATCACTAACAGCGGCACTACGGGTAATTTGTAATATGCAGATCCCAATACATAGAGCAGCAACGCCAGGCCCCAGCAGAACCAGATGACATAAAGCGCATCACCTCGTTTTCGCATTGCGATGCGACATAAGACCCTTTCAGGTACAACCGTCATTGACCATTCCCTCTTGCGGGTGCATGGATTCAAGACCGGGGTCATGACCCCTGGTTATCTCTTTTCCCGCAATATGCGGGCATGGATCTAGATCAAGCGACCATATCGCGAAAACTCTGAAACAAAAAAGCCCCGCCATCTGGCGGGGCCGCAGTCCCTCAACGGCGTGAGTCAGGATTCAGGGCAGCACCACCCGGCTTTCGCCGCCGCCCAGAGCGTCTACCCGAATTTGCACGCCGATCCGCTCCACCAGGGTCTGCACATGGGAGATGACGCCTATCTGGCGACCGGCCGCCTGCAGTGAGTCCAGGCTGGATAGCGCAAGATCCAGGCTGTCCGGATCCAGGGTACCGAAGCCCTCGTCAATAAACAGCGACTCGATCTGGGTCTGATGCGACGAGAGGCTGGAGAGGGCCAGCGCCAGCGCCAGCGACACCAGGAAGCTTTCGCCGCCGGAGAGGGAGTCCACCGATCGCACCTCATCTCCCATATCGAGATCCACCACCTGCAGCGCCAGATCCGTGCCGGGTACCCGCTCCAGTCGATAGCGCGGCGACAGCTCGCCGAGCTGGGCATTGGCCTCCAGCAGCAGGCGCTCCAGGGTGAGGCTCTGGGCGAAGGTGCGCAGCTTGGCACCGCTGGCGGAGCCGATAAGCTCGGACAGCTGCTGCCAGTGATCCGCCACCGCCTGCTGGCGGCTCAGCTCCTCTTGCAAGGAGCCCGCCTTGAGGGCAGCCGCCTCGGCCTGGGCCAGGGTGCTCTTGCACTGAAACAGTTGCTCTTCCAGCTCGCGGCAATGGGCCTCGCTGGCCCCCAGGCGCAGACCAAGCTCCTGCACAGAGAGGGCGGTCAATTCGCCATGATGCTCGCGATAACGCGCCAGCTTGACCTCCTCCAACGCCAGCGCCCGCTGGCGTTCGGCCAGCCGGGTGCGAGCCTCGGCCAGGGCGTCGTCCAGATGCTGCAAGGCGACCCGGCGAGACTTGAGCTCATCCGGTCCCATCGCCAGCAGCCGTCGCAGATCATACTCGGCAATGCCCAGGGTAGTGGCGTGCGCCGCCCAGCGGCCCAGCACCTCGCGCCGGCGACGGCTGCTCACCTTCTTGTCCTGCTCAAGGTGAGCCAGCCTGGCCTTGAGCTCGGTCTGCTTCTCCCTGGCCATCCGCAACGCGGCCACCGCCTCCTCGAGCTGGCTGGCGGCATGCAACAGTCGCTGTTGCCATTCGCCTTCGACCTCGGCGATGACGCGCCCTCCCAGGCAGGCCTCGCGGCTGGCGAGCAACCCCTGGCGCTGCAACTCGGCCTCTTTGTAGTCGCGCTCCAGCTTGTGCAGCAGCTCGTTCTGGCTCTGCACCCGTGCCTCCTGCGCGCTCACGCCCGGCGTCAGGCTCGCAAGTTCGCTGCCCAACTGCTCCCACTCGCGCTGTCCCTGCAAATAGGCCTCGCAGGTCTGCTGCCATTCGAGCCACTGCCGGCTGCCGAGCCACTGGCGCCAGGGTTCGGCACCCATCTGTTCATCGAGTCGCGCTTCCCCCTGCACCAGGCGCTGGCGCAGCGCGACCTCCTGCTCGGCCAGCGCTTTTAGCTCGGCCTCCCACGCGATCTTCTGCCGCTCGGCCTCCTGCCACTGCTGTTCGAACTGCTGATGACGGGCCGTCAACTGGGTCAGCTGATTGCGCAGCCCCATCAACATCTGCTGGCCTTGCTGGGCCTGTTGCAGCTGTCGCTGTCCGGCCACCAGACCCAGCTCCAGAGTCTCTCCCTGTGCCAAGAGATGCGCCAGCAGATCTGCCCACTCCGCCGGACTCTGACGTAGGGGCAGCCCGTGCCCCAACAGGGTATTGCCGCCCAGTTGCAACCAGCGCTGGGTCAGCTGTTCGGATCTCGCCTCAAGCTCCGGCTGGCGCTGCTGGCGGGCGGCCAGCTGACGGGCCAGTTCAACCCGTTCGCTCTCCCCCTGAATATATTGGTGATTGAGCCGCTCCCACTCGAGCTCCAGCTGACTGGCTCGATCGGCCAGCTGGGCCAGTATGCCAGCCACCTGCGGCTGGCTCTGGCGATAGGGGTGCTCCTCGGCGCCGCAGAGCGGGCAGGGGGAGCCATCGCTCAGCACGTGACGATACTGCTCGAAGCTGGCCACGGCGCGGGCCTGCTCCAGGGCATGGCGCGCCTCGCCACGCTGGGTGGCAAGCCGTTCCAGCGCTGGCACCAGCTCATCGCGCTGACCGGCCAGCCGGTGCAGATGTTGCTCGAGCAGCGCCATCTCTTGCAACAAGCGCTCCTGTTGCTCGCTGTGATTGCGGCCCGCCTCCGCCAGCTCCAGCAGTTGCTGCACCCGCGCCAGCTGCTCGGTCTGGGCCTGCCGCTGCTCCTGCGCCTTGGCAACCTGACCATCCCACTCCTGCGCCTGCAACTGATCATGCAGCTGTTGCAGCCGTGTGCGCTCCTGCTGCCAGCCGTCCCGCTCCTGCTGACCCTGCTCCAGCCGGCTGTTGAGATCGCGCAGGGCATGGCCCTTGTGCTCACGGCTCTGCTGCAGATGTTGCAGCTGATCCCGACCCTCTGCCCAATCCTGCATGGCCGCCAGCAAGGGTTGCCACTGCCGCGCCAGCGGCGCCAGCGCCTTGCGCTCATCCAGCCAGCGTGCCCATTGCTGGCGCCGTGCCTCGAGTGCCTGCACCCGGCTCGCCTGCTGTTGCCACTCCTGCTGCAGTGCCAGTTGCAAGGTACGCGCCTGCGCCCCCTGCTGCTGGACGTCCTGCAACTGGCTGCCCTTCTCCCTGATGCGGGTATCTAGCTCCTGCGCCCGCTTGAGCTCGGGTTGCAGCGCCCCCCATTCACGCTCGGCGGCTATCTTGTCGGCCAGCAGATGCTGCTCGCGCAGCGCGACCTGCTGCTGCGCCAGTTCAACCTGTGCCAATTCAGGCCCCAACTGGCCGATAAGCTGCTCCTGCTGCTGCACTTCCAGGGTAAGACGCGCCAGCTCGTCGTGATCGGCGCGGGCCACCTGGGCCTGCTCGGCGCGGGTAAACTCCTCCCGCTCGGGAGCGGCCAGGGCGTGAGCCGCTTCTGCGGCAGCCAGTGCAGCCTGCCCCTCCTGACAGGCCAGCAGCTGGGCGGCGATGCGATCGTTGAGATCGCGCAAGTCCTGCAACAGCTGGCGCTGCTGCTGCTCGTGCTTGAGACCGGTGGAGCAGCCCAACTGCCGGGCGACCCACTGCTCGCGGGTCGCCTCGTCCATCAGTGCCACGTCGCCGAGCCGTTGCCCGATGGCGGCCAATTTTTGCTGCTCCTCCCGCGCCCGCTCATGGGTCTGGATGGAGATGACGGAGTAAAGCTCGGTACCGGTCATGCGTTCGAGCAGGGCGGAGCGCTCGTCGGCACTCGCCTTGAGAAACGCGGCGAACTCCCCCTGAGGCAGGATCACGGCGCGGCGAAATTGCTCCCAGGAGAGCCCCACCAGCTCATCGATGCGATCCTGCAGATCCCGCTTGCTGCCGGAGAAAACCTGCCCGCTCGCCACGTCAGTCAGGCTGCGCTCCTGAGCCTGAAAGCGCCCCTCCGAGCGATTACGGGCCCGCCGCACCGCCCAGCGCGCCAGCCAGATCCGGCCATCACAGCCGCGAAACTGCACCTCGGCACAGCCGCTGGCGTGGCCACGGCTGAGGATGCCGCGCACGTCATTGGCCTTGAGCTTCTCCTCGTCATCCGCTCGGCCCACCTCGGCCACGTGCTTGCGATTGGCGATGAAGCGCGGCATCTCGTCGTACAGCGCCAGACAGATGGCATCGAGCAGGGTGCTCTTGCCCGCGCCCGTGTTGCCGGTGATGGCAAACAGACCGGCGGCGCCAAGCGCCCCCTTGGTAAAGTCGATGGTGAAGAGCCCGGTCAGACTGGCCAGGTTTTCACCCCGAAGGGAGAGGATCTTCATATGCCGGACTCCTTCACCTGTTGCAATATCTCTTCAAACGAGGCCACCAGTTCGGCCTCGGGTTCACCGTCAAACTGGCGCTGATAGCAGAGCCTGAACACCTCTGTGGGGGAGAGCTCATCCAGCCTGCGCTGATGGGAGCCATCGGCCAGCCCCTGCCCGGATCCCAGATAACGGGTGCTGATGCGAGCCAGACGCACGGGTTTGCCCACCAGCGCCGCCAGAATGCGCTCGCGGATGCGGGCCTCGGGTCTGGGCAACAATAGTCGCACTTCGAGGAAGGGCTGGGCTTCTTGTTGGCAAGCGGGTAGCGTCAGCGCCTCGATGGCCTGGAGCGCCCCCTCCAGTTCGCTCTCGGGTAGCCGGATCATCTCCACCGCGCGGGGTACCGGGATCCGCTCCAACCCGGCCAGTTTCCCCCCCGCAAAGGTCACTTCCAGCACCTGATGGTTATAGTTGGCCTCAGCGAGCGAGAGCGGCAACGGCGAACCGCTGTAGTGCACCCCTTCGGCCGGGCTCTGGGCCAGATGCAGGTGCCCGAGCGCCGTGTAGTCGGCAGCGGCGAAGATGTCGGCTGGCAGGGCATGCTGGTTACCGCCGAGCACCCGCCGCTCGGAGAGCTCGGAGAGCTGGCCCGCCGCCAGATAGGCGTGGCCCATGGCGATCAGCGCCTGGCCAGGCTCGCAGCGGGCGCGCCCGGCACTCAACACCTCCTCATAGACCTGGCGAACCCCTTCAATCAGCCGATCCTGCCCCTCTGCCAGTTGCTCGACCCTCAGATCACTGCTGCGCAGGAAGGGGACGGCAGCGCACCAGGCGACCAGCTTGCCTTCTCTGTCTTGCAGCGGCACCAGCAGGCGCTCGGTCTCAAGCTTGCCATCACTATCCCGGCTGATGCTGCCCACCAGATGCAGGTCAAAGGCTCGCAGCAGCTCGTGGGGCGCATCCAGCTTGGAGGGTGAGTCGTGATTGCCGCCGATCAGCACCATGTTGAGGCGGGGCATCTCGGCCCGCAGTCTCGCCAGGAAGCGATAGAGCTGCTGCCAGGCGCTCGCGGGGGGATTGGCGGTATCGAACAGATCGCCCGCCACCAGCAGGGCGTCGATCTGACGCTGCTTGAGGGTGTCGGTCAACCAGTCGAGAAAAACGTCGTGTTCAAAGCGGCGTTCATGACCATGGAGTTGGTGGCCAAGGTGCCAGTCGGCGGTATGCAGGATCTTCATGAGAAAACGGCTCGAAATGGGGGAGAGGTGCCCACGGCACCCAATGGAGACAAGATGAGGATACGCCACCCTTTTTTCAAGCAAAACAGGCCGGTGGCGTCAGATCAGGCGGACTCGCAGCACATCTTGTACTGGGGATGGCCGGTGAGGGGATCGAACTCCTCCCGCTCTATCACGAAGCCGCGGCGGCGGTAGAAGCGCACCGCCTGTTCGTTCTCCACAAACACCCGCGCATGCAGCCTGGCCCCCTGTAACTTGGCCTCCTGCAACAGGGCGTGGCCGACGCCGCGCCCCTGGCGGTCAGGACGCACGAACAGGGCCGCGAGGTAATCATCCGCCAGTGCCATGAAGCCGAGCAGCTCGCCGCGCTCCTCGAAGACCCAGATACGGGCCCGGTCGAGATAACGGGTGCGCAGATCTTCCTGGGCCTGCCACCAGCAGGAGGCATCAACGAAATCGTGGGCCTGCAGGGAGGCCAGCAACCAGATTTCGACGATCTCATCCATGTCCTCGGACCGACTCGGCCTCAACATATTTGCATCCTTGTTAACAATCTGAACACTCGCAGTCTAGGAGAGTTTGATGACAGGATTGGGGCGAATATGACTCCCTGTGAACTCGATCGCCCTTTATTTAGCGAGAATGATTGGCTGATCACAAAGCGCCTCTCTAGTACAATGCCCGCCGGACAATCTATGAGACCGAGGACGCCATGTGGTTTAAAAACCTGCAGATTTATCGCTTTACCCGCCCCTTTGACCTGACAGTGGATCAGCTGGAAACCCAGCTCGAGGCCTGCGCCTTCACCCCTTGTGGCAGTCAGGACATCTCCCGGTTCGGTTGGGTCAAGCCCCTTGGCAAATTCGGCTCGACCCTGACCCACTCCGCCTCCGGCCACATCCTGCTCTGCGCCCGCAAGGAAGAGAAGATGCTGCCAGGTTCCGTGGTCAAGGAGATGCTGGCGGAGAAGGTAGAAGCGATCGAATTCGAGCAGGGCCGCGCCCTCAAAAAGAAAGAGAAGGAAACGCTGAAGGAGGAGATACTCCACACCCTGCTGCCCCGTGCCTTCAGTCGTACCAGCCAGACCTTCGCCTGGATCAATCCGGCCGACAATCTGATGGTGGTGGACGCAGGCTCCGCCAAGAAGGCGGACGATCTGCTGGCGCTGCTGCGCAAAAGCATCGGTACCCTGCCGGTGGTGCCGGTGG
>NZ_CDBI01000054.1:21541-21794 GCF_000820025.1 Aeromonas popoffii
GTCACTGGCAACTGCCATGAACATTGTAAAAACTGCCTTCGGGCAGTTTTTTTGTTTCTACGGTGGGTAACCTCTATTGATAGATGAGTAAGGTATTGATCCTGTTCAATAACTTGAGCAACCAGCGCCAATCGTGACATAGTCCCCCTTCGCGCTCATAAAACAGACAAGGAGAGTGTCATGTTGCTCAAACCCCTGGGCCTCGCCGTTGCCCTCGCCCTGCTGGCCGGTTGTGCCAGTGACAAAGGCTTTC